>NZ_JBITZL010000004.1:611982-847751 GCF_044546845.1 Streptomyces sp. NPDC053076 | reverse complement strand
CGGCGCCCTCCGAGAGCGCCGAGCCCCCCATCAAACCCGCCGAACCCACTCCACGGGCGACCAAAGCCCCGGCCCCCGCCTCGGCCGACGCCCCCCCCCCCGCCCCCCCCCCCGCCGCCGCCCCCCCCCCCCCCCCCCCCCCCCCCCCCCCCCCCCCCCCCCCGGGGGGTGGGGGCCGGGAGGAGGCTGCGGCATGCCGCGGCGGGGGCCGGGAGGAAGGCTGCCGTATGCCGTGGCGGGTACCGGTGCTCACCGACCCGCGGTCAGGTACGGGTCAGTGCCGGCCGCCGTGCCACCCGCCGTCGCGGTGGCCGCGGTGGTCGTAACCCCAGGAGGTGGCGTCGATGAAGCGGCCGTGGTCGTTGCGCAGGGTCGCGGTGTCGTGGTCGCTGTCCCACACGGACTGGTGACGGTCCTGGTAGACGTCGTTCTTGCGGTCCCGGCCGGCACCGGTGTGCACCCGCACGCTCTGGTGGTCCCCCAGCCGGTAGTGCCGGAAGGTGTAGGTGTGGCCGTCCTCGTCCGACAGCGTCCACCCGTCCAGATTCACCGTCCCCCCGCCGTAGTTGGTGACCTCCACCCACTCCTTGTTCAGGGAGGCGTTGGAGCGGTCGTACCGGGCCGACGCGTGGTACTGCGCGCCGCTGATGGCCACCTCCGAGCGGTCCGAGCGGTCCGAGCGGCCCCAGCGGTCCGAGTGGCCGGAGTGGTCGGAGTGGTCCCAGCGGCCGGACTGGTCAGAGTGGTCGGAGCGGCCGTGGCCGCGGTCGGCGGCGGAGGCCGGCAGGGCGACGGCGCCCACGACGGCGGTGGCCGCCACGACGGCGGCGGCGACACGGCGGCGGGTTACGGAAGCGGATACGAACACGGACACGAGGTCCCCCTTCGCGAGGGTTGCGCACACCCCGCGGTCCGCGTCCCAGAACGCGGCATGCGGAGTGCGGTGTACGGGTGGCGACCGGTCGGCCGCACGCCCACACCTTGCGGCGGGGAAGGGGGGCGATCGAGGAAGCGCGGGCGCTGTTACGATTCGCGCATATATCTGTGACTCTCGGATGTAATGTCCATCAATGGGCGGGTATCAGTCCGCCCCGGGAGAGCGGCCGTCCTTCAGGGCGCCGATGAAGGGCGCGAAGGCCGAGGCCGGGAAGGTGAGGACGGCTCTCGCCGGGTCCTTGGAGTCGCGGACGGATATGTGGGTGTCCAGGTCGGCTACTTCGACGCAGGCATCCCCCTGGCCGCCTCCGGAGTAGGAAGACGTCTTCCAGGTGTCGGGGGTCGGCATGCTCACAGCTCCTTCGCCAGGCGGTGGATGAAGTCACGCGACCGGTCGGGGTCGAGCGACACCGCCTCCACCCTACGGAAGAGCGTTCGATAGCGGCTGAGCTGAGCTTCGGCATCGATGAAGACCGGGCCGACGGGGCCGTCGCGGACGATGGTGTCCAACTTGGACACCGGACCGCCCGCGTACACCATGCCGCTTCCGGCTCCGCCGAAACCGTCCAGGTCGAAGGGGATGACGCGGACAGTCACATGTGCGGCTTCGGAGAGTTCCAGTACACGGCCGAGCTGATCCCGTGCCGCGCGTCGGTCTCCCACCCTGATGCGCAGCGCGGCCTCGTGGATCAACGCCTCGTACGGAACGGGCTCCGCGCGCTCGATGATGACCCTTCGCTTCATTCGGTGTTCCACCCAGCGTTCCACGTCGCTCTCCGGGAACTCGGGGTTCACATAGCCGAAGAGGAGGCGGGCGTATTCGGCGGTCTGCAAGAGGCCCGGCATGTGCAGGAACTCCACGTCCCATCGGAAGCTGGCGTGATGCTCCAGCTCGGGCAAATCCATGAACGGTGTGGGGAGCCGGCCTCGGTACTCCTCCCACCAGCCGTGCGTCCTGTCGGTCGCCATCGCTACCAGCGCCTCGATGAGGGCGGCATCCGTGCAGGAGTACTGAGCCGCGAGCCGCCGTACGCGTTCCTCGCTCACGCCGGCGGTTCCGGCCTCGATCTGACTCATCTGGGCCGAGTCCGTACCGAGGAGCGCGGCTGCCTCGCGCCCCTTGAGTCCCGCGGCTTCGCGAAGTTTCCGCAGTTCAGTGCCTAGACGTTCTTGTCGAGCGGTGGGCTGCTGCCTACGCGGCATGGCTTCCTCTCTCGGCTCACCAACTGCCCTGAGACAGTGCCTCGTTCGAGGGGTAGATTACGGCAACAGCTTGCGGCGTCCCAAAATGTGGCCCTACTGTCAGTGACGGATGCACACGCAGATGCGGAAGCGCACCGCGCCCTCCTGCCACGACGGCTGCGGCAATGCCACCGCGCCCTGCATCTCCCCTCACCGACCGGAGTTGATGACGCATGTCCGAGCACGAGACGTGGGACTACACGCTCTACGTCCCCAACGACCTCAAAGCGGTGACGGTATGCCGCCGTACGCTCCGCGTGATCCTGACACTGCACGGGTTGCCCGGCCTCGTGGAAACGGCGGAGCTGCTCGCGGCGGAGTTGGTGTCGAACGCGGTGCGGCACACCAAGGGGCCGGCGGCGCTGAGGGTGCGCCGCTCGCCGCAGGGCCCGGTGTGGATCGGGGCGTGGGACACCGACCCGGAGCCGCCGCCACCGCCACGGCCGCTGGAGCAGGCCCTGGACCTGGAGGAGGGGCGAGGGCTGGGGCTGGTGACGGCCTGCGCGGAGTACTGGGGCTGGCAGCCGTCGGCCCGGTTCGGGGACCGGGGCAAGTACGTGTGGTGCGAACTCGCGGCGGCGTAGCTCGTTGATCACGGCGTACGGGGTCGTACGGAAAGGAGAGCCGATGGTCGGCTCGTCGCACGAGGCGCTGCACCGGATCTTCCAGAAGGATCCGGCGCTGCTGACGCGGGCGTTACAGAAGGTGCTGCACGTACCGTTCCCCGAACCCCGGGAGATCGCCGCGCTGAACGTGGACCTCACGGAGATCGAACCGGTCGAACGCAGGGTGGACACGCTGCTGCGAGCGGAGACGGACGAGGGGACGTACCTCCTCGTGGTCGAGTCGCAGGGCAAGGCGGACGACCGCAAACGGGGGAGCTGGCCGTACTACTTGTCCTACCTGTATGAGAAGTACCGCTGCGAGCCGGTGCTGATCGTGATCACTCAGAGCAGCGCCACGGCGAAATGGGCCTCGCGGCCGATCCGGCTCGGTATTCCGGGCTGGGATTCGCTGACGGTGCGTCCGCTGGTGCTCGGCCCGGAGAACGTGCCGGTGATCGCTGACGAACGTCACGCCGAACGGGACGTACCCCTCGCGGTGCTCTCGGCGATGACACACGGGCGTGGCCCGCGGGCTCCGGCCATACTGGAATCCCTGGCATCCGCCCTGCGGACCATCGACCCCGACAGCGCCGCGGTCTTCGTGCAGTTCGTCGACTCATGCCTGGCCGACCCCCAGGCGAAGCAGATGTGGAGGGACCTGATGACGGCGATCCAGTACTTCTGGCGCCACCCGCTGGCCGAGCAGGTGCGCGAGGAGGGCCGAGAACAGGGCCGGGCTGAAGCCAAGGCCGAGATGGTCCTCCGTGTCCTGGAGTGGCGAGGCATCCCAGTGCCCGACGACGTCCGCGAACGCGTCGGGACCTGCACGGATCTCGACCAGTTGGAGATCTGGGCCCAGCGAGCAGTCCACGCGACCGAGGCGACGGAGCTGTTCACCGCGGAGTGACCAGTGGCCGTTGTGGACCCGCTTCTCCATCAATGTGTGTTGCTTCCCAGTGACTGGAAGCCAGGCCGAGCAGCGAGAGAAGCGGGTCGCCCTGATAGGGGCTGGCCTCAAAGGAGGTCCGAGAGGTTGGACCTATAGTTCCCAACCTCCTGTTGAATATAGGCGGAAAGGTCTGTGAGCATCCGGACCGTTTCGTCGAGGTGACGTGCGAGATGCGGCGCCTCCCTCCATACGCTCTCACTTCTGGTCAATACCGCGGAGAGCAAATCGTCGTCGTACCATCCTGTCTCCGCTTCGTTCGGCGCCGTTTCACGCAGGAAGTCCAGAGCGACAGGCAGAAGCCATTGGAGACCGACGTCTTGGGAGATCAGCCGGCGCATGTCTTCAACGGACAGGTCCTTGATAGCTCGACGTCTCAGTGCATGCACGCCACGAACCAGAGACGTGCTGTCCCGGGAAGGCTCGGGCCACTGATCCCCGTCCAGTTCCTCAATTGTCTTATGGCGGTCAACGAAGTCTGAGAGCATCTTCCTTGTGTATGGTCAAGTGTCATGTATCTGTTTCATTGCATAGATCTGTAGCATTGCTGCCTGATCTCTACCCACGCCGATAAGCCTCCGAAGTGAACTTGTTTCTCGGTCAGTGTCGAGACCTCCGTGGACCCCTTGACCCAGTCCGCTCCGGCACGGTCGGAGGAGCCGTGCACAGTCCACGTTGCGCTCGGTTATTCCACGGGGTCAGGAGGTTAAGACCAGGCGTGGGAGGGCTTCTCGATACCTGAGGCTTGTGTCCTTCGGTGGCGGCGCATCCGACCTGATCCTCCACGATTGAAATCTGCTCAAGGTGGGAGATGATCTGGTTTCATTTTAAGTCACGGGCAACTTGAACCAGGCAAGCTCTCCGAACCGGCTGGGAGCTTGCCTTGCGGTTCTGCTGGGAATGGACAACTGATCTCCGATCTCACCAGCGTTCGCAGAACGACTTGAACTCGTCCGTCAGGCCCTCATGGCCCAGCTCCAGCCCGGACAGCGCGATGTCGCGGAAGCCGCGCCCGGCGCCGGCCTCGCCGACCAGCACCCCGGCCGCGGGCACCGCCACATCGAGCAGACGGGCGCCGAGAATCGTCCGGTACCGCCACTCCCGGGCAGCCTCACCGCGCGCCACGGCATAACGAGCCAGCGCCTGCTCGCCGGAGAACGCCAGGATGAAGCGGACGCCGTTGAAGTCCGCCGTCAGCAGACCGCCTTCGGAGTCCGGGCTCGCACCCTCACCCAACGGCACCAGGACCGGGGTACGGCGGAACTCGCCCAGCAGTACGGCGAACGCGCGGCGCCGTCGCTCGGCCTCGGTGGAGGCGTCGACGGATTCCGGAGGGCAGGCATCGGAGATGTCCACATAGTCGTACAGCCGTGACCTGTGTGTATGCCCCGCCTCGGTGGCTTCTCCCCGGCGTTCAGCCATGCCGCCGATCATCACATCGGCACATGGCCGGTCGCCACGCGATCCAGCCCTCGGCAGTCATGTCCGGCCAGTCCAGGAGACCTGCACGGGCACGCGACAGCGCCCGGACCACGTAGGGCCCGGGCGCTGAGGGTGCCGTACGGGTCAGGTCACGGCAGCGCGTGCACGTGCGCCCCCACCGCACCCGACCACGCGTTGCCCGACGTCGCGTCCCAGTTGGTGGACCAGGTCATCGCGCCCCGCAGGTCGGGGTAGGTCTTCGACGGCTTGAAGGAGCCGCAGTTCGTGGCCTTCGTCAGGCAGTCCAGGGCGTTGTTCACCACCGTGGGGGAGACATAGCCGCCGCCCGCCGCACGGGTGGAGGCCGGAAGGCCGAGGCCCACCTGGGACGGGGAAAGGCCGCCCTCCAGCTGGATGCAGGCGAGTGCCGTCAGGAAGTCGACCGTGCCCTGGCTGTAGACCTTGCCGTCGCAGCCCAGCATGGAACCGCTGTTGTAGTACTGCATGTTGACGACCGTGAGGATGTCCTTCACGTTCAGCGCGGTCTGGAAGTAGGACCCCGACGTCGACTGCATGTCGATCGTCTGCGGGGCCATCGTGATGATCAGGGACGAGCCCGCCTTCGCGGACAGGGAACGGAGCGCCTGGGTCATGTACGTCGCGTTCAGGCCGTTCTCCAGGTCGATGTCGACGCCGTCGAAGCCGTACGTCTGCATCAGCGAATAGACGGAGTTCGCGAAGTTCGCCGCCGAGGCCGCGTCGTTCACCGACACCGTGCCCTTCTCGCCGCCGATGGAGATGATGACCTTCTTGCCCGCCGCCTGCTTGGCCTTGATGTCGGCCTTGAACTGGTCGACCGGGTAGCCGCCGAGTCCGGAGGAGTCCAGGGTGAAGGACACGGCTCCCGGTGTCGACGTCGCGTCCGCGAAGGCGACCGCGATGATGTCGTAGGCGGAGGGGACGTCGGAGATCTTCTGGACCGTCGCGCCGTTGTTGAAGTTCTGCCAGTAGCCGGTCACCGCGTGCTTGGGAAGGGTGCCGCCCCCGCCGCCGCCCGAGCCGGCGGTCGTCGTGCCGGTCACCGAACCCGATGCGGCGGATTCGCCCGCCGCGTTGGCCGCCGTCACCTGGAAGGTGTACGACGTGGCAGCCGTCAGGCCGGTCACCGTGGCCGAGGTACCGGTCACCGCCGTGACCTTGGTGCCGTTGCGGTAGACGTTGTAGCCCGTCGCGCCCGACACCGCAGACCACGAAAGGGAGACCGAGGAGGAGGTCGTACCGGTGACGGAGAGGCTGGCCGGGGCCGCCGGGACCGTCGGGGCCGGGTCGCCGCCCCCGCCGCCGTCGGGGCCGTAGACCGAGACGTCGTCGGCGTAGTAGGCCGCCTGGCCGTACCAGCCGTGGGTGTAGACCGTGACCGAGGTCGTGGAGGCGCCCGTCGTGAACGTCGTCGAGAGCTGCTTCCACGCCGAGGAGTCGGGGGTCCACGTCGAGACGTCCGTCGTGCCGGTGCCCGTCACGCCCAGGTACGAGTAACCGCCCTGCACCCACGCGCTCAGCGTGTACGTCGAGTTGGGCTTGACCGTCACCGCCTGGCTGCACTGGGCGTTGTCCTGGCCTGCCGGGGTCGCCTTCAGGGCGGTGGTGCCGCCGTGCGCCGGGGAGGAGACCGTCGTGCCGCTGCCGGCCGTGCAGGTCCAGTTGGCCAGGCCGGACTCGAAGCCGGCGTTCTTGACGTTGTTGACGTCCGCCGCGGACGCGGGGGTGGCTGCGGCGAGACCCGCGACCGAGAGGGCCAGGGCGGTGGCGGCGGACCATGTCGCGAGCCGCCGTCTGCGGGGTCTGGGAATGCCTGGTGCGCGGTCCACTGGAGCCTCCGGTGGGGAGTTGGCGGGGAGAGGGGAGAGGACGGTGGCCACCGCTCGCCTACAAGTTGGTCCAGACCAATCGGAGTGTCAAGAGGTCCAGACCAAAACGACCCCGGGGTGGTGGCTCCAGCCGTCCCGGGTGAGCGGGTCCGTCGGTCCGGATCGGTCGCCTCCGTCCGTCCGGGTCGGTCGCCTCCGTCCGTCCGGTCGGTCGCCTCCGTCCGTCCGAGGCGGCCGCTTCCATCCGGCCGGGCTGCCGGCTCCGTCCGTCCGGGCGGCTGGACCTGTCCGGGATTGACGGCTCAACCTGTCCGCCGCAGTCGGCGACTCAACCTGTCCGGGTTTGGCGGTACTTGCTCCCGGAGAGTTCCACACCGGCTACCCAAACGCTGTTCTCCGGCCATACGGCCGTGGATACAGTGCTCGGGTAGTCACGCAATGAAGTCGTCCTGGCGCATTGGAGTTACACCGGTGGGCCGGCGGGTGTGAAGAGCGGGGAGCTGCGCGTGCCAACTGCCATTGCCGTGACCAGCGCCGACATGGCGCTGCCGGCGCAGGACGAACGAACCATGCCCGCCGTGGTGCTGGACGGCCTCGACCGCAAGCCGCTGGACCAGGCCCTCACCGAACTCCACACCCTGACCGAGCAGTACGGGTACGTGGTCGTCGTGTGCTCGCAGGCCGCCCCGGAGCCGGTCGTACGGCGGCTGTACACCCTGCGCTCCCTGCTGGAGAGCGACCGCATAGCCCTGTTCCGGCCCGACCTGCCACCGCTCGGCATCGCGGTGCTGGCCCGGCAGCTGCGCCAGCTCGCCTCCTGCGACCTGAGCCCGGGCGTGCTCGCTTCCGCCGGACGGCTGCTCACCCACTACATCCACGCCGGTGCCGTCCTCGGCTCCGTCGCCAGGCTGGACCGGGTCCCGGTCGGGCTGAAGGCGCACGCCCGATCCTGGGTACCGGGCAGCCAGTTCGCCGTGCTCGCCCATCCCGACCCCCAGCTGGTCAAGGTCGCGCCCGGTGTCACCCTCAAGGGCCCCGAGTTCAGCACCTGGATGCTGGTGGCCAAGGGGCAGTTGCAGAACGACTGGGCGGCCGGACTCGGCACCCAGTGGGGCGTGCATGGGCTGCGTGAGACACCGCTGCCCGCCGAGTCCCCCGTGTGGTGGGGCACCGGCCGCATGGTCGAGTTCTGCGGCTACCTCGCCGACCTCTCCGTCCTCTACCAACTGGTCACCTCCGTGCGCCGGACCAGCTGTCACTGGTGCGGCCTCGACGTCATCGGCGACCGCTGCGTCTTCTGCTCCGCGACTCCGCCGCCCGCCCGCGAGCCCGCCGCGCCCCGCGCGCTGGGGCAAGGCAGGCAACGCAGCCCCGCCTGACCGCCCCGGACGGGCCACGCGGACACGACCGCCCGGACACGACCGCCCGGACACGACCGCCCGGACACGACCGCCCGGACACGACCGCCCGGACACGACCGCCCGGACATGACCGCCCCGAGACGCCCGCCCGGACAACGACCCGACCCTCACATCCCGCTCGACCGATTCCCCCAATGAGGTTGCACGGTTCATGAACTCCCGTCAGCGCCGCGGCGTGATACTCCTGATCCTGTCGGCCCTGTGCGCTCTGGGCGCGTTCGCCGGCGTGCTCTCCGTCGTCCACGACGTGAACTCCAAGGTCGGGCCCGAGACCACCGCCTACCGGGTCAGGTCCGAGGTGAAGCCGTACACCGCGCTGGACACGGGCCAGTTCGAGAAGATCAAGATGCCGAAGCGATGGCTGTCCGACAACGCAGTCACCGACCTCCGGCAGATCCGCGGCAAGATCGCCGTGACCACCCTGCGCACGGGCTCCCTGCTCCAGACGGACATGATCGTGGACCAGCCCGCCCTCCAGCCCGGCCAGCAGGAGGTCGCCATCATGATCGACGCGGCGACCGGTGTCGCCGGCAAGATCACCCCCGGCTCGCGCGTCAACGTCTACGCCACCTTCGAGGGAAAGAAGGAGGGCGCCCCGGACCAGTCGAAGATCATCGTGACCAACGCCCGGGTCCTCGACGTCGGTCAGATCACCGCCCTCGACCCCGACAACGACAGGAACCAGCAGCCCACCGAAGCCGTGCCCATCACCTTCGCGCTGTCCACCATCGACGCCCAGCGCATCACCTACGCCGAGTCCTTCGCCCAGCGCGTCCGGCTCGCGCTCGTGGCCCCCGGCAGCGAGACCAGCGCCCCCGACAAGGACCGCACCTACGAACTCGCGACGGACAAGTGAGAGGCGGCCCGCATGCCCACCAGGATCCTCCCGGCCGGCGCGGACCCGGACGCCGTCCGCTCCCTCGTCACCCTGCTCAGCCAGCTCCCCGACGCCGAGCCGCAGCCCCCGGTCACCGACTCCACCCAGCTGGTCGACACCCTCGCCCGGCTCGCCGCCGAGTCGGTCGACGAACTGCCGGAAGTCGTCGTCGTCCACGAACGCATCGGCCCGGTCCCCGCCCTCGAGCTGATCCGCGAGGTCGCCCTGCGCTTCCCGGCCGTCGGCGTCATCCTCGTCACCACCGACGCGAGCCCCGGCCTCTTCGCCGCCGCCATGGACTCCGGCGCCCGCGGCCTCGTCGCGCTCCCGCTGTCCTACGAGGAACTCGCCAACCGGGTCCAGGCCGTCGCCCAGTGGTCGACGGGGGTACGACGGCACCTCGGACACGGAGCCGAGGTGGTCGCCGGGGTCGGCGGCACCGTCGTCACGGTCAGCGGCGCCAAGGGAGGCGTGGGCGCGACGCTGACCGCCATCCAGCTGGCCCTCGCCGCCCAGGCGTCCGGCCGCGCCACCGCACTGGTCGACCTCGACCTCCAGACCGGCGACATCGCCTCCTACCTGGACGTCCAGTTCCGCCGCTCGGTGGCCGACCTGGCCGCCATCACCGACATCTCGCCCCGGGTCCTGGCCGACGCCGTCTTCCGCCACGACACCGGTCTCGCCCTGCTGCTCGCACCCGGCGAGGGCGAACGGGGCGAGGAGGTCACCGACCGTGCCGCCCGTCAGCTCGTCAGCGCCCTGCGCTCCCGCTACGAGGTCGTCGTCGTCGACTGCGGCGCCCAGCTCGGCGGGGCCGGTGCGGCGGCCGTCGAGATGGCCGACACCGCGCTGCTGGTCACCACGCCGGACGTGATCGCCGTACGCGCCGCGAAACGGACCGTACGGATGTGGGACCGGTTGCAGATCCGCAAGGCCGAGGAGACGACGGTGGTCGTCAACCGGCACACCCGGAACACGGAGATCCAGCCCGCCCTGGTGCAGCGCATCACCGGCACGGCACTGGCGCGTACGGCCGTCCCCGCCAACTTCAAGGAGCTGCAGGGTGTCGTGGACGCGGGGCGGGTGCACGAGCTGGACGCCAAGAGCACGGTGAAGCAGGCGCTGTGGGCGCTCGCCGGAGAACTGGGACTGGTGAGGGCCGCGGACGAGGCGGGCTCCGGCTCCCACCGGGGCGGTGGCCGGGGGCCGGTGGGCTTTCGGCGGCGGAAGGAGTGAGCGGCCCATGAAACGGCCCGGTGGCGACCGCGGGCAGGTGAGTGTCGAGTTCCTCGGGATGACCCCGCTGATCGTCCTGACGCTGGTGCTGATGTGGCAGGCCGTGTTGGTGGGGTACACCTACACGCTCGCCGGGAATGCTGCGGACGAGGCGGTGCGGGCGGGAACGGCGGCGCCGCGAGGGGGCGCGCGCCAAGCCGCGTGCGCGGAGGCCGGGCTGAAGCACCTCTCGGCGGCCTGGAAGGGGGATGCGGAAGTGGACTGCAACCAGTCCGGCTACGTCACGGCCGACGTCTTCCTCAAGGTCCCGGTCCTCTTCCCGGGTGTGATCTCCTTCCCTGTCACCGTGCACGGCCATGCCGGAGCCGTGGAGGAGGTGAAGCGCTGAGATGCCGATCCGTCGAAGGCACGACCGAGGCCAAGTCGCCATCGAGTACCTGGGTTTCGTCCCCGTCCTGCTGATCGTCGGGCTGGCCGGCTTCCAGATCGGGGCCGCCGCCTACGCCGCCGAGCAGGCCGGTACGGCGGCCCGGGCGGGAGCGCGGGCGCAGTCGCTGGGACAGAGCGCGACTCAGGCGTGCGCGCAGGCCGTCAGCGGCGGCCTGCACGTGGAGTGCGAGCCCACCGGAGGCGACGGCGACTCGGTCACCGTCACCGCCCACGTCACCATCCCCAAGATCCTCTGGAGCTTCGGCGACGCCACCAAGTCCGCCACCATGCCCCGCGACCACTGACCGAGGAGTTGCAGACCCATGAGCCTGCGGGCACGCATCAGCACTCCGGAGGAGCACGGCAGCCGGGGCGAGGACGGGCATCTGGTCGCCTCCTACCGGGCCAAACTGCTGGAGGAGATCGACCTCGCGGAGATGAGCTCGCTGGCCGCCGCCGAGCGCCGGGCCCGCCTGGAGCGGGTGCTCGGGCACATCATCAGCCGTGAGGGACCGGTGCTCTCCACCGTCGAGCGGTCCCAGCTGATCCGCCGGGTCGTGGACGAGGCGCTCGGCCTCGGCATCCTCGAACCCCTCCTGGAGGACGCGTCGATCACCGAGATCATGGTGAACGGCCCCGACGCGATCTTCGTGGAGCGCGGCGGCCGGGTCGAGCAGCTGCCGCTCCGGTTCGTCTCCGCCGACCAGCTCATGCAGACGATCGAGCGGATCGTGTCGACGGTCAACCGCCGGGTCGACGAGTCGAACCCGATGGTGGACGCCCGCCTCCCGTCCGGCGAGCGCGTCAACGTCATCATCCCGCCGCTGTCCCTGACGGGCCCGATCCTCACCATCCGCCGCTTCCCCCGTTCCTTCACCCTCAAGGAACTGATCGGCTTCGGTTCGCTCGACGAACCCATGGTGTACCTGCTGGCGGGGCTGGTGCAGGCGAAGTTCAACATCATCGTCTCGGGAGCGACCGGCACCGGGAAGACGACCCTGCTGAACGCCCTGTCCGGACTGATCCCGCCGCACGAGCGCATCATCACCATCGAGGACTCGGCCGAACTCCAGCTCCAGCAGACCCATGTGGTCCGGCTGGAGGCGCGCCCGCCGAACGTGGAGGGCAAGGGCCAGGTCTCCATCCGCGACCTGGTCCGCAACTCCCTGCGCATGCGCCCCGACCGGATCGTCGTCGGTGAGGTCCGCGGCGGCGAGTCCCTGGACATGCTCCAGGCGATGTCCACGGGCCACGACGGATCGCTGGCCACCGTGCACGCCAACAGCGCTGAGGACGCCCTCACCCGGCTCCAGACCCTGGCCTCCATGTCCGACGTCGAGGTGCCGTTCGTCGCCCTGCACGACCAGATCAACAGCGCCGTCGACGTCATCGTCCAGCTCACCCGGTTCGCCGACGGCGCCCGCCGGATCACCGAGATCGCACTGCTCGACAGCCACGGCGGGGAGCCGTACCGGCTGGCCACCGTCGCCCGGTTCGAAGCCCGGCCCATGACCGCCGACGGCCGTGTCCACGGCGCCTTCCGGCACTTCCCGCTGCCGCGCCGCACCGCCGACCGCCTCTACATGGCGAGCCAGCCCGTCCCGCAGGACTTCGGCGTCGCCCGTACCGCCGACCAGCTCGCCACCCGAGAAGCCAGGTAGGCCCGCCCATGGAACTGCACACCCTCGTCCAGCTCACCACCGGCGTGACGCTGCTGGCCTGCGTCCTGGCGGTGGCCGGCGTGCACGCCTACGCCTCCGGCAAGGCCCGGCGCGCCGCCCTCGTGGACCGCCTCGCGCACACCGGCTCGCTGCCGGCGGGCGGCCGCAGACGCCGCTTCCGCACCCTGGACCGCAGGCTGCGCCGTACCCGCCTCGGCCGCCGGCTGGAACTGCGTCTGGCGGCGACCGGCCTGGACCTCACACCGGGCGAGTTCTTCGCGTACATGCTCGCCGCGGTCGCCGCGCTCTGGCTGATCGGCCAGGCCGCCCTGGCCCCCTTCTTCGGCCCGATCGCCGGGCTCCTCGGGGTCTGGGCGGCGGTGCAGTTCCTCAACTGGCAGCGGCAGAAACGCATCGAACGCTTCATCAGCCAACTCCCCGAACTGGCCCGCATCCTGGCCAACGCCACCCAGGCCGGGCTCGCCCTGCGTACCGCGATCGGCATGGCCGCGGAGGAACTGGAGGCCCCGGCCGGCGAGGAACTGGCCAAGGTCGCCGACCAGCTGGCCATCGGCCACTCCCTGGACGACGCGCTCGGCGAGCTGGCCGACCGCCTCCCCTCCCGCGAACTCGTCGTCCTGGTCACGACACTGGTGCTGTCGAACCGGGCGGGCGGCCAAGTGGTCTCGGCGCTGCGCAACCTGACCGAGACCCTGGAGGAGCGCAAGGAGACCCGGCGCGAGATCCGCACCCAGCTCTCCCAGGTGACCATGACGTCGTACGCCGTCCCCGTCCTCGGGATCGGCGCGTTGTTCCTGATGAACGGCGTGAAGGGCGGCGCGCTCGACCGCATGACCGGCTCACCGGTCGGCCAGGCGTGCGTGATCATCGCGTTCGCCATGTACGCCGTCGGCTTCGTCCTCATCCGCCGCATGAGCCGGATCGACGTGTGAGGGAGGCGACCCGATGGCATTCCTGCTCGCCCTGCTGATGGGCCTCGGTGTCTGGGGCGTCTTCGCCGGCGTCCGCATGTACCGCGCGGACGCCCGGCTCCCCGGCGATCTCGCCGTCGCCCTGGAGGTCGGCGCCACCCGCACCGGCGCGGTCGGCTCGGTCGTCGACCGCATGGGCATGCGCTACGCCCCGGCCGTGCTGCGCCTGATGGGCCCGCGCCTGGTGGCCAAGTACCGCCGGAAGATCGACCTCGCGGGCAACCCCGGCGGCCTGACCATCGACCGCTACGCGGCCCGCCGCGCGGTCTACGGCGCCCTCGGCGGCGTCGGTTTCCTCGTCTTCCTGCTGCGCGGCCAGTGGTTCGTGGCGCTGCTCCTGCTCGCCTTCGGGGCGTTCTGGACGGAGGTCGGCATCTGGTCGGCGATCCGGGTCCGCAAGGACGTCATCGAACGCACGCTGCCGGACTTCCTGGACGTACTGGCGGTGGTGGTCAGCGCCGGCCTCGGCTTCCGCCAGGCCCTGGACCGGGTCGCCACCCGCTACGAGGGCCCGTGGACGGACGAACTGCGCATCACACTCCGCCAGATGGACCTCGGCATGAGCCGCCGCCAGGCGTTCGCGGAGCTGAGGAGGAGGAACGACTCGGAACAGGTGGCGATGTTCGTGACCGCACTGCAGCAGGGGGAGGAACTGGGTGCCCCGATCGTGGACACCCTGGTCTCCCTGGCCAAGGACATGCGCCGTACCGACGCCCAGAACGCCCGCCGCAAGGCCGCGCGCGCGGTACCCAAGGCCACGCTGGTGATCACCACGTTCATGGTCCCGGCGACGATGCTCCTGCTGGGAGCGGGCCTGCTGCTGGGCTCCGGGGTGGACTTCGGTTCACTCACGGGGAAGTGAGGACGGGCATGACGGTGACGGGGCTGACGGGGCGGGAGGCGGCGGTGCGTCCCGTGGTGTGCCTGAGGAAGGCGGGAGCTGGGCGTCCTAGGGTGGGGTTGAGGCCGACGGGAGTTGCGCGGCATGGGGTGTGGCGGTGGCGGGTGGGGGATGCGCGTGGTGGGGTGTGGCTGAGGCGGGCGGGAGGGTGGTTCGTCCGTCGGGGCGGGTGGTTCGTCCGTCAGGGGGTTTTACGTCGGGGGGGCGTAGGTCAGGGGCTTGTAAGTCAGAAGGGGGCGGGTCGGGGGCCTGCAGATAAGGCAGATACAGGTCGGACGGGTGCGGGTCACGCAGACGCAGGTCAGACGGGTGCGGGTCGGGGGCTTGCGGGTCAGGCGGGTTCACGTCAGGGGGTCTCCACGGCCGAACCCTCCGAGAAGCTCCAGATCCGGGCCCTGCAGGCGATGTGCCGCCAGGTCTTCGGCTTCCGGCTGGCGATGATCGTCGTGTCGGCCCCCGCCGCACTGCTCAACGCGGCGCCCGGCCTGGGCGCCCGCCTGGTCGGCGCGGCCGTCGTCGTCACCTTCATGGTGTCCTACGTCCTCTTCCGTGACTGGGAACGCTTCGGCCCCCTCCTGCTGCGCCACCCCAGCCTGCTGGCCGCCGACACACTCTTCGGCTCCTTCCTGCTGATCTCGGCGGGCCCGGACACCACCCTCGCCTACGTCAGCGTCTGCACCCCCCTCCTGGCCGGCCTGGTCTACAGCTGGCGCGGCGCGGCCTGCTTCGCCTCCCTGCAGTCCCTGATCCTGTTGTTGGTCCACGCCACCCTGAAGGCCGACCGGCACGCCCCCGTGGCCGAGGCCCTGCTCCTGCCCGGCCTGTGCGTCATCGCCGGCGCCATGGGCTCGACCCTGCGCAATCTGATGCTCCGGTTCGGCGCCGCGACCCAGGCCCTGACCGCGGTGCAGGCCCGCCTCGCGGTGACGGAGGCGGTGAGCGCGGAACGCGCCCGGCTGGCCCGCGAGATGCACGACTCCGTGGCCAAGACCTTGTACGGCGTGGCCCTGGCGGCGGACGGCCTGGCGGCGACCGCCTCGGCCGACGCCCCGGATCCCGCCCGCATAAGGCAGCAGGCGGAACTGGTGTCCCGCTCGGCGCGCAGGGCGGCGGCGGAGTCCCGGGAACTGCTGACGGACCTACGGCGGGACCAGCCCGGGGCGACGGACCGGACCCTGTTCTGGAAGGAACTGGCCCACCAGGCGCTGGCCTTCACGAGCCGCACCGGGCTCCAGGTGACGTGCCACTGGCCGGGGGCCGCTCCCGCCCCGCTCCCGTCTCTCCCGCCCGTCGTGGCCCGACACGTCCTCTCCATCGTCGCGGAGGCGCTGGAGAACGCCCACCGCCACGCGTCGGCGACCCGCGTGGACGTACGGGCGGTGGTCGAGGGCCGGCTGCTCAGCCTCACGATCCACGACGACGGCACCGGCCTGCCGCCCGGCACCACCCTCGAAAAGCTCCGCGAGTCCGGCCACTTCGGCCTGCTCGGCATGGTCGAACGAGCCGCACAGGCGGGCGCCCGCATCCGCGTCGGCAGGGGCGCCCACGAAGGAGGCACCGAGGTGCGCCTCGACGTACCCCTGCCGACACCCGCTCCCTCCGTTCCCGAATCCCCGAAAGCCTGAGAGGAGGCACCATGCGGTCCTCGCACAGCGCCCCCAGGTCCGCCTTCCCACCGCCGGTGCCGGATCCGTCGCCGTCGCGGCTGCTGGTCGCCGACGACAATCCCGTGGTCCGCGCCGGTCTGACGGCACTGCTGTCGGGCCGCTCCGACACCACGGTGGTGGCGGAGGCGAGGGACGGCCGAGAGGCGTACGAGGCGGCTGTCCGGCACCGGCCGGATGTCATCCTCCTCGATGTCCGTATGCCCGGAGTCGACGGAATCTCGGCGTTGCCCCACCTGGTGCGGCTGGCCCCCGTCATGATGCTCACCTACAGCCACGAGGCGGAGACCGTGCGGGAGGCGCTGCGGCTGGGGGCGGGGGGATATCTGGTGCACGGCGAGTTCACGACCGAGCAGTTGGTGCGGGCGGTGCGGGATGTACGGGAGGGCCGGCCGCATGTGACGCCTGGGGCGGCGAGGGCGTTACTGACATCCCTGCGGGAAGATGCACCTGCACACGAGGCGCCCAACTCCCCTGAATTTCCAACAGATCCCCCCTCTCCAAGTCTTTCGCAACTGCAACCCCCTATGGGACAGTCGTTCCGGTCACGGTTCCGGCTGAGTACGAGGGAGGCAGAGATCATGGACCTCATCGCGTCCGGGATGACCAACCAGCAGATCGCTGCCGCCTGCTTCATCAGCGAGAAGACGGTCAAGAACCACATCAACCGCATCTTCGCCAAGCTCCACACGACGACCAGGTCTCAGGCCGCGGCCAAGTGGCTGGGGGTGGCCTGAGATGGAGACGCGGCGGAGGAAATGGGTCCGCGGTTGGGCCCTGGGGCCCTTTGATGCCGGGAGTGTCGGGTCGTACGTTGCCCGGACCGGAGGCGAAGCTGGAGGGGAACACCGTGAGCAAATGGTTCAACACCACCGTCGCGTATCTGCAGTCCTGCGTCGCGCGCAGCGACAAGGGGCAGACCGCGGTGGAGTACCTCGGCATCATCGCGGTGGTCGTGGCGATCGTCCTGGCCATCACGGGTACGAGCATCGGCCAGTCGATCTACGACGCGATCACGAACAAGATCGCCGAGGTCACCGGCGGCTGATTCCTCCATACAGCGACTCAGGGCAGGCCTTCCCCATCTACATCACGGTGGTGGCGGGCCTGCTCTTTCTTGCGCTGGCCTACCTCGCCGTCGGTCAGGCCGCGGTGAACCGGAGTGGCGCCCAGACGGCGGCGGATGCGGCGGCTCTGGCGGCAGCCCAGAAGACCCGGGACCAGCTCGCGGGTTTGCTCGCGGGCCTGTGGGTGGACGACGTACGCGATCCGTCCAAGTGGCAGGCCGTTTTCACCGGAGAGGGAGCCGACGATTTCTGCTGGCGCGCCGACCAACTCGCCGCGCAGAACGACGCGACGGCGCAGTGCGTGTTCGACCCACCGCTGAGTTATGTGGTCGACGCCAGGACGAACAAGTCCGTGGGGGGCTCCGTTGTGCCTGGTACCGAGAACGTGCACTCGACGGCGCATGCAACTGCCGTGATCGAACCGCTCTGCCGCGTCACGCCGCCCGGTGAGGGCGCTGAGGACGACACGCTTCCTCAACTCGACTGCGGGGACGAGGTCTGGCATCCGAAGCCGGACGACAAAACGGGGCTGCCGAGGCCCGAAGACCTCTTCGACGTCCACCTGGCCGACTCACGAGCGAACGATCGATGACTAAGGAAGCTGAGCGATGAGCATTCGGTTCACTGCGAAGGCCCGTAGAGGGATGGTCGCCTTGACCATTGCGGCCGGCTTGGCCGTCGGCGTGGCCGGTTGCGGCGGAAGTGGCGGCGACGACAAGAAGCCGGACCGTTCAGCGTCCGCTTCGAGGGCGAGTGGCTCCGACCCGAGTACTCAGGAAGGGCAGTCGGACCAGCCGCTGGCCGAGTTGAAGGGGTCGGACGGTCTGCTCCTCCAGATCGCCTCCGTTCAACGGGATGCGGGCGGGTTCGTCACGGTCAACGGCATTCTGAAGAACGACGGGGCTCAGACCGCTGTGATCCCCTCCGCTCTGAGCGGCAATGAAACCGAGATCATCAGGAACGGCAGGTCTCTGGGCGGGGCCACACTGGTCGATCCGCAGGGTAAGAAGCGGTACTACGTGCTGCGGGACACCGAGGGGCGACCCCTGACAACCACCGGCTTCTCGACCCTCAAGGCCGGTGCCACCTTGGCCGTCTTCATGCAGTTCCCGGCGCCCCCGACGAGCGTGACCGAGGTGGACTTCCAATTGCCGACATTCACCTCCGCCACCATCAAGGTTTCCGGGTGAGGCCCAAGTGACCACCAAACCCCGGCTTGCCGTCAGTGTCGTCGTGTTTCTGCTCGCCTCGGCCCTGCCCGCCACGGCGGTCGCCGACGACACCGGTCCCAGCGAACCCCCCGGCACCGAACCCACCGCCACCGCCCCCGTCGAAGTCGACCCCACCGACCCCGACCTGAAGCTCCCCGAAGGTGCCACGCTCGCCGACGCCAAGGTGCTGGACATCAAGTCGGTCGTCGAGGATCAGAGTGGGGACGAGCGACGCGAGGACACCAACGCCGACGTGACCTTCGCCCTGCAGGCGGAGGTGCTGTTCGGCAAGGACAGCGCCAAGCTCAGTGCAGAGGCGAAGTCCCGCATCGTCGGCATCGCCGAGGAGATCAGGAAGCAGAACGCGACCCAGGTCCGCGTCTTCGGCTTCACCGACAACCTCGGCTCCTCCGCCCACGGCGACACCCTCTCCAAGCAGCGCGCCAACGCCGTACAGGCCGTACTCGACCAGGATCTGAACTCCCCGTCCGTCACCTTCGACGTACGCGGCTACGGCGAGCAGTACCCCATCGCCGACAACTCCACCGAAGAGGGCCGGCGGAAGAACCGACGCGTCGAGGTGACCTTCCCCCGTACCCAGCAGTGACCGGACCGGTCAGTCCCCCGACTCCCGGTGCTCCACCTCGCACTCGGACCAGATCCGATGGGCGCCGTCCGCGGCGATCGCCGGATCACCGGCCCTCCCGGGTCCCGGCCGGCGCCCCGCCCCGCTGTCCGCACGGTCACGGAGAAGCCGCCTCCACCTCCACCCGTACCCCCGCCCGCACGCCCCACCCCGCCATCGCGCCCGCCTCCGCCTCCAACACGTGCCGTGCCCCTAGCCGTGGCAGGCCCAGGCGGCCCGGGCTCATCGTGCGGACGGCGATGACCGTGAGCCGACGGTCGAGGTAGGCGACGTCGATCGGGATCCGCATCCCGAACGTGTGCACCCCGCTCGCCGGCGACAGCAGCATCGCCCCGTCCACCGAGTCCCGGCCCAGGAGCCCCTTCGTCCGCGCCCGGTAGGAGGCCGAGACCTCCAGCGGAACGGAGGCGGTGGGCACCTCCCCGGAGGCCGCCCGCACGATCAGCCGTCCTCGTCCGTCCCGCCAGCGCCCCATGCCCGGCCCTTCCCGTCGGTCGTCGCCAACTCGCCTCGCGCGTATGTGCGTTGTCCTTTCCCGTCCTCCCCACTAGGAAGGTCGTCATGACAGGACTCGGTGTCGTATTCCGCCCCCAGCTTCCTCCCGAGCGGCTTCGGTCCGTCGCGCGCCTCGCGGACGACGTGGGCCTCGAAGAGCTCTGGTTGTGGGAGGACTGCTTCCTGGAGGGCGGGGTGTCCACGGCCGCCGCCGCGCTCGCCTGGACGGAGCGGGTTCGGATCGGGATCGGACTGCTGCCCGTGCCGCTCAGGAACGTGGCCGTCACCGCGATGGAGGCCGCCTCGCTGGAACGCATGTTCCCCGGCCGGGCCGTGCTGACCGTGGGGCACGGGGTGCAGGACTGGATGGGGCAGGTCGGCGCCCGGGCCGCCTCACCGCTCGGCCTCCTCGGCGAGCACCTCGACGCCCTGCGCGCCCTGCTGCGCGGGGAGCGGCTCAGGGTGCGCGGACGGTACGTCCGACTGGACGATGTCGCCCTGGACTGGCCCCCCCGGCAACCGGTCGACGTCCTCGCGGGCGGTACCGGTCCCCGTACGCTCCGGCTCTCCGGTGAAAAGGCCGACGGCACCCTCCTGACCGCCGCCACGTCGGTGGCCGGCGTACGGCGGGCCCGGGAACTCGTCGAGGAGGGGCGGCGGGCGGCCGGACGCAGTGGTCCGCACCGGATCGTCGTCTATCTCCTGGCCGCCACGGGGGCCGACGCCGACGCCCGGCTGCGCGCCGAACTCGAGGCCGAGGGGCTGAAGTCGGCGCCGGACGTGGGTGTCGCCGGGGACGCGGCTGCGGTGGCCGAGGCGGTGCGGCGACTGGCCGGGGCCGGCGCGGACACGGTCGTACTCCAGCCGACGGCGGACGAACCCGACCTGGAGGGCTTCCTGCGCTTCACCGCGGAGGAGGTCCGGCCCCTGCTGCGATGAGAACCGGCCACGGGACTTCCACCGGCGGGCAGGGGTCCTGAGGGAGGGACGGGAACTGTTGCCCATGGACGCCGCTGGTCAGGGGTCCTTGTACCGACCCCCGATACCTCCGCGCCCAACTCCGGCACCTCCCGCCCGACCCCCGATACCCCCCGTTCGATCCCCGAGAACTCCCCGCCCGACTCCCGACGACTTCCTGCTCAACCCCCCGAACGTCGCCACCGCAGCGGTCGCCCGTCCGTGTACCGCAGCGGTCTTCCTGCGGGTGGAAAATCGGCAGCCCCGCTCGTGGGCCCCTGCGATCATGGGGCCATGACTGCGCACCGTTCCTTCGAAGATCTTGTGGCCGAGGGGGTCGCCGTGCCCACCGAGGGGTGGGACTTCTCGTGGTTCGAGGGGCGGGCCAGCGAGGCGCGGCCGTCGTGGGGGTATGCCAGGTCGGCGGGGGAGCGGCTGGCCGGGGCCGAGGCCGTGCTCGACATCCAGACCGGGGGCGGGGAGGTGCTGGACTTCTCGCTGAGCCGGGCGGAGCCGGGCCGGCCGGTGCTGGTCGCGGCGACCGAGGGCTGGCCGCCGAACGTGGCCAAGGCCACCGCCCTGCTCCGGCCCCGCGGTGTCGTCGTGGTCGCCGCCCCGGACGACGCGCCGCTGCCGTTCGCTGACGAGGCGTTCGACCTGGTCCTCAGCCGGCACCCGGTGCGGCCGCACTGGGACGAGATCGCGCGGGTGCTGCGGCCGGGCGGCACCTATTTCGCCCAGCACGTGGGGCCCGGCAGCGTCTTCGAACTGGTCGAGTACTTCCTCGGGCCGCAGCCGGAGGAGGTGCGCCGCGGTCGCGACCCCGAGGGGGAGCGGGCCGACGCCGAGGCGGCGGGGCTGGAGATCGCCGGGCTGAGGGCGGAGCGGCTGCGGATGGAGTTCCATGACATCGCCGCCGTCGTCCACTTTCTGCGCAAGGTCGTTTGGATGGTCCCGGGCTTCACGGTCGAGGCGTACGAGCCGCAGCTGCGGGCGCTGCACGAACGGATCGAGGAGGAGGGCCCGTTCGTCGCCCACAGCGCCCGGCACCTCTTCGACGTACGCAAGCCCGGCCGCTGACGAAACCGGCGGACAGGGGGAAAGCGGTGTGACTCGCCCGGAGTTTCCCCGGGAGTTTTCTCAGGGTTTCCACATCGTTATCCACCGCGGTTCACTTGCGCCTCACCTGTCACGTAGGTTCAGACCAAGGTAATTCGCGTCAGCAAAGCTGCGCGGGCCGGTACCGCGCAGTGGAGGGGGCTGCGCGGTGCCGTGAGGCCGTGTGATCGCCGTCCGGCGCGGGAGCGGAATGGTCAAGTCACCGTTCGCCGGTCGGGTAGCCCATCGGAGGGGCTCCGGGGCAACGCGCCGATGTGCCCCCAAGATGGCGTAATCCTTACGAATCCATTCGTATGCGGCCGAATTCCCTGGGATTCCGCTGTGAATCGGCCCGGAATATCCTCTGAACCCCGCATTCCGCGGCCATCGGGGCGTTGCCGGGCGATTCCGGAGAGTAGTTGTGGCACGCCGATGCACCCACCATCCCTCACGAAGGGTTATGGTGGAAACCCCCCCTCGGGCCGGTCCGTCTCCCCCCCACGGACCGGCCCGTTTTTTCTTGAGCGGGTCGGGAACCTCCGGCCGGGCACCGACGTCCCCGCCCCGGGCGGGGGACCGTGCCCGGGGTGCGGCTGGTCGCGTGGGCGCGGCTGAGCCGGGTGGACGCGACCGGCCCACGGCACCGCACCGGGCGCCGCGGGCCCCACGGCACCCGAACCGGCCCCCACGGCCGCCCCCGAAGGTGAACCGTACGGACCAAGAGCCGAAACCCGGGCCGGAAGCAGCCCTCCGGCAGCGGTAGGCTCAACGGCTCCGGCACCCATACCCCGCGCCCAACCCCCGGAGGGTCACGTGAACCTGCGCGACAAGTTGCGCGGCCTGCTCGTCAGGCTCTACGCACGCCGGGTGGAAGGCCACCTGGACCACGCTCAGGTGCCCAAGCACATCGGCGTCATCATGGACGGCAACCGTCGCTGGGCGAAGGCGTCCGGCTCCACCACGGTCCACGGTCACCGGGCCGGTGCCGAGAAGATCGAGGAGTTCCTCGGCTGGTGCACCGAGACGGACGTCGAGGTCGTCACCCTGTGGCTGCTGTCCACCGACAACTTCGACCGTCCGCAGGACGAGCTCGTCCCCCTGCTCGGCATCATCGAGGACGTCGTCCGCACCCTCGCCGCCGACGGCCGCTGGCGCGTGCACCACGTCGGCACGCCGGACCTGCTGCCCTCCCAGATGCAGACGGCGCTGAAGGAGGCCGAGGAGGCCACCGCCCACATCGACGGGATAGTCGTCAACGTCGCCATCGGCTACGGCGGCCGGCAGGAGATCGCCGACGCCGTGCGCTCCATGCTGCACGACGCGCACGACAGGGGCGTGTCGATGGAGGACCTCGCCGAGTCCGTCGACGTCGACATGATCGGCCGTCACCTCTACACCGGCGCCCAGCCCGATCCGGACCTCGTGATCCGCACCAGCGGCGAACAGCGGCTGTCCGGATTCATGCTCTGGCAGACCGCCCACTCGGAGTACTACTTCTGCGAGGTCTTCTGGCCGGCCTTCCGCAAGGTCGACTTCCTGCGCGCCCTGCGCGACTACGCCGCACGTCACCGCCGTTACGGCGGCTGAACCGCCCCCCACCGCCCCGTCGCCGCCCGGTGACGGGGCGGTGTCGCATACCCCGGTTCGCGGATATGTAACAAGGAGTTCACCAGCACGCTGTTGGCCGCATTTGCATGGTGGCGCATGTTCGAGGGCATAAACGAAACAGGTCGACACCCGAACCACGGGCGTCGGATCTCAGCGGACGGCACGGGGCCGTCCGCCCGGGAGGCCCTTTGCACCAGCCCGACCGTGCGGTCACGGCACGGAAACAGCCGCGGGGGGGCCGGTTCGCGGCCCGCCGTGCGCGGGGCCAGACACCGGTCCAGCATCACTTCGTCGCTCCCCGACCTCATCCGAGGGGGTACGTCCTTCCGTGGTGACCAGCACAAAGCGCCACAAGCCCGACCGGCGCACCTATGTTCTCGACACCAGCGTCCTGCTGGCCGACCCGAATGCCCTGACCCGCTTCGACGAGCACGAGGTCGTGCTCCCGATCGTCGTGGTCACGGAGCTGGAGGCCAAGCGGCACCATCCCGAACTCGGCTACTTCGCCCGCCAGGCCCTGCGCCTGCTGGACGACTACCGGGTGAAGAACGGTCGCCTCGACGCCCCCATCCCGACCGGGGAACTCGGCGGGACGGTCCGGGTCGAGCTCAACCACTCGGACCCCAGCGTGCTGCCCACCGGCTACCGCCTGGGGGACAACGACTCCCGCATCCTGGCGGTGGCCCGCAACCTGCAGGCCGAGGGGTTCGACGTCACCGTCGTGTCGAAGGACCTGCCGCTGAGGATCAAGGCGTCCTCGGTCGGCCTCCTCGCCGAGGAGTACCGGGCCGAGCTCGCCATCACGGACAGCTCCGGCTGGACGGGGATGTCCGAACTCACCCTGTCGGGTGAGCAAGTGGACATCCTGTTCGAGGAAGGACACGTGTACGTCCCGGAGGCGTCCGACCTGCCCGTGCACACCGGGCTGACCATCCAGTCCGAGCGCGGCAAGGCGCTCGGCCGGGTCACCGCCGAGGGCAACGTCCGCCTGGTGCGGGGCGACCGGGAGGCGTTCGGCATCAAGGGCCGCAGCGCCGAGCAGCGCATCGCGCTCGATCTGCTGCTCGATCCGGACGTCGGCATCGTCTCGATGGGCGGCCGGGCCGGCACCGGCAAGTCGGCGCTGGCGCTGTGCGCCGGCCTGGAGGCGGTCCTGGAGCGACGCCAGCACCAGAAGGTGATGGTCTTCCGGCCGCTGTACGCGGTCGGCGGGCAGGAGCTGGGTTATCTGCCCGGCTCCGAGGCGGAGAAGATGAGCCCGTGGGCGCAGGCCGTCTTCGACACCCTCTCCGCGGTCACCAGCCGCGAGGTCATCGAGGAGGTCACCGCGCGCGGGATGCTGGAGGTGCTTCCGCTCACCCACATCCGCGGACGCTCGCTGCACGACGCGTTCGTGATCGTCGACGAGGCGCAGTCGCTGGAACGGAACGTCCTGCTGACCGTTCTGTCCCGGATCGGTGCCAACTCCCGGGTGGTGCTCACCCATGACGTGGCACAGCGGGACAATCTGCGCGTAGGCCGTTATGACGGAGTCGTCGCCGTCGTGGAGAAACTGAAGGGACATCCCCTCTTCGCCCATGTCACGCTGACTCGGTCCGAGAGGTCCCAGATCGCGGCGCTTGTGACCGAAATGCTGGAGGACGGCCACATCTGACGGCGAGCAGACGGCTGTTGGCGCCGTCCGGCAAAGGGCATGAGCCTAGCCGGGCGGCGCCTTGGCGCGTGGAGCTTTCCTGAAATCCCGGGGGCCAAACGAGATGTGAGCTTTCACACGCAACACAGAATTGCCACGCGGCGTCCGGTTACGGCAGAGTCTCACTCCTGTCAGGCCCCGCATACGACACACCTGTACCCCCAGCGGTACGGCACCACAGAAGTAACGCCTCCAACTCCATAGAGTCGTCGTATGCCGCCCGAGCTTCACGCGGCGCTCCCCTCGGGGGAGTTGCCCACCGGGCCCGTGCCTCCCGTGACCCCGCAGTTGGGAGGCCAGTGTCAGGGGGCACGATTGCGTCCGCCAGGGTCACCGAAGCGGGCGATGCTGGAAGGAAACCGTGTGAGCCGGATTTCGGTCCGGGGACTCGCAGTGGCCTCGGCCACCGCGGTCACCGCCGTCGGAAGCGTCGTGGGCGTTGCCTCGGGCAGCACCGCGCAGCCCAACGACGCAGAGGCGACGGCAGCCGACACCACGCTCCTCGCGGACATACCCGCGGGTCAGCAGGCGCAGGTGCAGACCGCGTCCCTCACGCAGCAGGCCGACGCACAGGCCATCGCCGCGGACGTGAGCGCCAAGAAGGACGCCGAGGAAGCGGCCCGCAAGGCCGCCGCCGAGACGGCCGTCGCGAAGAAGGCCGAGGCGGAGAAGGCGGCCAAGGAGGCCAAGGAGCGCGCCGAGGCGAAGTCGGCCGAGGTCGCCAGCCGCAGCGACGTCCGCGACTCCTCCAGCTTCCCGGTCCAGAGCAACTACTCCGTGGCGCAGATCCAGGCGATGGCGCGTCAGATGGTGGCCGGCGACCAGTTCCAGTGCTTCAGCAACATCGTGGACCACGAGTCCAGCTGGAACTACCACGCGGTCAACGCCTCCTCCGGTGCCTACGGTCTCTTCCAGGCCCTGCCCGCCGGCAAGTACGCCTCGGCCGGTGCCGACTGGCAGACCAACCCGGCGACCCAGATCAAGTGGGGCCTCAACTACATGAACGAGCGCTACGGCAGCCCCTGCCAGGCGTGGTCGTTCTGGTCGGCCAACCACTGGTACTAGGCACCCCGCTGGGTTCGGCCGCCGGGCATGAGCGGGCCGGACGCGGCTGGTCGCACGGTGCCCCGCGCCCCTTCGGGGGCGCGCAGCGGCCCTCTCGATCTCGCGCAGCCCCTCCCCGTCCTCAGGGGAGGGGCTTTCGCACGGTACGGTCGTACCCGAACGACTCCAGGGGCGAGTGGTGGCCGACACCCGGGGACGCGGGGGAAGAGGACGGATCATGTCGCGAGTGCCAGGGTGGCTCGGCCGGCTCGGGGCCGGCCTCACCGAGATGAGCGAGCGCCTCGACGAGCGCCGCGCGGAGGTGGAGAAGGACCACTCGGAACCGGCCGACTCCGCCGGTCCCGAACCGGCCGACACGCCCACGGAGGCGGCCCCGCCCGTCCGCCGGACCGTGCCGCCGGCCGGCCCCCGTCCCGACCCCGCCGCGGTCGTGCCCTGGGGTGTCCGGGTCGCCGCCGAGGCGGGCTGGCGGCTGCTGGTGCTGGCCGGCACCGTCTGGGTGCTGATGCGGGTCATCAGCGCCGTCCAGCTGGTGGTGTTCGCCTTCGTCATCGCCCTGCTGGTCACCGCCCTGCTCCAGCCGACGGTCGCCCGCCTCACCCGTCGCGGGGTGCCGCGTGGTCCGGCCACCGCGCTCACCGCCATCAGTGGCTTCGTCGTCATCGGCCTCATGGGCTGGTTCGTGACCTGGCAGGTCATGGAGAACATCGACACGCTCTCCACCCAGATCCAGAGCGGCATCGACGACCTGCGCAACTGGCTGCTGAAGAGCCCCTTCCACGTCACCGACAAGCAGATCAACCAGATCGCCCAGAACCTCCGCGAGGCGATCGGCGCCAACGCCGACCAGATAACGTCCGCGGGCCTGGAGGGCGTCCAGGTCATCGTCGAGGCCCTCACCGGCATCCTGCTGGTGTTCTTCTCGACGCTGTTCCTGCTCTACGACGGCAAGCGCATCTGGGAGTGGTTCCTGAAGCTGGTGCCCGCCGCGGCCCGTCCGGGCGTGGCCGGTGCCGGCCCGCGCGCCTGGCGCACCCTGACCGCCTACGTCCGCGGCACGGTCCTGGTCGCCCTCATCGACGCCGTCTTCATCGGCATCGGCATCTACTTCCTCGACGTGCCGATGGCCGTGCCGCTCGCCGTGTTCATCTTCCTGTTCTCGTTCATCCCGCTGGTCGGCGCGGTCGCCTCCGGCGCGCTCGCGGTGATCGTGGCGCTGGTCACCCAGGGCGTGTTCACGGCCCTGATGACCCTGGTGGTGGTCCTCGCGGTCCAGCAGATCGAGGGGCACGTGCTCCAGCCGTTCATCCTCGGCCGCGCGGTCCGGGTCCACCCGCTGGCGGTCGTCCTGACCGTGGCCGCCGGCGGCATGGTGGCCGGCATCGGCGGCGCGGTGGTGGCCGTACCGCTGGTCGCGGTGACGAACACGGTGGTCGGGTACCTGCGGCAGTACTCGCTGGACATGGGGCAGCGGGAGTCCGCCGGGTCCGCGGACGTGCCGGTGGCGCGGGAGAACGCGGAAGACCCCGCCCACCAGGGGTGAGCGGGGTCCTCAGGGGTGTGACCTACTCGGCCAGCACGGCCTCGGCCTCCAGCGTGGCGCCGACCGCCTGGACCACGGAGGCGATCTTGAACGCCTCCTGGACGGTCTCGCGCTCCACACCGGCCTTGCGCAGGACCTGCTCGTGCGAGTCCAGGCACATGCCGCAGCCGTTGATCGCGGAGACCGCGAACGACCACAGCTCGAAGTCGACCTTCTCCACGCCCGGGTTGCCGATGACGTTCATCCGCAGGCCCGCGCGCAGGGTGCCGTACTCGTGGTCGGACAGCAGGTGCCGGGTCCGGTAGAAGACGTTGTTCATCGCCATGATGGCGGCGGCCGACTTGGCGGCCTGGTACGCCTCCGGCGAGAGGTTCGCCTTCGCCTCCGGCGCCAGCTCACGCAGCACGATCGGGGAGCGGGAGGCGATGGCGGTCGCCAGCACCGTGCCCCACAGCTGCTGCGCCGGCAGCTCCGAGTTGCCGATGACCGAGCCCAGGTTGAGCTTGAGGTCCTTGGCGTAGTCCGGAACGAGGGACTTCAGGGAGTCGAGTGACATGGGTCACTCACCAGCCAGCAGCGCGACCGCGTCGAGGGTCTCCTCGCCCTTGCTCCAGTTGCACGGGCACAGCTCGTCGGTCTGCAGGGCGTCGAGAACCCGCAGGACCTCCTTGGGGTTACGGCCCACGGAACCGGCGGTCACCATGGTGAACTGGATCTCGCGGTTCGGGTCGACGACGAAGACGGCGCGCTGCGCGAAGCCGTCCTCGCCCTCGATGCCGAGGTCGCGCATCAGCTCGTGCTTGGAGTCGGCCATCATCGGGAACGGCAGGTCGGTCAGGTCCGGGTGGTCCTTGCGCCAGGCGTGGTGGACGAACTCGGAGTCACCGGAGAAACCGAGGATCTGGGCGTCGCGGTCGGCGAACTCGTCGTTCAGCTTCCCGAACGCGGCGATCTCGGTCGGGCACACGAACGTGAAGTCCTTGGGCCACGCGAAGACCACGAGCCACTTGCCCTCGTAGGACTTGTGGTGGACCTGCTCGAACTCCTTGCCCTTCTCCAGCGAGACGCAGGCGGTCAGTTCGAACTCGGGGAACTTGTCACCGACAGTGAGCACACGCTCTCCTTGCAGCGAAGAAACTTCCCTTTTGGGGTGTTTCTCATGGGTTGGACGCTGTCGATGTTGGCACAGGGTGCATTGATTAGGGAAATAGCTACACTCGGTTGCGTTGATCGGAGGTAGTTATCAGTGACCATGGGTAACGGGAAACGCAGGCAGCCGAGCCTGGCGCAGCTGCGGGCGTTCGCCGCGGTGG
This sequence comes from Streptomyces sp. NPDC053076, assembly GCF_044546845.1. Classification (NCBI taxonomy): domain Bacteria; kingdom Bacillati; phylum Actinomycetota; class Actinomycetes; order Kitasatosporales; family Streptomycetaceae; genus Streptomyces; species Streptomyces sp. NPDC053076. Next base: position 818,855 of record NZ_JBITZL010000004.1, on the reverse strand, counting down.
CCGAGCATCTGCACTTCCGGGACGCGGCGGCGGCCATCGGAATGAGCCAGCCCGCCCTGTCCGGCGCGGTCTCGGCGCTGGAGGAGACCCTCGGCGTGACCCTCCTCGAGCGTACGACGCGCAAGGTGCTGCTCTCGCCCGCGGGGGAGCGGCTGGCCGTACGCGCCAAGGCGGTGCTGGACGCGGTCGGCGCGCTGCTGGAGGAGGCCGAGGCGGTCCGGGCGCCCTTCACGGGCGTGCTGCGGCTCGGGGTGATCCCCACCGTCGCGCCGTATCTGCTGCCGGCCGTGCTGCGGCTCGTCCACGAGCGCTATCCGGACCTCGACCTTCAGGTGCACGAGGAGCAGACCGCCAACCTGATCGACGGCCTGAACTCCGGCCGGCTCGACCTGTTGCTGCTGGCGGTGCCGCTCGGCGTACCCGGCGTCGTCGAACTCCCCCTCTTCGACGAGGACTTCGTGCTCGTCACCCCGCTCGACCACTGGCTCGGCGGCCGGGAGGGCATCCCGCGTGAGGCGCTGCGGGAGCTGAACCTGCTGCTCCTGGACGAGGGGCACTGCCTGCGCGACCAGGCCCTGGACATCTGCCGGGAGGCCGGCCGGGAGGACGCGCCGGTCACCACCACGGCCGCCGGACTGTCGACGCTGGTCCAGCTCGTCGCGGGCGGTCTCGGCTGCACCCTGCTCCCGCGCACGGCCCTGCGGCTGGAGACGACCCGCAGCACCCAGCTGCTGACCGGCTACTTCGCCGAGCCCGCGCCGAGCCGCCGGGTCGCCTTCGCCATGCGCGCGGGCGCGGCCCGGGCCGCCGAGTACGAGGAACTCGCCGCGGCCCTGCGGGGGGCGCTCCGCGCCTTGCCCGTACGGGTGCTCGACGCGGCCGACTGACGTTCCCGAGCGGGCGGCACCGGGTGCGCGGCGCCGCGGGCCGGCGCGGGCTTCCCGCACCGGCCCCGGCACAGTTCCCCGCGCCCCTTCCCCGAGCCTCTTCGCGGCGCCCCTTCCCCGCACTCCTCCGCGGCGCCGGCCTACTCCGTCCGCAGTCCCTCCGGCCGCATCATCCGCAGCAACGGCGGCAGGCTCAGCAGGGTGACCGCGAGGACCACCGCCGCGCCGGCGCCGGTCATCGAGAGCACGCTCATCCAGTCCACGGACACCGTCGCCTGCATCATCTTCAGCAGCACCGTGCCGAGCGTCAGTCCGACGGCCGAGGCGAGCAGCAGCCCCAGGGCGATCGGGATCGTCGTCTGCCACAGCACCGACATGCTCAGGGTGCGCCGCCGGGTACCGAAGGCGACCAGCGACGACAGCAGCTTCCTGCGTTCGCGCAACTGCTCCAGCTGGGACACCAGCAGGCTGATGCCGATCAGCGCCAGCACACAGATGGCGCCGACGAACGTTCCGGTGCGGATGGAGGTGAACTTGTCGGACTCCTCGGTGGACGACCACAGCATCACGTCCGCCAGCGGGTCGACCGCAGCCGCCGTGTTGCGCACGTACTCGTGCACGTCCCGCACCGACTGGTCGATCGTCACGTACACCGACGAGCTGAACGCCTTCGCTCCGTGAGCCGGCGCGGCGGCCGGGGTCAGCAGGAAGCCGCCGTACTTGTTCCCGTTCGGGGAGGTGATCGCGCGGACCTGCTTCAGGCCGCCCGGTACGGTCCAGCCGGTCTCCGGGTGCTGTCCGACGCCGAAGTTCATGTCGAGCCAGAGCCGGCGGCCCGGCTCGGCCAGCTTCGCCGTGTCGGCGTCCGAGACGCTGTCGGACCCGGTGGCCACGAAGACGTCCCCGTCATGGCAGCTGGACAGCCGTGCGACTTCGCGCAGTGCGGCGCAGTCGCCGACCGTGACACCGGTGGAGGCGCCGGGCCCCTTGCCGCGCCAGCTCCGGTCGCCGACTTCCGCGGTGGCCAGTGCGACGGCCTTGCGGACGCCCTTGGTGGCGGCGAACTCGCCGGCGGCCGGGGTGAAGGGGACGCCCCGGGACAGGTTGACCTGCATCTGGATCCGGGCGGTGTCCTGGCCGGTGACCTTGGTGTAGTCGCTCTGGACGCCCGCGAACAGCATCTGCATCGCGATCGCCCCGGCCACCGCGACCGCGATGCCGTTCACCATGCGGGCCGCCGAGCCGCTGCTCAACTGCAGCCGTCGTACGGCCAGTTGCCAGGCCACTCCGCCGTGGCCCAGCCGGGCCACCACCGCCTCGACGATCCACGGCAGCAGCGTCGTCACACCGACGAGCAGCAGCACGACACCGCCGATCACCAGGTACTCGTCGAAGTAGGCTTCCCGGCCCTGCCCGATCATCGGGGCGAGCATCGCGAGGCCGCCCAGCGGCACCAGCAGCCGCCACCACAACCGGCGGCGCCTGGGCTTGGCCGTGCGGACCACGCCCAGCGGCTCGATGACCACCCCGCGCAGCGCGAACAGGGTGACCAGCACCGCCGCCGCCGGAACGGCCACCGCGACCAGGGCGGCCAGTGCGGGCGCGGGGTTGAGATAGCTGGGGAACACGCTGATGCCCATGACCTCGACCGAGCCCGCGAGCTGCCGGCCGAGCAGGAAGAAGACGGTGCCGAAGAGCAGTCCGACCAGCGAGCCGGCGAGAGCCTCGCCCGCCGCGATCCGCCGGGTCGACCGGCTGTCGGCGCCCACCAGCCGCAGCGCGGCCAGTCTGCGGTCACGCCGCTCGCCGCCGAACCGTACGGCGGCGGCGATGAACACGGCGACCGGCATCAACAGCACCACGAAGACGACCAGCACCAGCAGCAGCAGGACCGGGTCCAGTCCCCTCGCCTCCGTCGGCTTCAGCGGACCGAACTCGGTGATCCGGGCCGTCTGCCAGCCGTCGATCCGCGGGGCGAGGTTCGTGGCCCCGGCGTAGTAGGCGAGTTCGTGCGAGCCGATGAGGCCGCTCTCACCGATCGTCCCGACGACGCGGTACGGCAGCCGTTCGCGCAGCAGCTTCCCGTCCGGGGAGCCGAGGAGTTCCTTCAGCGCGGGGGAGACGACCATGTCGCCCGGTGCCGGGTACTTCGCCAGGCCCGGGGCGACCGGCGCCCGCGGTCCTTCCGGCTCCACCAGCCGGCCGCGGATGTCGCCGCCGTGGAACGTCGTGTCGGCGTCGGAGATCACCAGGGTGTCGGCGGCTTTCGGCCGGCCGGGACCGTAGGTGTAGTCCAGGCGGGCCTGGTCGCGGTCGTGCCGTACCGCCATCGCGTTCGGGATCGCGGTCGTCAGCAGCAGCAGTGCCACTCCGAGGCCGACACCGACCGCGGTCAGCAGCATCCGGATCCAGCCCTCGCGCCCGCCGGTGAAGGCGAACCGGGCGCCGAGACCGAGATCCCTGGACCACTGCCGCGCGCTCATATGGCCCGCTCCATGTCCCGGGACCTGCCGTCGCGTACGACGATCTCGCGATCGGAGTAGGCGGCCACCCGGGCCTCGTGCGTGACCAGGACGACGGCCGCGTTGGTGGAGCGGGCGGCGTCGGTCAGCAGCTCCATCACGCGCTCGCCGTTGAGGGAGTCGAGCGCGCCGGTCGGCTCGTCGGCGAACACCACCCGGGGGCTGGTGACCAGGGCCCGCGCCACCGCGACCCGCTGGCCCTGGCCGCCGGAGACCTCGCCGGGCCGCTTGCCCTTGAGGTCGTCCACCTCCAGGCGCTCCATCCAGGCGAGCGCGGTCCGCTCGGCCTCCTTGCGGGAGGTGCCGTTCAGCCGGAGCGGCAGGGCCACGTTCTCCACACAGGTCAGCTCCGGGACCAGCTGCCCGAACTGGAAGACGAACCCGAAATCGCTGCGGCGCAGCGCGCTGCGGTGGGCGTCGCTCATGCCGGCCAGTTCGCGGCCGTCGTACGTGATGGACCCGGAGTCGGGCGGCACGATGCCGGCGAGGCAGTGCAGCAGCGTCGACTTGCCGGAGCCGGAGGGGCCCATCACGGCGACGACCTCGCCGGCGTGGATGGAGAACTCGGCGCCGTCGAGCGCAGCCGTGGGGCCGTAGGACTTGCGCAGGTCTTCCGCGGACAGCAGGGAGCCGGGGGGAGGAGTCACGCGGCCACCGCCTCACGGAGTTTGCCGAGGCGGGCCGCGGTCAGCTCGAGCCAGCGCAGGTCGGCCTCCAGATGGAACAGGGCGTGGTCGCAGATCAGCTGGTCCGCGAGGTCGCCCTTGCGCTTGCGGTCGGTCAGGATCCGCATGCTCCGCAGGTGCTCGGCCCGCTGGGTGTCGAGGATGTCGGCCGCGTCGCGGTGGGTGAGGAGCGCGAGGACGACCTTGGTGTAGAGGGTCGACTGGAGGTACTCCTCCGGCTTCTCCGGGGTGGCGAGCCAGCGCTCGACGTCGGTGATGCCGGCGTCGGTGATGGCGTACCGCTTGCGCTCGGGGCCGCCGCCCGCCTCGATCCCGTCGACTTCCACGAGTCCGTGCTTCAGCAGCCGGGACATCGTGGAGTAGACCTGGCCGTAGTGCAGCGGCCGGTCGTGACCGAACTTCTCGTCGAAGGCCCGCTTGAGGTCGTAACCGTGGCGCGGGCCGGACTCCAGGAGCCCTAGAAGGGTGTGACCGATGGACATGGGAGCACTCTACACACGGTGTATACGCGGCGTGTATACGCTGAGTGCGCACGTGCTGGCGAGCGGTGGGACCGCGCAGGTGGGGGCCGATTGTCTTGGTTCGGTAACGAGCCGTTCAGGCCGGCGGGGGTTCGGTGGCGGAGTCTTTGGGGGGCCGTCCCCGGCGCGGCAGCGGGCCCGTCTCCCGCGGCAGCCGTCCCGCCTCCGCCAGCGCCTTGCGCAGCACGAACTCGATCTGCGCGTTGGCCGACCGCAACTCGTCCCCGGCCCACCGGGCCAGCGCCTCGTACACCGACGGGTCCAGCCGCAGCAGCACCTGCTTGCGCTGCTGCGGCCCGCGCCGCGGAGTCTCCGCGGAATCCGTCACTGGTAGAGGGTTCCTGTGTTGAGGACCGGCTGCGGGGCGCGGTCCCCGCACAGCACGACCATCAGGTTCGACACCATCGCCGCCTTCCGCTCGTCGTCCAGCTCCACGATGTCCGCCTCCGCGATCCGTGCCAGCGCCGCCTCGACCATGCCCACGGCGCCGTCGACGATCTGCCGCCGTGCCGCGACGACCGCCCCCGCCTGCTGCCGCTGGAGCATCGCCGAGGCGATCTCGGGAGCGTACGCGAGGTGGGTGAAGCGCGACTCGATGACCCGCACCCCGGCCGCCTCCACCCGCGCCTGCAGTTCGACGGCCAGCTTCTCGGTGATCTCCTCGGCGTTGCCGCGCAGCGACAGGCCGTCCTCGTCATGGGCGTCGTACGGGTACTCGATGGCGATGTGCCGCACGGCCGTCTCGGTCTGCGTGGCGACGAACTCGGCGAAGTCGTCCACCTCGAACGTGGCCTGCGCGGTGTCCTGGACCTTCCACACCACGACCGCGGCCAGCTCGATCGGGTTGCCGTAGGCGTCGTTGACCTTCAGGACGGCGGTCTCGTGGTTGCGTACCCGGGTGGAGATCCGGGAGCGGGAGGTGAAGGGGTTCACCCAGCGCAGGCCGTCCTGCCGGATCGTGCCCCGGTAGCGCCCGAAGAGCTGGACGACTCTGGCCTCGCCCGGGGCGACCGTGTTCAGGCCGCGCATCGCGATCACGGCGGCGAGGAGGACGACGACACCGGCGACGGCGAGGCCGGCCTTGGCCCCACCGGCGGTGACCGTCCCGGCGGCGACGAACAGTGCGACGGCGGCGCCGATCCCGATCAGGCCGAGCAGCAGGGCGAGCCCGCCGCCGATGCTGTGGGCGGTGAACTCCCTGACCCGCGGGGCGGGCATCTCGGGGACGTCGGCGGTGGCGGCCGGCTCGGATGTGGACATAGGGACCCCCCGTGTGGAAGTGCTTAGCTCAGTTCTAGCTAAGTGATATCACTTTAAGCGGTCGAGCAACCCCGCGCCAGTGTCAGTCGTCGGTTCCGATGGGGCGGGTGCTGATTGTCACGTCCGTAAAAGAGCGGATCGGACGCCCTTTGTCATATAGACGGGTGTTAGCTTTCGGAGCTGACCCCAAGACGGAAGCGAGCGTAGGGACCCATGGGACGAGCGGAAGAGAGACGAGCGCGGCAGCGCGGTGGCCACCGCGCGGCGCCCAGGCGCCCCCGCTCCGCCCCCGAGGCCGGGAGCGCGCCGATGGCAGGCAGCGCGGCGACCGCCGGCGGCAGGCCCGCGGCCGGTGGTAAGCCCGCGGCCGGTGGTAAGCCGGCCAAGAGTCTCGTACGCCGGATATTCAGCTGGAAGAAGATCCTCGGGACCTTCTTCGGAGTGTGTCTGCTGGGCATCCTGGGCTTCATCGGCCTGTACCTGTACGTGGACGTCCCCGAGGGCAACGCCGCCGCCCAGCGGCAGAGCAACATCTACAAGTTCAGTGACGGAACGATCCTGGCCCGCGACGGCAAGGTCAACCGCGAGATCGTCGACCTCTCCAAGGTGCCCCGCAAGGTCCAGCTGACCTTCGTCGCGGCGGAGAACAAGAGCTTCTACCACGACTCCGGCGTCGACTTCAAAGGCACGGCCCGCGGCATCCTCAACACGCTCGCCGGCAAGGGCAAGCAGGGTGGTTCGACGATCACCCAGCAGTACGTCAAGAACTACTACCTGAACCAGGACCAGACCGTCACGCGCAAGCTGAAGGAGCTGGTCATCTCGTTGAAGGTGGACCGCGAGACGTCCAAGGACGACATCCTCGCCGGCTACATCAACACCAGCTACTACGGCCGCAACGCCTACGGCATCCAGGCCGCCGCCCAGGCGTATTACCACGTCGACGCCGAGGACCTCACGGTCCAGCAGGGCGCCTACCTCGCCTCCCTCCTCCAGGCACCCAGCCAGTACGACTGGGCCGTCGCCACCGACACCGGCAAGCGGCTGGTCACGGCACGCTGGAACTACGTCCTGGACAACATGGTCGAGGAGGGCTGGCTGCCCAAGGCCAAGCGCGACGCCATGAAGTTCCCGAAGCCGAAGGAACCCAAGGGCGCCCCGGGCCTCGACGGGCAGAAGGGCTACCTCGTCGATCTCGCCAACCAGCAGCTGGAACAACAGCTCATGGCGCAGCAGGGCCTGACGCAGTCGCAGGCCGAGAGCGCGGTCGTCGAGAACGGCTGGACCATCACCCTCAACATCGACCGGAAGAAGCAGGCGGCGCTGGAGAAGGCCGTCAAGACCGAGCTGACCGGCAAGCTCGACAAGAAGAAGCGCAAGGTCGACGGTGCCATCCAGCCCGGAGCGGTCTCCGTCGACCCCAGGACCGGGAAGATCCTCGCGCTCTACGGCGGTCAGAACTACTACGAGCACTACTACAACAACGCCACCCGCAAGGACTACCAGCCGGCCTCGACGTTCAAGCCGGTCATCCTCGCCGCCGCGCTGGAACAGAACGCCACCACGCAGGACGGCAAGCCGATCGCGGCCGACACGCTCTACGACGGCACCAGCCGCCGCCAGGTCCTGGACCACGGCACCAAGGTCGGCTTCGCCCCGCCGAACGAGGACGACGTCGACTACGACGACATCACCGTGCAGCAGGCCATGAACAAGTCCGTCAACTCCGTCTTCGCGCAGATGGGTGTGGACGTGGGCATGGACAAGGTGATGAGCACGGCCGGCAAGCTCGGCATGGACACCAAGGGCATGCAGGCGGTGCCCGCCCAGACGCTGGGCTCGATGGGGGCCAGCCCGCTGGAGATGGCCGGGATCTACGCCACCTTCGCCAACCACGGCGCCAAGGTGACCCCGAGCATCCTCAAGTCGGCGGAGAAGAAGGACGGCACGGCGGACATCCCGGACCCGATCGGCGGCCAGGTGATCAGCCGCACGGCCGCCGACACGGTCACCTCGGTGCTCACCGGTGTGGTGGACGACGGTACGGCCAAGCTCTCGGTGGCCAGCAACCCGCTGCGCGACGGCCAGCAGGTGGCGGGCAAGACCGGCACCTCCGACGAGAACAAGTCGGCCTGGTTCACCGGCTACACCCCCGACTTGGTCACCTCCGTCGGCCTGTTCGGCGAGGACCCCAAGACCAGGGCCCATGTGTCCATGAAGGGCGCGACCGGCCTGATCAAGCCGCCCGGCCGGATCAACGGCGGCGGCTACCCGGCGGAGATCTGGGCCGGTTACACCTTCGGTGTGACGGACCGGGCGGAGTTCGACCTGAACACCACGCAGGGCGCTGCCGTCGAACCGACCGAGACGCCGACGTGGACGCACACCCCGAGCCAGACGCCGTCACAGACCCCGAGCAGCGAGCCGCCGACCTCGCACACTCCGTCGCAGACGCCGTCCCGGACGCCGTCCCAGACGCCGCCGTCGCAGAGCCCCTCGCAGACGCCGTCCCAGACGCCTTCCAGCGAGCCGCCGACGTCCCCCGGCACGGAGGACCCGCTCGACCCCGAGGACGACTTCGGCCAGTTGGGGCAGGACCAGTAGGGGCACACCGCAAGGGGCGCCCGGAGTGATCCGGGCGCCCCTTCCGGCGTCGTCAGGTGACCGGACTCAGCCCCGGTTCAGCTCGAACCAGACCACCTTGCCGGTGCTCAGCCGGGTCGCACCCCAGCGCCGGGCCAGCCTGTTGACCAGGTACAGGCCGCGCCCGCCCTCGTCCGTGGCCCGGGCCTGCCGCAGCCGCGGCAGCTGCGGCACGTCGTCGCCGACCTCGCAGCGCAGCACGTCCGTGCGCAGCAGCCGCAGCGTCACCGGCCGCGACGCGTACCGCACGGCGTTCGTCACGACCTCGCTGACCAGCAGCTCCACCGAGTCAGACAGCTCCTCCAGGTTCCAGCGGGCGAGCGCCCGCCGGGCCAGCCGGCGGGCCTGGCCGGGGGCCGTCTCCTCCGGCTCCAGCGTCCAGTACGCGACATCGCTCGGCGCGATCCCGTCGAACCGGGCCGCGAGCAGCGCGATGTCGTCGTCCCGGTCGCCCGGCCCGAGCATGTCCAGCACCTCGTCGCACAGCGCCTCCAGCGGCGGCGGATGGTCGGGGCCGGTCAGCTGGGCGGTCGCGGCGAGCTTCTCCCGCAACTGCTCTATGCCGGTCCACACGTCCCGCAGCCGGGACTCCACCAGCCCGTCGGTGTACAGCAGCAGGGTGGCCCCGGCGGGCGCGTCCAGCTCCACCGCCTCGAAGTCGACCCCGCCGACCCCGATCGGCGCGCCGGGCGGCACCCGGAGCACCTCGGCCCGCCCGCCCAGATGCAGCAGCACGGGCGGCGGATGCCCGGCGTTGGCGATCGTGATGCGGTGCGTGACCGGGTCGTAGACGGCGTACAGACAGGTCGCCATGCGGTCGGTGCCCAGGCGCTGCGCCTGCTCATCCAGATGGTGCAGCACCTCCTGCGGCGGCAGATCGAGTCCGGCCAGCGTCTGCGCGGTGGTGCGCAGCTGGCCCATGATCGCCGCCGAGGTCATGGAGTGGCCCATGACATCCCCGACCACCAGCGCGACCCGGCTGCCGGGCAGCGGGATCGCGTCGTACCAGTCGCCGCCGACCCGCGCGGTCTCCGCGGCCGGCAGGTACCGGGAGGCCAGCCGGACACCGGTCGGCCGCGGCAGGGTCTCGGGGAGCATGGTGCGCTGAAGCTCGTCGGCGATGTACGCCTCCCGGCCGTACAGCACCGCCTTGTCGATGCCGAGCGCGCTGTGCGTGGCCAGCTGGGCGGCCACCAGCAGGTCGTCCGCCTCGAACGCGAGCCGCTCCGGGCGGCGCAGGAAGAGGGCCGCGCCGATCACCCGGCGTCGGCCGCGCAGCGGGGCGAGGATGGCGTGCTGCCCGTCCGGTACGACGGCCTCGCCGCCCTCGCCGAGCAGTTCGGGCAGCGCGGCCCGGGCGGCGGGCGCGTCGGCGAACACCGGCCGCACCCCGCGCAGCACCTCGTTCAGCGCGCCGCCCGGCCGCACCTCGCACAGCTCCGTGGTGAGCGTCGAAAGATCGGCCAGCGCGGACGGTTCCGCATCCGGCTCGAACGCCGCCGGCAGCAGCACCCCCTCGGTGTCCCGCTCCTCCGGGATCCGGTCGGTGCGGCGCAGCCGCAGCACCACCGGGCCGGTGGGCCGCTCGTCGCCGACCGGCAGCGGGTCGCGCAGATAGACCAGGATCGCGTCCGAGAACGTCGGCACGGTGGCCCGGCAGAGCCCCATCACGATCTCGTCCAGGTCGATCCCGCGGGCGATCCGCCGGGTGGCCGCGCCCACGAACCTGAGCCGGTCCCCGTCCCGCCGCATGGGCATCGGACGCCCGGGCGGGAGTCCGCGCCCGGTACGGCGCTCCTCAGCGCTGGGCGTGCGCTCCTGCTCGGCGCCGGGCTGCGCCGGGATGCCCTCCGGCGCGGGGCGCGGGCGATGGGCGCCGGGTTCGGTGGTGGCGGGCTGGGCGTGCTCGGGGCCGCCCACCGGGTGCTCCTTCCCCATGCCGTCCTTTCCCTTGCCACGAGGCGTGGCCGTGCCCGGGCCCGAGGGCGTCGTGTCGGCCCGGGCCTGCACGGGTAAGGCCGGGCTGCCGAGCTGCTTGGAGGTATGCAGGAGCGCCCCGCGGGCGTCCGCGGGGTCGACGCCCGGCTGGGGGCGTTCGAAGGAGGTGGGCTGCTCCGTCACGCGTGTCGCATCCATCCGTCCGGGGCTGTGCGCCGGGTGCGCCGGGCGCACAGTTGGTCCCGCCGAAGTCCCGATACCCGCAATACGTGCCCCAGGAACGGAATTCCCGCGGGGTCGGAGGTTGTTCCGCTGCCGTTCGCGCAGCCGCCGCTCTTCGCGGTGGTGCCGCCCTCGTACCCCTCGCTCACGTCCTGCCGCCCCTCGGTGACGATCGGTCAAGCCCGGCAGGTGCGCCGGGAGTTGCGCTAACGCCCCTTGCGGAGGACGATCCTACGTTTCATGCCCTGGGGCGCATCAAGGGTCTCATGAGGACATGTGCGCGGGTGTGCGGTCCCAGTCCCCGGGGAGAGAAGGTACCGCCCAGGACGGGTCCGGGCGCCAGTGCTGCCAGCCGTCGCAGAACGGCGGCCCCCACGCGCGGATCTCCTCCACCGCCTCCTGGCCTGCCGCCCGCACCCGGCGGGCGGTCGCCGCGTCCATCAGCCCGTCCCGCTGGGCCTGCGCGAACTCGTCCTCGTCGCGCCAGTGCCAACTGCGGTCCGGGTGGACGGAGATGTCCAGGAAGTGGTCCTCGGAGTCCACGCCGGCCGCCCAGCGGGCCAGCGGCTGTTCCAGGTTCACGTACCAGTTCTTGAACTGCCAGCCCGGATCCCAGAACAGCCACACCGACCAGGGCCGGCCGGGCCGGGCCAGCTTCAGCACGCCCGTGCCGAACCAGCGGTCCCGCGCGACCGTGCGCGGCTTGGTGTAGCGGGACTCCAGCGGTTCCTGGTGCACGGGCGTGCCGTCGGCCAGGACCGGTCTCACGCACTCGGTGCCGGGGGCCAGCCACACCGCCAGCAGCTCGGCGTCGTCGCGTACGACGGTGACGGGCCGGGCGATGTGGTAGTGCGCGCCCCCGTTCTCCCGGTAGCGCCACAGGATGGGTGTCCCGGGGGTCCAGTGCGTCGCGCGCCCCGCCGCCACTCGTGTCATCGCTCCGTCGTCCGCCATGCACAGATATTAGGTGCCACGGGCATACGACGCTGCGGTGTGTGTCACGGCGTCCCGGGGGTGGCCGGAAAGGTTCGCTCCCGGTTACGGGTGTGTCATCCGCAGGACATCCAGCGCCTCGTCGAGCTGTTCCGGCGTCAGATCGCCGCGCTCCACGTAGCCGCCCTCCAGGACGACTTCACGGATCGTCTTCCGCTCGGCGAGGGACTTCTTGGCGACCTTCGCGGCCTCCTCGTAGCCGATGTACTTGTTCAGCGGGGTCACCACGGACGGGGACGACTCGGCGTACTCGCGGGTGCGTTCGCGGTCGGCGGTGATGCCGTCCACCGTCCGGTCGGCCAGCAGCCGCGACACGTTGGCGAGCAGCCGGATCGATTCCAGGACGTTCTTGGCGATGACCGGGAGCATGACGTTCAGCTCGAAGTTTCCGGCGGCACCGGCCGTGGTGATGGTGGCGTCGTTGCCGATGACCTGGGCGGCGACCATCAGTACGGCCTCGGGGACGACCGGGTTGACCTTGCCCGGCATGATCGAGGAGCCGGGCTGGAGGTCGGGCAGCCGGATCTCGGCCAGGCCGGTGCGCGGCCCGGACGACATCCAGCGCAGATCGTTGGCGATCTTCGTCAGGCCGACCGCGATGGTCCGCAGCTGACCGCTGGTCTCCACGATGCCGTCCCGGGCGCCCTGTGCCTCGAAGTGGTCACGGGCCTCGGTCAGCGGCAGACCGGTGACCCGGGCGACCTCCTCGATGACGGCGGCGGAGAATCCGGGCGGGGTGTTGATGCCGGTGCCGACCGCCGTGCCGCCCAGCGGCAGCTCGGCCAGCCGGGGCAGCGAGGCGCGCAGCCGCTCGACGCCGTACCGCACCTGGGCCGCGTACCCGCCGAACTCCTGGCCCAGCGTGACCGGCGTGGCGTCCATCAGGTGCGTACGCCCGGACTTCACCACGTCGGTGAACTCCTCGGACTTGCGCTCCAGGGACACGGCGAGGTGCTCCAGGGCCGGGATCAGGTCGTGGGTGACGGCCGCGGTCGCCGCGATGTGGATGGAGGACGGGAAGACGTCGTTGGACGACTGCGAGGCGTTCACATGGTCGTTGGGGTGCACGTCACGGCCGAGCCGCTCGGTGGCCAGCGTCGCGACGACCTCGTTGGTGTTCATGTTGGACGACGTCCCGGAGCCCGTCTGGAACACGTCCACCGGGAAGTGCTCGTCCCACTTCCCCGCGGCGACCTCGCCGGCCGCCTCCTGGATCGCCTCCGCGACCTCCTTGTCCAGCACACCCAGCTCGGCGTTCACCTTCGCCGCCGCCGCCTTGACGCGGGCGAGGGCCTGGATGTGCGCCCGCTCGATGCGCTGCCCGGAGACCGGGAAGTTCTCGACGGCACGCTGCGTCTGCGCCCGCCATTTGGCATGGGCCGGCACCCGGACCTCGCCCATCGAGTCGTGCTCGATCCGGTACTGCGGCTCTTCGGTCGTCATCGTCGTACCTCCGAAAACGTGAGCGGGTGTCGCGGCACGCGTATTCCCCGTCTGACCACCCGTCAGTACACACCGCGGGTGCCACCAGCCGCGGGGAGGTGACGTGCAGCGTGTCGGGGCGCCGCGGGCTCGTCCGGCGGCTCCGGATCCGGACCGGTCGGTGAGGTCGCCGGATCCACGTGCCGGGCGGGAAGAAGGAGGGCCCCCCGGCGCGTGCCGAGGGGCCCGGAGGGCTTCAAGGGGACGGCGGGTCAGGCGAGGCCGGGGCCCCGCACCGGAATGGACGTGAACGTCGGCTGCGGGGCCGGGTCCTGGAAGAAGTCGTTGCCCTTGTCGTCCACCACGATGAACGCCGGGAAGTCCTCGACCTCGATCTTCCAGACGGCCTCCATGCCCAGCTCCTCGTACTCCAGGACCTCCACCTTCTTGATGCAGTCCTGGGCGAGACGGGCGGCCGGGCCGCCGATGGAGCCGAGGTAGAAGCCGCCGTGGGCGTCGCACGCGTCGGTGACCTGCTTGCTGCGGTTGCCCTTGGCGAGCATCACCTTGGAGCCGCCCGCGGCCTGGAACTGCTCCACGTAGGAGTCCATGCGGCCGGCCGTCGTCGGGCCGAAGGAACCGGACGCGTAGCCCTCGGGGGTCTTCGCCGGGCCGGCGTAGTACACCGGGTGGTCCTTCAGGTACTGCGGCATCTCCTCGCCCGCGTCCAGCCGCTCCTTGATCTTGGCGTGCGCGATGTCCCGGGCCACGACCAGCGGGCCGGTCAGCGACAGCCGGGTCTTGACCGGGTACTTCGTCAGCTCGGCGAGGATCGTGTCCATCGGCTGGTTCAGGTCGATCCTGACGACGTCCGAGGACTCGTCCAGGTGCTCCTCCGTCGTCTCCGGCAGGAAGCGCGCCGGGTCCGTCTCCAGCTGCTCCAGGAAGACACCCTCGGCGGTGATCTTGGCGACGGCCTGCCGGTCGGCGGAGCAGGAGACGGCGATGGCGACCGGGCAGGAGGCGCCGTGGCGGGGGAGGCGGACCACACGGACGTCGTGGCAGAAGTACTTGCCACCGAACTGCGCGCCGATGCCGATCTTCTGGGTCAGCTCGAAGACCTTCTGCTCCAGGTCCTTGTCCCGGAAGCCGTGGCCGAGTTCCGAGCCCTCCGCCGGGATCTCGTCCAGGTAGTGCGCGGAGGCGTACTTCGCGGTCTTCAGCGCGTACTCGGCGCTCGTGCCGCCGACGACGATCGCCAGGTGGTACGGCGGGCAGGCGGCCGTACCGAGCGAGCGGATCTTCTCCTCCAGGAACTTCATCATGGAGGACTCGTTCAGGACGGCCTTCGTCTCCTGGTACAGGAACGACTTGTTGGCCGAGCCGCCGCCCTTCGCCATGAACAGGAACTTGTAGGCGCCGCCGTCGGTGGCGTACAGCTCGATCTGGGCCGGCAGGTTGGAGCCGGTGTTCTTCTCCTCCCACATGGTGAGCGGAGCCATCTGCGAGTAGCGCAGGTTGAGCCTGGTGTAGGCGTCGTAGATGCCGTGCGAGAGGTGCTTCTCGTCCCCGCCCTCGGTGAGGACGTTCTGCCCGCGCTTGCCCATGACGATCGCGGTGCCGGTGTCCTGGCACATCGGCAGCACACCGGCCGCCGCGATGTTCGCGTTCTTCAGCAGGTCCAGCGCGACGAACTTGTCGTTGCCCGACGCCTCCGGGTCGTCGATGATCCGGCGCAGCTGCGCGAGGTGGGCGGGGCGCAGGTAGTGCTGGATGTCGTGGATGGCCTCCTCCGCCAGCTTGCGCAGCGCCTCCGGCTCCACCTTGAGGAACGTCCGGCCGTCCGGTCCCTCGACCGTGGAGACGCCCTCGGAGGTCACCAGCCGGTAGGGGGTGGTGTCCTCTCCCTGGGGGAGCAGATCGGTGTACGCGAACTCAGGCATCGCAGCCCATTCCTCACTCTACGGACGGCTGCCCGCCGACGCTGGCGGGCCTCACCAGCGTAGAACCTGCCGTCGGCGGCGAACCTGTGAGGTAAGGCTCAGTCCGGGCAACCGCGTCACCACGGCGGCGGGACGAGGTATAGATCGGCCCGGGGACCGCGCTACCACGGCGGCGCGGCGGCGCGGCGGCGGGACGAGGCAAGGACCGGCCCGGGAACCGTGTCATCACGGCGGCGGAGGCAAGGCTCGGTCCGGGGGAACCTCGCGTCGCCTCGGCGGCGGGGGTGTCGCGATCTATCGTGTTTGGGTACGCTGCTGCCGTGGACCTTCAGAAGCAGACCGCACCCACACCCGCGCACGAGCTGCGCGCCTCGGACGCCGACCGTGACCGGGTCGCCGACATCCTCCGTGAGGCCCTGGCCGAGGGCCGGCTGACCGCCGACGAGCACGCCGAGCGCGTGGACGGGGTCCTGAACGCCAAGACGGTGGGTGAACTGGAGGTCTTCGTCCGGGACCTGCCCGCGGCCCACCGGCGCGCCGCCGCCTCCGCCTACACGCCCGCCCCGCCTCGCCCCGACCCGGGCGCGATCCCGGCGGAGGCCGACGCCAACGTGGTCGCGGTGTTCAGCAGCGCGATGCGCCGGGGCCGCTGGCGTGCCGGGCGCCGGCTGCACGCGTACGCGATCTTCGGCAGTGTCGAGATCGACCTCAGCGAGGCGATCTTCGAGTACCAGCAGGTGGTGATCAAGGCGGTCTCCGTCTTCGGTGACGTGCAGATCCGCGTCCCGGAGAACATATCGCTGCGCGGCACCGGGGGCGGTGTGCTCGGCAACTTCGAGGTGAGCCCGCTGGACTCGGTGGACTCCGACGCGCCGGTCGTCTACGTCGACGGCTGGGCCGTCCTCGGCAACGTCGAGGCACGGCCCAAGCGCGGCAAGGTCGTGGCGGACATCCTGGATCGCGTCCAGGACAAGGTCGACCGGAAGCTGCGCAAACACCTGGGCCATTGACGGTCGCGCATCGGACGGTGGCCGGAGACCGGAGCGGCCTGTCCCTGCGGTGACACCGGGGCGGGGGGAGTGCGCGAGCCGCCGCGCGCCTGCGAAGGGAAACTCTGTGCATAGGCGCGCGCACAGCGGGTAGGGCTTGCTGCATCGTCTCTCGCTCGCGAAGCCGTCGTCAGGAGTAGACCGTGCTGCAATCGCCGCATTCGTCCCTGCAGGTAGCTGCCGTTCCAGCCCCGCGGGTGCCAGCGCGAGACAGGGACCAAGACGCACCCTGGCACACCGAAGCCGTGTGCCGGCGCGACGAGGCCGGCCTGTTCTTCGCCCCGTCGAAGGAGCCGACCGCCGCCCGCCTGTCCCGCGAGGAGGCGGCCAAGCGCGTCTGCTCCGGCTGCCCGGTCATGGTCGAGTGCCGCGAACACGCGCTCCTCCAGCCCGAGCCCTACGGCGTCTGGGGCGGCCTCACGGCGGCCGAACGCCGGGTGGTCCTGGCGAGGCGCCGCCGGCGGGAGATGGAGCTGAAGAAGACGGCGCGGGCGGCGGCGAACCGCATGGCGGGTTAGTACGGGAGGCGGGCGCCCCCTCCGCACCTGGGGCGCCTGCCGGCCAACGGGACGCGGGGGCCGCGTCCGGCATTCGCCTTCGCCGGGCGGGCCGAGCCAACACTTCGCCGCGCGGTCCCGACACTTCGCCGCGCGGTCCCGACGCTTTGCCGCTCGGCCCCGACAGTCGCCGGGCGGACCCGACACTTCGCTCCCGACAGGTCCTCGGGCGGTCCCGGCACTTCGCCGGGCGGCCCGACGGGTTGCGGCGGACCCCCGCTCGCCGGACGGACTCCGCCGCCCCCCGGTGACGGGCGCTACTTGGCCCGGTCGAAATCGATCGCGCTGTAGGCCCGCAGCTTGCTCAGCCGGTGCTCGGAGTCGATCCTGCGCACCGTCCCCGACTTCGACCGCATCACGATCGACTCGGTCAGCGCCTTCTCGGGCCGGTACCGGACACCCCGCAGCAGCTCGCCGTCGGTGATGCCGGTCGCCACGAAGAACACGTTCTCCCCGGACACCAGGTCGTCCGTGGTGAGCACCCGGTCCAGATCGTGCCCGGCGTCGATCGCCCGCTGCCGCTCCTCGTCGTCCTTCGGCCACAGCTTGCCCTGGATGGTTCCGCCCAGGCACTTCACGGCGCAGGCCGAGATGATGCCCTCGGGGGTGCCGCCGATGCCGAGCAGCAGGTCGACGCCGGTGCCCTCGCGCAGCGCGTACACCGAGCCGGCGACGTCGCCGTCGGAGATCAGCTTGATGCGCGCACCGGCCTCCCGGACCTCCCGGATCAGACCCTCGTGCCGCGGCCGGTCGAGGATGACGACGGTGACGTCCTCCGGCGTGACCTTCTTCGCCTTGGCGATCCGCTTGATGTTCACGGCCACGGGCGCGTCGATGTCGACGAAGTCGGCCGCCTCGGGACCGGTGACCAGCTTGTCCATGTAGAACACGGCGGACGGGTCGAACATCGCGCCACGCTCGGCGGCGGCGAGGACGGCGATCGCGTTCGGCATGCCCTTGGCCGTCAGCGTGGTGCCGTCGATCGGGTCGACGGCGATGTCGACCTCGGGGCCGGTGCCGTCGCCCACGCGCTCCCCGTTGAAGAGCATCGGGGCCTCGTCCTTCTCGCCCTCGCCGATGACGACCACGCCGTTCATCGACACGGTGGAGACGAGGGTCCGCATGGCACGCACCGCGGCGCCGTCGGCGCCGTTCTTGTCGCCGCGCCCCACCCAGCGGCCCGCGGCCATCGCGGCGGCTTCGGTCACCCGGACGAGTTCCAGGGCGAGGTTGCGGTCGGGAGCCTCGGAGGGAACATCGAGCTCGGACGGCAGGTGATGATTTTCGGTCATCGGAGCGCACCTTTCTGATACGACGACGGCCGGATGAGGGTCTAGGACCCTGACTCTATCGTTAGGCAGACAAAATGAGCAGGGGACCCCACGGATGAGCACCTGGGGCACCTGCGACGATAGAGGGCGTGGCAGGTTCGAACGGCAAGCAGAAGACGGCCCGGGACATGATCCTCTCCCTGGCCCTGATCGGCATCGCGGCGGCGGTCGTCTATTTCCTCAGCATCCCGCGCGACGATCACGCCCCCGACCTCAAGCGGGTCGACTACCGGGTCGAGCTGCTCACGGCCCGGCGCGCGGCGAGCTATCCGGTGGCCGCCCCCGAGGGTCTGCCGAGTACCTGGAAGGCGACCTCCGTGCGCTTCCAGGGGGAGAAGTCCGACCGCTGGCACCTGGGCTTCCAGACCCCGGACGGCCAGTACGTGCAGGTCGAGCAGTCCAGGCAGAAGCGCGCCGACTTCATCGACCAGGCCAGCCAGGGCGGGTCGGAGACGAAGCGCACCGAGCGGATCGACGGCCGTACCTGGACCCGCTGCACCGGCGGGCGGTACGACGCCCTGGTCCTGCGGGACACTCCCGGCTCCACGACGGTGGTGGCCGGCACCGGCTCCTTCGAGGAGCTGACGAAGATGGTGGCGGCGCTGAAGATGCGGTGATCCGCGCGCGGCACACACGAAGAGGCCCCCGGCGGTGCTGGGGGCCTCTTGGTGTGTGCGGGGTGTCCGCGCCGTCAGACGGTCGTGACGACGTCCTCGTACGCCAGGCGCGGCGAGCGCGGGTACCAGGCGTCCGGGCCCGGGCGGCCGATGTTGACGACCATCAGGGGGGTGTGGTCGTCGTCGAGGAACTCCTTGCGGACGCCCTCGAAGTCGAAGCCGGTCATCGGGCCGGCGGCCAGGCCGGCGGCGCGGACGCCGACGATGAAGTAGGCGGCCTGAAGGGCCGCGTTCAGCGCGGCGGAGCCCTCACGGGCCGGGCGCTCGGCGAAGAAGAGGTCCTTGGCCTGCGGGAACGCCGGGAACAGGGCGGGCAGCTCCTCGTGGAACTCGTTGTCCGCGGAGAGGATCGCGACCAGCGGGGCGGCGGCGGTCTTGGCCCGGTTGCCCTCGGCCAGGTGACCGACCAGGCGCTCGCGGGCCTCGGGGGAGCGGACCAGGGTGATGCGCAGCGGGGTCTGGTTGAAGGCGGTGGGGCCGTACTTGACCAGGTCGTAGATCGCCTGGACCTGCTCCTCGGTCACCGGCTCGTCGGTGAAGGTGTTCGCGGTACGGGCCTCGCGGAACAGCAGGTCCTGGGCGGCGGGGTCAAGAACGAGAGACATGCGTGACTTCCTCGGACGCGCGTCCGGCCCGGGTGTCCGGACCGGCTGACTGCACCGACCGTACGCCACGCTAGGTTTAAGTTTCAACTAAAACCGGGGTGTGGTGATCCGCTTCACAGGCTCCGTGTTCCGGTACCCCGGCCTACTCGCCGTCCTCCTCGGCCGCTTCCTCCGCGTCCTCCTCGGCCAGTGCCGCGTCCAGCCGGGCCCGGGCCCCCTCCAGCCAGCGCCGGCACACCTTGGCCAGCTCCTCGCCGCGCTCCCACAGCGCGAGGGACTCCTCCAGCGACGTACCGCCCGCCTCCAGGCGTCGTACGACCTCGATCAGCTCGTCCCGCGCCTGCTCGTACGAGAGAGCCTCGTCCACCTTGCTCGTCATTCGCCCACCTTCACTGTGAATTCACCGTCGGCGACGCGGGCCCGCAGCGCCTCGCCCGCCGTCACCTCGGCCGGATCGCGCACCACGTGCCCGTCCGTCCGTTGCAGCACCGCGTAACCGCGCCGGAGCGTCGCCGCGGGGGACAGGGCCACCACGCGCGCGTGCGTGTGCGTCAGCTCCGAGTCCGCGCGGTCCAGCAGGTGCCCGAGGGTCCGCCGGCCGCGGTCGAGCAGCGAGGAGACGTGGTCCGCGCGCTCGTCGAGCATCCGGTGCGGATCCTCCATCGAGGGCCGCGCCAGCGCGTGCGCCAGCCCGCGTTCCTCCCGCTCCACGAACGCCGCCATGCAGCGCCGCGCCCGGTCCCGCAGCATCCGCACCCGCTCCAGCTCCTCGCCGACGTCCGGGACGACCTTCTTGGCCGCGTCCGTCGGCGTGGAGGCGCGCAGATCGGCGACGTGGTCCAGCAGCGGATTGTCCGGCTCGTGCCCGATCGCCGACACGACGGGCGTCCGGCACTCGGCCACGGCCCGCACCAGCTGCTCGTCGGAGAAGGGCAGCAGGTCCTCGACGCTGCCGCCGCCGCGCGCGACGATGATCACGTCGACCTCGTCGATCGCGTCGAGCTCCTTGACGGCCTGCACGACCTGCGGGACGGCGTGCACGCCCTGCACGGGGACGTTGCGCACCTCGAAGCGGACGGCGGGCCAGCGGTGCCGGGCGTTCTCCAGCACGTCCCGCTCCGCGGCGGAGGCCCGGCCGCACACCAGCCCGATCAGCTGCGGCAGGAACGGCAGCGGCTTCTTGCGCTCCGGCGCGAACAGGCCCTCGGCGGCGAGCGCCTTCTTCAGCTGCTCCAGCCGGGCCAGCAGCTCGCCGACGCCGACCGGCTTTATCTCCGCGGCGCGCAGCGACAGCTGGCCCCGGGGCGCGTACCACTCCGGCTTGGCCAGGACGACCACACGGGCGCCCTCGCCGACGACGTCCGCTACCGCGTCGAACACCTGGCGATAGCAGGTCACGCTGACGGAGATGTCGTACGACGGGTCGCGCAGCGTGAGGAACACGACGCCGGCACCGGGGCGGCGCGACAACTGCGTGATCTGCCCCTCGACCCACACCGCGCCGAGCCGGTCGATCCAGCCCCCGATGAGCCGCGACACCTCGCCTACGGGCAGGGGGGACTGCGGGGACGTGTTGACAGCCATGCGGCGAGCCTAACGGCCGGGACCGACAGTCCGGCCACGCGCCGTCAGGGGGTGGACAGACGTCAGACCCGTTCCAGGGGCAGGTGCGGCCCGCTGGGAAGCTCCGTTTTGATCGTGTCGCCCGGGCGCACCGCGCCGCCCTTCTTCACGATGCTCATGATTCCGGTCTTGCGTACGAGGTTGCCGGCCTCATCGCGGCCGACAACCCGCTTCAGCAGCCCGTCCTGGAAGTTGTCGATCTGCACGCAGGGATTGCGCAGGCCGGTCACCTCCAGCACCGCGTCGTCGCCGATCCGCAGCAGCGTGCCGACCGGCAGGCCCAGCAGATCGATGCCACGGGTGGTGATGTTCTCGCCGAGGTCACCGGCCACCACCTTGAATCCCTCCGCAGCGACCTCGGCGAAGAGCTCTTCATGGATGAGGTGGACCTGGCGCAGGTTCGGCTGGGTGGGGTCCTGCGCGACGCGCGAGCGGTGCTTGACCGTCACGCCGGCATGGACGTCACCCTCCACACCGAGCCCGGCGAGCAGCGTGATGCTGTCCCGGTTCGGCTTGGTGAACGAGTACTCGCTGTTGCTGCTGACTGCCGTCACTATCCCGCTCATCCCC
Source organism: Streptomyces sp. NPDC053076 (assembly GCF_044546845.1). Lineage (NCBI taxonomy): Bacteria > Bacillati > Actinomycetota > Actinomycetes > Kitasatosporales > Streptomycetaceae > Streptomyces > Streptomyces sp. NPDC053076. The sequence goes on along the minus strand of NZ_JBITZL010000004.1, from coordinate 797,406 downwards.
GAAGCCCCCTCCTCAGTGACAACGACCACCCACGACCCTAACCCTCGGACCTCCGGGAACGGCAGCCCGTACACCACGAGATCCCGCAAGCCCGGCCCGCGCCGCAACGAGCGGTCCGAATCCACCCTGGAGGCTGTCGTTCCGGTGTCGGACATGCGCACCGGTCCTCCCCGCCGGACCGCGGGCACGCGATCTCTGCGCCGCCGGACGCGGCCTTACGATGGGACGCATGACCGCTTCGTCTGGCCGCCGTGTCCTGCTCGCCGCCCCCCGGGGCTACTGCGCCGGCGTGGACCGCGCCGTGATCGCCGTCGAGAAAGCCCTGGAGCAGTACGGGGCCCCGATCTACGTCCGGCACGAGATCGTCCACAACAAGTACGTCGTGCAGACCCTGGAGAAGAAGGGCGCCGTCTTCGTCGAGCGCACGGAGGAGGTACCGGCCGGCAACATCGTCATGTTCTCGGCGCACGGCGTCGCCCCCGTCGTGCACGAGGAGGCCAGGCAGGGCCGCCTCGCCACCATCGACGCCACCTGCCCCCTGGTCACCAAGGTCCACAAGGAAGCCGTCCGGTACGCCAATGACGACTACGACATCCTGCTGATCGGCCACGAGGGCCACGAGGAGGTCATCGGCACCTCCGGCGAGGCCCCCGACCACATCCAGCTGGTCGACGGCCCCGAGGACGTCGCCAAGGTGGAGGTCCGCGACCCGTCGAAGGTCGTCTGGCTCTCCCAGACCACCCTCTCCGTCGACGAGACCATGGAGACCGTCGACGCGCTGCAGACGAAGTTCCCGGGGCTGGTCTCCCCGCCCAGCGACGACATCTGCTACGCCACGCAGAACCGCCAGCTCGCCGTGAAGCAGATGGGTGCCGAGGCCGAACTGGTCATCGTCGTGGGCTCGCGCAACTCCTCCAACTCCAAGCGGCTGGTCGAGGTCGCCAAGCTCGCCGGTTCCCGCGAGGCGTATCTGGTGGACTTCGCCGACGAGATCGACGAGACCTGGCTGGAGGGCGTGACGACGATCGGTGTCACCTCCGGGGCGTCCGTCCCCGAGGTACTGGTCGAGCAGGTACTGGAGTGGCTCGCCGAGCGCGGCTTCGCGGACGTGGAGCTGGTCAAGGCCGCCGAGGAGTCCATCACCTTCTCGCTGCCCAAGGAGCTCCGCCGCGACCTGCGTGAGGAGGCCGCCGCCCTGGTCGCCGAGCGCGGAGGAAGCGGCACCTCCGAGGCGTGACCGTCAGTGGTCCGTCGTAACGTGGTGCCATGCAGATCTTCGGTGTGGACATCGGCGGATCCGGGATCAAGGGCGCCCCTGTGGATCTCGACCGGGGCGACCTGACCCAGGAGCGCTGCAAGGTGCTCACCCCGCACCCGGCGACGCCCGAGGGCGTCGCCGACGGGGTCAAGGAGGTCGTGGACCACTTCGGCTGGACCGGGCCGGTCGGCCTGACCTTCCCCGGGGTGGTCACGGGGGGCGCCACGGTCCGTACGGCCGCGAACGTGGACAAGAGCTGGATCGACACGGACGCGCGCGCGTTGTTCAGCGGCAGACTCGGCGGACTCCCGGTGACCGTGGTCAACGACGCGGACGCGGCGGGCGTCGCCGAGATGGACTTCGGCGCCGGACGGGGCCGCCGGGGCACGGTCATCCTGCTCACCTTCGGCACCGGAATCGGCAGCGCCCTCTTCGTGGACGGCGCCCTGGTCCCGAACACCGAGCTGGGCCACCTGGAGCTGAACGGCCACGACGCCGAGAAGCGTGCCTCCAGCAAGGCCAAGGAGGACCACGACCTCAGCTGGGAACGGTGGGCGCACCGCGTGCAGCACTATCTGGCGCACGTGGAGATGCTGTTCTCGCCGGACCTGTTCATCATCGGCGGCGGGGTCAGCCGCAAGGCGGACAAGTTCCTGCACCTCATCGAGGACATCAAGGCCGAGATCGTCCCCGCGCAACTCCAGAACAACGCGGGAATCGTGGGCGCGGCGATGAGAGCGGCCGAGCACGCCTAGAGCCGCTCGTTCGGATCATGCCGGGCTCGGCGGGGTCTGGCACCGCGCCTCGCCGCGTTGAAGCCGGTTGCCCGGGCTCCGTCATGGCACCCTCCTCCGCCTTGCGATGCTCCCCCACCGCCTGAACGGAGCGGGAGGTGCCCCCACCACCAGAGCCCCGCTCCCTGATCCGCCGTGACCCCAACGAAAGACCCTGGAGCCGCTCCGGCCCATGCCGTCGCCCCCGACGGCATGGGCCCGGCTCACGGGCCGGCCGTGCTCAGCCGTGCCCCCGGCGGCCCCGCACCCACAGCACCCGGCGGGCGAGCACGAGCACTCCTGCGACGAGTGTTCCCCCGTACAGCCACCCGGCCTGGGTGGCGAGCCCGGTGACCAGCCCCATCAGACGGCCGAACAGCCCCCCGCCGCCGTCGGCGACGGGCAGCAGCCCCACGGCGAACGCGATCGGCAGGACCACCGGCGCCGACAGCACGTCCCCGTCCCGCACCCACAGCGCGGTCAGCACGCACACCGGCAGGAACAGCACGCCGTACACCGTCGGGGACGCCCCGAACAGCAGTTGGTCCAGACAGCCGAGCAGGAACATCGCCCCGGCGCAGAACAGCCCGCTGCCGAGTCCGGTCAGCCGGGGGTTCGGCAGCCGCGGGCCCGCCGGACCGGGCCGTTCCTCCCGCACCTGCCGGGCGCCCCCCTCCTGCCACGCGCTCCGTGCGGCACCCGGCGCGAGCCCGCGCCCGGCGCCGGCCCCGCCTCCACCACCGGGCCCGCGTCCACCACCGGGCCCGCGTCCACCACCGGCCCCGCGTCCACCACCGGCCCCGCGTCCACCACCGGCTCCGCGCGCGCCGTCGGCTCCGCTCGCGCTGCCGGCCCCGGCGCCGGCCCCGCGTCCGTTGCCCGGCCGGTGCCCCGCCTGCGGCGGCAGTGGGGTGTGCGGCGGCATGCCGCGTCGCGGTCCGTCGTTCGGGGGTCGCCTTCCGTGTTGCTCCACAGGGACCAACCTAGGTCTGTTTATGTGCAGAATCCGCCCCGGGACACGCCGGGGCGACGAGCTTGGCCGGGCATTCGACGCTCCCGCGAGGCGGGCGCGCCGGACGCCGTAAACTGGTGGATCGGCCAGTGTCGGTCTCTGGCCCCTGGCAGCCCCTGGCCCACTCAATTACGGGAAGTCGCAACGTGTCGCTCACGATCGGAATCGTCGGCCTGCCCAACGTCGGCAAGTCGACCCTGTTCAACGCCCTGACCAAGAACGACGTGCTGGCGGCCAACTACCCGTTCGCCACGATCGAGCCCAACGTCGGCGTGGTCGGCGTGCCCGACGGCCGCCTCGCCAAGCTGGCCTCGATCTTCAAGTCGGAGCGCATCCTTCCGGCCACGGTCGACTTCGTCGACATCGCCGGCATCGTGCGCGGTGCCTCCGAGGGCGAGGGCCTGGGCAACAAGTTCCTCGCGAACATCCGCGAGTCCGACGCGATCTGCCAGGTCATCCGCGCCTTCAAGGACGAGAACGTCGTCCACGTCGACGGCAAGGTCTCGCCGAAGGACGACATCGAGACGATCAACACCGAGCTGATCCTCGCCGACCTCCAGACGATCGAGAAGGTCCTTCCGCGCCTCCAGAAGGAGTCCCGGATCAAGAAGGACATCGCTCCCAAGGTCAAGGCCGTCGAGGAGGCCAAGGAGATCCTGGAGAAGGGCGACACGCTCTTCGCGCACGGCATCGTCCAGGGCACCGAGCGCAACGAGCTCCTGCACGACCTGCACCTGCTGACCACCAAGCCGTTCCTCTACGTCTTCAACGTCGATGAGGACGAGCTGGTCGACGAGGAGTTCAAGAACGAGCAGCGCGCCCTGGTCGCCCCCGCCGAGGCGATCTTCCTGAACGCGAAGCTGGAGGCGGACCTCGCCGAGCTGGACGAGGAGGAGGCCTTGGAGCTGCTCCAGTCCGTCGGCCAGGACGAGCCCGGCCTCGCCACCCTCGCCCGCGTCGGCTTCAACACCCTGGGGCTCCAGACGTACCTGACGGCCGGCCCCAAGGAGTCCCGCGCCTGGACGATCAAGAAGGGTGCCACGGCCCCCGAGGCGGCCGGTGTCATCCACACCGACTTCCAGAAGGGCTTCATCAAGGCCGAGGTCATCTCCTTCGGCGACCTGGTCGAGACCGGTTCGGTGGCCGAGGCCCGCGCCAAGGGCAAGGCCCGCATGGAGGGCAAGGACTACGTCATGCAGGACGGGGACGTGGTGGAGTTCCGCTTCAACGTGTAATCGTCTCGTTACTGCATGTTACCTAGTTTCGTCAAACGTGCAGTTCAGAAGGGGTCGGACTCTGACGAGTCCGACCCCTTCTACATTCCCGTGCTGACTTTTCAGCTGCTTCGGGGCGGCGTGAGCCTGTCGAGGTTCAGGTTGACCTCGAAGGGCACGGGGCGTTGAAGGGTGCCCCGGAAGATCCCGGCGGGAGCGTAGGCGCCGGTGGGTTCGTCGAGCTCGTAGACGTGGACGACGGGTGCTCCGTCCTCGTCCTCGATGCACCAGTAGTGCGGGATGCCGGCCTCTGCGTACTTGCGGAGCTTTACTGTGCGATCGCGATGGGCGGACTCCGGGGATACGGCCTCGATGACGAGCTTCACGTCCTCCGGTGCGTACCAGGTGCGGTCGGGATCGTAGGGCAGGTCCGTCAGCAAGAGGTCCGGCTCGGGGCGGTTGCGGGCATCGAGGCGGATCGTCATTTCCCGCTCGACCTCGAATCCGGCTGGTGCCTGCGCCATGAGCGTGGTGGTCAGGGCGGTGACGAGGCGGCCATGCCAGGACCGCTGGGGCGACATCATGAAGACGAGGGCTCCATCGATCAACTCGGTGTGGCGGGGTGCCTCGGGGAGACGGTCGAGGTCCTCCGCGAACCAGCCTTCCGCGCGCGGCGGGCGCATCCAGTCGGGCAGTGCGGTCATGGCTTCACGGTAGCGCCTGCGGCTCAAGCCGAGGAGCGAATGGCACGGCGAGTGGAGCGCTGGCGACTTGCCGAGCCGTTACCGGCAAGGCGCCTGATATCCGGCCATGATCTGCTCGGCGGTCCCGATCACCATGATGTTGATCTCTGCGGCGGCACCGTCGTGGGCCTCGTAGCGCGGAAGCGGATGCGGGTTGGATGAACCGTCTACTATCTCCGGCCGCATGCTCATCAGAACGGAACGGCAACTCAGCGAGGTTGCCGACGAGGTCTCCGCGATCACGGCGGTCATTCGGCCGATTTGCGGACTCTATCGAGTCAGCCCCCTTCGTCGCACCGTGCTGGATGGGTGCCGGAAATTCTGACGGTGGGTCAGCGGCGATCAGGTCTCATAAGCGGTGGACCGGTGTCCCACATGAACGACCCAGACCACCAGTTCCCCGTTGTCGATCGTGTAGACGACGCGGTGGTTGCCGACGCGCAGGCGGCGTCGCTCGGGCTGGGACACGAGTGCGGTGGTGTTGAAGCCGAGGGGGTCGGTTTCCAGCTCGGTCAGCTTGGCCAGGATGCGCAGCGCCATGTCGCGAGGGATCTTCCGAAGCTCGGCCTGCGCCTCGGGGCGGAAGACGGTTCGGTACTCACTCACCGCGCGCCAGCGTCTCCCTCATGATGTCCTCGATCGGGATGCCGGGAGCAGGGTTGGCCATGCGCTCGTCGATGATCCGGTTGATCTCGCGCTCTTCCCATTCCTGGTACTTGCGCAGCACCTCGATGGAGACCACGGCGGCGACTTCCTTGCCCCGGCGCGTGATCACCGTGGGTACGTCGTCGCGGTCCGCGCGCTCCACGACCTCCGCCAAGTGCGCGCGCACGTCGCGGATGGACTCTATGGGCAGTGGCTGCGTCATGCGCTCAAGGGTACCGAGTGTCCCATGTGTACACAATGGCTGGAGTCCATGGCGGTCCATCGCTCGCGCTCGATGAACTCGCACCGTGCTGGATCGGTGCTGGACGAGAGCGACGGAAACCGCGTTTTCGCGAAACCTCATCAGCGCTTCACGGAACTCCGGTCAGATTCGTTTCCAAGAGTCCCCATCACGCTGCCCTCCCGTTCAGAAGCTGAACGCGTCCAGGCAGGCGGCGCCCCCGGCGCACCCTGATGCCCTCGCTGTCCGAGGCAGCGAGGGCATCATTCGTCAGGCGGCTCGGGCTACGGGTAACTGCGCGACCCACGTCATGACCTCGGTCAGGTGCTCGGGCTGTAGACCGAGGTGTGGATTGGGTTGGACGAGGAGGGTCGGCGTTCCCTTGGCGGTGCGCTCCGCCGCCCAGGCGTGGTCAAGGCTGGTGAAGTCGTCGTCGATCCAGACGGCGGGGGCGTCTGCCAGCCAGTCGTCGACGTGGTCGCGCTTCCACAGGTAGCCGTCGGGGTGGCTGGTGGTGATCTGGGGGCGCGGCAGGTCGATGTACGGCAGAGTCGTGAGGCCCAGAAGGGGCCCGATGAGGGTGGTGGCGTCCTGGCGCCAGCTGGTGCACCAGACCGGGGTGACCAGGCCGGTGCGGATGACGTCCATGAGAAGGCGGCTGTGGTCGGGGTTGAGCCAGACGGTGACTGGGTTGTCGGCGCTCCGGCCGGCGGGGACGACGTCGTGGCGGGCGTGCGTGGCCGGGGTCGAGCCGTCCGCGTCGGGGAAGGGTATGAGGACGCCGTCGATGTCGAGGAGCAGGTAGGGCGGGCGCATCGGTCCTCCATAGGCCGGATGAACGCGGCTGTCAGAGCTTGCGGGCGCGGATCAGCAGGGTGGTGGGCCAGTGGCCCATGCGGGGGTCGTTGAACTCCTGGGCCGAGGTGAGCCACAAACCCGCTCGGCTGAGGTGCCTCTCCCAGCGGTCCGTGGAGAACTCCCAGCGGGCGATGGGGAGCCGGGTGCGGTCGGGGAGGGTGACGTGGTCGCGGCGGGGTCGGTCGTCGCCCGAAGGGCTTCGGCCGCCGCGCTGCGGGTGGGGGACGGAGAAGGCGAGCACCCGTCCAGGCGTGAGGGTGACCTCCGACCGCACCCGCAAGGCGATCACCTCGGTCCGCTTCACTCTCGCGGTCTACCAGCGCCGCCGTGTCCCCGGCGCCGCCGATCTCGCTCGCCGCGCCCGCGAGGCCCTCGCCTAACATGCCCAACAATCCGCCCGAAGAAGGGAACACCGTGGCCCAGCAGACCGACGATCAGCCGAAGGCCCTGAAGCCGGCGCTCGAATCCATGACCCTGCTGGTCGCCGCCGTCATCGTCCACGACAAGGCCGCCAACCGCGTGGTCCTTCTCCAACGCAGCGAGAACGCGAAGTTCGCCCAGGGAATGTGGGACCTCCCCGTCGGCAAGAGCGAGCCGGGCGAGCCCATCACCGAGACTGCGGTTCGCGAGCTCTACGAGGAGACCGGCCTCACGGTGAAGCCCGAGTCCCTCAAGGTCGCCCACATCATCCACGGTGCCTGGGGCGTTGAGGCCCCCAACGGCTTCCTCACCGTCGTCTTCGCCGCCCACGAATGGACCGGCGAACCCGAAAACCGCGAACCCCGTAAGCACTCCCAGGTCCGCTGGGTCGACGCCAGCGACATTCCGGAAGCATTTGTCGACACCACAGCGAGTGCCCTCCACGGATATCTATCTGGCAGGTCCCAGGTCTCGCTCGATGGATGGCGCTGAGTGAAGGAAGGGAGCGTTTTCCCAGTCTATTGAGAGGTGTGGGTGATCCAATCTGATTCTGCTTGCTTAGGGAGAAAGTGCTGCGCACGGTCGCCGGATGGCGTTGCTCTGAAGAGGGATTCGAAGATCGCCTCAAATTCGCATTCATCTGAATCCTTGAACGCGGCCAACCCTCTGAGATCCTCGGCGGTCACGTGACGTTCGCAGAAAGATCGAGCGCGATCGTTCTTGTCCGAGGACTCTTTGTTCTCTAGTGGTGAGTAGTAGTCCTGTCTGCCCCCAGCCACTGGTGCAGTGAACGCAGCTCGTCAGCCTCTGCCCCTACCCGTACGTCGATGCGTATGGTTCCCCCTGTCTCCGCCTGTCGGCGGTCTTCCGCATCTCCATCGTCGGGCAGAACCGAATTTCTGGTGTGTGTTTGGTTTGTTCACGCCCTCACCTGGTGGGAACTAGGGGCCTGGGGCCGGTGATTGCACCGCGACCTACAGGCGTCGCCAGCCGTTGGCGAACTTGCACTCGAGGTCCGTCGAGCGGCGCCGCTCGACGGGGACGTAAGCGGGGTCGCCGCGGAGGTGGGTCAGGGCATTGACCCACTGGTCCCAGAGACCAAGGTGGGGTGAAGCGGTCCGCATGGTGGGTGCTGAGGTGGGCGTCAAGGCGGAGGAGGGCGCCGAGAGCCGCGGGCTGGTCGTAGCGGAGACGCCGTTGAGTCCGACCCCCTCGTCGTCACCGTGCTGGATGGGTGCCGGATATTCTGACGGTGGGTCAGTGGGATCAGGTCTCATAAACGGTGGACCGGTGTCCCACGTGAACGACCCAGACCACCAGTTCCCCGTTGTCGATCGTGTAGACGACGCGGTGGTTGCCGACGCGCAGGCGGCGTCGCTCGGGCTGGGACGCGAGTGCGGTGGTGTTGAAGCCGAGGGGGTCGGTTGCCGGCTCGGTCAGCTTGGCCAGGATGCGCAGTGCCATGTCGCGGGGGATCTTCCGAAGTCCGGCCTGTGCCTCGGGGCGGAAGACGGTTCGGTACTCACTCACCGCGCGCCAGCGTCTCCCTCATGATGTCCTCGATCGGGATGCCGGGTGCCCGGTCGGTCATGCGCGTCGATGACACGACCTCGGCCCGTGACCGGCCCAGGTCCACACCGGATGTGCGTCCCGCGTATCCCCTCTCCCGGCCCGGAACGGTATGAGGCAGTGGCCGGGAACCGTCGGATGGGTGTGGGCGTGGTTTTCTGGGAAGCGCGTCATCGTCGATGTCGGGGGGTAAGGAAGTGCGTCATGGGACAGCGCTCGCCGAGCAGATCGCTGAGCGGCGGGCCGGGACGGGCGATCCGCGGGCGCTCCTCGGGGAGCTGAGGCGGGCCCGGATGCTCGTACCGCTGGACCGCGGCGGGCTGTGGACGGGACATTTCGGCGGTGTGCGCTGGGTGTTCGCGTTCACCGGCGAGGAGGCCCTCGCCCGCTTCGCTCAGTCGCGGGCGCGGGAGTCCGGCAGCGGTCAGGACACCGCGCGGTCCTGGGGTTCCGGCAGCGGTCAGGACACCGCGCGGTCCTGGGAGTTCGCCGAACTGCTCGGCGCCCGGCTGCTCGACGAGATCATCCCGGCGATGGGCGAGCCCGCGGGCATCGCCGTCGACGTCGCGGACCCTGACGGGTCCATGCTGTTCCCGCCCGCCGTGGGCATCGTGCCGGACGAAGTCGCCGTCGGCACGCCGGACAAGCGCGTCCGCGGGACCGATGCGACCGACGCGCCCCACAGGACCGACCGGAGCGCAGGGGGTGCCGCCTGATGGGCGACGAGGCGAAGGATCTCGGTGTCGACGACTACACCGTCCAGCGGCTCACCCAGGGCCTGCGCAACGCGGTCGGTGAGCTGAAGGAGATCGGTACGGGCACCGGAGCGGTGCTCGGCAAGGGCTTCTCCGAACTGGCGATGACCGGCATGGAAGCCGGGCACCACGGCCTGTCCGTGGACTTCGAGGACTTCTGCGAGCGGTGGGAGTGGGGCGTGCGAGCGCTGATCCATGACGCCAACACCATCGCGGCGAATCTCGGCCTGGCCGCGGGCGTGCTGTGGGAGGAGGACCAGTACGTCGAGACCGCGCTGAAGTTCGGCGTCAACTCGGTCGCCGGCGGCAGCCCGTACGCCTCCGAGGAGGACATCGCCAAGCAGAGCTGGGGCGAGGTGTTCACACCGGACGCGCTGCACCCGGACTACAGCGTCGCGTCATGGGACCGCGCCGGTGACGAGATCACCCAGACCTGGAAGGACACCGGGCGCGCGGTGCTCACCGAGGGACAGGGCGGCGAGCGGTCGCGGATGCTCAACGACCTCCTCGGCATCGACCAGGAACAGTTCGACAAGGCCGTCGACGACACCTTCGGGCCGTCGCCCGATGAGCGCGCCCAGCAGCAACAGCAGCAGGACAACCGTGGGGGGAACTGACGTATGGGCATCGGGGATCTCGTCAGTGACATCACGCCGGACGTCGTCGAGGACGCGGTCGAGGACGGCGTCGAGTGGGTCGGCAACCGGGTCGAGGACGCCGGCAACTGGACGGCGGACCGGCTCGACGACGTCGGCTGGAAGTCCGGTGCGGACTGGGTGCGCGAGCAGTCGCGCTCACTGGCGAACCGGATGGGTGCCGAGGTCGACGAGATGGACCTCGGGCAGACCGAGGACAAGACCAAGCTCGTCTACGGTTCGCCGGGCAAGCTGCGCTCCACCGCGTCCCACCTGCGGGCCTTCACGGAGTCGTTCAACGACGTCGGGCTCGGCATCGAGGGGCTGGACTCGGACTCCCTGCGGGGGCAGGCGGCGGACGCGTTCCGCGGGACGGTGAAACTGGAGCCGCCCAAGTGGTACAAGGGCGCGGACGCGTTCGAGGAAGCGGCGAAGGCGCTGGAGTCGTTCGCGTACACGGTGACCTGGGCGCAGGACCAGGCGCAGTCCGCGATCGACAAGTGGAAGGAGGGCACGAAGGCTTCGGCGGACGCCCTGGACGCGCACAAGCAGAAGGTCGACGGCTACAGAAAAGCCGTCGAAAAGTACAAGGCGACGCCCGCCGACAAGCGTGACCCCGCCACACTGCCGGCGGAACCCGGTGAGTTCTCCGACCCGGGCAAGGCGAGGATGCAGGAGGCGCAGGACATCCTCGCCGAGGCGCGCAAGCAGCGGAACTCCGCCGCTGAGACCGCCCGCACAGCCGTGCAGAAGGCCCGGGACGCGGCCCCGCGCAAGCCCTCCTACGGCGAACAGCTGAAGGAGGGGCTCGACGAGGTCGAACTGATGAAGACCCACTTCACCATGGGCGCGGTCAAGGGCACCGCGGGCATCGTGAACTTCGTCCGGGGCCTCGACCCGATGGACCCGTACAACCTCACGCATCCCGCCGACTACGTCACCCATCTCAACAGCACCGTCGCCGGACTCGTCCAGGTCGCCAACGACCCCTGGGGCAGCGGCAAGCAGATGCTGGACGACTTCATGAAGGACCCGGCGGAAGGGCTCGGCACGTTCGTGCCGGACGTGATCCTCACCGTCGCGACGGGTGGCGCCGGAGCCGCCGGGAAGGGCGCGAGGCTCACGGAGGAGCTCGCGGACGCCGCCAGGGCGCGCCGCGCCCGCAGGCTCAGGGAGACCGTCCGCAGGCCCGACGGCAAGCGGTGCGGCCGTGAGCCCGTCGACTTCGCGACCGGCCGCATGTTCCTGCCGCAGGAGGACGTGCTGCTGCCGGGCAGCCTGCCGCTGCTGTTCCGCCGGGACTTCGAGTCGTCGTACCGGGCGGGCCGCTGGTTCGGCGAGAGCTGGTCATCGACGATCGACCAGCGCCTGACCGTGGACCCGATCGGTGTCGTCTTCCACGGTGAGGACAACCTGCTCGTCGCGTATCCGCACCCCGCTCCCGGCACGCCGGTGCTCCCCGAGGCGGGGCCGCGCTGGCCGCTGGAACGGCACACCGACGGCAGTTACACGCTCACCGACCCGGACACGGGCATCGTCCGGCACTTCCTCGCCCCGCCCGGCGCCGAACCGGGAGACAACGGCTCCGCGCCGCTCGCCGAGATCGCCGACCGCAACGGGCGCACGATCACCGCCGAGTACGACGAGGAGGGCGCCCCGCTCGCCCTCACCCACTCGGGGGGCTACCGCCTCACCTTCACCACGGAGAACCGCCGGATCACCTCGCTGAGCCTCGGCGGCACCCGGATCGCCGGATACGGATACAGCGAGGAAGGCCATCTCACCGAGGTCACCAGGTCCTCCGGCGTCCCCACCCGGTTCGCCTACGACAGCGAAGGCCGCATCGTCGCCTGGACCGACACCAACGGCTCCAGCTACAGCTTCGTGTACGACGACGGGGACCGGTGCGTGTCCCAGACCGGTGCCGAGGGGCACCTGCGCTCGGAGTTCCACTACAGCGACCCGCACCCCGACACCGGCCTGACCACCACCACGGTCACCGACTCCCTCGGCCACACCTGGCGCTACACGGTCAACAGCCACCTCCAGGTCGTCGCCGAGACCTGGCCCACGGGCGCGACGATCCGCTACGCCTACGACCGCGACGACCGGCTGTTGTCCCGTACCGACCCTGCCCCGCGAGCGGGGGGACGCCCAGGCGGGCGCACCGAGTTCCGCTGGGACGACGAGGGCCGTCTCGTCTCGACGACCCGCCCCGACGGCAGCGTGCAGACGGCGGCCTACGGCAGCGACGGCCGCCCGGTCGAGCTGGTCCAGCCGGGCGGGCTGCGCTGGACGCAGGAGTTCGACGAACGCGGCAACCGGGTCGCGGTCACCAACCCCGCCGGGCGCACCACCCGCTACACCCACGACGCGCTCGGCCACGTCACCTCGGTCACCGGCCCTGCCCCGCGAGCGGGGGGACCCCCGGGCGCGACGACCCTGCTGCGCCACAATGCCGCGGGCCTCCTTATGGCCCAGACGGCTCCGGACGGCGGTACGACGTCGTACGTGCGGGACGCCTTCGGCCGGATCACCGAGCGTACCGGCCCGAGCGGCGGCACCGCCCGCTTCGAGTGGACCCCTGAGGGCCGGCTCGCGCGGTTCACGGGCCCGGACGGCGCGGTGGAGCGGTGGACGTACGACGGCGAGGGCAACTGCCTCAGCCACACCGACCCCGGGGGCCGCACCACGACCTTCGAGTACACCCACTTCGACCTGCTCACGGCCCGCACCGACCCCGACGGCACCCGCCACGAGTTCACGCACGACACCGAATTGCGGCTCACCGAGGTCCGCAACCCCCTGGGCCTGCGGTGGAGCTACACCTACGACCCGGCCGGCAACCTCGTCGCCGAGACCGACTTCGACGGCCGCACCATCACCTACGACGTCGATCCGCTCGGCCGGGTGCTGACCCGTACCAGCCCGCTCGGCACGGCCGTCCACTACGAGCGGGACGTGCTCGGCCAGGTCGTCCGCAAGGACGCCGGCGGCGCCGTGACGACGTACGAGTACGACCCCGCGGGCCGGCTGCTGCGGGCCATCGGGCCCGACGCGGAACTGACGTACGCGTACGACCACCGGGGCCACGTCAAGACCGAACTCGTCGACGGGCGTGCGCTGTCGTTCCGGTACGACGCGGCCGGGCGCCGCACCCGGCGCGTCACCCCGAGCGGCCATGTCACCTCGTACACGCACGACGGCGGGGGCCGTGCCGCCACGCTGACCGTCGCGGGCCACGACCTCGTGTTCACGCGTGACGCCGCGGGGCGCGAGCTGACCCGCAGCGTCGGGGACACGCTGACGCTGACGTCGGACTGGAACGCCGCGGGCCGGCTCACCGCCCAGGAGATCGCGCGCGGTGGCCACCGGCTGAACCTGCGGACGTACGCGTACCGCGAGGACGGCCATCTCATCGCGGTCGACGACACCCTGCGTGGCCCGCGCCGCTTCGGCCTGGACGCGACGGGCCGGGTCACCGCGGTCACGGCCGACCGGTGGAGCGAGTCCTACGCGTACGACAGCGGCGGCAACAACATCTCCGCCGCCTGGCCGGACCGCCACGCCAGCGGCGACGCGCGCGGTGAGCGCTCCTACACCGGCACCCGGGTCCTGGAGGCCGGGGCGAACCGCTACGTGTACGACGACGCCGGCCGGCTGATCCGCCGCTCGAAGACCCGGCTGTCGAAGAAGCGTGACGTGTGGACGTACGCGTACGACGCCGAGGACCGGCTCACCGGCGTCACGACCCCGGACGGCACCCTGTGGCGCTACCGGTACGACCCGCTCGGCCGGCGCATCGCCAAGGAGCGCATGACGGCCGACGGCCGAGCGGTGGCCGAGCGCACGCGCTTCGTCTGGGACGGTCCCGTGCTCGCGGAGCAGACCACGGAGATCCCCGGCGAGCTGTCCCACCACACCACGCTGAGCTGGGACCACGAGGGCCTGACCCCTGTCGCCCAGACCGAACGGCTCACCGACGCGGCCACCCGGCGGGAGATCGACGCCCGGTTCTTCGCGATCGCGACCGACCTCATCGGCACCCCGACCGAGCTCATCGGCGAGGACGGGCGCATCGCCTGGCAGAGCCGCACCACGCTGTGGGGTGTCACGACGTGGAACGCCGACGCGTCCGCGTACACACCGCTGCGCTTCCCCGGCCAGTACTTCGACCCGGAGACCGGCCTCCACTACAACCACCACCGCTACTACGACCCGCAGACCGCCCGGTACATCACGCCCGACCCGCTGGGCCTCGCGCCCGCGCCCAACCCGACGGCGTACGTGCACAACCCGCACCGGTTCAGCGATCCGCTGGGCCTCGCGCCGTACGAGGACAACGGGGGGCTCGGCGAACTCCACGAGGTCAACAAACCCGACGCCGACGCCGACAAGCTGGCCGAGAAGCTCGGCGGAGAGCCCCGCAGGAGGTTCGCGAACGACCCGGACGGACGCGAGTTCGACGCGATCAGCGACGAGTACGTGGCCCAGGCGAAGCCCGCGGACTTCACCTTGAACAAGAAGTTCCGCAAGCAGGCGCAAGCCACGTTCGAGGCGGCGATCCAAAGTGGCCGCACGCCGTACTTCCAGTTCGACGGACCGCCCGGACCAGGCGTGATCGATAAGCTCCGGGAATACGGGCGCCGGTACGGCGTCGAGCCGGTGATCGACACGACTCCGCTGGAGTGAGGGTATGTACGAGTTCCATGGCTGGTTCGGTATCTCCGAGGACCCGTACGAGGACGACTCCCAGTCCCTGCGGGCGGGTGTCGAGGAGTTGCGTGCCCGGATCGACGCGGTCCAGTGGTCCTCCAGCTGCAAGGTCGCGCTCGACGTCTTCAACGGGCTGGACGTCGTCACGGCCACCGGCCACACGAACCACATCGGCTACGAGGCCGGGCAGCTGGACGAACTGGTGGCGTACATCGCGCGCCGCTTCCCCGGCTCCTGGGGGATGCTCTACGACCGCTCCGACGACGGCGACATCCCGAACGCCGACAACGCCTTCCGGGTGCGCGTCCTGCGCAGGGGGATCGTCGAGGAGCGGCTGGATCCGTTCCTCTCGCCGTGCAATCCGGTGATCGAGGACTGAGCACCCGATGGCGCGACCGCTGCTCGGGCAGGTCCGCGGGAGCCGCCTGACAGCGGACGAGGGGGCGGCCGCTCGCGGAGCCGCCCCCTTTGCCGTGCCTCACGCCTCCTCGTCGACCCAGCTCATCAGCTTGCGCAGCTGCTTGCCGGTGGTCTCCAGCAGGTGCTCGGAGTCCTGCCGCTTGTACTCGTCGTACTTCTTCAGACCGCCGTGGTACTCCTCCATCCAGTTCTTGGCGAACGTGCCGTCCTGGATCTCGGCGAGGACCTGCCTCATCTCGGCCTTGGTGGCGTCGGTGATGATCCGCGGGCCGGTGACGTAGTCGCCCCACTCGGCGGTCTCGGAGACCGACCAGCGCATCTTCTCCAGTCCGCCCTCGTACATCAGGTCCACGATCAGCTTCAGCTCGTGCAGGCACTCGAAGTAGGCGATCTCCGGCTGGTAGCCCGCCTCGACCAGGGTCTCGAAGCCCGCCTTCACCAGCGCCGCGGTGCCACCGCACAGCACGGCCTGCTCACCGAACAGATCGGTCTCGGTCTCCTCCGTGAACGTCGTCCTGATGACACCGGCGCGGGTGCCGCCGATGCCCTTGGCGTACGACAGGGCCAGCGCGAAGGCGGCACCGGAGGCGTCCTGCTCCACCGCGGCGATGCACGGAACGCCCCGGCCCTCCTCGTACTGACGGCGCACCAGGTGCCCCGGGCCCTTCGGGGCGACCATGCAGACGTCCACGCCGGCCGGGGGCTTGATGAAGCCGAAGCGGATGTTGAAGCCGTGACCGAAGAACAGCGCGTCACCGTCCTTGAGGTTGTCCTTGATGGACTCCTCGTAGACCTGGGCCTGGATCGGGTCCGGGACCAGGATCATGATGACGTCGGCCTCGGCGGCGGCCTCGGCCGGGCTCACCACGCGCAGGCCCTGCTCCTCGGCCTTGGCCCTGGACCTGGAGCCCTCGTGCAGACCGACACGGACGTCGACTCCGGAGTCCCGCAGCGACAGGGCGTGGGCGTGGCCCTGGCTGCCGTAGCCGATGACCGCGACCTTGCGGCCCTGGATGACGGACAGGTCGGCGTCGGCGTCGTAGAACAGCTCGGCCATGGGTCAAATCTCCTTAGGGTGGTGGGTAACGGTGTGATCCGGCGGCTTCAGGCGCTCTGCGCGGACCTGGTCGCGGCCGAGGTGATGCGCAGCGTGCGGGTCTCGCGGACGCCTCGCTCCGTCAGGGAGCGGGAGCCGCGGCCGATGGCGATCGCGCCGGACTGGACCAGTTCCTTGATGCCGAACTGCGCCAGCATCCGCAGCATCGCGTCGAGCTTGTCGGCGGCGCCGGTGGCCTCCAGGGTCACCGCCTCGGGGGCGACGTCGACGGTGCGGGCGCGGAACAGCTCGGCGATCTCCAGGACCTGGGAGCGGGTGGTGTTGTCGGCACGGACCTTCACGAGGACCAGTTCGCGCTGGACCGCGTCCGCCGCCTCCAGCTCGACGACCTTCAGGACGTTGACGAGCTTGTTGAGCTGCTTGGTGACCTGCTCCAAGGAGAGTTCGTCGTCGACCCGGACGACGATCGTGACGCGGGAGAGGTCCGGGTGCTCGGTGGTGCCCACGGCGAGCGAGTCGATGTTGAAACCGCGCCGGGAGAACAGGGCGGCGATCCGGGCCAGGATGCCGGGGGTGTTCTCGACCAGGACGGAGAGCGTGTGCTGAGACATGTCGGAGGGTCCTCTCAGTCGTCCGTCGCGTCGCCGAAGTCGGGACGCACGTCACGGGCGGCCATGATGTCGTCGTTGGAAGTGCCGGCCGGGACCATCGGCCACACCATCGCGTCCTCGTGGACGATGAAGTCCACCACCACCGGACGGTCGGTGACCGAGTTGGCCTTGTCGATGACCGCGTCCAGCTCGTCCGGGGAGTCGCAGCGCAGACCCACACAGCCCATCGCCTCGGCGAGGAGGACGAAGTCCGGGACGCGGGTGCCCCGGTTGGCCGTGGAGCCCACGCCCCGGGTGGAGCCGGTCGCGGCGTTGGTCGCGCCGTCGTGCAGCACCGTGTTGGAGAACCGCGCCCCGTAGAAGAGGTTCTGCCACTGGCGGACCATGCCGAGAGCGCCGTTGTTGATGACGGCGACCTTGATCGGGATGTTGTTCAGGGCACAGGTGACCAGTTCCTGGTTGGTCATCTGGAAACAGCCGTCGCCGTCGATCGCCCACACCGTGCGGTCGGGCCGGCCGGCCTTGGCGCCCATCGCGGCCGGGACCGCGTAGCCCATCGTCCCGGCGCCACCGGAGTTGAACCAGGTGCCCGGCTCGTCGTGCGGCAGGAACTGCGCCGCCCACATCTGGTGCTGGCCGACGCCGGAGGCGAAGAGGGTGCCCTCGGGGGCGAGCCGGCCGATGCGTTCGATGACCAGCTGCGGGGAGAGGGTGCCGTCGGCGGGCGGTTCGTAACCGCGGGGATACGTGTCCCGCCAGCGCCTCAGGTCCCGCCACCAGGCGCTGTGGTCACCGGTCCCGCCTTCCTCCCGTACGGCGGTCACCAGCGCGTCGATCACCTCGCGGGCGTCGCCGACGATCGGCACGTCCGCGTACCGGTTCTTGGAGATCTCCGCCGGATCGATGTCGGCGTGCACGACCTTGGCGTGGGGGGCGAAGCTGTCCAGCCTGCCGGTGACACGGTCGTCGAAGCGGGCGCCGAGAGCGACGATCAGGTCCGCCTTCTGCAGGGCCGCCACGGCGGACACGTCACCGTGCATGCCCGGCATGCCCATGTGCTGCGGATGGCTGCCGGGGAAGGCGCCGAGAGCCATCAGCGTGGTGACGACGGGCACGCCGGTCAGTTCGGCGAGGTCGCGCAGCTCAGCGGTCGCCCCGGCCTTCAGGACACCGCCGCCGACGTACAGGACGGGACGTTCGGACGAGGTGATCAGCCGGGCCGCCTCGCGGATCTGCCGCGGGTGCGGGCGGGTCTTCGGGCGGTACCCGCGCAGGTGCGCCGCCCCGGGCCAGACGAAGGTGGTCCGCGCCTGGAGGGCGTCCTTGGTGATGTCGACCAGGACCGGTCCGGGGCGGCCGGTCGAGGCCAGGTGGAACGCCTCGGCGATCGTCCGCGGGATGTCATCGGCGTCGGTGACCAGGAAGTTGTGCTTGGTGATCGGCATCGTGATGCCGACGATGTCCGCCTCCTGGAAGGCGTCCGTGCCGATCGCCTTCGACGACACCTGGCCCGTGATCGCCACGAGCGGTACGGAGTCCATGTGGGCGTCGGCGATCGGTGTCACCAGGTTCGTCGCTCCCGGCCCGGAGGTCGCGATGCAGACACCGACCTTCCCGGTGGCCTGCGCGTAACCGGTGGCCGCGTGGCCGGCGCCCTGCTCGTGGCGGACCAGGACGTGGCGGATCCGCGCCGAGTCCATCATCGGGTCGTACGCCGGGAGGATCGAGCCACCGGGAATCCCGAAAACGGTGTCCGCGCCGACCTCTTCGAGGGAGCGGATCAGGGACTGGGCGCCCGTCACGGTCTCGTCGGCTGGGCGCATCCGTGGAAGGCGGGCCGCGGGGGCCTCTTGCACAGTGTTCGGCATGGTCGGTTCCCAAGGTTCGTAGGGGTGGGTGAGTGGTGGTGCCGGTGGGTGAAGTCAGGTCGAGGTCCCTCCCGTCAGGAGCACGGGCGGGGCGGCGCGGACCAGGTCGGCGGCCTGCGGGCCGAAGAGGCGGGTGACGGTCGGTCCGTTGGCGCCGAGTTCGCCGCGCACCGCCACCGCCGCCGCGTAGCCGCGGTCCACCGGAACGTCCAGCAGGGTCCAGCCGGACGGCGGGTAGGGGCCGCCCGGTGCCCCGGTACCGACGTAGTCGAGGGACGGATCACGTCCCAGTCCGGAGCCGAGGCCCTTGAGGTACGCCTCCTTGCGCGTCCACAGTCGCGCCAGCGCGCGGGGCCGCAACGCCGGTGCCAGAGCGGCCAGTTCCTCCTGCTCGGCCACGTGCAGCATCGAGGCCAGTTCGGCGGTGGCCGTCTGGTCCGACACCAGGTCCACGTCGACGCCGATCGGCGCCGCGGCCGTACCGACGAGGGCGAGGTCGCCTCGGTGGGAGAGCGAGAAGAACAGGTCGTCGCGGCCCGTGCCGAGCACGGTGGGCCGGCCGTGCGGGCCGCCGCAGCAGGGACAGGTGTCCCGGCCGAAGTGGATCTCCTCGGGGCGGAGCCGCAGATACGCCCCGAGGAGCCGTCGCAGTGCGACATGCGCGGCCGTGAACCGGATGCGGTCGGCCGTGTGCATGAGGGCGGCGGCGCGCCGGCGCTCGGTCGCGTCGAGCACCGCCTCGTCCAGGATGCCTGCGGCGACATCCGAGACCCTCAGGAGCCAGAGGTCGAGTGAGCCGGGGGGTGGCAGCTCACGGGCGACCCACGGCAGTGTTCCTTCCACGGGGTCTCTCCTGTTCGTACTCGAAGGAGCCGACCGGGTGTCATGACCCACCGGGCGCGGCGGGCAGGTCGTGCCTGCCGCGCAGGGGACCGATCAGCAGCAACAGGGGGCTGACCGCGAGGCCGGCGGTCAGCAGCCACAACGTCGGCCGCAGTCCGAGCGCCGTGCCGAGCACGCCGCCGAGCAGGGAACCGAACGGAATGGCACCGAAGTTCGCCACCGAGATGCAGGCCGTGATCCGGCCGAGCAGCTGGGGCGGGCAGTACCGCTGGCGGAACGCGCCCTGGATCACATTGGCGAGCACCACGCCGAGGGCGAGGAGCGCGCTGCCGGCCACGAGCGCGGCCAGCATCCAGCCCTGCCCCGCCATCGGGATCAGCAGTGCGAAGGGGGCCGTGGCGGCGGTGGCCACCAGCAGCCCGCGTGCGGTGCCCCAGCGGGCGGTCACCCGCTTCGCACCGGCCGCGCCGAGGATCCCGCCGACGCTGCTGGAGGCCAGCAGCCAGCCGGTCGCGCCCTCCGGCACGTCGAGCTGGCGGATCATGAACACGGGCAGGATCGCCTGGTACGCCGTCAGCAGCAGGTTGGTGACGGTGCCGTAGGCGGTCAGCACACGCAGGTACGGGTCGCGCACGGTGTGCTGGAGCCCCTCGCGGATGTCCTGGCGCAGCGGGGTGCGCTCACGAGAGGACTCGGACAGGGGTTCCCGGCTGCGGATGCCGAGCAGGCACAGCGCCGAGAAGAGGAAGGTGCCGGCGTTGGCCAGCAGGCCGAAGACCGCGCCGAAGCCCTGGGCGAGCAGACCGCCGCCGCCCAGGCCGGCCACTTGGGCGACCGACTCGCTGCCCTGCAGCTTGGCGTTTGCCTCCTGGAGTTGGTCCCGCGCCACGATGGACGGCACGTACACCTTGTACGAGATCCCGAAGAACACCGCGGCCAGGCCGTTGAGGAGCGCCACCACCAGCAGATGGGTCATGGTGAGCGCACCGAGCCACGCGGCCACCGGCACGCTCGCCAGGAGCAGCATCGAGGAGACGTTGCACACCAGCATCAGCGGGCGTCGCCGCATCCGGTCCACCCAGGCGCCGGCCGGCAGGCCGATCAGCAGCCAGGGCAGCCAGGGCGCGGCGGCCAGCACACTCACGCTGAGCGTGCTGGCGTTCAGGGTGACCACGGCGACCAGGGGCATGGCCACCGTGGTGATGTTGATGCCGACCCGGTTGGTGGTCTCGCCGAGCCAGAGGAGACGGAAGTCGCGGTGGCCGGAGAGGGAGGCGCGGGGCGGGGCGGGAACGGGTGCCGTGACGGCGGAGGAGGTGCCGCTCATGCCCGCACCGCCTTCCGCACGGCCTCGCTCAGCAGCTTCTCGGCGTCCGTCCAGCGGTCGCGGCGTACGGCGGACTCCGCGCGGTGGGCGTCGAGTTGCCGGTGCAGCGGGGGAAGCCCGTCGCTCCCGGGCCCGCCTCCGTGGACGCAGGCGGCGGCCACGCGGTCGGGGGCCAGGTCGCCCTCGAAGCCGGCCGTCTCCTCCAGCGAGCGTCCGGAGCCGAGCGCGGCCAGCACGGTCTCGCCGACCTTGTGGTGCGCGGCGCGGAACGGCATGCCGTCCGCGACCAGGCGTTCCGCGAGGTACGTCGCGGCGGTGAACCCCTCCCGGGCGCGCTCGGTCATGCGCTCGGGCCGCGGCTCGGTGCCGGCCACGACCAGCCGCAGCAGTGTCACCGCGTCGGTCGTGTCGCTCAGGCCCGGCCACAGGTGGCGCATGGCCTCGGTGCCGACGGCGATGGCGTTGGTGTAGCCGGCGGTGGTCATCGCCGAGGCCGCGCTCACGAAGGCGCCCAGGCTCGCGGTGGAGCGGCCCTGGATGTGTTCCAGCAGGAACGGGTTGCGCTTCTGCGGCATCATCGAGCTGGAGCCGACCAGCGTGTCGGCGACCCGCAGCAGTGCCGCCTCCTCCGACGTCCACACGCTCAGGTCGCGGGCGACCCGGGCGAGGGTGACGCCGAGCATCGCGGACGCGGAGAGCAGGTTCAGCGCGAAGTCCCGGGAGGCCACGGCGTCCACGGAGTTGGTGGCGGCCCCGGTGAACCCCAGCAGCCGGGCGGTGCGCTCGGGGTCGACGGGGACCGACGTGCCGCCGATGGCGCCGGCGCCGAGCGGATTGACGTCCAGCTGGCGTCCCGCGTCGAGGAGGTGGCCGTAGGCGCGCAGCACCGCACCCGCGACTCCCGCCAGGTAGTGGCCGTAGGTGATCGGTACGGCGGGCTGGCCGTGGGTGTACGCGGGCATGGTGACGTGCGCGTACCGGTCGGCCCGTGCGAGGAGTACGGCGGCGAGCCGGTCCACGGCGTCCAGCAGGGTGAGGTACGGGGTACGGGCCTTCAGGCGGGCGGTCGTGGCGCCCAGGTCGTTGCGGGAGCGGCCGGTGTGCAGGATGCCGCCGGTCTCGTCGCCCAGCCGGTCGATCAGCCAGCCCTCGTACGCCAGGTACACCCCGCGCGGCATCGGCCGTCCCCGGACCGGGAGGAAGTCGGCGGCGCGCAGTTCCTCCACGGCCCGCAGCAGGGCGGCGGCCCGGCCGGGGTCCACGACACCGCGCTCGGTGAGCATGACCAGGTGGGCACGGTCCACCTGGCTGATACGGCGCAGTTCACCGCCCAGCGGATCCGCCGCCTCCTCGGACACGCGCTGGTCGTAGACGATGGCGTGCGCCTCCGGATCCAGCGCCGAACTGAGCCGGCCGGTGTGGACGCCGTCGCGCGCGGGAGCGGTGGTCATGAGAGGTCCTCGGGGGTGGGGAGCGGCCGGTGTCCCCGGCACCCGGAGGGGCACGGGGAAGGGGTGCCGGGACGGTGCCGGGCGGGTGTGGTGCCCTCGCGCGTGCGTGCGGCGGTCATGTCAGCGCCTCCTGCCGGTCCAGGGACGCGGCGGCGATCGCCCCCGCGAGGGCGGCCACTCCCCGGTCCGCGGCCCCGGCCGCCTCGGCCGGATGGTCCGCGACCGCGATGACATGGCCGAGGCGCCCGCGGAAGTCGGTGGCGGGACCGACCGGTTCGCCGGGGGAGCGGTAGAGGACCGACTCGACGACACCCGGGACGGCGCCGGCCCGCGTGACGGCCGCCGTGAGGTCGGGGGCCAGGATGCCGTCGCGGTCGGTGGTCAGGAAGCGGATGGAGGCGCGGCCGTACAGCGCGCGTTCGGGGTGCGCGGCGCGGCCCAGGGCGGCCAGTACCTGGGCCCGGACCAGGTCGATTCCGCAGGCCCGGCGCACCAGTTCGGGAATCATGCCGCCGGCCAGCCGCGGGTTGACCTCGATCACCTTGGCGACGGGACCGTCGAGCCGGAGTTCCACATGGGCCGCTCCCCAGCCCAGGCCGAGCGCCGCCACCGCCCGCACCGCGGTCTGCCGCAGTTCGCGCTCCAGGCCGGCGGGGAGCGCCGCCGGCACGTCGTGGCCGATCTCGACGAACGCGGGCAGCGGGCCGACGTGCTTGGCGACGGTCACCAACGCCTCGGTGCCGAACACCTCGACGGAGAACTCCGCGCCGGTCAGGTACTCCTCGACCAGGATCCGCCCGGGCGTCGCCACGCCGCGCTCGTTCGTGGTGGTCGCCAGCAGTGCGCGCGCGTGCCCGGTGACCTCGTCGAGGTCCGAGCACAGCCGTACGCCCAGACTGCCGGAGCCCTGCACCGGCTTGACCACGACGGGCAGCCGGGTCGCCGCCGCCGACACCGCGGCATCCTCCGTCGACACCACCGCGAAGCCCGGCACACCCACCCCGGCGGCGGCGAGGATCCGCCGCTGCTCGGCCTTGTCCCGGCAGACCCGCACCGCGTCCGCTGAGGGGCCGGGCAGCCCGAGGCGGGACGCCAGCGCGGCGGCGGCCGGGACGTAGTACTCGGAGCTGGTCAGCACCCCGGCGATCGGCGCCTCGCCGGCCAGTCGGGTGGCCGCCTCCCACAACCGGTCCGCGTCGGAGGTGTCGACGGCGACGGTTCGCAGCCCGTCCTCGGCCGCGTACGGATAGCGGGCCGGGTCGTTGCTCAACAGGACCGGTACGACACCGAGTTCGGCGGCGCGGCGGGCGAACAGCCGCCCGGTGCCCGTGGTGTTGGACTCCACCAGGAGCAGCAGCCGCCCGGTCATGACGCCATCTCCGGCATCATCACGTCGTCGAAGCCGCGGCGCGCCCACAGCAGCCGGGACCAGACCTGCGGGGCGTCCAGGGGGTGGGTCACGGTGACCGGGGCGCCGCCCGGAGCGGGCGCGGGGGAGATGCCCTGCTCGCGCAGCCAGACGTCGTTGTAGACGGTCGACTGGTAGCGGTAGCCCTCGTCGGGCAGCACCATCACGACCGTCCTGCCCGGGTTCCGCGCCGCCCACCAGGACGCCACCTGGAAGGACGCGCCGCTGGTCGGGCCCATGAACAGGCCGTGCCTGCGGTACAGCTCATGGGTCGCGTGGAAGGCCTCCGCGGCGGTCACCCAGTGCGCCTCGTCGTACGCCGAGTGGCGCACGTTGCCCGGGTGGATGCTGCTGCCCAGGCCGCGCAGGGTGCGCGGGGCGTCCGGGGTGCCGAAGATGATGCTGCCGTGGGTGTCGACGCCGACCAGGTGCAGCTGCGGGTTGCGGGGCCGCAGCGAGGCGGCGAGCCCGCCCGTCGAGCCGCCCGAGCCGACCGGCCCCACCAGGCAGTCGACGGCGCCGACGGTGCCGTCGATCAGGTCGGCGACGATGCCGTAGGCCCCCGGGTTGTCGGGGTTGTCGTACTGGCCGGGGACGAACGCGTCGGGCCGCTGCCGGCACAGCTCGGCCACCCGGGCCAGCCGGGCGCCCTGGATGCCTCCGGGCTGACCGGTGTGCTCGACGATCTCCACCGTCGTGCCGAGCATCTCCAGTCTGGTGCGCAGCTCCTGGTCGATGGCGGAGTCGCCGACGATGGTCAGCGGGTAGCCGCGCAGTCCGCACACCATGGCCAGGCCCAGCGCGAAGGTGCCGGAGGAGGTCTCGATGACCGGGGTGCCCGGGGTGAGCACACCGGCGGCCTCGGCCCGGTCGATGATGTAGCGGGCGGGCAGCAGCTTCATCAGGCTGAAGGCGGTCGCGTAGAGGTTGTCGCCCACCTGGATGATCCGTGGCAGCTCGGTGGCCTCCACGATCGAGGAGTGCGCCTTGGGAAGGGTCGTCGTCATGTCAGTCACCCGTTGTGTAGTTCCACTGCTCATCGATACCGGTGCTCCGCAGGAGGTCCTGCGCCAGTGCGGTGCGCGTCTCGACCTCGGGGTCGTCCCGGTCGAAGAGGAGCCCCGCGATGTCCCCGCTGTGGGCCACCTGCACGCCCACGGCGCCCGAGGTGCGCGCGATGTCCCGGATCCGGTCGAAGCCGGGGACCGGCAGATGCCGCTGGTTGATCTCCGCGCTCGCCGTGGCCACCGAGCCGAGCAGAGCGGCGTCCTTCATGTGGATGGCGTCGCGCAGCATGTCCCGCAGTACGGCGAACCGCTCGATCTCGGCCCCGTCGTAGCGGGCCGGAGGCAGGGCCAGCGTGTCGACGCCCTTGCCGCGGTTGGAGGGGCGCGAGCCGAAGCCCAGGACGCGCAGGGCCGGCATCCGGTAGCCGAAGTCCTCGATGACGGTGCCCTCGCGCTGCGCGAACAGCACGGTGGAGTCCTCGAACATCAGCGAGTCGGAGGCGGTCTCCGCGCGCACCGCGAGCCGGGCCACCTCGCTTGGCGGCAGCGGATCGGCGAACGCGTCCTTCACCGCCCAGATGGCCGACAGCACATCGCTGGTGGAGGAGCCGAAGCCCCGGCACAGCGGCACGTCACCGGTCAGCTCCAGATGGCCGCCGACCGGCCCGGCGCTCGCCGGGACCACCGCCCGCACGGCCAGTTCGGCCGCCCGCCGCGCCTTGCCCTTCCAGTCCGGCGACACGGAGACCCCGGTGCGGGACGCCGGGGTGAAGGTCGCGCGGGTGGTGTGAATGGTGCAGGGCAGCGTCACGAGTCCGCGCACGAGCCCGTCGCGGCCGGTGAAGACACCCTGCAGAATCTCGCCGTGATGGACGGGGGCCGAAGCTGCCCCGACACGCCAGTCGGAATGATCCACCATGTCCTTGACCTTCTGTTGCCGGTGAAGCCGTGACCTGCGGACACCCTCACGCTACGGAGGCCGGAACCCGCCTTCCGGCGGCAAGAGCGGCAGGTTGTGGGCGGTTGGCACCCCGGAACACACGAAAGCGCCCGGCTCCACCGAGATGGCAGGACCGGGCACTCTCTCCACAGGCAGGACGGCGGCGCGCCCCCGAACGGGCGCGGGGAACTGCGCGACCAGCCACAACGGACCCGCGGAAGACCGGCGGCCCGTCGCGCCTTTCCCCTCGGCTCCCTCAGCTACGCACCCCCCGCAGCTGCTCGCCCAGCACCTTGCCGATCTCCCGCAGCGGCTCGGCTCCGGTCAGCTCCCAGTGTTCGCAGTCGATGTCGTACTCCTCGACCTGGCCGAGAACGTACGGCGCCCAGGACTCGGCGCCGGTGGCCGCGGCCGGCGTGCGGCGGGCGTTGAAGAACACCGCGCCACCGCCGAACCGCCGCTCGGGTACGTACCGGTACCGCATGTGCAGATGCGCGGCCGTGGCCTCGACGACCGCGGCGGCCTGGACCGGGTCCAGGGCGCCCAGGATCGGGTCCGCACGCCGCAGCACGCCGGCGAGTTCCACCGGGTCGGGCGCCGAGTCGGCGCACCGGACGTCGAGTTCGGCGCCACGGGTGCCGAGGAACGCGGTGAGGACCTCGCGGCCGTCGACGGCCGGGGCGGTGAAGCCGTCGGGCAGCGGATAGGCGTCCAGGAGTCCGAGCAGGGCGACTTCCTCGCCGAGCGCCTCCAGACGGGCCGCGATCGCGTGTGCCACGAGTCCGCCGAAGGACCAGCCGAGCAGGTGGTACGGCCCGTGCGGCTGGACGGAGCGGATCTCGGCGACGTACGTGTCGGCCATCTCCGCCATGCTGCCGGGCCGGAGCGCCGGGTCGGTCAGCTCCCGGGCCTGCAACCCGATCAGCGGCCGGTCGCCGAGGTACTTGAGCAGTCCGGCATAGCACCAGCTCATGCCGGAGACCGGGTGGACACAGAACAGCGGCGGCACCTCCGAACCCGAGGACGCCCGGATCGGCAGCAGCGTCTCCAGCGGGTCCCCGCCCGCGTTCTCGGCGATGTGTTCGGCGAGCAGGGCGGGCGTCGGGTGCTGGAACAGGTCCCGGATGGTGACCGGGGTGTCCCAGACCGCCCGGATCCGGCCGATCAGCCGGGTGGCGAGCAGGGAGTGCCCGCCGAGGTGGAAGAAGTGGTCGTCGATGGTGACGGAGGGGATGCCGAGCACGGCCGTGTACAGGCCGCACAGGATCTCCTCGGCGGGGGTGCGCGGCGCACGCCCGCCGCTGGCCTCGGTCCGCGGCGGCTCGGGCAGGGCACGCCGGTCCAGCTTGCCGTTCACGGTGAGCGGCAGGGCGTCGAGGGCGACGAGGGCGGCGGGCACCATGTACTCGGGCAGGGCGCCGGCCGCGTGCCGGCGCAGCTCGGCCGGATCCACCGGGTTCGACCGCGCGTCGGCGGCCACCACATACGCCACCAGCCGCTTGTCGCCCGGCCGGTCCTCCCGGATCAGCACCGCGGCCTGGGCGACCGACGGGTGCCGCAGCAGCGCCGATTCGATCTCGCCGGGCTCGATGCGGAACCCGCGCAGCTTGATCTGCTGGTCGGCCCGCCCCAGGTACTCCAGCGCGCCGTCCCGGCTCCAGCGGGCCAGGTCCCCGGTGCGGTACATCCGCGAGCCGGGCACCCCGTGCGGGTCGGCCACGAACCGCTCGGCGCTCAGGCCCGGCTGGCCGATGTAGCCGTGGGCCAGGCCGTGCCCCGCGACGTACAGCTCCCCGGGCACACCCGGGGGCAGCAGCCGCAGGTTCTCGTCGAGGACGTAGGCGTGCTTGCCGGTGACGGGCCGGCCGATGGGGATGGCGGGCGCGGGCGCGGTGATGGCGTGGGCGGTGGTGAAGCCCATGCTCTCCGCCGGGCCGTAGCCGTTGATCAGGTGCAGATGGGGGTGGTCGGCCAGGGCCTTGGCGGTGTGCGCCGGGGAGGCCGCCTCGCCGGCCGTCATCGCCTCCCGTACCTGGGAGAAGACGGCCGGGTGCTCGTCGAGCATGTGGTTGAACAGGCTCGCCGACATCTGCAGCGTGGTGACGTGGTGCTGCTCCACCAGCTCCGCGATCCGGTGCGGGTCGGTGTGCTGACCGGGTTGCAGCACGCACACTCCGCCGTGCAGCAGAGGCCCGAACACCTCCAGCGCGAACGCGTCCCACGACACCGGGGAACTCTGCAGATAGGTCTGCTCGGGACCGAAGTTGAGGTAGTCCGGCCCGATGAAGGTGGCCGCCAGCGCCCGGTGCGAGGCCGCGACTCCCTTCGGCACCCCGGTCGAACCCGAGGTGAACATGACGCACGCGGTGGCCTCGGGGTGCCCGCCGGTCTCCACGGCCGTGCCTGGCAGGGCGCTGATCGCGGGCGCGTCCACGGTCAGATCGATCAGCGGCGCCTCGGTGGGCAGCGCGACCAGGTGGCTCTGGCTGACCAGGGCGGACGGCCGTGTCTGGGCCAGCACGGTGGTGAGCCGCTCGGCCGGGAACTGCGGGTCCAGCACGGTGTAGCCGGCGCCGGCCTTCAGCACCGCGAGGATCGCGGCGATCAGGTGCGGGGAGCGTTCCAGGTGCAGGGCGACCAGGCTGCCCGGGACGACTCCGCGCGCGCTGAGGTGCCGGGCCAGCCGGTTGGACCACACGTCCAGTTCGGCGTACGTCAGCCGCTGCTCCTCGTACACCAGGGCGAGGGAGTCCGGGGTGCGGGCCGCCTGCCCGGTGAACAGCCCGTCGAGCCCGAGGGCCGGGGCCTGGGTGGGCGCACCGCTCCACTCCAGCACCCGCGCACGCTCGCCCTCGGACAGCAGCCCCAGCGCGCTCACCGGTAGCTCGGGGGAGGCGACGGCGGCTTCCAGCAGTCGTACGAGACGCTCGGCGGTCGCCTCGATGGTGCGGGCGTCGTACAGGTCGGTGGCGTACTCGACGGTGATGTCCAGGCCGCCCGGCTCGCCCGCCGCGTCCCGGCGCTCGGCGAACGCGAAGGTCAGGTCGAACTTCGCGACCGAGGCCGACGGGAACAGGAACTCACCTTCCAGGTCGCCGAGCCGGGGTGCGCCGGTGCCGGAGTCGCCGACGGTGAGCATGACCTGGAAGAGGGAGTGCCGGGCCGTGGTGCGCTCGGGGTTGAGGGCCTCGACGAGCCGGTCGAAGGGCAGGTCCTGGTGGGCCCAGGCGGCCAGGTCGGTCTCCCGGACCCGGGTCAGCAGCTCACGGAAGCTCGGGTCGCCGCTCAGGTCGGTGCGCAGGACGAGGGTGTTGACGAAGAAGCCGACGAGGTCGTCGAGCTTCTGGTCACCGCGGCCGGCGACGGGGGAGCCGAGCGGGATGTCCTGGCCCGCGCCGGACCGGGAGAGCAGGGTCGACACGGCGGCCTGGGCGACCATGAACAGGGTCGCTCCGGTGTCCTGGGCCAGGGTGGTGAGCGCCCGGTGGAGCCGGGCGTCGCCGTGGACGGTGTGCGTGGTCCCCCGGTTGGAGGGCGTCGCCGGGCGGCCCCGGTCGGTCGGGAGTGTGGCCTCCTCCGGAAGGGCGGCCAGCGCCTTCTTCCAGTGGTCGAGCTGACGCTCCTCGTCCTCGTCGATGAGCTGCTGCTGCCACAGCGCGTAGTCGGCGTACTGGACCGGCAGCGGCTCCCACTCCGGTGCCCGCCCCTGGGTGCGGGCGGCGTAGGCGGCGGCCAGGTCACGGAAGAGGGGGCCGTTGGACCAGCCGTCGGAGGCGATGTGGTGGATCACCAGCGACAGCACGTGCGCCTGTTCGCCGAGCTCGAACAGGCGGACGGTGAAGGGGAGGTCACCGGACAGGTCGAAGGTGTGCGAAGCCTCGGCGTGGAGCAGTCCGGCCAGGTCCCGCTCGGTGGCGGCGGTGAGCGGCAGTTCCACCGGGCCGCACGGCAGGACGCGCTGGTACGGGCTGTTGTCGTGGACCGGGTAGACGGTCCGCAGGCTCTCGTGCCGTGCCACCAGGTCGGTGAGTGCCCGGCGCAGGGCCTGCCGGTCCAGCTCGCCGGTCAGCCGCAGGGCCATCGGGATGTTGTACGTCGCCGAGGGTCCCTCCATCTGGTCAAGGAACCACAGCCGTTGCTGGGCGGAGGACAGCGGCACCCGCTCGGGGCGCTCCTGCGGGGCGAGGGCCGGCCGCCGCGGGCCACCGCTCGCCGCGGTCAGCCGCTCGGCGAGCAGGGCGACCGTCGGGTACTGGAACAGGTCCCGGATGGTGATCTCGGCGTTCCACACGGCACGGATGCGGCTGATGAGCCGGGTGGCGAGCAGGGAGTGGCCGCCCCGGCGGAAGAAGTGGTCGTCGATGGTGGCCGACGGCAGCCCGAGCACGGCCGCGAACAGCCCGCACAGCACCTCCTCGGCCAGGGTGCGGGGGCCCCGTCCCGCGCCGTCCGTGCTCTGCTTGGGCGCGGGCAGCGCTCGCCGGTCGACCTTGCCGTTGGTGGTCAGCGGCAGCGCGTCGAGGACCACGAACGCCGACGGAACCATGTATTCGGGCAGGACGGCGGAGATCTCCCGCTGCACCTCCTCCTTGTCCAGCGGCACGTCCTGCGCGGCGACCAGGTAGGCGACGAGCCGCTTGTCGCCGGGCCGGTCCTCGCGGACGATCACCGTGGCCTGTGCGACACCGGCGTGCGCGGTCAGCGCGTTCTCGATCTCGCCCGGTTCGATGCGGAAGCCACGGAGCTTGACCTGCTGGTCGGCCCGCCCGAGGTACTCCAGGGAGCCCTCGTGGTTCCAGCGGACCAGGTCGCCGGTGCGGTACATCCGCTCGCCGGAGGGGCCGTAGGGGTCTGCGACGAAACGTTCCGCTGTCAGTCCGGGGCGGTGCAGATACCCCTGCGCGAGCCCCGCGCCCGCGATGTACAGCTCACCCGGGGTGCCGGGCGGCACCAGCCGCAGCGCGGAGTCCAGGACGTACAGCCGGTGGTTGTCGAGTGCCTCGCCGATCGGGACGGTGCCCGGGTAGTCGAAGGGGCGACGGATCCGGTGGGTGGCCGCGAAGGTGGTGGTCTCGGTCGGGCCGTAGCCGTTGACGACGGTCGTCTCCGGGCAGTGCTCGTGGATACGGCGTACGGCCTCGGGCGGTACGACGTCGCCGCCCGCCCACACCTCGCGGACCCCGGCGAAGGCGTCGGGCGCCTCCTCCGCCATGACCCGGAACAGTCCCGCGGTCAGCCACATGCTCGTGATGCCGTGGGTGTCGATCAGCCGCCGGTACCCCGCCGGGTCGAGGTGGCCGGGCGGGGCGACGACGAGGGTGCCGCCGTTGAGCCACGGCACCCAGATCTCGTACGTCGACGCGTCGAACGCGGCCGGCGAGTGGAACAGCACCCGGCGGTGGTCGCCGCCCCGGTACCTGGTCTGGGCGGCCAGGTCGGCGACGTTGCGGTGGGTGACGGCGACGCCCTTCGGGATGCCGGTCGAGCCCGAGGTGAACATGGCGTACACCGGCTCGTCGGGGTGCGCGGCGGCCACCGGCGCGGTGGCGGGCAGGCCCTCCGGGACCGAGGTGCCGTCCAGGACGACGACCCGGGCCGAGGTGGCGGCGGCCACCGGGTGGTCGGCCAGCGCCTCGTCGGTGAGCAGCACCGGGGCGGCGGTGTCGGCGAGGATCCTTATCAGACGGGTGTCCGGGTCCGTGGTGTTCAGCGGTGCGTAGACCGCGCCCGCCTTCACCACCGCCAGCAGCGCCGTGAGCAGGCCGGCCGAGCGTTCCATCAGGACGGCGACCACGTCACCGCGCCGGATACCCAGGCCGGCCAGGTGGTGGGCGAGCCGGTTGGTGAGTTCATCCAGCTCGCAGTAGCTGAAGTCCTGGTACTCGTCGACCATCGCCACCGCGTCCGGGGTGCGGGCGGCCTGCGCGGAGAACAGCTCGGCCAGGCTCGCGTCCACAGCTCCGGTGGCCGGCCCCGCCCACTCCTCCAGGAGCTGCCGGCGCTCGTGCTCGCCGAGCAGGTCCAGGACGGACAGCGGGGTGTCCGGCGAGGTCAGCACCGACTCCAGCAGCCGCCGCAGCCGGGCCATGAGGGCGTCGATCGTGCGGGCCTCGTACAGGTCGGTGGCGTACTCGATGGTGATGTCCAGACCATGGGGGCGCCCGTCCCGGGTGCGGTGCTCGGCGAACCCGAAGGTCAGGTCGAACTTGGCGATCTGCAGCTCGTTGTACTCGGTCCGGGCGTCCAGACCGGGGAAGCCGACCGTGTCCGAACCGGCCTCGCCGAGGGTGAGCATCACCTGGAACAGGGGGTGCCGGGACGCGGACCGCTCCGGGTTGAGCACCTCCACCAGCCGGTCGAAGGGCAGGTCCTGGTGGTTCCACGCGGCCAGGTCGGTCTTGCGCACCCGGTCGAGCAGCTCGCGGAAGCTGGGGTCGCCGGCCAGGTCGGTGCGCAGCACGAGGGTGTTGACGAAGAAGCCGACCAGACCGTCCAGCGCCTCGTCGATCCGCCCGGAGACCGGCGAGCCGAGCGGGATGTCGTGCCCGGCCCCGGAGCGGGACAGCACGGTCGCCACCGCCGCCTGCACCGCCATGAACAGCGTGGCCCCCGACTCCCGCGCCAGATGGGTGAGTCCGGCGTGCAGGTCGGCCGGCAGGTGGTCGGTGCACAGACCACCGCGGTAGGAGGCGGCGGCCGGACGCGGCCGGTCGGCGGGGAGCGTGGCCTCCTCGGGCAACCCGGCCAACGCGTCGTGCCAGAAAGCCAGTTGCCTGCAACCCACGCTCTCCGGGTCGTCGGCCTCGCCGAGCAGCTCCTGCTGCCACAGCGTGTAGTCGGCGTACTGCACCGGCAGCGGCTCCCAGCCGGGCGCCAGCTGCTGGGCGCGCGCCCCGTAGGCGGCGGCCAGGTCGGCGAGCAGCGGGGCGGTCGAACCGCCGTCGCTGACGATGTGGTGCATCACCACCAGCAGCACGTGCTCCCGCTCGCCGAGCGTGATCAGTCGCGCCCGTATCGGCAGGTCCACCGCGAGGTGGAAGACCTGTGCGGACTCCTCGGTGAGGACGGCCGCCAGCGTCTCGCCGGTCGCCGGCACCACCGGCAGCTCGAACTCCACCTCCTCCTCGGCGAGGATGTGCTGGTACGGCGTCCCGTTGTGGTCCGGGAAGAGCGTCCGCAGGCTCTCGTGCCGGCCGATCACATCGGTGATCGCCGACTTCAGTGCCCCCCGGTCCAGTGCACCGGTCAGCCGGACGGCCAGCGGGATGTTGTAGGTCGTCGAGGGGCCCTCCATCTGCGCGATGAACCACAGACGTTGCTGGGCGAAGGACAAGGGGATCACTTGGTCGCTCCCATCCGGCGCATCGGCCGCAGTTTGGGCCTTGCGGCCTCGGCGCCGTCGAGCTTCTCGACGAGCGTTGCCACGATCGGGTTTTCGAAGAGGGTCGCCAGGGAGACCTCGACCCCCAGCACGGTGCGGATCCGGCCCACGAGGCGGGTGGCGAGCAGGGAGTGTCCGCCGAGGTGGAAGAAGTGGTCGTCGACGGTGACGGAGGGCAGGCCGAGGACCTCGGCGAAGAGCCCGCACAGCACCTCTTCCTTGGGCGTGCGGGGCGCGCGCCCGGTCGCGGCGTCCTCGGTGACCGCCGGCGCGGGCAGGGCCTTGCGGTCCACCTTGCCGTTGCCGGTCAGCGGGATCGCGTCCAGCAGGATCAGCGCCGACGGCACCATGTACTCCGGCAGCAGCCCCGCCGTCCGCCGCTTCACGTCCTCGACGTCGACTCCCGAGCCGTCCTGTGCCGTGAGGTAGGCGACGAGGCGCTTGTCGCCGGGCCGGTCCTCGCGGACGGTGACGACGGCCTGGCCGACGGCCTCGTGCGCGGCCAGCACGCTCTCGATCTCGCCGATCTCGATCCGGAAGCCGCGCAGTTTGATCTGCTGGTCGGCGCGGCCGAGGTACTCCAGGGACCCCTGCTTGTTCCAGCGGACCAGGTCACCCGTGCGGTACATCCGGCCGCCCGCCGGACCGTAGGGGTCGGCGACGAAGCGGTCGGCGGTGAGCGAGGGGCGGTCCAGGTAGCCCTGGGCGAGTCCGGCGCCCGCGATGTACAGCTCTCCGGGGGTGCCGGGGGCGACCAGCCGCAGCGCCGGGTCCAGGACGTAGAGGCGGTGGTTGTCGAGCGCCTCGCCGATCGGGACCGGACCGACGCCCGGGAAGGGGCGCCCGACGTGGTGGGTGGCCGCGAAGGTGGTCGTCTCCGTCGGTCCGTACCCGTTGACGACGGTCGTCTCCGGGCAGTGCTCGTGGACCCGCCGTACGGCCTCGGGAGGTACGACGTCTCCGCCGGCCCAGACCTCCCGTACCCCGGCGAAGGTCTCGGGGGCTTCCTCGGCGATGAGCCGGAAGAGACCCGCCGTGAGCCAGAGGGCGGTGACGCCGTGCCGGGTGATGAGCCGCTGGTAGGCGGCGGTGTCGAGGTGTCCGGCGGGGGCGACGACCAGGGTGCCGCCGGTCAGCCAGGGCACCCACATCTCGTACGTGGACGCGTCGAAGGCCATCGGCGAGTGGAACAGGACGCGGTCGTGGTTGCCGTTCGCGTACATCCGCTGGCGCGCGAGGTCGGCGACGTTCCGGTGCGTGACCGCGACGCCTTTCGGCACACCGGTCGAGCCGGACGTGAACATCGCGTACACCGGCTGGTCCGGGTGGACCCGCACCCCGGGATCCCCCTGCGCCTCGCAGGTCGCCCCGCTCGGGATCACCTTGGCGCGCTCGGGCAGCCGTACCGCCCCCGGATCACGGTCCGTGACGAAGAAGTCGACGTCGGACTGCTCGACGATGAGCTGGACGCGCTCCACGGGGTAGCGGGTGTCGAGCGGCACGTACACCGCGCCGGCCTTGACGACCGCGAGGGTGCCGACGACCGCGTGCACCGACCGCTCCTGGAAGAGCGCGACCCGGCTGCCGGCCACCACCCCTTCCGCGATCAGCCGGTGGGCCGTGCTGTTGGCCAGGTCGTCGAGTTCCTTGTAGGTCAGCTCCTGGTCGCCGTGTACGACGGCCACGGCGTCCGGGGTGCGGGCGGCCTGCGCGGCGAACAGCTCCCCGAGCCCGGCGTCGGTGCCTTCGGTGACGGCGCCCGCCCACCGCTCCAGCAGCAGCCCGCGTTCGTCGCCGGACAGCAACTCCAGCTCCCCGACCGGCAGATCGGGCGTCTCGGCCGCCGCCTCCAGCAGTCGTACGAGCCGTGCGGCGGCCGCCTCGATCGTGCTCGCGTCGTACAGGTCGGTGGCGTACTCCACGGTGATGTCCAGCCCGCCCGGTGCCCCGTCCGCTCCCCGGTGCTCCGCGAAGCCGAAGGTGAGGTCGAACTTGGCGATCTCCACCTTGGAGAACTCGTACGCCGTGTCCAGACCCGGGAGTTCGGGCGCTTCGGCGCTGGTGTCGCCGAGCGTGAGCATGACCTGGAAGAGGGGATGCCGGGCCGGGGTGCGCTCCGGGTTGAGGATCTCGACCAGCCGGTCGAAGGGCAGGTCCTGGTGGTTCCAGGCGGCCAGGTCGGTCTCCCGGACGCGGTGCAGCAGCTCCCGGAAACTCGGGTCGCCGGTCAGGTCGGTGCGCAGGACGAGGGTGTTGACGAAGAAGCCGACGAGATCGTCGAGCTGTTGGTCGGTGCGGCCGGCGACCGGGGAGCCGAGCGGGATGTCGTACCCGGCCCCGGACCGCGCCAACAGGGCGGACACGGCGGCCTGGGCCACCATGAACAGAGTCGTCCCGGTGTCCTGGGCCAGCGCGGTGAGCGCGGTGTGCAGCCCGGCGCTCGCCCGGACCGTGTGGGTGCTGCCCCGGTTGGAGGCGGTCGCCGGGCGCGGGCGGTCGGCCGGCAGGGTGGCCTCCTCCGGCAGGTCGCTCAACGCCTGCCGCCAGAAGTCCAGTTGGCGTTCCTCGTCGTCCGCCATGAGCTGCTGCTGCCAGAGCGCGTAGTCGGCGTACTGGACGGGCAGCGGCTCCCAGCCGGGTGCCTGGCCCTCGGTACGGGCCGCGTAGGCGGCGGACAGGTCGCGGAAGAGGGGCGCGTTGGACCAGCCGTCGGAGGCGATGTGGTGGATGACCAGGAGCAGGACGTGCTCGCGGTCGCCCAGCTGGAAGAGGCCGGCCCGCAGTGGGATCCGGGATGCCAGGTCGAAGGCGGTGGCGGAGAGTTCGGCCAGCCGGGCGGCGAGCGTGTCCGGGGCGACCGGGAGGACCGGCAGCTCCACCGGCTCCGGCGCGCGCACCGACTGGTAGACCTTGCCGTCGTGGACCGGGAAGACCGTGCGCAGGCTCTCGTGGCGGGTGACGAGGTCGGTGAGGGCCTGCCGCAGGGCCTCGACGTCCACGGAACCGGTGAGCCGCAACGCCATCGGGATGTTGTACGTCGCCGACGGTCCCTCCATCTGGTCGAGGAACCACAGCCGCTGCTGCGCGGAGGACAGCGGGACGCGCTCGGGGCGCTCCTGCGCACGGGCCAGCGCGACCCGGGGAAGCTCCCCGCTGCTTTCGGCGATGCGCTCGGTGACCCGCTCGGACAGTGCGACCACGGTCGGGTACCGGAACAGGTCCTTGACGCCGAGCTGCACGCCGAATGCCTGGCGGATCCGGCTGATCAGGCGGGTGGCGAGCAGGGAGTGGCCGCCCCGGTGGAAGAAGTGGTCGTCGATGGTGGCCGACGGGAGTCCGAGGACCGCCGCGAACAGGCCGCACAGGACCTCTTCCTGCGGGCTGCGCGGGGCGCGTCCCACGACGTCGTGGATGACCTGCGGGGCGGGCAGCGCACGCCGGTCGATCTTGCCGTTGGCGGTGAGCGGAATCGCGTCGAGGAGGACGAAGGCCGACGGGACCATGTACTCGGGCAGTGCCGAAGTGGTGTGCCGGCGCAGGTCACCCAGGTCCACACCGCCCCCGGCGCTCACCAGGTACGCGACGAGCCGCTTGTCCCCGGGCCGGTCCTCGCGGACGATCACCGTGGCCTGCGCGACGCAGGGGTGCGCGGTCAGCGCGGTTTCGATCTCGCCGAGTTCGATGCGGAAGCCGCGCAGCTTGACCTGCTGGTCGGCCCGGCCGAGGTACTCCAGCGAGCCCTCGTGGTTCCACCGCACCAGGTCGCCGGTGCGGTACATCCGGGAGCCCGGCCCGCCGTACGGGTCGGCGACGAACCGCTCGGCGGTGAGCGCCGGGCGGCCCACATAGCCGCGCGCCAGACCCGCCCCGGCGATGTACAGCTCGCCGGGCGCACCGGCCGGAACGAGCCGGAGCGCGGGGTCGAGGACGTAGAGGCGGTGGTTGTCGAGGGCCTCGCCGATCGGGATGGTGCCGGGGTGGCCGTAGGGGCGGCGGACGCGGTGGGTGGCGGCGAAGGTGGTGGTCTCGGTCGGGCCGTAGCCGTTGACGACGGTCGTGTCCGGGCAGTGCTCCTGGATCCGCCGCACCGCCTCCGGCGGGACGACGTCGCCGCCCGCCCACACCTCCCGGACCCCGGCGAAGGCCGCCGGCACCTCCTCGGCCATCACCCGGAACAGGCCCGCCGTCAGCCACAGACTCGTGATCGAGTACGTGGCGAGCAACTCGCCCAGCGTGCCGGTCTCCAGGTGGCCCCGGGGTGCCACGACGACCGTGCCGCCGGTCAGCCAGGGCACCCAGATCTCATAGGTGGAGGCGTCGAAGGTGTGCGGGGAGTGGAAGAGGACGCGGCTGTGGTCGCCGCCCGCGTACATCCGCTGGCGGGCCAGGTCGGCCACGTTCCGGTGGGTGACGGCGACACCCTTCGGGACGCCGGTCGAGCCCGAGGTGAACATGACGTACAGCCACTGGTCGGGGTGGGTGACGGCGGTGGACCTCGTCGCGGGCCGGCCGTCGAGCTCCTTGCGGTCGACGACGAGACCCCGCGCCTGCGCCGTGGTGACCAGCGGGTGGTCGGCCAGCGCCCGGTCGGTGATCAGGACCGGCGCGTCCAGCTCACCGAGGATCTGGGCGTGGCGGGTGT
Organism: Streptomyces sp. NPDC053076; assembly: GCF_044546845.1. Classification (NCBI taxonomy): domain Bacteria; kingdom Bacillati; phylum Actinomycetota; class Actinomycetes; order Kitasatosporales; family Streptomycetaceae; genus Streptomyces; species Streptomyces sp. NPDC053076. Next base: position 759,612 of record NZ_JBITZL010000004.1, on the reverse strand, counting down.
CCGGGTCGGCCGGGTTGAGGGGCGCGTAGGCGCCGCCCGCCTTCACGACCGCGAGCAGGGCGACCAGGAGGTCGGCCGAGCGCTCCATCATCAGGGCGACGACGGACTCGGGGCCGACGCCGAGACCGCCCAGCCGCTGCGCGAACCGTTCGGCCTCGGCGTCGAGTTCGGCGTAGGTGAGGGAGCGCTCCTCGGACGCCACGGCCACCGCGTCCGGCGTACGGGCCGCCTGCGCGGCGAACAGCTCCGCGAGGCCCGCCTCCGGGAGGCAGCCGTCGGTGACCGGCCCCGCGCCCAGCTCCAGCAGCCGCTCGCGCTCCTGCGGACCGGTGAACTCCAGCTGGCCGACCGGCAGTTCGGGATCGGCGACGACCGCCTCCAGCAGCCGTACCAAGCGATCCGCGAACCCTTCGACGGTCCGGGCGTCGTACAGATCCGTCGCGTACTCGATGGCCAGGTCGAGGCCGTCGGGACGGCCGTCGGCCGTGCGGTGCTCGTGGAAGGAGAAGGTCAGGTCGAACTTGGCGATCTCCAGCGGGGTGAACCCCGACTCGGTGTGCACGCCCGGGAGTTCCAGGACCGGCTTGGCCGCGTCCTGGAGGGTGAGGGCCACCTGGAAGAGCGGGTGGCGGGCGGTGCTGCGCTCCGGGTTGAGGATCTCGACGAGCCGGTCGAACGGCAGGTCCTGGTGGGCCCAGGCGGCCAGGTCGGTCTCCCGGACCCGGTCGAGCAGCTCGCGGAAGGAGGGGTCCCCGCCGACATCGGTGCGCAGCACCAGGCTGTTGACGAAGAAGCCCACCAGGTCGTCGAGGCGCTGGTCGGTGCGGCCCGCGATCGGCGCCCCCAGGGGGATGTCCGTACCGGCACCGGAGCGGGCCAGTGCGGCCGCCACCGCGGCCTGCGCCACCATGAACAGGGTCGTCCCGGTCTCCCGGGCCAGCCGGGTCAGCGCCTCGTGCAGCGCGGGCGGGCACTGCACACCGTGCGTACGGCCCCGGAAGCTCGCGGTCGCCGGACGCGGCCGGTCGGCCGGGAGGGTGGCCTCCTCGGGCAGCTCGCCCAGCGTGTGCCGCCAGAACTCGGCCTGCCGCTCCCCGTCCGCCGCGAGCAGCTCCTCCTGCCAGAGGGTGTAGTCGGCGTACTGGACCGGGAGCCGCTCCCACCCGGGCGCCCGGCCCTCGACGCGGGCGGTGTAAGCGGTCGCCACATCGCGCAGGAAGGGGGCGGTGGACCAGCCGTCGGAGACGATGTGGTGCATGACGACGAGGAGGACGTGGTCCTGCGCGCCGGTGCTGAACAGGGCTGCTCGCAGCGGGAGTTCGCAGGCCAGGTCGAAGGTGCGGGCCGCTTCCGCGCCGAGCAGCGCGTCCAGGGTGTGCTCCTCGGCCGGGGTGACCGGCAGGTCCAGGCGGATCTCCCCGGCCGGCAGCACCACCTGCCCGGCCTCCCCGTCCGCCGCCGAGAACAGCGTCCGCAGACTCTCGTGGCGTACGACGGTGTCGGTCAGCGCGAGCCGCAGCGCCTCGATGTCCACGCAACCGGTGAGGCGCAGCGCGAGCGGGATGTTGTACGTCGCCGACGGCCCCTCCAGCTGGTCCAAGAACCACAGCCTGCGCTGCCCGAACGACAGCGGCACCCGGTCCGGCCGCACCACCTCCCGCAGCACCGGTCGCCGTACGTCCTCCCCGCCCCGCAGCTCCACCAGCTTCGCCAGCGCAGCCGGGGTCGGCCCCTGGAACAGGTCCTTGAGGGTGATGCCCACACCGAACGCCTGCCGGATCCGGCTGATGAGCCGGGTGGCGAGCAGGGAGTGGCCGCCCCGGTGGAAGAAGTGGTCGTCGATGGTGACGTCCGGCAGTCCGAGGATCTCCGCGAACAGCCCGCACAGCACCTCCTCGGCGGGGGTGCGCGGCGCCCGCCCGACGGCCGTGTCCTGGCTCACGGAAGGCGCGGGCAGGGCCTTGCGGTCCACCTTGCCGTTGCCGGTCAGCGGGATCACGTCCATGGGCACGAAGACCGACGGGACCATGTACTCGGGCAGCGCCGAACCGGCGTGCCGCCGCAGGTCGTCGAGGTCGAGGCCGGACTCGGCGGCCACGAGATGGGCGACCAGCCGCTTGTCCCCGGGCCGGTCCTCCCGCACGGTGACGACCGCCTGGCCGACACCGTCGTGGTCCGCCAGCACCGCCTCGATCTCCTCGAGTTCGATGCGGAAGCCGCGCAGCTTGACCTGCTGGTCGGCCCGGCCCAGGTATTCGAGGGAGCCCTGGGCGTTCCAGCGGACCAGGTCTCCCGAGCGGTACATCCGGGAGCCCGCCGGACCGTAGGGGTCCGCCACGAAGCGGTCGGCGGTCAGGGACGGGCGGTCGAGATAGCCCAGGGCCAGGCCCGCGCCGGCGATGTACAGCTCGCCGGGGGTGCCCGGCGGGACCAGCCGCAGCGCGGAGTCGAGGACGTAGAGGCGGTGGTTGTCGAGGGCCTCGCCGATCGGCACCGGGCCGGTGGCGGTGAACGGCCGCTTGACGTGGTGGGTGGCGGCGAAGGTGGTGGTCTCGGTGGGGCCGTAGCCGTTGACGACGGTGATCCGCGGGTTGTGGTCCATCACCCGGCGGACCGCCTCCGGGGGTACGACGTCGCCGCCCGCCCAGACCTCGCGGACCCCGGAGAGGGCCTCGGGGGCCTCCTCGGCGACGAGCCGGAACAGTCCGGCGGTGAGCCACAGGCTGGTGATCGCGTGGTCGGCGATGAGCCGCTGGTAGGCGGCGGTGTCGAGGTGTCCGGCGGGGGCGACGACGAGGGTGCCGCCGGTGAGCCAGGGGACCCACATCTCGTACGTGGACGCGTCGAAGGCCATGGGGGAGTGGAACAGGACGCGGTCGTGGTTGCCGTTCGCGTACATCCGCTGGTGGGCGAGGTCGGCGACGTTGCGGTGGGTGACGGCCACGCCCTTGGGTACGCCGGTGGAGCCGGAGGTGAACATCGCGTACACCGGCTGGTCCGGGTGGACCCGCACCCCGGGATCGCTCCCGTCCGCGCCCGCGCCGGCCAGGCCGGCGAGGTGGAGCAGGCGGGCGTCGGCCGGGAGCTGGAGGCCGGCCACGGTCGTGTCCGTGAGGAAGTAGCCGATGCTCGACTGTGCGACGATCAGCTGGATGCGCTCCACGGGGTAGCGGGTGTCGAGCGGGACGTACACCGCGCCGGCCTTGACGACCGCGAGGGTGCTGACGACCGCGTGCACCGACCGCTCCTGGAAGAGCGCGACCCGGCTGCCGACGCCGACCCCCTCGGCGATCAGCCGGTGAGCGAGCCGGTTCGCCTGCTCGTCCAGTTCCTTGTAGGTCAGCTCCTGGTCGCCGTGTACGACGGCCACGGCGTCCGGGGTGCGGGCGGCCTGCGCGGCGAACAGCTCCCCGAGCCCGGCGTCGGCTCCTTCGGTGACCGGTCCCGCCCACCGCTCCAGCAGCAGCCCGCGTTCACCGGCGGACAGCAGCTCCAACTCCCTGACGGGAAGATCGGGCGTCTCGGCCGCCGCCTCCAGCAGTCGTACGAGCCGTGCGGCGGCCGCCTCGATCGTGCTCGCGTCGTACAGGTCGGTGGCGTACTCCACGGTGATGTCCAGCCCGCCCGGTGCCCCGTCCGCTCCCCGGTGCTCCGCGAAGGAGAAGGTCAGGTCGAACTTGGCGGCCCGCAGCCAGGTGAACTCGGCACGCGTGTCCAGGCCGTCGGCGACCAGGGTGGGCGTGGCCGCGTCGGTCAGGGTCAGCATGACCTGGAACAGGGGGTGCCGGGACGCCGACCGCTCCGGGTTGAGCACCTCCACCAGCCGGTCGAAGGGCAGGTCCTGGTGGGCCCAGGCGGCCAGGTCGGTCTCCCGGACGCGTCCCAGCAGCTCCCGGAAGCTCGGGTCACCGCTCAGGTCGGTGCGCAGCACCAGCGTGTTGACGAAGAACCCGACCAGGTCGTCGAGCTTCTCGTCCGTGCGGCCCGCGATCGGCGAGCCGAGCGGGATGTCGTGCCCGCCGCCGGAACGGGACAGCAGGGTCGACACCGCGGCCTGCGCCACCATGAACACCGAGGCCCCGGACTCGCGGGCCAACGCCGCGAGCGTCGCGTGCACCTCGGGCGGGCAGTGCACCGTGTGCGTGGCACCTCGGTAGGAGGCGACGGCGGGCCGCGGCCGGACCGCCGGCAGGGTGACCTCCTCCGGAAGCTCGGCCAGGGCCGTGCGCCAGAAGTCCAGCTGCCCCTCCTCGCAGCCCTCCAGCAGCTTCTCCTGCCACAGCGTGTAGTCGGCGTACTGGGCCGGCAGCGGCTCCCAGGCGGGACGCTCCCCGCGCGAACGGGTCGTGTAGGCGGTGCTCAGGTCCCGCATCAGCGGCTGGTAGGACCAGCCGTCCGACACGATGTGGTGCATCACCACGAGCAGCACGTGTTCCCGCTCGGCGATGCTGAAAAGCCGAGCGCGCAGGGGGAGTTCACCGGCCAGGTCGAAGGTCCGTGCCGCCTCGGCCGCCAGCAGGCCCGGCACCGTCGCCTCGCTCGCCGCCGTGACCGGCAGCTGCACGCGCACCGTGTCCGCGGGCAGCACCCGCTGGTGGGTCCGGCCCCCCTCCGTGCCGAAGACCGTGCGCAGGCTCTCGTGCCGGCCCACCACGTCGGTGAACGCCGACTCCAGCGCCCGTACGTCGAGTGCGCCCCGGATCCGCACGGTCAGCGGAATGTTGTACGTCGCCGAGGGGCCCTCCAGCTGGTCCAGGAACCACAGCCGTTGCTGGGCCGCCGACAGCGGAAGCAGCCGGGGCCGCTCCTCGCCGGCCGTCAGCTCGGGGCGCCCGGACTCGCCGCCGCCGGTGGTGACGTACTCGGCGAGCAGGGCCACCGTCGGGTGCTGGAAGAACTCCCGCAGCGTCAGCCGGACATCGAAAGTGGTGCGGACGCGGCTGACCAGACGGGTGGCGAGCAGCGAGTGGCCTCCCACGGCGAAGAAATCGTCGTCGATGCCGATCGAGGGCAGTCCCAGCGCGTGCGCGAACAGGCCGCTCAGCACCTCCTCGACGCCGTTGCGCGCCGTCCGGCCGTTCGCCGTCGTCCCGGCGCCGGGCGCGGGCAGCGCACGCCGGTCCAGCTTGCCGTTGGCGGTCAGGGGCAGCGCGCCGAGCGGGACGATCGCCGACGGGACCATGTATTCGACCAGCTCCCGGCCGGCGTACCGCAGCAGCCCGGCGGGGTCGACGACACCCTCGACGGCCGGGACGACGTAGGCCACCAGGCGCTTGTCGCCGGGGCGGTCCTCGCGGACGATCACCGCGGCCTGGTTCACGGACGGGTGGCCGGTCAGCACCGTCTCGATCTCGCCCGGCTCGATGCGGTTGCCGCGCAGCTTGATCTGCTGGTCGGCGCGGCCCTGGAAGACGATCTCGCCGTGTTCGTTCCAGGCGGCGAGGTCACCGGTGCGGTACATGCGGCTGCCGGCCGGACCGTAGGGGTCGGCGGTGAAGCGCTCGGCGGTGATGTCCGGGCGGCGGCTGTAGCCCTGCGCAAGGTGCGGTCCGGCGACGTAGAGTTCCCCGGTCTCGCCGGGGGCCGTGTGGCGCAGGTCTGCGTCCAGGACGTACATCGCGGTGTTGGCCATCGGGACGCCCAGGTGCAGGCGGTCCAGGGTGCGCACCTCGCGGGTGAACGCCTGGTAGCTGCAGAAGACGGTGGCCTCGGTCGGGCCGTAGACGTGCACGACCGTGGTGTCCGGGCAGTGCTGGAGGACCTTGCGCAGGGCGGTCGCCGACAGGACGTCACCGCCGGTCCAGATCTCCCGCAGCCGGGCCAGGCCCGTGACGGCCTCGCCGGCCATCGCGTCGAAGAGGGCGGTCGTGAAGTAGGCGGCGGTCACGTCGTGCCGGGCGATGGCCTCGTCCAGCTCACCGATGTCGATCTTCGGTGAGGCCAGGACGACGGCCAGCCCGCCGCGCAGCAGCGGCACCCACAGCTCGTACGTCGAGGAGTCGAAGGCCAGCGGCGAGTAGGCGAGGACCCGCTCGTGCGCCGCGGTGCCGAAGCCCGGGTCCAGGGCCAGCTCCACCACGTTGCGGTGGGTGTTGACGACCCCCTTGGGGGTGCCGGTGGAGCCGGAGGTGAACATCACGTACAGCGCCTGGTCCGGGTGGACCTCGATCCGGGGCGCGGGCACCGGGCCGTGCGAGAGCAGGCTCGCGTCGCTCACCCGCAGTGCGGGAAGCCGCCCCGCGAAGGCGGTCTCCTCCTCGGCCTGCCGGTCCGTCACCAGCAGTACGGCGGAGGTGTTGTCGAGGATCCAGCTCTGCCGCTCGGCGCGCTGGCGCGGGTCCAGCGGAACGTACACGCCACCGGCCTTCAGGACGGCCAGCACGGTGACCACGTAGGCGAGGGACCGGTCGAAGAGCAGGCCGACCGCGTCCGAGGGGCCCACGCCCGCGTCGATCAGCCGGTGCGCCAGGGCGTCGGAGGCCCCGTCCAGCTCCCGGTAGGTGAGCTCGCGCTCCGCGCTCACCAGGGCGACCGCGTCCGGGGTGCGGGCGGCCTGCGCGGCGAACAGCTCGTGCAGGGCACCGACGGGGAGGTCCACCGCCGTGTCGTTGTACGCGGTGATGTGCGCGGGCACGCCGTCGGCGCCCGTGGAGAGAGCCGGTTCGGCTTGCTGCTGGGACATCTCGACACCTTTTCGGGAAGCTCGGTTGGCTGGTCTCGCGGCGGGCCGGAGACCGACGGGAGCCACGACGTGTTCGAAACAGGGCGGTGCTGGTGGAATCGGGTGTGCCTCGGGGAGGTCAGCCGGGCGGCAGCAGGACGTCCTTCGCGTCCAGCGCGTCCACCCGGTACTTGCCGACCGCGCTGATCAGCAGCCGCAGCTCCAGCGCGATGCTCTCCACGAGCCGGACGAGACCGTCCTCGGCGTCCTCGTCGACCGCCAGCAGGGCGGCGCGGCCGAGCCCGACGGCGTGGGCGCCGAGCGCCAGGGCCTTGACGGCCCGGGTGCCCTCCCACATCCGGCCGCTGGCCAGCAGGCAGTTGCCGGTGCGTCCGATCCGGGTCAGGCACTCGCCGAGCGGCAGTCCGACCTGGCCGAGGAACCCGCTGGGGGCCCAGGCCGTGCCGCCCTCGGCGCCGTCGACCGTGACGGAGTCGGCGCCGGCCGCCCACGCGGTGGCCGCCGCGAGCGCGACATCGCGGCCGGGGTGGAGCTTCACCCACACCTTCACCCGCGGGAAGTTGTTGCGCATCAGCCGGATCTGCTGGCGCAGGATCTCCTCGGTGAAGGTGCCGGGGCTGCTGATCCGCAGCACGCGGTCGCCCAGGGCCCCGAACACCTCGTCGGTGGCGTACTGCTCGGCGACCCGCCCGGCGGCCTCGCGGCCCAGGACGGTCAGCCCGCCCAGCCCCGGCTTGGCACCCTGGCCGACCTTCAGCTCGAAGGCCAGCCGGCCGGAGGCCAGCAGGGGTTCGCAGACGGGGTCGCTGTAGACGAGGTTCCACACCTCGGCGTCCGCGTCCTCGGTGGACTGCTGGACGACGACACCGCCGAACCCCTCGTTGCCGCTTGCCGCGGCGGCCTCGGTGTACGCGGCGATGCGGCCCAGCAGCGGCGAGACCTCGGTCTCGGCCGCGGCACGGTAGCCGTTGACCGGGACGACGTTCTCGCCGATGACCATCGGGATGCCCAGCCGCCCCGCCTGCCGGCCCGCCGCCTCGCCGAGATCGCGGCTGGCGACCTGGGTGGAGCCGAACGCCGACACGTACAGCGGCAGCCGGGAGGCGAACCCGCCGACCACCGCGTCCAGCTCGACATCCGTGTACAGCGGCTCGCGGGCCAGCTCGATCAGCTTCTTCAGCCGCTCCGGCATGAACACCGGGGGCACGATCCGGGCCCGCTCCAGCAGGTCGCAGGGATCCTGCCCGGCCGGGTCGGCGCCGAGCAGGCCGCTGCCATAACCCTCCAGGGCGGGGAAGGCGGCGGCGGCACCGTGCCGGGCCCGGTGCCGGACCTGTTCCTCGGGGAAGCCGGTGGCGCTCAGTACGGTGCTCATGCCGACACCACTCCCGGGACCTTCGGGTAGGCGCTGGCCTCCCACGCCGCGGTGCGGCCGGCGACGTAGCGGGTGAAGCGCTCCAGGCCGATGCCGAAGCCGGAGCTACCGGGGATGCCGCGCCGGGCCAGGTCCAGGTACCAGCCGTACTTGGCCGGGTTCTCGCCCGTCTCCCGCATCCGGGTCACCAGGGCCGCGTAGTCGTGCTCGCGCTCACTGCCGCTGGCCAGCTCGCCGTACCCCTCGGGCGCGATCAGGTCGAAGTTGCGCAGGACGCCCGGCCGCTGCGGGTCCTCGCGGTCGTAGAAGCCGCGCGAGCCCTTCGGGTAGTCGACCACGAAGAACGGCCGGCTGCTCTTCGCGGAGATGATCTCCTCGCCCTGCCAGTCGATCTCGGCGCCCGCGTCCTGCGGGTGGCCCAGCGCCAGCAGGTCGGCGGTCGCCTCCTGGTGGGTCGTACGGCCGAAGACGCCCTGGACCACCTCGCGGAACGCGTCCGTGTCCCGGCCCAGCAGCTCCAGGTCGTCCGGCAGCGCACGGACCACCTCGTCGACGACGTAGGCCACCAGCTGTTCGGCGACCTCCATCGCGTCCTCGCGGCGGGCGTCGCGTATCTCCACGTCGATCTGGTGGAACTCGGCGAGATGGCGGTGCGTCACCGCCGTCTCCAAAGGCTCCAGACGGACGTTCGGCGCGATGTAGAAGATCTTGTCGAAGGCGAGCAGGGACGCCTGCTTGTACAGGATCGCGCTGGTCATCAGCTTGTACTTGTGGCCGTAGAAGTCGACGTCGACCTGCTTGGAACCACGGATGCCCGGGTCGGTGACCGGGCCGATCACCGGCGGCAGCAGCTCCTGGAAGCCGCGCCCGGTCAGGAAGGCGCGGGTCGCGGCCAGCATGCGGGACTGGACCCGCAGGGTGGCGCGGGTGCTCTCCCGCATCAGGTGCTGGTCGGGCGAGGACGGGAACGCGGGCGTGCTGGTCATGCTGCTACCTCCTGGGTCTGAGGGGTGTCATGGCGGCGCTGCACGAACGACAGCGCGTCGTACAGGCCCGCCGCCGTCAGCCGGCGGCCGCGCCGCGAGACGTGGCCGAGGGGCATCGCCCCGATCTCCGACCACACGAGCCGGCCGTCGCGGTCGATGGCGCTCCTGGTGCGGCCCGCGTTGTCGGGGTGCAGGCAGTAGGGGACGTCGAGCAGACCGCGGGCGAACGCCTTCAGCAGCGCCCGGCCGAGATCCGCGTCCTGTTCGAGCACGGCGTCCACGAGGGCGCGGGCCTCCGCGTAGACGGGGTTGTCGGCGACGTCGGCGACGTCGGCGAGCGGTGCGGGCGCCGCGACGTGCCGGGCCGCCGCCCGGGACGCCACGCGCAGCGCCTCGACGTTCTCCGCCACCGTCGGGATCCGGTTCGACTCGGCCGTCGTCTTCACGATCAACCGGGCCGCGCCCGTCTCCACGGCCAGCTCGGCGGAGCGCTCGAGGAGGTCCAGGGCGCCCCGCCGGGTGCTCGGATACAGGCCCATGTAGGTGTAGAGGACGATGTGCCAGTCGGTGTCGGGCAGCAGTTCGCCGGCCAGCCGGCGCATCGCGTGCACCGCCTCACGGTCCTGGGCGGGGCTGGTCTGCTGGGCGTAGCTGAGCGAGATGCTGCGCAGCCCCGCCCGGTGGAAGAACAGCGCCTCCAGCGCGCTGATCGCCACCAGCAGCCCCGGCGGGCACAGCTGGCCGAGCATGCATCCGCCGAACGTCTCCAGGTGCGGCTCCGCGCCGGTGGCCCGCAGCGCCGCCAGCGCCTCACAGCTCTCCTGCCAGTTGCGCACCGAGTCCAGCAGCGGGGTGCGCCCGTACGGCAGGCAGTAGGACACCGGCCCGCCCTCGGTGGCGTCCAGGCCGAGCCGGGCCAGCGCGGCGACGATGCCCTGGGGGCGTGCCGAACCGTGCCGGACCTGCACCGGGAAGGTGGCGTCGCGTACGCCGTCCAGCACCCAGGCCGCGGTGTGCGGGCTGTAGGAGGTGATCGGGAAGCCGTTGAGCGGGACCCGGTCGTGCAGCGCCCGCACCGCCGAGGGCTCGTCGCCCACCCGTGTGTAGCTGTCGATGGTGACGGTGCCGACGACCGCGTCCGCCGCCCCCTTGGTGGCCAGCAGACCGGCCCGCATCAGCGCCGGGTCCGAGAACCCCATCCGCGGCTGCACCACGAGCGCTCCGCGGGCCTGCGCCGCGGCGACGAAACGGCCGAAGGACGGCGGGCGCCGGTGCAGGGCGTTCACCGTGTCACCGCCAGGGAACCGACGAAGGACGTGAAGGCGGCGATGCCGGTCCCGTCCTGGAACACGGCGTCGAAGCCGGCCCGCATCAGCTCGGTGGCCTGCTCCTGGTCACCGCCGCCGACGCCGAGCTTGCCGCCGATGACGGACGGCAGGGCCGCCAGCTCCCAGCGGGAGCGGACCGCCTCGATGAGCGGCCGGGCGTCGTTGAAGCCGTGGCCGTTGACGCTGCTGACGACCAGCAGGTCCGGCTCGAATGTGCAGCAGGATTCCACGATTTCGTCCTGGGGAACGCATGGACCCAGGTTGACGACCTTGTGCCCGAGGTCTTCGAGCAACAGCTGGATGAATACCAGATTCCAGGTGTGCGCATCGGACGGCAGTCCGGTAACGACGACGTCCAGCGGCCCGGATCGAGGGCGATCCGCCCGTTCCACAGGCTTCATTGTTCGCTTCGTCCACATCATGGGGTGACAGGGGAGAAAGAGGCTCCGGCGGTACCGGAGCTTCCTTTCGGACAACACCGTAGATTCGCGCCGCCACCGTTTCCGGCGTCCCCGGCGGCAACCGACAGGCAGCCGGGCAGCAGTTGGCGGCCGGCTGCCGCCGCCGGTCCCCTCGGAGCCCGACACTGGGGTGCACGACACCCGAGTGAGGAGTGAGGACATGACGGACACGCTGGAGGACGTACTGGACCGGGCGCGCACGGGCATCGACCGCAGCCAGGCGCTGGGTGAGGCTCAAGTAGCCGTGCTGGAAGCGGCATTGAGCCTGGTGCGGGCGGGCCGGCCGCGTCTCGCGGAGGCCCCCTCGGAGCGCGCGGAACTGCTGCGCGAGGCGCTCGCCTCGGTGCGCGCGGCCACTGTCGCCACCGGGATCGCGGTCACCCGCGCGCACCGGACCCCGGTTGCCGCACAACTGCCCGGCCTGCTGCCTGGCAAGGCGGCCGCGCGGATCTAGCGTCTTCTCCACAACCCGATTTCGCAGAGGTGGACACCATGGCAACGAATCCGTTCGAGGACTCCGAAGGCCGTTACGTCGTGCTGGTCAACGACGAGGGGCAGCACTCCCTGTGGCCCGCCCGTATCGAGCAGCCGGCCGGCTGGGAACTCGTGAAGGAAGAGAGCGGAAAGCAGGAATGCATGGAATTCATCGAGGCCAACTGGACGGATATGCGACCGCGTTCGGTCATCGCGGCGCTGGCGGGCTGACACCGCGAAAGGGCCGGGCGGGCTGGAAATTCCAGCCCGCCCGGCCCTTTTCCGGTCCGTTCAGCTCCCGGAGGAGACCACGCACCACTCCAGCACCGCCATCGCGGCCGTCATCTTGTGGTACGCCTGCCGCCAGGCGACACTGCGCGGCCCGTCCAGCACCTCGTCCGTGACCTCCTGACCGCGCACGGCGGGCAGGTCGTGCAGGAACACGGCGTCCGGGCCGCCGAACCGGTCGAGGAAGGCGTCGTCGATCCGGAAGCCCGCGAAGTCCTTCAGCCAGTCGGGGTCGGCCTTGGGCACGCCCATCGTCTGCCAGCGGCTGGTGTACACGGCGTCGACCGGTCCCCCGACCTCGTCCGGGCTGGTGATCTGGGTGACCGCGGCCTTGCCGCCGGCCAGCTCGTCGGCGAGATCCAGCTTGTCCTTCGGTACCTCGTAGCCACTCGGGCACAGCAGGGTCAGCCGCAGCCCCGGGGTGAGCGCCGTGGCCAGCGCGAGGGCGGCGCCGGAGCTGTTGCCCTCGCCGACGGCGAGGAGGTGCAGCCCGTCCAGTGAGCCGAACCGCTCGGTGAGGGTGGCCAGGTCCGCGATCGCCTGGGTGGGATGCTCGTCCAGGCTCAGCGCGTTGACGACGGCCAGATCCGGGCTGCTGCCGAGCCGCCGTATCTCCTCCACGTCGCCGTTGGTGCGCACCACCAGCGCGTCCAGGTACTGCCCGAGCACACGCGAGGTGTCCTCGACGGTCTCGCCGGTGGACAGCTGCAACTCGTTCGGTCCGTATGTGATGACGTCGGCGCCCAGCCGGGTCGCCGCGCTCCAGAACGAGGTGCGGGTACGGGTCGAGGACTTGCGGAAGTAGACGCCGACCTGCTTGCCGTCGAGCGACCTGCGGTCGACACCCTCGCGGCCGAAGAACACGGCCCGCCGCACGATCCGGTCCAGCTCGGCGGGCGTCAGGTCGGCGAGGGAGATGAGGTTGCGCATGGGTGGGGTGCCTTTCGTGGAGAGGGGGTCGTCGCGGATGCGGGTGGGAGGGGACTTCAGGAGGGCTTCGGCGGGTCGGGGTGTGACACCGCGGGGGCCGGTGTCTTCAGTCGGCGGCGCCGACCAGGTCCGCCGTCGGTCGCCGCGCGGTCATCAGCTCGCGGACCAGGTTCAGCACCGTGAACCCCACGGGCCCGCCGGGCTCCGTCGCGTGCTGGCGGACAAGGCCCCGCAGCAGCAGGCCGTGCACGTCCCGGGCGGTCTCGGTCAGCGGCCTGCCGTCCGCGCGGGCCGCGGCGTCCACCGTCCACGGCTCGGGAAGGGCCGCCAGGGTGGTGAGCAGGTCGGCGGTGCGGTCGTCCAGTTCGCTCAGGGTGGCGCCCAGTTGCTCGCTGAGTGTGGTGCCCGGCTCCGAGGTCGCCGGCGTGACACCGTCGACGAGGAGCAGCGGGGTCGCGCGGGCGATGTCGAGAAGCTGGTCCGGCGAGTACAGCAGCAGCCAGGAGGCGGCGGCCTCCAGAGCCTGCGGGATGCCGTCCACGCGGTGGCAGATGTGGGCGACGGCGGTCGTGACCGCGTCGGTGGGCAGCAGGTCGGGACGCATGTGGCTGACGTACGACAGCATCAGCTCGACGGCGGGCCGGCCCGCGACCACTGAGTCGCCCGGCAGCGCGCACTCGGCGGCGCCCGGAGCCGGTGCCGGCAGCGGGGCCAGCGGCAGCAGGCGTCCGGCCGGGGGCTGGGTCACCCGCCGTGAGGTGACGATGGTCTTCAGCCGCTCGCAGGCACGCAGCAGGTTCAGCAGGGCGGGAACCGCGGGCGCCGAGTCGTCGAGGCCGTCCAGCACGATCAGGGTCGGCTTGTCCCCGATGACCGAGGTCAGCTCCTCGAAGCGGTCGCCGTCGCGGATCAGCGAGCGGACCCACCCGGCCAGCGGCGCCTGCGGGCCCTGCTCCGGGCCGGCGTCCGGGGCGCGGTCCATGGGGACCCACAGCACCGGCATCCGGTCCCGGGCGTGCAGCACCAGCGCGGCCTCCTGGGCCAGCCGGGACTTGCCCACCCCGGGCAGTCCCACCAGGGTCAGCAGCCGGTCGTGCCGGTTGTCCAACCGGTCGATCAGCGCCTCCAGTTCGGCGCGCCGGCCGACGAGCGGGCGCAACGGGGTGGGCGGGGCGGCCAGTTCGGCGCTGTAGAGGGACTGCAGGACCCGGCCCGCCGCGTGGGCGTCGGCGGCCAATTCGAGCTCGACCCGCCGGGCATCGCTCATACGCATGGCATTTGCCAGCAATTTGAGTGTTTCTTTGCGAGGGTTTCGTACGCGGCCCTGCTCCAGGTCCCGGATGGCGCGTACGCTCACCGTGGCAAGCCCGGCGAGCTGTGCCTGGGTGAGCCCCGCCCGCCGCCGTGCATTCTGCAGCAGCACATCGAGACCGGGTGTGGACTCGGAATTCATAGGTCTCCCCCTTATCCTCAGATTCTTGGCCAAATGCCAGGTTGGCGACCCGAGTCGACGAGCTGCCTGCCAACGAGGAAGAGACTGGATGAACTGCTTCCCGAACGATTCCCGTCGCAGTACCGCAGCGTTCCGCATGCCGTTACGATCTCCCAGCGCGAAGCGGACTGCTTAAGGGGAGCGGCGACTCAGGGGGGAGGCTGTCGGTGACGACGGCGTCAGGAGATCAGCTTCGGTTCAATGTCCTCGGCCCGATGGAAGGGTGGTCGAATGGCGTACGGCTGAAACTCGGCGGAGTTATTCAGGAGCGAGTTCTGGCCACTTTGCTGCTGGAGCCCGGAAAGGTACTCCCGGTCTCCCGGCTGGTTGAGGCCGCCTGGGACGAGGATCCGCCGGCGACCGCGTCCCACCAGGTCCGTAAGGCGGTGGCGGACCTGCGAAGACGGATACCGGGCGGTGCCGACGTGCTGCTCACGGAAGGGCCCGGCTACCGGGTCGTGATCGACGAGACGCAGAATGACCTGTCCGAATTCGGAATGCTGGTGCGCACCGCAAAAGCGGCCGTGGCCGAAAGCCGACTCTCCGAGGCGGCCGAAGTGCTGCGGGGGGCACTGGCTTTGTGGCGCGGCCCGGTGCTGTCGGGTATCGGGGGACCGGTCATCGAGGCGGCCGCCACCAGTATCGAGGAACGCCGGCTGGCCGTCTGGGAGGAGCACCTCGCCCTCCGTCTCTCCCTCGGCGAGTCCGGCGAGCTCATTCCGGATCTCCGGGAGCTGGTCACCCAGCACCCGCTGCGCGAGACCCTGCGCGGCCAGCTGATGCTCGCCCTTTACCGCTCGGGACGGCAGGCCGAGGCGCTGGAGGAGTTCGGCAAGGTCCGCGAACTGCTCGTCGAGGAACTCGGCGTCGACCCGGGCCCGCAACTGACCAGGCTGTACGAGGGCATCCTGCGGGAGAGTCCCGAACTGGCCGGTCCGGAACCCGCCGCCCCGGCGCCCGTTCCCGTTCCGCTCCCGGCCGAGCCGCCCTGCACCCTGCCCTACGACCTCGCCGACTTCACCGGCCGTGAGGTCGAGATGGCCGAACTGCTGCGCTGCGCCACGCAGAAGGGTGAGCAGGGCCCGAAGATCGTGGCCCTCGACGGCATGGGCGGCAGCGGCAAGACCTCCCTCGCGGTGCGCGCCGCCCACCAGCTCGTCCCCGAGTACCCGGACGGCCAGCTCCACATCGACCTGCGCGGCTACACCCCCGGTGACCAGCCGGTGTCCGCCGGCACCGCGCTGGACAGCCTGCTGCGCGCGCTCGGCATCCCCGGCGACCGCATCCCCGACGATACAGCCGGCCGTACCGCCCTGTGGCGGGCCACGCTCAGCGGCAAGCGGCTGCTGATCCTGCTCGACAACGCGGCCGACGCCTCCGGCATCCGCCCCCTGCTGCCCACCACCTCCGGTTGCCTGGTCCTGCTCACCAGCCGGGGCCGTCTCGTCGACCTCGACGGAGCGCAGTGGATCTCCCTCGGTGTGATGTCCCCGCGCGAGAGCGCCGCCCTGGTCGCCGAGACCCTCGGCACCGAACGCGTCGCCGCCGAGCCCGAGGCCGCCGCCGAACTGGCCCGGCTGTGCGACCACCTCCCGCTCGCCCTGCGCATCGCCACCGCCCGGCTGCGCAACCGCCCCCGCTGGACCCTGCAGTACCTGGCCGAACGGCTACGGGACGAGACCCGCCGGCTCGACGAGCTCAGCTCCGGCGCCCGCAGCGTCTCGGCCACCCTGCGCCTGTCGTACCAGGCCCTGGACGAGGAGAGCCGCACGGCCTTCCGGATCCTCTCCCTGCACCCGGGCGGCGACATCAACGTCCACGCGGCGGCGGCGCTGCTCGGCTCCGACATGTGGGACGCCGAGGACGTGCTGGAACGCCTGCTGGACGTACATCTCGTGCAGCAGCCGGAGATCGGGCTGTACTCCTTCCACGACCTGGTCCGCAGCTTCGCCCAGAGTCTCTTCGACGCCGCCGACCAGAACGGCGACGAGGCGGCGACCGCCGTGGAACGACTGCTCTGCTACTACCTCACGGCGACCGAGACGGCCTGTGACGTCCTCTACCCCGGCCGCCGCCACCGCCCCACCGGCATCGAGAAGTCCACGGCCGACCTGCCGCCGCTCGGTGACGCCGAGCGGGCCCAGACCTGGTTCACCCGGGAACAGGACGCGCTGCTCGCCGCGGTCACCCTGGCCGAGCGGCGCGGCCTGGACCGGTATGTCGTCTGCCTGAGCCGCAACCTCGTCTTCCAGCTCAGCGCGCGTGGGCAACTGGAGGAGTTCGGGGCGCTGGGGCGGGCCTCGGTCGCCGCCGCGAAGCGCCTCGGCGACCTGGGCCTGCTGGGCGTGAGCCTGTCCAACCTGGGGGTCGCGTGCTGGCGGCTGGGCCGGTTCGAGGAGGGACTCCAGGCCGCCCGCGAGGGCCGGGACGTCGCCGCACAGCTCGGTGACCGGCACACCGAGGCGCACAGCGAGGCCACTCTCGGCCAGTTCAACAGTCTGCTCGGCAACTTCCCCGAGGCGCTGACCCACCTGGAGCGGGCGACCGCCTATGAGCGGGAGCTGGGCACCCCCTGGTCGGAGTGCGACAGCCTGACCCTGCTCAGCACGCTCTACGAGCAGTGGGGACGCCATGAGGAGGCCAAGGCGGCGGCCCAGCGCGCCGTGGAGCTGCAGAGCGGGCCGGGCCTGCGCGAGGAACAGTTCACCGCGCTGACCGACCTCGCCTTCGCCCAGGCCGGTCTCGGGGAGTACGAGGAGGCCGCCCGTAGCCTGGAACAGGCCCGCGCGCTCGTCGACGAGCGCGCGGACCAGGGCAATGTGGCGCTGGCCCTGGCCCTGTCGGCCGACGTCGACCAGCACCTGGGCCGGCCGGTGCGCACTCCCGACCTCGCCGAGCAGGCCCTTGAGCTGGTGGCGTCCAACGCCTCACCGCTGCGCCGGGCCAAGGTGGAGAACATCGTGGGCCGGCTGCGCCGGCGGCAGGGGGAGCGGCAGGCCGCCCGCGAACTGCACGCCGACGCCCGTGAACTGGCCTGTGCGATGAGCTACCGCATCGAGGAGGCGTACGCGCTGTCCGGGCTGGCGGACGCCGAGGACGACGCCGTGGCCGCGGCCCGGCATCGGGCCGCGGCGGAGGAACTCTTCGCGCGGATGGGGGTCGGCGAGGACCGGAGACGGCGCTGAACGCGACGGGTGCCTACGCCGAAACGTTTCTGCCGAAAGGGCGGCCCGGGAGGCGGAAACGGCCCGGTGAGCGGAAGCGGCTGGAAAAACGCGGAGTGCCCCGCCCGGAGGTCCGGACGGGGCACTGTCGCGTGACGTGGAGCCTGGGGCGTGGGCTCAGTCGGCGACGATGACCGTGGGCTTCTGGTTGTCGGCCAGGACGACGGTGGTGTCGGTCGGCTTCTGGTTGTCGGCCAGGACGACCGTGGTGTCGGTGGGCTTCTGGTTGTCGGCCAGGACGGTGGGGACGCTGGTGGGCTTCTGGTTGTCCGCCTGGGCCGCACCGGACTCGATCGCGTGTCCGCCGAAGCCGATGACCAGCGTGGCGGCGATCAGAGTGATGAACCCGGCAACCTTGCGTCCCATGGTCTGCCCCTTTGTGGCGTCTGTGCGTTTCGCGGTGATTTCCGCTTCCTGACGCCACTGACTTTCCTGGGGGCCGTTCCCAGTGGGTTCCTCGTGCGTTACCGCCCTGCGGGAACGCATGGGGAACGGCCCCGGGAACCCCCGGGGTACGCCTTTGACCTGCGGTCAGTCACTCAGACTGCACGTCACCACCCGAGGTCCGGCGGGGGTCAGCACCACCTGGGTACGCGCCGGTCCCGACTCATGGCCGGCCAGGTCGAGCAGCGACCGCACCAGCGAACGCATGGCGGCGCGCTCGGCCTCGTCCGAGGGGGACGGGGCGATCCGGGCCACGCTGTGCATCCCGTCCACGGTCTCCGTCTCGACGCTGAACGTGGGTCCTTCGGCGCGGCTTCGGGCGACATACGGCGGCGCCTGGGCGTCGGCGGCCGCACGCTTCGCCCAGCGCTCCACGGAGGACAGGTCCTGGAGCGCGTGGGCCAGTGCCGTACCGTCCGGCGATCGGTCCCGCGGATCCTTCACGGCTCTACTCCTTCTGCGGGTCTGCAGACAACGACCTGGGGACCCTCGCCCGGACGGCTCCCGATTCCGTCCCGTTCCGCTCCCGTCCCGGTCCCGTTCTGACGTTCGCGAGGGGAACGCGGCGGTAACCCGCCCCCGCATCATGACGGCCATTCGACAGCGGAGCCGGATCCACGAGGCCGGTGCCCTGACCGCACGCGACCGTCCTGGGGGCAGTGCAGTGACAGCAACTCCAACCGATTCGAGTCCGGGCCGATTCACCGGCCTAGGGCCGCTCATGCTGGTCTGGTCGGGCCAGGCCGTCTCGCTCGTCGGCAGCGCGGCCGTCCGGTTCGCCTTCGTCGTCGACGTCTGGTCCAGCGGGGAGCGAGCGAGCGCCGTCACCGCGCTCTCCCTGTGCGCACTGCTCCCACAAGCACTCCTCAGTCCCCTTGCGGGAGCAATCGTCGACCGTATGCGAAAGCGGTCCGCGCTCCAGCTGGCCGACGCCGGCGGCCTGCTCGTCGTGGGCTGCCTGGCGCTGCTGCACTACCTCGGCCTGCTGCACTCCTGGCAGATCTACGTGGCCACCGCGCTGCTCGGCGCCTGTGCCGCCTTCCAGTTCCCGGCCCTGTCCTCGGCCGTGCCGCTGCTCGTCCGCAAGGACCAGCTCGGCCGCGCCAACGGCCTGCTGGGCGGCGCCAAGAGCGCGGCGAGCATCGGCGGGCCGGCCCTGGGCGGGATCCTGCTCACCGTCTTCGGGATAGGCCCGACTCTGCTGGCGGACCTGGCGAGCTATGCCTTCGCCCTGGTCGGCGTACGACTGGTGCGGCTGGCCGGAGACCGGCCCGCGCCCCCGCCGTCCGGGCCGCGCCGCAGGATCACCGAGGAGTCCGGCGAGGGGCTGCGCTACCTGCTCCGCACACCGGGACTGCGGGATCTGATCATCAACTTCTGTGTCGTCAACCTGGTGATGGTCTTCGGCTTCGCCCTCATCCAGCCCATGGTGCTGCTGCGGGCCGACAGCACCGCGCTGGCCGCGGTCAACACCGCGATCGGCGTCGGCGGGGTCACCGGCGGCCTGCTGATGGCCGCGTGGGGCGGGCCGCGCGACCGGGGCCGGGGCATGATGCTCGGCGTCATCGGGATGTGCCTGTCCGCGCTGGTGGGCATGGCGTTCGCCGACGGGGTCGTCGGCTGGTCCGTGGCCGTGCTGATCGGCGCCCTGCTGATGACGGTCGTCAACTCCCAGATGAACGCCATCGTGCAGACCAAGGTCCCCCAGGAATGGCAGGGCCGCGTCTTCGGCGCGGTGATGTTCCTCGGCTACATCTCCGTCCCGCTGGCCACCGCCCTGTCCGGCCCGCTCGCGGACCACGTCTTCGAACCGCAGGCCGCCCACGGCACGGGCCTGTTCACCGTCCTCGGCCCGCTCTTCGGCGACCGGCCCGGCAGCGGCATGGCGGGGATGTTCTTCCTCGCCGGCCTTGCGGGCATCGGGGTCTCCCTGTGGGGGCTGGCCAGCCACAACATCCGGGAGATCGACGTGGTCATGCCGGACGCGGACGACCCGCGCGACGTCCGGGAACACGAAGGGGTCCGGGATGAAGTGCGTGCATGAACTCATCGAGCGACAGGCACGGACGGCACCCGGCGCCCTCGCGCTGATCGACGGCCAGGACCGCCTGACGTACGCCGAACTCGACGCACGGGCCGCCCGGTCGGCCGGACTGCTCGCCCGGCACGGCGTACGGCACGGCGACACCGTCGGCGTGCACCTGGAGCGGTCGGCCGAGCTGGTCGTGACCGTCCTCGGCGTCCTCAAGGCCGGCGCCGCCTATCTGATCCTCGACCCCGGCTTCCCGGCGGCCCGCCTCGGCGCGATGGCGACGGACGCGGCCGTCACCGCGGTGGTCACATCCCGCGGCCGGCGCCTCACCGGCGTCGAGGCCGCCGTGGTCCACCCCGAGGACGCCGGGACGGCGACGCCGTTGCCGCCCGGCACGGTTCCCGTACGCCCCGCCGACCGCGCCTGCGTGATGTTCACCTCCGGCTCCACCGGCCGCCCCAAGGGTGTCGCCGCCCCGCACGAGGCGGTCACGGCCACCCTCACCGGCCAGGACTTCGCCTCCTTCGGCCAGGGCGCGGTCTGGCTCCAGTGCGCGCCGCTGTCCTGGGACGCGTTCGCCCTGGAACTGTGGGGTCCGCTCGCGAACGGCGGCACCTGTGTGCTGCACCCCCCGGGCCGCCCCGAACCTCTCGTGATGGCGCGTCTGATCGCCGAGCACGGCGTCACGTCCATGTACCTGTCGGCATCCCTGTTCAACGTCGTCGTGGACGAGTACCCGGACGCCCTCGACGGCCTGCGTGAACTCCTCGTCGGCGGCGAAGCCTTGTCGCCCCCGCACGTCGCCCGCGCCCTCGAACGCCGGCCCGGCCTGCGGCTGAGCAACGGCTACGGCCCCGTCGAGTGCATGGTCTTCCTCACCACCCACCCGGTCACCCCCGAGGACCTGCGCACCGGCGGCCCCCTCCCGATCGGCCGTCCGCTCGCCGGGAAACGCCTGTACGTCCTCGACGAGCGGCTGCGACCGGTGCCCGACGGCGACAGGGGGGAGCTGTACGCGGCCGGTGCGGGCCTGGCCCGGGAGTACACCGGCCAACCCGCCCTCACCGCCGAACGGTTCGTCGCCGCTCCCTCGGGCGAGCGCCTCTACCGCACCGGCGATCTGGTCCGCCGCCGTCCCGACGGCGTCCTCGAACACCTGGGCCGCGCCGACAGCCAGATCAAGATCCGGGGCTTCCGGGTGGAGCCCGGCGAGATCGAGACGGTCCTGGCCGGACACCCGGGCGTCGACCGGGCCGCCGTGGTCGCCCACGCCCACCCGGCGGGGGACCGGCAGCTGACCGCGTACGTCGTGCCCCACGGCGCGCCGGCGCCCTCGGTACAGGAACTGCGCGACCACGCCCGCACCACCCTGCCCGACCACCTGGTACCGGCCGCCTTCGTGACCCTGGACGCCCTGCCCCTCACACCGAGCGGCAAGCTGGACCGGGCGGCGCTGCCGGAACCGGGCCCCGCTTCCGCGCGCACCGGCGGTACGGCCGCGCGCACCGGCGGTACGGCCGACCCGACGGTGCGCACCCTGTGCGCCCTGTTCTCCCAGGTCCTCTCGACCCCGCTCAGCCCCGACGACGACTTCTTCCTCCTCGGCGGCAACTCCCTCCTCGCCGCCCGGCTGGCCGGCCGTGTCCGCTCCGCGCTCGGCGTCGAACTGGACATCCGGGCGCTCTTCGAGGCGCCGACCCCGGCCCGGCTCGCCCCGCTCGTCGAGAGCGCTCCCGCCGCCGTGGTGCCGCCCGAGCCCGCCACCGCGGCCGGCCCGCTGCCCGTGTCCGACGCCCAGCAACGCCTGTGGTTCCTGGACCGGGCCGGCGCGGGCGCCGCCTACAACCTGCCCATGCTGGTCCGGCTGCGCGGAACGGTCGATCGGGACGCGCTCGGCGACGCCCTGGCCGACGTGGCCGACCGGCACGAGGTACTGCGGACACTCTTCGGCGAGACCGACGGCGTGCCGGTACGGCGTGTGGTGCGCGGGACACGGGCGAGGCCACCCTTCGCTCATGAGCGCGTCGGCGCGGGGGAGCTTGAGTCCGCCATCGAGGAGGCGGCGCGGCACCGCTTCGATCTGAGCACCGAGCTGCCCGTCCGGGCGGTCCTGTTCACCCTCCGCGAGCGGCCCGAGGAGCATGCGCTGCTCGTGCTCGTGCACCACATCGCCGGTGACGGCTGGTCGCTGCGGCCACTGTTCAGCGATCTGTCGCGGTGCTACGCCGCCCGGGTCCAGGGCCGTCCGGCCGGCTCCGGCCCGCTCGCCGTCCCGTACGCCGAGCACGCCCGCCGCCGCCTCGACCGGCTGGGCTCCCCGGCCGATCCCGAGTCCCTGGCGGCCACGCAGCTCGCCTACTGGACGCGGCGTCTGGCGGGGCTGGACGCCGACGGCCCGTTGCTGCCGCGCCGCCCGAAGGCGCCGGCCGTGCCCGGCCCGGCCGCCGGGGTCGTCGTACGGCGACTGGATCCGGCGGCCCACGCCCGGCTCGTCGACTCCGCGCACGCCCGGGGCGCCACGCTCTTCATGGCCCTGCACGCCGCCCTGGTGACCGTGCTGCTGCGGGCCGGCGCCGGCCCCGACACGGCGATCGGCGCGCCCGTGGCGGCGCGGGCGTCGGACAGTGACGTCGAGGACGTCGTCGGGTTCTTCGTGAACCTGCTCGTGCTGCGCGCCGACGCGTCCGGCGATCCCACCGCGGCCGAACTGCTGGCCCGCGTCCGGGACGCCGACCTCGGGGCCTTCGCCCACCAGGACGTGCCGTTCGAGCAGGTCGTCGGCGCGCTCAACCCGGCCCGCAGGCCCAGCCGGCAACCGTTCACCGAGGTGGTCCTGGCGCTGCAGAACAACGCGCGCGCCGAGGTCGCGCTGCCCGGCGCGGACAGCGGCGTGGAGCTGGTGCGCACCGGGTCCGCCCGGTTCGAGCTGCTCGTCGACGTGTCCGAGACGACCGCCCCGGACGGCACGCCCGGCGGCCTCACCCTCACCTTCGAGTACCGGGCCGAGGCACTGGAGGAGTCCTTCGTCGCCTGGCTGGCCGAGGCGCTCCCCCAGGCCCTGGCGGCCGCCGTGGCCACCCCCGAGGCCCGCCTCTCCGCGCTCGCCCTGCCCGAACCGCCCCGCCTGGCGGACGTCACCGACCGCCTCGTGGCACCGGCCCGCACCATCGCGCCCGCCGCCGGGACGCCGTCCGAGGAGCGCGTCGCCGCGGTCTGGCGCGACGTCCTCGGCCTGCCCCGGGTCGGCCGTCACGACGACTTCTTCGCGATCGGCGGCAACTCGCTGCGCGCCGTGCGGGTCGCCGCCCGCCTCAGCACCCCGGACCGGCCGGTGACGGCCGCGCAGCTCTTCACCACCCCCACCGTCGCCGCCCTCGCCGCCGAGCTGGACGGGACCCCGGGCCGCGCGCAGTCCGCCATGGCACCCATCCCGCGCAGGCCGCGGGTCCCGCACCGGCCCCAGACACCCCAGACACCCCAGACCCCCCAGACGACCGCACCTCACCGCGGCGGCAGGAAGCAGGAGGACAGGCAGTGGACCTCAGCGTGATGTTCTTCGGTGCGGACAGCACCGCCACCGGGCAGGTGCGGCACGAGCGCACGTACGAGGACATCCTCACCGTCGCCCGGACCGCGGACCGTCTCGGCTTCCACGCCGTGTGGACGCCCGAACGCCACTTCCAGCAGGTCGGGCAGGTCTTCTCCAGCCCACCGGTGCTCAGCGCGGCGCTCGCCGTGGCCACCGAGCGGATCGGGATCCGGGCCGGCAGCGTCGTCCTGCCGCTGCACCACCCGCTGAAGGTCGCCGAGGACTGGGCGGTCGTGGACAACCTCTCGCACGGCCGGGTGGGTCTGTCGGTCGCCACCGGCTGGCACTCCGCCGACTTCGCGCTCGCGCCCGGCAACTACGCCGACCGCCGCACCCGCACCCTGGACACCGTCCCCGTCCTGCGCTCGCTGTGGGCGGGGCAGAGCGCTCCCTTCCCGGACGGCACGGGCAAGCCGGTGGACGTGCTGCCCCAGCCGCGGCCGGTGCAGGAGTCGTTGCCGCTGTGGATCACCACGTCCGGCAACCCGGAGACGTGGGAGGCGGCCGGCCGGCTGCGCTGCGGAGTGCTCGGCGCGACCGTCGGACAGAGCCGCGACGACCTCGCCGACCGCATCGCCCGCTACCGCACCGCCTGCGCGACCGCCCCCGAGCAGCGGGGCACCGACGCGCACGGCCGCGTGACGCTCATGGCGCACACCTATGTCGGCGCCGACGACGCGGAGGTACGGCGCCTCGCCGCCACCCCGCTGAAGGCGTACCTCGCCTCCTACCTCCGCCAGACCGCCGCCAACCGCACCGCCGACGCCGGCACCGCCGCGCTCACCGAGGAGAAGACCGCGATGCTCGCGGAGTTCGCGTTCGAGCGCTACCTGAGCTGGGGCAGCCTGCTGGGCTCGCCCGGCCACTGCGCCAAGATGCTCGCCGATCTGGCGGAGCTGGGCGTGGACGAGGTCGCCTGCTTCGTCGACTTCGGCCTCGGACTCGACGACGTGCTCACGAGCCTGAACCGGCTGGCCGAACTGAAAGAGAGCCTGTGATGACCGCCCCCGTCCGTCAGGGACCGCGGCCCGCCGCCTCCCTCGCCGACCGCTTCAGCGCGCTCGGCGGCGAGCAGCGCGTCAAGCTGCTGCGCAAGCTGGTGGAGAGCGGACGCGTGCGGGACGTGCCCGCCGTCGTCCCGCCCAGGGATCCCGCCCGGCCGGTCCGGCTCAGCCCCGCGCAGCAGGACCTGTGGGCGTACGAGTCGCTGTATCCCGGCACCCCCGCCCTCAACCTGTGCTGCGCCTACCACTTCGAGGACCCCGTGGACGCCGCCCACCTGGAGGCCGCGCTCACCCTCGTCCAGGAGCACCACGACATCCTGCGCACCAGGGTCACCGGGACCGGGGGCGGCGAACTCCACGTCGACTTCCCCGACCTCGGTCCCTTCGTCCTGGAGCGCGAGGACCTGCGCGGCACCGGAACCACCGTCCACCAGGCATTCGACGCCTTCCGCCGGCGCCCCTTCGACCTGGACGGCGGCAGGCTGATGCGCGGCCGTTTCGTACGCGTCGACGACCGCCGTACGACCCTGATGCTGAGCGTGCACCACGCCATCGCGGACTGGTGGTCCTTCGACGTCCTCCAGAACGAGTTCGCCGAGGCGTACCTGGCCGTCCGCGAGGGCACCGAGCCCCGGCTCACCCGCCCCGGCATCCAGTACGCCGACTTCTCCGCCTGGCAGGGAGAGCTGGAGGAGGCCGGCGTCTTCGGCGAGCGCCTCGCCTTCTGGCGCCGCTACCTGGCCGACCCGCCCGGCCCGCTCACCGCCCCCGGCCACGGATCCACCGCCGACGACCCCGACCGCGACCCCGACGGCATCGTCCACATCGGCTTCGACCTCGACCCGCCCGCCGCCGCCTCGGTCCGCGCCCTGGCCCGCCGCTCCGGCACCACCGTCTACGGCGTTCTGATGGCCGCGTTCGCGGTCCTCGCCCACCGGGTCACCGGTGCCGAGGACATGGTCCTGGGCACCCCCGTCGCCAACCGGTCCGCCAAGGGCCTGGAACGGGTCATCGGCTACGTCATGAACGCCGTCCCCACCCGCTGGCGGGTCCGCCCCGACAGTTCCTTCGCCGACCTCCTCGCCGTGTTCGCGGCCGACTTCCCCGACCTCGTGGCCAACGCCGACCTGCCGGTCGGCCGGATCGTCGCGGCAGCCGCACCCGAACGCAGCATCGGCCGGTCCCCGCTGTTCCAGTGGGTCTTCATGCACCTCACCCAGCAGCCGAGCGTCTCCGCCGTACGCGAGTTCGCCGAACCGGAACGCATCCACACCGGCGGCGAGCACGACCTCGTCGGCGTGGTGAAGGACAGCGGCGACGCGATGATCGGCAGCTTCGAGATCCGTACGGACACGTTCTCGCCACAAGCGGTGGCGCGGTGGGCCGAGTGCTATGTCGAGCTGCTGAAACAGGTCACCGCGGACCCTGCGCTGCGCGTCGGCGACATCGACATCGTGCCTTCGGGCCTGTCCGAGCGCCTGCTCGGCCTGGCGTCCGGCTCCGGTGCGGTGGCGCCGGTGTCGCTGCCCGAGCTGGTGGCCCGCCAGGCCGCCCGCACACCGGACGCGCCCGCGCTCGACACGGGCGCTCAGCTCCTGTCGTACGGCCGACTCGTCGACCGGGTCGACCGGTTGGCCGGCACCCTGGCCCGGCACG
Organism: Streptomyces sp. NPDC053076; assembly: GCF_044546845.1. Taxonomy (NCBI): domain Bacteria; kingdom Bacillati; phylum Actinomycetota; class Actinomycetes; order Kitasatosporales; family Streptomycetaceae; genus Streptomyces; species Streptomyces sp. NPDC053076. Next base: position 733,647 of record NZ_JBITZL010000004.1, on the reverse strand, counting down.
GGGCCGGCCCCGGGGACCTCGTGGCGCTCGTCCGCGGCCGTGGCACCGACTGGCCGGTGACCGCGCTGGCCGTCCAGCGGACGGGTGCCGCGTATCTGCCCCTCGACCCCGAGCACCCCACGGAACGCCTGCGGCGCACGCTGGCCGACGCGGGGCCGGTGCTGGTCGTCGCGGACGACGCCGTGCCGGCCGCGGGGGACGTACCGGTGCTGGTCCTGAGCCCGCAGTCGTACCAGGGCGAGCCGTTGACGGCCCCCTACCCGGACCCCTCCACCCCCGCCTACGTCATCCACACCTCGGGCTCCACCGGCACCCCCAAGGGGGTCGTCGTCCCGCACGCGGGTCTCGCCGCGCTCGCGGAATCCCTGGCGGGCCGGCTGGACCTGGGTCCCGGGGACCGGGTGCTCCAGCTGGGCCCCCCGACCTTCGACATATCGGTCGCCGACCTGTGCATGGCCTTCGGCTCCGGCGCGACCCTGGTCCTGCCGCCGGCCGGGATGCTGGTGGGGGACGACCTGGGGCGGGTGCTGACACAGCGACGGGTGTCCGCGGTCATGACGACACCGTCCGTGCTGGCGACGGTCCCGGCCGGCACCTACCCGGACCTGCGGGCGCTGGCGGTCGGCGCGGAGGTCTGCCCGCCGGAGCTGGTGGAACGCTGGGCGGCGGACGGCCGCCGCTTCCACAACGTGTACGGCCCCACCGAGGCGACGGTGGCGGTCACGCTCTCCGAGCCCCTCGCCCCCGGGCGCGGGCAGACGCGACCGCCCCTGGGCCGCCCCCTCGCCGGCACGCACGTCCGCCTGCTCGACGACCGGCTCCGCCCGGTGGCCCCGGGCACCCAGGGCGAGCTCTACCTCTCGGGCCCCCTGGCCCACGGCTACCTGCACCGCCCCGCGCAGACGGCCGACCGCTTCACGGCCGACCCCTACGGCCCCCCGGGCACCCGCATGTACCGCACCGGCGACCTCGCCTGGCAGGGCGACGACGGCACCATCCACTACCTGGGCCGCGGCGACGACCAGGTGAAACTCCGGGGCCTGCGCACAGAACCCGCCGAGATCGCGGCCGTCCTCGCCGAACACCCCTGCGTCGGCGCAGCGGTGGCCCTCGTCCGGGAGGGCAGGACCGGCCGCCCGCAGCTGGTCGGATACGTCGTCCCGGCCCCCGGTCACACCCCGGACCCGGACGCCCTGCTCACCCACGCGGCCGAACGACTGCCCGCCGGGCTGGTCCCGGCCGACGTGGTCGTCCTCGGCACGTTCCCGCTGACCGACAACGGAAAGATCGACAAGACCGCCCTGCCCGCCCCCGCCCCCCGCGACCCGGCCGCGTCCCCCGCCGTCCGGCGCACCGCGTCCCCCGCCGAACGGACCCTGTGCGCCCTGTACTGCGAGGTCCTCGGCACCGATCCCGCGGACGTGGACGTGGACGCGGACTTCTTCCGGCTCGGCGGCGACAGCATCATGGCCATCCAACTCGCCGCCCGGGCAGCGGCGGCCGGCCTGCTCCTCGCCCCGCGGGACGTCTTCACCGCCCGCACACCGGCCCGGCTGGCCCTGTCGGCCCGCCCGGCAGCCCCCGAGCAGCCTGCCGGCCCCGACCTGGCCGAAGGCCGCTTCCCCCTCACCCCGATCATGCACTGGTGGCGCGAACAGGGCGCCCCCCTGGGCACGTTCATCCAGTCCATGGTGTTCCCCGTCCCGCACGGCGTCGACCAGGACCGCATCCGGGCGGCCGTCTCGGCCCTCGCCGAACGGCACGCCGCCCTCCGCATGCGGCTGATACGGCACGACGACTCCACCGACTGGGAACTGGAGGCAGGCTCCGCCACCGTACGCACGGAGCGGGTCGCCGTCGCCGCCGACACCGACCCGGCAGAGCTCGCACAGGACTCGGCGCGCTGCGCCGTACTGGACCCGGAGCAGGGGGAGATGCTGCGGGCGGTCTGGTTCGACGCCGGACCCGACCGGCCCGGTCTCCTGCTGCTCCTCGTGCACCACCTCGCCGTCGACGGGGTGTCCTGGCGGGTGCTGGGACAGGAGCTGGCGCACATGCTGAGGGACGGCGGCGAGCCCCCGAGGGATCCGGGCGCCTCGTTCGCACGGTGGGCGCGGCTGCTGCCCGCCGAGGCGGACCGGGCACTGGGCGAACTGGACTGGTGGACCGGCCGGATGAGCGCCGCCGGGAAGGCCCGGCTGACGGACGGACCGGACGGCTGGACGAGCCGGCCGGCCGCTCCCGCCACCGCCTACCGCCGCGCCGTCGTCACCATCGAGCTGGACGCCGAACTGACCCGGTCCGCCCTGGTCACCCTCCCCGGCGCCTTCCACTGCGGCACCGACGCCGTGCTGCTCACCGCCCTGGTCCGCGCCGCGGTCCGCCGACGCGGCACCGGCACGGCCCTCCTCCTGCACCTGGAGGGACACGGGCGCGAGGCGCTGTCGGCGCCCGTCGACATCTCCCGCACCGTCGGCTGGTTCGTCACCCAGTACCCGGTCGTCCTCGACCCCGGCACGGACACCGGTCCCGCGGCGCTCAAGCTGGTCAAGGAGCAACTGCGGGCGGTGCCGTCCGCCGGACTCGGCTGGGGCCTGCTGCGCTACCTCCACCCCGAGGCCGGCCCCACCCTGGCCGCGCTGCCCGCTCCCGACGTCCGCTTCGCCTACCTGGGCCGCTTCGCCGGGGACGACGCGGCCGGCGGCCGGTTCCTCGACTCCGGACCGGACGCGGTGCCGGTCGCCCACGCCCTGGAGATCGACGTCCTGGCCCGAGGTGCGGAGGGCGAACCGCGGCTGGAGGCGACCTTCTCGTACGCGCAGGGCGTGCTCAGCGAGGACGACGTGCGCGAGCTGGCCCGGCTGTGGACGCGGGAGCTCACCGCTCTCGTGGCGGACGCGGCGGACGGCTCGGCCGCCGGCCACACCCCGTCCGACTTCCCGCTGGTCGATCTGACCGTCGACCAGCTCCTGCAGTACGAGGACGACCTGTCGTTCGAGGAGGACGCCGACGGGCTGGACGACCTGGACGGGCTGGACGACCTGGGCGGCCTTGGTGGCTTCGGTGCCCTCGACGGCCTCGAGGGTGAGGTGAGCGAACGGTGAGCGGGAACGTCCAGGACGTCCTGCCGCTGTCCCCGGCCCAGGAAGGACTCCTCTTCCACACCCTGCGGGACGCGACGGGACCCGACCCCTATCTGGTCCAGGCCCGTTTCCGGATCGGCCCCGGCATCGCCCCGGGGCGGGTCCGGGCCGCGGTGACGGAACTGCTGCGGCGCCACCCCAACCTGCGCGCCTGCTTCCGCCACGAACGCCTCGACCGGCCCGTGCAGATCATTCCGCGCGCCGTGAAGGTGCCGTGGCGGGAGGCCGACCTCACCGGCCTCGACCCCGACGAGACGGCCGCGGGGATGCGACGGCTGCTGGAGACGGACGCGGCCCGGCGCTTCGACCCCGCACGGCCGCCCCTGCTGCGGGTCACCCTCGCCCGCCACGACAGCGGCGCCGAGCTGCTCGTGTCCTTCCACCACATCCTGCTCGACGGCTGGTCCCTGCCGGTCGTGGAGGCGGACCTGGCCGCACTGGTCGGGGGCCGCCCGCTGCCGCCCGCCGCTTCCTACCGCGACTACCTGGCATGGCTGGCGCGGCAGGACCGGGACAAGGCGGAGACGGCCTGGGCCGAGGCGCTGGCGGGCCTCGAACCGCCGGCGCCGCTCGCACCCCCGGCCGCGACCGACGACACCTCCTGCGACCGCGCCCAGGTCCACCTGCCCGCCGGCCTGACCGCCACGCTCGCCCGCCGCGCCGCGGAGGCCGGTGTCACCCTCAACACCCTCGTCCAGGCGGCCTGGGCACTCGTCCTGGCCCGGACCACCGGCGCCCGGGACCTGGTCTTCGGCGCGGTCGTCTCCGGCCGTCCGCACGACCTGCCCGGCGTCGAGAGCATGGTGGGCCTGTTCGTCAACACGCTCCCGGTACGGGTGCGGCTGCGTACCGGCGAGACCGCGGCCGAGCTGCTGGGCCGCCTCCAGGACGAACAGTCCCGGCTCGTCGCCCACCAGCACGCGCGGCTCGCCGACGTACAGCGTGCCGCGGGCGTGGGGGAGCTGTTCGACTCCGTCCTCGCCTTCGAGAACTTCCCGCAGCGTGATGAGGACGACGCCGGCCCGGAGGAGCTGACCCTCCGGACGGTCACGGACGCCACCCACTACCCGGTGACGCTGGCCGTCACCGCCGGCGAGCGGCTGGGGCTGTCGGTGGGCTGCCGCCGCGGCCTGTCGGCGTCCGCGGTGGCCGGCCGGATGGCTCATGCCCTGGGCCGGCTGGCGGACGACCTCGGCCGGCCGGTGGACGACATCGACGTACTTCCGCCCGCGGAACACCGACGGCTGATCGACCTCGCCACCGGCCCGGTCCGCCCCGTGGCCCGACCGGCCACCGTCACCGCCCGGTTCGCCGCGCAGGCCGCCCGGACCCCCGATGCCCCGGCCGTCGAGTCGGACGACGGGATCCTCACCTACGCCGATCTCGACACGGCCTCCGATGCCCTGGCCGCCCGCCTGGTCCGGGCGGGCACGGCCCCCGGCGACGCGGTCGCCCTGCTGGCGACCCGCTCCCCGGCCGTCGTCGTCGCCCAGCTGGCCGTCCTCAAGGCGGGAGCCTGCTGGCTGCCGCTGGACCCCGCCCAGCCGCCCGAACGCCTGGCCCGGCTGACCGAAGCGGCCGGGGTCCGGCTGGCGTTGACCACAGCCACAGCCACAGCCACAGCCAAGGCCGCAGCCGCAGCCGCAGCCAAAGCCCCAGCCGTAGCCGCAGCCGCAGCTAAAGCCCCAGCCGTAGCCGTAGCCGTAGCCGCAGCCGCAGCCAAAGCCCCAGCCGCAACCCCAGCCGCAGCCGCAGCCGCAGCCAAAGCCCCAGCCAAAGCCCCAGCCGCAGCCGCAGCCGCAGCCAAAGCCCCAGCCGCAACCCCAGCCGCAGCCGCAGCCGCAGCCAAAGCCCCAGCCGCAGCCCGACTGCCCGAAGCGGTAGCGTGCTTGAACATCGAGGAGCCGGGCCCGGCCGTCACCTCGCCCCTCCCGGAAGCCCACCCCGGCTCACCCGCCTGCGTCCTCCACACCTCCGGCTCCACCGGCGAACCCAAGGGCGTCGTCGTACCGCACCGCGGCATCGTGGAACTCGCCGCCGACGCCCGCTTCCAGGGCGGCGGTCACCGCCGTGTGCTCGCGCACGCCCCCTACACCTTCGACTCGGCGACGTACGAGGTGTGGATCCCGCTCCTGAACGGCGGGACGGTCGTCCTCGCCCCGCCCGGCCCCGTCACCCCCGAGCTGCTGCGCCGCGTGATTCCCGAGCGCGGGATCACGGCGCTGTTCCTCACCCCCGAACTCCTGCGCACGGTGACGGAGATCGCGCCGGAGTCGGCGGCCGGGCTGACGGAGGTCTGGGCGGGCGGCGATGTGCTCGACCCGGCGACCGTGACCCGCCTGCGGGCGCACTGCCCGGGCACCACCGTCGTCAACGGGTACGGCCCCACCGAGGCGACCGTCTTCGCCACCGCCCACACCGCCGACGGCGGTCCCGGTGCGATCCCCATCGGCCGTCCGCTGGACAACACCCGCGCCTACGTCCTGGACGGCCTCCTGCGCCCGGTGCCCGAGGGAGGCACCGGCGAGCTGTACCTCGCCGGGACCGGCCTGGCCAACGGCTACCTCGCACGGCCCGGACAGACGGCGGAGCGGTTCGTCGCCGACCCGTACGGGCCGCCGGGCAGCCGCATGTACCGCACCGGCGACCTGGCTCGCTGGAGAGGCGACCGCGTCCTGGACTTCCACGGCCGCGTCGACGACCAGATCAAGGTGCGCGGGGTCCGTATCGAACCGGCCGAGGTGGAGACCGCGCTCGCGGCCTGCCCCGGCGTACGACGGGCCGTCGTCGCCGCGCGCCCCGACGCCACCGGCGGCAAGCGGCTGGCGGCGTGGCTCCTGCCGGACCCGGCCACGGACGCTACGTGGCCCGAAATCTTGGACAGGGCGAAGGAGTTCGCCGTCCGGCACCTCCCCGCTCACCTCGTCCCCTCCGTATGGGCCCGCATCGACCGCATACCGCTCACCCGCCACGGCAAGACGGACCGGGCCGCACTGCCCGAGCCGACGGGCGACGCGACCGGCGGCCACGGCGGCCACGGCGGTCACGGCACCCGCGCTCCGCGCGACGACCGTGAACGGTGGCTGTGCGCGCTGTTCGCCGAGGTGCTCGGCCTGCCCGACGCCCACCCGGACACCGACTTCTTCGCGGCCGGCGGCCACTCGCTGACCGCACTGCGCCTGGCCTCCAAGGCCCAGGTGCCGCTGGCCACCCTGTTCGCGGCTCCGACCCCGGCCCTGCTGGCCGCCCGTACCGCCCCCGCCCCCGACACCGACCTGGCCCCCCTCCTCACCCTCCGCCAGGGCGACCGCACCCCCCTCTTCTGTGTCCACCCCGCCCTCGGCCTGGGCTGGTCCTTCGCCGCCCTCCTCCCGCACCTCCACCCGGACCGCCCGGTGCACGCCCTGCAGAGCCCGGCGCTCACCGAAGGGGCGGGCGGGCTCCCGGCGAGCGTCGCCGCGCTGGCCGAGGCGTACACCGAGCGCATCCGCGCCCTCGCGCCGACCGGCCCGTACGCCCTGCTGGGCCGCTCCTTCGGCGGCTCCGTCGCCCACGAGATCGCCGTACGCCTGCGCGCGGCCGGGCAGGAGGTACGGCTGCTGGCCGTGCTGGACGCGATGCCCCAGCCGCCCGGCACCCCCCGGCTGCCGGCGGACGTGGTCGAGCGGGAGGCGTTGCGGATCCTGCTCAACAGCCACGCCCCGGGCCGGCCCGTACCACCCGGCCGGTTCGGCCGCGCCGAGGCGTTCGCGGTGGTCCGCACCGCCGACAGCCCGCTCGCCGCCCTGGACGACGGCGTCCTGCACGCGATGACCGACGTGGGCGCCCACCACATCCACCTCTCCCGCGCCTGGCGCCCGTCCCGCTACGACGGCCCCGTCACCCTCTTCTCCGCGACCCACCAGGCGCACGCCACCACCGCCGAGAAAACGGCGGCCTGGCGGCCCTCGACCGCCGCCCTCACGGTGCACGAACTCGCCTGCACCCACAGCGGAGTACTTCAGCCGGACCCGGCCGCACGCGTCGCCGCGGTCCTCGAAACCGCCCTCCGGGGGGAGTGACCCATGACCACCGACACCGTTGCCCTGGTCCAGCCGGCCGTCCACGAGGAGTACGAGTTCCCCGTCTCCGACGCGCAGAGCCGGCTGCTCGTCCTCGACCAGCTGAACCCGGGCACCGCTCAGTACAACGTGCCGGCGGCCTTCGCCGTGACCGGCCCCTTCGACGTCGCCGCGTTCGGCCGTGCCCTGGACACGCTGGTCGCCCGGCACGAGTCGCTGCGCACCGTCTTCCGCACCTCCCCGGACGGCACGCAGACCCAGCGCGTGCGGGCCGCCGGCGATGCCGCGCTCACCTACCGGGACCACGTTCCCGCCGGCCAGGTGGACACGCTGCTGCGACAGGAGGCCGCCCGCCCCTTCGACCCGGCTGCCGGACCGCTGCTGCGCTGCACGGTGTACGCCGTCGACGACGGCACCCACCGCGTGCTGCTCGTCGCCCACCACCTGGTCTGCGACGGCTGGTCGCTGGGCGTCATGCTGGACGCGCTGGGCGCCGCCTACCGGGACGAAGCGGCCGGACGGCCACACAGCCCACCGGGGCAGCCGCTCCAGTTCCCGGACTACGCCGTCTGGCAGCGCGAACGCCAGGCGGCGGGGGAGTACGACACGGCCGTACGGCACTGGGTGGAGGCGTTGCGCGGCGCGCCCGCCACCCTGGAGCTGCCCACGGACCGGCCCCGGCCCGCCGTGCGCTCCGCCGGCGGCGGCACCGCCCGCTTCCTGATTCCGGCCGCCACGCGGGCCCGCCTCGCCGAAGCGGCCGGCGCCTGCGGGGCGACGCCCTTCATGGCGCTGTTCGCCGCCTACGCCGCCTTCCTCGCCCGGCTCTCCGGCCGCGACGACCTCGTCATCGGCTACCCGGTGTCCGGCCGCGAGCATCCCGACCTGCAGGACACCGTCGGTATGCTCGCCGGCACCCTCGCCCTGCGCGTCGACGTGAGCGGCGACCCCTCCTTCCACGAGCTGACCGCCCGGGTCCGCACCGCCCTGCGGGCCGCCGCCCCGCACCAGGACGCCCCGTTCGAGGCGGTGGTGGACGCCCTCGCCCCGGTCCGCGAGCCCGGTCACGACCCGGTGGTCCAGGTCGTCTTCTCCTACGACGACGACACCGCCCTCACCCTGGACCTCGCCGGAGCCGGCACACGGCGGCTCGAAGTCGACCTGGACACGGCGAAGTTCGACTTCCACCTGCACGTGGAGCGCTGGGGGGAGGACCTGGCCGCCCAGTTCATCCACCGTGACGACCTGTTCGAGGCGGCGACCGTGCGCCGCTGGACCCACAACTTCACGGTCCTCCTCGACGGCCTCCTCACCGACCCGCACGCCCCCCTCTCCCGCCTCGCCCCGGTCGCCGAGGACGAGCGGCGGCTGCTCCTCGCCCAGAACGACCGCCTCTCCGGCGCCGCCCCCGCCGACCGGCTGGTGCCCGACCTGATCGCCGGCGTCGCGGCGGCCCGCCCGCACGCCACCGCGCTCGTGCACGGCGGGGAACGGCTCACCTACCGCGCGCTGCTGGAGCGCGCCGACGCGCTGGCGGCCCGGTTGCGGGCCGCCGGCGTACGCCCCGGCAGCCGTGTCGGACTGCTCCTGCCCCGCTCGGCGCACCAGGGCATCGCCGCGCTCGCGGTGCTGCGGGCCGGCGGCGCCTACGTGCCGCTGGACCGGGCCCATCCCGACGACCGCCTGCGCTACATGCTCGACTGCTCCGGCACCGGCCTGCTGCTGACCTCCGAGGCCACCGCCGAGCGGGCCGCGGCACTCGGCGTGCCCGCTCTGCGCGTCGACCGCACCGACCCGGCCGAGCCGCCGCCCGTCGCCGACGGCCCGGCACCCGGTGCCCGCGACCTCGCCTACGTGCTGTTCACCTCCGGCTCCACCGGCCGCCCCAAGGGCGTGGCCGTCGAGCACCGCTCCCTGGTCAACCTGACCACGGCCGTCCGCCACTCCTTCCCGGTGACGGCCGGCGACCGGGTGCTGCAGTTCGTCGCGTTCGGCTTCGACGTCGCCGTCTCCGACCTGTTCTTCCCCTGGGTCGCGGGTGCCGAACTGCACGTCCCGACCGAGGACGAACGGTTCGGCGAGGGCCTGCTGCACCGGCTGCGCGACTCCCGCATCACCTATGTGTTCCTGCCGCCGTCCGCCGCCATGCTGCTGCCCGACGTCAAGGGAAAGCTGCCCGACCTGCGCACCATCGCGGTCGGCGGCGAGTCCTGCCCCGCCGAACTCGTCGAGCGGCTGCACGAGCCCGGCCGGCGGATCGTGAACGCCTACGGACCGAGCGAGGTCTCCGTCTACTCCCACACGGCCGACCTGACGCCCGGCGACCCGGTGGTGCTCGGCCGCTCGGTGGCGGGCAGCCGCTGCTACGTCCTGGACGAGTGGCTGCGCCCCGTCCCCGTCGGCGTCACCGGCGAGATCTACATCACCGGCGCCGGACTCGCCCGCGGCTACATCGAGCGACCCGGCCTGACCGCCGAGCGGTTCGTCGCCGACCCCTACGGCGCCCCCGGCACCCGGATGTACCGCAGCGGGGACCTCGGACGCGTCGACGCGCACGGGGTGCTGACCTACCAGGGCCGCAGCGATCTCCAGGTCAAGCTGCGCGGGGTACGCATCGAACTGGGTGAGATCGAGTCGCTGCTGGCCGCCCACCCGGACGTGCGGATCGCCGCGGCGACCGTGCGCGGCACCGGCGAGGAACAGCGGCTCGCCGCCTACCTGGTCTGCCGCGACGGAGCCGTGCCACCCGCCGACGGCGCCCTGCGCGCCCACCTCGCCGAGCGGCTGCCGGCCTTCATGGTCCCCGAGGTGTTCGTCCGCCTCGCGGAACTGCCGCTCAGCGGCAACGGCAAGATCGACCGCTCCCGGCTGCCCGAGCCGGACGTCACCCGCCACGCCCCGGACCCGGGCGGCACGGCCGCCGGCACCGCGACCGAGCGGCTGGTCGCGGACATCTGGGCCCGCGTCCTGACCATGGACCGGGTCGACGCCCACGACAACTTCTTCGACCTGGGCGGCAACTCGGTCCGCCTGATGCGTGTGCTGGCCGCCCTGCGCGAGGCCACCGCGGACGGCGGGCTCACCCTGGTCGACCTGTTCCGCCACCCCACCGTCGCCTCCCTCGCCGCCCGCCTCGACCAGGCCCGCGTGGCGGACCCCACCGACTCCGCCGCCCGCGGCCGTGAACGACACCACCGGCGCACCGCCGCCCGACGACTCCGCTCCCGGAAAGGCACACTCCGATGACCGACACCACAGCTCCCGACGCCCTCGACTCCGCCATCGCCGTCATCGGCATGAGCGGTCGCTTCCCCGGCGCCCCCGACCTCGACACGTACTGGAAGAACCTCCTCGGCGGCGTCACCTCCATCACCGACTTCACCGAGGAGGAACTCCTCGCCGACGGCGCGGACCCGGACGAGATCCGTGGCCGCGACTACGTGCCGTCCAAAGGCGTCCTCGCCGACGCCGACCGCTTCGAGGCCGCCCTCTTCGGCTTCAACCGCACCGAGGCCGCCGCCCTCGACCCGCAGCACCGGCTGCTCCTGCAGACCGCCTGGTCCGCCCTGGAGGACGCCGGCCACGACCCCCTCGGCGCACCGCGCCGCACCGGCGTCTACGTCGGCGGCGGCGTCACCGAACACATGCTGGCCGCCCAGACCGACCCCAGGCTGGCCGCGCAGATCGGCGCGCTCCAGGTGCGCATCCTCACCGACCGCGAGTTCCTCGCCCCCTGGATCTCCTACCGGCTCGGCCTCGACGGCCCGAGCCTCACCGTCCAGACCGCCTGCTCCACCTCCCTGACCGCGATCCACCTCGCCTGCCAGGCACTGCTCCTCGGCGACTGCGACACCGCGCTCGCCGGAGGCGTCGCCGTCGACACCGTCCGCAGCCGCGGATACGTCCACTACCAGGGCGGGATCTTCTCGTCCGACGGCCGCTGCCGCCCCTTCGACGAGGCGTCCGGCGGCACCGTGCCCGGCAACGGCGTCGGTGTGGTCGTGCTGCGCCGTCTCGCCGACGCGCTCGCCGACGGAGACCCCGTCCGCGCGGTCATCCGCGGCAGCGCCGTCACCAACGACGGCGCCGCCCGCGTCGGCTTCACCGCCCCCGGTGTCGACCAGCAGACCGCCGCCATCGTGGAGGCATGGACGACGGCGGGCCTCGACCCGGCCGACGCCCAGTACCTGGAGGCCCACGGCACGGCCACCGAGCTGGGCGACCGCATCGAGGCGACCGCCGCGACCGCCGCGTTCAAGGGCGCCCTCGGCACCGGCTCCATCGGCCTGGGCTCGGTGAAGGCGAACATCGGCCACCTGGACGCGGCCGCGGGCGTGGCCGGGGTCATCAAGACCGTGCTGATGCTGGAGCACGCCGTCATCGCCCCGACCGCCGGAGCCGGCCACCCGCACCCCGAACTCGCGCTGGACGACTCGCCGTTCCACGTCGTCACCGAGGCCGAAGACTGGCCCGAGCCCGAGTACGGCCGCCGCCGGGCCGGGGTCAGCTCCGTCGGCATCGGCGGCACCAACGTCCACGTCGTCCTGGAACAGGCCCCGTCCCGCCCCCGGGACACCGGATCCTCGGGCCCGGAGGTGCTGCTTCTGTCCGCTCACACCGAGGACGCCCTCAAGGCCCTCGCCGGCCGCCTGGCCACCGCCCTGCGCGCCCCGGACGCCCCCACCCTCGCCGACACCGCCCACACCCTCCGCTTCGGCCGCGCCCCCCTCGCCGTCCGCGCCTACGTCCTGGCCGCCGACCGCGAGGAGGCCGCGATCCGCCTCGGCGAACTCGCGACGGGCCGCCCGGCATCGGCCCCGGCCGCCGCGGACGACCTGCGCGCGATCGGGGAGGCGTGGCTGCGGGACGAGAAGCTGCCGTGGCCGCGGCGGGGCCGCCGGGTCTCACTGCCGACGTACCCGTTCGGCGGGGAGAGCTACGGGCAGCTCGGCCTGGGGGCGGCACCGGCCGCACGGGAACAGGCGCCCCAGGAACAGGCTTCCCAGGAACAGGCTTCCCAGGAGCCGCGGTCGCAGGCGCCGGAGGCGGGCGCCGGGCTGGACACGTCCGTCCGCGCCCTCCTCGCCGAGACGCTCGGTCTGGACGACGGCGACCTGAGCATGACGTACTTCGCCGCCGGCGGCGACTCCCTCGCCGCCGTCCACCTGGTCGGCTGCCTGCGCGACGACTTCGGCATCGACGTGCCGCTCACCCTGTTCCTGGAAGAGCTGACACTCGACGAACTGGCCCGGCGGATCGTCGAGGCCCGGGAACCGGACGACGCGCTGGACGCGCTGCTCAGCGAGTTCGAGAACGCGTGAGGCATGAGCGCACGGGAAAGGGGCCGGTGGTCGCCACCGGCCCCTTTCCCGTGCCTCACGCGTGAACGAGGACCGACGTCAGCACGCGGGCCACAGCGGGCAGATGGCCGTCCAGGTAGAAGTGCCCGCCGGGCAGCACGTGCGTCGTGAACGGTCCCTCCGTCTCCTGCCGCCAGGCCGGCACCTCCGCCACCGGCACCCTCGGATCGGCATCCCCGGTCAGCGCCACCACCGGGCAGCGCAGCCGGGGGCCGGGACGGTAGGAGTAGGCGGACAGCATCGCGTAGTCCGCGCGCAGGGCGGGCAGCGCGACCTCCAGCAGCATCGGGTCGGTCAGCAGACTGTCGTCCGTACCGGCCAGCAGCCGCAGCTCCGCCAGCAGGTCCTTGTCCGTGGGCACCCCCTCCCACCGCGTCACGACCGGCAGCGAGGGGCCGCCGCGCCCCGACACGAACAGCGCGGCGGGCGCCCGGCCCCGCGCCCGCAGCGCCCTGGCCGTCTCGAACGCCGCGAGCGCGCCCATGCTGTGCCCGAACAAGGCGAGCGGCCTGCTCGCCGTCTCCGCGGGCAGCGCGTCCAGGACGGCGTCCACGACCTGGTCGATCCGCTCGGCGAACGGCTCCGCGAGGCGGTCGTGCCGGCCCGGGTACTGCACCACCAGGGGCTCCAGCGGACCGGCGACCGCGGCCGACAGGGCGTGGTAGGCGGCGGCCGCGCCGCCCGCGTGCGGGAAGCACAGCAGCCGGGCGGGGGCGTCGGGGGCGGGGTGGAAGCGCCGTATCCAGCCGTCCATGAAAGTCCCTCTCTCTTCTCCTGAAGTACCTGAAACGGGCCGGGCCCCGTGCCGGTTCGCCCGGCCCGGGGCCCTGTCTCCCGCGTCCGCGCCGGCCGGATCACTCCGCCGCGGCCATCCAGCTCTCCAGCTGTTCCAAGGTCGTCTCGGGGTTGGCGACGAGCACGTTCAGCTCGTCGTCGTGCGGGTTGAGCGTGACGACGGCGGGGCAGCGGTGGCAGCCCTCGACGCCGACCTGGTTCCACCACTTGCAGTGCGGACGCAGGTGGCACCGTGGTACGGCCGCGGATCCGGCCTCGGTCTTCGCCGGCACGGCCCGGATGCGTTCGATCAGACCGCACGCCTCGCCCACCCGGTTCGCGCAGTCCGACACGCAGTGCGAGGCGAACCGCAGCACCCGGTTGGCGGCGATGCCCTCCGGGATGCTGCCCAGGACCTCGGCCGCCGGTACCGGATCGGCGAGGTAGACGACCTCGCCGCGGTCCCCGGAGCGGACGCCGAGCACCACGCTCTCCGGGCGGCTCGCGTCGCCGGAGGGACACCAGTTGAGGGGCCGTCGCCCCGCGGAACCGTCCACGGTGCTCACCTCCGCGCCCCTAGCAGGCGGCCGCGCGGACGCCCGGCTTGCCGCTGTCGGCGACGATGCCGCCGACGACGCCGTCGGTGACGGCGCCGTTCTCCTGCTCGGCCGCGACGGCCTTGGCGATGCTCGCCGCCAGCTGCTCCTGCGAGGTGATCCGCTCGGGCCGGGCGGCCGCCGCCGCCGGCGCGGCGGCCGCCGTGACCAGCCCGGTGACCAGCGCCGCCGCGGCGGCCGCTGTACGAAGACCCTTGTTCATCTGTGCCCCTTCCCAACTCTGCCGACCGATACGGGACTTGACCGTAGGGGCGGAGCCGGACCGGGACCGGCGGTCGGAGCGGCAGCTTCGCGGAGTCAGCGCGCCGCCACCGGCTGCCGATCGCACCGCCGGGCCTGTGGCCACAGGGGGGAGCGGCGCCCTTCCGGGTGCCGGCGGCCCCTTCGCGACCGGTGCCGCCGTGGGTCGTAGAGTGGCCGCGGTCATGATCGCGAAAGTGGGGGTACGGGGTGTTCGGCAGCCGGAAGCGAGCGGCTCGGCGGGAACAGAGCCGGTGGGAGCGGCAGTTGGCCGAGCCCTACGTCGTCGGTGAACTGGACGATCACGACGAGGCGCTGCCGGACGTCCCGGTGCCCGAACCCGGCACCTGGCAGGCGCCCGCCGAGCTGGAGCAGCACCTGTACGAGCTGCTGACCCGCCATGCCACCACCGAGTGGGCGGACGCGGACGCCGAGGAGGAGGCCCGGGAGGACACGCAACTCGCCTACCTGGAGGCACTCGCCGGTGACGGCGTGTACGTGCCGTTCCGCCGCGAGGAGACCTCACCCGACCCCGGCGGGCGCACCTTCCACGTCCACGACACCGAGGTCGGCCGGCTCGTCGCCGTCTACACCCACGGTCTGCTGCCCCGCCCGCACCCGCACCTGGTCTTCGAGTCCTACACCCTGCGTGACCTGGCCGACGGCCTGCCCGACGACGTCGCGGGCATCGCCGTCAACAACCGGACGCCGTGCGCGATGCTCATGTCGGCCGACGCCGAGGAGCGCCGGGTGTGGCGCGCACTGCACCAGGAGCACTGGGAGGCCGACGGCCGCGCCGACCGGCTCGTCACCCTGCGCACCGGCGCACCGCCCCTCGGTCCGCTCCTGCACGGCCTGGCCCTCGGTGCCCAGATGTGCTTCGTCAACGGCGAGACCTGGAACAACCCGCACTACCACGGCCTCGGCCTGTCCATGGAGCACCAGCGGCTCGCCGCGTGGTGGGACGTCACCGACCGGGCGCAGTGGCAGGAGATCCAACGGCGGCTCCTCGCCCGCGAGCTCACCCCCTGGTACTGGGAGTTCGTCCTCGACGCGCGCAACGCCCTCGCCCACCCGTCCCCGGACGGCCGGCCGCGGACCGTCGACGCCGCCGCGTGGCGCGAACGCGTCGAGCTGACGCTGCGCGAGCGCGCCGCCGAACTGCCGCCGGGCGAGATCGGGCCGGACTGGGAGGAGTTCGTCGCCCACGTGGTCGGCCTGGTCGGCAAGGTGCTGCGCTACGAGGCCCGGTTCCGCGCCGACGGCGTGCTCACGGCGGACGCCGTGGTGCGCTCGGTCGCCGCCTGGGACATCGGCCGCGCCTCGATGATGGCCCGCTGGGGCTACGGCGCTCGCTTCGCCACCCGCGCGGAGATGCGCGAGGCCGTCGTCGAGGCGAGCGGCGCCGCACAGTCCGCACACACCTCCTGGCAGGACTTCTCCGCCGGCTATGTGCTGGGCCGCTGCCTGCACTTCGACGAGGAGGAGTACGGCGGCTGGTACCAGGAGATGCTCACCGCCCACCAGACCCTGACCACCCACCCGGACAGCCCCTGGAACACCGTCCCCTTCCACCTGCCCCGGGAGACGTGACCGGCGCGGCAGACGTCCTGGCCCGGCCCGGTTCCGGACCTCACGCGCTCCCTCGCGAACGGCCCGTACCAAGGGAGCGAGTCCTTTGCGGCCCGGCCCCTTCGCCCTACCGGCTGCTGGGAGGATGGCCGGAACGAGTCGGGCAGGGGGGCGCATGGGGCGGGCCGAGCGGGACGCGGTCGCACGCGGGATACGGTTGTGTGAGGCCGCTCAGGCCGTGGTCGGCGATCACGACAGGGCCGTCGAGGCGGTGCGGGCGGCGCTGAAGCCGATCCAGGACACGGCGGTGGAGCAGGCGCTCGACGCCATCCCCGTGGCCCGGCTCCAGGATGCCACCGAGGGGCGGCTGAGGCTGGGGAACGTCGAGAAGAGCGGCCTGCGCACGGTCCGTCAGGTCCTCGACGCCGGCCCCTACCGGTTGCGGCAGATCCCCGGGGTGGGGCAGCGGACCGTCGACCAGATCGTCGCCGCCGCACAGCGGTTGTCCGAGGCGGTGCACGAGACCATCGCCGTGCACCTCGACGTCGACCGGCCGGAGCCGCGCACGACCGCGCTCGTCAGGGCGCTGCACGTGCTGGTGGAGGCGGGTCCGGACGCACGGCGCGCGGTCGGCGGGGCCACCGAGCTGGCGCGGCGGCTCGGCCCCGTGCTGACGGAGGCCAGGCCGGCGGCCCGACGGTTGAGCATGCTGGTCGCCGGGCGGGCCGGACGGGCCCGCGCCCGGGAGGCCGTCGAGCAGCTCCGGGTGATCCTCGCGGAGGCGGAACGAGCCGGCACCCCGGAGTCGTACGCGCAGGCGTCGGTCGACCTGTTGCGCGGGCCGTCGGACGACATCGCGGCCTGGGTGGACTTCGAGCTGCGCCCCGCCGAGTACTACGGCCTGCTCGCCGACATCTCCGGGTGCGCTCCCGACACGGCCGCCGCCGAGGGGTTCCTGCCCGAGGACATCTCCGAGCGGGTGCGGGCCCAGCGACTGGACGACTCCCGGCGGCGGGTGTCGCTGCGCGGCTACCAGGCGTTCGGCGCCCGGTTCGCCCTCGCCCAGCGCAGGGTGATCCTCGGCGACGAGATGGGGCTCGGCAAGACCATCCAGGCCATCGCCGCGCTCGCGCATCTCGCCGCCGCCGGGGACACCCACTTCATGGTGGTCTGCCCGGCGAGCGTCCTGGTCAACTGGACCCGGGAGGTCGAGGCGCGCAGCACTCTGCGTGCCCTGCCGCTGCACGGCCCCGACCGGCAGGACGCCTTCGCCGACTGGAAGGGGCGGGGCGGGGTCGGCGTGACGACCTACGACGCGCTGCGCGGGTTCCCGGTCCCGGGCGGAGGAGAGATCGGGATGCTGGTGGTGGACGAGGCGCACTCCGTCAAGAACCCCCAGGCACTGCGCTCCCAGGCCGTCGCCCAGTGGGCCGGACACTGCGGACGGGTCCTGTTCATGACCGGCACACCGATGGAGAACCGGGTCGCCGAGTTCCGCAGCCTGGTGCGCATGCTCGACGAGGACGTGGCCGAACGCCTCGAGGACCGTGACGTCCTGGCCGGGTCCGTGGCCTTCCGGAAGGCGGTCGCGCCGGTCTACCTGCGCCGCAACCAGAAGGACGTGCTGACCGAACTGCCCCCTCTCCAGCACACGGACGCGTGGGAGGAACTGAGCGCCTCGGACGAGGCGGCCTACCGGGAGGCCGTGCGCGCGGGGAACTTCATGGCGATGCGCAGGGCCGCCTACCGGAACCCGGACCGGTCGGCCAAACTCGGCCGGCTCCGGGAGATCGTCCGGGAGGCCGGTGAGAACGGCCAGAAGACGCTCGTCTTCTCCGCCTTCCGCGACGTACTGGGCGTGGTGCGCGACGCACTCCAGGGTGAAGGAGGCCACCGCGTCCCGGTGTTGGGTCCGCTCACCGGAGACGTGCCGCCCCGGCGGCGGCAGAACGTGGTCGACGAGTTCGCGGCCGTGCGGGGGCCGGCGGTGCTGCTCGCCCAGATCCAGGCGGCCGGTGTCGGCCTCAACATCCAGGCCGCGTCCGTCGTCGTCATCTGCGAGCCCCAGATCAAGCCGACGCTGGAGCACCAGGCGGTGGCCCGGGCTCATCGCATGGGCCGGCTGCGACCGGTCCAGGTGCACCGCCTGCTGGCCACCGGCGGGGTGGACGAGCACCTGGTGCGGATGCTGGAGCGCAAGACGCGGCTGTTCGACGCGTACGCCCGCCGCAGCGAGGTGGCCGAATCAACCCCGGCCGCCGTCGATGTCTCGGACACCGAGCTGGCGCGCCTGATCGTCGAGGAGGAGCAGGCCCGCCTCGGCCTGGCGGACAGCCCCCGCACCGAACCCGAGACCACGGCCCCCGAGCGCTGACGACCCGACCCCGGGGGCACCGCGGTTCCCTCCGGGGCGCCGCGGTCCCCCTCCGGCCGCTGCGGTTCCCTTCGGGGCGCCGCGGTTCCTTTTCGGCCGCTGCGGTTCTTTTGGGGCGCTGTGGCTTCGCTCCGGCCGCTGCGGTTCCCTTCCGGGCGCTGCGGTTTCCCTCCGGGGCCGATGTCTCGCCGCCCGAGTGCCGGCTCCCGGCCCGGCTCCCCTGTCACAGCGGTGGCGCCGCGGGGGACCCGAATCCCGTCACCGGATAGGGTGCCGGATCCGTCACCCAGCCCGCCGCCAGGATCAGGCGGGAGTCGCGGTCGGCCGCCAGGAAGCCGAAGGGGCGGTCGAAGGCGACGCGGACGACCGTGGTCTCGTAGCGGTACTGCGGCACCCCGCCCGGCGCCGCCATGACCGCCGTCACCGCCGCCGCCCGGAAGCCGAGCGCGCCGAACTGGGCCACCGCCGACTGGCGGGCCTCTCCGACGGCCAGCGGGTGGGCGCTCACCCCCGGGAAGTGGCCGGCGCGGGCGTCCGTCGCCGCCGTGAGACCGAAGAGACCGGACAGGGCGAGCAGATCGTGGTCGGCCCGTACCTCGTACGCCACCGTCCGCACGTCCAGCGTCCTCGGCTCCGGCGTGGCGGCCGGCTGCTGCTCCACCCGCAGGCCGGGCCCGACATGCCCGTGCGGCAGGGCGCCGCCCCCGGTCAGCGGCAGGCCGCGCTCCACGATGGCGACGCCGGCCGCGAGCACCTGACCCGGTGTCATCCGCTCCTCGCCGAGGACCAGATGGACGTCGACGCCCTTGTCCCCGGGCACCGTCAGCGCGGTGACGAAGCCGTCCGGGGTGCCCGCCACCCCCACCCGGTCCGGCCGCACGCTGCGCCGGTGCAGGCCGCGCAGGGTACGGGCCTGCCAGGGGCCGGAATCGGGCCGCAGCGGCAGCTCCGTGAACGGCTGCCGCCAGGTCGTACGCAGCGCGAGCGCACTGGCCAGCACCATCCGCGCCTCCCGGGTCAGCGTCACCGGCATGCGCTCCACCAGCCCGCCGCTCCGCTCGGCCGCCCAGGCGTCCAGCCGCTCCTGGGCGGTGACGAGGTCGTCCCCGAAGACCCCGTGGGTCCCGGCGGGGAGCTGGGCCCGCCACTCCTCCCGCAGGGGCAGCCCGTGGTGCGTCCACAGGCCGAGCGCCGCGTCCAGGCCGGACACCGACGCCACCCCCGTCAGCAGTTCCCGCGCGGCACCGGCCGCCTGCTCGGCCGGCACGCCCAGGGCACCGGCCAGTTCCGCGCGCGCCGGGCCGTCCGCGCCGTCGGCGAGGAAGGCCAGCAGGGGCCAGACCCCGGCGGCGGAGAAGACCGTGCCGTCGCGGACGGTCGCCGCCCACCGGGCGGTGAGCCCGTTCACCGCCCGGACCGCCGCACCGCCCACCGGCCCGCCCACCGGACTGCTCGCCCGGCCGCCCGCCTGAGTCTCCCCGCGCATTCCGCCCCCGTCCCGCCCCGTTCGACACGCGGCCAGCCGTACCTCGGTCCAGCCGCCGGACCGGCCGCCGGTCCTTGCCGTCGCCCGGTCCAGGAGCACGGTACCGGTGACCTCAACCCGCCTCCCGGCCCCCACCAGCCAGAAGGGCCGTTCCAGCCGGCCCGGTCGGCGCGGGCCGATCCTCGGCGGGCCGACCCGCGGAGAGGCCGGGCATCGCTCCGGCGCCGGTCCGGACCGACGCCCCCACCCAGGTGTGAGCCCGCCTTTCGGCGAGCACCCCTATACGGGAGAGAATGTGCCTGGGTAAAGCCCTCCCCGGCCCCTTGTCATCACATCGAGTGATTCTCTGGCCTTTGCTTGCATGGCACAACCCACGGTTGCCAGGCTGTTGCTGTCTGTACAACCTGATGGGAGCGGCCAGTGACTTTCGGTGAGCAGCCGGCGTACCTGCGTGTCGCGGGGGATCTCCGCAAGAAGATCGCCGACGGTTCACTGCCGCCCCACACCCGGCTCCCCTCCCAGGCCCGCATCCGCGAGGAGTACGGCGTCTCGGACACGGTCGCGCTGGAGGCCCGGAAGGTGCTGATGGCCGAGGGGCTGGTCGAGGGCCGCTCCGGCTCGGGGACGTATGTGCGTGAGCGGCCCGTGCCCCGGCGGGTGGCCCGCTCCGGATACCGCCCGGCCGGTGGCGCCACGCCCTTCCGGCAGGAGCAGGCCGACGCCACGGTGCGCGGCACCTGGGAGTCCAGCAGCGAGCAGACGGAGGCCGGCGCCGCCACCGCCGAGCGGCTCGCGATCCACACCGGCGACCGGGTCATGCGCACCAAGTACCTCTTCCGGGAGAACGGCGAGCCGATGATGCTCTCCACCTCCTGGGAGCCCCTCGTCGTCACGGGCCGCACCCCGGTGATGCTCCCCGAGGAGGGCCCCCTCGGCGGGATGGGCGTGGTCGAGCGCATGCGGGCGATCGACGTCATCGTGGACAACGTCACCGAGGAGGTCGGCGCCCGCCCCGGCCTCGCCGAGGAACTGCACCTGCTCGGTGGCGTCCCCGGTCATGTGGTCCTGGTCGTCCAGCGCACGTACTTCGCCTCCGGTCGCCCGGTCGAGACCGCCGACGTGGTGATCCCGGCCGACCGTTACCGGGTCGCCTTCCACCTGCCCGTCAAATGACCGTCCCGACAGGCCGGTGGGCGGGCCGGACGCGACTCTGTGCGCCCCTTCACATGAGGTAGCGCACACCCTGACGCGCCTTTTGGGCCCGCGCCCTGCCTTCAGGCCGCCGCCCGTGTCCGGGGCCCGCAGCAATCCGGCCGTTCTCCCAGGTGACCCCGGCTGCCCCGGCATGGCCCCGACCCGAGGCAGCGGAGTTTCCGACGGCGCATTCGGTCCCGTGCGCCCCCGGCGTTCTGGCTGGTTGCGTACCTCTTTGTGAAAAGTCGTATTCGCAGCGTAAAGGTTGGGCGTACGCTCGGGCATATGCGGATTGCGGTTTCCTTAGGTGGGGGAAGCGGGTGGGGCGGTGCAAGAAGGGGCGCGGGCGGTGGGGGCCATGAGTGAGGGCACGGTCTTGCTGCCCTGGATCGTGATACGGCAGGACGACAGCGGCAATCGCTACCGCGTCGGCCGCTACGCGACCCGTGCGGAGGCACAGAAGATCGCCGACAGCTTCGACGACCGGGGGCACCAGCAGCTCTACTGGGTCGAGCGCATCGGCCAGAACGGGGACGGCGCGCGGAACTGACCGTCCGCGAGCTCCCGTAGGCTCCGCTGCATGACGCGCATGACTCCTCAAGCGGAACCGATCGTGGTGGTGGGAGCTGCCCTGCTCGACGGCGGCCGGCTGCTCGCCGCGCGCCGCAGCGCGCCCGCCGACCTCGCCGGGCGCTGGGAGCTGCCCGGCGGCAAGGTCGAAGCCGGTGAGCGGCCCGAGGACGCCCTGGTGCGCGAACTGCGTGAGGAACTGGGCATCGACGCCGAGCCGGTAGGGCGCGTGCCGGGGGAATGGCCGCTGCGGACGCCGTATGTCCTTCAGGTGTGGACCGCCCGCCTGCGCCCCGGCTCATCCGCGCCCCGGCCCCTCCAGGACCATGACGACCTGCGCTGGCTGACACCGGCGGAGCTGTGGCACGTGGCATGGCTGGACCAGGACACGGCGGCGGTGCGCGAGATCGAGAAGCTGACCGCGTTCTCGGCCTAGCGCGGCACCGGACCGCGTCCCGGACGCGGCGATCCGACTGACGCGGGCCGCCTTCCACGCGACCTACCCGACTGACGGGGCGGCGTCCCGGCAGACTTGTCCGGCTGACGCGGGCCGCCTACGCGCGACCGATCCGACCGGCGGGGGCACGTCCCGGGTGGCCGAGGCGGGTGGTGGATGGGCACGACCGGGGGTTTGTGAGGCTCGCGCCGACTCGGCCGAGCGCCTCGTACGCCGTTCGTGCCACAGTGCGCCCTCTCGTGCGGTACTGCCCACCGGATATCGGGTATGTGGCCATTAACCCCATGAAAACGGACATGGGTGGGCTCCGCTGGCCTGGGAAGTGATCGGCGTGATCGACACCGATGGTGAGTGCGCCGAGTGGACGTTTCCGGCGGAGCCGGGCGCCGTGCGCGCCGCCCGCTCGGCGGTCCGGGGGCAGTTGCACGGCTGGGACCTGGACTGCGTCGCCGATCTCACCGCGCTGCTGGTCAGCGAGCTGGTCACCAACTCGCTGCGGCACGCCACCGGCCCCATCGGCGTACGGCTGGTCCGCCCCGCCGGGCTCGACGACACGCTGCGGGTGGAGGTCTCCGACCCGCTGCCGGACCCGCCGCGCGAACGTGTGGCGCACCCCGAGGACGAGAGCGGGCGGGGCCTCCAGCTGGTCGCGGGCTCCTCGCGCCGCTGGGGCACCCGGCCCGGCGCCACCGGAAAGACCGTCTGGTTCGAGCTGGCGGTGCCCGGGTGAGGCCCGAACCCCGCGGGGGGCACGGGGGTGTACGGCCGTCGGTGTGCCGCCATCGTGCGCGCCGGGGGCGCACGCAGTCCGGCGGAGCGGGATTCGGCGGTGTGTTCCCTGGTTAGAAGAGTGGAAGTGTTGTCACGGACCGGTCCGAAAAGCACCTGGACCGAGCTGTGATCGTGAACACCGTGTCGTGCGGCGCCGTAGTGCTGGATACTGCGGGCAGCCGCCCCTGGTGACCGGTGCCGGGCGCGGTGAGCTGGAGGGGACGGTTCGCGTGAGCGAGATACCAGCGAAGGCCACGGAGTCCGAGGACCCGTCGGACGGCGCGAGGAGTCAGGCCGCGGAGGCTGCCGCGGCACCTGGCGACGCCATGTGGCAGAGCAGTCCGCCCGGTTCGATCTATGACTACATCAAGGTCGCGTCCTTCTCCATCAGCCCCGGCGGGCTCATCGACCAGTGGAGCCTGCGCGCCGAGCAGCTCTTCGGCATCCCCGCCGCCCGCGCCGTCGGCATGGACCCCATAGAGGCTTTCGTCGATCCCGACCTGCGCGACCGCGGCCAGCGGAAGATGGCCGAAATCCTCGACGGGCGCGAGTGGACCGGAGTGGTGCCGTTCCGGATGCCGGACGGTCTCGACGGCGCGCGTGGCGAGGAGGGGCTGGCCGAGGTCTACGTCATGCCGACGCGCACCGCGGAGGGGGACAAGGCCGCCGTCTGTATCGTCGTGGACGTCCGCACGCTGCGCAGCATCGAGACCGATCTCGCCGCCTCGCAGGCGATTTTCGGCCAATCCCCTTTCGGATTCCTGCTGATCGACACCGATCTGCGGGTCCGCCGGGCCAACATGCGCTTCGCCTCCATCTTCGGCGGGACCCCGGACGACCACCGGGGCAACGGAGTTCACGACTATCTGCCGCGCGGCGAGGCCGAGCGGGTCTCGGCCACCCTGCGACGGGTGCTGGAGTCCGGCGAGTCCATCACCGACATGCACGTGACCGGCTACGTCCCGGGCTCCGAGGAGCGCCGGCACTGGTCCGTCAACCTCTACCGCGTGCACAGCGGCAGCGGCCGGCCCATCGGCGTCGCCTGGCTCGGTACCGACATCACCGCCCGCCGGGCCGCCGCACGCGAGGCCGCCGCCGCCCGGCGCAACCTCGCGCTGCTCAACGAGGCCGGCGCCCGCATAGGGAACTCGCTCGACCTGGAGACCACGGCCCGCGAGCTCCTCGACGTGGTCGTCCCCGGGTTCTGCGACCTCGCCACCGTCGACCTCTACCAGGGCCTGCTGGCCGGCGACGAGACGCCGCCCGGCCTCGCCGACGGCAGCGCCGAACTGCGCCGCGTCGCCTTCGCCAGCGCCGTCTCCGGTGCCCCCTTCCACAGCTCCGGGCAGCCCGTCGAGGTCGGCGCGGTGCACCACTTCCCGTTCAACTCACCGTGCGCGGACGCCCTGCGCACCGCCCGCCCGCAGTACGTGCCCGCCGAGGAGGGCGGCCTCGTGCAGTCCATCCTGGCCGTGCCGATGGTCGCCCACGACACAGTGGTGGGACTCGCGCAGTTCTCCCGCGCGAAGGGCAGCGAGCCGTTCGGCGAGCGGGACCGGGACCTCGCGGTCGAACTGGCCGCGCGTGCCGCCGTCTGCATCGACAACGCGCGCCTGTACCGCCGGGAGCACGAACGGGCGTTGATACTGCAGCGGTCCCTGCTCCCGCCGGGTGACCCGGAGGCGTCCGGCCTGGACATCGCCTGCCGCTACCTGCCGGGCAACGCGGCGACGGAGGTGGGCGGCGACTGGTTCGACGTCATCGAGCTGCCCGGCCACCGTACGGCGCTGGTCGTCGGGGACGTGATGGGCCGGGGCCTGCGCGCGGCCGTGGCGATGGGCGAACTCCGCACGGCGGTGCGCACCTTGGCGCTGCTCGACCTCGAACCGGCCGAGGTGCTCTCGGCACTGGACGAGATCGCGCGGGGACTCGGCACGCCGGGCGGTGTCCAGCAGGCCACCCGCACCGCCCGGCAGCCCCGGGACGCCGACCTCTCCGAGGTGTACCTGGCGACGTGCGTGTACGCCGTCTACGACTCCGTCACCAGGCGCTGCACGTTCGCCAACGCCGGCCATCTGCCGCCGGTCCTGGTCGAGCCCGGTGAGGCGGCGCTGATGCTGGACGTGCCGCCCGGCATGCCGCTCGGCGTGGGCGGCGAGCCGTTCGAGGAGGTCGAGGTCGAACTGCCGGAGGGCGCGCTGCTGGCCCTCTACACGGACGGCCTGGTCGAGTCCCGCGACCATCCCCTGGACGAGGGTCTCCAGGCATTCGTGGGCGCGCTGACGGACCCCGCCCGGCCCCTGGAGGACGTCTGCGACCACGTCCTCAACACCCTCGACACCCACCACGGCGAGGACGACATCGCCCTGTTGATGGCCCGGGTGCAGGGCCTGCCCGCCGACTCCGTGGGCGACTGGACCCTGCCCCGCGAGCCGCGCAGTGTGGGCCGGGCCCGTGAGTACGCGCGCGGCCGACTGCTTTCCTGGGACCTGGAGCCGCTGGTCGACACGGCGGAACTGCTGGTCAGCGAGCTGGTGACGAACGCGCTGCGGTACGGCGAGGGGGAGATCCGGCTACGGCTGCTGCTGGACCGCACGCTGGTCTGCGAGGTCTGGGACTCCGGGCTGGTCCAGCCCCGGCGCCGACGGGCCAGGGACACCGACGAGGGGGGCCGGGGACTGCAGTTGGTCGGACTGCTCAGCGCGGCCTGGGGCTCACGCCGGACGCCTCGCGGCAAGACGGTGTGGTTCGAACTGCCCCTCCCCGGCGGAGAAGGCGGCCTCACCGACCCGGCGGAAGCCCTACTGAGCCTGTTCTGATCCTTTCCCGCGCCCGGGGGAGGTGGTGGGTCATGGTGCACCAGACCCCTTCCCGTGCCCGGGGGAGGCTGCAGGGCCACGGTGCGTCTGATGCCTTCCCGTGGCCGGGAGAGGCTGCTGGGCCATGGTGCGTCTGATGCCTTCCGGCGCCCGGGGGAGGGTGGTGGGCGAGTGCGCGTCAGACTCCTTCCCGCGTCCGGGGAGGCTGGTGGGCCGGGGCGTGTGAGGTGGCCCGGGGAGGCTGGTGGGCCCGGGCGTGTCAGGTGATCCGGGGAGGCTGGTGGGCCCGGGCGTGTCAGGTGATCCGGGGAGGCTGGTGGGCCCGGGCGTGTGAGGTGGCCCGGGGAAGGGGAGCGAACGGGCGGATGCGTCGGTCAGGCGTGATGGCGGGAGCGGGTTCGCGGGCCGCCGAAGGTGGCCGGGGGGCCGCCGTCCAGGTCCTCGGTCAGCAGGATGCCGCCGAGTACCGCGCCGGCGAGCCCGGCCGTGTCCCCTTCCGCACCGGCGTAGGGGGTGCCGTGCGCCCGCACGTCCCGCTCGGCCAGCTCCCGCGCCTCCCCGGCCACGACGTCCGCCCGGCCGGCGTTCCCCGCCGCCAGCTCCCGTACCGACTCCGCCAGCCGGGCCCGCGCTTCCGTGCCCACCGCGCCCCGGTGCACCACGACGAACTCCTCCGCCCCCGCCACCGAACTCCGCGCCACGAGCAGCGCCGCCGTGTCCCGCGCCCCGGGGACCGCCCCGTCCAGCCGCTCGACGGCCCGGCTGATCCGGCGCAGCGCGTCCATCGGGTCGTAAGGCCCGCCGCTCAGCTCCTCGCGCACCGCGGCCAGCACCCCGTCGGCGTGGGCCAGACGGGCGTGCACCTCACCCGGGGTCAGTGAGCTGCCCTGGGTCCCGCGCCGCGCCCCGGACGGCCTCGCCTCCGCACCGGCCAAGACCATCGGCACCAGTTCGGCCGCCTGTCGCAGCTGCGCCGCGAGCCGCTCCACCCCGCCCACCAGCACCCCGGCCTGGGCCACCGCACCCTCGCCGGCGCGCAGCTGCCGCGCGGCCCGCCGCGAGTCGCCCGCGTCGGCGGCCTGTCGGGCCTCGTTGAGCCTTGCGGTGGCGAACCACAACCGGTCCTTGGCCTGTTCGACGTACCCCGTGACCGACCCGGTGGCCGAGGGGAGGTACCGCTCCTGGAGAGCCACCAGGGTGTGCTGCGCGGCCACCACCCGCCCCGCCAGCTCCCGAAACCGCCCCTCAGCCACCTCCAGCGCCGCGCGCACTCCACCGCCGTCCACGTCCTGCGCCGCGCGGGCCGTTCCGTCGTGCACGTCCTGCGCCGCGCCGGCCGTTCCGTCGAGCACGTTCTGTGCTGTGCCGGCCGCCCCCTCGGTCATGTCGTGTGCTGTGTCGGCCGCCCCCTCAGCCACGTCTCGTGCCGCGCCGGCCCCTCCTCCGGTCATCTCCTCCGTCGCGGCGAACCCCCGCACCTGATCCAGCGCCACCGCCTCCGCGTCCAGTCGGCGCCCCGCCTCCGCGCACCGGCCGATCACCCCGACCAGCGCCTGGCGCCGGGCGCTCGGCTCCTCCGGGACGCCCTCCTCGTACCGCCGCCAGATCGCGAACGCCGCCGACAGCTCCGCCTCAGCGGCCCGCAGCGCGTGCGCGAACGGCTCGGTCTGCTTCTCCCCGAACCGCTCGCTGACGAAGGACAGTTCCTCCCGGCTGGTGCGCACGCAGTCGTCGGCCATGCGCAGTGCGGCCCGGGCCTGCCGTTCGGAATCGGCCGGGGTGGGCGCGGGCGGGTGCGCCGGGACAGTCCCCGGAGTCGTCCGGGTGCGGGCACGCCGGGTGCGTCGCGCATAGCCGTATCCGGCCAGGGCCACGGCGGCGACCCCGGCGACCAGCGGCAGCACGAGGTCGGCCGCCGACGTCCCGTCCTGGTCAGGGGCGGCGGCGCTCGCCACCGCGCCGACCGGAGCCACGGGAACCGGATCATGGGCATCGACCGTCATCACCGGCAACACCAGCCACCCGGCTCCCGCCAGGGTGCCCAGCACGGCATGCGTCACCCGCATCCATATGTGCGCCGTGGCACGCCGGGGTCGGCCCCGCAGGGAGGACGTCACATTTCGGAGCGTATGGGCCGGTAGACGCCTTCGCGAGCGGGATGGATACGGGTGGGGGACCAGGCGCACAGGGGGGCGGAATGGACGAGAACCCGACGGACGAGAGCCGGGCCAAGGGAAGGCAGCCCGACGAGAACCGGACGGACGAGAGCCGACCCGAAGGAAGGCAGGCCGACGGGAACCCGACAGACGAGAGCCGACCCGAAGGAACGCAGCCCGACGAGAACCCGACGGACGAGAACCCGACGGACGAAAGCCGGACCGAGGGAAGCCGGTCCGGGGGAAGCCGGTCCGGGGGAAGCGGGACCGGGGGGAGCCGGTCCGGGGGAAGCCGGTCCGGGGGAAGCGGGACCGGGGGAAGTCGGACCCAGGGGAGTCGGTCGGTCGCCACGCGGCAGGCGCAGGCTGTAGGAGAAGCGGATACCCAGCCGGACGGCGCCGCCCCGGACACCGGCCGTCCCGCTCCGCCGTCGCGGCCCCGCTCCCTCAGGCGGCGGATCCTCCGGCTCGCCGCCGTCGTCCTCGCCCTCCTCCTGCTCCCGCTGCTCACCGCCGAGACGGCCCTGCGCCTCAACTACACCGGCGACCCGGCCCCCGGCACCCGCACCCGGCACCAGGACGCCCTCTGGCTGGGCCACGCCTGGGTGGACGGCCGGAAGACCGACCGGGACGTCAAGGCGCTCGCCCGCCGCCTGCGCGACACCGGCATCCGGGACCTCTACGTCCACTCGGGCCCCCTGGAACACGACGGCACCCTCCCGGAGTCGTCGTACCCGAAGGCGCGTTGGCTGACCGCGGCCGTCCACCGGGAGCTGCCGGACGTCCGCGTCCAGGCATGGCTCGGGGACAAGCTGGCCAGCGAGAGCCCCGCCGGGCTGCGCCTCGGCCGTCCGGCCACCCGCACCGCGATCCTCGCTTCCACCCGCGCCGTCCTCGCCACCGGCTTCCAGGGCGCGCACTTCGACCTCGAGCCTCTGCACTCGGGTGACCGCGACTACCTCGGCCTCCTCGACGACCTGCGCGAACTCACCCACGCCCGGGGCGCGGTGCTCTCCGTCGCCGCCCACCAGATCGACCCGCTGCCCGCCTTCCACTCCTTCTGGGGCACGACCACCGGCCACCCCAAGTGGTGGTCGCAGGCGTACTTCGGGCAGGTGGCCCGCCGCGTGGACCAGATCGCCGTCATGTCGTACGACACCATGCAACCGCTGCAGAGCCTGTACGGCGGCTACGTCGCCCAGCAGACCAGCCTCGCCCTGGAGGTCACCCCGGACAGCACCGACCTGCTGATGGGCCTGCCCTTCTACCACGAGAACCGGTTCGGCCACTGGGCGCGCGCCGAGACGGTCCCGGCCGCCGTACGCGGCGTCCGCCTGGGTCTGTCCCGCACGGACGCCGACCGCGCCCGCTTCGGCGTCGCCCTGTACGTCGACTTCGCGGCCACGGAGGCGGACTGGCGGGCGTACCGGGGGAACTGGGTCCGCTGAGCCGGGCCGTTGCGCCAGACGGGGGCCGTTGACCTCGCACCTCGGCGCGGCCTCGTCGCCGGTCCGCTGCGGCTGCTCGACGGGGACTTTCCCCAGGCGGGGTTCCCGCGCGGCGTCGCGGAGTACCACCTGGCTCAGGCGCCGTCCCTCACGGCGTCCGCCTCCTGATCTTCGAACCCAGCCACACCAGTGGGTCGTACTTGCGGTCGACCGCCCGTTCCTTCAGGGGGATCAGGGCGTTGTCGGTGATCTTGATGCCCTCGGGGCAGACCTCCGTGCAGCACTTGGTGATGTTGCAGTAGCCGAGGCCGTGTTCGTCCTGGGCCGTGCGTCCCCGGTCCAGACCCGTCTCGCCGGCCGCGTCCAGCGGATGCATGTCCAGTTCCGCGACACGCATCAGGAAACGCGGGCCCGCGAACGCCTGCTTGTTCTCCTCGTGGTCGCGCACCACATGGCAGGTGTCCTGGCACAGGAAGCACTCGATGCACTTGCGGAACTCCTGCGAACGGTCCACGTCCTCCTGCATCATGCGGTACTCGCCGGGGCCCAGACCGGCGGGCGGCACGAAAGCCGGGACTTCCCGCGCCTTGCGGTAGTTGAAGCCGACGTCCGTCACCAGGTCCCGGACCACCGGGAAGGCGCGCAGCGGAGTGATCGTGATGGTCTCGGCGCGGTCGAAGACCGACATGCGGGTCATGCACAACAGGCGGGGGCGGCCGTTGATCTCCGCGGAGCACGAACCGCACTTGCCCGCCTTGCAGTTCCAGCGCACGGCCAGGTCGGGCGCCTGGGTGGCCTGGAGGCGGTGGACGATGTCGAGGACCACCTCGCCGTCGTTCACCTCGACCGTGAAGTCCTCGAGGCCACCGCCCTGTTCGTCGCCCCGCCACACCTTGAAGCGGGCTTCGTAGCTGCTCACTCGTACAGCTCCTCTTCGGCGAGGTACTTGACCAGCTCCTCCTTCTCGAAGAGGGCGAGCAGGTCCGGGCGGACGGGATCGGTGGTCTCGCGGGTGAGCCGGATCTGACCCCGGGCGGGGTCGGTCGCCGCGACACCGCCGGCGGGGTCGGCGAGAGCGCAGAGCAGGTTCACGTTGCGCCAGGCGCGGTCCATCGTCGGGTGGTCCTCGCGGGTGTGCCCGCCGCGCGACTCGGTGCGCTCCAGCGCGGCCCGGGCCACGCACTCGCTGACCAGCAGCATGTTCCTGAGGTCCAGGGCGAGATGCCAGCCGGGGTTGAACTGGCGGTGCCCCTCCACCCCGGCCCGCCGGGCCCGGGTGCGCAGCTCGGCCAGCTTCTGCAGTGCCCGCTCCATCTCGCCCTCGCGGCGGATGATGCCGACCAGGTCGTTCATCGCCTGCTGGAGTTCCTGGTGCAGGGTGTAGGGGTTCTCCGGCGGCCCCGCCTCGCCCTCGGTCTCCGCGGAGAAGGGGCGCAGCGCCTCCGCCGCGGCCGTGTTGACCTGGGCGTCGTCCACCGCCGGTCGCCGGAGCGCCAGGCCCTGCGCGTACTCGGCGGCGTGCCGGCCCGCGCGCCGGCCGAAGACCAGCAGGTCGGAGAGGGAGTTGCCGCCGAGCCGGTTGGAGCCGTGCATGCCGCCGGCCACCTCACCGGCCGCGTACAGCCCCGGCACCCCACGGGCCGCCGCCGTGTCCGAGTCGACCGCGACGCCGCCCATCACGTAGTGGCAGGTCGGCCCGACCTCCATCGCCTCCGCCGTGATGTCGACGTCCGCCAGCTCCTTGAACTGGTGGTACATGGACGGCAGCCGGCGCCGGATCACCTCGGCGGGCATACGGGTGGAGACGTCGAGGAAGACACCGCCGTGCGGCGAGCCCCGGCCCGCCTTCACCTCGGCGTTGATCGCGCGGGCCACCTCGTCGCGGGGGAGCAGCTCCGGCGGCCGGCGGTTGTCCTCGGGGTCCTCGTACCACCGGTCGGCCTCCTCCTCCGACTCGGCGTACTTCTCCTTGAAGACGTCCGGGATGTAGTCGAACATGAACCGCTTGCCGTCGGAGTTGCGCAGCACGCCGCCGTCTCCGCGTACCGATTCGGTGACGAGGATGCCCTTCACCGACGGCGGCCAGACCATGCCCGTCGGGTGGAACTGCACGAACTCCATGTTGAGCAGCGGCGCGCCCGCCAGCAGCGCCAGCGCGTGGCCGTCGCCGGTGTACTCCCACGAGTTGGAGGTGACCTTGAAGGACTTGCCGATGCCGCCGGTCGCGAGGACCACGGCGGGCGCCTCCAGGACGAAGAAGCGCCCGCTCTCGCGCTCGTAGGCGAAGACCCCGCAGACCCTTCCCCGGCCTTCGGACGGGGCGCCCCCCGTCCCGCTTCGCCCGCCGTCCTTCAGGACCCGGGTGACCGTGCACTCCTGGAAGACCTTCAGCCGGGACTCGTAGTCCCCGGTCTCCTTGAAGTCCTCCTGCTGGAGGGCGACGATCTTCTGCTGGAGGGTGCGGATCAGTTCCAGGCCCGTGCGGTCGCCGACGTGCGCGAGGCGCGGGTACTCGTGGCCGCCGAAGTTCCGCTGCGAGATCCGGCCGTCCTTCGTACGGTCGAACAGCGCGCCCCAGGTCTCCAGCTCCCACACCCGGTCGGGGGCCTCCTGGGCGTGCAGCTCGGCCATCCGCCACTGGTTCAGGAACTTGCCGCCGCGCATGGTGTCGCGGAAGTGGACCTGCCAGCTGTCGTGCTCGTTGGAGTTGGCCATGGCCGCCGCGATGCCGCCCTCGGCCATCACCGTGTGCGCCTTGCCGAACAGCGACTTGCAGATCACCGCCGTACGCGCGCCCCGCTCGCGTGCCTCGATGGCGGCGCGCAGCCCGGCGCCCCCGGCACCGACCACGACGACGTCCCACTCCTGCCGGTCGACCACGGACATCTATCAGTCCCTCTTCACTAGATCACTAGAAGAAGCGCGGATCGTCGAAGACCCCGGACGCGACGAGATACACGTAGAAGTCGGCGAGCGCCACGCTCAGCAGCGAGGCCCAGGCCAGCTGCATGTGCCGGGCGTTGAGCCTGCCGACGAACTGCCATGCCCGATAGCGCACGGGGTGTTTGGAGAAATGCTTGAGCTTGCCGCCGACGATGTGCCGGCAGGAGTGGCAGGAGAGGGTGTACGCCCAGATCAGCACGATGTTGGCCAGGAAGACCAGGGTGCCGAGGCCCATGTGCCCCCACCGGTAGTGCGGGTCCCGGAAGGCCAGCACGGTGTCGTACGTCAGCACGCCGGCCACCAGCAGGGCGGCGTAGAAGAAGTACCGGTGGACGTTCTGCAGGATCAGCGGGAAGCGGGTCTCACCGGTGTACGTGCGGTGCGGTTCGGCGACCGCGCAGGCGGGCGGGGACGCCCAGAAGGCGCGGTAGTACGCCTTGCGGTAGTAGTAGCAGGTCAGGCGGAAGCCGAGCGGGAAGATCAGGATGATGATCGCGGGCGAGATGCCCCACCAGCCGCCGAACAGGTCGGCGTTGGGCCCGGACCGCATGGTCCGGCAGTTGTCCGCCAGGCACGGCGAGTAGAACGGCGATACGTACGGCGCCGCGTAGTAGTGCGCGTTGGCGAACGCCCGCCAGGTCGAGTACACGACGAAGGCGAACAGGCCGGCCGCGGTGACGGCGGGCGCCAGCCACCAGC
Source organism: Streptomyces sp. NPDC053076 (assembly GCF_044546845.1). Classification (NCBI taxonomy): domain Bacteria; kingdom Bacillati; phylum Actinomycetota; class Actinomycetes; order Kitasatosporales; family Streptomycetaceae; genus Streptomyces; species Streptomyces sp. NPDC053076. The sequence goes on along the minus strand of NZ_JBITZL010000004.1, from coordinate 700,963 downwards.
GGTCGGTGCGCAGATGCGGGGCGGCGATCGCGGCGCGCGTAGCGCTGCGGACGCCGCCGGTGTTCTGTTGGGGTTCCGTACCAGTAGCCAAAGGGGACTCCGGTCGGTAGGGGGGTTTCAGGGGGCGCGGCGGTCGCGGGCGCCCAGGCCCTCGTCGTCCGAGTCCGTCCACAGGGTGATGTCGTAGGGCGCGTCGGAGATGGTGACGAGGTCGGGCCTCAGTGGCGCGGCCGGGGTGGCGGCGGCCTCCCGCAGCAGTGCCACGCTCTCGCGCAGATGGTCGGCGTCCAGTCGGACCCGGCGTATCTCCAGGCCGCCGCTGCCGATCTGGTGCTCCAGGCGGCCCAGCGACTGATGGAGGTCGTCGAGACAGCGCTGGACAGCGTTGAGGTCGTCGTGCACGGACATGACTTGCCCTCGCTTCCGCGGGTCCGGCGGGCCATGGACAGCAACGTTCATGCGCCTTGGAGTGTTGCGCCTCACGCCTGCCTGTGTGAAGGGATGTGCAGCGATTGGCCGGGGCGTACCGGTGCATCGCCCGGTGCGTTGCGCCGCACGGGTGGGGTTACCGGCCGTCATCGCCGTGTCGCCCACTGTTGCCGGATCCTTTCCTCTTCAGTGGCCGCATAGATCTGATCAGCTCCATATACCGCCAAACGTGATCAGCTCCATATACCGACAAAAGCGAGCATAAGGCCCGTGGCTCCCCGGAGGTAGCAGAGATGTCCTACGACGGCGTCGGCCCCGATGGGGTCGCGGCGGGGCAGCGCCCCGAAGGGGTGCGGGACCGCATCGACGAGCGGCCTGGCCTCGGGGCGCGACCGGCCACGACGTGCCCGCGGACGCACGACGGCGCATCGGGGCACCCCCGACCGCGGCGGTTCCGGCGGAATCTCACCTTCCTCACCGCCGGCGCGCTCGCCGTTCCGCTGCTCACCGGCTGCGGTTCCGACGACGAGTCCAGCAGCCCCCTCGCCCGGCAGGACATCGCCCCGGTCGCCCGGGACCTGGTCGCCGACGGCGGCACCCTGAAGTGGGCGGTGGACGCCCTGCCGGAGACCCTGAACACCTTCCAGGCGGACGCCGACGCCGGCACCGGCCGGATCGCCCAGGCCGTGCTGCCCTCGATGTTCCGGCTCGACGCGAACGGCCGGCCCGTGGCCAATCCCGCCTACCTGGAGTCGGCCAAGGTCATCGAGACCGAGCCGCGCCAGGTCGTGCTGTACAAGCTGAACCAGCAGGCGGTCTGGAGCGACGGCCGGGAGATCGGCGCCGCCGACTTCGTCGCCCAGTGGCGCGCCCTGTCCGGTAGGAACACCGCGTACTGGACCGCCCGAAACGCCGGCTACGACCGCATCGCGAAGATCGAGCGCGGCGACAACGACCTCCAGGTCCGGGTCACCTTCTCCCGCCCCTACGCCGACTGGAGGTCGCTGTTCTCCCCGCTGTACCCGAAGGACGTCATGGGCACCCCCGACGCCTTCAACGACGGCGCCCGCCGCAAGCTGACGGTCACCGCGGGGCCCTTCAAGGTGCAGAAGGTCGACACCACCAAGAAGGACGTGGTGCTCACCCGCAACACGCGCTGGTGGGGCGAGCCCGCCAAGCTGACCGAGATCGTGCTGCACGCCGTACCCCGCGACAAGCGGGCCGCCGCGCTCGCCGACGGCAGCGCGGACCTCGCCGAGATCGCCTCCTCCGACGTCCAGCGCATCGGGCTCGCCCACCGCGAGAAGGGCACCGGCACCCCGCTCCAGGGCGGCGGCAGGACGTCCGTGAAGAAGCTGCGCTCCTGGGCGCTCGCGCACGGCTTCGACTCGGACGAGGCGCACGCCGGCAAGGAGAAGCTCAGCAAGGCCGTCACCCGCTACCTGGAGCAGCAGCAGGCGCTGCGTGAGGTCGAGGTCCGCAAGTCCCTGGAGCCCGCCTACACCCAGCTCGCCCTCAACGGCTCCACGGGCCCCCTCGCCGACGAGCGGGTCCGCCGGGCCGTCGCCCGCGCCCTGGACCGCGCCGAACTGGCGCGGCTGGTGCTCACCCCGCTGGGGCTGCCCGCCGTCCCGGTCGGCAGCCACCTCGCCCTGTCCGGGCAGGACGCCTACGCCGACAACAGCGGCGCGCTCGGCGACCAGAACGCCCAGGAGGCGCAGGCGCTGCTCGCCGACGCCGGCTGGGTGCGCGGCGGCCCGCTCAAGGAGCAGAAGAAGAACGAGAAGGCGGCCGGCTCCGAGAACCACGACAAGGACGTCTCGGACGGCGGCGACGACGGCGAGTACGTCGTCGGGGAGGACGACAAGGACCGCGACGGCGGGCACGGCGACGGCAAGGGCAAGCACCACGAGAGCCCCGGCGACCACCTCGCGCAGGAGGGCAAGCACGGCGGCGCGCCCGGCGCGTACGCCCCCAAGGGCACGGCCGCCCCGGCCGCCGCGCCGGCCGGACCGCTCGCCAAGGACGGCAAGCCGCTCGCGCTGCGCTTCGTCCTGCCCTCCGGGCCCGGCTCGGACACCCTGAACTCGGTCGCCGAGCGGATCTCCGCGATGCTGGAGCAGGTCGGCATCCGGGCGGTGATCACCAAGGTCTCGGACGAGAGCTACTTCAAGGACCACGTCGCCGCCGGCGACTACGACCTCGCCCTGTACTCCTGGCCCTCCTCCGCCTTCCCGGCGACCGACGCCCGGCCCGTGTACGCCAAGCCGGTCCCGGCCGCGGACGGCTCGGTGAACGTCGAACAGAACTACACGCGGGTCGGCACGGACCTGGTCGACCAGCTCTTCGACGAGGCCGCGACCACGCTGGACGAGGACGAGGCGCGGGACCTGATCAGAAAGGCCGACTCCCGCATCTGGGCCGCCGCCGGATCGATCCCGCTCTACCAGCGCCCGCAGCTGGTGGGAGTACGGAAGAACGTGGTCAATGCCGGGGCTTTCGGGTTCCAGACACCGGTCTACGAGGACATGGGCTTCCTGAAGAAGGGCGCGAAGGTCTCGGCGAGCCCGAGCAAGGGGTAGGGCGGCCCGGCGAGCCCCTACCGCGAAGGCCACGTACCATGGGGTGAGGCCGTGGCGTGTCCAGCCCGGCAGGGCCCGCGCGACACGGACGTACGCGCAGGGCAGTCCACACACCGGGAGTACGCCACACCATGGCCACGCGCCACGACATTCGCAATGTTGCCATCGTCGCTCACGTCGACCACGGCAAGACCACCATCGTCGACGGCATGCTGAAGCAGGCCGGCGCGTTCGCGGCCCACCAGCTCGACTCCGTCGACGACCGCATGATGGACTCCAACGACCTGGAACGTGAGAAGGGCATCACGATCCTCGCCAAGAACACGGCGGTGAAGTATCACCCCAAGGACGGCGGGGACCCGATCACGATCAACATCATCGACACCCCCGGCCACGCCGACTTCGGCGGCGAGGTCGAGCGCGGTCTGTCGATGGTGGACGGCGTCGTCCTGCTCGTGGACGCCTCCGAGGGCCCGCTGCCGCAGACCCGCTTCGTGCTCCGCAAGGCGCTCCAGGCCCGGCTCCCCGTCATCCTGTGCATCAACAAGACGGACCGCCCGGACGCCCGGATCGACGAGGTCGTCAACGAGACCTACGACCTCTTCCTCGACCTGGACGCGGACGAGGAGCAGATCGAGTTCCCGATCGTCTACGCCTGCGGCCGTGACGGCATCGCCTCGCTGACCAAGCCGGACAACGGCACGGTCCCGGCCGACTCCACCAGCCTGGAGCCGTTCTTCTCCACCATCCTGCAGCACATCCCGGCCCCCACGTACGAGGAGGACGCGCCGCTCCAGGCCCACGTCACCAACCTCGACGCCGACAACTTCCTCGGCCGTATCGCGCTGCTCCGCGTCGAGCAGGGCGAGCTGCGCAAGGGGCAGACCGTCGCCTGGATCAAGCGCGACGGCTCGGTCAGCAACGTGCGCATCAGCGAGCTGATGATGACCGAGGCGCTCACCCGCAAGCCCGCGGAGAAGGCCGGCCCCGGTGACATCTGCGCGGTCGCCGGTATCCCGGACATCATGATCGGTGAGACCCTCGCCGACACCGAGAACCCGATCCCGCTGCCGCTGATCACGGTCGACGAGCCGGCGATCTCGATGACGATCGGCACGAACACCTCGCCGCTGGTCGGCCGCGGCGGCACCGGCAAGGGCGCCGACGCGAAGGCGGCCGTGAAGGACCGCAAGGTCACCGCCCGCCAGGTCAAGGACCGCCTGGACCGCGAGCTGATCGGTAACGTCTCCCTCCGCGTCCTGGACACCGAGCGTCCGGACGCCTGGGAGGTCCAGGGCCGTGGTGAGCTGGCGCTCGCCATCCTGGTCGAGCAGATGCGCCGTGAGGGCTACGAGCTGACCGTCGGCAAGCCGCAGGTGGTCACCAAGGACGTCGACGGCAAGACCTACGAGCCGGTCGAGCGCATGACGATCGACGTGCCCGAGGAGCACATGGGTGCCGTCACCCAGCTCATGGGCGTCCGCAAGGGCCGGATGGACAACATGTCGAACCACGGCTCCGGCTGGGTGCGCATGGAGTTCGTCGTGCCCTCGCGTGGTCTCATCGGCTTCCGCACGGAGTTCCTGACCCAGACCCGCGGTACGGGCATCGGCCACTCCATCCACGAGGGCTTCGAGCCCTGGTTCGGCACCCTGACGACCCGTAACAACGGTTCGCTGGTCGCCGACCGCTCCGGTGCCGTCACCGCCTTCGCGATGACGAACCTCCAGGAGCGCGGTGTGCTGTTCGTGGAGCCGGGCACCGAGGTGTACGAGGGCATGATCGTCGGTGAGAACTCCCGCTCCGACGACATGGACGTCAACATCACCAAGGAGAAGAAGCTCACCAACATGCGGTCGTCCTCGGCCGACTCCTTCGAGGCGATCGTTCCGCCGCGCAAGCTGTCGCTGGAGCAGTCGCTGGAGTTCTGCCGCGACGACGAGTGCGTCGAGGTGACCCCGGAGGCCGTTCGCATCCGCAAGGTGAACCTGGACGCCCGCGAGCGCGCCCGCGCCGCGAGCCGCGCCAAGCACGGCTGATTCCCGGCCGGTTGAGCCCGGGCATCCCCATGATGGGGATGCCCGGGCTTTTTGCAACCCGTTTTCCGGTGACCGGCGGTCGACTCTCCGAGGTCAAGTGTCCGGATTGCGGAGATGTCCGACCGATAGCCATGTAACACGTCCGTTTCGCGGCCTTCACCCGGCGAACAGTTTGTCCACTTTTTGGAAGTTGTTCGCGCCAGCTGTGACTGAATTGAGATTTAAAGACAGTGGTCGACACCTGACTCATGGCAGATAGTTAGCCGCGTAGCGCTCGGGTCAATGGGTCTCGCGCTGTGGGGACAGCGCCGACTCACGAGCACCAGGGGGTGTCTGACCCTCCGTCAGGGGTGTCGGAGGGAAGACGGTAACCCTCTCCTGTTGGTGAACACGTGGAGTCATGAGGAGGAACGCCCATGCGCGGTGTCACGCACACCAGGTGGGTCGGTTCGTCACTTCCAGCAGTGTGATTCGGCTGTAGAACTACGCGCGTCCGACTGCGGTTTCGCGCGCCCTAGGAGTACCCGGGCACCTCTCACACTTATATCTGTGAAACGGACGAACCGTGACAAGTCCTATCGATATCGAGGGCGGCGGGGCGTCGGTCGTCGTCGACGGCGAACCAGAGCCGGAAACGAAGACCGAGACCGTCAAGCTCGCGGGCCGGTCCCCCGGCCAGCTGATGTGGCTGCGCTTCAAGCGCGATCGCACGGGCGTGATCTGCGCCGTAGTGGTGATCGGCTACTTCGCCGTCGCTCTCCTCGCGCCGCTGCTCGTGAAGCTGTCGGGCACCGATCCGTACACCCTGTACGGCCAGGACCCCACCTACGCCGACAAGCCCATCCTCGATGAATTCGGGCTTCCGCTCGGCTACTTGGGGGGTGTCTCGGGCGACCACTGGTTCGGCGTCGAACCGCAGTACGGCCGTGACCTCTTCGCCATGCTGGTGTACGGCATGCGCACCTCCCTGTACATGGCGCTCGGCATCACCGTCCTGGTCATGCTCACCGGTGTCGTGATCGGCCTGATCGGCGGATACTTCGGAGGCCGTACGGACTACTGGATCGGCCGCGGCACCGACTTCTTCCTCTCCTTCCCGCAGCAGCTCTTCTTCATCGCCTTCATGCCCGTCGTGACGTCGTTCTTCGTGGATCCCCGCGAGGAGACGCCGACCTACTTCCGCGCCCTCGCCATGCTGATCGTGCTGTGGCTGCTGGGCTGGATGGGCATGGCCCGACTGGTGCGGTCCACCGTACTGTCCCTGCGCGAACGGGAGTTCGTGGAGGCCGCCAAGGTCTCGGGCGCATCGCCCTGGCGGATCGTGCGCAAGGAGATCCTGCCCAACGTCGTCACCCCGATCCTGGTGCAGTTCACGTATCAACTGCCCAGCACCATCCTCAGCATCGCCTTCCTGTCCTTCGCGGGTGTCGGGTTCGTCGAGCCGACACCCGACTGGGGACGTCTTTTCGCGGCCGGCGCCCGGTACGCCGAGCAGGACCCGGCATTCATGTTCTTCCCCGGGACGGCACTGGTGATCTTCGTCCTGTGCTTCAACCTCCTGGGGGACTCCGTACGGGACGCGTTCGACCCCAAGTCCGGGCGATAGAGCGTCCGTTGGGTGGGGGTGACTGCCGCCCCCGCCGGCCCGTCCGGCCGGCGCCCGGCAGATCTCACGGATAACAAACGACAGGTAGGTGGATTCGCCACATGATGTCTCATCGCGCCCGCGCAGCGCGTGCCGTTGTGATCGCCGTCGCGGCCGGCTCCCTTGCTCTCACCGGCTGCTCGAAGAACGAGGGCGGCAAGTCGGGCAAGGACTCCAAGAAGGATCAGAAGGAGGCGGCGGTCCAGTCGAAGGCGGTCACCTACGTCGACGCCGCCGGATCGACCGGACCCGCCAAGGAGGTGCCCGGCGCCAAGCCCGGCGGCACGATCACCGTGTACCAGGAGGCGGGCCTCTCCCACCTGGACCCCGGTCAGATCTACGTCTCCGACGCCGGCCAGGTCGCCAACCTGCTCTTCCGCCGCCTGACCCAGTTCCAGGAGGACGACAAGGGCGACGTGTCGGTCGCCGGTGACCTCGCCACCGACTCCGGCAAGTCCTCCGACGGCGGCAAGACCTGGACCTTCACGCTGAAGGACGGCATCAAGGACGAGAACGGCAACGCCATCACCTCGTCCGACGTCCGGCACAGCATCGAGCGCCAGTACGCGAAGTTCATCTTCGACGGCCCGACCTACCTCCAGACCTGGCTGAGCGGCGCCGACTACCGCAAGGCCCTGCCCGGCGGCGGCTTCGACGGCAAGCACCTGCCGGCCTCGGTGCTGGACACCCCGGACGCCAAGACGGTGGTCTTCCACTTCGACCAGCCGCGTCCGGACCTGCCGCAGACGCTCGCCATGGCCGGCTACGCCGTCGTCCCGGCCAAGGGCGACACCAAGGAGAAGTACGAGAAGAAGCCGGTCGCCACCGGCCCGTACAAGATCGCCGAGAACAAGGCCGGCAAGCTGCTGAAGCTGGTGAAGAACACCAACTGGGACCCGAAGACGGACTCCGTGCGCCATCAGTACGCCGACGGTTTCACCATCCAGTTCGGAGTCACCGAGTCCACCCAGACCAAGCGCCTGATCGCGGACCAGGGCGACAACAGGAACGCCATCCAGCTCACCAACGGTGTCGAGGCCACCCAGATCCAGGACGTCATCAACAACCCCGAGGCCAGCAAGCGCACGGTCAAGGGCTACCAGCCCTACGTCATGCAGCTGACCTTCAACCTCGACCGGGTCAAGGACATCAAGATCCGCCAGGCCGTCACCTACGCGGTCAACTCCAAGTCCCTCATCGCCGGCGAGGGCGGTGCCTACGGCGGTGACGTCGCGCCGAACTACTTCGCGCCGACGCTGCCCGGCTACGAGCCGACCTACGACCCCTACGGCCGCCTGAAGACCCCGCAGGGCAACATCGCCAAGGCCAAGGAGATCCTCAAGAGCCTCCCGGCGTCCGAGAAGAAGCTCGTCTTCGCCTACGCCAACAGCGAGGCCGGCCAGAAGCGCAAGGTCGCCATCGAGGACGCGCTCACCAAGGTCGGGTTCGACATCGTCGCCAAGGAGGTCGACGCGGCGAGCTACTACGAGCAGATCGGCAAGCTCAAGAACCCGTACGACATCTACATCTCCGGCTGGGGCCAGGACTGGCCGTCCCCGGGCACGGTCGTCACGCCGATCTACGACGGCTCGCAGGTCTTCGACGGCTCCTCGAACTACTCGCACGTCAAGGACCCGAAGGTCGACGCCCTCATCAAGAAGGCAATGACCCAGGAGCCGGCCGAGGCCGCCAACACCTGGAAGGAAGCACAGCACTACCTGCTGGAGAACGTCATCCCGGCGGCTCCGCTGTGGTACACGAAGCAGTTCCAGCTCTCCGGCTCCAACGTGGGCGGTGCCCGCTACGGCTCGGTGTCCAGCCTCATCGACATCAACCGGCTCTACCTGAAGTCGTGATCCGCGGCTGACCACGGGGGCGCGTGGCACCGCGAGCGCGCCCCCGGCTCCGAGCGCCCCCTACCCACCGTCTCCGCAGAGAGCAGCCAGCCCGCCATGCTTCAGTTCATCATCCGGCGCACGCTCGGCGCCTTCGTCACGCTCTTCCTCATCGGGGCGGCGACGTTCTTCCTCTTCGTGGCCGCACCCTCCGACTACGCCTCCCTGGCCTGCGGCAAGGACTGTTCGCCCCAGCGGCTGGCGGACATCCGGGACGCCCTGGGCCTCGACCTGCCCCTGGCACAGCAGTTCTGGGACTTCATGTCCGGCATCGTGACGGGCCGCGACTTCCCGGCCGGCCACTGCTCGGCCCCCTGCCTGGGCGTGTCGTTCTACTCGGGGGACATGGTCTGGGGCACCATCCTGGACCGGTTCCCGCTGACCCTCACCCTGACCGCCGGGGGTGCGGTCGTCTTCCTCCTCGTCGGGGTCGGCGCGGGCATGATCGCCGCCTACCGGCGCGGGACGCTGGTGGACAAGGTCGCCACCGGCACGTCCATGGTGCTGAGTTCGTTCCAGATCTACTTCCTCGGCCCGATCGTGCTGACGATCCTCGTCTACAGCACCGGCTGGATGGAGGACCCGCACTACGTGCCGGTCACCCAGGACCCGCTGGGGTGGTTCGTCGGGATGTCGATCCCGGTCTGCGTGATGGCCACGATCTTCACCGCGCAGTACACCCGTATGGCACGTTCGTCGATGATCGAGCAGCTCGCCGAGGATCATGTGCGCACCGCGCGGGCGAAGGGCATGTCGCGCAAGTACGTCTTCCTGCGCTACGCCTGGCGCGGCTCGCTCATCCCGATCGTCACCGTGCTCGGCATCGACGTCAGCTCCATGCTGGGTGGCGCCGTCGTCACCGAACTGACCTTCTCCCTCCAGGGGATCGGCCGGCTCGCGGTGGACGGCGCGGTCAACAAGGACCTGCCGCTGACGATGGGGGTCATGCTGTTCGGTGCCTTCTTCATCCTGATCATCAACATCCTGACCGACATCACCTACGCGTGGATCGACCCCCGCATCCGGCTCTCCTAGGAAGAACCAACCACTGTGACCACACTGACCAAGGCCGCGGGCGCACCGGCCCCGACCGGGCCGGACGGTTTCCTCTCGGTGCGTGATCTCCAGGTGACGTTCTCCACCGAGGACGGCCCGGTCAAGGCCGTCGACGGACTCTCCTTCGGCCTGGACCGCGGCAAGACCCTCGGCATCGTGGGCGAGTCGGGTTCGGGCAAGTCGGTCACCAACCTGACGATCCTCGGACTGCACGATCCGCTGTTCACGACCGTCGACGGGGAGATCCTCCTCGACGGCAAGGAACTCATCACCGCCACCGAGAAGGAGATGGAGCGGCTGCGCGGCAACCGGGTGGCGATGATCTTCCAGGATCCCCTCACCGCGCTGTCGCCCTTCTACACCATCGGCCGGCAGATCGCCGAGCCGTTCATGAAGCACACGGGCGCCTCGAAGAAGGCCGGCTGGGAGCGCGCCGTGGAGATGCTCGCCAAGGTCGGCATCCCCCACCCCAAGGAGCGCGCCCGGGACTACCCGCACCAGTTCTCCGGCGGGATGCGCCAGCGCGCCATGATCGCCATGGCGCTGGTCTGCGACCCGGACCTGCTGATCGCCGACGAGCCGACCACGGCGCTGGACGTGACCGTGCAGGCCCAGATCCTCGATCTGCTCAAGGACCTCCAGCGGGAGTTCGGCACGGGGATCGTCTTCATCACCCACGACCTCGGCGTCATCGCCGACATGGCCGACGACATCATGGTCATGTACGCCGGGCGCGCGGTGGAGCGCGGCACCGTCGACGAGGTCCTCAGGTCGCCGCAACACCCGTACACCTGGGGTCTGCTGAACTCCATGCCCCGGCTGGACTCCGACCTCGGCACCCCGCTGTCGCCCATTCCCGGTACGCCGCCGAGCCTGCTCACCCCGCCGTCCGGCTGCCGCTTCCACCCCCGGTGCACCTTCCCGGACCGCGTCGGCGGCGACCGCTGCGCCACCGAGCGCCCCGCGCTGGCACCGGACCGCTCCTCGGCGTGCCATCTCAGCGCGGAGCAGAAACGAACCATCTTCGTCGAAGAGATCAGGCCCCGACTCGGCTAGGAGGACACACCGCCATGAAAGAGGACCTGGTCCTTCCCGCCGCCCGCGAGGCCGGTGCAGACGCGGCAGGGGAGCCGCTGCTGACGGTCTCGGGGCTGGTCAAGCACTTCCCGGTCAAGGGCGGCTTTCCCATCCGCCGCACCGTCGGCGCCGTCCAGGCCGTCGACGGCCTGGACCTGACCGTGCACGCGGGGGAGAGCTTCGGCCTGGTCGGTGAGTCCGGCTGTGGCAAGTCGACCACGGGCCGGCTCATCACCCGCCTGCTGGAGCCGACCGCCGGCACCATCACCTATCGCGGCCGGGACATCAGCCGCGCGACGCGCAAGCAGCTCGCGCCCATCCGCTCAGAGATCCAGATGATCTTCCAGGACCCCTACTCGTCGCTGAATCCGCGGCAGACGGTCGGCAAGATCATCTCCGGGCCGATGGAGATCAACGACATCAAGCCGGAAGGCGGCCGGGAGAAGCGCGTCCGTGAGCTGCTGGAGATCGTCGGCCTGAACCCGGAGCACTACAACCGGTTCCCGCACGAGTTCTCCGGCGGCCAGCGCCAGCGCATCGGCGTCGCCCGGGCCCTCGCCCTGGAACCGAAACTGATCGTCGCCGACGAGCCGGTCTCCGCCCTGGACGTCTCCATCCAGGCCCAGGTCGTCAACCTGCTCCAGAAGGTGCAGAGGGAACTCGGCATCTCCTTCCTCTTCATCGCCCACGACCTCGCGATCGTCCGGCACTTCTCGCAGCGCGTCGCGGTCATGTACCTCGGCAAGATCATCGAGGTGGGCGACCGCGACTCCATCTACACCCGTCCGCGCCACCCCTACACCCACGCTCTGCTGTCCGCCGTCCCCGAGGTGGCCCTGACGGGGGAGGAGGCGCCCCAGCGCGAGCGCATCCGCCTCGCCGGAGACGTGCCGTCGCCGATCAACCCGCCCTCCGGCTGCCGCTTCCGCACCCGCTGCTGGAAGGCACAGGACAAGTGCGCCGCCGAGGAACCCCCGCTGGTCCAGATCTCCGGCAACCGGGAGGGCCATCTGACGGCCTGCCACTTCCCGGAGGAGCCGACCACCGCCCGCGAGGAGGACATCGTGCTGGATCCGGCGCTGGCGGCGCTGGAGGAGGACCAGGGCTGAGTGTGCCGACGCGCAGGTTGGTGACGCGGCCGGCTGAGGGGTCACCAACCTCCGGCAAGACTGTGCCCTCCCTCATCACGGGATGTCGGAAGCAGGGGGTGATCGATTCCACCGGCGCCGGCCGCGGCGGCGTGGCCGAGGACACCTCTGGCGTGGTCGGTGCAGAACGCGGCGTATTCCGGGTCGTCCAGGAAGCGGTGCCATTCGGCGTCGACGGCGCTGGAGAACATCTCCACGACCGTGTGCCCGGCGGCCAACCGCTCGGCGGCGACAGCGAAGAAGCGCCCGAGTTCGATCCGCTCGGGGCTCAGAGTGGTGCTCATGCTGGTGCTCCTGTCGATGGGGCGAGTGTTGTTCGAGGACGGGTGAGTTCGGCCCAGACGAGCTTCCACGTGGGATGTAGGTCGTACCCCCAGCGGTCACTCAGTACGTCGACCAGGACCAGGCCACGGCCGCCCTCGGAATCCTCGTCCGGAATTCCGACGCCGGGGACCGCGCGGGAGCTGTCGGCGACGCCGATCCGTACCCGGTCCCGGGACACGCGCCGGATCACAACCCGGACCGTGCGACAGGGGGTGTGGTCGATGGCGTTCGTCACCAGCTCGTCCACGATCAGCATTCCGGCGTCCAGCAGGTCCCCTATCCCCCAGGTTCTCAGCACGGTGGCCACCAGGGCCCGGGCGCGCTTAGCGGACTGCGGTTCACAGGGCATCGTCTCGGTATAGCCGGGATCGCCCTTTGACATCGGTCTCGTGGCGGTCGTGGTCACGTAGTCGTCTCCTTGGAGTGGGGCGACCGGCCCGTTGGACTGCCGCCGTATCGTGCAGCCGTGTTGCCGGCGGCTGATATCCATCCAACGGGGGTACGCCCGCAGTGAGAACGGTCCATGCTGGTAAGGCCGTTGAATGCGTTGAACGCCAGGGGAGCTGGACATGGCACGCACACCGAACACGGCTCTCGCCGCGCTGATGCGTGAGGCCGAATGGGGAAACGGGCAGCTGGCGCGAGCGGTGAACCGTACGGCCGCCGAGGCCGGAGTCGAGCTGCACTACGACGCCAGCACGGTCACGCACTGGCTCAAGGGAAGCGTTCCGAAGGAGGAAGCACGGGCGGCTGTTCTCGAAGCACTCTCGCGGCGGGTCGGTCGCGTCGTAACCTTCGCGGAGGCCGGGTTCCCCGGCGAGGACGCGCGCATGTCTGCTGACCTGGTGGATCTCGTGAGGAGCGACATGGACCCGTCACGACGCGGAGTGCTTGCCACCGGACTCTATTCGGCGGCCCTGATGGTCCCGGGCTTCTCCGATCTGGGCGACCGTCTCGACCGTGCCGAAGACGACGTGAAGGCCGGGCGTACGGTGCGCGTCGGCGCGGGCGAAGTCGTCACGGTGCAGCGGATGACGGACCACATCGCAACGATTCTGGACGACCTCGGCGGCGGTCACGCCCGTCCCATGGCTGCGGCGTTCCTAGCGAACACCGTCCTGCCGTGGCTCGACGCCGACGCCAAGGGCAGGGTGAAGAGCGATCTGCTCGCTGCCGCCAGCGACTTCGTCTATCTGACCGGCTGGATGGCCATGTACGAGCGGTCTCACGGTCTCGGACAACGCTACTTCGTACAGGCCCTCGACCTGGCCAAGGAAGGCGGCGACCAGATCACCTACTGCCGGACGCTGCGCGGCATGGCTTTGCAGGCGGCCAGCCTGAAACACGCCTCGAAGGCCCTGGAACTGGCGGACTCCGCTGCCGAAGCGGCACCGGCGGCCGGCCCGCGCCTGGTCGCATTCCTGCGCGGACAGCAGGCGCACGGCGCCGCTCTGGTAGGTGACCGGCACCAGGCGTTCGACAGGCTACGGGAGACCGAGGACGCCTTGTCGAAAGCCGACGGCGGTAACGATGCCGTAGGCGGATACGACCAGGCCGCCTACCAGTTCCACGTCAGCAGTGTCCTGTATGCCCTGGGTGATCTGCCCGGCTCCATCAAGGCGATGCAACAGTCCAACCGGGTCCGTCCCGCACACGAGCGTCAGGGCCGCGTCCATTCCAACGGCCTCCTCGCCTCCAGGCAATGGGAACTCGGTCATGTCGACGCCGCGTGCGCTACGTGGGATCGGTTCCTGGACGACTACACGGCCCTGTCGACCTCCCGCGGAGACGAGCATTTCGACACCCTGAAGAGGCACGTGGCCACCCGCAAGAGCCGGAGCGTGCGGCAACTCGGCGAACGCGTCCGCGAGGTCGCTCGGCAGAAGGCCGCCGCGTAGTGATCCGGGACCGGCGCCCGCCGCGTCAGCGCTGGGCCCGCCGGGCCACCGTGATGATCTCCGGGGAGGTGGGGGTCAGCGGGGACCCGTCCCAGTCACCGTACTGTTCGACGACGGTCAGGCCCGCCTCCGTCAGGAAGGTGTTCAGGGTGTCGGCGTCCAGGAAGCGGAGGACGCTGCGGACGACCCGGGGGGCCGGCCAGTGGGGGGCGGTGTAGGACTCCGTGAAGTGCACCCGGGCCAGGTCCGGGGCGACGGTCCCGACCTCGTGCCACACCTTCACCGGGGTGCCGTCGGCGGCGGTGGTCTCGTACACCCGGTCCGGGGTCCAGCGCTCCCAGGCGCGGGCGGCGGGATTGCGGGTCTCGAAGACGAGGCGTCCCCCGTCGGCCAGGGCCGCGCGGGCGGCGCGCAGACAGACCCGGATCTCCTCGTCCCTCACCAGTTCCTGGAAGGCGTGTCCGGTCGTGACGACCAGGTCGAACTCCGGCCGCCAGCAGCGCACCCGCACATCGCCGAGCACCCACTCGACATCGGGTCGCGCCCGTCGCGCCTGGACGAGCATGGCGGCGGCCGGATCCAGCCCCACCAGCCGCCCTCCGTGCCCCTCGGCCCGGGCCCGCCGCAGTAACCGCCCGGTGCCGCACCCGATGTCCAGCACGGCCCCGGCCTCCCGCAGCAGCCCGAGGTAGAAGTCGTCCCCCGGGCCCCAGGGGTTGAGGCCGTCGTACAGTTCGGCGAGCGAGAGATCGGCAAAGACGTGATCCACCACCGCGGCAGTGTGACACACGATGCTGAACGGCGCGTCAGGAACGCCGCACTTGCCGAAGTCCTTTGCCGTCAGCAGAGATTGACGCCGCGTCCGGACACGAAGGAGGGCCCGTGCCTGGGGAGGCACGGGCCCTCGTCCCCGGAGCGGACGTTCATGGGCTCGGGTCAATGGGCCGAGAAAGTCCGTTCCTAAAGGGGGCGGCTGACGGAAAGGGGTGTGTCAGGCCGCCGCCTCGGGGTCCTTGGAGAGGCGCGGAGCGGGAACGGTGTCCGCCGTCTCCGGGTAGTGGCAGGCGGTCAGGTGACCCGGCTTGTTGCCGGCAGCCTGCACCAGCGGCGGCGCCTCCGTCGCGCACTTCTCGGTCGCCTTCCAGCAGCGGGTGCGGAAGCGGCAGCCGGAGGGCGGGTTGATCGGCGACGGCACGTCACCGGTCAGCCGGATGCGCTCACGCGGCACCTCGTCCACCGTGGCCTCGGGCACGGCGGACAGCAGGGCCCGCGTGTAGGGGTGGCGCGGGTTGTCGTACAGGTCCTCGCGATCGGCGATCTCGACGATCTTACCCAGGTACATGACCGCGACGCGCTGCGAGAAGTGCCGGACGATCGCCAGGTCGTGGGCGATGAAGACGAACGCGATGCCGAGTTCCCTCTGCACCTTCTGGAGCAGGTTGACGACCTGGGCCTGGATGGAGACGTCCAGGGCGGAGACCGGCTCGTCGGCGACGATCAGCTTCGGTTCCAGGGCGAGGGCCCGGGCGACGCCGATGCGCTGGCGCTGGCCGCCGGAGAACTCGTGCGGGAACCGGTTGTAGTGCTCCGGGTTCAGGCCGACGATCTCCAGCAGCTCACGGACGCGCTTCTCCCGGCCGCCTTCCGGCTTGATGTCGTTGATCTCCATCGGCCCGGAGATGATCTTGCCGACCGTCTGCCGCGGGTTCAGCGAGGCGTAGGGATCCTGGAAGATCATCTGGATCTCGGAGCGGATCGGCTCCAGCTGCTTGCGGCCGGCATGCGTGATGTCCTGGCCACGGTAGGTGATCTTGCCGGCGGTCGGCTCCAGCAGGCGGGTGATGAGCCGGCCCGTGGTGGACTTGCCGCAGCCGGACTCACCGACCAGGCCCAGGCTCTCGCCCTCGCCGACCTGGAAGTCCAGCCCGTCGACGGCCTGGACGGCGCCGACCGTCCGCTTGATGGGGAAGCCGCCCTTGATCGGGAAGTGCTTGGTGAGCCCGGAGACGTCCAGGAGGGGGGTGGTGCTGCTCATGGTGGTGAAGTCCCGTCTGAAATCCGTCAGTGGCTGCGGCCGGCGGCGTGGTCGGAGAACAACTCGCTCTTCTGCTCCGGCGTCAGGTGGCAGGCCGCCCCCCGTCCGTCCACGATCTCCAGCACGGGCCGCTCACTGGAGCAGCGCCCGCCGGCCGCCTTGTCGGCGAACGCGCACCGGGGGTGGAAGCGGCAGCCGGACGGCGGGTTGAGCAGGGAGGGCGGCGAACCGGGGATCGGCGAGAGCGGTACGTCGACCGGCCCGTCCAGGCTCGGCATCGAGCTCATCAGGCCCAGCGTGTAGGGGTGCTGCGGGTTCTGCAGCACTTCCTTCTTCGTCCCGCGCTCCACGCACCGGCCGCCGTACATCACCAGCACGTCGTCCGCGATGTCGGCGATGACGCCCAGGTCGTGCGTGATGAAGATGATCGCGGTGCCGAACTCCTGCTGGAGGTCCTTCAGGAGGTCCATGATCTGCGCCTGGACCGTCACGTCGAGGGCCGTGGTCGGCTCGTCGGCGACCAGCAGCTCGGGGTCGCAGACCAGTGCCATGGCGATCATCGCGCGCTGGCGCATACCGCCGGAGAACTGGTGCGGGTAGTCGTCCACCCGCGCGTCCGGCTGCGGGATGCCGACCCTGCGGAGCATCTCGATCGCGCGCACCCGGGCGTCCTTCTTGGAGCAGCCGGTGTGCTTGCGGTACGTCTCGGCGATCTGCGCGCCGATGGTGTGGTACGGCGACAGCGAGGCCAGGGCGTCCTGGAAGATCATCGACATCTTGTTGCCGCGGAGCCGCTCCAGCTCCTTCTCGGAGGCGGTGATCAGCTCCTTGTCGTCGAGCAGGATCTCGCCGTCGAGGGCGGTGTTGCGCGGGTCGTGCAGGCCCAGGATCGCCATGTTCGTGACGGACTTGCCCGAGCCGGACTCGCCGACGATGCCGAGGGTCTTGCCCTTCTCCAGGTCGAAGGAGAGCCCGTCGACGGCCTTGACGATGCCGTCCTCGGTGGAGAAGTGGACCTTGAGGTCGCGGACGGAGAGGAAGGGGGTGCTCATGGGTCTCTCCTTAAGCGAGGCGCACGCGCGGGTCGATCATGGCGTACACGGCGTCCACGATGATGTTGAAGACGACGATCGCGCCGGCGGCCACCATGACGACGCCCAGCAGCATGGGCAGGTCGTTGGTGCCGACCGCCTTCACCGAGAGCATGCCGAGGCCCTGGAGGCTGAAGGTCGACTCGGTGATGATGGCGCCGCCGAGCAGCACACCGAGGTCGAGACCGAAGATCGTGACGATCGGTCCCATCGCACCGCGCCAGGCGAACCGGAAGAACACCGTGCGGCGGGACAGGCCCTTGGCGCGGGCGGTGCGCACGTAGTCCTGGCTGAGCGACTCGACCATCTGGGAGCGCGTCATACGCGTGTAGTTGGCCGTGAAGATCAGCGACAGCACCAGCCACGGCACCAGCAGGCCCGAGAACCACTGGCCCGGGTTCTCCGTGAACGGCGTGTAGCTCGCCCGGTCCAGCAGGTGCAGCTGGTCGACGAAGAGGTAGGTGGCGAAGACACCGACGACGTAGATCTGCATCGAGGACGCGATCAGCGAGGCGGAGCTGGCGATCTTGTCCAGGGCCTTGCCCTGCTTGATGGCGGCCAGCATGCCGGTGCCGACACCGAAGATCAGGAAGACCACGGCGCTGCCGAGGGACAGGGAGATCGTGGTGGGGAAGCGGTCCAGGATGGTGTCCAGCACCGGCTCGCGGTTCTGGAACGAGAAGCCCAGGCAGGGCGCGTCGCAGTGACCGAACGAACTGTAGTCCCGCCCCACGAACAGGCCCTTGAGCCATTCCCAGTACTGCACGGGGAGCGGGTCGGAGATCGCCAGGTTCTTCTTCACCAGGGCCAGGGTCTCTGGCGTGCAGACCTTGCCGCACGCGATGCGGGCGGGGTCGCGCGGAGCGGCGTAGAACAGGACGAACACCAGGGCGCTGATGATCAGCAGAATCACCGCGGCGCCGAGGATCCGGCGGACGAGGAAGCGGAACATGGCAGTTGGGATTTCCTGACGGATGCCGTAGGGGGGTGAAACGGCGGGGCGGCGCCTGGGCCGCCCCGCCTAGGGGGCCGTACGTCAGGCCTTGACGAAGGTCTTGTACAGCAGGGTCGCGGAGAAGTTCGGGTCGAACTGCGCGCCACCGACCTTGTTGCCGTAGACGTAGAAGCGACGCTGGTACGTCTCGGGGATCATCGGGGCGACCTCCTCCATGATCCGCTTGTCGAGCGCGGCCCACTCCTTGCCGGCCTTCATCTGGTCGGGGATGACCGCGTTCTTCTTGATGCCCTCGTTGATCCAGTCGACGTCGGTCTGCGAGACGTTGTTCTTGCCGTTGCCGATGGCGTCGCCGTCGAGCAGCGGCTGGATCATCGTGTAGGCGGTCGGCCAGTCCGGGGACCAGCCGCCCCACATCACGTCGTAGCTGTTGTCGACCTGCTGGACCTGGTCGTAGTACGACGTCGAGTCGACCGGCTTGATGACCGGGGTGAAGCCGGCCGCCTTCAGGGCGTTCTCGATGACGACCTTGGTCTTGTTGTAGGTCGGGTCCTGCGGGAAGGCGTAGACGATCTTCTGGCCGAGCTTGCCGGCCTCCTTCAGCAGCTTCTTCGCTGCCTCCGGGTCGCCCTGCGGCTTCTTCGACTTGTTGTACGGGTCGGTCTTCTGGTAGCCGATGATGTCGGGGCTGAGGACCGAGGTGGCGAAGTCGCCGGCGGACGGGCCGCCGTAGATCTGCCGGATCTGCTGCAGCGGCCAGGCGTGGATGAGGGCCTGGCGGACCTTCAGGTCGGTGACGCGCTTGGTGTTGATCCAGTAGAAGTACGTGCCGGTGAGCAGGCCGTTGAAGGTGCGCTTCTTCAGGTCCGGGTCGGTGAGGACCTTCTGGATGCGCTCGGCCGGGACGCCCTTGTAGATGGAGACACCGTAGGCGTCGTTGCCCTGGGAGGCGATGAGGCGGTCGACGCCGTCCAGCGTCTCGACACCGAAGTGGAACTCGAAGCCGTCCGGGTAGGCGTTGCGGATCGAGTCGGTCTTCGGGTCCCAGTTCTTGTTCCGGATCAGCACCATCGACTTGTCGGTGGTGTGAGCCTTGATCTTGTAGGGACCGCAGGCGACCGGCTTCTTGTCGTACTTCTCCTTGGTGTCCATCTTCACCGGCACGGCGGCGTAGGAGTGCATCGCCAGGGTGAAGTTGAAGTCCGGCTTGGACTCGGCCAGCTTGAAGGTGATCGTCCGCTTCGCCTTGTCGGTGACGATCGAGTCCAGGTGCTTGCCGCCGTACGGGCCGGGGTAGCCGTCACGCCACTTGCCGCCCTTGCCGGTCAGCGCGCGCTGGGCGTAGTCGGCGCCCTCGGTGACGAACGTCGCCCAGGAGCGCTCGAAGCCGTGGCGGACGTCGTCGACGGTCAGCTCGCTGCCGTCCTCCCACTTCAGACCCTCCTTCAGCGTGAAGGTCCAGGTCTTGTTGTCGTCGGAGGCCTTGCCGGTGTCGGTGGCGAGGTCGCCGACGAGCTTCTGCTTGCCGGAGGAGTCGATCTTGTAGCCGGTCAGGCAGCGGTGCAGCAGCAGCGCGACTGTGGAGTTGTACGCGTAGTAGATGCGCTGCGGGTCGAGGTGCGAGAAGTCGTCCGGGGCCAGGCCGTAGATGGTGCCGCCCGTCTTCGCGCCGGGGATCTCCGGGGCCGGACCGGTGGAGTCGGACGCGGTGCCGATGGTGACCTTGGCACCGGTGTACTCCGTGGCGCCGGTGCTCCGGGAGCCGCTACCGCCCGAGTCACCGCTGCTGCAGGCGGACAGCACCGTCGAGCCCGCGGCCGCGACAGAGGTTGCGATCAGGAAGTTTCTGCGGGAAAAGGACATGGCTGCCTGTTCTGGTGGAGGAACGAAGTGGTGCTGGAAGCCCCGGCAGGGCCCCGTCGCCGCGGCCGGGGGTGGTACTCAGCGTTTGGTCTTGGGGTCCAGGGCGTCACGGACCGAGTCACCGAGGAGGTTGAAGGCGACCACGAAGATCACCATCGTCAGACCCGGGAAGAGCATGAAGGTGATGTCGTCCTGGTACACCTTGGCGCCGTTCTGGATCATCACACCCCAGTCGGGGGTGGGGTCCGTGAGGCCGACGCCGACGAAGGCGAGACCCGCCTCGGCCGTCACATAGGCCGGGAGGAGCAGCGTCGCCTGGATGAGGATCGGCGTCCACAGGTTGGGCAGCAGTTCCTTGAAGATGATGCGCGCCGGGGACGCCCCGGTGATCTTGGCCGCCTCGACGAACTCCCGCTCGCGCAGGGCGAGGACCTCGCCGCGCAGCAGACGGGCGATGGAGGCCCAGCCGAAGGCCGTCATCACGAGGATGAGGCTGGTGACGGTCAGCCAGACCGGGGTGTTCTCCTCCGGCGAGACGAAGATCGCCACGACCACCGGCCAGAAGGCGATGAAGAACAGGGTCTGTGGGAACGCCAGCAGGATATCGATCACACGGCCGACGAAGTAGTCCGTCTTGCCGCCCAGGTAGCCGGCGGTGATGCCGACGACGACGCCGAGCAGGGTCGTCAGCAGGGCCGCGGCGGTCGCGATCAGCAGCGAGTTGCGGATGCCGTAGAGCAGGAAGGTGAAGACGTCCCGGCCGAGCTGCGGCTCGATGCCGAACCAGAAGTCGGAGCTGATGCCGCCGTTCCCCTTGATGGGGTAGTTGAACTCGTTCAGCAGCCCCGGGATGTTCATGCCGTACGTGGTGTACGGGTCCTTGCCGTACAGCTTGGCTATGAGCGGCGCCAGGATGCCGACGACGAAGAAGAAGATCACCACAAAGGCGGATATGACGCCCGTCCTGTCCCGCTTGAAGCGGATCCAGGCCAGCCGTCCCGGAGAGCGGCTTTCGGCGCCCTTCGGGCTGCCGAGCTTCGCCGTTGCGGCGGTGTCTTCGTCGGTCACCTCAAGTGGGGCGGCCGGGGAAGGGGTTGCGGGGGTCATGATGCTCCGTGCCTTGTGGGTCAAGGCTCCGCAGGGCGCTCCCCTACGGGCTACGCCGGACTTTTTCAACGCAATTCATTCAAGGTCAATAAATTCTCGACCGCCTTGGTTTTCTCTTTACCTTCTTTGCTCATACTTGACCATTCCGTAGCTACGCGGGTAGCACGCCGTAATCAATCCGTGCTTCACATCGGACTAACTGCGCGAATCGGTCAAGGAGTTCGATATACGGACGGTGGAGTGTCGAAATGCGTACATCGGAACGACCCAATCCAACGTTTCGGCATCGTTACGCGAAGATCTATTGCGCTCGACACTCAAGATCATCAGGACGCCGGGCGGGCGGTGCCTGCATTCGGATGACGTCTCCCCCCAAAGGCCGCCCAATCGGGCAGTGCACATGAGCTATGCGCGGTATGTGTCGATATCGACCGGTAAGCGTTCAAGGCTCATGGAGGAGGGACGCCATGCGTGGCATCACGCACGCCCGATGGGCCGCAGGCGCGGTGGCTACGGCGCTCGCGGCCACGGGCTGCGGGGTCGGCGGCGCGAGCGGCGGCGGCAACGGCGGCGCCGTGCTCAGCTCCTCCTGGGGCGATCCGCAGAACCCGCTGGAGCCTGCCAACACCAACGAGGTGCAGGGCGGCAAGGTCCTCGACATGATCTTCCGGGGCCTGAAGAAGTACGACCCGAGGACCGGCAAGGCCCAGGACTGGCTGGCCCGGTCCATCCGGACCGGGGACTCGCGGAACTTCACCGTCAGGATCAAGGACGGCTGGACCTTCTCCAACGGCGAGAAGGTGACCGCCCGCTCCTTCGTGGACGCCTGGAACTACGGGGCGAGCCTGCGGAACAACCAGAAGAACGCCTACTTCTTCGGCTACATCGACGGGTACGACAAGGTCCACCCCGACAGCGGCAGCCAGAGCGCCGACACGCTGTCCGGGCTGAAGGCGGTCGACGACCACACCTTCACCGTGAAACTGAACCAGAAGTTCTCCGGCTTCCCCGACACCCTCGGCTACGCGGCCTTCGCCCCGCTGCCCCGCGCCTTCTTCACCGACCACGCGGCCTGGGTGAGGAAACCGGTCGGCAACGGCCCGTACACCATCGAGTCCTACACGAGGGGCTCCCAGATGTACCTGAGGAAGTGGGAGGGCTATCCCGGTACGGACAAGGCCCGCAACGACGGCGTGACCCTGATGGTCTACACCGACAGCAACACCGCCTACACCGACCTCCTGGCGGGCAACCTCGATCTCGCCGACGACATCCCCGCCGCTCAGTTGAAGAACGTCAAGGGCGACCTGGGCGACCGCTACATCAACACCCCGGCGGGCATCATCCAGACCCTCGCCTTCCCCTACTACGACAAGGCGTGGAACATGCCGGGCTCGGAGAAGGTCCGCACCGGCCTGTCCATGGCGATCAACCGCGAGCAGATCACCGGCACGATCTTCCGCAGGACCCGGACCCCGGCCACCGACTGGACCTCCCCGGTCCTCGGCACGCAGGGCGGCTTCAAGGCCGGCCTGTGCGGCAAGGCGTGCGAGTACGACCCCGCCCGGGCGAAGGCCCTGATCGAGGAGGGCGGTGGCATCCCCGGCGGCCGGGTCAAGATCACCTACAACGCGGACGCGGGCTCGCACAAGGAGTGGGTGGACGCCGTGTGCAACTCCATCAACAACGCCCTCGGCAACGACAAGGCATGCGTCGGCAACCCGGTCGGCACCTTCGCCGACTTCCGCAACCAGCTCGGAGCGCACAAGATGACCGGCCCCTTCCGGGCGGGCTGGCAGATGGACTACCCGCTCATCCAGAACTTCCTCCAGCCGCTCTACTACACGGGCGCCTCCTCCAACGACGGCAAGTGGTCCGACAGGACCTTCGACCGTCTCGTGAACCAGGCCAACGCCGAGACGGACACCGCCAAGGCGGTCGCCGGCTTCCAGAAGGCGGAGGAGGTCGTCCGGGACCACATGGCCGCCATCCCGCTGTGGTACCAGAACGGCAACGCCGGTTACTCCGACCGGCTGTCCCACGTGGCGCTCAACCCCTTCAGCGTCCCGGTCTACAACGAGATCAAGGTCGGCTGAGCCGCCATGGGGCGCTATGTCGTCCGGCGGCTGCTCCAGATGGTGCCGGTGTTCGTCGGGGCCACGCTGCTGATCTTCCTGATGGTGAACGTGATGGGCGATCCCGTCGCCGGGCTGTGCGGGGAACGGGCCTGCGACCCGGCGACGGCCGCCCAGCTGAAACGCGAGTTCGGCCTCGACAAGCCGCTCTGGCAGCAATACCTCACCTACATGAGGAAGGTCTTCACCGGCGACTTCGGCACGGCCTTCAACGGCCAGCCGGTCACCGAACTGATGGCGACCGCGTTCCCCGTCACCGTCCGGCTGACCATCGTGGCCATCCTCTTCGAGATCGTCATCGGCATCACGCTGGGCGTCCTCACCGGACTCCGGCGCGGCCGGCCCGTCGACACCGGTGTGCTCCTGGCCACCCTGGTCGTGATCTCCGTGCCGACCTTCGTCACCGGTCTGCTGCTGCAACTGCTGCTCGGCATCAAGTGGGGGTGGATCAGACCCTCGGTCCGCTACGGCACCTTCGACGAGCTGATCGTGCCCGGCCTGGTCCTCGCATCCGTCTCGCTCGCCTACGTCACCCGGCTGACCCGCACCTCCATCGCCGAGAACAAGCGGTCCGACTACGTCCGCACGGCGATCGCCAAGGGCCTGCCCCGGCGCCGGGTCATCACCCGGCACCTGCTGCGCAACTCCCTGATCCCCGTGGTCACCTTCATCGGCACCGACATCGGCGCGCTGATGGGCGGCGCGATCGTCACCGAGCGGATCTTCAACATCCATGGCGTCGGCTATCAGCTCTACCAGGGCATCCTGCGCCAGAACACCCAGACGGTGGTCGGTTTCGTGACCGTGCTCGTACTGGTCTTCCTGGTCGCCAACCTGCTCGTGGACCTGCTCTACGCCGTACTCGACCCGAGGATCCGCTATGCCTGACCAGCCGTACGAGCCCGAAGGCGCGATCGCCGGCACCGGCATGGGCGGCGCGATGGACCTCGGCGCGAGCGAGGCCGTCACGCTGGAGAAGACGCCGCGCGGCCCCGAGGGCGGCGGACCGGCCGGCAGACCGCGCTCCCTGTGGTCCGACGCCTGGCGGGACCTGCGCCGCAACCCGGTGTTCCTGCTCTCCGCCCTGGTCATCGTCTTCCTGGTCGTCATCTCCCTGTGGCCCTCGGCGATCGCCTCCGGCAGCCCCCTGACGTGCGACCTGGCCAAGGCCCAGGACGGTCCGGCACCGGGCGCCCCCTTCGGCTACGACGGCCAGGGCTGCAACGTCTACACGCGCACCGTCTACGGCGCCCGTACGTCCGCCACGGTCGGCCTGTGCGCCACGCTCGGGGTGGCCCTGTTCGGGTCGGTGCTCGGCGGCCTGGCGGGCTACTTCGGCGGTGTCTGGGACTCGGTGCTCTCCCGGGTCACCGACGTCTTCTTCGCCATCCCGGTCGTCCTCGGCGGTCTCGTCCTCCTCTCCGTCGTGACCTCCAATACGGTCTGGCCGGTCGTCGGGTTCATGGTGCTGCTCGGCTGGCCGCAGATCTCCCGGATCGCCCGCGGCGCCGTCATCACCGCCAAGCAGAACGACTACGTCCAGGCCGCCCGCGCGCTGGGCGCCTCCGACGCCCGCATCCTGCTCCGGCACATCGCGCCGAACGCCGTGGCCCCCGTCATCGTCGTCGCGACCATCGCGCTCGGCACGTACATCGCGCTGGAGGCGACCCTGTCCTACCTCGGAGTCGGCCTCAAGCCGCCCAGCGTCTCCTGGGGCATCGACATCTCCGCCGCCTCCCCCTACATCCGCAACGCCCCGCACGCCCTGCTGTGGCCCGCGGGCGCCCTCGCCCTCACGGTCCTGGCCTTCATCATGCTCGGCGACGCGGTCCGCGACGCCCTCGACCCGAAGCTGAGGTGATGGTGCCGTGCTGCTCGAAGTGCGGGACCTGCACGTGGAGTTCCGGACCCGGGACGGGGTCGCCCATGCCGTCAACGGGGTGAGCTACCAGGTCGACGCGGGGGAGACCCTGGCCGTCCTGGGCGAGTCCGGCTCCGGCAAGTCGGTGACCGCGCAGGCCGTGATGGGGATCCTGGACATGCCGCCGGGCCGGATCACCGGCGGACAGATCCTGTTCCGGGGGCAGGACCTGCTGCAGCTGAAGGAGCAGCAGCGGCGCAGGATCCGGGGCGCCGGAATGGCGATGATCTTCCAGGACGCGCTGTCCGCCCTCAACCCGGTGCTCTCCGTGGGCGACCAGCTGGCGGAGATGTACGTCGTGCACCGGGGAGCGTCCAGGAAGGACGCGCGGGCCGGGGCCGTCGAGCTGATGGACCGGGTGCGCATCCCCGCGGCGGCGCAGCGGGTGCGGGACTATCCCCACCAGTTCTCGGGCGGCATGCGCCAGCGGATCATGATCGCCATGGCGCTGGCCCTGGAACCGGCGCTGATCATCGCCGACGAGCCGACCACCGCCCTGGACGTCACGGTCCAGGCCCAGGTCATGGACCTGCTCGCGGAGTTGCAGCGCGAGTACCGCATGGGGCTGATCCTGATCACCCACGACCTGGGGGTCGTCGCGGACGTCGCCGACCGGATCGCGGTGATGTACGCCGGGAAGATCGTCGAGTCGGCGCCCGTGCGCGACCTCTACAAGGCCCCGGCCCACCCCTACACCCGCGGACTGCTGGAGTCCGTGCCCCGCCTGGACCGCAAGGGACAGCAGCTGTACGCCATCAAGGGCCTCCCGCCGAACCTCATGCGCGTCCCGCCGGGCTGTTCCTTCCACCCTCGCTGCCCGATGGCCCAGGACGTGTGCCGCACCGACGAACCCCCGCTGTACCCGGTGTCCGACGGCCGGGGCAGCGCCTGTCACTTCTGGAGGGAGTGCCTGCATGGCCCCGACCACTGAGCCGATCCTGGAGGTCGGCGGCCTCGTCAAGCACTACCCGCTGACCCGGGGCGTCCTGTTCAGGAAGCAGGTCGGCGCGGTGAAGGCGGTCGACGGCGTCGACTTCACGCTCGGCCGGGGCGAGACCCTGGGCATCGTGGGCGAGTCGGGCTGCGGCAAGTCGACGGTCGCCAAGCTGCTCTGCAACCTGGAGCGCCCCACGGCGGGCGCCATCCGGTTCAAGGGCGAGGACATCACCCGGCTGTCCGGCAGGGCCCTGAAAGCCGTGCGCCGCAACATCCAGATGGTCTTCCAGGACCCGTACACCTCGCTCAACCCCCGGATGACGGTCGGCGACATCGTCGGGGAGCCGTACGAGATCCACCCCGAGGTGGCCCCCAAGGGCGACCGGCGCCGCAGGGTCCAGGAGCTGCTGGACGTGGTCGGACTCGACCCGGAGTACGTCAACCGCTATCCCCACCAGTTCTCCGGGGGCCAGCGCCAGCGCATCGGCATCGCCCGGGGGCTGGCGCTGCGCCCCGAGATCATCGTCGCCGACGAACCGGTGTCCGCGCTGGACGTCTCGGTCCAGGCCCAGGTCATCAACCTGCTGGACCGGCTCCAGTCGGAATTCGACCTGAGCTACGTCTTCATCGCGCACGACCTGTCGATCGTCCGGCACATCTCGGACCGGGTCGGGGTCATGTACCTGGGCCGGATCGTGGAGATCGGGCGGGATGCCGAGATCTACGAGCATCCGACGCACCCCTACACCCAGGCCCTGCTCTCCGCGGTGCCCGTGCCCGACCCGGAGGCCCGTGACCGGCGGGAGCGGATCATCCTCACCGGGGACGTGCCCTCGCCGACGGACATCCCCTCGGGCTGCCGTTTCCGCACCCGGTGCTGGAAGGCGCAGCGGCGCTGTGCGCAGGAGGTGCCGGCCCTGGCGGTGCCCGCCGTCTTCCGCGACGCGGCCGGCCCCGCGGCCCACCCCTCGGCGTGCCACTTCGCGGAGGAGGCCGTGTCGATCACGCCCTCCCCGTCGCGGGAGTCCCGGCGGAACGGCGACGGGCCGGGGTGACATGGCGCACCCCGGCCCGTCTACGGCACCCGCACGGCCGTACGGAGTTCAGGCTTCCGTGTCCGTATATCGGTGCCGCTTCCGTGAAGTTGCCGGTGCGTTAACGCGGTTCACGGGCGCGCGGCCGCCGGGAGGGAGCGGCGGAGGAAGTCCAGCTGGAGGCGGAGCAGGTTCTCGGCGACCGCCTCCTGCGGGGTCATGTGGGTCACCCCGGACAGCGGCAGCACCTCGTGCGGGCGGCCGGCGGCCAGCAGGGCGGAGGACAGGCGCAGGGAGTGGGCGACGACCACGTTGTCGTCCGCCAGGCCGTGGATGAGCATCATCGGGCGGTGCGGCTCGGCCGGGTCGACCAGGCCTGCGTCGTCGACGAGCGAGTTGCGGCGGTAGATCTCCGGCTGCTCGTCCGGGTGGCCGAGGTAGCGCTCCTGGTAGTGGGTGTCGTACAGCCGCAGGTCGGTCACGGGCGCGCCGACCACCGCCGCGTGGAAGACGTCCGGCCGGCGCAGCACCGCCAGCGCCGCCAGATAGCCGCCGAAGGACCAGCCCCGGATCGCCACCCGGTCCAGGTCCAGCGGGTACCGCCCGGCGAGCGCGTGCAGCGCGTCCACCTGGTCCTGGAGCACCACGGCCGCCAAGTCGTCCCGGACCTCCTTCTCCCAGCCGGGCGACCGGCCCGGGGTGCCCCGGCCGTCGGCGACGATCACGGCGAAGCCCTGGTCGGCGAACCACTGGGAGGTCAGATGGGCGTTGTGCGCGGCCACCACCCGCTGCCCGTGCGGGCCACCGTAGGGGTCCAGCAGAACCGGCAGGGGAGTGTCACCGTGGTAGTCCCGTGGCATAAGCACGGCGCACGGAATTTTGCGTGCGCCCCCTTCGGTGAGGGTCACCCGTGGGGACAAACCGGGATCTTCAGCGTACGAGCGGACAGCGGCCGCCGGTTTTCCGTCACGCAGCACCTGGACACGGGCGCCCGGCCTGTCCAGGGCCGCGGACACGAGGACGGTCACACCCCCGGCGCGCACCGCCGTGTGCACACCGGGTTCCTGGGACAGCCGCTCCAGGCCCAGCTCGTTCACCCGGTACACATGGACTTCGCCAATTTCCGGCGCCTCCGCCTCCGCCTCCGCGCCCGCCGAGGCGGAAACGAGTACGTCGTCCGCACCCACGTCCAGAACCGCACGGACGTGCAACTGGGCGCTGGTCAGCGGCCGTTCACCGACCGCCAGCACGCGTGCGCCGCCCTCGTCCGCGATCCGGACGAGCTGCCCCGACGGGCTCCAGCAGGGCACACCAGCGAACAGTTCAAGCCAAGTTGGATCTTCGTCCGCGTGCACCATCCGGGTGGCCCCCGTGTCCGGATCCACCGCCAGGAACAGCTGGCTGCGCTGATCCCGCGCCTGGACGAGGAGCAGTGGCGCACCCGCCTCTGACCAGTGCACACGTGCCAGGTACGGATAGCGGGTCCGGTCCCACGCGACCTCCGTGCGCTCCCCGTCGAGACCGATGACGAACAGTCGTACGTCGGCGTTCGGGGTGCCCGCCGCGGGGTACCTGACGTTACTTGGCTCACGGTCGGGGTGGGCCGGATCCGCGATCCACCACTGCCGCACCGGCGTGTCGTCCACGCGCGCCACGAGCAGCCGGTCCGACCGCGGCGCCCACCAGAAGCCGCGGGTGCGTGCCATCTCCTCGGCCGCGACGAACTCCGCGAGGCCGTAGCAGACCCGCGCCGACTCGGGCTCGGCCAGTGCCCGGTCACCGTCCCCCTCCGCGCCCACCACCCGCAGGGCGCCCCGCGAGACGTACGCGACGTACCGGCCGTCGGGGGACGGGCGCGGGTCGATCACCGGCCCCGGAACACGGAGTTCACGCGCCGTGCCGGCCCGCAGCTCCGCCGTGAAAAGCCGCCCTGA
Source organism: Streptomyces sp. NPDC053076 (assembly GCF_044546845.1). NCBI lineage: Bacteria > Bacillati > Actinomycetota > Actinomycetes > Kitasatosporales > Streptomycetaceae > Streptomyces > Streptomyces sp. NPDC053076. The sequence continues at coordinate 671,859 of NZ_JBITZL010000004.1, read as the reverse complement.
CAAGGAGAAAGAAGCCAACTCCAGGGCGCTGTCAGAGGCGTAGCCGACGATGCCGGCGCCGCCCTCACGGCTGCGCTCCCGGCGGGCCCGCTCCTCGGCGGAGAGCTCTTCGGAGGCGCCGCGGAGGAGTACGCCCGGGTCGGCCGCCAGGCGCTCGGTGCCGTCCGGAAGGTCCAGCAGCCACAGGGAGTTGGCCCGGTCGGTGCCGGAGCCCGAACGCAGGAAAGCGACACGCGAACCGTCGGGTGCCACGGTGAACGCACGCGGCGCGCCGAGCGTGAACCGCTGGGTCCGGGCGTGCCGACGGGGGAAGGAGTCAGCCTCGGTCGTCATACCCCGACCATATTGGCCATGCGCCCCCTTGTGCGGCCGTGCGCCGAGCGATGCGCGAGTACGGATAGTTATGATCACTACCGCACTGTGGGTATGAACCTGCTGGCGTCTGCATGGATTTGCTCAACTGATCTAGAACCCGCGTCCCCTGGGATCTTTGGAGGTGAGCCGCCGTGGCACTCTCGATTTCGGCGGTGGTGCTGCTGGCGATCATCGTCTTCTTGCTGGTCAAGAAGTCGGGGCTGAAGGGCGGCCACGCGGTCGTCTGCGTCCTGCTCGGTTTCTATCTCGCCTCCTCGACCGTCGCCCCGACGATCAACGAGCTGACGACGAATGTCGCCAGCATGATCGGCAGCATCAAGTTCTGACGGCGGGCGGGGCGACGGACCCGACGGGCCGACCGACGTACTGATCTCGTCGCCGGCTGTCGCGTTCCGCCGCCCCGCTCCCCGGCTTCATGAGCTGTGCCAGTCGTGGAACGAGGGGGTCCGGGGGTAGCGGGTCAGGGGAACGGGCCGTTCAAGGAGTTCGGCTACGAGGACCTGATCGCCCTCGACAAGGTCAACCTCGGCGCTTCCCGCGCAAGACCGTCTGGGCGGAGATCGCCCTCACCGCACCGGAACCCGGCCCCACGTGCTCCGGTGCCGTCGGCGGCTGAAAGACAAAGAAAGCCGGGGAAAGCACCCCACCAAGCCCCACCCCTCCCGCCCGTGGCCCGCACTCACTCGGGCGGGTGAACATCCCCGGACCGGCTGGACCTCGCAACCCACGAGGCCCGACGCTCGGCGCAACGCACCACCACAACCGCAGACATGAGACGGCCCCCGCCGGGACTGGCATCCCAGTGCGAGGGCCTGACCACCGAGGAAGGCAGAAACTTCCCGATGGGTACCCAAAACCCTAGCGTGCCCCCGCACGCCCAGGCCCGCGTTACCGGCAACAGGCACCCGAACCGGCGGCCCGGCACGGCCCACCGCACCGGCGGCCTCCAGCACGACAACACCCGCCACACCATGCGCTTCACGGTGGTCGGCAACCACCTGGCCCAGCACAGGGAACTGTCACTCCTCGCGATCGGGCTCGGCGTGCACCTCCAGTCGCTGCCGAAGGGCGCCCCGGCCGACATCAAGACCCTCGCCGCCCGGTTCCCCGAGGGAGCCACCCGCATCGCCACCGCGCTGCGCGAGCTGGAGGCCCACGGCTACCTGCGGCGCGAACGCCACCGCACGGCCACCGGTCGCATCGTCACCCGCACGATCTCCTGCAACCAGCCGGCCGCGGCCCGCCATCACACCGAGGTCCCCGGCCGTCCGCGGACCCGGGCGGCGGAGGCACCGCAGAGGCAGGAGCCGTGCGAGGAGAGCACGCCGTGCAGGACGCGCGAGAAGCCAGGCCCCCGCAAGCCGCTCCCCGCCGTGCCGAGCCCCGCGTACGCCGCCCCCGCGCTTCTGGAGGCCGCCACCGGCCTCCTCGCGGACCTCCACCGCCACGACCCCCGGCTGCTCCTCTCCGCCCGCGACACGGCCCACCTGGCCTCCGGCGTCGCCGCCTGGCTGGAGCGCGACGTCGCCCCCGCCGCCGTACGCCGTGCCCTGACCGCCGACCTGCCACCCGAGGGCGTACGCCGCCCCGCCGCCCTTCTGGCACACCGCCTCGCAGCCCAGCTGCCGCCCCCGCCCCCGTTCCGGGCGCCGGCCGCCCCGCAACCGGCCCGGTACCCCATGCGGAACTGCGACGGCTGCGACCGCGGCTTCCGCTCGCCGGAACCCGAAGCCCGCTGCCGCGACTGCCGAACCGAACTCCAGGAGGCCGCCTAGCATGAACGGGACGATCCTTGCCCCTGGGCACAGACGACGAGGAGCGAGCGCCATGACCATCGCACCCGACGACGCGCAGCAGGGCGCCTCCCGCCTGTACCGGGCCATGCGCGACTTCACGCAGTCCATGGACGACACGTTGCCCGGCAAGTTCGAGATCACCAAGGAAGGGATCGTCCACGACATGATGTCGCCCGGAGGCCCCCACGAGGTCACGGCCGCACACGTCAGCCGCCGTCTGGAGAAGGTCATGCCGGACGAGCTGCTGGCCCACAACGGCACGCCTGACGTGGAGGACGTACCCCAGGGCATCATGCGGCACCCGGACGTGCTGGTGATCGCCTGGACCGACCTGGAGGTCAAGGGCTCGATCGACCCCCGCACGGTCATCGCCGCCATCGAGATCGTCTCCAGGTCCAACCCGGACAACGACTGGGTGGGCAAGACGCGCGACTACCCGCTGCTCGGCATCCCCGTCTACGGGATCTTCGACCCCCGTACCGGAACCGGCGCGGTCTTCAGCGACATCCACTCCACCCCGGCCGGCCCCCGCTACGCCACCCGGAAGGACTTCGTCTACGGCGAGGACGTCACCATCGCGGAGTGGACCATTCCGACGGACGGCCTGCCGCGCTACCAGGACGACGCGGCAGAGATCGACTCCTGAGGGGCCGTATCCGGAAGCGGGAGAGCCGGTTTCCTCAACGCGTAGAAACTCCGCGGCCGGTACCCGGAGATCACCCGGCGTCGCGACAGAATCGCGCACGACGCAGACCTGATCGACGGCGACCTGAAACAGCGCCGCCCGATCGGCGGGGCGGAGGTGACGGACGCCGTCGACTGGATCGAGCGGACCGCCCTGGCCATCGCCCACGCACTCGACGACGAGGGGTGACCGGCCGCGGTTCGGTGAACCGGCCGGCCGCCTCATAGGCTGACCCCATGACGGAACTGCCCGCGCGACGTCTGCTCCTGGTGCACGCGCACCCGGACGACGAGTCGATCAACAACGGCGCGACCATGGCCAAGTACGCGGCCGAGGGTGCCCATGTGACTCTGGTCACCTGCACCCTGGGTGAACGGGGCGAGGTCATTCCGCCGGAGCTGCGGCATCTGACGGGCCCCGCGCTGGGCGCGCACCGGCGCGGCGAGCTGGGCGCGGCCCTGGCCGCGCTCGGGGTCACCGACGGCCGGCTGCTCGGTGGCGCCGGGCGGTACGGCGACTCCGGAATGATGGGGCTCGCCGACAACGAAGACCCCGGCTGCTTCTGGCAGGCCGACGTGGACGAGGCCGCCGGCCGGCTCGCCGAGGTGATCCTGGAGGTCCGCCCGCAGGTCCTCGTGGCCTACGACGACAACGGCGGCTACGGCCACCCGGACCACATCCAGGCCCACCGTGTCGCCATGCGCGCGGTCGACCTCGCGGCCGAACGGGGCCACCGGGTCGACAAGGTGTACTGGAACCGTGTCCCGCGCTCCGTCGTGGAGGCCGCCTTCGCCCGCCTCCAGGACGAGTTGGCCGCACTGCCGTTCGAAAAGGGCGCTGTGGTGGACGACGTACCGGGCGTGGTCGACGACGAGCGGATCACCACCACGATCGACGGCACCGAGCACGCCGCCGCCAAGGCCGCCGCGATGCGCGCCCACGCCACCCAGATCGAGGTGGCCGAGCCGTACTTCGCGCTCTCCAACGAACTCGCCCAGCCGCTGTTCACCACCGAGTACTACGAGTTGGTGCGCGGGACGGGACAGCGCGGGGAGACCGACCTGTTCGCCGGCATCGAGGAGGCGTCATGAGCGACGGCGGACCGGGCTCGCCGCTCGCCCAGCCACTGCGCCCGCCCACCCCCGGACGGGCCGCCGCCCACCTCGGCCTCTTCCTGCTCGGCGCGGTCACGGGCCTCGCCGGGACCCTGGTGCAGCCCGCCTGGTTCCCCGGCGGGCTGCTGCTCGCCCTCGCGGGCGCCGCCGGGCTCTTCCTCGGCGGGTCGTACGCCACCGGGAGCCGGAGCGGAGCGGTCGCCCCGGCGGCGGGCTGGATCGTCGCCGTCGTCCTGCTCACCACCACGCGTCCGGAAGGCGACTTCCTGTTCGGGGCGGGCGGCGGCTCGTATCTCTTCCTGCTCGGCGGCATGGCCCTCGCTGTGATCTGTGCCACCGTCGGTGCCGGGCGGCGACCCGGCGTCGGTGCCGCCCGACTTGCCAAGTGACGTACCACTTCGCCGGGCGGCGCACGTGCGAGTCCCGTGTGGGTTTCCTCGGCGGTCATGGGATAAGCGCCAGAAGTGGCCAGTATGGTGGTGCGCGCCGCCGAGCCTCCCCCAAGTTCTCGACTGCGCTCGAACAGGGGGTACCCCCAGTGAGGTCGAAACGGGCGGCGGAGCCAACCGGGAGAACCTGCCTTGAGCCGTGAAACTGACACTCCGTCCTCCGGGCCCAACGGGCGCGGCGGAGCCGCATACCCCTCCGGCACGCCGCCGTACGGGACCCCCATGGCTCCCGACGACGGCCCGGACGCCGGCCGTTCGGGCACGCGGCCGGAGGAGAAGAAGACCGAGACCACGCTGACGACCCGGATCCGGATCAACATCCCCGGCTCCCGGCCCATCCCCCCGGTCGTCATGCGCACGCCCGTCGGGGACGGTGAGGGCACCAGGGACGAGACGCCCGCCGCCGAGCCGCGGCCCGCGGCCGACCGGACGCCCGCCGGCTCCACCGGCACCGCCGAGACCCCGGCCGAGTCCGCGGCCCAGCCGGAGGAGAGGACCAGCGACTGGTTCGCGCCCCGCAAGTCCGGCGCCGCCAAGGGCAGTCCTGGCGCGGGCGGCACGAACGGCACCGGGACCCCCGGCGGTTCCGCCCCTTCGGCCCCTTCCGCCGGCGCGGTGAGCCCCCGTACGGGTGCCCCGGGTGCGTCCGGCACGGCCGGTACCACCGGCGCGCCCCCAGGCGGTGGCCGTCCCGGCGGCAAACGTCCCGGCGGTGGCCGTCCGGGCGGTGTGGTCGGCTCCATGAGCGTGCCGGGCGGCTCCCGCTCCGGCGGAACGAACGGCAAGGGCCTGCCCGGTGCCACCGGCGGCCCCGTCGCCCCGGGACACGGCGGCGGCACCGGCTCCTTCGACGTGACCGAGGTGCTCACCGCGGGCCCGCTGGGCGGCGGCTCCCGCCCCGGCTCCGGCGAGCCCCGCCGGGACGGCCTGCCGTACTTCTCGGAGAACCAGCCGGAGAACGGCGACGGCTTCGCCTCCGGTGCGGCCGGCGCCGGCGGCCAGGACGGCTTCGGCTCCGGTACGCCGGGCCCGAACGGGCACGACGGCTACGGCGGTGCCGCGGGCGGTGCCCAGGGGCACGGCGGCCCCGGCGGCGTGAGCGGCTTCGACGGGCCCGGTGGCCGCGGCCGACCGGGCGGTCCGCAGGGCCCCGCCGGTCCCACCGGCGGCCCGGTCACGGGCGACGGCACTCTCGTCCCGCCGGCCGCCGGCGGCCTCGGCATGGCGCCGGGCGAGCCCTTCGACGGCCCCGCGGTCCCCGGCTTCGGCGGCCAGGGCACCCCGGCCGCTCGCAGCGCCCTCGCCGACCTCGAGGGCCCCGCCGGCTTCGGCGGCCCCGGCGGGCCGGGCGCCAACCCGGCGGGCGGTCCGACAGGCGTCGGCCCCGGCGGCGGGCTGAGCGACGACACCGCGATCCTCACCCCGCAGAAGCCGGCCCCGGAGGGCACGCCCGGCTACCGCTCCCCGGCCGCCGACAACGTCTCCGGACACACCGTCACCAGCGGCATCCCGGTCGTGCCCGGCGCCGCCAAGCCCCCGTTCGGCGCCCACGCCGACGGCCCGGCGAGGTCCGCGGCGCCCAAGCCGCAGCCGGCGGCGCCCAAGGCGGCGGCCAAGCCGAAGAAGAAGGGCCGCAGCAAGCTGGTGCTGCTCGGCGTCGGCGTGGTCGTCGTCGCGGGCGGTGCCTACGGCGCCGGACTGCTGATGAACCGCACCGACGTGCCCAAGGGCACCACCGTGCTCGGTGTCGACATCGGCGGCGGCACCCGCGACGACGCCGTCAAGAAGCTGGACGACGCCTTCGGCAGCCGGGTGAACAAGCCGCTGAAACTGGCCGTGGGCGGCAAGACGGTCGCCCTCGCGCCGGAGAACGCGGGTCTGCAGTTCGACTACCAGGCCACGGCGAGCGAGGCGGCCAAGAGCGACTACAACCCGGTCCACGTCGTCGGCTCCCTGTTCGGGCAGAAGCGCGTGGTCGAGCCGGTCATGCCGGTGGACGAGGAGAAGCTCCAGGCGGCCCTCCAGCAGGCCGGCGGTGGCTCCGGCTCCGGCTCGGCCACCGACGGCAGCATCGAGTTCACGTCCGGCAAGGCCGTGCCCGTCTACGGCAAGGCGGGCAAGGCCGTCGACGCCGGCCGGTCCACCCAGGCGGTCGAACGGGCCTACCGCGCGCTGGTGGAGACGGGCAGCCCGGCCCCGGTCGCCGTGCCGACCACCACCAAGCAGCCGACGGTCTCGAACGCCGAGGTCGACCGGATGATGAAGGAGTTCGCGAAGCCGGCGATGTCGGACCGGGTGACCGTGCAGACGGACGCGGCCCACGCGGTCCCCCTGAGTCCGCAGAACTCGCTGTGGAAGTTCCTCAAGGTCACGGCCGTCGACGGCAAGCTGGTCGACAAGCCCGACCTGAACGCCCTCGAGCAGCTGTACGGCCAGACGTTCGACGGGGTGCTCATCACCCGCGGCAACGGCAAGAAGACGCCCGTCACCCCCCAGGACGTCTACGCCGCCCTGCGCCCGGCGCTGATGAGCAAGACCAACCGGGTCGCGGTCATCGACACGAACCCGAGCTAGCCGTCGTCGCACAGGGGGCGCCCCCGGCCGGGGGCGCCCCCTCGGCACGCCCGTCATCCGATCCGCATGACATCTGTCATCCGGCACGGGGGACCGCCGACACTGCCCGGCACCCGGCCCTCGCCGCCAGCATGGTCGGTATGACGACGACAGCGGCACCGGCCACCACCACCCCGGTGGTCGGGTTCGACCAGGTGACCAAGACGTATGGGAGCGTGCGGGCCGTGGACGGCCTCTCGCTCCGGCTGTACCCGGGCGAGACCGTTGCCCTCCTCGGCCCGAACGGGGCCGGCAAGTCCACCACCCTGGACCTGCTCCTCGGCCTCAAGCCCGCCGACAGCGGCACGGTGAGCCTGTTCGGCACCGGCCCGCGCGAGGCGATCGTCGCCGGGCGGGTGGGGGCCATGCTCCAGAGCGGCGGGCTGATGGACGGGGTCACCGTCGCCGAGCTGGTGAAGCTGGCCTGCTCCCTGCACCCGCGGCCGTACCCGGTGTCCGATGTGCTGGCGCGCGCGGGCATCGCCCAGATCGCCGACCGCAAGGTCGACAAGCTCTCCGGCGGCCAGGCCCAGCGGGTCCGGTTCGCCCTCGCCACCGCCGGCGACAGCGACCTGATCATCCTGGACGAGCCGACCACCGGCATGGACGTCACCGCCCGCCACGCCTTCTGGGCCACCATGCGGGAACAGGCCGACCAGGGCCGTACGGTCCTCTTCGCCACGCACTACCTGGAAGAGGCCGACGCCATCGCCGACCGGGTGCTCGTGCTGCACCGCGGCCGGCTCCTCGCCGACGGCACGGCCGCCGAGATCAAGGCCAAGGCCGGTGCCCGCCGGGTCTCCTTCGACCTGGAGGGGGAGATCGACGAGACGGCCCTGCGCGGCCTGCCGTTCCTCACGTCCCTCACGGTGTCCAACAGCGGCTCCGCCGCGGGCTCGGGCCAGACCGTCCGCATCCAGTCCGCCGACGCCGACGCGACCGTCCACGCCCTGTACGGCCTCGGCGTCTACCCCCGCAATCTCGAAGTCGCCGGTCTCGGCCTGGAGCAGGCATTCGTCGCCATCACCGCCGCCGAGGAGGCGAAGCAGTCGTGAACAGCCTGATCAAACTGGAAGTGTCCCGCGCCCTGCGCAACCGCAAGTTCCTGTTCTTCTCCGTGATCTACCCCTCGGGACTGTTCCTGCTGATCGCGGGCAACGCCGACAGCCACACCAAGATCGACGGCACGGGCCTGACCCTGCCGACGTACATGATGGTCTCCATGGCCTCCTTCGGCGCCCTGACCGCCGTTCTGATGGGCAACAGCGAGCGCATCGCCAAGGAACGCGAGAGCGGGTGGGTACGGCAGCTGCGGCTGACCACCCTGCCCGGGCGCGGGTACGTCCTCGCCAAGACCGCCAGCGCGGCCGTGGTGAGCCTGCCGTCCATCGTGGTGGTGTTCGTGGTCGCCGCGGCGGTGAAGGACGTCCGTCTCGACGCCTGGCAGTGGCTCGGCCTCACCGGTGCGATCTGGGCCGGCAGCCTGGTCTTCGCCGCGCTCGGCGTCGCCCTCGGCTACCTCGCCAGCGGGGACGCGGTCCGCCCGATCACCATGATCATCTACTTCGGCCTGTCCATGCTGGGCGGCCTGTGGATGCCGACGACCACGTTCCCGCAGTGGCTCCAGGACATCGCCAAGTGGCTGCCCACCCATGCGTACGCTTCCCTGGGACGGGCGATCGAACAGAGCCAGGCACCGCACACCCAGGACCTCGCCGTCCTCGCCGTCTCCTTCGTCCTCTTCGCGGGCGGCGCGGCCTGGCTGTACCGGAAGGACACGCTGAAGGCGTGAGCACGATGACGGAAGACCGGACCGGAATGCCGAAGCACCCGCCCGTGGGCTGGCCGCCGGGCAACCGGCGTCAGGTGCTGGTCAAGACGCTGTGGATCGGGGTCTGGCTGGTCTTCCTCAGCTCGCCGGTCGAGGACCTGGTCAACGGCGGACACAGCGCCGGCGCCACCGTGGCCGGCGCGGTCGGCCTCACCGCCTTCGTCGGGGTCTACCTGACGCTGGTCTACCGCAACATGGGCCGGTCGTTCTCCCCGCGGGCCGTGCTCACCCTGGGCGGCATCCTCGGCGTGCTCGCCCCCGTACTGGCCGCCACCCTCGGCAGCGCCTGGCTGGGCCTCTTCGTCTACCTGTCGGTCGCCTGGGGGGCGACCCTGCCGCTGCGCGCGGCCTACTGGGCCGTCCCCGCCTCCGGCGTGGTGATGTACCTGATCGCCCTGCGCTTCGGCGAGGCGGCGGAGGCCCGGGGACTGATCCTGCTCGTCGTGCTCATCGGGTTCGCGATGACCGGCGTCGGCCAACTGGTGCGCACGACCATCGAACTGCGCAAGGCGCGGGCCACCGTCGCCCAGCTCGCCGCCAACGAGGAACGGCTCCGCCTCGCCCGCGACCTGCACGACCTGCTCGGCCACTCCCTCTCCCTGATCACGCTGAAGAGCGAGCTGGCCGGCCGGATGCTGCCCGACCACCCCGACAAGGCGGCCCAGCAGGTCGCCGACATCGAACAGGTCAGCCGGCAGGCCCTGGTCGACGTCCGGGAGGCCGTCACCGGTTACCGGCGGCCCCGGCTCGCCGCCGAACTCGCCGGCACCCAGGTCGCCCTGACCGCCGCCGGCGTCGTGGCCGAGGTGCCCGCCGAGCCCGACCTCACCGCGGTCCCCGAGGAGTCCGAGTCCGCCCTCGCCTGGGCGCTGCGCGAGGCGGTCACCAACGTGGTCCGGCACAGCGGCGCCGACCGCTGCGTCGTCCAGCTGACGCACCGCCAGACCCTGGACGGTCCGGTGCTCGAACTCATCGTCGAGGACAACGGATCCGGCGGCTCGGGCAAGGGACCCGGCAACGGCCTGACCGGCCTGACCGAACGGCTGGAGAAGGCCGGCGGCACCCTGGAGGCGGCCCGGGTCAAGCATGGATTCCGGCTGGCCGCCCGCGTGCCCACGGCCCCCGCGGCCGACGTAGGATCCGGGGCATGACGAGCACGATCAAGGTCCTGCTGGCCGAGGACCAGTCGATGGTCCGCGAGGCGCTGGCCGCGCTCCTCGGCCTGGAGGACGACATCGAGGTCGTTGCCCAGGTCGCGCGCGGTGACGAGGTGCTCGACGCCGTCGGCGCGCACGGCGTGGACGTCGCGCTGCTCGACATCGAGATGCCCGGCTGTACCGGCATCGAGGCCGCGGCCCGGGTGCACCGCGCGTTCCCGCGGGTCAAGCTGGTCGTCCTCACCACCTTCGGCCGGCCCGGCTATCTGCGCAGCGCCATGGAGGCGGGTGCCGACGCCTTCCTCGTCAAGGACGCCCCGGCCGCCCAGCTCGCCGAGGCGATCCGCAAGGTGCTGGCCGGCGAGCGGGTCATCGACCCCACCCTGGCCGCCGCCGCGCTCGCCGAGGGCGCGAACCCGCTCACCGAGCGCGAACGCGAGGTGCTCCGCGCGGCGGCCGACGGCTCCACCAACGCCGAACTGGCCCGGTCCCTGCACCTCTCCCAGGGCACGGTCCGCAACTACCTGTCGACGGCCATCCAGAAACTGGCGGTGCGCAACCGGGCGGAGGCGGTACGGATAGCCAGGGACAAGGGATGGCTGTGAACCGCCTGCGGGAGCCGGTTCGGAGCCAGGGACCAGGGATGGCTGTGACCGCCTGCGGGAGCCGGTTCAGTTGAGCTTGGCCCGTGCGATGCGCGCCTCCTGACGTACCTTGCCGGCCGCCGACTCGTCGACCACCTCGATCAGGTCGGCGTACGCGGTCAGCTCCTCGGCACCCGCGACGAACTCGCCCCGCTGCACCAGCAGTTGCCCGCGCTCGTAGCGCAGCCGCGCCGGGTGCGAGGGGATCAGCAGCGCCAACTCCACGGCGCGCAACCCGACATCGGAGCGTTCCGGCCGCGCCGCGGCCCACGCCCTGATGTTGTTCAGGATGCGCTGCACGACTTCCAGGGGCGGCGCCGGCTCGAGCATCGAGGGCTTCAGCGGCGTACCCGTGGCGCCCACCACGAGCAGCTCGGTGTCCGGCCCGGTCAGCACCCGCCCCCCGTCGAACGGATCGGCCAGCACCCGCTCCGCCGCCGTCCCGAACCCGATGACGAAGTGCCCCGGCAGCGCGACCCCGTACACCGGAGCCCCCGCCCGGCGCGCGACCTCCAGCCACACCACCGACAGCAGGATCGGCAGGCCGCGCCGCCGCCGCAGCACCTCGTGCAGCAGGGAGGACTCCGGCCGCTGGTAGTCGCCCGGCGTGCCGTGGAACCCGTAGCGCTCGCCGAGCAGCCGGCGTACGGCCTGCGCCCACGCCTGGGGCCCGCCCGGCCGGTACGGCAGCTCGCCCGCCAGCCGGTCCAGCTCCGCCTGCGCGGCGTCGATGCCGGCCTCGTCCAGCGAGCCGTCCATCTCCGCGCCGATCAGCAGGCACAGCGCCGACAGGTCCGGCCGCTCGGACCGGGCCTCCTCGGTGAAGCGCTGCCGCAGCTCGGCGGAGCGCTCCGGCCGGGGCGGGTACGGGGGCGGCAGATAGGGGTGGCGCATGCCAGGCTCATGCCCTTCCACAGCGGTTTCTACGACCGTCCGGGGCCACAGGGCGTCTTCGGCCCTTCCGGAGCCCGGTAGTGGTGGTAGGCGTGATGCGGCAGGAAGCCCAGCGCGCGGTACAGCGCCCGGCCGCCCTCGTTGTCCGCCTCCACCTGGAGCCAGGCCGCCGAGGCACCCTCGTCCAGCGCACGCCGGGCCAGTACGGCCATCACCTCGGTGGCCAGGCCCAGCCGCCGCCGGGCCGGGTCCACCTCGACGGCGGCGAACCCGGCCCACCGCCCGTCCACGGCACACCGCCCGATCGCCGCCGACGGCTCACCCTCAGCGCCGGGCACGGCGGCGAACCACACCGACGGGCCTGCCTCGTTCCCGGCGTCGCCGGCGCGGGAGGACCGGCACCCGAGCACCCGCAGGGCCACCTCGCGCACCCCCTTGCGCTGGTACCGGGCGAGCCATGGCTCGTCCGCCGTCCGGGACAGGACCACATCCGCGCCCCCGGCCCGGTCCGCGAGCGGGGCCAGGGCGCCGGTCCACAGCTCGGCGGTCACCTCCCGCACCCAGCCGCGCCGCTCCAGCTCCGCGCAGAGCAGTTCCTGCGTGCCCTCGGCGCCGGTCGCGGTCTGCACGTAGGCGGGCAGGCCGCGCTCGCCGTACCAGCGGCGTACGGCGTCCAGGGCCGCGTCGAGCGGAAGCCCGGGATCACCGAGCGGCAGCACGCTGTTGGCCCGCCTGGTGAAGCCGTCGGCGGCCCGCAGCTCCCACTCGCCGAGCCGCTCGCTCTCCACCGGCCGCCACGCCCGGGCGGCGATCCGCGCGAGCTCCGGGTAGGAGGCGGCGGGGCCGCGGCGGCGCGCCGGAGCGGTCGGTACGACCTTCCCCGCTACCAGCGTGGATTGCGGGATTCTGACACTTTCCCCGTCCCGACGTGTGATCATGAGCACGCCGCTGTCCCATGATGTGAGAACACCAACCGTGTCAGTGAACTTCTCCGGCCCAGCACCGGGTTCGCCCAAGCGCCTTACGGAGACCCGTTTCCCCACGTCAGCAGGGGTGATTCGGACTTCCAGGCGTCCTGCCGCCGAGATTTCCACTGGTCAGTTCACCCCTCCTGTTCGGATCGTGCTCCGGAACGGAGATACTAGGGGCGGGCATCGACGACGCCGCGCTCCCGCGCGCCAGGCGGCGGAGCCTGAGGAGGCCCGCCAGCGCCCTATCGAGGAGGAACGACAGCGTGACCTACGTCATCGCGCAGCCTTGTGTCGACGTCAAGGACAAGGCGTGCATCGAGGAGTGCCCGGTCGACTGCATCTACGAGGGCCAGCGGTCCTTGTACATCCACCCGGACGAATGCGTCGACTGTGGTGCCTGTGAGCCGGTCTGCCCGGTCGAGGCGATCTTCTACGAGGACGACACTCCGGAGGAGTGGAAGGACTACTACAAGGCGAACGTCGAGTTCTTCGACGACCTGGGCTCTCCCGGCGGTGCCAGCAAGCTGGGGCTGATCGAGCGCGACCACCCCTTCGTCGCCGCGCTGCCGCCGCAGGGCGAGTGACCGTCCAAGCGCCAAGCGGCCCGTGAAGAGCGCCGCCTCGGTCCCGTACGGCCCGATCGTCCCGATCACCGCCGTACGGGACCGAGGCGTTTGCCGCACCGTACGAAAGTGAGCCTGATTCCCGTGTCCGCAGTCTCCGACCGGCTCCCCACCTTCCCCTGGGACAAGCTGGAGACGTACAAGAAGACCGCCGCCGCGCACCCCGACGGGATCGTCGACCTCTCCGTGGGCACACCGGTCGACCCGGTTCCCGAGCTGATCCAGAAGGCCCTGATCGACGCGGCCGACTCCCCGGGGTACCCGACCGTCTGGGGCACCCCCGCCCTGCGCGACGCGATCACCGGCTGGCTGGAGCGCCGCCTGGGCGCCCGGGGGGTCACCCACCGCCATGTCCTGCCGGTCGTCGGCTCCAAGGAACTCGTGGCCTGGCTGCCGACCCAGCTCGGCCTCGGCCCCGGCGACAAGGTCGCCCACCCGCGCCTGGCCTACCCCACCTACGAGGTCGGCGCCCGACTGGCCCGCGCCGACTACGAGGTCTACGACGACCCGCGCGAGCTGGACCCGGCGAACCTGAAGCTCCTCTGGCTGAACTCCCCGTCCAACCCGACGGGTAAGGTCCTGTCGAAGCAGGAGCTGACGGAGATCGTCGCCTGGGCCCGCGCACACGGCGTCCTGGTGTTCTCCGACGAGTGCTACCTGGAGCTGGGCTGGGAGGCCGACCCGGTCTCGGTCCTGCACCCGGACGTCAACGGCGGCTCCTACGACGGCGTCGTCGCCGTCCACAGCCTCTCCAAGCGCTCCAACCTGGCCGGCTACCGCGCGGCCTTCATCGCCGGTGACCCGGCGGTCCTGGGTCCGCTGCTGGAGATCCGCAAGCACGGCGGCATGATGACCTCGGCGCCGACACAGGCCGCGGTCGTGGCCGCCCTCGGCGACGACGCCCACGTCCGGGAGCAGCGCGAGCGCTACGCGGCCCGCCGCGAGGTCCTGCGGGCGGCTCTCCTCGCCAAGGGCTTCCGCATCGAACACAGCGAGGCGAGCCTCTACCTGTGGGCCACCCGCGACGAGTCCTGCTGGACCACGGTCGCCCACCTGGCCGACCTGGGCATCCTCGTGGCCCCGGGCGACTTCTACGGCGAGGCGGGCGAGAACTTCGTCCGCGTGGCCGTCACGGCGACGGACGAACGCGTCCAGGCGGCGGTGTCCCGCCTGACGGCGTAGCCGGACCGCCCGGCCCCGGCCGGTGCGGCGACAACAGCCCGGGAGCCGGTGCGGCGACAAAAGTCCGGGGGCCGGTGCGGCGACAAAAGCCGGTGGGGCCCAGGAAGGAATCCTGGGCCCCACCGGTCCTCAAGCCGGGTGCTCAGCCGCCCAGCGGCAGGCCCTTGGTCGGCAGGGACGACGTCGGCAGTCCCTTGGTCGGCAGCCCACCCTTCGTCGCACCGGCGGCGGCGTCCCCGAGGACACCCCCGGCGGTCCCGGCCGCGTCCCCCGCGGCCTTCTGCGCCACCGGCGCCGCCTTCTTCACGGCACCGCCGCCGGTCTTGCCCGCGGCCGGCACCGTCTGCTCGACCGCCTTGCCGCCCGCGTTGCCCGCGAGCGAGGTGACGTTCTGGGCGGCACCGTCGACGGCGTTGCCGACGTGCGCCCCGTCCAGTGCGGTCACACCGCCCAGGTTCGGGGTCGCCGCCGGCAGATTCGTGGCCGCACCGGCGGAGCCGGCCGCACCGACCCCGGCTGCCGCTCCCGCTGCGACGAGCAGCGCGGCACGGGCGATCCGGCGGGTCAGAGGGAGGGACATGATGCTCCATTCGACGGGAGAGAACGCTGTCTGTGTCCGGGCCGGTGTCCGGCTCGGACGCCGTGACTACCGCTCGAAGGCCGCGAAGGTTGCGGACGCTCCAGGTAAAGAATGGATAACGCATCGCATTATCAGGTGTGGATAAAAACGGGCAAAGAGCGTCTGCCCGCACCTGCGCAGAATCCTTCCGGCCCTTGATTTCCAAGGGTTTCCGCGACAGGTGTGCCACCCGCCAGGGCGGCCGGGCCGTCCGGCACCGCACAACCCGCCGGAGTGATCCGCCGAACTACTGTCCGGTCATGATCCGGACCGCCCCCACGGACCGCTCCGCCCCCACGGACCCCCTCGCCCCGGCGGAGCGCTCCGCCCCGGCGGCCCCCTCCGGGCCTGCCGTCCTCCACTCGCCGCCGCCGCTCCCCGCGGTCCACTCCCGCCCCGCGTACGACACCCGCTGGATGTGCAGGGCCGAGGAGTTGGCGACCGCCCACTGTGCGAGCTGCCAGCCCCGCGCCCGCTCGTCCCGCCCGCTCGCGTCCGGCTTCGTGCCCTCGGCGACCGGAACGGTCACCGTCCGCCCGTGCGCGGTCGCGGTCACGCTCGGCGACGGAGACGGCGACGGGACGGGCGTCCCGCCCACCTCCGCGCCGGTCTCCTGGAGCGCGTCCCGCCCGAAGTCCCGTACCAGCGCGGCCCGAACCGCGTCCGGACCGGTCGCCGAGGCCGTGCGCTGCGGGCGCCCGTCGCACGTCAGCGTGGCCGCCGCCCGTCCCGTCAGGGCCGCCGACAGCAGTGTGGCGTCCGGCTCGTGCTTGGCGTACGCCTCCGGGTAGCCGCTGCGCTGCACCCGCTGCGCGGCCACCGTCAGGGGCAGATCGGTGTAGTCGGGCACCTTGTCCAGGTGCGCGTAGAAGATGCCCGCCGCGTACGCCGGGTCCATGATCTGCCGCTCGGTGCCCCAGCCCATCGAGGGCCGCTGCTGGAACAGGCCCAGCGAATCCCGGTCGCCGTGCCCGATGTTCCGCAGCCCCGACTCCTGCAAGGCGGTCGCGATCGCGATCGTCACGGCCCGCTCGGGCATCCCGCGTCCGGTGCCGACGGCGGCGATCGTGGCCGCGTTCACCGCCTGCTCGGGCGTGAACTCGTACGACGCGCCGTCGCCGGAGGCCGAGACCACCTTGCAGCCGCGCGCTCCGCCGCCTCCGGTGATGTACTGCACCACGAGGTACGCGGCGACACCGCACAGGACCAGCAGGGCCGCGGTGAAACGGAAGAGGCGACCGCGACGCTTGGGAGGAGTGGGGGACGGGTCTGACACGCGTACAAGGTACTGGAGCCCTGCCCGGCCCTCACGGGGGGTCCGCGACACGCGCCCGCGCCCGGCCCCGTTGAGCGGCGCGCTAGGGTCGTGGCCATGGCCGACACCTCCCTTGATCTCACGCTGGACGCCGCCTCCCTCACCGCGCGGCTCGTGGACTTCCCGTCCGTGAGCGGCACCGAGAAGCCGCTCGCGGACGCGATCGAGACCGCCCTGCGGGCCCTGCCGCACCTGACGGTGGACCGCTACGGCAACAACGTGATCGCCCGTACCGACCTGGGCCACGCCGAGCGCGTCATCCTGGCGGGCCACATCGACACCGTCCCGATCGCCGACAACGTCCCCTCGCGGCTGGACGAGGACGGCGTGCTGTGGGGCTGCGGCACCTGTGACATGAAGTCGGGCGTGGCGGTGCAGCTGCGGATCGCGGCCACGGTCCCCGCCCCCAACCGCGACCTGACCTTCGTCTTCTACGACAACGAGGAGGTCGAGGCGGAGCGCAACGGCCTCCGGCACATCGCCGAGGCGCACCCGGAGTGGCTGGCGGGCGACTTCGCGATCCTGCTGGAGCCCTCCGACGGGGAGGTGGAGGGCGGCTGCCAGGGCACGTTGCGGGTGCTGCTGAGGACCAAGGGCGAGCGGGCCCACTCGGCGCGCTCCTGGATGGGCTCGAACGCCATCCACGCGGCGGCCCCCGTCCTGGCCCGCCTGGCCTCCTACGAGGCGCGCCGGCCGGTCATCGACGGCCTGGAGTACCACGAGGGCCTGAACGCGGTGGCCGTCAGCGGGGGAGTGGCGGGCAACGTCATCCCGGACGAGTGCGTGGTGACGGTCAACTTCCGCTACGCCCCCGACCGCACGGAGGAAGAGGCGATCGCGCACGTCCACGAGGTCTTCGCGGACTGCGGCGTGGAGGAGTTCGTGGTCGACGACCACAGCGGCGGCGCGCTGCCCGGCCTCTCCCACCCGGCGGCGGCGGCCTTCATCGAGGCGGTGGGCGGCACCCCTCGGCCCAAGTTCGGCTGGACGGACGTGTCCCGCTTCTCCGCGCTCGGCGTCCCCGCGGTCAACTACGGCCCCGGCAACCCGCACTTGGCCCACAAGCGGGACGAGCGCGTGGAGACCGCGAAGGTCCTGGCGGGCGAGGAGCGCCTGCGCAACTGGCTCACCGCCTGAGAAGGGCGCACGGCGCCGGTGCGGCGCACGCACCGCGGACATCCGCATGTCCCCCCTCCGTAACCCGGCTCGATCTAGTCTGAGATCGAACTACCGGCAAGCGGAGGGAGCGCACATGGCTACCGGAAACCCCGAGGGGAAGAAGCAGCCGCCGGACGAGCAGCGGCTCGGACCGGTCCTCCGGCGGCGTGGTCAGGTGACGCCCAGCACGACCGATCAGCGGCTGCTGGACGAGCGCGCGCCCTCGGACTGGGTCCACACCGACCCCTGGCGGGTCCTGCGCATCCAGTCGGAGTTCATCGAGGGCTTCGGTACCCTCGCCGAACTCCCGCCCGCCATCAGCGTGTTCGGCTCGGCGCGGACGGCGGTGGAGTCACCGGAGTACGACGCGGGCGTGCGGCTCGGCCGGGGCCTGGTGGAGGCCGGCTGGGCGGTGATCACGGGCGGCGGCCCGGGCGCGATGGAAGCGGCCAACAAGGGAGCGAGCGAGGCGGGCGGCATCTCGGTCGGGCTCGGCATCGAACTTCCCTTCGAGCAGGGGCTGAACCCGTACGTCGACATCGGGCTGAACTTCCGGTACTTCTTCGTCCGCAAGATGATGTTCGTGAAGTACGCCCAGGGGTTCGTGGTCCTGCCCGGCGGCCTCGGCACCCTGGACGAACTGTTCGAAGCGCTGACTCTGGTCCAGACGCAGAAGGTCACCCGCTTCCCGATCGTCCTCTTCGGCAGCGAGTACTGGGGCGGCCTGGTGTCCTGGATCAAGGACACACTCATCGCCCAGGGCAAGGCGGCGGAGAAGGACCTGCTGCTGTTCCACCTCACGGACGACGTGGAGGAAGCGGTGGCCCTGGTGTCGAAGGAGGCGGGCCGCTAGCGCGGGGCCGTTCCCCACGCCGTCGCCCACCTGTCCACCCGGCCCGGCCCACCGCCTTCGTGTCTCGGCCGACCGGGAGGGGCGGTGGGTTCGCCGTGGGCCGGCGGCGGGTTGGCCGTGGGCCGGCGGTGGGTTGGCTGTGGGCCGGCGGCGGATGGGCCGTGGCCCGGTCGGTCAGGGGGCGGAGCCGCCCGGTCGGTCAGGCCAGGCCCCGGCGTGCCACGGCGGGGGCCCGGTGCCCGGCGATGGACGCCACCATGTCCAGCACCTGCCGGGTCTCGGCCACCTCATGCACCCGGTACACCTGCGCCCCGAGCCACGCGGAGACGGCGGTCGTCGCCAACGTACCGATCAGCCGTTCCTTCACCGGCCGGTCCAGCGTCTCACCGACGAAGTCCTTGTTGGACAGCGACACCAGCACCGGCCACCCCGTGGCCACCATCTCGTCCAGCCGCCGCGTCGCCTCCAGACTGTGCCGCGTGTTCTTCCCGAAGTCGTGCCCGGGATCGATCAGCACGGATTCCCGCGGGACGCCCAGTGAGACCGCCCGCTCGGCCAGCCCGAGGGTCACATCGAGGATGTCGGCCACGACATCGTCGTACGTCACCCGGTGCGGGCGCGTCCGCGGCTCCGCGCCCCCGGCATGCGTGCACACCAGTCCCGCCCCGTAGCGCGCCGCGACCTCCGCGAGCCCCGGGTCGACCCCGCCCCACGCGTCGTTCAGCAGATCCGCGCCCGCCTCGCACACGGCCTCGCCGACCTCGGCCCGCCAGGTGTCCACACTGATGATCACATCGGGGAACCGGCGCCGTACCTCCGCGACGAAACCGACCGTCCGGCGCGCCTCCTCGTCGGCCGTGACCTCTTCGCCGGGCCCGGCCTTGACCCCGCCGACGTCGATGATCGCGGCGCCCTCGGCCACCGCCTGTTCCACACGTGCCAGGGCCGGCTCGTCGCGGAAGGTGGCTCCTTGGTCGTAGAAGGAATCCGGCGTCCGGTTCACGATCGCCATGACCACCGGCTCGTGCGGCCCGAATTCCCGCCTGCCCAGCCTGAGCATCCGCTGTGACCTTTCCTAGTACGTCCCGCTGTACGGCCGCCTGTGACCCTAACTGTCGGACTCGCATGGCACGATCGGAGCCTGACAGATTCTGCTTCCGGCACAGCGACCGGTAACGAGCGTGGGGACCCCTGGCGATGGTGATGTTCTTGTTCCTGGTCGTCGCGCTGGCCGTCGTGGTCGCCGCGGTGACCCTGGCCGTGGTGGGCGGCGGCGAGAGCGCCCCCCTGCCCGAGGTGGCGCCCGAGCGGCTCCAGGACCCGCTGCCCGCGAACCGCCCGGTGGGCCGCGCGGACGTGGAGAGCCTGCGCTTCCCGGTCACGCCGCGCGGCTACCGCATGGCGGACGTCGACGACGCGCTCGGCCGCCTCGCCGCCGAACTGGCCGAGCGGGACGCCCGCATCGCCGACCTGGAGTCCGCGCTGGCCGGCGCCAGAGCCGCCGCGGTGCACGAGCGGCACGGACAGCCGGACACGAGCGAGGGCGCGGAGGGCCAGCGATGATCCCCGGAGCCGCCGTCGCCGGACCGGACGGCGCCCTGCGCTGCCCCTGGGCCCTGTCCACCGACGACTACGTGTCGTACCACGACGAGGAGTGGGGCCGGCCGGTCCACGGCGACGACGCCCTCTTCGAACGGATCAGCCTGGAGGCGTTCCAGTCGGGCCTGTCCTGGATCACCATCCTGCGCCGCCGCCCGGGCTTCCGCACGGCCTTCGCCGGCTTCCGTATCGAGAAGGTCGCCGCGTTCACCGACGCCGACCGCGAGCGCCTGCTGGCCGACCCGGGCATCATCCGCAACCGGGCCAAGATCGACGCCACGCTCGCCAACGCGCGCGTGCTCGCCGACTGGGCCGAGGGCGACCTGGACGACCTGGTCTGGTCCCACGCCCCCGACTCCGCCGCCCGCCCGGTCCCCAAGACCCTCGCCGACGTCCCGGCGGTCACCCCGCAGTCCACGGCCCTGTCCAAGGCGCTGAAGAAACGGGGTCTGAGATTCGTCGGCCCGACCACGGCCTACGCCCTGATGCAGGCGTGCGGCCTGGTCAACGACCACCTGGAAACCTGCGTGGCCCGTAGCGCCCCCTGAGGGGCGCGAGGCGGTACACCCGCGGCTCCGCGTCGTGGACGACGCGCTCGCCCGCACCGGACCGCGGCCGCCGCGCGGAGCGCTACCGCCCCCGGGCCGGACCACAGTCCCCACGCGGAGCGGCTACCGCGCCCGGACCGCAGACCCCGCAGGGGCCCTACCGCCCGCACCGGACCGCGGCCGCCGCGCCGAGCGGCTACCGCCCCAGATACCTGGGCTTCTCCTTGTTCACGAACGCCTGCACCGCGATCGCGTGGTCCTCCGACTGCCCCGCCCGCGTCTGCAGCTCGTCCTCCTTCTCCAGGGTCTCGTCGAGGGAGTGCGTCAGGCCGTGCGCCACCGCCTCCTTGATCGCCGCGTACGCCACCGTCGGCCCCCCGGCCAGCGCCCGGGCCACCTTCTCGGCCTCGGCGCGCAGTTGCGCGGACGGGACGACCCGGTTGGCGATGCCCAGCTCCAGCGCGTCCTGGGCGCTGATGCTGCGCGGGAAGAGGAGCAGGTCGGCGGCGCGGCTCGGGCCGATCACCCGGGGCAGGGTCCAGGAGATGCCGGAGTCGGCGGTCAGGGCGACGCCCGCGAACGAGGTGTTGAACGCGGCGGTGTCGGCCACCAGGCGGTAGTCCGCGGCGAGCGCGAAACCGAACCCGGCGCCGGCCGCGACACCGTTCACCGCCGCGACGACCGGCTTCGGTGCCCCGGCGAGGGCCCGCACGATGGGGTTGTAGTGCTCCTTGACCGTGCTCATCGTCTGCCCGGTCCCGCTCTCCCGGTCACTGGCCAGCAGCCCGATGTGCTCCTTGAGGTCCTGGCCCACACAGAACGCCCGGTCGCCCGCGGCGGTCAGCAGGATCGCCCGTACGGCGGTGTCGCCGGCCGCCGATTCCGCCGCCTCCCGGAGGGCGACCTTGGTCGCGATGTTCAGCGCGTTCATCGCCTCGGGGCGGTTCAGCGTGATCGTCGCGAGTCCGTCGCTCACCTCGTAGAGAACGGTGTCGGCCATGGCGTATCCCTCCGGTTTCACGGCTGGTGACGTACCGCTCGGTACGTCCATGTCTGAGCACAGCATGGCGGAGATCACCGGCCAAGGGCCGGACGGGACATGTGACCTGCGTCAAAGAAATACGGAGCGGAGTCGGCCGGCGGAGCTCCGTGCGGTGGCGCAGTATCGCAGGCACATCGCCGAATTGGGTGGTTTTGCTCGCGCGCGTTGCCCAAGCGATGCCGACTCATGTTGGTCATCGGGTCCTGCGATGCGGGATAATGGCTGGGAAGCAATGTGTTCGATGCCGGTGTCGCCTGTCCGTCCTGGATGGCGGGTGCCCTTCGTGGGGTCGTCGGCAGACGATGAGCTGGTTTCAGGAAGGGGAACGAGCATGGCGGCCATGAAGCCGCGGACGGGTGATGGCCCGCTCGAGGTGACCAAGGAGGGGCGGGGCATCGTCATGCGCGTTCCGCTCGAAGGCGGCGGTCGACTCGTCGTCGAACTGACCCCTGACGAGGCCGAGGCGCTCGGCGACGCTCTCAAGAAGGTCGTCGTCTGAGGTCCCAGTGATCCTGTCCTTGTGGCTGCCCCGGCATCGTATGAGGTGCCGGGGCAGCCGCGTTCCCGGGGTGCGTGGCGGCCGGGGTCACCGCTTGACGGCGCACAGCAGCCCGTCGCCGACCGGCAGCAGCGACGGGACGAGCTCCTGGCTCTCCCGGACGGTCCGCAGCAGTTCCCGCAGCCGCAGCACCTCGGTCGGCTGCGGCCCCGAGTCCACCGTACGGCCGTTCGCGAACACGCCCTCGAAGACCACCAGGCCGCCCGGCCGCAGCAGGCGCAACGATTCATCGAGGTAATCCGGGTACTCCAGCCGGTCGCCGTCGCAGAAGACGAGGTCGTAGCCGGCGTCGGCGAGACGCGGGAGTACGTCCAGGGCGCGCCCGGGGATGAAACGGGCCCGGTTGCTGGCGAACCCGCAGATGCGGAATGCCTGCCGGGCGGACTGCTGGTGCTCCGGTTCCGGGTCCACCGTGGTGAGCACCCCGTCCGGCCGCATCCCGTGCAGCAGATGTATCCCGGACACCCCGCAGCCCGTGCCGATCTCCGCGACCGCCTTCGCGTCCACGGAGGCGGCGAGAAGTCTCAGCGCGGCGCCCGTGCTGGGCGTCACCGAGCGCAGCCCTGCCTCCCGGGCCCGGTCGCGGGCCCAGCTCAGCGCTTCGTCCTCGGCGACAAAGGCGTCGGCGAACGCCCAGCTCGTCTGCCGGTTGCCGGTAATGACCCTCTCCTGTCCCCTGGTTGCCTGGGCGTGACTGTATCCGTTGGCGTCGGGAACCCGCAGATGGGACCGGGCGTTTATAAGGATGAGACGGTGGCCGGGGATACGACGGGGGGCGAGAGGTGCGCCAGGACGCCGAGCAACTGCTGACGCAGCCGCCTGAGCCGTATCAGCGGGTATCAAATTCTCGTAAAACCGCTTATCCGGAGCTAACGGGCGAGGTGGCTATGGTAGGGGCTCCACTGGACACCACCAGAGCCGACAGGGGAGGTGCGGCTGCGCCCGGGGACCGGGGCGGAGTGCTGCGGCGCTTCCTCGGATCGGCGGGCAGGCCGAAATCCGTGACCGACACCGCTGCTGACAGCCACGCCATGGGTCTCGCCGCAGGCGAGACCCAGACCGCGACCTTCGCCACCGACACGGACGCGCAGGCGTGGACTCCGCCCACGTGGGACGAGATCGTCAGCACGCACAGTGGCCGGGTCTACCGACTCGCCTACCGTCTGACGGGCAACCAGCACGACGCCGAGGATCTCACCCAGGAGGTCTTCGTCCGCGTCTTCCGCTCCTTGTCCACGTACTCGCCGGGCACCTTCGAGGGCTGGCTGCACCGCATCACCACCAACCTCTTCCTGGACATGGTCCGGCGCAAGCAGCGCATCCGCTTCGACGCCCTCGGCGACGACGCGGCCGAGCGACTGCCCAGCCGCGAGCCCACCCCGCAGCAGCTCTTCAACGACGCGCACTTCGACGCCGACGTCCAGCAGGCCCTCGACACCCTGGCGCCCGAGTTCCGTGCCGCCGTCGTCCTGTGCGACATCGAAGGACTGTCGTACGAGGAGATCGCCGCCACCCTCGGAGTGAAGCTGGGCACGGTCCGCTCCCGTATCCACCGCGGCCGGTCCCAGCTCCGCAAGGCCCTCGCGCACCGCTCCCCGGAGGCCCGCGCGGCCGAGCGGCGCTCCTTTCTGACCCGTGTCCCCGCTCTGGGGGGAGGGGGCGCGACCGCGTGAGTGGATCTCGGCCGAAACCTGTCGAGGAGGCGCACCTCGCAGAGCAGCACCTGGGAGACCGGCTCTCCGCCCTGGTGGACGGAGAGCTCGGTAATGAGACGCGTGAGCGGGTCCTCGCGCACCTGGCGACCTGCGCCCGGTGCAAGGCGGAGGCGGACGCCCAGCGCGCGCTGAAGAACGTGTTCGCGGAGGCGGCCCCGCCCCCGCCGTCGGCGAGCTTCCTGGCCCGCCTCCAGGGCCTTCCCGGGGGAGGTGACCTGGACGGCGGCGGCACGCCGTCCCCCGGGGGCGGACTCTTCGGAGGCGACCCCGCCGGGAACACCGGGGCCTTCGGGGTGAGGCGCGACGATCGCCTCCCGTTCGGGTACGTCCCCGCGCACGGCTGTGTCCCCGCCACCGCGGACGGTGCCGCCGGACCCGAGGGCGGCGGCTTCCGCATCCATCCCGTGGGCCGCCCGGACGACGGCCGCGCCGCCTCGCGCGGGCTGCGGTTCGCGTTCGCCGCCGCCGGCGCGGTGTCGCTGGCCGCGGTCGCCCTCGGCGGCGTCACCACCGCCTTCCCCGGCAGCCTGACCGCCGACGCCCGCGGCGGCTCCGGCAACGGCAGCAACGTGACCCCGACGCGCTCGGCGGGCACCGGCACGGGCGGGGGCGCGGCCACGCCGGACAGCCAGCGCCGCCGGCCGGCGGCGCCGCTGCTCGCTCAGGGCGGCGGGCTCTTCGGACCGGCCCCGGTGGCGCCGACGACCCTGTCCGCGCCGCTGCTGCCCGGGGTGCCTCCCGCTACCGGCGGGCAGGCCCGCACCGAGGCGGTGCGCGGTGTGACCGCACCGGTGTTCGCCGGTGCGGCTGCCCTCTCCCCGTTGATACGCCCGCTCGAGGAGACCGTGGCCCTCCCGCTCGCCGACTGGTCCACACCTCCCGGGACCACCGGCTCCGGCCTGCTGTCCGCCCCCGTCCCCGACTCCGCCCCCACTCCCTCCGCCCCTCCCGCCCCGCCCCGGCAGTCGCCCTGACCGGCCACTGCGCCACGGCCCACGAACCTGGTTGAATCCTGTGAGGCCGTGCCCGCGGCGACGACCCCGGGGCGGTGCGAGACGTCCGTGGCCGTGCCGACGCGCGGTCACGGCTCAGCCGTGGGGAGAGCATGAACGAGGGGAACCGTGTCCCGCCGGTGGTGGAAGGTCCGGAGGGAGCGGCGGGGGCGGCACCGACAGACCGGACCGAGAACGCCGGGAGCGCCGAGAACGCCGGGAGCGCCAAGGGTCTCGGTGGTCCTGAGGGTGCTGGTGCTGACGGTGCCCGTGGTGCCGTACCGGACGTCACGGGGGCCGAGGGCGACTTCGAACTGGCCAAGCCGGCGTCGGTTCCGCAGACAGGCACCGCTCCCGGTGACGTCTTCGCGGCCGGGGCGACGGGAGTGGCCGGTACGACCGCCGTGGTGGATCCCGCCGAGCGATACCGGCCGCTGCACGACCCCGACCCCTACAGCACCCCGCCGTACGGCGAACCCGGCCCCTGGGCGCCCGCGCCACCGGTGCAGCATCCGGCGGCCACGACGCCCACAGCGGCCACAGCGGCGCTCGGGACGGCCGCACCCGCCCCCGCGGCCCCGCCGACGCCCCTGCCCGCGCCCGTGGCTCCCGCACCGGCCCCTGTGCCCTCCGTGCCCGCGGCTCAGGCACCGGCTCCCGTGCCCGCGGTTCACGTATCGGCCGCCGCCCCCTCGGGGTCCTTGCCCCACGTGCCGGGACAGGGGGCCGCGCCGGTGCCCGCGGACCCCGTGGCCTCCGGCACGGCCACCGGTCCCGCCTCCCTGGTGCCGCCCGTCGACTCCGTGCCGTCGGGGGAGGAGCCCTGGGGGCGTTACGACCCGTGGGCGGCCGGCTCTGCCACGGAGCAGGTGCTCGCGCGGGGGCCGTTGCAGCAGACCGGCGTCGGGCGGCTGACGGACGAGCAGCGCCTGCGGCGGGCCAAGCGCCGCATTGTCGTGTGGGCCCTCGCCATCGCCCTCGTCTCCGCGGGCATCGGTGGAGTCGTCGGCGGCTACGTCGAGCGCGAGGGCCTCGGCGGCGGCGTACGGCTGCCGCAGGCCGGGAGCGTTCCGGCCGGGCGGGCACCGGACAGCGTGGCCGGGATCGCCGCCCGGGCGCTGCCCAGCGTGGTCACCCTGCACGTCAAAGGGGCCGACCAGGCGGGCACCGGCACCGGCTTCGTGCTCGACGCCCGGGGACACATCCTCACCAACAACCACGTGGTCGAGCCCGCCGGGTCCGACGGCGAGATATCCGTGACGTTCAGCAGCGGTGACACCGTCAAGGCGAAGGTCGTCGGCCGGGACAGCGGTTACGACCTCGCCGTCGTCCAGGTGCACGGCGTCCACGGCCTCACCCCGCTGCCCCTCGGCAACTCCGACGACGTCGAGGTCGGCGACCCCGTCGTCGCCATCGGCGCCCCCTTCGACCTCGCCAACACGGTCACCTCCGGCATCATCAGCGCCAAGGAACGGCCCATCACGGCCGGCGGGGAGAAGAGCGACGGCAGCGATGTGTCGTACGTCGACGCGCTGCAGACCGACGCCCCCATCAATCCGGGCAACTCCGGCGGTCCGCTGCTGGACTCCCGGGCCGAGGTCATCGGTATCAACTCCGCCATCCGCTCCGCCGGCAACGGCTCCGGCTCCGCGGGCGGCGGCCAGGCCGGCTCCATCGGTCTCGGCTTCGCCATACCGGTCAACCAGGCCAAGCGCGTCGCCGAGGAACTGATCGACGAAGGCCATGCCTCCCACCCTGTGATCGGCGTCACCCTCGACATGGGCTACGGCGGCGACGGCGCCCGTATCGACAGCAAGAGCGCGAGCGGCGGCCCCGCCGTCACCCGGGACGGCCCCGGTGAGCGGGCCGGCCTCAAGGCGGGCGACCTCATCACCGAGGTCGGCGGAGAGCGCGTCCATACCGGTGAGGAGCTGATCGTCAAGATCCGTACCCACCGGCCCGGCGACCGGCTGCGTCTGACGGTCGAGCGCGGAGGCACACAGCGGGAGGTGTCACTCGTCCTGGGCGCGTCGGAGCAGAACTGACGGAAGTCTCACCTTGGGACGGTACCGGTCGGACGGGAACGCCGGGTACCGTTGAGCGACCGAGGACATCGCAAGGAGCGTCAGGTGTTCAATGACATAGGGCCACTCGAGCTGGTGACCATCATCGTGCTCGCCGTGCTCGTCTTCGGTCCGGACAAGCTCCCCAAGGTCATCCAGGACGTGACGCGCACGATCCGGAAGATCCGCGAGTTCTCGGAGAGCGCCAAGCAGGACATCCGCACCGAACTGGGTCCGGAGTTCAAGGATTTCGAGTTCGAGGATCTCAACCCCAAGACGTTCATCCGCAAGCAGCTGGACAACGACGATCTGGGGCTGAAGGAGATCCGCAACGGGTTCGACCTGAAGAAGGAGATGGCCGAGGTCACGGACGCGGTGAACAGCCGCGACGGCGAGGCGTCGGCCTCCTCGGCCTCCTCGGCCTCCTCGGCCTCCTCCGGCGGTCGCATCGACATGACCAAGAAGCCCGAGGCTCCTGGCGACGACGAGCGCCCGCCGTTCGACGCGGACGCCACGTAACCGGCACCGCTCCTCGCCGACACGCACGCGGACGCACGCCGCGCACGTGACGTGTTTCATAGCGCACACCCGTCGCACACGACCTGAACAGGCCGTTCGCGCGACCCACGCATCCAGTGCCTGCCCTGCTGGTCTCAGCGGTGTGGATATGCTGCCGAGTTGTTGCGCGGACCGGACGCGTACGCCCGAAGGGGGGCGGGTCAGCCCGGTCCGACGAGAGCGAGGAGGCGTCCGGGCAGATGGAGACGACGAGTCGGGTGGGCGCGCAGGCGCCGGCCGCGGAGGGCGGACAGCAGCTCCCCTCCGCCCGGCGTACGGTCGACGGTTACCTGCGGGCGCCCTTCCCGTGGTACGGGCTCGACGAGGCGTTCACGGGACCGCGCTGGCTGATGCAGGTCGGCACCGCGGCCGACGGCGCCGTCGAGCACGGTTCCATCGGCCACGGTGACGAGCCCTCGGTGCGGGGCGAGACCGGTGCCGCCGGTGAGCCGCGGGAGAAGTTCGCCGTCGTGGTGACGGTCGCCGCGCAGCCGTCCCGGCGGAGCGCCGACGGCACGGGACTGCTGGAGGCGACATCGGTGTCCTCCGCGGCGTGGCTGGCCGGAGTGGGGCTGCTGTCGTTCACCTGGCCCGGGCAGATGGACCACAGTCTGCGGGACGACTGGCTGGAGCAGCAGACGGAGACGGCGTGGGCCCTGGCCGACGACCTGGACGGACCGGAGTGGTCCAGACTCTCCCTCCCGGTGGACGGGGCGGCGGCCTCTTTCCACTACCGGGAGTCGGAGTTCGGGTGGGTGCTGGCCGGCACCACCGAGGCGGGGGTCCACCTGGGGGCGTACGGCCGGGGGATGAGCGCGTACGGGCTCGGCTTCGCGGTGGTCAAGGACATCGCCGCGTACGCCTGACCTGCCGGGCCCGGGTGGGAAGCCTCCCGGGCGCCGCAGACCGTCCGCTCATTTGATCAGGTGGGAGAAGACCGCCATGACGGTCACGATCTGAGCCCCGAGCCAGGTGATCTGACCGGACAGGCCCTGGAGCTGGTAGACGGACAGCATCAGGGCGAAACGGCTGGGCCAGTACTGCTGATCGTCCCGGAACGTCGCCATGTCCATCCAGATGCTGGTCAGCGTCAGTACGACGAGGAGGAGCGCGGCGTACAGGAGGAGCTGGCGAGGGTCCGTGTCGGTGACGTGGATGAGCGCGGCGGCCAGCACCGTGGGGAAGCCGTAGCCGGCGGTGAGGAGCCAGGCCCGTGCCTGGCTCCGGCGTCCGGGCAGCAGACGCCACAGCGCCCCGAGCGTGAAACCGGCGACCGCCCACGCCAGCTGATAAAGAGCCAGGTTGGCGGCGAACTCCGGGAGGCCGGTGGGGGAGGACAGGATCTGCTGTCGCCCGTAGGGATCGTGCGCCTGGTAGTAGAGAAGCAGTGCGGTGGCCGGCGTTCCGAACCAGAAGGCCAGCCGCGCCGCGCGGACCGCGTTGGACCACCAGTGTCCCTCCGGCCCCCAGGCCAGGGCGATGTCCAGCACCGAGATCTGCTCCGGGGGAGCGTTTCCGTCGCATGCGGTGACCAGCCACTGACGCAGCTCGCGCAGCTTCTCCTCCACCTGCTCGCAGGTGACCCCGTCGGCATGCCCCTTGTCCAGCAGGTGCATCTGGTGGTTCGCGTTGCGGTATTGACGAGCTTTCTCCAGCAATTCCTTCTGGTGCTGTTGGGTGCCCAGCCGCAGCGAGCAGAAGCGCTCCCCCATCCGGCTCAGCGCCGACCACCGGCGCCCCAGGGCGAGGACGCCGTACAGGGCGGAGATGTTGAGCAGCAGCCAGACGCCGTAGAGCGCGCTGGCGCCTGCGAGTTTCGCCGCTCGGATGCCCACGAAGAACGCGAACAGGGACACGGTCAGCAGGAGATCGGGCTTGCCCGGGCCCAGGGAGAAGCGCGTGTACCTGCGGCGGTCGCCCGCCCGGGGCGCCCTGTTGCGAAAACGCAGCAGGGCCAGCAGGGCGATTCCCGTCAGTACCCAGCTGTAGGCGAAGAGCCACCGCAGGTCGGTGTAGAAGAAACCCTCCAGCAGCTTGCTCAGGGACGCGTTGTGAGCCGCGAGGTCATGTTGCTCGGCGAGCCAGTTGACGCGCGCCCACTGCCTGTTGTTCACCCACCAGGCGCACCCGAGCATCGCCCCGGCGACGGCGGCCAGCAGGCATCCGACGAAGGCCACGCAGTGAGCGGGGGTCTCGTTCCACCGATTGGTCCAGCGCTCGTGGAGCAGTCCTCCCTCACGCGCGAAGCGCCAGGTCCAGGCCACCATCGCGGCCAGCCACAGCCAGACGGTCACCAGGCCCAGCAGGGCGAGCCCGGCGCGGCCGAAGCCGGTCGTCGTCTTCGGCCCCAGGCTTCCCGGGAGCCCGAAGAGGCCGTGGGCCGGGATCACCAGGAGACCGACGCCCGCGACGGCACACGTGGTCACCACGACGGCGAGCACCTGACGACGCCGGATGCCTCCGGGCCGGGCCCCCTCGTCGGGGACGGTGCCAGGCGAGGCCGGCGACGTGTCCGGGCTCCACGGGCGGGCGGCGAGGACCAGGACCAAGCCGGCGGGGATGCAGAGAAAGGCGTACGCCCGCGGGGAGATGGGCTCCTGCGGGACGAACAGGAGCAGTGCCAGGGCGACTCCCGTGCTGAGCCCGGCCCACTCCAGCAGCGTGCCGGTGAGACTGGAGGCGCGCCTGGCGTCGGTGTCGGAGACGTCCACCATCGATCGCTGGGCCCCCGGGGCGTCCGGTGGCCGCCGGTCCGCCCCCCGCTCGGCGTCGGCTTCGGCGCGCCTGGCGCGTAGCGCGGCCACAGCCATCAGGACCGAGGCGCACACCCACCACGAGGCGATTCCCGCGGTGGCCCAAAGCGACTCACTGAGCTTCACCGACAGTCCGCGCTGCCAGGGTGGATCGACCTCCACCTGCACCTTTTCGGGCAGCGCGTCCGTCCACACCAGATGGTCACCGGTGGAGGACGACGCCTGTTCCACAAGGTCGTTGAAATCGAGGCCGCCCAGATCGGCTTCGATCCGCTTCCACCGGATCGTCCGCAGCGTCCGTGGCCACAGGTAGATCATCCAGGTCCGGTCCGTCGGGATGATCTGCCAGGGACCCACGAGGACGGGCTTCTCCGTGGTGATCCAGCCGTAGGCGACGTAGTGCACCTGGACCGAGGAGTCGGTGACGGTGACCACCGGGTCATGGGGCCGCCACTCGTTCCGCGTGCCGGGAGTCTCGTCCCCGAGCAGCAGGCAGCGCATCGCCTGGTGGTACTGCGGAGACTTCTCACCGAACGCCAGTTGCCTGGCCAGTGGCCACTGCCTGGGCACCCGCACCGTCATGTCGGAAGTGATCCAGGGGACCGAGCGTCTGTGCTGCTCCAACCGTAAAGTGGCGGTGACGGCGCTGGCCTCCAGGCCGTCCGACGGGCAGTCAGCACTGGTGTCACCCTGCCGCGCCCGGGCCGTGCCGCCCCCCGACACGCACGCCACCAGCACCAGGAGTGACAGCAGCCGCCGCCACTGATACATCGCCATAGGACCGACACCTCTCCACGTCCCCGGCGAATCTAGACAAAGCGTTGTACATGTCATTCACAGACACACGGCGGGCCGCCGACACGTACCTGCTTGGACGTGCCATTGGCATTTGCGGGGGCAGGTCCGGCGGCTGACAATGGAGGCCGGTGACCGTCACTCGAATGACGGAGGACCCATGACCGACACCCAGATGAGCGTCTCGCGGAATCCGCTTCCGCGCTTCGAGGCGGCCGAAGGACTGGGCCCCCGGGATGCCGAGTTCGTCAGTGATCTGGTGGCGGTGCTCGCCAAGCACGGCAACCTGGACCGGTTCGGGCTGTGCCTGCTGCACGACCACTTCCCGCTCGCCGCGGACGAGGTGCTGGTGGAGACGCACGATCCCGAAGCCCGCACCCTCCACGTCGAGGTGGAGAAGGCGGAGGAGACGCGGCACGCCAAGGCGTCGCAATGGCGGTTCACACCGCACGCCGCACGCGAGCCGGGCGCGGAGTCCGGGGCAGGCCCCTGCGAGGAGATCCTGCTCTGCACCACGCTCGACCTCTGCCCGGGAAGCACAGACGCCCGCGACGGCCGCGAAGACCGCGACGCCCGCGAAGACCGCAGAGCATGACGAAGGGGCGCCGTCATGAAAGAACGGCGCCCCTTGCGTCATGGAGCACGTGCCGCTCCCCGGCGTCGAGCGTCACCGGTCCGCCTACTTGTCGCGGATGCAGCAGCGATCAACGCTGACAAACGTCGACGGATCCGCCGCTGGTCAGAGAGTTGACCGGTGGCGGAGCCGCAGATCGCAGGCGACCGATTTCAGAACTTGTTCTTCGGCGTGATCCCCAGTGACAGGCCCGACAGGCCCCGCTGACGGCCGCCCAGCTTTCCGGCGATGGCGCGCAGGGCCGAGCCCGCCGGGGAGTCGGGGTCGGTCAGGACCACCGGCTTGCCCTCGTCGCCGCCCTCGCGCAGGCGCACGTCGATCGGGATCGAGCCGAGGACGGGGACGGACGCGCCGGTCGTGCGCGTCAGGCCGTCGGCGACCCTCTGGCCGCCGCCCGTGCCGAAGACGTCGACCATCTCGCCGCAGTGCGGGCAGGGCAGGCCGGACATGTTCTCGACCACGCCGACGATCTTCTGGTGGGTCTGGACCGCGATGGAGCCCGCGCGCTCGGCCACCTCCGCCGCCGCCTGCTGCGGGGTCGTCACGACCAGGATCTCGGCGTTCGGGACCAGCTGGGCCACGGAGATCGCGATGTCACCCGTGCCGGGCGGGAGGTCCAGCAGGAGGACGTCCAGGTCGCCCCAGTAGACGTCGGCGAGGAACTGCTGGAGGGCCCGGTGCAGCATCGGGCCGCGCCAGACGACCGGGGCGTTGCCCGGGGTGAACATGCCGATGGAGATGACCTTCACGCCGTTCGCGGACGGCGGCATGATCATGTTCTCGACCTGGGTGGGCCGGCCGTCGGCGCCGAGCATGCGCGGCACGCTGTGGCCGTAGATGTCGGCGTCCACGACACCGACCTTCAGCCCGTCGGCGGCCATCGCCGCCGCCAGGTTCACCGTCACCGAGGACTTGCCGACTCCGCCCTTGCCGGAGGCGACCGCGTAGACCCGGGTGAGGTTGCCCGGCTTGGCGAAGGGCACCTCACGCTCGGCCTGGCCGCCGCGCAGGGCCGCCGCCAGCTCCTTGCGCTGCTCGTCGCTCATCACGTCCAGGGTGACGTCGACGCGGGTGACGCCGTCGACCCGGGAGACCGCCTCGGTGACGCGCTGCGTGATGGTGTCGCGCATCGGACAGCCGGAGACCGTCAGGTACACGGTGACCGCGACCGTTCCGTCCGTGCCGATCTCCACCGATTTGACCATCCCGAGTTCGGTGATCGGTCGGTTGATCTCGGGGTCGTTCACCGTCGCCAGTGCCTCGCGCACCGCGTCTTCCGTAGCCATAAGGACGATGGTACGGCGCGCCGAGGGACCTGAGGGATGCCCCTCAGCGGTCGTCTGTGTCACGTCCCGGTGGGCGGTCCGTCCGTTCTGCCGGGAATACGACGTGAGCGCCGTGCCCGTCGTGGCGGTGGTGTTCCTCCAGCTCCTTCATCAGGTCCTGGAGCTCCGAGCGGATCCAGTCGCGGGTGGCCACCTCGCCCAGACCCGTGCGCAGCGCGGCGACCTCCCGGGTCAGGTACTCGGTGTCGGCGATGGACCGCTCGTTCTGCTTGCGGTCCTGCTCCAGGTTGACCCGGTCGCGGTCGTCCTGCCTGTTCTGCGCGAGCAGGATCAGCGGGGCCGCGTACGACGCCTGCAGGGACAGCATCAGGGTCAGGAAGATGAACGGGTACTGGTCGAAGCGCAGCGACACCGGTGCGGCGATGTTCCACAGCACCCACAGGATGATGACGACCGTCATCCACACGATGAAGCGGCCGGT
This sequence comes from Streptomyces sp. NPDC053076, assembly GCF_044546845.1. Lineage (NCBI taxonomy): Bacteria > Bacillati > Actinomycetota > Actinomycetes > Kitasatosporales > Streptomycetaceae > Streptomyces > Streptomyces sp. NPDC053076. The sequence continues at coordinate 638,554 of NZ_JBITZL010000004.1, read as the reverse complement.
GCCCAGGAACCGGGCGATCCTCTCCGACAGCCGGCCGAAGGCCTCCGGGTCCCACTCGGGCACGATCCGCCGGCGCGGTGGGCGCGGCTGGTCCAGCCGGAGCGTCCGGGGCCGGGTGGCGGCCGTGGCGCCCACCGGATTGCGCTCGCGGCTCGCCGTCTCGCGCTCAGGAGCCATGGGTGGGCGCCTCCTCCCCCTCGTTCAGGTGGAACTCCGTCTCCCGCCAGTCGTCGGGCAGCATGTGGTCGAGTACGTCGTCCACCGTCACCGCGCCGAGCAGTGCCCCGGACTCGTCCACCACGGGTGCCGCCACCATGTCATAGGTGGCGAAGAACCCGGCGATGACCGGCAGGGTGGCGTCCGGCTCCAGGGGCTGGAGATCGTCGTCCAGGACCGAGCTGACCAGGGTGTACGGGGGGTCGCGCAGCAGCCGCTGGAAGTGGACGGTGCCCAGGTACTTGCCGGTCGGGGTCTCGTCGGGCGGACGGCACACATAGACCTGGGCGGCGAGGGCGGGGGAGAGGTCCGGGTTGCGGACCCGGGCGAGCGCGTCGGCGACGGTGGCGTCGGGCCGCAGCACGATCGGCTCCGTCGTCATCAGACCGCCGGCCGTGTGCTCCTCGTACGACATCAGACGGCGCATGTCGGCCGCGTCGGCGGGCTGCATCAGGCTCAGCAGCCGCTCCTTGTCCTCCTCGGGCAGCTCGGAGAGCAGGTCGGCCGCGTCGTCCGGGTCCATCGCCTCCAGCACGTCGGCCGCGCGCTCCTCCTTCAGCTTGCCGAGGATCTCGATCTGGTCGTCCTCCGGCAGCTCTTCGAGCACGTCGGCGAGCCGGTCGTCGTCCAGGGCGGCGGCGACCTCGGCCCGCCGTTTCGGGGACAGGTGGTGCAGGACGTTGGCGAGGTCGGCGGGGCGCAGCTGCTCGAAGGTGGCGAGCAGGCTCTCGGCGCCCTGCCCGTGCTCCTCCAGGGAGAAGCCGGTGACCGCCGACCACTCGACGGTCAGCGTCTCGCCCTTGGCCCGCCGGAAGGCACTGCCCTTCCTGCCCTTGCGGAGGAAGACGCGGTCGACCTCCCAGTCCCGGCGGGCGGGCAGCTGCTGCACGGACACGTCGAGGACGGTGACCTCCTCGCCGGTCTCCACCAGCGTCACGCGCCGGTCCAGCAGCTCACCGAAGACCAGCCGCTCGGTGGGACGCTGCTCGAAGCGGCGGACGTTCATGACGCCGGTGATGATGACCTGGCCGGACTCGATGCCGCTGACCCGGGTCATGGGCAGGAAGATGCGGCGCCGGGTGGACAGCTCGACGACCAGCCCGAGTACACGCGGAGGCCGACGGCCGACCCGCAGCATGACGACCACGTCGCGCACGCGGCCCGCCTGGTCGCCGTTCGGATCGAAGACGGGGACCCCGGCGAGGTGCGAGACGAAGATCCGAGGGACGCCGGCTGCCATGGCTCTGCTTCCTTTGCCTGGGAATCGAGGGGGACTGCTGTGTGGGAATTGCTCGCAATTGCCCGCTCGGGTGCGCTTCAGGCTAGCCCGTACCGGTCGGATACGCCCTGGTGGGGGGTCCGGACGAACTGGCTCCGCCGGGTGGCCGGGGCACCGGTACGCTGCGGTACGCCGCTCAGGAACCGTCAGAAAGGCAGCTCCACCTGTGACTGCGATTCCCCGGGGCCGTACCCGCCGGACCGCGTTGGTGACCGCGACCTGCGCACTGACCGTGACGGGAGCGATGGTGCTGTCGGGGTGCGGCGGCGACGATCCGGACGCGGGGACGAACGGGGTGGGCAAACTGTCCGCCGACAGGATCGAGGCGAAGACGCGGGCCGCGGCGGACGCGGCCTCCACCGTACGGCTGTCCGGCACCGTGGTCACCAGCGGCCGTACGTACCGGCTGGACATGCAGCTCAAGGCCGACGGCGGAAGCGGATCGGTGACCTCGCAGGGGTCGACCTTCAAGCTGCTGCGGGTGGGACAGGAGCTGTATCTGAAGGCCGACGCGGACTTCTGGAACCACGCCGACGGCAGCGACGGCGCCACGGGCAAGCTGGACGGCAAGTACGTGAAGGTGCCGCAGGGGGACCCGGCGTACAGGAAGTTCAGCGGCTTCACGGACAAGGACGTCCTCCTCGACGGTCTGCTGACGCTGCACGGCACGCTGGCGACGGACGGCCACCACACCGACCAGTCGGGTACCCGCACGATCCGCATCACCGGCGACCAGGGTTCCGGCGGCACGCTGGACGTCTCCCTCCAGGGCCGGCCGTACCCCCTCCGTCTCGTCCGCGGCGGCGACGCGGGGACGCTCAGCTTCGCCGACTGGGGCAAGGACTTCACCGTCGAGAAGCCGGCCAAGTCGGAAACGGTGGACTACGGCAAGCAACTGCCGACGTCGTAGGGCCCCGCCGGGCAGCACGCCGGGTCCGACCCCGCCGACCACCGCCGCGGTGACTGCTCACCACGGCGGCGGAGACGATCGGCGTGGTCGAAGATCATGACGTTCCGGTGCGGTGCCTCCGCGGGTTGCGGCGTGGCGCGCCGCCGTTCCCGCTCCTCACCGCTCCCAGCTCGTGGCCCGATTCAGGCTCGCCGCCCTCACCGCCCTCGCCGCTCGTGGCCCGATTCAGGCTCGCCGCCCGTCACTTCCGGTTCCGCCGCTTGAGCAGCAGTTTCGGCAGGGCCGCCGGTACCGGTCGGCGAGTCGTCGCCGAGGTCGGCACGGGACGTTCGGCCAGGTTGCCCGGCGGCACCGGGATCACGGCGCCCGTCGGCACCAGGCGGAGCACCCGGCACTCGCGGGCCCAGCGGGCCGGCATCCGCTCCCCGTCGGGGGCGTTCAACCGCTTGCCTTTCAGCTCGGCGACCGTCGCCTCCCACTCCTCGGAGCCGGAAGCCGGCTCGGACACGGTCACCGTGAACGTCACCAGCCGGCCGCCCTTGTCCTTGCTGCGGACGCTCACCTCGGCGGAGCCGCCGTCGGCCAGCCCCTCCAGCGGCTGCTCACCCGGCCCGTCACCGACCACGCACACCGCACCCTCGTGCCACACGTGCCACAGCGCACGCGCGGCCGGTGCGGCGGCGCCCCGGACCCAGACGAGGCCGGACTTCTTCACGGCCTCCTCGATGAGGGCCCGGTCGAGCAGCTCGCTTGTCATGCGCCCCAGCCTATCCAGGCCGGCCACGCACACCGCACCCTCACAACCAGCCGTTGCGCTTCAGCGTGCGGTGGATGCCGAGGCAGATGACCCCGGTGATGGCCATGATCACCGGGTAGCCGAACCGCCAGTGCGTCTCCGGCATGTAGTCGAAGTTCATGCCGTACACCCCGCACACCATCGTCGGTACGGCGACGATCGCGGCCCAGGACGTGATCTTGCGCATGTCCTCGTTCTGCGCGACGGACGCCTGCGCGAGGTTGGCCTGGAGGATGGAGTTGAGGAGTTCGTCGAAGCCCAGCACCTGCTCCTGGACCCGGGCGAGGTGGTCGGCGACGTCCCGGAAGTACTTCTGGATGTCCGGGTCGATCAGCCGCATCGGCCGCTCGCTCAGCAGCTGCATGGGCCGCAGCAGGGGCGCCACCGCGCGCTTGAACTCCAGGACCTCGCGCTTGAGCTGGTAGATGCGCGCCGAGTCCACACCGCGCGAGACCCCGCCCTTGCGGCCGGGCGAGAAGACCTCCGTCTCCACCTCGTCGATGTCGTCCTGCACCGCGTCGGCGACCGCGATGTAGCCGTCCACGACATGGTCGGCGATGGCGTGCAGCACGGCCGAAGGGCCCTTGATGAGCAGCTCCGGGTCGTCCTGGAGGCGGTGCCGCAGGGCGCGCAGCGAGCCCTGGCCGCCGTGCCGGACGGTGATGAAGAAGTCCCGGCCGGTGAAACACATGACCTCGCCGGTCTCGACGACCTCACTGTTGGCGGTGAGCCGGTCGTGCTCCACGTAGTGGATGGTCTTGAAGACGGTGAACAGCGAGTCGTCGTACCGCTCCAGCTTGGGCCGCTGGTGTGCCTGCACCGCGTCCTCGACGGCCAGCGGGTGCAGCCCGAACTCGCTCGCGATACCGGCGAATTCCGACTCGGTCGGCTCGTGCAGGCCGATCCAGACGAAGCCGCCGTCGCGGCGCACCTGCCGCATCGCCTCCTGCGGGGTCAGCGGCTTGGCGCTCGGCACCCGGGCGCCGTCGCGGTAGACGGCGCAGTCGACGACGGCCGAGGGCGTCGCGGGATCGCGCGTGGTGTCGTACGAGGCGCTGGTGTCCTTGCGCAGCGAGACGCGGGACGACGGGCGGACCACGGCACGCAGGTCGCGGATCATCGACATGGGCAGGCTCCTTCGCGGGCGGGCAGCGAAAGCGCACGGCAATGGGTGGAACTACCCGGAATGGGGACGTCCTGCGGGGTCTCCCCCCGTTGAGTCAGGGGAAGGATGTTTGGCACGTCCACAAAGCGGGGAGCACCGCACCGTCGCGGTGGCGACTTCGCTACTGATGCAGAACTGATTCAGATCAGACAGATCAGGCAAAGCGAGACGAAGTGCTCTTCCGAACGATGAGCTGCAAGGGAAGGCGGCCGCCAGCCGGTAACTACATCAGCAGCCGGAAGAGCGAGTGGTACTGCACGGTCGACTTCGATCCATGACAGCCCCACCTCCTCCGGCCGGTCCCTCGTAAGGGAGTCTCATCGGCGTCGGGACTCGATAGCGACTCCCTCAGTGCCTCAAGGCACCCCCAGGCGCGCTGCCCCGAACCACCGGCTCAGAGTACCAGCCGCCCGTACTGTCAAGGCGACGCTTTGCTCGCTACTGACGAGTTCTATGCTCAGCGCATGGCTGATGTTCTTCCTCTGGTCGAGGCCCGGTTGAGCACCGCGCTCGGCGAACCGGACGCCCGGGCCGCGGTCACCTTCCTCGGCACGGACCGCATCGAGGTGCTCCGCTTCCAGGAGGGGGACGTCGTCCGGTACGCCACCCTCGGCATGTCCCAGCACCCCATGGCGGAGCCCACGGCGATGCTCGCCGACCCGGTCGAGGGGCCGCGCGCCGAACTGGTCCTGTCGGTACGCGCCGGTCTCGCCGACACCGACAAGGTGCTCCGCCCGCTGGCCGTGCTGGCCGCGACCCCGCAGGTGGAGGGCCTCGTGGTGACGCCGGGTGCCTCCCTGGACCTGGGCGAGGCGCTGTGGCCCGGCGCCCCCTTCACCTCCGTGCTCGTGGGGGAGCCCGGCGGGCTCGTGGAGGACCTGGAACTGGACGCCCCGATGGACCCCGTACGGTTCCTGCCGCTGCTGCCGATGACTCCGAACGAGGCTGCCTGGAAGCGGGTGCACGGCGCCCAGGCCCTCCAGGAGCGCTGGCTCGCGAACGGGACGGACCTGAGGGACCCGGTCCGCGGATCCGTCCCGCTGGACTGACTCGCACCGTCCGCCCAGTGACCCATCTCACCTCAACGTAAGGTGAGATCCGGTCAGTTGGCGAAGACGCCGACCCCGTCCTCGGTCGCGTGCCTCGGCTCCAGCTCCGCCGCCTCGTGAGCGAGGGCCCGGCGCCGTACGACGACCACCACCGCGCCCAGCACCGCGGTGACCGCGGCGACCACGAACGGGATGTGGATGTCGGTCCACTCCTCGATCTTCGGTGCGAAGTAGGGCGCCGCGGCGGCGGCGAACCAGCGGACGAAGTTGTATCCCGCGCTCGCCACCGGGCGCGGGGCGTCCGACACGCCGAGGGCGAGTTCGGTGTAGACGGTGTTGTTCACGCCGATGAAGGCGCCGGACAGGATCGTGCAGACGACGGCCGCGGTGTGGTTGCCGTAGCCGAGCACGAGCACGTCCGCCGCGAGCAGCACCAGGGAGCCGCCGAGCACCTTCAGCGAGCCGAAGCGTGCCTGCATGCGCGGCGCGACGATCACCGAGAACAGGGAGAGCAGCACACCCCAGGCGAAGAACACGCCGCCCGACTTGTACGGGGTCATGTTCAGCACGAACGGGGTGAAGGCCAGCACGGTGAAGAACGTGTAGTTGTAGAAGAACGCCGAGACCGCCGCCGAGGCGAGGCCGCCGTGGCCGAGCGCCTTGACCGGGTCGAGGATCGAGGTCTTCCGCGCCGGCCTGGGCTGCTCCTTCAGGAACGCCGTGATGCAGAGGAATCCGATCGCCATCAGGGCGGCGGTGCCGAAGAAGGGGTAGCGCCAGCTGGCGTTGCCGAGCAGGGCGCCCAGCAGCGGCCCGCAGGCCATGCCGAGGCCGAGGGCGGACTCGTAGAGCAGGATCGCCGCGGCGCTGCCGCCGGCCGCCGCGCCCACGATGACCGCGAGGGCGGTGGAGACGAAGAGCGCGTTGCCGAGCCCCCAGCCGGCCCGGAACCCGACGAGCTGCCCGACCGAGTCCGAGGTCCCGGCGAGCCCCGCGAAGACCACGACGAGCGCGAGCCCCGCGAGCAGGGTCTTCTTGCCGCCGACGCGGCTGGAGACGAACCCGGTCAGCAGCATGGCGACGGCGGTGATCAGGAAGTACGAGGTGAAGAGCAGCGACACCTGGCTGGCGGTGGCGTGCAGGCCCTGTGCGATCGACGGCAGGATCGGGTCGACGAGGCCGATGCCCATGAAGGCGACGACGGACGCGCCGGCCGTGGCCCAGACCGCCTTGGGCTGCCGCAGGATGCCGCCGGCTCCCGCGTCGAGGGGATCCATGTGCTTCTCCCGTCCTCAGGTAGGTAGTTGTGCTATGCACATATTAAGTTAGCACTCCTAAATAATGCAAGCTACATTCATTCGGGCTGATCGGGCGTGTGGTCGGCTCTTCCGTCCGGACGGGTGATCGTCCTTGACGTGGGCGGGCAGGGGTAGGACCGTGGAGCCCTATGAGGGGCGAACCCAGTTGCCCGAAGTGCGGTGGCCGGGTCAGGGCTCCCGGACTCTTCGCCGATGCGTGGCAGTGCGATGTGCACGGCCCGGTGTATCCGCTGCAGCCTGTGATCCCGCCCAGTGTCGAGGCGCTCAACGTCGTCGTGCACCGCACGCAGGTGCCGGTGTGGATGCCGTGGCCGCTTCCGGTCGGATGGCTGTTCACGGGTGTCGCGTACGCCGGTGACGACCGCAGCGGCGGCCGTGCGACGGCGGTGGCCTGCTCGGGCCCGGGGCCGCTCGGTGGTCCCGGCGAGCTGATCCTGATCGCCGAGGAACTGGGCGTCGGCCTCGGCGCGCACTACGCGGGCATCGACGGCCCGGACCCGGGTTCGTTCATGAACGTGGAGAAGCCGCCGCAGGCCAAGGTGCTGGCCGCCGGCCGCCCGACCCCGCTGTGGCATGTCTACCGCACCCCCGACGACCGCGCCGTCTTCGCCGGTGAGGCGCTCGGCATGTGGCTGTGGGCGGTGATGTGGCCCGAACAGGCCGGCCTGCTCATGTACGACGAGCTGGTGCTGACCGACCTGCGGGACGCGGGGGCGGAGATAGACCTGGTGCCCTGCGGGGCGTTGTCGCCGCGCCTGCTCCGGCCGTGACGCCTCGGGATGCCGGGGTTCTGTCCGTCGGCGGCCGGGTCCATGGTGGCCCGGGCGCGCGGTTCCCCGTGCCCCTTCAGGGCGTCTGTGTAGGGGTTGCCGGGTGGTTGCGGATGTGACAGGACGGTCCGAAAACCCCGCTATCCTTGGGTGTCCCCCTTTCCTGCCGTCATCGCCTGGAGTCGTCGTGCGCATCGATCTGCACTGTCACTCCACGGCCTCCGACGGTACGGACACCCCGGCCGAGCTGGTGCGCAATGCCGCCGCGGCCGGACTGGACGTCGTCGCGCTGACCGACCACGACACCACCCGCGGGTATGCCGAGGCGATCGCCGCGCTGCCCGAGGGGCTCACCCTGGTCACCGGTGCCGAGCTGTCCTGCCGCGTCGACGGCGTCTCGATGCATCTGCTGGCCTACCTCTTCGACCCCGAGGAGCCCGCCCTGCTCGCCGAGCGCGAGCTGGTCCGGGACGACCGGGTGCCGCGCGCCAAAGGCATGATCGCCAAGCTGAACGCGCTGGGCGTGCCGGTCACCTGGGAGCAGGTCGACCGGATCGCCGCCGGGGGTTCCGTGGGGCGTCCGCATGTCGCGACCGCGCTGGTGGAGCTGGGCGTCGTCCCGACCGTGAGTGACGCGTTCACCGAGGAGTGGCTGGCGGACGGCGGGCGAGCCTTCGTGGCGAAGCACGAGACCGACCCCTTCGAGGCGATCCGGCTGGTCAAGGCCGCGGGCGGGGTGTGTGTGTTCGCCCATCCGGCCGCCGCCAAGCGCGGCCGTACCGTGCCGGAGCCCCGTATCGCCGAGATGGCCGAGGCCGGTCTGGACGGCATCGAGGTGGACCACATGGACCACGACCTCGACGCCCGGGCCCGTCTGCGGGGTCTGGCGAAGGAGTCGGGGCTGCTGGTCACGGGCTCCTCGGACTACCACGGCAGCCGCAAGACCGTGGCGCTGGGCGCGTACACGACCGACCCCGAGGTGTACGGGGAGATCACCCGGCGGGCCACCGGGGCGTTCCCGGTGCCGGGTACCGGCGGAGCCTGAGGCCCTCGGGGCCGTTTCCGCGCCGGCTCACGCCGCCTTCATGCCCGTTTCACTTCTTTTCTCCCAGCAAGGCCAGTAGCACGCCCATGTTCGACATCGCCATCTTCGGCTCCCTGTTCCTGACCCTTTTTGTCATCATGGATCCCCCTGGGATCACCCCGATCTTCCTCGCCCTGACCGCCGGACGGCCGGCCAAGGTCCAGAAGCGGATGGCCTTCCAGGCCGTCTGCGTGGCGGGCGGGGTCATCGCCGTCTTCGGCGTCCTGGGCCACCAGATCCTCGACTACCTGCACGTGTCCGTGCCCGCGCTGATGATCGCGGGCGGGTTGCTGCTCCTGCTGATCGCGCTGGATCTGCTCACCGGCAAGACCGACGAGCCGAAGCAGACCAAGGACGTCAACGTGGCGCTCGTGCCGCTGGGTATGCCGCTGCTGGCGGGGCCCGGTGCGATCGTGTCCGTGATCCTGGCCGTGCAGAAGGCCGACAGCGTGACCACGCAGGTCTCGGTGTGGTCCGCGATCCTCACGATCCATGTCGTGCTGTGGCTGGTGATGCGTTACTCGCTGCTGATCATCCGGGTCATCAAGGACGGGGGTGTCGTCCTGGTGACGCGCCTCGCGGGCATGATGCTCTCCGCGATCGCGGTCCAGCAGATCATCAACGGGGTCACTCAGGTGATCCGGGGGAGCTGAGCCCTCGTCGGCTCGGCTCCCCCGGAAAGCTTGAGTGGCGTTAGCCCGCGTGCGGGTTACGAGGCCGTGGTCTCGAAGGGGCGGATCCACAGGCGCTGCCCTACGGCGGCGGCCTGCTGAACGATCCGGTTGACGGAGGCGGCGTCCACGACGGTGCTGTCCACGGTGGTGCCGTCGACCTCGTCGAGTCGCATGATTTCGAAGCGCATGGGCTTCTCCCTTCGTCTGGTCATCCTCCTGAAGGAGAACTACTCGGTGTGACGTCTGTGTATCCAGCGTCGTACGTAGTCAACGCTTCCCATGTTACGAACATTCCCTACGCTAAAGAAATTTTTCGAACGGCTAATTACTGACTGGTAAGCAGCGTCTGAGGAACCCACAGGGACCGGTTGTGTTCGCACTGTGACCACCGGGACAATGGAGACGATGAACGACGACCTGGCCGCCCTGGGCGCCCGTATCGACCACACGAACGAGCTGCTGGAACGCATGCTCGCCGAGGTGGCCAAGACGCCCTCGACCCACGCGATCTTCGTCGACGCGGGGTATCTGTACGCCGCCGCCGGCCGGCTGGTCGCCGGAACCGAGGACCGCCGCGCCTTCGACCTGGACGCCGAGGGGCTGATCGACGCACTGATCGACAGGGCACGCACGATCTTCGCGGACAGCCGGCTGCTGCGCGTCTACTGGTACGACGGCGCCCGCCGCCGCATCCACACCGGCGAGCAGCAGTCCATCGCCGAACTGCCCGACGTCAAGGTCCGCCTCGGCAACCTCAACGCCAACAACCAGCAGAAGGGCGTCGATTCGCTCATCCGCTCGGACCTGGAGTCACTGGCGAGGCACCGCGCGATCAGCGACGCGGCCCTCCTCGGCGGCGATGAGGACCTGGTCTCGGCGGTCGAGGCGGCCCAGGGCTACGGCGCCCGCGTCCACCTCTGGGGCATCGAGGCGCCCGAGGGCCGAAACCAGGCCGAGCCACTGCTCTGGGAGGTTGACAGCCAGCGCACCTTCGACCTGGAGTTCTTCAAGCCGTACGTCTCCCGGCGCTCCGCCGCCGCGTACGACCCCACCGGCGCCAACCGCCCGGCCCGCGAGGACGTGCGCTTCGTCGGCGCCCAGATCGCGGCGCGGTGGCTGGCCTCCCGGGGCCGTGAAGCCCTCGTCGAACTGCTCCCCGGCCACCCCTATCTGCCCGGCTCCGTCGACCAGGACCTGCTGGTCGAGGCCGAGGGCCTGCTCCAGTGCTCCCTGCGCGGCCACGCGGACCTGCGGCGCGCCCTCAGGGACGGGTTCTGGGGTCACCTGCAGGCGCAGTACTAGCCGCCCGGTCCGGGGCGTAGCCACCCGTCCTACGGCGCGGGCCTGATCCGCCGCTCTGCCGCGGCGTCGTCCCAGAAATCGGCGATCGCCCGGGCGGTCTCCAGCGGGCGGTCGGTGTTGGGCGAGTGCTCGGCACCCTCGACGACCGTCCGCCGCGCCTCCAGTCGTACCGCCATGTCATCGAGCAGCGGCAGCGGCCAGGTGTCGTCCTGCGCACCCGACAACACGTGGAACGGCAGCCCCACGGCGGCCAGTTCGGCCACCCTGTCCGGCTCCGTGCACAACTGGCGCCCCGTGGAGAGGAGTTGGGCGGGCTTGGTGGCCAGCCAGCGGCGCCGCAGGTCGTCCCGGTCGTCCAGTCCGGCATCGAGTGAGGGCGTGTCCGTCTCCTCCGGCGGCTCCATCGCCTGGATCGCCTCCCACACCTCCGCCATGCTCAGCACGGCGAGCGCGTCCCGCAGCAGTTTCACGCGTTCCTGCTGGGACGCCGAGATCTGTGCCGGGCCGGAGGACATCAGGGTGAGCGACAGGAAGGGCGAGTGGTCGAGCAGTACGGCCGCGCGCGTGATCTGACCGCCGAGGGAGTGCCCCAGCAGATGCACCGGGCCGCCGAGCGCCTCCGCCTGCGCGAGTACGTCCCGCGCCAACTCCTCCTGCGCGTAAGCCGACTCGTCCGTCGCGGGTCCGTCCGACTCGAACTGGCCCCGCCCGTCCACGGCGACGGTGCGGTATCCGCGCTCGCCGAGCGGCACGTGCAGCGGGTTGAAGTCCTCCTTGCTCCCGGTGAACCCCGGCAGCAGCAGCGCGACGCCCCTGGGCTCCACACCGACGGCCACGGGAGCGTCGACCACGGCGAACTCCCCACGAGCCGTCCGAAGGAAGTACGCACGCGCACCGGCGGGCGGGACAAAGGTGGCGGGCCTGCTCATGGGGGAGAGGCTATCCGGCGGAGGCGGGCATGCGGAGCCCGGGTGCGGCGGGTCTGGGGCTCACTGGGGTGGGGGAGGGGCCCGGGTGTGTCGCGCGAGGTGCGGCGGAGGGGAGCGGCGCGCAGCGAGGCGCGTGTGCGGATTCGGCCGGGAACGCCGATGGCCGGGTCCACTGTCGTGAACCCGGCCATCGGATCGGCTTGCGCCACCGCGTGTGCGGCAGCCGGATCAGCTCTCGGCGGCCTCCACGGCCGCCGTGGCCTTGCGGGTCCGGCGCGGCTTGGGCGTCGTCTCGGCGCTCTCACCGGACGCCTCGGCAGCGGAAGCCGCCGTCGTGCGGGTCCGGCGCCGCGGCTTGGTCCCCGGCTCCTCGGTGGCCTGCGCCGGAATCTCCGGAGCGGCCGCCTCGGCAACGGCCTTGCGGGGCCGTCGTGCCTGGGGAGCAGCGACGACCGTGTCGCCGTCGACCGCCTCCACGGCGGCAGCCGCGGTCTTGCGGGTGCGGCGCGGCTTGGCCTCCGCCTCGGGCGCCTCGGCCGTGGTCGCGGCGGCCTTGCGGGTCCGGCGCGGCTTGGCCTCCGTGCCTTCGGCGGTGTCCGCGGCGGCCTGGGCGGCTGCCGCGATCTTCCGCGTGCGGCGGGGCTTGGCCTCGGCTTCCGCTTGGGCTGCTTCCGGTGCGGTCGCGGTGGTCGCGGCCGTCTTGCGGGTGCGGCGGGGCTTGGTCTCCGCGGCCTCGGCGGTGTCGGCGGCGGCCTCGGCGGCTGCCGCGGTCTTGCGGGTGCGGCGGGGCTTGGCCTCGGTGGCCTCGGCGGTGTCCGCGGGGGCCTCGGCCGCAGCTGTGGTCTTCCGCGTGCGGCGGGGCTTGGTCTCCGTGGCCTCGGCGGTGTCGGCGGCGGCCTGGGCGGCTGCCGCGGTCTTCCGCGTGCGGCGGGGCTTGGCCTCGGCTTCCGCTTCGGCTGCATCCGGTGCGGTCGCGGTGGGCGCGGCCGTCTTGCGGGTGCGGCGGGGCTTGGTCTCCGTGGCCTCGGCGGTGTCCGCGGGGGCCTCGGCGGCTGCCGCGGTCTTCCGCGTGCGGCGGGGCTTGGCCTCGGCTTCCGCTTCGGCTGCATCCGGTGCGGTCGCGGTGGGCGCGGCCGTCTTGCGGGTGCGGCGGGGCTTGGTCTCCGTGGCCTCGGCGGTGTCCGCGGGGGCCTCGGCCGCAGCCGCGGTCTTGCGGGTGCGGCGCGGCTTCGCCTCGGTGGGCGCGGCCGTGTCCGCCGCCGCTTCCGCCTCGGTCACCGGCTGTGCCGCCTTCCGCGTGCGGCGGCGCGGCTTGGTCTCCGCGACCGGAGCGGCCTCGGGCTCCGCAACCGGGGCGTCCGCGAGCACGGGCTCGGTCACCGGCTCGGCCGCCGGCGACTTCGCTTCCGTCGGCTCGGTCACCGGAGCGGGCGTGACCGCCTCGGTCACCGGGGCGTCCGCGAGCACCGGCTCGGTCGCCGCCGACTTCCGTGTCCGGCGGCGGCGCGGCTTCTCCGGGGCCTCCAGGACGGCCGTGCCCTCCGCCGTTGCCACGGCCTCGACGGCGGTGGTCTCGACGGTGGTCGCGACGGCGCTGGTCTCGTCGGCGGTCGTGGGCGCCGCGGCGGCCGTCACCGGCTGCGTGGACGCCCCGTTGCGCGTACGACGGCGACGGCGCGGGGTGCGGGTCGCTGCCTGGGAGTCCTCCGTACCGGCAGTCTCGGCCGTACCGGCAGTCTCCGCGGCCGGCGCCGACACGGCGGGGGAGGCGTCCACCGCCGCTCCGCCGCGGGTGCGGCGGCGACGGCGCGGCGTACGGGCCGGACGCTCACGCTCGGCCTGGGGCGCCTCGGCACGGTCACCGCGGTCGTCACGGCCGCGGCCACGGCCACGCGCGCCCCGTCCGCCGGTCTCGCCCAGGTCCTCCAGCTCCTCCGCGCCCAGACCGGCGCGGGTCCGCTCGGAGCGCGGCAGGGTGCCCTTGGTGCCCTTGGGGATACCGAGGTCGGAGAACAGGTGCGGGGAGCTCGAGTACGTCTCCACCGGGTCGTTGAAGTCCAGCTCCAGCGCCTTGTTGATCAGCTGCCAGCGCGGGATGTCGTCCCAGTCGACGAAGGTGATCGCCGTACCCTTGGCGCCCGCGCGGCCGGTGCGGCCGACCCGGTGCAGGTACGTCTTCTCGTCCTCGGGGGACTGGTAGTTGATGACGTGGGTCACGCCCTCGACGTCGATGCCGCGCGCGGCGACGTCGGTGCAGACGAGCACGTCGACCTTGCCGTTGCGGAACGCGCGCAGCGCCTGCTCGCGGGCGCCCTGGCCGAGGTCGCCGTGGACCGCGCCGGAGGCGAAGCCGCGGCGCTCCAGCTGCTCGGCGATGTCGGCGGCCGTGCGCTTGGTGCGGCAGAAGATCATCGCCAGTCCGCGGCCGTCGGCCTGCAGGATCCGGGAGACCATCTCCGGCTTGTCCATGTTGTGCGCGCGGTAGACGAACTGCTTGATGTTCGCGACCGTCACGCCCTCGTCGTCCGGCGCGGTGGCGCGGATGTGCGTGGGCCGGGACATGTAGCGGCGGGCGAGGCCGATGACCGCGCCCGGCATGGTCGCCGAGAACAGCATGGTCTGCCGCTTGACCGGCAGCATGTTGATGATCTTCTCGACGTCGGGCAGGAAGCCCAGGTCGAGCATCTCGTCGGCCTCGTCGAGGACCAGGCTCTTGACGTGCTTCAGGTTCAGCTTCTTCTGGCCCGCGAGGTCGAGGAGGCGGCCCGGGGTGCCGACGACCACGTCGACGCCCTTCTTCAGGGCCTCGACCTGGGGCTCGTAGGCCCGGCCGCCGTAGATCGCCAGCACGCGCACGTTACGGACCTTGCCGGCCGTCAGCAGGTCGTTGGTGACCTGGGTGCACAGCTCGCGCGTGGGAACGACGACCAGTGCCTGCGGGGCCTCGGTGAGCGCTTCGGGGGTGGCGCGTCCGGCCTCGACGTCGGCGGGGACGGTGACGCGCTCCAGGAGCGGGAGGCCGAAGCCCAGCGTCTTGCCGGTGCCGGTCTTGGCCTGGCCGATGACGTCCGTGCCGCAAAGGGCGACGGGGAGCGTCATCTCCTGGATGGGGAAGGGGGTGGTGATGCCGACGGCTTCAAGGGCTTCGGCGGTCTCGGGGAGGATCCCGAGGTCTCGGAACGTCGTAGTCAGGGTGCTGCCTCTTCTGTGTGCGCGGTGCGAGGCGAGCGCGCGGGGGGTCATGTCTGACCGTGCCGGGGGACGTCGGCTGCCGTACGGACGAACCACTCGGGCAAGCCGTATGACACGGGACCTCTGCCGACGCTCTAGCGCTCGTACCGCTGAGGGTGTCCCTCCGGCCGTACGTACGTACTGCGGCGTACGGCCAGGGAGGGCTGTCAGGTCGGAGCCGATCGGGCCACCGACCGGGCATCCTCGTGCGTGCGCCCTGTCCGGACACGTCGAACACCGTCGACGCACTCAGCTGGCGCTTTACCACCATACCCCGGATTCGCGCACATGCGATGGCCGAATTCGTCACGTAGTCGTGGTCACAGTGATCGACCACGGAGGTGAGGGGGGCGCTGAGCGGGCTATTGTGCGCCTCATGACTAGCTCTGACAAGCCTGAGAACGCGTCCTCCGAAGCCGCCGAACCCACCGGTGTCGCCGCCCAGGACTGGGCGCAGGCGTCCGTCGACCCGCAGTACCGTGCCGCGGTCGTGGACCTGCTCGGCGCGCTCGCGTACGGGGAGCTGGCGGCGTTCGAACGGCTCGCGGAGGACGCCAAGCTGGCGCCGACCCTCGCGGACAAGGCGGAGCTGGCGAAGATGGCCTCGGCCGAGTTCCACCACTTCGAGCGGCTGCGGGGCCGGCTGGCCGAGATCGGCGAGGAGCCGACGGCCGCGATGGACCCGTTCGTGGCCGCGCTGGACGGCTTCCACCGGCAGACCGCGCCCTCGGACTGGCTGGAGGGTCTGGTCAAGGCATACGTCGGCGACTCCATCGCGAGCGACTTCTACCGTGAGGTCGCGGCCCGCCTCGACTCGGACACGCGCGAGCTGGTGCTCGCCGTGCTCGACGACACGGGGCACGCCGGGTTCGCGGTGGAGAAGGTGCGCGCGGCCATCGACGCCGACCCGCGCGTGGGCGGCAGGCTGGCCCTGTGGGCGCGACGGCTGATGGGCGAGGCCCTGTCGCAGTCGCAGCGGGTCGTCGCCGACCGGGACGCGCTGTCCACGATGCTCGTGGGAGGCGTGGCCGACGGCTTCGATCTGGCCGAGGTCGGAAGGATGTTCTCGCGGATCACGGAGGCGCACACGAAGCGGATGGCCGCGCTGGGCCTGGCCGCTTAGCGCTCGGTGACGGGTGGGTGCGGGACGCGGGGTGCTCACGACCGCGGGTGCGTCGTGACCGGTCGCGCCGTTCCCCGCCCCCTGCGCAGCCCCTTGTGGGGTGCCGTGTCCCGGCCCGCTGGGGGAGGCGCCTACGCGGTCGCCGATCGTCGGCGCAGGCGGCCCGCCGGGCGGAGGAGCAGGGACAGGGACGCCACCGAGATGACAGCGGCGCCCAGGATGCTGAGTACGGCGGTGCCGGGGCCCAGGGCGGTGTGGGTGACGAAGTCGCCGAAGAGGGCTCCGGCGACGCCCGTCGCGTACACCAGCGGGCGGGTCGGCAGCCGGTGGGCGAGACGATGCGCCGCCGCCCAGGCGAGGATCAGACCGAGCACGGCGGAGCCGAGTGCTTCCAGGATCATGTCGGGGGTCCCTCCCACGGCCGTTCTGGTTCGACGGTCGTAGCCCGTCATACCCGTGACCTGCGGATTGCAATCATCGGCTGTGGAGAAGTTGTGCTCCGTACGTGCGCACCGTCATACGGAAGGGCCCGGCGGCACATGGCCGCCGGGCCCTTGTGACGACTTCGGCTCAGAGCGTGCCGAAACCCACCTTGCGCACGGTGGGCTCGCCGATCTCCACATACGCCAGACGCTCCGTCGGCACCAGGATCCTGCGACCCTTCTCGTCCTGGAGGCTCAGCAGCTGCGTCTTCCCGGACAGCGCGTCGTTCACCAGGCGCTCGACCTCCTCGACGCTCTGACCGCTCTCCAGAACGATCTCGCGGGGCGCGTGCTGCACGCCGATCTTGACCTCCACGGCTATGTCCCTCCGACGGTCAGTGATGTGCGCGATCATCGCGCCGTACTCCGCACACATTAGCCCGGTGAGGGGACGTACACGCTGCGGGCCGGAACGCCAGGAGCGAACACCGCGCGGGAACAAACCCGCAAGCGAGCGGGCGTCGGTGGCGCTCGGCCCGTCAGTGGTGCTCGGCCGTCAGTGGTGCTCGGTGCCGTGCAGCGGGAATCCGGCGATGCCGCGCCAGGCCAGCGAGGTCAGCAGCTGCACCGCCTGGTCACGCGGGACGCTGCGGTCACTGTGCAGCCAGGAGCGGGCGACCACCTGGGCGAGTCCGCCGAGACCGGAGGCCAGCAGCATCGACTCCGCGCGCGACAGGCCCGTGTCCTCGGCGATGACGTCGCAGATCGCCTCGGCACACTCGTTGGTGACCTTGTCCACGCGCTCGCGTACCGCGGGCTCGTTCGTCAGGTCGGACTCGAAGACCAGCCGGAAGGCTCCGCCGTCGTCCTCCACGTACGCGAAGTAGGCGTCCATGGTCGCCCGGACGCGCTGCTTGTTGTCGGTCGTCGACGCCAGGGCGCTGCGCACCGCCTGGATCAGCGACTCGCAGTGCTGGTCCAGCAGGGCGAGGTAGAGGTCGAGCTTGCCGGGGAAGTGCTGGTACAGCACCGGCTTGCTCACGCCGGCGCGCTCGGCGATGTCGTCCATGGCCGCCGCGTGGTAGCCCTGCGCGACGAAAACCTCCTGAGCGGCACCCAGCAGCTGGTTCCGCCGGGCTCGGCGCGGCAGACGGGTGCCGCGTGGGCGTGCCGCCTCAGTTTGCTCGATGGCTGTCACGCCGCCTCCCAAAGTCGTCCACATGCGGTGTCGGCCGCGCGGCCATCGTACTTTTCGGTAACCGTGGTGTGCGCGGTGCGAGCGCAGAATTTCACGTACCGGACGACGGCGAAAGCCGTGCGGCGCCCCCCAGGCCGCCGGACGGGTCCCGCGAGGTCAGCGGTAGTCGTCCTCGTCGAGTGAGACCACGCGCGCCTGTTCGATGAGATCGGCCTCGTTCCCACGCTCCGGATCCACATCCGTCAGCGGGTCGTCGCGGTCCGGCGCGATGTCCGCGTGCTGCTCGACGGCGTCCACCTCAGGTGCCTCGACGTCGATCTCCGGCACCGCGTCGGCCGCCAGGTCGGCGATGTCCTCGATCGCGTCGGGCTCGGTGGGGTCATAGGCCATGGTGGGCTCCCTTCCTACGAACGTCCCTGAAACCGGCAGGGGCCACATGCGGGTGCCCTGTGTACGAGCCTAGGAGACAGCTGATCGGGACGCCATGCCGTCAGGCCCGTCGGCTCACCGGTTCTCCCAGTGCGAACGGCTCAATCTGTGACGGCGAACACACGGATCTCGACGTGATCACCTCGTAACATTGCCGCATGTCTTCGACCGAGTCGCCCTCCCTGTCGGCCGCCAGTGTGCTTCCCCGGGTGGCGCCCGTCCGGGTCGGCGAGGGCGAGCGGCTGCGGTCCGTGGGCCTTCCCGGCGTCACCCTGGCGATCCGTTCCCGGCCCCCCGCGCGCGAGGGCCTGCCGCCCGCGCTGTACGTCCACGGGCTGGGCGGCTCCTCGCAGAACTGGTCGTCGCTCATGGCCGAGCTGGACGGCGTCGTCGACAGCGAGGCGCTCGACCTGCCGGGCTTCGGCGACTCGCCGCCCCCGGACGACGGCGACTACTCCGTCACCGGGCACGCGCGCGCGGTGATCCGTCATCTGGACGCGGCCGGCCGCGGGCCGGTCCACCTCTTCGGCAACTCGCTCGGCGGCGCGGTCGCCACACGCGTGGCCGCCGTACGCCCCGACCTCGTCCGCACGCTCACGCTGGTCTCGCCCGCCCTGCCGGAGCTGCGCATCCAGCGCACCGCGGTGCCGACGGGGCTGCTCGCGGTGCCCGGCATCGCCGCCCTCTTCACCCGGTTCACCAAGGAGTGGACGGCCGAGCAGCGGGTGCGCGGCGTCATGGCGCTCTGCTACGGCGACCCCGGGCGGGTTTCGCCGGAGGCGTTCCAGCACGCCGTGGAGGAGCTGGAGCGGCGGCTGCAACTGCCTTACTTCTGGGACGCGATGGCCCGCTCCGCGCGCGGGATCGTCAACGCCTACACGCTCGGCGGCCAGCACGGGCTGTGGCGCCAGGCGGAGCGGGTGCTGGCCCCCACCCTGCTGATCTACGGCGGCCGGGACCAGCTGGTGGGCTTCCGCATGGCCCGCAGGGCGGCCCGCTCCTTCCGTGACCGCCGTCTGCTGTCCCTGCCGGACGCCGGGCATGTGGCGATGATGGAGTACCCCGACGTGGTGGCCGACGCGTTCCGGGAACTCCTGGCGCGGGCGACCGACTCCGAGGGTGTCGCCGCCACTGCCGTGGGCGCGGGGAGCTGAGGGCCGGGGTGGGACGCCACAGCCGCCGCGGACCGGCTCCGAAGAGCGATTCCGTAAACATAACCGCAAGTCGGGAGAACCGGCGGGAGAACCAGGGGGGCCGGCGGGGCGCAGGCTCCGACGGCCAGGGAGACGGCACACCCCTGCCGCCGGAGGGCACTCCGGCGACGCAGGGCACAGCCCGGCTTCCTGACGGCACCCCCGCGCGCGGTGTGCCCCGGCTTTCTGGCGGCACCCCCGCGCGCGGCACGCCCATGCCTTCTGACGGCACCCCCGCGCGCGGTGTGCCGGGTTTCCGGGAAGGCGCTCCCGCGCGGGGCGGGCATCCCGAGCAGCGGGAAGCCGGGGGCGGCTGGGGAGAGCTCTCCGGGCGGCCGGCCGGTGCCGGTGGGGCCGGTGTGGTGCTGCCGCGGCAGCGACAGGCGGGGCCGGGCGGGCCGGGACGCGGTCCCGGCCCCCGGCAGGACTACCTCGACGCCTTCGCCGGCGGCGACGACGGCCCCCGGGACACCCGGAGTGCCCGGGGCAACGGGGCCACCGGGGTACTCGCGGCCGACGCGGGCCGGACGCGCCGTACCGACGGGCAGTCGGCCGAGGCGCCGCAGGCGTCCGTCACCGCGGTGGACGGCGTCGGTGTGCCCACGCGGCGCGGCGGGACCAAGGGGTGGGCCTTCACCGGCATCGCGGCGGCTGCCGTCACCACCGTGCTCGCGCTGGTCGTCGCCGGGCAGGTGGCCCAGGGGCGCGCCGACGGCGATGTGCCGTCAGGGTCCGCCACCGGCCAGGACCGAGACACGCGGGCCTCCGGTGAACCGACGCCCGGCGCCGTGCCGAGCGCGGTGACGCTGACGTACGACCAGAAGATGGGCGAGAAGTACCCGCTGGACGCCAAGCTGACGGGGTCGGGGAAGTTCGACGCCGTGCCCGGCCTCGACAAGGCGCCGGGCACCGGGCAGAAATACCAGTACCGCGTCGATGTCGAGCAGGGGCTGGGGCTGGACGGCGCCCTGTTCGCCGAAGCCGTGCAGAAGACGCTGAACGACAAGCGCAGTTGGGCCCACGGCGGTGCCCGTACCTTCGAGCGCGTCTCCTCCGGCAAACCCGACTTCGTGATCACCCTGGCCAGCCCCGGCACCACCGCCGAGTGGTGCGCCAAGTCCGGCCTGGACACCACGGAGGACAACGTCTCCTGCGACTCGGCCGCCACCGAGCGCGTCATGATCAATGCGTACCGGTGGGCTCAAGGCAGCACGACGTACGGTGACCGGATCCATCCGTACCGGCAGATGTTGATCAACCATGAAGTCGGGCACCGACTCGGGAACGGGCACGTGACCTGCCAGAAGGACGGCGCGCTGGCGCCCGTCATGCAGCAGCAGACGAAGTTCCTGGACCACGACGGAATCCACTGCCGACCCAACCCGTGGCCCTATCCCGGCAGTTGACGAAGACCGCTTATGTCACATTGACATCAGCATGTGTGGTCGTTCATATTTCTGCCCATGTGGTCTAGTCATGCCGTCCGTGCGAGCGCCGCCATCGAGCTGGCGCTCATCGGCGTGACCGCACTCTGCGTGGCCGACATCGACTGTCGCTGACGCCGCCTGCCCGGCGTTCGCGTCGCGACCCTTTTCCCCTTTTGTCCGTGACCCTGTCACGGACTCTTCGACGACCCGACGCCGGGGCCGACGTCTGTCCGCAGCCGTCTCACTCCTCGTCCACATGTCTCAGTTATCGAGAAACCCTCGATCAACCCCGACTCGTCACCCCGAGAGGTCGTCTTTCCGATGCGTCAACCGTCCGTCATAGCGCGCCGCCTGGCAGCGGCATCCGTCAGCCTGGTCGTGGCAGCGGGCGCCGCCGCCTGCGGCCCGAAGGACAGCGATGCCAAGGGCTCCGGTGGCGACTCCACGCCCCACAAGGGCGGCACGCTCACGGTCCTGAACTCCGAGCCGCAGAGCGACTTCGACCCCGCGCGCCTGTACACCTCCGGTGGTGGAAACGTTCCCTCGCTCGTCTTCCGCACCCTCACCACGCGCAACCGCGAGAACGGCGCGGCCGGCGCCGAGGTCGTCCCGGACCTCGCCACCGACACCGGGCACCCCAACAAGGACGCGACCGTGTGGACGTACACCTTGAAGAAGGGCCTGAAGTACGAGGACGGCACGCCGATCACCTCGGCCGACGTCAAGTACGGCATCGAGCGCTCCTTCGCCTCCGAACTCTCCGGGGGCGCTCCCTACTTGCGCGACTGGCTGGTCGGGGCCGCCGGCTACCAGGGGCCGTACAAGGACAAGAAGGGCCTGTCGTCCATCGAGACGCCGGACTCCCGGACCATCGTCTTCCACCTGGACAAGTCCGAGGGCGAGTTCCCGTACCTGGCCACGCAGACACAGTTCACCCCGGTGCCCAAGGACAAGGACACGGGCACCAAGTACGAGTCGCACCCCGTCTCCTCCGGTCCCTACAAGGTCGTCAAGAACGAGAACGACGGCGAGCACCTCGTCCTGGAGCGCAACCCGAACTGGTCGGCCGCGACCGACGCCGAGCGCAAGGCGTACCCGGACACCATCGACGTGCGCTCCGGCCTCGACTCCTCGGTGATCAACCAGCGGCTGTCCGCGTCGCAGGGTACGGACGCCGCCGCCGTCACCACGGACACCAACCTCGGCCCGGCTGAACTCGCCAAGGTCAGCGGTGACAAGGAACTCGCCGCACGCGTGGGCACCGGCCACTTCGGCTACACGAACTACATCGCGTTCAACCCGACCGTGAAGCCGTTCGACGACCCCAAGGTGCGCCAGGCCATCGCGTACGCCCTCGACCGGTCCTCCGTGGTCAACGCGGCCGGCGGCAGCGCCCTCGCCGAGCCCGCCACCACCTTCCTGCCCGACCAGAAGTCCTTCGGTCACACGCCGTACGACCCGTTCCCGGCCGGCAGGTCCGGCAATGCGGAGAAGGCCGAGGAACTGCTGAAGCAGGCCGGTCACAAGAACGGGCTGACCATCACGCTCACGCATTCCAACGACAAGAACTTCGAGACCAGCCCGGAGATCGCCACCGCCATCCAGGACGCGCTCAAGAAGGCCGGCATCACGGTCAAGCTGCAGGGCCTGGAGGACAACGACTACCGGGACAAGATCCACAGCGTGAAGACCGAGCCGGGCTTCTTCCTCGCCCACTGGGGTGCCGACTGGCCCTCCGGCGGGCCGTTCCTCGCGCCCATCTTCGACGGCCGGCAGATCGTCAAGGACGGCGCGAACTTCAACACGGGCCTGCTGAACGACAAGTCGGTCAATGACGAGATTGACGCGATCAACAAGTTGACCGATCTTGACGCCGCCGCCGCCCGGTGGGGCGCACTGGACAAGAAGATCGGCGAGAAGGCCCTCGTCGTGCCGCTGTTCCACCCGGTCTACAAGCGTCTGTACGGCGAGGACGTCAAGAACGTCGTCATCAGCGACTGGACCGGTGTCCTGGACATCTCCCAGGTCGCGGTGAAGTAGCGCCGTGAGCGAGGCACTTGCCGCCGTCGAGACCGCCGGGACGGACACCTCAGTCCCGGCGGTCTCGGGGGCACGTCAGTTCTGGCGGCGGCTGCGGGCGCAGCGCGCCGCCCTGGTCGCCGCGGCCGTCGTGGCACTGCTCGTCCTGGTCGCGCTCGCCGCGCCGCTGCTCACCGCCCTGGAGGGCCAGGACCCCACCACCTACCACCCCGCCCTGATCGACTCCGCCCGCGGGGGCGTGCCCATCGGCTCCCTCGGCGGCGCGAGCGCCGACCACTGGCTGGGTGTCGAGCCGCAGACCGGACGCGACATGTTCGCCCGGCTGGTGTACGGCGCGCGGGTCTCGCTCGGCGTGTCGCTCGGTGCCACGCTGGTGCAGGTCGTCTTCGGCGTCGTCATGGGAGTTGCCGCCGGACTGGGCAACCGCTGGGTCGACCTGGTCCTGAGCCGCATCACCGACATCTTCATCTCGATGCCGCTGATGATCATGGCTCTCGCGCTGCTGGCCGTCGTGCCCAGCGGCTTTCCGCGGCCCGTACTCGTCGCGCTGATCATCTCGCTGGTCTCCGGGTGGAGCACGACGGCGAAGATGGTGCGCGCGCAGACCCTCGCCCTCAAGAACCTCGACTACGTCTCCGCTTCCCGGCTCAGCGGCTGGAGCACCTGGCGGACCGCCGTACGCGAGCTGCTCCCGGGCCTGGCCGCGCCGGTCATCACGTACGCCGCGCTGCTGATCCCGCAGAACATCAGCGCCGAGGCGGCCCTGTCCTTCCTCGGCGTCGGCGTGAAGCCGCCCACGCCCTCCTGGGGCCAGATGCTCACCTCCGCCGACGTCTGGTACCAGGCGGCTCCGCAGTACCTGCTGCTGCCCGCCCTCGCCCTGTTCGCGACCGTGTTCGCGATGACCGTGTTCGGCGACGGCGTCCGGGTCGCCCTGGACCCGCGCGCCGCCTCCCGCCTGCACGTCGGCACCGGCCGCAAGCGGGAGACCCGCGCGGAGAAGGCCGTACCGAAGCCGGGTGCGGATGCGCAGAGGGCGGTGCCGAAGCCGGACGCGGATGCGGAGAGGGCCGTACCGAAGCCGGGTGCGGATGCGCAGAGGGCCGTGCCGAAACCGGACGCGGCCGCCGTCGCGGAGAAGGAGAACCGCGTATGGGCGGCGAAGGAGGACCGGGCGTGAACGGCTTCACCGGGTTCGTCCTGCGCCGGGTCGTCGGCGCCGTGATCACCCTGTTCGTCCTGTCGGTGATCATCTACGTCGTCTTCTACGTCACCCCCGGCAACGTCGCCCAGATCACCTGCGGCCCACGCTGTTCCCCGGCCCAGGTCCACCAGGTGGCCGAGCAACTCCACCTCGACGACCCGCTGTACGTGCGCTACTGGCACTTCCTGCAGGGACTCTTCGTCGGCCAGGACTTCTCGACCGGCACCTCCGTCGAACACTGCTCGGCACCCTGCCTCGGCCAGTCGTACCAGACCGACCAGCAGGTCACCGACATCATCCTGACCAAGCTGCCGGTGAGCTTCTCCCTGGTGCTCGGCGCGATGGTGATCTGGCTGCTGCTCGGCGTCGGCACCGGCGTGCTGTCCGCCTGGCGGCGGGGCCGGTTCTCCGAGCGCGTGCTGACCGCGGTCACCCTGGTGGGCGTCGCCACGCCCGTCTTCGTCATCGGCCTCGTCCTGATGATCGTCGTCTGCGGTGAACTCCAGCTGCTGCCCTTCCCGCAGTACGTGGACTTCACCGACGACCCCGAGCAGTGGGCGTGGAACCTGCTGCTGCCGTGGCTCTCCCTGGCCCTCATCGAGGCGGCCAACTTCGCCCGGCTGACCCGGGCGTCGATGCTGGAGACGCTGGCCGAGGACCACATCCGTACGTTCCGCGCGTACGGCGTCGGCGAGCGCGCGGTGATCGCCCGGCACGCGCTGCGCGGCGCGACGGCCTCCGTCATCGCGCTCAACGCGGTCACCTTCGGCTCGGCCGTCGGTGGCGCCGTCCTCACCGAGACCCTCTTCGGTCTGCCGGGCATCGGCCAGGAGCTGGTGCACGCGGTGAAGGTCGTCGACCTGCCGGTGGTCGTCGGCATGGTCCTGGTCACCGGTTTCTTCGTGGTCCTCGCCAACGCCCTCGCGGACGTCCTGTACGCGGTGGCCGACCGACGGGTGGTGCTCGCATGAGCCTGGTGGAAGTGACGGACCTGACCGTCGAATTCGGCGCCCTGCGCGCCGTGGACAAGCTCTCCTTCAGCCTGGCGGAGGGCGCTGCCCTCGCCCTGGTCGGCGAGTCCGGCTCCGGCAAGTCCACGGTCGCGGGTGCCCTGCTGGGCCTGCACCGGGGCACCGGAGCCCGGGTCGGCGGCTCGGTGCGGGTGGCCGGCACCGACGTCCAGGCGGCCTCCGACGAGGAACTGCGCGGGCTGCGCGGCGCCAAGGCCGCCATGGTCTTCCAGGACCCGCTGTCCTCGCTCGACCCGTACTACGCGATCGGCGACCAGATAGCCGAGGTGCACCGCGTCCACACGCGCGTGTCGCGCCGTGCCGCACGCGCGCGTGCCGTCGAGGTGCTGGAAAGGGTGGGAATCCCGGACGCTCAACGGCGCTCCCGGTCCCGCCCGCACGAGTTCAGCGGCGGCATGCGCCAGCGCGCCCTCATCGCCATGGCCCTCGCCTGCGAGCCGGACCTGCTGATCGCCGACGAGCCGACCACCGCCCTCGACGTCACCGTCCAGGCCCAGATCCTCGATCTGCTGCACGCGCTGCGCGAGGAGACCGGCATGGGCCTGCTGCTCGTCACCCATGACGTGGGCGTGGCCGCCGAGAGCGTGGACGACATCCTCGTCATGCGGCACGGCAGGGCCGTCGAGCGCGGCCCGGTCGGCGCGGTCCTCGCCGCACCCGCCGAGGCGTACACGCGCCGGCTGCTCGACGCCGTCCCGCGCCTGGACGCCCGCCGGACCGGCTCCCCGGCCACCGACGAGGTGGTACTGGAGGCCGCCGGAGTACGGCGCGAGTTCGGGCGCGGCAAGCGGGCCTTCGCCGCCGTGGACGGCGTCTCGGTGACCGTCCGGCGCGGGGAGACCCTCGGCGTGGTCGGCGAGAGCGGCAGCGGCAAGACCACACTCGGCCGCATGCTCGTGGGACTGCTGGAGCCGACCGCCGGCGAGATCCGCCATGAAGGGCGCCCGCACACCGGCGTGAATCCGGCCGTCCAGATGGTCTTCCAGGACCCCGTCTCCTCCCTCAACCCACGCCGCAGCGTGGGCGAGTCCATCGCCGACCCGCTCCGCGCACGCGGGGCGGGGCTCTCCCCGCGCGCGCGAAGCCGAGCATGGGGGAGCGACGAGGCGCGCATCCGGGGGCGCGTGATGGAACTGCTGGAGCGCGTGGGGCTCGACAGGGCGCACTACGACCGCTACCCGCACGAGTTCAGCGGCGGACAGCGCCAGCGCATCGGCATCGCGCGGGCGCTCGCCGCCGAGCCGCGCGTCATCGTCTGCGACGAGCCCGTCTCCGCGCTCGACGTCACGACCCAGGCCCAGGTGGTCGCCCTGCTCGGCGAGCTCCAGCGGGAACTCGGCCTGGCGCTCGTCTTCATCGCGCACGACCTCGCCGTCGTCCGCCAGGTCAGCGACCGGGTGGCGGTGATGCGGCGCGGCCGGCTCGTCGAGTACGGGCCCGCCGACGAGGTCTACGACAGCCCGCGCGAGCCGTACACCAAGCAGCTCCTGGCCGCCGTACCCGCTCTCGACCCGGAGCTGGCGGCCGGCCGCCGCGCCGCCCGGCGCGAAGCGGTGCCGGCCTGACGCCCGGCACCGGAGCCCGCGCCCGGGTGGCGTAACGTTTCGCGCTCGTGCGATCACCGTCTGAATCCATAGCGCGACGGAACGCCACCCGCACGGGAAAGTTACGACCGTTCACCCCTTTTGGTGGGGGGGGGGGGCCCCCCCCCCCCCCCCCCCCCCCCCGCGCCCGCCCCCCCCGCCCCCCCCCCCCCCCCCCCCCCACGCCTCTGAAACTCG
>NZ_JBITZL010000004.1:0-611972 GCF_044546845.1 Streptomyces sp. NPDC053076 | reverse complement strand
GCGGGGGCGGTCTCTCCTCGACACACCCCCGCGCCCCCCCACCCCCCCCCCGCCTTCTTAGCCCACGATGCCCCGTTGGGGGTGGGGGGCCCCCCCCCCCCCCCCCCCCCCACCACCGCCTTGTCCCCTTACGTTCATCCCGCCGCGAGCCGCCGGGACAACGGCGGCTCCCCAGAAGGGAGAACGGGGGTGCACACGTGCGTATAGGACTGCTGACGGAGGGTGGCTATCCGTATGTGAGCGGTGACGCGGGGCTCTGGTGCGACCGGCTCGTGCGCGGGCTCGAACAGCACGAGTTCGACGTCTACGCGCTCAGCCGCAGCCGGCGCCAGGAGGCCGAGGGCTGCGTTCCGCTCCCACCGCAGGTCCGCCGGGTGCGTACGGCGCCACTGTGGACGGCCGAGGACGACGGGGTCGCCCACGGACGGCGCGCGCGCCGGCGCTTCACCGAGTGCTACGGCGACCTGGTGGCGGCGGTGTGCGCCGGGCCGGAAGGACCTTCCGGCCATCTGGCGGACCGTTTCGGCAACGCGCTGTACGGGCTCGCCGAACTCGCCCGCGAGGAGCGCGGACTCGTCGGCGCCCTGCGCTCCGACGCCGCCGTACGCGCCCTGGAGGGCGCCTGCCGCGCTCCCCGCGCGCTGCGCACGGCGCGCGACGCCCGCGTACCCGACCTGCTCACCGTCGCCGCACACCTCGAACGCGCCCTGCGCCCCCTCTCTGTCGACTGGTACGGCGACGACGCCCTCGGCGCGGCCGACCTCTGCCACGCCGCATCAGGCGGCCCCGCCGCCCTCTGCGGGCTGCTCGCCCGGCACTTCTCCGGCGTACCGCTGCTCGTCACCGAGTACGGCGTGCAGCTCCGCTCGCACTACCTGACCCTCGGCCCCGACGCCGCCACTCCCGCCGTGCGCGCCCTGCTCGGCGCCTTCCACGGCCGGCTCGCCGCCGAGGTCTACCGCTCGGCCGAGATCCTCACCCCGGGCAACGCACACGCCCGCCGCTGGCAGGAACGGTGCGGGGCCGACCGCGCCCGGATCCGCACGGTGCACCCCGGTATGGAGGCCGACCGCTTCACGGAGGTCGGCGAGTCCCCGGGCCGGGCGGACCCGGGCACACTGGTCTGGGTCGGGCGCGTCGACCCCACCAAGGACCTCGTGTCGCTGCTGCACGCCTTCGCCGAGGTCCGCAGGGAGGAGCCCGAGGCCCGCCTGCGGATCGTGGGCGCACCCTCCGGCGCCGAGGGCGCGGCCTACCTCGGCCACTGCCGGGCACTCGCCGCCCAGCTCTTCCCGGACGAGGCGGACGGCGCGCACGCCGTCGGTGACAACCCCGTCTCCTTCGAGGAGATCGGTGCCCCGGAGGCCCCCACACTGCCCGACGCGTACGCCGCCGGCGCGGTCGTCGTCCTCTCCAGCGTGGTGGAGGGCTTTCCGATCAGCCTGGTCGAGGCCATGTTCTGCGGCCGGGCCACCGTCTCCACGGACGTGGGCGCGGTCGTGGAGGTCATCGGCGGCACGGGCCTGGTCGTCCCCCCACGCAATCCCAGGGCGCTCGCCGAGGCGTGCGTGACACTGCTGCGCGACCCCGAGCGCCGTGAGCGCCTCGGCGCCGCCGCGCGCGCCCGGGCGCTCGAACTGTTCACCGTCGAGCAGAACGTCGCGGCATTTCACGGCATTTACCTGGAGATCGTCTCGCACTGCCCGGTCCGCCGGGTCGTCCTGGACGAGTCCGGCGAGCCCCTGCCCTTCGCCGCCCCGGCCGAGTCCCGCGTCCCCGGCCGCTGGACCGGCCCCACGGCCCGCGCCCTGCCCCGCGGCGTCCCCGCCTGGGCCACCACGGCACCGGTCCGCGCGACCCCGCTCGCGGCCGCGGAGGGGGCGCGATGAGCGGCCTGGACAGCCGGACCGCCGGCAGCGGGACGGATTCCGGCCCGGCGGGTGAGCCAGGGGAACGGAGTGAGCGGCACGAACCGGGCGCGGGAGCGACGGGCGTGCCGGGTGCGGGAGTGATGGGCGTGCCGGGCGTGCCGGGTGCGGGAGTGATGGGCGTGCCGGGCGCCTGGGTGGCGGGCGACTGCGGTGGCGGGGTGGCGAGCGACTGCGGTGCCGGGGTGACGAGTGATTTCGGTGCCGGGGTGGCGAGCGTGCCGGGTGCTGGGGTGGCGCGAAACCTCGGTGCCGGGGTCGCCGGCGTGTCGGGGGTGGCGAGCGTGCCGGGTGCCGGGGTGGCGCGAAACCTCGGTGCCGGGGTCGCGGGCGTGACGTCCGACCGGACACGTGCCCTCGGCACCCGTCGGAGGTCCGTCGACCCGGTGAAAGCCCTGCTGCACCGGCACCGTGAGCTGTGTGAACGGGCCGTGGACCCGCTGGAGATCGCCGCGGGGCTGGAGGCGCACGGCGTCTCCGACCGGACCGCCGCCCGCTTCCGGCATCGTGACGTCTTCTCGCTCGCCGAGGAACTGTACGCACGCGTGCCGCGCATCACCGAGCCGTGCCCGGAGTCCCCGCCCCTGCCGGTGCTCCCTGTCCGCGTCGGCTGGGTGCTGCTCACCCTCCTGCCCGGCGCGTTCGGCGCCGCCACGGTGACCGGACTGCGCCTCACCCACGGACACCCCCGTCCGCTGGTGGCCCTCGGCGGTCTCCTCGCCGTCGCCCTCGCCGCCCGCGCGGCCCTGCGCCACGGCCCGCTCGCCAGTCCAGCCGGCACGCGCGCGTGGCGCAGCGCGGCCGGCACGCGCGCGTGGACTCTCTGGCTGCTCGGGTACGCCCTGGCCGGTGACGGCCTCCTCCACGCCGTCCTGACGGGCGGGCCCGACGGCCCGCCCACCGGCGCCCCGGACGGCCACTGGCCCACGGCCACCGCGCCCGCCCTCGCCCTACTGCTGGCCTGCGCCCCCGCGGCCTGGTCCGCCCACCTCCTCGCCGCCGGCGCCCGCCGCAGGCTCGTCGGCAGCCGGGGTCTGGAGGAGTTCACGGCCGCCGCCAAGCCGTTGCTGCTCGGCGCCTTCGCCCTGTTCCTGGGCGCCCTCGGCGCACTGCTCGCGCTGTGCGCCACCGCCCTGCACGAGCCGGCGGCCTATCCGCAGGCCCTCACCCTGGGCGCCCTCCTCGTACTCGCCCGCCTGCTCACCGTGCACCGGCACCGGCACGCCCCCGCCGTCGCGCTGGGTGCCGCGGTGGCCACGGAGGCGGCGGCCCTCGCGCTGCCGGCGGCTGCCCGGCTGCCCGGCTGCGCCTTCCTGGCGGTCCCCGTCGAGACCCTCGTCGACACCTTGGGCGAAGCCGCCGTACCGGCCCTCGCCTGCGGCACCGCGGCCCTGGCCCTGCTGTGGCACGCCGGCCGCACCCTCACCCGGGCCTCGGCCCACGCCCCCACGGGAGCACCCGAGTGAACCTTCCGCCCACCGGCTCGACCCACCGCCGGAGGCACCCGCACCACCCCTTTGAAGGAGACATCAGATGACCACCTCCCGATCCGGAGCGTCCGGAGTCACCGGGACCGCCGGAGCGTCCGGAGTCACCGGGACCGCCGCAGCGTCCGGAGCGGCCGCAGGAGCCGTCGAAACGGCCGGTACCACCGGCGCGCACACCCCGGGAGCCGCCCGATGAGGGTCCTGCTGATCGGAGCCAACGGATTCATCGGCCGCTTCGTCGCCGACCGCCTGCTCGCCGACCCGGCCGTACAGCTCACCGCACTCGGCCGCGGCGACGACGCCGACGTCCGGTTCGACCTCG
Organism: Streptomyces sp. NPDC053076; assembly: GCF_044546845.1. Classification (NCBI taxonomy): domain Bacteria; kingdom Bacillati; phylum Actinomycetota; class Actinomycetes; order Kitasatosporales; family Streptomycetaceae; genus Streptomyces; species Streptomyces sp. NPDC053076. The sequence goes on along the minus strand of NZ_JBITZL010000004.1, from coordinate 608,235 downwards.
CCACCGGCAGCCCGGGCGCGCTCACCCGCTTCCTCGACGCGGTCCACCCCGGGGTCGTCGTCAACTGCGCCGGTGCCACCCGCGGCGGGGCCCGCGAACTCACCCGGCACAACACCGTCGCCGTGGCCACCGTCTGCGAGGCGCTGCGACGCAGCGGGTGCGGTGCCCGCCTGGTGCAGATCGGCTGCGGTTCCGAGTACGGACCCAGCCAGCCCGGCTCCTCCACGGCCGAGGACGCCGTACCGCGCCCCGGCGGCCCGTACGGCGTCAGCAAGCTCGCCGCGACCGAACTTGTCCTCGGCTCCGGCCTGGACGCGGTCGTCCTGCGCGTCTTCTCGCCGGCCGGCCCCGGAACCCCGGCCGGCTCCCCGCTCGGCCGGCTCGCCGAGGCCATGCGCCGCGCCATGCAGTCCGGCGACGGCGAACTCAAGCTCGGCGGTCTCGGCGTCCAGCGCGACTTCATCGACGTACGCGACGTCGCGCGGGCCGTGCACGCCGCCTCGCTCTCCGCCGCGCAGGGCGTGATCAACATCGGCTCCGGCCGTGCCGTCCGTCTCAGAGACGCCGCCGCCGTGCTCGCGCGCGTCGCCGGGTACGGCGGTTCCCTGCACGAACTCGACGCCCCGCCCGGCCCGCTGCGTGCTGCCATCGGGCACCCCCGCGCCGACTCCGAGCACGCGGCCCCGGTGGCGTACCCCTACCCGGACGGCTGCGGCAGCTGGCAGCAGGCCGACGTACGCACCGCGCGTGACCGTCTCGGCTGGCGGCCCCGCATCAACCTCGAGGAGTCCTTGGCCGACATCTGGATGGAGGCGGCATGCCGCATCTGATCAGGACCACCGCCGGTGCCACCAGCACCACCGCCGGTGCCACCAGCACCACCGCCGGTGCCACCGGCACCGGCGTCCGTACCTCGCTCGGCGTCCCGGGCTACGCCCACCCGCTCGTCGCCCCGGGTCAGTGGGACGAACTGGCCCGCCCCGGCACTCCGCTGGACTGGGTCGTCCTCGACGTCGCCGCCGGCCCCGGCAGCCGTCCGGACCCGCACTGCCTGGAGGCCGCGGGCCGGCTGCGCGCGGCGGGCGTCCGCGTCCTCGGCCACCTGGACCTCACCTACGGCGCCCGCGCCTTCGGTGACCTGCTCTGCGATGCCCACCGCCACCTCGACTGGTACCGCGTCGACGGCTTCCTGCTGGACCGCTGCCCCGTCGACCGCACAGCGCTGCCCGAGGTCCGCCGCGCGGTCACCACACTCCGGGCGATCAGTGACGCCGCCCACATCGTCCTCGGCCACGGCCGGCACCCGCACCCCGGCTATGCCGAGAGCGCCGATCAGTTGGTGACCTTCGCGGGCCCCTGGTCGGACTACCGCTGGTCGCAGGCGGCCGAGTGGACCGCCGACTACCCCCCGGACCGGTTCTGCCACTTCGTGCACGGCCTGCCCCGAGGCCATCTGGCCGAAGCGCTGCGGATAGCCCGCTGGCAGGGAGCGTCCACGATCTACTTCACGGACCGCACCGACGGCGGCGGACGCACCGACCCGTGGGAGACGATGCCCGGCTACTGGGACGAAATCGTCTCGCGTGTCGGAACGGGAGTCTCGGAATGAAGAAGGCCATGGCAGTGTTACGGGGAGAACAACTGTAGTGATTGACCGACCAACGGAGTCCCCGTGTCGCTGCCACCCCTGGTCGAGCCGGCTTCCGAGCTCACCGTAGACGAGGTCCGCAGGTACTCCCGCCACCTGATCATCCCCGATGTGGGCATGGACGGGCAGAAGCGGCTGAAGAACGCCAAGGTGCTCTGTGTCGGCGCCGGCGGCCTGGGCTCGCCGGCGCTGATGTACCTGGCCGCCGCGGGCGTGGGCACCCTCGGCATCGTGGAGTTCGACGAGGTCGACGAGTCGAACCTGCAGCGCCAGATCATCCACAGCCAGTCCGACATCGGCCGCTCCAAGGCCGAGTCCGCACGCGACAGCGTCAAGGGCATCAACCCGTACGTGGACGTGATCCTTCACGAGGAGCGGCTGGAAGCCGACAACGTGATGGACATCTTCAGCCAGTACGACCTGATCGTCGACGGCACCGACAACTTCGCGACCCGTTACCTGGTCAACGACGCGTGCGTGCTGCTGAACAAGCCGTACGTGTGGGGCTCGATCTACCGCTTCGACGGCCAGGCGTCCGTGTTCTGGTCCGAGCACGGCCCCTGCTACCGCTGCCTCTACCCGGAGCCCCCGCCCCCCGGCATGGTGCCCTCCTGCGCCGAGGGCGGCGTGCTGGGCGTGCTGTGCGCGTCCATCGGCTCCATCCAGGTCAACGAGGCCATCAAGCTCCTCGCCGGCATCGGTGAGCCGCTGGTCGGCCGTCTGATGATCTACGACGCCCTGGAGATGCAGTACCGCCAGGTCAAGGTCCGCAAGGACCCCAACTGCGCCGTCTGCGGCGAGAACCCGACCGTCACGGAGCTCATCGACTACGAAGCCTTCTGCGGCGTCGTCTCCGAGGAGGCCCAAGAGGCCGCCGCCGGCTCGACGATCACTCCCAAGCAGCTCAAGGAGTGGATCGACGACGGCGAGAACATCGAGATCATCGACGTCCGCGAGATCAACGAGTACGAGATCGTCTCCATCCCGGGCGCCAAGCTGATCCCGAAGAACGAGTTCCTCATGGGCACCGCTCTGGAGGGCCTCCCGCAGGACAAGAAGATCGTCCTGCATTGCAAGACGGGTGTCCGCAGTGCGGAAGTCCTCGCGGTCCTGAAGTCCGCGGGCTTCGCCGACGCGGTCCATGTCGGCGGCGGCGTGATCGGCTGGGTCAACCAGATCGAACCGCACAAGCCCGTCTACTGATCAGCGGTCTCGCTGACCAGCGAGCCAGAAGAAGCCCACGGCTCCGACCAGGTCGGATGCCGTGGGCTTCTGTCGTGACCGGTTGGGGGGATCACCTCATGCGGGATCGCTGGAGCCGTCGGTGTCAGGAGGGTCATCACCGTGTTGGTTGGCCGGGTCATTGGTTACAGCTGGAACCCTCGGGCTCGGCATAGCGTAAATCAATGCAAGCATGGCCGGAACGGGCACGATCAGCACAAAAGAAATTGTCGTGATCACTAGCAGATTCGGGGCGGGGTTCCAGAAACTGATCGGGGTGCTAGTGAGAGACCCGATGGCGGCGGTGCCGCCTAGTGCGTAAGAAGTTACGGCAGCGAATGCTGTCGACAGCGCATTCTGAGATGGGCCATCCGTGGGGTTTTGCTCCTCTGCCTTTCGCTGCCTCCACCACGTGATACCCATCATCCCAAGGCTTGCAAGAAGGACATAGAGCGGCGAAATACTGGGACCCCACCAGGGCTTGCTGCGTCCAGCGAAGACTACGTTGACGTAGTCATTGGCCACAGTGGATAAGAGGAGGACGGTCATAAGAGTTACGCCGTACACGATCCTACGGAGCACGCGCTCCAGTGTCGCCAGTCCTGCGATCAACTGGTCTGAAGCCGGCTCGACCGCTGCCTCGTCACTCTGATTTTCGATGTACGCGTTCAACAGCCAAGATATACCTGCCATTACGGCAACGGCCCCCACGGCAAGTATTCCGCTGGCTATGAGGGATTCTGTCCAGATTCGCACGCATGCATTTTCGGCTACATCGCCGTTAAGGAGAGAGAATGCATAGCTGTCCAGTGCGAGCGCAATGAAGGCAGAGATGAGGACCCGCAAGGCGGTTATTCGCGTTACACTAACCCTTCTTTCGGTGATAATCATAACGATTCCGGCGAAAACGAAGCCAGCCAACACACCTGCGAGTTGAGAATTTGCCGGTGCCGATTCAACTGCGCTCCATCCGGTGCCAGCACATGTACCGTCCGATGCGCTCATACCTTGGTGCTGCCCGTTGAAGCCCTGTCCGTTCCTTGAGAAGGGGGGCGCAAGGGAGCGCGAAGAGGCGCTTCGGAGACGGTCGCTGGAGCCTCTGCGGGCGAGTCAAGCCCGCGAGCGATCTTGAAAACCGTCGTGGCGGCGGCAACGTCACCGTGCGGTACCGCTGTCAGGCGTCCACTCCAGGCGGGCGGGTATGGTTCAGAGACCAGGCTGAGCCGGCGGCTTTCCCCGCCCCCGCTGCGGTCGACTTCTCAACTGCCGCACATCTTGCCGTCCTTCGGCACCGTTCCGTTCAGCAGGTAGGCGTTCACCGTCGAGTGGACGCAGTCGCTGCCGCTGGCGTACGCCCCATGTCCCTCGCCCTTCCACGTGAGTTCGACGCCGACGCCCCGGCCCAGCTCGTCGGCCATTCTGCGCGCGCCCTCGTACGGGGTGGCCGGGTCGCCCGTGTTGCCGACCAGCAGGATCGGGGCGGCACCAGGTGCGCTGACCTCAGGGGTGTCGTACTGGCCCGGCACCGGCCAGTCATGGCACCAGCCCGCCGTGTCCCAGCCCAGGAAGTCCCCGAACACCGGCGATATCCGCTCGAACTCCGCCAGCCGCCGCTTCGTCTCGGCCGGCGCCGGCCGCTGCCGCTCGTCCAGGCACGATATGACCCGCTGGGAGTGCGACATCGTGCCGTAGTGCCCCGAGGTGTCGCGGTCGTCGTACTCGTCGGCGAGTGCCAGCAGCTCCGAACCGTCGCCCTGCTCCGCCGACTTGAGCGCGCTGGTCAGCCTCGGCCAGGTCGGCTCGCTGTACAGCGGCAGGGTGATCCCGGTGACCGCGAGCGTCTGGGTCAGCTTCCGCCCCGACGAGGTCGGCAGCGGCTTCGCGTCGAGCCGCTTCAGCAGGTCGGCTATCTTCCGCGATCCCTGATCGGGGTCCTGGCCCGTGGAGTCGAGGTAGTCGTTCAAGGCCCGCTGGAAGCCGCGGGTCTGGTTCTCGGCGTGGCCCACCGTGTCCGCGGTCGGGTCGACCACCGCGTCGAGCACCAGCCGGCCCGTCCGCTGAGGGAACAAGTGGGCGTACACTCCGCCGAGTTCGGTGCCGTAGGACATGCCGAAGTAGTGCAGCTTCTGGTCGCCGAGGACCTGGCGCATCAGGTCCATGTCGCGTGCCGTGTCGGTGGTGGACGCATGGGCCAGCAGCGGTCCGGCGGCCTTCGCGCAGCCCTTGCCGAAGTCGGCGGCGTCCTGGAAGTAGGCCCTCTCCTCGGCCGGGGTGTCCGGTGTGGCGTCCACCGCCTCTGCGGCCTCCGTCTCCCGGTCGCCGCGGCAGCGCACGCCCTCACTGGCGCCGACGCCGCGCGGGTCCCAGCTCACCAGGTCGTAGCGCTCGTGGAGCGCGGAGACGGTTGCCTCGAAGTACGGCATCGTCGATACGCCCGAGCCGCCGGGACCGCCGAAGTTGAACAGCAGCGACCCGATACGGTCGCCGCCGGTCGCCCGGGCGCGGATGAGGGCGACGCCGATCGTCCTGCCGCCCGGCTCGGACCAGTCCAGGGGCACCTTGAGCGTCGCGCACCGCCATGTGTCGCCAGGTGCGGCGGAGTCGTCGGTGGCCTTGCAGCGCTGCCAGCCGAGGCGCTGGCGGGTGAGGGAGGACGGAAGGGCCGCCGAGGACGGCGCGGCCGTGGAACGTGCCGTCGAGGGGGAAGGGGAGCCCTTCCCCTTGTCCTTGCCCTCGTCCCCTCCTCCGCCGGACGAGCCGCCGCAGCCGGCCAGCAGCAGCCCTGCCGCCACCGCGGCCGTCCACCGCAGAAATCGCACCATGCGCACCCCCCTGACAGGCCCGTCGCGTCCTGCCGCGCCGGGCGTTCACGCCATGGTAGGCGCGTCCGGCCCGGCCCGTGACGGCCTGTGGATAACGCTCTGACCTGCTACTTCGCCCACATGACGGGCACGACGAGAAACTCGCCCCCAAAGGTCTGTCAGGAGCAGACGGCGTCGGCCTTCGGCACCTTCCCGTCCAGCAGGTAGCCGTTCACCGCGCTCTGCACGCACTTGTTCTTGCTGTCGTAGGAGCCGTGCCCCTGGCCCTTGTACGTCAGCTCGACGGCGACGCCCTTGCCGAGCGCCTCCACCATCTTCTTCGCGCCCTCGTACGGGGTGGCCGGGTCGCCGGTGTTGCCGACGACGAGGATGGGCGCCGAGCCCGGCGCGCTGACGTCGGGATGGTCGGCGGCACCCGGCACCGCCCAGTCGGTGCAACTGAGCATGCCCCAGGCCATGTACGGCCCGAACAGCGGGGAGGCGGCACGGAAAGCGGGCAGTTTCCGCTGGACGTAGGCCGTGGTGTACCGCGGTTTCGCGTCGGAGCAACTGATGGCGGTGTTCGCCGCCAGGAGGTTGTTGTACTCGCCGTTCTCGCTTCGGCCGTTCAACGAGTCGGACAACAGCATGAGGACCTTGCCGTCACCGTCGTACGCCTGCTCCAGCCCCGCCGTGAGGTACTCCCAGAAGTCCTTCGAGTACAGGGACTGCGCGATGCCGTTGGTGGCCACGGTCTCGGTCAGCCGGCGCGGGAAGATCCCGGGGATCGGCTTCTTCTCCAGGTCGGTGAGCAGTTTCGCGATGCGCGCCTTCACCTCCTCCGCGGTGTCGCCGATCGGACACTCCGTGGTCTTGGAGGTGCAGTCCTTCGCGAAGTTGTCGAGAGCGAGCTGGAAGCCCTTGGCCTGGCCGAGCGCGCCCTGTTCGGGTGTCTGCGTAGGGTCGACGACGGCGTCGAGGACGGCCCGGCCGACGTGCTTGGGGAACAGGTGGGCGTAGACGCCGCCGAGTTCGGTGCCGTAGGAGATGCCGAAGTAGTGCAGCTTGTCGTCTCCGAGGACCTGCCGCATCAGGTCCATGTCACGGGCCGCGTCCGTGGTGCGCACATGCGGAAGGACCTTCCTGGAGTTCTTCTCGCAGGCCGCGTTGAACTGCTTGGTGCGCTTGACGAACTGGGCGCGCTCCGCCTTGTCGTCCGGGGTGGCGTCCTGCTGGAAGTACACGTCCAGCTGGGAGTTGCTCTCGCACTCGACCGGTGCGCTGCGGCCGACCCCGCGAGGGTCGAAGCTGACCAGGTCGTAGCGGGTGCGCAGGGCGGAGTAGTCCCCGCTGAACGCGGGCAGCGTGATGACGCCGCTGCCGCCCGGGCCGCCGAAGTTGAACACGAGCGAGCCGATCCGTTTGCTCGCGGGGCCGCTGGCCCGGGCGCGGATCAGGGCGATGCCGATCGTGTCGCCCTTCGGTCTGCTCCAGTCCAGCGGCGCCTTCATGGTGGCGCACTGCCACTCGGTGCCGTTCGGCAACGGGGACGGGGCGCTGCCGCCGCCCTCCGCCTCGGACGGGGCCGGGCAGTCCTGCCAGTCCAGCTTCTGCGCCGTGAGATCCCCGTCCTCGGCGCTTCCGCCGCATCCGGCCAGTGCGGCGGAGAGCAGCACAGCGGTGGTGGTCAGCGCGGCAGCACGCAGCCTGCGGGGATTCGCCATATTCCCATGGTGGGGGCGCGCACGACGGCCCGCGCGGGGCGCGGGCCGTCCGAGGTACCTCACCCCGCGAGGGCGCTCACAGGGCTCCCTTGCGGTTGAGGTGGTTGAAGGCCAGCCAGCCCGGCAGCACGGGCAACCACAGCGTCAGCAGCCGGAAGAGCAGTACGGCCGGGGCGGCGACCTCCTTCGGCAGGCCGATGGCGATCAGACCGACGGTGAGGGTCGCCTCGACCGCGCCCACGCCGCCCGGGGTGGGCGCCGCGGAACCGAGCGCGTTGCCGGCGAGGAAGACCACGGCGACGCTGGCGATGCTCAGCGAGACGGAGCCGTCGCCGAAGGCCCGGATGGAGGCGTCCAGGCACATCACGAAGCAGGCGGTCAGCAGGAGCATGCCGCCGATACCGGTGATGAGCTTCTGGGGCCGCTGGAGCACGTCGAGCATGCGGGGCACGACACCGGCGAACAGCGACCTCACGCGCGTGACGACGAATTTCCGCAGGAACGGCACCGAGGTGACCACGAGAACCAGGACGGCCACGGTCAGCAGGCCGGCGATGACCGTGCGGGACGGCGACAGCGACGGCGTCTTCTCGGTGCCGGTCAGATAGCCGAAGGAGAGCAGCATCAGGATGTGACAGCCGAGCCCGAACAGCTGCGACGCGCCGACACTCGCCACCGCGAGCCCCGGGCGCACCCCGGCGCGTTGCAGGAAGCGCGTGTTGAGGGCCACACCACCGACCGCGGCCGGTGCCACGATCTTCACGAACGACCCGGCGACCTGCGCCGCCACCGTCCGCAGGAACGGCACCCGCTCCGGCACGAACCCCAGCAGGGCCATCGCCGCGGCGACGTAACTGAGCGCGGAGAACAGCACCGCTGCGATCACCCAGCCCCACTGGGCCTGCGCGAACAGCGTGCCGAACTCGATGTGGGTCAGCTGTGTCAGCAGGAAGTACGCGCCGATCGCGCCGGCGATGAAGCTGATCAGCGTGCGCGGCCGGATCCGCTCCAGCCGGGCCGGTTCCACGGGCGCCTGGGGCCTGATCCGGAGCACCTGGTGCCGGATCTGGGTGAGCAGGTCCTCCTCGCGGGCCTCGTCCAGGGCCTCGTCGATGGCCCGCTTCTCCGCGCGCTGCTCGGCGCGGGCCGCCTTCTTGTCGGGCTTCTCCAGGACGGGCGCGGCCGTCTCGGACGCCTCCTCGCGGGCCAGCTTCGCCTGCGTGGAGGCTTCGAGCACCGCGTCGCGTTCGCGCTCGGCCCGCTCCCGGGCCAGCCGGCGCAGCGTCGCGCGCGTGGAGCGTGTCAGTGCGATCGGCTGGAGCATCGGCAGACAGTCGGCGACCGCGTCCGGGCCGAGCACCCCGACCGCCGAGGCGACGGCACGCTCGGCGCCGACCCGCAGGCCGAGCGTGGTGACCAGCTGGGCGACGTCCATGCGCAGCAGCAGTTCACCGGCCGCGATCTCGCCGCCGCGCAGCTCGGTGAGGATCACCCTGCCGGAACGATCCACCAGAATCGCGTCACCCGCCAGCCTGCGGTGCGCGATGCGCCGGGACTGCAGCGCCTGCACCTGCTGCCAGGTGTGGCGCAGCAGCTCGTCGGTGATCTCGTCGTCGGCCAGCGAGTCAAGAGTGCGTCCGCCGGTGTGCTCGTAGACGAGCATGACCGCGTCGGGGCCGAGTTCGGCGGTGGCGATCAGCTTGGGCGCGTTGGCGCCCGCTGCGATCGCCGCGTACGCCAGCAGCGCCTCCTGCTCCAGTGCCTGGCGCAGCGACTGGAGGCTGGAGCGGGTGGCGAAGCCGCGCAGGGTCAGATTGCGCCACGCGCGGTAGAAGAAGCCCTGCGCCTGCTGTTCCCGGTCGACGACCGTGACGTCCAGCGGCGGGCCGTCCTCCAGGGTGACGAAGTAGCGTCGGCCCCGGTCGCCGGTCTCCGACTCCGTGACCTCCTCCCGGGCCGCGCTGACCGGGCGGAAGCCGACGTGCCGGAGGCCCGCCATCAGGTTCTGGCCGGTCGGGCGCACGTTCGGGGAGCCGACCGCGTACAGGGTGCCGTAGGCGATGGTCCAGCCGATCAGGACCGTCAGGATGATCGAGAAGGGGGTCGTGTAGCCGGTGACCAGCATCGAGAACGCGTCGAGCAGCAGCACGATCCACAGCACCGCGCGCCATCTGGGCCGGCGGGACATGCCGACGGCGGACATGTAGGCGATCACGGGCGCCAGATAGCCGTGCACGGGGTCGGTCAGGGCGTGGATGTCGCCCGGTGAGGGCTGGGTGAGCGCCTCCTGGATCGAGTCCGGGGCGGCCCGGGCGACCCACAGGTCGGTGGCGAGCGTCACTCCATGGGCCAGGACGGCCGCGAGGACGCCGTCGGCGATGCGCAGGCCGTCGCGTTTGATCAGCCGTTCGATCGCGAAGGCCACCGGCACCAGCAGGATCGCGATGCTGGACGCCAGCCCCGCGATCTTGATCAGTAGGTCCGGGGCCTGGCCGGTGCCCTTGTTGATGTCCTGTTCGAGGCCCGACGTGGTGCCGTGCGCGAACGCGGCGATCGCGAGCAGCACCACGATGGCGAGCACGCCCACCAGGAGCCGCATGAGGTCGGAGGGCCGGTGCACGCGCGCGGGCAGCAGCGGTTCGTCGCCCTCCACCTGCTCGGCGTGGGGGTCGTCGTCCCGCTGGGCGGAGGGGCTGTCGTCGGAGCCCGGCAGGGGCCCCGAGGGCGCGTTCCCCGAGTCGGGCGCCCCTTCGGTGGCATCCGCGCCGTCGTCACGCGCGCGCGTGACGGCGGTTCCGTCAGCGTCGGTGTCGTCGCCCCGCGTGCGGGGGCTGTCGTCCTTGCGGGGACCGGCGTCTTCCCGGTGCGCTCCGGCGCCGCCCTCGCCCCCGTGAGCGGTGGCCGGGCGCGCGGAGGCGGCAGGGGTGCCCGCCGATCCTTCGGGGTGCACGCCCTGCTCGTCCATGGTCTCTTCTTGGTCTCGTATCACCAGTCACCGCCCGCACGATGGTGGCATGCCCCACCGGCACACGCGGTCATCAGGGTGTGGATGCGCGGGCGCACAGTCTGCCCGAAGGACCGCCCGGGGGCGAGAGGACCGTTCCTGCCGCACCCGCCGGGTCGCCGGCGAGGTGCGGCAGGATGGGGCGAATGAGTGAGCAGAGCCCTCCCGAAGACGCCCGCGAGGTATATGCGGACGCGCTGCCGGAGTACGCCGAGCGGGTCCTCGAGGTCGCCGAGCGGATCCCGGCGGGCCGGGTCATGACCTACGGCGATGTCGCCGAGTGGCTGGAGGAGGGAGGGCCGCGCCAGGTGGGCCGGGTGATGGCCCTCTACGGGGGCGCCGTCCCGTGGTGGCGCGTCGTACGCGCCGACGGCGTGCTGCTGCCCGGGCACGAGTTGCGCGCGCTCGCCCACTACCGCGCGGAGGGCACACCGCTGAAGCAGGCGGGCAGGAGCACGGAGGGGCATCTGCCGCGGCTCGACATGCGACGGGCCCGATGGGACGGCGGCGCGGGCGCGGAGGGTCACACCTGACAGCTTCCGCCATCGGATGCCGCCAGGGCGTGCCTGTAGTCCGATCGGGGGACATGGGGGACGTCCGTGGCATGCCGTACGTTCGTGAGGGGAGGGACGCGCGAGGCCCGAGCGCCGCGAGGGAAGAACCGGAAGCTCTGCTTCCGTCCGGAGCGGCGGCGTAGCGTCGGCAGCACGTGTCCCCCTCACCCCGCGGCCACCGCCTCGCACGCCTGACCGCCTGCCCATCAGCACAACCACCAGGACCGGCCGATCACGTGAGCTCCTCTTCCTCCACCAGGCGCCTGCCGCACCCCTCGGTGCGGCAGGGGAGCCGTGGCGCTTACCGACTGGTCCGTACCCGTCCGGCCGTCATGGATCCCCCTCGTCTGGACGCGGCGCAGCGTGCGGTGGTTGACCACCGCACCGGCCCGCTGCTCGTCCTCGCCGGCCCCGGCACCGGCAAGACCACCACCCTGGTCGAGTCGGTGGCCGCGCGGATCGCCCGGGGCGGCGACCCCGCGCGGATCCTGGTGCTGACGTTCAGCCGCAAGGCCGCCGTCGACCTGCGCGACCGCATGGCCCGGCGCATGGGCGCGGCCCACGCGCCCAGGGCGACCACGTTCCACTCATACTGCTACGCCCTGGTCCGTGCCCACCAGGACGGCGCCCGGTTCACCGAGCCGTTGCGCCTGCTCTCGGGCCCCGAGCAGGACGTCACCGTCCGCGAACTGCTCGCCGGTCAGCCCGAGCTGGAGCGGCTCGGGCTGACCCGTGTGCGCTGGCCGGACGAACTGCGTGCCTGTCTGACCACGCGCGGCTTCGCCGACGAGGTCCGGGCCGTCCTCGCCCGCACCCGCGAGCTGGGCCTCGGCGCGGAAGCCCTGGACGCCTTCGCGCGGCGCATCGGCCGCCCGGACTGGCAGGCCGCGGCCGCGTTCCTCGCCGAGTACCTGGACACCCTCGACCTCCAGGGCGTGATCGACTACGCGGAACTGGTCCACCGCGCGGTCCTGCTCGCCCGCCGCCCGGAGACCGCCGCACGGCTCGCGGCCCAGTACGACGCCGTGTACGTCGACGAGTACCAGGACACCGACCCCGCCCAGGTCCGGCTCCTGCGGGCCCTGGCCGGCCAGGGACGCACCCTCGTCGCCTTCGGCGACCCCGACCAGTCGATCTACACCTTCCGGGGCGCCGACGTGAACGGCATCCTCGACTTCCCGGCCGCCTTCGCGCGCGCGGACGGCCGCCCCGCACCGGTCGAGGTGCTGCGCACCTCCCGCCGCTCCGGCGCCGCCCTGCTGGCCGCGACCCGCCTGATCACCCGGCGCATGCCGCTGACCCGGCTGCCTGCCGACAAGGTCCGCGCCCACCGGGAGCCGGCCCCCGTACGGGACGGCGGCCGGGTCGAGGTCCACACGTACCCGACGTCCGGCGCGGAACTGGACAACATCGCGGACATCCTGCGCCGCGCCCACCTGGAGGACGGCGTCCGCTGGAGCGACATGGCCGTCCTGGTACGCGCCGGCTCCCGCACCCTGCCCACCCTCCGCCGGGCCCTCACCGCGGCCGGCGTCCCCGTGGACATCGACGGTGACGACCTGCCGCTGCGGCACGAGCCCGCGGTGGCACCGCTGCTGACGGCCCTGCGCGCGGTGGCCACGGCCGAGGCGGGGCGCCACGAGGAGGAGCCGGCCGGATCCGCGGGACAGGGCGGACCGTCAGCTACGGGGGAAGCCGCGGACGGCCCGGCCATGTCGGTGGAGGAGGGCGGGCCGTCGGCTGCGGACGGAGCCCTGGACACCGCGGTCACGTCGGTGGCGGAGGCCGTGGAGGAGGGCGGGCCGTCGGCTGCGGACGGAGCCCTGGACACCGCGGACATTCCTGTGGAGGAGGGCGGTCCGGCTGCCGCGGACGGAGCCCTGGACGCCGCGGTCACGTCGGTGGCGGCGGCTGTGGAGGAGGGCGGGGCGTCGGCCGCGGACGGAGCCCTGGACGGCTCCTGGCTCGACACCGAAACCGCCCTCACCCTGCTCGCCTCCCCGCTCGCCGGTATGGACGCCGCCGACCTGCGCCGCCTCGGGCGCGCCCTGCGCGAGGAGGAGCGGGCCGCCGGAAACCCCCTGCCGCCCCCGTCCGACGAGCTGCTCACGCGCGCCCTCGCCGAACCCGAACGCCTGGCCGTGCACGACCCGGCCTACGCGCGCGGGGCGCAGCGTCTCGGCGCGCTGCTGCGCAAGGCCCGCGAGCGCCTCGCGGGCGGCGGTACGGCCGAGGAGGCGCTGTGGGACCTGTGGGAGGGCACACCCTGGCCGGCGCGCCTGGAGCGGGCAGCCCGGCGCGGCGGCGCTGCCGGCCGCAACGCCGACCGGGACCTGGACGCCGTGTGCGCGCTCTTCGCCACCGCCGCGCGCGCGGAGGAGCGCACCGGGGGCCGGGGCGCCCTGAACTTCCTGGAGGAGATCGACGCCGAGGACATAGCCGCCGACACGCTCACGCGCCGCGCGGTACGCCCCGACGCCGTCCGCGTGATGACCGCGCACCGCTCCAAGGGCCTGGAGTGGCGGCTGGTCGTCGTCGCCGGCGTGCAGGAGGGCCTGTGGCCCGATCTGCGGCGCCGCGGCTCGCTGCTGGAGGCCGACCGCATCGGCCGTGACGGACTCGCCGAACCGCTGACCCCGGGTGCGCTGCTCGCCGAGGAGCGCCGCCTGTTCTACGTCGCGGCCACGCGCGCGCGTGACCGCCTCGTCGTCACCGCCGTGAAGGCACCCGCCGACGACGGGGACCAGCCGTCCCGATTCCTGACCGAGCTGGGTGTCGAGCCCCAGGACGTCACCGGGCGCCCCCGCCGCCCGCTGTCCGTCGCCGCGCTCGTGGCCGAGCTGCGCGCCACCACGGTCGACCCGCGCGCCTCGGCCGCCCTGCGTGAGGCCGCCGCCCGCCGGCTCGCCCGGCTCGCCGCGCTCGCCGACGAGGACGGCCGCCCGCTGGTGCCGTCCGCGCACCCCTACCGCTGGTGGGGCATGTTCGAGCCGACCGAGAGCAAGGTGCCGCTGCGCCACCGCGACCAGCCCGTGGTGCTCTCCGGCAGCGCCCTCGACCAGCTCGCCAACACCTGCGCGCTGCAGTGGTTCCTCGGCCGTGAGGTGAAGGCCGACGCCCCCGCCACCGCCGCGCAGGGCTTCGGCAACGTCGTGCACGTCCTCGCCGACGAGGTCGCCTCCGGCCGCACCCCCGCCGACCTGGACGTCCTCATGGAGCGCCTGGACTCCGTGTGGAACGCGCTCGCCTTCGACGCGCCCTGGAAGTCGCAGCAGGAGAAGGACAACGCGCGCGTGGCGCTCGAACGCTTCCTGAACTGGCACGTGCTGGCCCGCGCAGGCCGCACCCCGGTGGCCAGCGAGCAGGACTTCGATGTCACCGTCGAAGCGGGCGACTACCAGGTCCGCATCCGTGGCCAGATGGACCGCGTCGAGACGGACGCCGAGGGCCGGGCCTACGTGGTCGACTTCAAGACCGGCAAACAGGCGCCCACCGCGCGCGAGGTGGAACGGCACCCGCAGCTCGCCGTCTACCAGCTCGCCGTCCGCGAGGGTGCCGTCGACACGGCCTTCGACGGGGTACGCCCCGAACCGGGCGGCGCCGAACTGGTCCACCTCAGACAGGGCGCCGCCAAGCGCGACGGGGGCGACAGCCTGCCCAAGGTGCAGCCCCAGGAGCCGCCGGCCGGGGAGTGGGTCGGCGAGCTGCTGGCCACCGCCGCCGGAAAGGTCCTCGACGAGCGGTTCACGCCCAGCACGGGGCAGCACTGCGCGCACTGCGCGTTCCGCGCCTCCTGCAGCGCTCGGCCGGAGGGCCGGCAGGTGGTGGAGTGACGTACGGCCCCGCCACGCGGCCGGAGGGACTGTCCGAGGTGGAGTGACCTACGGCACCACCCGTGCTGCCCTACGGCCCCGCACCCGGCCGGAGGGACTGCCCGGGGTGGAGTGACGTACGGCACCACCCGTGCTGACCTGCGCCTCTTCGCTTCCGGGAGGGCACCGCGCCCCCGACTGTCAGTGCCCGCCGCTAGCCTCTTTCGACATGCCCGCCCGTATCACCGATCCCGAGCAGCTCAAGGAGCTCCTCGGCATCCCGTTCACCCCGGAGCAGACGGCCTGCATCATCGCGCCGCCCGCCCCGCAGGTGATCGTGGCCGGCGCCGGGTCGGGCAAGACCACCGTGATGGCGGCCCGCGTGGTCTGGCTGGTCGGCACCGGACAGGTTGCCCCCGAACAGGTCCTCGGCCTGACCTTCACCAACAAGGCCGCCGGTGAGCTGGCCGAACGCGTCCGCAAGGCGCTGATCAGGGCCGGCGTCACCGACCCGGATGCCATCGACCCGGACAACCCGCCGGGCGAGCCCGTCATCTCGACGTACCACGCCTTCGCCGGCCGACTCCTCACCGACCACGGCCTGCGCCTCGGCCTGGAACCCAGCTCACGCCTGCTGGCCGACGCCACCCGCTACCAGCTCGCCGCGCGCGTACTGCGCGAGGCACCAGGCCCCTACCCCGCGCTGACCCGCTCCTTCGCCGACCTCGTCAGCGATCTGCTCGCCCTCGACTCCGAGCTCGCCGAACACCTCGTCGACCCCGAGGAACTGCGTGCCTGGGACGCCGGCCTGCTGCGCACCCTGGAGAGCGCCAAGCTCACCAACGCCGACCTGCGCAAGGTCCCCGAGACGGCCGCGGCCCGCCGGGAGCTCGCCGACCTCGTACGGCGCTACCGGGCCGCCAAGCGCGAGCGTGACCTGCTCGACTTCGGCGACCAGATCGCCCTGTCGGCCCGCCTCGCCCACCTCCCCGAGGTGGGCCGCCTGCTGCGCGAGGAGTTCCGCGTGGTGCTCCTGGACGAGTACCAGGACACCTCGGTGGCCCAGCGTGTCCTGCTGGCGGGCCTGTTCGGCGGCGGCACAGGCCATCCGGTGACCGCCGTCGGCGACCCCTGTCAGGCCATCTACGGCTGGCGCGGCGCCTCCGTCGCCAACCTGGACGACTTCCCCGAGCACTTCGCCCGCTCCGACGGCCGGCCCGCCACCCGGCAGGCGCTCAGCGAGAACCGCCGCAGCGGCGGGCGCCTGCTCGACCTCGCCAACGGCCTCGCCGCGCCCCTGCGCGCCATGCACGCGGGCGTGGAGGCCCTCCGCCCGGCCCCGGGCGCCGAGTACGACGGCACGGTCCGCTGCGCGCTGCTGCCCACCCACGCCGAGGAGATCGACTGGCTCGCCGACTCCCTCGCCCACCTCGTGCGCACCGGCACGCCGCCCGGCGAGATCGCCGTCCTGTGCCGGACCGCGACGGACTTCGCCGAGATCCAGGGCGCTCTGGTCGCCCGTGACGTCCCCGTCGAGGTGGTCGGCCTCTCCGGACTGCTGCACCTGCCCGAGGTGGCCGACCTCGTCGCCGTCTGCGAGGTCCTCCAGGACCCCGGCGCCAACGCCGCCCTGGTGCGCCTGCTGACCGGACCGCGCTGGCGCATCGGCCCCCGCGACCTCGCGCTGCTGGGCCGCCGCGCCCGCCTGCTGGTCGCCCACGCGCGCGCGGACGGCACCGACGACCCCGACCGACGGCTCGCCGCGGCCGTCGAAGGGGTCGACCCGGCCGAGGTGATCTCCCTGGCCGACGCCCTGGACACGTTCCTGGAAACGCCGATGGACGGTGGCTTCGAGGAAGGCGCCGACGACCGGCTGCCGTTCTCCCCGGACGCGCGGGTGCGCTTCGCCCGGCTCGCCGCCGAGCTGCGCGATCTGCGCCGCTCGCTGTCCGACCCGCTCATGGACGTCCTGCACCGCGTCCTCGCCGTCACCGGTCTGGAGGTGGAGCTGTCGGCGTCCCCGAACGCGCTCGCCGCCCGCCGCCGGGAGACCCTCTCGAACTTCCTGGACATCGCCGCGTCCTTCGCCGCGAGCGACGGCGAGGCGACCCTGCTGGCCTTCCTCGGCTTCCTGCGCACCGCCGCCCAGTACGAGAAGGGGCTCGACAACGCCCTGCCCGGCGGCGAGAACACCGTCAAGGTGCTCACCGCGCACAAGTCCAAGGGCCTGGAGTGGGACGTCGTGGCCGTTCCCGGACTCGTGACCGGCACCTTTCCCAGCGCCCAGGGCCGCGAGAAGTGGACCGCGCAGGCCAAGGTGGTGCCGCACGCCCTGCGCGGCGACACCGACACCCTGCCCGATGTCGACGACTGGGATGCGCGTGGCATGAAGGTCTTCCACGAGGCGATGAAGGCCCATCAGCACACCGAGGAACTCCGGCTCGGTTACGTCACCTTCACTCGCCCCCGCTCGCTGCTGCTCGGCTCCGGCCACTGGTGGGGGCCCAGCCAGAAGAAACCGCGCGGCCCCTCCGACTTCCTCCAGGCCCTGTACGACCACTGTGCCGCCGGGAACGGCGAGATCGAGGCATGGGCGGACGAGCCCGCCGAGGAGGCCGAGAACCCGGCCCTGCACGCGGCCACCGCCGACCGGGTGTGGCCGCTGCCGCTGGACGCCGCCGCCCTGGGCCGCCGCCGTGCCGCCGCCGAGACCGTCCTCGCCCACCTGGACGCCCTCGCCACCCGGCCCGGCGGCCCCGGCCCGGCCCTGCACGACCCGGCCGGCGACGAGCACCCGGACTGGCCCGCGCCGCCGGAGGAGGACCCGTTCGGCGAGGAGCCGTACGAGGAGTCGTACGAGGAGTCGTACGTCGAGGAGTCGTACGACGAGGAGCCCCACGAGGGCTTCCCCTATGAGGAGGATTTCCCCTACGCGGACCACGTCCCGTACGGCGAGGACGCCTTCGGAGAGGTGCCCGCGGCTGGCGAGGCGGTCCCGAACGGCGACGCGCTCCCGGTCGCCGGGGTGCCGCTGGACAGGGACGCATCCCCGCAGACCGAGGCTTCCCCGGATGCCCCAGCCGCCCCCGATCCCGAACTTGCCCCCGGCCCCGACGGCCCCGACGACCCCGACGGCTGGGACGCCTGGAGCGGCGAGCGGCCCACCGTCCCGCACCAGGAGCGGCCCACCGTCCCGCACCAGGCGCCCGCCCCGCAGCCCCGTCCCCGGCCCGTCGAGCCGTCGGCGCCCGCCTCGCTCACTCCGGAGGAGGCCCGGGCCATCGCCTCCTGGGACCGCGACCTGGACGCGCTCACCGGAGAGCTGCTGCGCGCCCGGCGGACCGTCACCGACGTGCCCCTGCCCGCCACCCTCACCGCGACCCAGCTGCTGCGCCTGGCCGAGGACCCGGACGGGCTCGCACAGGAACTCGCGCGCCCTATGCCGCGCCCCCCGCAACCTGCCGCGCGCCGGGGCACCCGCTTCCACGCCTGGGTCGAAGCCCGCTTCGAGGAGCTGACACTGCCCCTGCTGGAACCGGACGAGCTGCCCGGCAGCGACGCCGAGATCGCCGACGAACGCGACCTGGAAGCCCTGAAGGAGGCGTTCGAACGCACCGAGTACGCCCGGCGCACCCCGTACCGGGTCGAGGCGCCCTTCCAGCTCACCCTCGCCGGCCGCGTCGTCCGGGGCCGCATCGACGCCGTCTACCGGCACGGCGACGGCGACGGGGCGACGTACGAGATCGTCGACTGGAAGACCAACCGCACCCGCACCGCCGACCCACTTCAGCTCGCCGTCTACCGGCTGGCCTGGGCCGAGCAGCAGGGCGTGCCGCCCGAGTCGGTCACGGCCGCCTTCGTGTACGTGCGCAGCGGTGAGGTCGTACGGCCCACCGGCCTGCCGGACCGGGCCGCGCTGGAGCGACTGCTCACGGGGGAGCCGGGGCGGTCACCGGAGACGACCTGAGTGTGACGAACCGCCCTCCGAGGATGCCGGTGCGGGCGGATAGGCTCGGATGCATGAGCCAGACCCCGGACAGCGCCGTCCGCACGTACATCGAGCAGCACCGCGCCGCTTTCCTCGACGACCTCGCCGCATGGCTGCGCATCCCCTCCGTGTCGGCCCAGCCCGATCACGCGCCCGACGTACGACGCAGCGCCGACTGGCTCGCCGCCAAGCTCCAGGAGACCGGCTTCCCGACGGCCGAGGTCTGGCAGACCCCCGGAGCTCCCGCAGTCTTCGCCGAGTGGCCCTCGGGCGACCCGGAGGCGCCCACGGTCCTGGTCTACGGCCACCACGACGTGCAGCCCGCCGCCCGCGAGGACGGCTGGAACAGCGACCCCTTCGAGCCGGTCGTCCGCGAGAACCGCCTCTACGCGCGCGGGGCGGCCGACGACAAGGGCCAGGTGTTCTTCCACACACTCGGCGTCCGTGCCCACCTCGCCGCCACCGGCCGCACCGCGCCGGCCGTCAACCTCAAGCTGCTGATCGAGGGCGAGGAGGAGTCCGGCTCCCCGCACTTCCGGGCCCTGGTCGAGGAACGGGCCGGGCGGCTCGCCGCCGACGCCGTGATCGTCTCCGACACCGGCATGTGGTCCGAGGACACCCCGACCGTGTGCACCGGCATGCGGGGCCTGGCCGAATGCGAGATCCGGCTGTACGGCCCCGACCAGGACATCCACTCCGGCTCCTTCGGCGGCGCCGTACCCAATCCGGCCACCGCCGCCGCCCGCCTCGTCGCGGCCCTGCACGACGAGCACGCGCGCGTGGCGATCCCCGGCTTCTACGACGGCATCGTCGAGCTGACCGACCGTGAACGCGAGCTCTTCGCCGAGCTGCCCTTCGACGAGGAGCGCTGGCTGCGCACCGCCAAGTCCCAAGCCCTTCACGGCGAAGCCGGGTACTCGACCCTGGAGCGCGTCTGGGCCCGCCCGACCGCCGAGGTCAACGGCATCGGCGGTGGCTACCAGGGCCCCGGCAGCAAGACGATCATCCCGTCCGCGGCCATGGTGAAGCTCTCCTTCCGGCTGGTGGCCGGCCAGGAACCCGACCACATCGAGAAGGCCGTGCACGCCTGGGCCGCCGAGCAGGTGCCCGCCGGGATCCGGTACGAGATCGATTTCGGGCCGGCCACGCGCCCGTGCCTGACGCCGCTCGACCACCCCGCGCTGCGGTCCGTGGTCCGCGCCATGGGCCGCGCCTTCCAGGAGCCGGTCCGGTTCACCCGCGAGGGCGGCTCCGGCCCCGCCGCCGACCTGCAGGAGGTCCTCGGCGCCCCCGTGCTCTTCCTGGGCATCTCCGTGCCGTCGGACGGCTGGCACGCCCCCGACGAGAAGGTCGAGCTGGACCTCCTCCTCAAGGGCGTCGAGACCAGCGCCTACCTGTGGGGTGACCTGGCCCGGAACTGGCGACCCGCATCCTGACCGGCCGGCGCCGGACGGAAGGGCACCGCGCGCGGGGCACACTGGAAGGACCGCCCGCCCCGCCCACGCCCGACCCGGTGCCCTCCCGCCCTACGTCCCGCTGAACCGCCCGCCGAAAGAACCGCTGTACTGGGGGAGTTGGAAGCACCCGTGACCACCTGGACCGACCACACAGCCGACCGACCCATCTCGCTGACCGCTCCGAGCGACATCGACCGCGCCGCCCACCACCGGCTGGACGAGGCATGGCTCGCGGCGGCGTGGAGCCACCCCACGACCCGCTGCTTCGTGGTCTCCGGCGGTCAGGTGCTCATCGACGAGACCCCGGACGGCCGGACCGAACTCGTCATGACGCCGTCCTTCGAGGCTCCCCTCACCGAGGCGCACCGCTATTTCCTCGGCATCGACGAGGACGGCGTCAGCTACTTCGCCCTCCAGAAGGACTCGCTGCCCGGCCGTATCGACCAGTCCGCCCGCCCGGCGGGGCTGCGGGAGGCCGGCCTGCTGCTGTCGCCGCGCGACGCCGGGCTCATGGTGCACGCCGTCGGCCTGGAGAACTGGCAGCGCACCCACCGTTTCTGCTCCCGCTGCGGCGAGCGCACGGTCATCGCCGCGGCCGGTCACATCCGCCGCTGCCCGGCCTGCGGCGCCGAGCACTACCCGCGCACGGACCCGGCCGTGATCATGGCGGTCACGGACGAGCGGGACCGCATCCTGCTCGGCCGCCAGGTCCACTGGCCCGAAGGCCGCTTCTCCACGCTCGCCGGCTTCGTCGAGCCCGGCGAGTCCATCGAGCAGGCGGTGCGCCGCGAGGTGTGCGAGGAGGTCGGCGTCTCCGTCGGCCCGGTCGAGTACGTCGCCAGCCAGCCCTGGCCCTTCCCGTCCAGCCTGATGCTCGGGTTCATGGCCCGTGCCACGTCCACCGAGATCGACGTCGACGGGGACGAGATCCACGAGGCCCGCTGGTTCTCCCGCGAGGAGCTGCACGCGGCCTTCGAGTCCGGCGAGGTGCTGCCGCCCTACGGCATCTCCATCGCGGCCCGCCTGATCGAGATGTGGTACGGCGAGCCCCTGCCGACCCGCAGCTTCGTCTGAGACACGACCGGGCGGTTCCCCGCGAGAGCGAGGGGCCGCCCTGCGGACCGGGCAGGCACCGGGGAAAGCGGGCTTTGCCGGGGGAACTCCTCATCCACCTGGCTACGATGTCGGCCGGGCGGAGCCGTAGCGCAGAGGTCGTCGCGCGCGGTCTCCACAATCGCGAGGACGCCGGTTCGAATCCGGCCGGTTTCGCCCTCCCCGTGTCCGAGGCCGCCGCGTACGAGCAGCCCGGACCGGGGCAGCCCGGCCGTCGGCTCCCGTACATGCAGCGCCGCCCGGACCGGGGCAGCCTGGCCGTCGGCTCCCGTACACGCGGCGCCGCCCCCTCCGGTGACCTCGACCGGAGGGGGCGGCGCCGGGGAGTCTCAGACCGCGAGAGCCTGCTTCACCTGGGCGAGGCTCGGGTTCGTCATGACGATCTCCGTACCACCGTCGGTGGGAACGACCCGAACCGTCGGGACCGTCTGGTTCCCGCCGTTCGCCTTCTCCACGAAGGCGGCGGACTCGGGGTCCTGCTCGATGTTGATCTCGCTGTACGCGATGCCCTCCCGGTCGAGCTGGCTCTTCAGCCGCCGGCAGTAGCCGCACCACGTGGTGCTGTACATCGTCACAGTGCCCGACATGTCTCTCGCTCTCCTCATGCTGCTCGGAAAAGTTCGTCCGGGGGGAGAACGTAAGCGGTCGACCCGCCATTCCCGGTCCGGACATCACCCACCTTGCCTGCTGCCGGGCCGCCATTCCTGGTCCGGACGTCACCCACCTTGCCTGCTGCCGGCCCGCCGTTCCCGGTCCGGGTGTCACCCTCCTGGCCTCCCCACGCTGTGACGCCTGCCGCATTCATACGACTGCGAGCCCCTGCCTGTGGACAACCGGCACAGCCGTCCCGGGCGACCTGGCAGCATGGCTGTGTGACAGCAGCAACGCACTCCACCCTTTTCCCGCAGGTACCGGAGACGGCCGACGCGGTGCTCGAAGGGCTTGACCCCGAGCAGCGTGAGGTGGCCACCGCCCTGCACGGCCCGGTGTGCGTGCTGGCCGGAGCGGGCACGGGCAAGACCCGTGCGATCACCCACCGCATCGCCTACGGCGTCCGAGCCGGCATCCTGCAGCCGTCCAGCGTGCTCGCCGTCACCTTCACCAACCGCGCCGCGGGAGAGATGCGCGGCCGGCTGCGCCAGCTCGGCGCCCAGGGCGTCCAGGCCCGCACCTTCCACTCCGCCGCCCTGCGCCAGCTCCAGTACTTCTGGCCGAAAGCGATCGGTGGCTCCATTCCCAGGCTCGTCGATCGCAAGATCCAGCTCGTCGCCGACGCGGCCGCCGCCCTCGGCACCCGCCTCGACCGGAACGAGTTGCGGGATGTGACCGCCGAGATCGAATGGTCCAAGGTCACCCAGACCGTCCCCGCCGACTATCCGTACGCGGCTGCGAAGGCCGGTCGTGAAACCCCCCGTGACCCGGCGGAGATCGCCCACCTCTACGCGGCTTACGAGGACCTCAAGCGCGACCGCGCGGTCATCGACTTCGAGGACGTCCTGCTGCTGACGGTCGCCGTCCTCCAGGACCGGCACGACATCGCCGAACAGGTCCGCGCGCAGTACCAGCACTTCGTCGTGGACGAGTACCAGGACGTCAGCCCCCTGCAGCAGCGGCTGCTGGACCTGTGGCTCGGCGACCGGGACAACCTGTGTGTCGTCGGTGACGCCAGCCAGACCATCTATTCATTCACGGGCGCAACGCCCGACCATCTGCTCGACTTCCGTGCCCGGCACCCCGGCGCCACGGTCGTCAAGCTCATCCGGGACTACCGCTCGACCCCTCAGGTGGTCCGCCTCGCCAATGGACTGCTCGCCCAGGCCCGGGGCCGCGCCGCCGACCACCGGCTGGAACTCGTCTCCCAGCGCCCCCCGGGGCCCGAGCCCGTGTACATCGAGTACACCGACGAGCCCGCCGAGGCCGAGGGTGCCGCCCGGCGTATCCGTGAGCTGATCGACGCGGGCGTCCCGGCCGCCGAGATCGCCGTGCTGTTCCGCACGAACTCCCAGTCCGAGACGTACGAGCAGGCACTCGCCGACGTCGGGGTGCCCTACCAGCTGCGCGGAGCCGAGCGCTTCTTCGACCGGCCCGAGATCCGCAAGGCCGGCATCGCCCTGCGCGGCGCGGCCCGGTTCGGCGGCAACGACTCCCTCCTGGACGACGTGGTGGACCTGCCCTCGCAGGTGCGTGCCGTCCTCTCCGGCGAGGGCTGGACCAGCGCGCCCCCGGCCGGCTCCGGCGCCGTCCGGGAACGCTGGGAGTCCCTGGCCGCACTGGTCGGCCTCGCCCACGACCTCGCCGCCGCCAGACCAGGAGTCACCCTCGCCGACTTCGTCGCGGAACTGGACGAGCGGGCGAACGCCCAGCACGCCCCGACCGTCCAGGGCGTCACCCTCGCTTCCCTGCACGCAGCCAAGGGCCTGGAGTGGGACGTCGTCTTCCTGGTCGGCGTGGCCGAGGGCATGCTGCCCATCACCTACGCCCGGACCGACGAGCAGATCGAGGAGGAGCGCCGCCTGCTCTACGTCGGCGTGACCCGGGGCCGCGAACGCCTCCATGTCTCCTGGGCCCTGTCCCGCTCACCCGGCGGGCGCCCCAGCCGCAGGCCGAGCCGCTTCCTGGACGGCCTGCGCCCCGGCACCACCCCCACCGTCGGTCGCACCGGGTCCGCCGCGGGCGGAGGCGTCGAGCGCGGGTTCACCGCGAGCCCCACCGCGGTTCCCCGGCGCGCCCAGCGCACTCCGGCCCGCTGCCGGGTCTGCGGTCGCACGCTCACCGACGCGGGCGAGATGAAGCTGATGCGCTGTGCGGACTGCCCCTCGGACATGGACGAGGGGCTCTACGAGCGGCTCCGGGAGTGGCGGGCGGCCCAGGCCGAGCGCAGTGGTCAGCCGGACTTCTGCGTCTTCACCGACCGGACCCTGATGGCCATCGCCGAGACGTGCCCGGACAGCTCCGCCGAGCTGGCCCGCGTCCCCGGCGTCCTCAGCCGCAAGCTGCGCAGCTACGGAGCCGACGTTCTGGCCATCTGTGCAGGCCAGGAGCCTGGAGGGGTTGACGGGAACGACTGATGCGAACTCGTCGAAAAAATAGTTTGCGCATGCCCCGGCAATCCCCATAGGTTCTAGGCACGGAAGCAGCGGCCTTCTCCAAGGCCCCGGTTCCGTGTTGTACTTGCGTATCCGAACGGACTGGTTCACCCCAGTCCTCAAGACGCCGAGAGGAGGCGAGTTCAGTGATCAGCATCAACATCAACACCACCAGCACGGCCAAACTGACCGATCGCTCGACCGTCTCCCTGTGCATGCTCGGCGCCTCGAACCAGGGCACCGGTCTGTCCGGCATCCGTGCCGTGCGTCCGGCGTCCTCCGTTGCCCTCGCGGGTCTTCCCATCCGTGAGCGCAATGAGCGACCGACCACGGCACGGGAAGCGGTAGCGGCACAGGCACATGCCTATGCCTTTGCGGCGGCCGGTGCCGGATTCCGGAAGCAGACGACGCAGCACCACCTGATGTGGGCCTTCCGTGGGCCAGAACCCTGGAGTGATCCAGCCTGATCGCCGATCAGGCCGGCGCCTTCAGGGCCGCGGAACCCCACCCGGGATCCGCGGCCCTTCTGTTTGCCCCGAACGGGGCCGACGGAGCGAAGGGGCCTCGGGACAGGAATAGAACCCGGTACCAAGCCGCCACCCGGTCAACCGGCCGGAACGACCAGACGAGGAAGACCAATCGTGCAACTCGAAGCGCACGCCCCGTCCGTACCGCCTTCACAAACGATCCCGCCGCCCGGCCTCACGGAGGACTCCGCCTTGACCCCCCTCACCGCGCTCACCGCTCTCGACGCAGCCATCGAGAACCTCGGCGTACCCGTCCCCTGCCGTTCCTACGACCCGGAGGTCTTCTTCGCCGAGTCGCCCGCGGACGTGGAGTACGCCAAGTCCCTCTGCCGCACCTGCCCGTTGATGGAGGCATGCCTCGCCGGCGCCAAGGAGCGGCGTGAGCCCTGGGGTGTCTGGGGTGGCGAGCTGTTCGTCCAGGGTGTCGTCGTCGCCCGGAAGCGGCCCCGTGGTCGCCCGCGCAAGAACCCGGTCATGGCATGAACACCGCAGGAACGATCGATCGCCCCCTCACGCACGACCCCAAGAAGCAGGCCCCGATGAAGCCGTCCACCAGCGAGCCCGCCGGCTCCGCGATCCCAGACTTCACCACCACCGGCGCGACCGAAGCGCGTCAGAACAGGAACCGAGAGATGCAACTCATGCAAGAAGCCCTGGCTCGTGCGCATATGCACGAGCGGCTCCATGAGGCCGTGCACGAACGCCGGGCCATGCGCCTGGCGGTAGCCCAGCGGATGCAGCGCCGGGCCGAGCGTGCCTCGCTGCGTGCCCGTCGCGCGCTCGCCATGGCCGTCATGCAGTAACGAACACACCTGAGCGGCTGTGGCCCCCCGGACCAGGGAGGCGAAGCCTCTCCGCGGGGGCCGGTCCGGCCGAACGGACCGGCCCCCGCGGTGCGTTGCGCACGGCGATCCGCCGCCGGCGGGGTTATCGTCGCCGAGTGACGAGTCTTCCCGGAGGAACTGATCAGGGCGGCTCCACCGCGGAGCGCCGCCGCGTCGTGTGCGCCCGCTGCGGCATCCCCGCCGACGGTCCCCCGCCTGCCACCTGGACGTGCTCCGTGGAGAATGGCGTCCGGGAGTACTTCTGTGACGCCTGCTCCCGGGAGAACCTCCGGGCGATCGAGGGGCGGCTCGACTCGGCCTGGTGGTGACAGGGCCGGGCCGGGCTCGGGGGGAGAGGGGCAGTGGTGGGGGCAGCACAGGATCCGCCGGTGGGGCGTCTTCGGGTCAGCAACGAGGGCGAGGACCTGCTGGAGCTGACTCTTGAGCCGTACGGTAGCGATCACTGGCTGCTGCCCGGCGAGACCTTCATCGTCTGGACGGTCGGCTCGCCGGGGGAAGAGCATCTGTGGTCCGGGACGGCTCTGGGCCACGAGCCCTTCGAGGTCGACCACCGGCCGGGTTCGGTGACGGTCCACATCAACAGCAGCATCGGATATGTCACCGATGTCCACGGAAACGAGATCGACTGCGGACACCGTCGGCCGACCGGTTCCGGAACCGCCTGACCCGGGGGCGGGGGCGGGGGCGGGAGGCCGGGGAGCCGCGGTTCCGGAACCGCCTGACCGGGGCGGGGCGGGAGGCCGGGGGGCCGTCCGGCCCCTGGCGGTGAGCGCCGGGTCAGGCACCCGCCGCCGGTTGCTCCTCGCCGGTGTCCTCCTCGGCCACGTCGGTGACGAAGCCCGGCAGCCATTCCTCCAGTTCCTCCCGCATCCGTACCGTCGCGCCCAGCTGGCACAGGACCCCGATCGTGCTCAGGGTCACCCGGTGTATCAGCAGATAGGCCGGCGGCAGGTTGAGCCGCTTGCCCAGCTGGTAGGCGGGGGAGCGGGGGTCGGCGACGCGGGCTGCCTGGCTGCGCATCCAGGAGCGGGTGAAGGTGAACGCCTCCACCCGGGCCGGCTCGATGATCGGCAGCAGGTAGTCGAGGACCGCGTCCGGGTCCAGCTCGATGGTCTCCTTCACGAACCCCTCGGCGCAGAGCAGCTCGTAGACCAACTCCGCTTCGCCGTCCAGGGTCATCCGCAGGGAGTCGCCGATCGGGGTCGGCAGCCCGCCGGGGAGCCGGTCGACCGTGCCGAAGTCCAGGACGCCGAGGCGCCAGTCGTCCTCACCGTCGGGGCCACCGGGCAGCAGACGGAAGTTGCCCGGGTGCGGGTCGGCGTGCAGCAGGCCCGTGCGGGCCGGGCCCGAGAAGAGGAAGCGGGTCAGGAGCTGACCGGCCCGGTCACGCTGTTCCTGGGTGCCGCCCGCGATGATCTCGGACAGCGGGATGCCGTCTATCCACTCGGTCACCAGGACCTGATCGCACTGGTGCACCACCGCCGGCACGACCACGTCCGGATCGTCCGCGAACTCCTCCGCGTGCGCGGTCTGGGCCTGGGCCTCCAGACCGTAGTCCAGCTCCTCGGAGACGCGGTCCCTCAGCTCCGTGATCAGCGGCTTGATGTCCATGCCCGGGATGAGCGGCCCCAACAGCCGGGCGAATCGGCTCAGCTGGCCGAGGTCGGAGAGCAGGGCCTCGCCGGCGCCCGGATACTGCACCTTGACCGCGACCTCACGGCCGTCGTGCCACACCGCCCGGTGCACCTGGCCGATCGAGGCCGCGGCGGCCGGCTTGTCCTCGAACTCCTCGAAAAGATCGCGCCAGTCCGGTCCCAGCCGCTCCTGGAGCACCCCGTGCACGGTGCGGGTCGGCATCGGCGGGGCCGCCTCCTGGAGCTTGGTCAGGGCCGCGCGGTAGGGGCCGGCGATCTCCTCCGGCAGCGCCGACTCGAAGACGGACAGGGCCTGCCCGAACTTCATCGCGCCGCCCTTCAGCTCGCCGAGCACCTTGAACAGCTGCTCCGCCGTACGCTGTTGCAGCTCGCGGCCGACGATCTCCGCGGACTCGCCCACGATCCGCTTGCCCAGCCCCCAGGTCGCCCGGCCGGCGATGCCGAGCGGGAGCGCTGCGAGCTTCGCGGTACGGGTGACCGCCTTCCGGGGAAGATCAGACATGCGCCCTCCAAGTCCCAGCCGGCCGTGCCGCGCCTGCTTCGCGTCGTCGCTCCGTCGGCGGCCGTTGCACCGCCATTGTCTCGCGCGGTTCCCCGCTCGTAGGGGAGTGCTCCCCTTTATCTCTCTCCGCCGCCCCGCAGCCGCAGCCGGGATGCGGCCGGATCGGGCGGGCGTGCCAGTTCAGACCGGGTAGGGACACCTCCCAGCGAGCTCCCGCGCCGGACGGTGACTCCCCGTCGAGGAAGGCCAGGGCATGTGCCGCCGCGAGACCGGCGACCGCCGTGGCCAGTGTCAGATCACAGGCCCCGACCCGGCGCGTCCGGCCGGAGCGCCACTGGGTGACCAGCCGGGGCCAGACCGGATCCCGGTCGGTGCGGTCCCGGTCCAGGCAGCCGGCGCAGCCCGTCTCGCCGGGCAGCACGAGCGGACCGACGACGCCCGTGCCCTCCACGACACCGGCGTACAGGTGAGGCGTGCCGGCGGCCAGGAGCGGTTCGGCGATGAGCGGATCAGGTGCGTGCACCGCTACGTCGTCCCGGGGCGCGAAGATCACCAGGGAGAGGCCGGGATCCGCGGTGCCGGACCCCGGGGAATGGGCGTGGCGGGGCGGACGGTCGGGGGCCGCGCGGCGGACGGCGGCCCGCGCCGCCGCATCCCGGCGGTCACCGAGCGACTCGGTGGTCAGCCCGCCCGGCGCCACGTCCCACGGCTCCACACGGCCCACGTCGTGCACGTCGACCTCGCCGACGCCGGCGCCCGACAGCACCGACGCCAGCAGGGCGCCGACCCGGCCCGCTCCCCGCACCCGCACCCGCAGCGCGCGCCGGGCCGCCAGCCGGGCCGGCGCACCGCCCGGCTCGGGTGTGATCAGGGACAGCGAGGCGAGGTCGGGGCGCAGCCGCTCCAGGACCTGCGTCCTCTCCCGCAGCGCGTCCGCGGCCGGTCCGCCGCCGCGGGCGTCGTCGACGAGGCCGGCACCGGCCAGCCGCTCCACCAGCGCGTCGACACGACCGTCCGGCACCTTCGCGCGGCGCCCCTCCTCGCGCAGCAGCGGCAGCCCGCGGGTGCCGTCGAGCAGGCTCAGGAGGCTGTCCGTGGCCGCGTCGACCGGGCCCAGCGTCAGCGCGTGCGCCGGGGTCATCCCGAACTGCACCGTGCCGGGATCGCGCCAGCCGCGCCGCAGTGCGGGCTTCACCATCGGATGCATGACCCACCCCCGTATCCGTTGAGACGTCCGGCACACCGGATCGAGACGTCCGGTAAGCCCGGTACATCCCAGGTGTCCGTCGATGGAACCCGGTCGCGTTCCGCCGGTGACTGCCAGCATGCCCGGCCCGGGCGCCGGGCGTCGAAAGTTGTCCACAGGCTGAGGGATTCGTCGTACAAATCGGGAACATGCCCCACCCGAACCGGATTGAGAAACGGTACAAGTCGGACCAACGGATCGGTCGTACGAATCAGACACATGGTGGGGGATCACCGGTGAACCGTCCCGGAGCCGGGACTTTGTCCCTGCTCACCGGGTAACGTCGGGGCGTGCCCGCCGACCCACTGCACAGCGCCGGTAAACCACAGCGCAGCACGACGAGCCAGCCGCCCGGCGGCTCGGGGGCGAGCGCGATCGAGGTCCGCAGGAGTGCCCGGCGCCGCCGCACGGTCTCCGCGTACCGCGAGGGCGATCGCACCGTCGTGCTGATCCCCGCCCGGATGTCGAAGGCGGAGGAGCAGCGCTGGGTGACCGTCATGCTCGACAAACTCGCCGCCCAGGAGAGCAGGCGAGTGCTGGGCGACGCCGAGCTGACCGGGCGTGCCGAGCGGCTGTCGGCCCAGTACTTCGACGGCCGGGCCCGGCCCGCCTCCGTGCGCTGGGTCACCAATCAGAACACCCGATGGGGTTCGTGCACCCCGGCCGAGGGCAGCATCCGGCTCTCGCACCGCCTGCAAGGGATGCCGGAGTACGTCATCGACTACGTGCTCTGTCACGAGCTGGCGCACCTGCTGGTCCCCGGCCACGGCCCCGACTTCTGGCGACTGCTGGACGCGTATCCGCGCACCGAGCGGGCCCGCGGCTACCTCGAAGGCGTGGTCGCCGCCGAACGGCTGCCGCACATATCGGGCGCGCGCGGCGAGCGTGACGCCTGAGCGTCCCCGCACCTCCTGTGTGAGCGGCCGGGCGCGGTTGTGTACCGGCTCTGTACCGACCACGACCCTCGGGGTTCGTTGCCGGTCTTTGCCGTTAGCCTGGCGCGACGCACTCGCATTCGGGATGGGGGACGGTCGTAACGCATGGCCAGGGAATTCCAACGCGGCCACAAGGCCAGGATCAGTGACCTGACGACGGGCACCGATCTGTACGTAGGCGTGCAGATCTCCGCCCCGGGACTGACCTTCGACATCAGCTGCTTCGGTCTGGACGCCGACGAGCGCCTGTCGGACGACCGGTACTTCATCTTCTTCAACCAGCCGAAGAGTCCGGAGGAGTCCATCCAGCTGCTGGGGACCCAGGCGGGCGACACGGAGTCCTTCCGGGTCACGCTCGACCGGATCCCGTCGCAGATCCGGAAGCTGGCCTTCACGGCGACCATCGACGGCGCCGGGCAGATGTCGCAGGTCGCCCCGGGCTACCTGCGCATCGTGGCGGGCGGCGAGGAGGTCGCGCGGTACTCC
The DNA here is from genome assembly GCF_044546845.1 of Streptomyces sp. NPDC053076. Classification (NCBI taxonomy): domain Bacteria; kingdom Bacillati; phylum Actinomycetota; class Actinomycetes; order Kitasatosporales; family Streptomycetaceae; genus Streptomyces; species Streptomyces sp. NPDC053076. Next base: position 577,631 of record NZ_JBITZL010000004.1, on the reverse strand, counting down.
TTCGACGGCTCGGAGTTCTCCACCGAGCGGGCCGTGATGCTCGGCGACTTCTACTTCAAGGACGGGTGGCGGTTCGCCGCGGTCGGACAGGGCTTCGACGGCGGTCTGGAGGCGCTGCTGAAGAACTTCGGCGGTGAGGTGCTGGACGAGGAGGCGCCTGCCGCCCCGCAGCAGCCGCAGCCCGGCGCCGCCCCCGGCTTCGCCCCGCCCGCCCAGGCCGCGCCGCAGCCCGCGTTCGGTGCCCCGCCCGCCCCCGCGCCCGCCCCGGCACCTCAGCCCGCTCCCGCACCGCAGGGCTTCGCCCCGCCGCCCGGCCACACTCCGCCCCCGGCCCCGGCACCCGCGCCCAACGTGCACGGCGCGCCGACGGTCATCGCGCCCATGGCCCCGCCCGCCGGCGGCACCGTCCCGCCGCCGGCCGCGCCGCCGGCCCCGGCACCCGCGCCCTACGGCCAGCCGCCCCAGCAGCCGTCGCACGGCGGCCAGCCCGGCGCGTCGATGCCTCCCGGGTACGGCCAGCAGCCGCCGTCCTACGGCGGCCGGCCGACCCCGCCCATGCCCCCGGGCTACGGCCAGGCCCCCGCCGCCTACGGGGTGCCGCAGGGCGCTGCCCAGGGCGGTGCCGGGGTGACGGCCGCGCTCCACGCGTTCAAGGAGACGCCGACCGGCCAGCGCTGGACGCAGCAGAACAAGAAGCTGATCCGCGTCGACCTCGGCGTCGGCGGCCAGCCGGTGCTGGCCCGGCAGGGCAGCATGGTGCTCTACCAGGGCAAGGTCGACTTCGGCTACAAGGGCGCCGGGTTCGCGGGCCGGATCGTCGGCAACGCCACCGGCCAGGAGATGCAGCTGATGCGCTGCACCGGCCAGGGCCAGGTGTTCCTCGCCGAGAACTCCACCCACCTGCACCCCGTCGAGCTCCAGGGCGACGCGCTCTGCGTGTCCGCGGAGAACGTCCTCGCCTTCGACGAGAGCCTCCAGTACGAGGTCCGCCGCATCGAGGGCCACGGGATCCCCGGCGGCGCGCTGTTCACCATGCAGTTCCAGGGCACCGGCACGATCGTCGTCAAGACGCACGGCACGCCCGTCGTGCTGCCGGTCACACCGACCACCTTCGCCGACTGCAACGCCGTCGTCGCCTGGTCGGCCGCCTCCCAGGTGATCGTCTCCAGCCAGGTCCGCATGCGCCGCAACGCCTACCCGGGCGACACCGGTGAGAGCGTCAACCTCCAGTTCCGGGGCGCGCCCGGCAACTTCATCGTCGTCCAGCCGTACGAGGTCTGAGGGAGCCCGTCATGAACCAGCCGCTCGCGGGCTATGCCCCCGCACCCGTCACCGCCCGCATGGAGAACCACGGCAGCCACATGCTGAAGGTCGCCCTGCAGACCGGGAACGACCTTCTCGCGCGCGTGGGGTCGATGGTCGCCTACGAAGGCTTCATCCAGTACGAACCCAACCCGCCGGCCGTCCGTCAGATCGCCCGGGACTGGGTCACCGGCGAGGGCGCCCCGCTGATGAAGTGCTCCGGCGACGGCCTGCTCTACCTCGCCGACTACGGCGCCGACGTCGTCGTGATCAACCTCAACGGCGACGGCATCTCCGTCAACGCCACCAATCTGCTCGCCTTCGACGCCCACCTCAGCTGGGGCGTGGAGCGTGTGAAGGGGCTCGCGAAGTTCGCCGGGCAGGGCCTGTGGAACACCAAGATCTCCGGCCAGGGCTGGGTCGCGCTGACCTCCCGGGGCAAGCCGATCGTCGTGGACTGCGGGGGCGGTGAGGACGAGACCTACGTCGACCCGGACGCGCTCGTCGCCTGGTCGCCGAACCTGAAGGTGAAGGGCAAGCGCAGCTTCAAGGCGCAGTCGCTGATCGGCCGGGGCAGCGGCGAGGCCTACCAGATGGCCTTCTCCGGACAGGGCATCGTCGTCGTCCAGCCCAGCGAGGACAGCACCGACCGCCTGCGGTTCCGGGGCTGAGGGGGAGCCAGAACATCATGCAGAGCCCGCTTTTCGCCCACAACGACCTCCAGACCCAGGAGCGCTGGAGCCTGCAGAACAAGCAGATGCTCCGGATCACCCTGGAGGGCCACGACGACATCCTCGCCCGCAAGGGCACCATGGTCGCCTACCAGGGCCTGGTCGAGTTCGACGCCGAGTACCGCAGCAACGGCCAGGCACGCGCGCGTGCCCGTACCGGCGAGGGCCTGGACCTGATGCGCTGTCACGGCCAGGGCACCGTCTACCTCGCCAACCTCGCCCAGCACGTGCACGTCATGGACGTCGAGCAGGACGGCCTGACCGTCGACAGCTCCTACGTCCTCGCCATGGACTCCTCGCTGCACCACGAGGTCATCGCCGTCGACAGCCTCTACGGCATCTCCGGCTCCGGGAAGTACCAGCTCAACATCACCGGGCGCGGCAAGGTCGCCCTGATGACCTCGGGCGCTCCGCTGCTGATGCAGGTTACGCCCGACAGGTACGTCAACTGCGACGCCGACGCCATCGTCGCCTGGTCCACCGGGCTGCGCGTGCAGATGCAGGCCCAGACGCACTCCTCCGGCGTGTGGCGGCGGCGCGGCAGCACCGGTGAGGGCTGGGAGCTGAGCTTCATGGGCTCCGGGTTCGCGCTCGTGCAGCCCAGCGAGCTGCTGCCGCCGCAGAACGCGGTGATCGGACAGGGCGTCGCCGCCCAGTTCGGCATGGGGCAGCAGGGAGCGCGCGGCCAGAACCAGGGCAACGTCTGGAGCTGAGCCACGACGGGCGACCCACAAGGGGTGACCGCGCGTGCGGCCACCCCTTGCCCGGACCCGGTCGGAGCCGGTCACCCGGTCAGAGCCTGGCGCGCGTGGCCTCCAGAAGGCGTACGACCGACTCGTCCGCCACGCCCGCCACCTCGTCGTAGGCGTACCAGCGCAGGTCGAGCGACTCGTCACTGATCTCCTGCACCGCGCCGGGCGGGGCCAGGACCGCGTACTGGACGTCGAAGTGCCAGTGGCAGGGCGCCGGGATGGGGTGCCGGTCCAGCCGCACGGGGCCGCCGGGCAGCGGCGTCAGCCCGGCGATGCCGGACTCCTCGGTCGCCTCGCGCAGGGCCGCCGCCCGAAGCGTGGGGTCGCCCGGCTCGCAGTGGCCGCCCATCTGGAGCCACATCCGCAGCTTCCTGTGCAGCGTCAGCAGCACCCGGCCGTGCCCGGGATCGATCACCAGGGCGCTGGCCGTGAGATGGCCCGCCTGGCACGCCTTCCACATCCCGTCCGGATGGGCCGCCAGATGGTCCAGGTAGGACTGGCGCAGCTCCTCCTGGCCCTCGTACCCCTTCAGGACGAGGACCGCGTCGTCGTACAGGCTCACTCGGTGTCGTCGCCCTCGGCTTCGTCGTCCTTCTTGCGCAGGTCAGGCTTGCTGTCCCGACCGTCCGCCGCCTCGCCGAGCATCTTGTCCAGCTCGGAGAAGTCCATCTGCTCGCGGTGGACGAAGCCGTCCGGATCGTCCAGGTCGGTCGCGGTCGGCAGCATGTCCGGATGGGCCCACAGGCCGTCCCGGCCGTCGACCCCGCGCGCGTCCGTGAGCGAGGCCCACAGGCGGGAGGCGTCGCGCAGCCGGCGCGGGCGCAGTTGCAGGCCGATCAGCGTGGCGAACGTCTGCTCCGCCGGGCCGCCGGTCGCGCGGCGGCGGCGCAGCGTCTCGCGCAGGGCGTCGGCGGACGACAGACGCGGCTTCGCGGCGGCGTGGACCACCGCGTCCACCCAGCCCTCCACGAGCGCCAGCGCGGTCTCCAGACGGGCCAGGGCGGCCTTCTGCTCCGGCGTGTCCTCCGGCTGGAACATGCCCTGCTGGAGCGCGTCCTGCAACTGCTCGGGGTTCTGCGGATCGAACTGGCCGACCACGTCCTCCAGCTTGGCCGTGTCGACCTTGATCCCGCGCGCGTAGCCGTCGACCGCGCCGAACAGGTGCGAGCGCAGCCACGGCACGTGCGCGAACAGACGCTGGTGGGCCGCCTCGCGCAGGGCCAGGTACAGCCGCACCTCCTCCTGCGGCACGCTCAGGTCCTTGCCGAACGCCTCCACGTTGGCCGGGAGCAGCGCGGCCTTGCGGGCCGGGCCCAGCGGCAGGCCGATGTCGGTCGAGCCGACGACCTCGCCCGCCAGCACGCCCACGGCCTGGCCGATCTGCGTGCCGAACATGGCCCCGCCCATCGAGCGCATCATGCCGATCAGCGGGCCCGCCATGGCCTGCATCTCCTCCGGCAGGACGTCACCCATGGCCGCGCCGACCCGCTCGGCGACCGGGTCGACCAGCTCCTGCCAGGCGGGCAGGGTCGCCTCGACCCACTCCGCGCGCGACCAGGCCACCGTCGAGGCGGAGCCCGACGGCAGGGACGTCGCGTCGTCCAGCCACAGGTCGGCCAGGCGGACGGCCTCCTCCACCGCCTTGCGCTCGGCCGGGCCGACGCTGGCGTCCTTCGTGCCGTCCGGGGTGCCCTGGGCGACCGTCTGGCGGGCGATCTGCTTGGCCATGTCCCAGTTCACCGGGCCGCCCTCGTACGAGAGCATCTGTCCCAGCTGCTGGAACGCGGCACCCAGGTCGGTGGGGTTCAGCGAACCGAACATGGCTGCGAGCGGGTTGTCGGCGCCGGGGCCGCCAAAGCCGCCGGCTCCGGGCAGGTCGCCGAAACCGAACGGATTGGCCGGTCCCTGCCCACCACCGCTCTGCTGGTCCTTCTTCTTGCCCTCGTCGCCGTCTTCCGGCTCCTCCGGCGGAAGGCCGAAACCGAATGGGGTGTCACTCACGGGAATCCTCGGCTGGTAAGGCCACCGGTCTCACTCCGGCGGCGCGGCTGCCCGACAACACCACCAGCGTAGACACCCGGGCCCGATCGGGCCTCGGTGCTTCGCCTGCGGAAGCCCTGCGGCAGGATGGATGCACCTGGTACGTACGCGTCACTCGCGCGCGTACTGAAGACAACCGCTGGAGACGCCCGGTGAGTTCCCCAGATCCGCAGGTTCGCGCAGCGCGAAACCCCTCAACCCGCTCGTCGCCCGACCGCGGCCCCTCGACGACGGCGTTGCGCGTCGGCGAGACGACCGCCGGGCGCGGGCCCGTCGTCGCGGTGACCGGCGCCGCCGGCGGGGTCGGTGCCCTGCTCACCGAGCGGCTCGCCGCGTCCGCGGAGATCAAACAGGTCGTCGCCATCGACGAGCGGCGGGGCGAGTGCGCCGACGCGCAGTGGCACATCCTCGACGTGCGGGACCCGGCGATCGCGGACAAACTGCGGGGCGCCGACGTGGTGGTCCACCTCGCGCTCGACCTCGATCTGGAGACCGATCCCGCGGCGCGCACCGCTTACAACGTCCGGGGGACCCAGACCGTCCTGACGGCCGCGGCGGCGGCCGGGGTGCACCGGGTCGTGCTGTGCACCTCGGCGATGGTCTACGGCGCGCTGCCGGACAATGAGCTGCCCCTGTCGGAGGACGCCGAGCTGCGTGCCACCGCCGAGGCCACGGGCGTGGGGGATCTGCTGGAGATCGAGCGGCTCGCGCGCCGGGCCCCGCGCGCGCATCCGGGGCTGAACGTCACCGTGGTGCGGCCGGCGGTCCTGGTCGGAGGCACGGACACCGCGTTGACCAGGTATTTCGAGTCACCGCGGCTGCTCGTCGTGGCCGGCTCGCGGCCCGCGTGGCAGTTCTGCCACGTCGAGGACCTGTGCAGCGCCCTGGAGTACGCCGTCCTGGAACGGGTCGACGGGGAGCTGGTCGTCGGCTGCGACGGGTGGCTGGAGCAGGAGGAGGTCGAGGAGCTGAGCGGGATCCGGCGGATGGAGCTGCCGTCGGCGGTCGCGCTCGGCGCGGCGGCCCGGTTGCACCGGATCGGGCTCACTCCGTCCCCGGCGGGGGATCTGGCGTACACGATGTACCCCTGGGTGGTCAGCGGGAGCCGGCTGCACGACGCCGGGTGGCGCCCGAGGTGGACCAACGAGGAGGTGCTCGCGAAGCTGCTGGAGGAGGTGTCCGGGCGGCACACGGTGGCCGGACGGCGGCTCGGGCGCAAGGATGCGACGGCGGCCGGGGCGGCGGGGGCGACGGTGGCCCTGCTGGGCGCGGCGGCTGTCGTGCGCCGGGCCCGGAAGGCGCGGCGGCGCGTCTGAGGCAAGGGGCTCCGCCCGGTCGGCTCGAAGGCCGCTGTAGGAGCCTCCAAGGCGCGGCGCGAGCGTGACTGGTGAAACTCGTATTCCCCGCTGTCCCGGGCGTGCGGCACGATGGGCGTATGGCGCACACGAACGAGCACCCCGGTGAGCGGGCTGCTGAGGATCCCATCAAGCTGATCGGCGTCCGGGAGACCCCGCTCTCCGTCGACGAGGTGTTCCGGGCCGTCGGGGACGACGCGGCCGGGGGCATCGCGCTGTTCGTGGGGACCGTGCGCAACCACGACGGGGGCGCCGACGTGGACGAGCTGGGATATTCGTGCCACCCCAGCGCCGAGGCCGAGATGCGGCGGATCGCCGAGAAGGTCGTCGCGGACCACCCCGTGCGGGCGCTGGCCGCCGTCCACCGGGTGGGCGACCTCCGGATCGGGGACCTCGCCGTCGTCGTCGCCGTGGCCTGTCCGCATCGCGCGGAGGCGTTCGACGCCTGCCGCAAGCTGATCGACGACCTCAAGCACGAGGTGCCCATCTGGAAGCACCAGAGGTTCTCGGACGGCACCGAGGAGTGGGTCGGCGCCTGCTGATTCCCCGCTTGCCGCCACGTCCGGCGCACACTCCCCTCCGGTTGCGTAACCGGCACCCTCGCGTGAGCGTTGTCCGTGCAGATGGTTAATCTGCTGATCAGTCAGTTGCGGACACTCTTGGCGTATGGGAGGCCGGCATGGGGGTGCTTGTCTGGCTGCTGATCCCGCTCGTGGCCGCGGTCGGCGGCGGGCTGTGGGGCAGTTGGGCCAATCGGACCCGCAAGGTGCGCAGCGACGGTCCTGAGCTGGACGGGTACGCCCGTTTCCGCGAGGCCATGGAGAAGCCGCGCTCGAGTGCGCGCGGCGCGTGACGGGGGTGCCCTGACGGTGCGCTGACAGACGCGTCCCGTACTGTCGTGCCATGCCACGCCGCACCGCGACGATGCTCGCCTCGACCCTGATGCTGATCGCGCTCCTGTGCGCGGGAGTGCTCATCCCCGTGCCGTACGCGGAGATGTCCCCCGGCCCGACCGTGAACACGCTCGGGCAGCACGACGGCGAGCCGGTGCTGCAGATCGCCGGGCGCAAGACCTATCCGGCGGACGGCCATCTGAACATGACCACCGTCCGGGTCACCAGCGCCGACTACCGGATGAACCTCGTCGAGGCGGTCTACGGCTGGCTGGCGCACGACAGCAAGATCGTTCCGCACGACACGCTCTACCCGGACGGCAAGACCGAGCAGCAGTCCACCCAGGAGAACGCCGAGGAGTTCAGCCAGTCCCAGGAGAGCGCCAAGGTCGCCGCCCTGAAGGAGCTGGGCGTCCCGGTGAAGTCCTGGGTGATCGTCTCCACCGTCGTCAAGGACTCCCCGGCCGAGGGCAGGCTGCACGCCGGCGACGTGATCAAGGCAGTCGACGGCACGGCGGTGAAGCAGCCGGCCGACGTCGCCAAGCTGGTGACCAAGCACAAGCCCGGTCAGAACGTCGTCTTCACGGTCGTTCCCGCCAAGGACCAGGCCGCCGACGAGAAGGCCCACAAGACGGCGACCAGGACGCAGAAGATCACGATCAGGACCGCGACCTCCGACGACAGCGGCGCCGAGCGGGCCATCGTCGGCATCTCCGCCGGGACCGACCACACCTTCCCGTTCACCATCGACATCAAGCTCGCCGACGTCGGAGGACCGAGCGCCGGCCTGATGTTCGCCCTCGGCATCTACGACAAGCTCACGCCGGGCAACCTCACCGGCGGCACGTTCGTCGCCGGCACCGGCACCATCGACGACAACGGCACGGTCGGTCCGATCGGCGGCATCGAGATGAAGACCGTCGGCGCGCGCGACAAGGGCGCCCGGTACTTCCTGACCCCCGCCGACAACTGTGCGGCGGCCGCCAAGGACACCCCGAGCGGGCTCACCCTGGTCAAGGTCAAGACCATCGGCGACGCGCTCGACGCGCTCAAGGACATCCGCGGCGGGGACACCGCCGCCCTGCCGAAGTGCACCGCCAAGGGCTGAGCGGCCGGGAAACGGCTGGGGGCGCTCCCTGAACAGCAGGGGCGCCCCCATCGCCGTACCGCGGCGGACGGGATCAGTCCGCGAACGTCGCCGCCAGGGCGTCCGCCAGGCCCGGCACCAGGTCGGGGCCGGTCAGGACCTCCGTCGGGGAGTCCTTCTCGCGCAGCCGCAGCGCCGCGTCGCGGCTGCCGTCGCGCAGCACGGCCACCGTCATACGGACCTCCTGGCGCTCAGGATGCTGGGCCACCCACTGGGCCAGCCCGGCCTCGTTCAGACCGGAGGGGACCTGGGCCTCGGCGGACGGCGGCAGCATCAGACGCTCCACCGTGAGCGCGCAGCCGGTGACCGCGTCGGGCCAGGCGATGGTGCCGAGGAACTCGTCCAGCGGGTCGCCGGACGGGATCTCGTCCTGCTCGATCGGGGTGAGACCTACGGTCTCGGACTCGTCCTGGAGGCCCAGCTGAGCCGCGAGCGAAGGTTCCTGAGCCCGCAGCTGTGCGGTGTCTACGAGGGCGAAGAGGCGAGCGGGCTGGTCCCAGCCGAGGCCGGAGACGTACTCGTCGATCTCGAGTACGGCCCGGGTGAGCGGGCTCGCTGCCATGGGAGTGTTGGACATGGCCACAATCCTGCCTTGTTCCCGGCCGGAATCGGGAACCGCGTAAGCGGTGAGTAAGTTGCATAGGTGTGGGCCCACGATCACGGGGGGCCACGGCGGGCCCGCGAACCCGAGGGCCTGACGGATCGACAGCGAACTTCGAGGTGCGCACCTTGGCTTTCCAGATGCCGGACCGCGGCGGAGGCCCGACGGGGCCACGGATCAGAGCGGGCCGCCCGTCCCGGAGGATCCGGGCCCTGCTCGTGACCCTGGGCGTCCTTGCCGTCCTCGGCATGGCGTTCACCATGTTCGCGGGCTTCTGGACGGACTGGCTCTGGTACCGGTCGGTGCACTACTCGTCCGTGTTCACCACCACCCTGTCGACCAAGATCGGGTTGTTCTTCGTCTTCGGCCTGCTGATGGCCCTCGCGGTCGGCCTCAACATCTGGCTCGCGCACCGGCTGCGGCCCCCGCTCAGCGCCATGTCCATGGAGCAGCAGAGCCTGGACCGCTACCGCATGGGCATCGCGCCGTACAAGAAGTGGCTGCTGCTCGCCGTCACCTCGCTGGTCGGACTGATCGCGGGCGCCTCGGCGTCGAGCCAGTGGCGGACCTGGCTGATGTGGGTGAACGGCGTGCCCTTCCACCAGAAGGACCCCCAGTTCCACCTCGACGTCTCCTTCTACGCCTTCGACCTGCCCTGGTACCGCTTCCTGCTGGGCTTCGGCTTCGCCGCCGCCATCCTCTGCCTGATCGCCGCGGCGCTCACGCACTATCTGTACGGCGGGCTGCGGGTCACCAGTCCCGGCGCGCGGGCCACCGCCGCCGCGACCGGGCATCTGTCGGTACTGCTCGGCATCTTCGTCGCCCTCAAGGCGGTCGCCTACTGGCTGGACCGGTACGGCCTCGCGGTCAAGTCCAGCGACTTCAAGGCGACCGACAACTGGACCGGCCTGCGCTACGTCGACGCCAACGCCTATCTGCCGGCCAAGACGATCCTGTTCTGCATCGCCGTCATCTGCGCGCTGCTGTTCTTCGCCACCCTGTGGCGGCGCACCTGGCAGCTGCCCGTCATCGGCTTCGGTCTGATGGTCCTGTCGGCGATCCTGATCGGCGGCCTGTACCCGGCCATCGTGCAGAAGTTCCAGGTCCAGCCGAACGAGCAGGCCAAGGAGGCGCCGTACGTCCAGAAGAACCTGAAGGCGACCCGCGAGGCGTACGGCATCGACGACACCAAGGTCACGGAGTACCCGGGTACGTCCAGCACCTCGGACAAGACCAAGCTGCGCGACCAGGTCGACGAGACGGCCAGCATCCGCATCATGGACCCCAACATCGTCTCCCCGACCTTCCAGCAGCGTCAGCAGATCCGGAACTACTACGGGTTCCCGACCAACCTCGACGTCGACCGGTACACCAAGGACGGCGAGGAACAGGACACCGTCATCGGTCTGCGCGAGCTGAACCTCGCCGGCACCCCGAAGAACAACTGGATCAACGACCACTTCCGTTACACGCACGGCTACGGCGTGGTCGCGGCCAAGGGCACCGAGGCCGACAGCGAGGGCCGCCCGGTCTTCACCGAGAAGAACCTGCCGTCCCGGGGCGACCTGGGCTCGTACCAGCAGCAGATCTACTACGGCGAGAAGACCTCCACGTACTCCATCGTCGGCGGCCCCCAGAAGGAGGTCGACTACTCCGACAACGAGGGCGAGAAGACCACCAGCTACACCGGCGAGAGCGGGGTCAACCTCGACAACCCGGTCAACCGGGCCGCGTACGCGGTGGCGTTCAACGAGCCGCAGATCCTGTACTCCGGCGCGATCGGCAAGGGCTCACGGATCCTGTACAACCGGACGCCCAAGGAGCGCGTGGAGGCGGTCGCGCCCTGGCTGACCATCGACGGCGACGCCTACCCGGCGGTCGTCAACCACCGCATCCAGTGGATCGTCGACGCGTACACCACGACGAACGGCTACCCCTACGCCTCCCGTACGACCCTCGGCGACACGACGGCCGACTCGCTGACCGCCACCAACACCTCGCGCGCGGTGGTGGCCCAGCAGAACCAGGTCAACTACATCCGCAACTCGGTGAAGGCGACCGTCGACGCGTACACCGGCGACGTCAAGCTCTACCAGTGGGACACCAAGGACCCGGTCCTGAAGACCTGGATGAAGGCGTTCCCCGACACGGTGCAGCCCCGCTCGGACATCTCCGCGGACCTGATGGCCCATCTGCGGTACCCGCAGGACCTGTTCAAGGTGCAGCGCGAGCTGCTCACCCGCTACCACGTGACGGACGCGCAGACGTTCCTCAGCGGCAGCGAGGTGTGGGAGGTGCCCGACGACCCGACGAACGAATCCGGCAGCGCGGTACCGCCGTACTACCTGAGCATGAAGATGCCCGACCAGAGCGCTCAGGCGTTCTCGCTGACGACGACGTTCACACCGAACGGGCGGGACAACCTCAGCGCCTTCATGGCCGTCGACTCCGATCCGCGCGCGAGCGGCTACGGCAAGATCAGAGTCCTGAAACTGCCGACGAGTACGACCGTCGACGGCCCCAAGCAGGTCCAGAGTCAGTTCAACTCCGAGCAGGACATCGCCGAGACGATCAGCCTGCTGAGCAGAGGCCATTCAAAGGTCGAGTACGGCAATCTGCTGACCGTCCCGCTGGACGACGGCCTGCTCTATGCGGAGCCCGTCTACGTACGCGGTGGTGAACTCAAGTACCCGTTGCTGCGCAAGGTGCTGGTCACCTACGGCGGCAAGACCGCCTTCGAGGACACCCTGGACGAAGCGCTCGACAAGGTCTTCGGCACGAAGGGTCCGACCACCAGGCCACCGGACACCGGCACCACCAAGCCGCCCGCCTCCGGCAACCCCACGGTCGACCAGGCACTCCAGGACGCCCAGAAGGCTTTCGACGCCGGGCAGCGGGCACTGCAGGACGGACCGGACTGGGACGCGTACGCCAAGGCGCAGAAGGACCTCAAGGACGCACTGAAGCGGGCCGAGGAGGCGCAGTCCACGGCTGACAGGAGCAACGACAAGAACAAGACGTGATCGACGAGAACGAGAGTTGATCAAGGCGTTGATCAAGCGCCCTCCGCGCCGTGGTACGGTTGACCTGCAACGGCGCGGGGTGGAGCAGCTCGGTAGCTCGCTGGGCTCATAACCCAGAGGTCGCAGGTTCAAATCCTGTCCCCGCTACTGCAGTCGAAGGCCCGGATCCGACAGGATCCGGGCCTTCGTGGTGTGCGAACTCATGTGCTGAGGGGAGGGACGGCCGCGCCGCCGTGGGGAGTTGGGCACTTTGTGTTTGACTTGTCTCCCTGTGGGCATGTCGACAAAACGCTGAAGTGACCTCACGGGCTGCGGTATACCGGGTGTACCCAGGTTGCAGGTGGTGCGACGATGGACGTTATGGGGGACAAGGCAACTCTGTTCGAGACAGGGCGATTTGTGCAGCCTTCCGGCACGGAGCCGACCCGCGACGAAATGGTGGACATGGGGGAAGCCGCCGAGGAGACGCGTCTCGCGTTCGCCGCGCAGAGCGGCGACGTGGAGGCGGCCAGTGTCCTCGGAGCCATCCTGCTGCGCCGTGGCGACCTCGACGGAGCCGAACCCCAGCTGCGGGCCGCCACCGCGGCCGGTGACCGGGCCGCCGCCAACAATCTGGGTGTCCTGCTGCACCAGCGCGGTTACGCCGAGGAGGCGGCCGGCTGGTGGCGGATCGCCGCCGTGGCCGGTTCCGCCGCCGCCGCGCACGCGCTCGGCCGCTACCACCGCGAACGCGGCGACGAACCGGCCGCCGAGTACTGGCTGCGCCAGTCCGCCGAGCAGGGCCATGTCCTCGGCGCCTACGCGCTCGCCGACCTGCTGGAGCACCGCGGGGACGTCGCTGCCGAGCACTGGATGCGGGCCGCGGCCGAACGCGGGCACCGCGAGGCCGCCTACCGGCTGGCGCGCGCGCTCGACCGCACGACCGGACACGAGGACGAGACCGCCCCTGACAACGCTGTCACCGAGGCCGAGCAGTGGTACCGGCAGGCCGCCGCGCGCGGTCACCAGCGAGCCGCGCTGCACCTGGGGGCGATCCTGGAGAAGCGCGGTGAGCTGAAGGAGGCCGGGCGCTGGTACCTGACCTCCGCCAAGGACGGCGAGCCGCGGGCCGCCTGTGCGCTCGGCTTCCTGCTGCGCGACGCCGGCGACACCGAGAGCGCGGCCGTGTGGTGGCTGCGGGCCGCCCAGGAGGGCGACGGCAACGCGGCCAACGCGCTGGGCGCGCTGCATGCCGAGCGTGGCGAGACCCAGACCGCCGAACGCTGGTACCGGGCCGCGCTGGACGCCGGAGACGACAACGGCGCCTACAACCTCGGGCTGCTCTGCGCCGAGCAGGGCCGGACCGCGCAGGCCGAGCAGTGGTATCGGCGAGCCGCCTACGCCGGGCACCGGGAGGCCGCGAACGCGCTGGCCATCCTGTTGCTCCAGGGCGGCGACACGACCGGCGCCGAGCCGTGGTTCTCCAAGGCCGCCGAGGCCGGCAGCGTGGACGCCGCGTTCAACCTCGGCATCCTCTATGCCGGCCGCGGCGCGGACGAGATGGCGCTGCGCTGGTACGAGCGGGCCGCCGCCGCCGGGCACGCCGAGGCCGCGCTACAGGTCGGGATCGCCCGGCTGCGCGAGGGCGATGAGCCGGAGGCCGAACGGCATCTGCGCTGCGCCGCGGGCGGCGGCAGCGCGGAGGGCGCATACCGGCTGGCCGCCCTGCTCGACGCGCGCCGGCCGCCGGAGCCCGCGCACGAGCTGGGGGAGATCGTCCAGGAGAAGACCGAGTGCGAGGAGTGGTACGAGCGGGCCGCCTCGCAGGGCCACCGGCGGGCGCAGGTGCGGGTCGGCATGCTCGCGGCGGCCCGGGGTGACGTGGTGGAGGCGGCGCGGTGGTACCGGACGGCGGCCGAGGCCGGGTCGCGCAACGGCGCCTTCAACCTGGGGCTGCTGCTCGCCCGTGAGGGCAGCGAGCCGGAGGCGGCGGTGTGGTGGACCCGGGCCGCCGATGCCGGCCACGGCCGGGCGGCGCTTCGGCTGGCCCTTGTCTACGCGCGTCGCGGTGAGCTGGCGGAAGGGCAGAAGTGGGCCGACCGGGCCGTGGCACTGGGGCCGGCGGAGGTCTCCGAGCGGGCGGGACGCCTGCGTGACGCCCTCCGGGAGGAGCTGTCGGCGTGACCGCTGCCGCCGCTGCGCGAGCTGTCCTTTCGGCGTGCCCTGGTGGCATCGGGGCTGCGGCATTCGCTGTGACTGGTGGTGGCGTTACGCGGCTGCCGTGTGAGGTGTGACGGTGCGCGTGTGGTGCGGCTGCCGTGTGGGGTGTGACGGAGCGGTGTGGTGCGGCTGCCGTGTGGGGGTGTGACGGTGCGGGTGTGGTGCGGCTGTCGTGTGGGGTGTGACGGTGCTGGCGTGAGGCGGCTGCCGTGTCTTGTGTGACGGACAGGGCTCTGTGCGGTCTGCCGTGTCTCGCGACCGATGGTGGCGCCGGCGAACTGTCCTGTCGGGTGCGGCCGGGGGGTGGTGTCGGGTCGTCTGGCGTCGACGACAGGTCCTGGCTCGGGCGAACAGTCTGACTTGCCCGTCCTCTTCGGTCGGCTGTGGAGTGACGCCCGCCACCTCGCCGCCAACTGATTTGCATCCGGGCACCGGGCTCGCGTAATGTCGTGTTCACCGACGCGGGGTGGAGCAGCTCGGTAGCTCGCTGGGCTCATAACCCAGAGGTCGCAGGTTCAAATCCTGTCCCCGCTACTGAAGGCCGAGGGCCGGAATCCAGAAATGGATTCCGGCCCTCGGTGTTTTCGCCTGCACAGGCGCGAAGTTCTCGCACGCATACGCGAAGAGCCCCGGCGGGCGCCGGGGCTCAGGGGGCGCGGATGTCCTACGCGCTCGCGCAGTCCGGGCACAGCCCCCGGTACGTCATCTCGACGTCCGACACCGTGAAGCCGAAGCGCTCGGAGTCGGGGAGGTCGGCGAGGGGGTTGCCCATCGGGTGGACGTCACGGATCGCGCCGCAGCGGGCGCAGACCAGGTGATGGTGTGGCCGGTGCGCGTTCGGGTCGTACCGCTTGGCGCGCTTGTCCGTCGTGACTTCCAGCACCTCGCCGAGGGAGACCAGCTCGCCCAGCGTGTTGTAGACGGTCGCCCGGGAGATCTCGGGAAGCTTCGCGACGGCCCGTGAGTGCACCTCGTCGGCCGTCAGATGGACGTGCTCGCCGTTCAGGACCTCGGCCACCACGCGCCGCTGCGCGGTCATCCGCCATCCGCGTCCACGCAGCCGTTCCAGAAGGTCGCTCATGGCCACCAGCCTAACAGGAAGAGGGACCAGGTCGGGAATAGGTGTGACTTTGGATCGCTGTTTGACTTAGACAATGTCCATTGTAGGATCGAGACTGACTTTGGCCACAGGACAGGACTAGTCAGTGATGACGCAGGAGGCGCGCGTGACGCAGGGACCGCTCACCACGGAGGCCGGTGCTCCGGTCGCCGACAACCAGAACAGCGAGACGGCGGGCGTCGGCGGGCCGGTCCTCGTCCAGGACCAGCTCCTGCTGGAGAAGCTGGCCCACTTCAACCGGGAGCGCATCCCGGAGCGGGTGGTGCACGCCCGTGGCGCCGGCGCGTACGGCACCTTCACGGTGACCGCGGACGTCACGCCGTACACGCGTGCCGCGTTCCTCTCCGAGATCGGCAAGCAGACGGAGGTCTTCCTGCGCTTCTCGACGGTGGCCGGCAACCTCGGTGCGGCGGACGCCGTCCGGGACCCGCGCGGTTTCGCGCTGAAGTTCTACACCGAGGAGGGCAACTACGACCTCGTCGGCAACAACACCCCGGTCTTCTTCATCCGGGACGCGATCAAGTTCCCGGACTTCATCCACACCCAGAAGCGCGACCCGTACACCGGCAGCCAGGAAGCCGACAACGTGTGGGACTTCTGGTCGCTGTCACCGGAGTCGACCCACCAGGTGACCTGGCTCTTCGGCGACCGTGGCATCCCGGCGTCGTACCGTCACATGGACGGCTTCGGCTCGCACACCTACCAGTGGAACAACGCGGCCGGCGAGGTCTTCTGGGTCAAGTACCACTTCAAGACCGACCAGGGGATCAAGACCCTCACCGCCGGGGAGGCCGAGGCCCTCGCGGGCAAGGACCCCGACTCGCACCAGCGTGACCTGCGCGAGGCGATCGAGCGTGGCGAGTTCCCGAGCTGGACCGTGGGTGTGCAGATCATGCCGGCGGCGGACGCGGCGACGTACCGCTTCAACCCGTTCGACCTGACCAAGGTGTGGCCGCACGCGGACTACCCGGTCGTCGAGATCGGCAAGCTGGAGCTGAACCGCAACCCGCGGAACGTCTTCGCCGAGGTCGAGCAGTCGATCTTCTCCCCGGCGCACTTCGTGCCCGGCATCGGCCCCTCGCCCGACAAGATGCTCCAGGGCCGGCTCTTCGCCTACGGCGACGCGCACCGCTACCGCGTCGGCATCAACGCCGACCACCTGCCGGTGAACCGCCCGCACGCCACCGAGGCGCGCACCAACTCCCGGGACGGCCTCCTCTACGACGGCCGGCACGGCGGTGCGAGGAACTACGAGCCCAACAGCTTCGGCGGGCCCCAGCAGACCGGCCGTCCGCTGTGGCAGCCGTTCGACGGCTTCACGGGCGGCACCGGCAGCCATCCGACGCCGGTGCACGCCGAGGACGACGACTTCGTGCAGGCGGGCAACCTGTACCGGCTGATGTCGGAGGACGAGAAGGAGCGGCTGGTCGGCAACCTGGCCGGTGCCATCTCGCAGGTCTCTCGCGAGGACATCGCCGAGCGCGCGATCGGCAACTTCCGCAACGCCGACGCCGACTTCGGCAAGCGGCTGGAGGCGGCGGTGCAGGCGCTGCGCGGCTGAGCCGGCCGCCTCCGCGGCTGGGCGGGCCGGACCCACGGTGCTCTGGGTCCGGCCCGTTCGTGTGTGCCGGGGTACGGACCCACCACGCTCCGGGTCCGGCCCGCTTCGCGTGTGTCGGGTACGGGCCCACGGTGCTCCGGGTCGGGCCCGCTTCGCGTGTGTCGGGTACGGGCCCACCATGATCTGGGCCGGGCCCGCCTCGGTGGTCAGAGTACGGGGACGGGCTCGCGGGCCGGGGCCCAGTGGCGGATGATGTCGCGGACCGAGACGATCCCGGCCACCTCGCCCCGGTCGAGCACGATCAGGTGCCGGAAGCCGCCGTGCGCCATGGCGCGCGCCGCCTCCTCCAGGGTCCAGGTCGGGGCGGCGAAGACGACGTCGGTGGTGGTGTGGGCGTGGGTGCGTTCCGTGTCCGGGTTCTGGCCCAGGCCGACGGAGTTGAGGATGTCGCGTTCGGTGAGGATGCCGATGCCGCCGGCGTCCGGGTCGAAGACCACGGCGGCGCCGACGCGGCGGGCGGACATCAGGGCGGCTGACTGGCGGAGGGTGTGGGTGGGGCCGAGGGTGAGGATCACCGTGCTCATGGCATCTCGGACGAGCATGGATGGGCCACCTCCTGAGAGTCCCTGCCGTTGTGCGGGCCCGGCGCCGGAGGCGCCTGTTCGGCACCGCACAAGTTCACAAGGGGGGTGGGCTCAGAGTGCCAGGTAAAGGGCGGGTCAACAAGGGGGCGCGCGACGCCAGTTGAGGGCGTACCGGGAGTACTCCCGTTCCTCAGCCGCGCTGGTTGAGATACCCCAGCAACTCGTCGTGCAGCAGACCATTCGACGCCGCCGCGTTGCCGCTGTGTGGGCCCGGGCGGCCGTCGAGGCCGGTGAAGGTGCCGCCCGCCTCGGTGACGACGATCGCGGTGGCGGCCATGTCCCACAGGGACAGCTCCGGCTCGGCGCAGATGTCCACGGAGCCCTCCGCGACCATCATGTACGGCCAGAAGTCGCCGTACGCGCGCGTGCGCCACACCTGGCGGCCCAGGTTCAGGAAACCGTCGAGGCGACCCTGCTCCTCCCAGCCGGAGAGCGAGGAGTACGCGAAGGAGGCGTCCGCGAGCGTGCCGACCCGGGAGACGTGCATCCGGGTGGCGGAGGTGAGGTTGCGGCCGGTGAAGGCGCCGTGGCCCTCCGCGGCCCACCAGCGGCGGCCCAGGGCGGGGGCGGAGACGACGCCGACGACGGGCCGGTAGCCGCCCCCGCTCTCGCCGTCGCCGGAGCGGGAGGCGCCCTCCTCCGTCTGCTCCATCAGCGAGATGAGGGTGGCCCAGACGGGGACACCGCGTACGTAGTTCTTGGTGCCGTCGATGGGATCGATCACCCAGCGGCGGGGGCCGGTGCCCTCGACGCCGTACTCCTCGCCGAGGATCGCGTCCCGCGGGCGGGCGCGCTGGAGCTGGCCGCGGATGAGGTCTTCCGCCGCCTTGTCCGCCTCGCTCACCGGAGTCATGTCCGGCTTCGTCTCCACCTTCAGGTCGAGCGCCTTGAAGCGGGCCATGGTCGTGGCGTCGGCCGCGTCCGCGAGAACGTGGGCGAGACGGAGGTCGTCGAGGTAGTCCGGCATGTGAGGAACGGTATCGGGCGGGCGGAGGCGGGGGCCACCAGGGGCCGGGCAGGAACGACTGCCGCGCACCCTTGACAGTGCATACGAGCGCGTCAAACCTGGGCGCAGTGTCGCTGTGGCCCAGGGAGGCGAGGATGCCTGCTGCCCGGGAATCATTGTTGGACGCCGCCTGCACCGCGCTCGCGCGCCGGCCGTGGTCCGCCGTGCGGATGGTCGACGTGGCCGCGTCGGCCGGGGTGTCCCGGCAGACCCTGTACAACGAGTTCGGCAGCAAGGACGGGCTGGGCCGGGCGCTGGTGCGCAGGGAGGCCGACGGATACCTCGCCGGTGTCGAACGGGCCCTGACGGGCTCCGGAGAGGCGGGCGACCGGCTCACCGCCACCGTCGAGTGGACCGCCGCAGCGGCCCGGGAGAACGCGTTGGTCCGGGCCATGCTCACCGGCTGCTGGACCGAGCGGCTGCCGGCTCCGCCGCTCGCCGCCGTACCCTCCACCACCACGGTGCCGGCGCAGCGCCGGGCGGACGGGCCGCTGCCGGCGCCCCGCGACTTCGTACGGATGGTCCGGGACCGCGCGGTGACGGCGCTGGCCGGTCCCGGCGCCGCCCCGGCCGACACCACCGAGCTGCTGCGCTCCTGCGAACTGGTCGTACGCCTCGCCCTGTCCTGTGTGGCGGCCCCGCCGGCGGAGGGCGGGACGGCGGAACTGGTGCGGGCGGTGCTCCCGCGGCACCTGGTGACGGCCGCTGCCGGAGCGGACAGGGCGCCGGACCGTACCCCGCCTGCCTAGTGTGTCGAGCCCGACAGCTGAAGACCGATCACCCCGACGATGACCAGGCTGATGGAGACGATCTTCAGGGTGGACACGAGGTCGCCGAGGAAGATCATGCCGTAGATCGCGGTGCCCGCCGCACCGATCCCGGTCCACACCGCGTAGGCGGGTCCGACGTCCAGCTTCTTCAGGGAGAGGGTCAGCAGACCGAAGCTGCCCAGGGCGAACGACGCGAAGGCGATCGTCGGCCACAAGCGCGTGAACCCGTGCGAGAGTTTCAGGCACACGGCGAAACCGGTCTCCAGAATCCCGGCCACTATGACCAGCAGCCACGCCATGTGCGGTCCTCCCGTTGGTCCCGGATCTCCGGCTCGGTGCGATTATGCACTTGCCGCACTCACGCCCGGGCAAACAACGCGGGCCTCAGTCGCCTTCCGTGCGCTCCCGGGTGGCCAGCAGCCGGCGCAGGGAATACAGCCGTGCCGGGTCGGCATGCCCCTCCTCCACCCACGCGTCCAGCGCGCAGTCCGGCTCGTCGTGGCTGCACGCACGCGGGCAGCCCTCCGTGCCGGGTGCCAGGTCCGGGAAGGCGTGGATCACCCGGGACGGGTCGATGTGCGCGAGCCCGAAGGAACGGACGCCCGGGGTGTCGACGACCCAGCCGCCGTCCCCGCTCAACGGCAGCGCCAGCGCGGACGTCGTGGTGTGCCGGCCCCGGCCGGTCACCGCGTTGACGCGTCCCGTCGTACGCCGGAGCTCCTCCGGTACGAGCGCGTTGACCAGGGTCGTCTTGCCGACGCCCGAGTGCCCCACGAACGCCGTGACCCTGCCGTCGAGTTGTGCGCGCACCCGGGCCGCCGCACCGCCGGTCTCCAGCTCCTCGCGGCTGGTGACGACGTACGGGATGTCGAGGGCGCCGTACAGCTCCAGCAGCTTGTCCGGCGGGGCCAGGTCCGACTTGGTCATCACCAGCAGCGGCTCCAGGCCGCCGTCGAAGGCCGCGACCAGGCAGCGGTCGATGAGCCGAGGGCGGGGCTCGGGGTCCGCGAGCGCGGTGACGATCGCCAGCTGGTCGGCGTTGGCGACGACCACGCGCTCGTAGGGATCGTCGTCGTCGGCCGTACGCCGCAGCAGCGACGTCCGCTCCGCGATGCGCACGATCCGCGCGAGGCTGTCCTTCTTGCCGGACAGGTCCCCGACCAGGGCCACCCGGTCGCCGACGACGGCCGCCTTGCGGCCCAGCTCGCGTGCCTTCATCGCCATGACGATCCGGTCGTCGACCAGGCAGGTCAGCCGCCCCCGGTCGACCGTGAGGACCATGCCCTCGGCGGCGTCCTCGTGCTTGGGCCGGATGTTCGTCCGCGGCCGGTTGCCCTTGCGGTTGGGACGGCTGCGGATGTCGTCCTCGTCGGTGTGCTTGCCGTAGCGGCGCATGACGTAGTCCCTACTGCCCGAGCATCCCGGTCCACAGCTCGGGGAAGTCCGGCAGGGTCTTCGCCGTCGTCGCCACGTTCTCGATGCGCACGCCCTCGACCGCCAGGCCGATGATCGCACCGGCGGTCGCCATGCGGTGGTCCTCATAGGTGTGGAAGGTCCCGCCGTGCAGCGGGCGCGGGCGGATGTGCAGGCCGTCGGCCGTCTCCGTGACGTCACCGCCCAGCTCGTTGATCTCCTTGGTGAGCGCGGCCAGCCGGTCCGTCTCGTGCAGCCGCAGATGGGCCACGCCCCGCAGAGTGGACGGCGAGTCGGCGAGTGCGGCCACCGCCGCGACGCCCGGGGTCAGCTCGCCCACGTCGCCCAGGTCCACATCGATGCCGTGGACCGCACCCGAACCGGTGAACTCCAGTCCGCGATCGGTGAGTTCGCAGGAGCCGCCCATCTCGGTGAAGATCTCCCGCAGCCGGTCACCCGGCTGGGTGGTGCGGGCCGGCCAGTCCGGGATCAGCACCTTGCCGCCGGTGACCAGAGCCGCCGCCAGGAACGGCTGCGCGTTGGACAGATCCGGCTCGATCGTCAGGTCCCGGCCGAGCAGCGCGCCCGGCGTCACCCGCCACACATTCGGCTCACCGCCCGACTCCGGGGTGTCCACCTGGGCGCCGACCGCCCGCAGCATGTCCACCGTCATCCGGATGTGCGGCAGGGAGGGCAGTGTCGTGCCGGTGTGCCGGACCTCGACGCCCTGGTTGAAGCGGGGTCCGGACAGCAGCAGCGCCGAGACGAACTGGGAGGACGAGGAGGCGTCGACCGAGACCGGACCGCCGTCCAGCGCCCCGCCGCCGTGCACGGTCAGCGGCAGCGCGCCGCGGCCGTCGTCGTCGATCCGGGTGCCGAGTACACGCAGCGCGTCGATCACGCCGTGGAGCGGACGCTCGTAGGACCGCGGGTCCCCGTCGAACCGGATCGGACCGTCGGCCAGCGCGGCCACCGGCGGCAGGAACCGCATCACGGTGCCCGCGTTGCCGACATCGACCGTGGCCGGGCCGTGCAGGCCCGTGGGCAGCACCCGCCACGCCTCGCCGGTGCCGTCGGGGCCGACACCTTCCTCGATCTGCACGCCCATGGCCCGGAGGGCGCCGGCCATCAGCAGGGTGTCCCGGGACCGCAGCGGGCGGCGCAGCCAGCCCGGCTCGGAGGCCAGGGCGGCGAGGACCAGGGCACGGTTGGTGACCGACTTGGACCCCGGCACGTGGACCGTGGCGTCGACGGCCCCGCTCGCGTGCGGGGCGGGCCAGAGGGCGGTGGAGGAGCTGTTCGGGGCCATGGGGCCACTTTATAAGGAGGGCCCGGGGTCAACCTTCCAGCAGCCAGCGGCCCCCGCCGATCAGCGAGCACAGGGACACCGCGTGGAACAGGAACAGCCACAGGCCCGCCGGTACGTGCGTCAGCCGCGACAGCTGGTCCGCGTCCGAGTCCCCGGCCCCGCCCCGCGACCGCTTCAGCTGGAGTTCGAACGGCGGCCGGACCCCGCCGAACAGCAGGAACCACACCACCGCGTAAGCGAACGCCGCCTGCACCTGCGGCCCCGCCAGCCAGGACACCAGCAGGAACGCCCCGCCCGCGAGGACCACGGTCAGGACGCCGTAGGCGTTGCGGATCATCACCAGCATCACCACCAGCAGGGCGGTGGCCGCCCACAGCAGGAGCGTGATGCGGCCGGCGGCCAGCAGCGCGGCCCCGCCGAGGCCCAGCAGCGAGGGCGCCGTGTACCCCGCGGCGGCCGTGAGGATCATCCCCAGGCCGTACGGCTTGCCCCGGCTGACCGTGAGCCCGCTGGTGTCGGAGTGCAGCCGGATGCCGGTGAGCTGCCGCCCCGTGAGCAGGGCGATGAGGCCGTGGCCGCCCTCGTGCGCGATGGTGACGGCGTTGCGGGCTATCCGCCACAGCGGGTGCGGGACGACCACGGCGAGCGCCGCGGCCGCAGTGGCCAGCACCACCCACAGGTCCGGGTCGGACTGGGTGCCGGTGAGCCGGTCCCAGAGGTCGGGCAGCGCGGTGGCGGCGAAGCTGTCCATGTGTCCGGGTGGCTCCCTGTCCTGGAGTCGAATGGGGTCGGCGCCGGGCGCCGCCGCCGAGGGGTGGTGGTCGGGTGACGGGTGGGCCTGGCAGTGTGGCACGTATGTGCGGACGGTATGCATCGAGTCGTAGGCCCGAGGATCTCGCAGGAATCTTTGAGGTCGAGAAGTGGGAGCCGGAGGAGACCTTGGAGCCGGACTACAACGTGGCTCCGACCAAGGAGGTCTACGCCGTCCTGGACCGCCCCCTGAAAGACGCGGACTCGCCGCGTCCGGTTCGTCAGCTGCGGAAGCTGAAGTGGGGCCTGGTGCCGTCCTGGGCCAAGACGCCCGAGGGCGGCGCGCGCATGATCAACGCGCGCGCCGAGACCGTGCACGAGAAGCCGGCCTACCGCCGCGCCTTCGCCGCCCGTCGCTGTGTCCTGCCGGCCGACGGCTACTACGAGTGGGTCACCGGCGAGCAGGAACGCGAGCTGGAGGTCGAGGGCAAGAAGAAGCGGCCGCGCAAGCAGCCCTACTTCGTGCTGCCCGCCGACGGCTCGGTGTTCGCGATGGCCGGCCTGTACGAGTTCTGGCGCGACCGCACCCTGCCCGACGACCACCCGGGAGCCTGGTGGGTCACCTGCTCGGTGATCACCACCGAGGCGGAGCGGACCCCGCTGGCGGTCGCCCCCGCCGAGGGCCCGCACTCCCTCGCCGACATCCACCCCCGGATGCCGCTGATGCTCACCCCCGACCGCTGGGACGCCTGGCTCGACCCCTCCCGCACCGATCCCGACGAGCTGCGCGACCTGCTCGCCCCGCCCCCGGCCGGCCTGATGCGCGCCTACCCGGTCCCCACCGCCGTCAGCAACGTCCGCAACAACGGCCCGGAGCTGCTGACGGAGCTGGCGGCACCGGAAGAGAGCACACTCTTCTGACGTGACTACCGAGACCGTTGGTACGGATGCGGGGGACGCCAGGATCACCTGGCACAAGGCGCGGCGGGCACGGCTGGTGCTGGCCGTCGGCCACGGGGCGGGCGGCGGCATCGAGGCGCGCGACCTCCAGGCACTGGCCGGGACGCTCCCGGGGCAGGGCGTCACCGTCGCCCTCGTCGAGCAGCCCTGGCGCGTCGCCGGCAAGAAGATCGCGCCCGCGCCGAAGACCCTGGACACCGGATGGCGCGGGGTGTGGCCCGCGCTCACGAAAGCCGGCCTGCCGGTGATCTCCGCGGGCCGCAGCGCGGGCGCCCGGGTCGCCTGCCGTACGGCGGCCGAGCTGGGCGCCCACGCCGTGCTCGCCCTGAGCTTCCCGCTGCACCCGCCGGGCAAGCCGGAGAAGTCCCGGGCGGAGGAACTGCTGGGCGCCGGCGTGCCCACGCTGGTCGTGCAGGGCGGCAACGACCCCTTCGGGCGGCCCCGGGAGTTTCCCGGGGGCGGCTACGACCTGCTCGAGGTGCCGTACGGCGATCACGGCTTCGCCGTGCCCAAGCGTGCGGAGCTCACCCAGGAGCGGGCGCTGGAAATCATCACCGGCGGGGTGCGGGAGTGGATCGCGTCACTCGCGTGACCACGGGAATGTCCGGCGGCGGGGCTCTGTTGTCACGTACAGAAGTGCTGAGGACCTCGGCACCGACGTCGTAGGAGAGGAAGTCCGCCGCATGGGTTCGACCATCTGCCCTCCCGCCTCCCACCACCCCGTGGACGGGCTGCGCCCGGCAGAGTTCGATTCGAGCCGTAGCAGCCGCCTTGACCTGGACTGGTCGGTGCTGCACGCGGCCAGGACCGCGCCTATTCGAGCGGCGGCGGGTACGGGTCGTGTTCTATCCTCCGAAACGAGTGGGATCGGTTTCGGTCCCGCCCAGGATCTTGAGGAGGTGGGTCCGGTCACTGGGACCGACGCAGGGACCGACAACGGCCAGGCGGAGCTGCCCGAGGGCCAGGGCGTCAGAGCGGAAACGTCCGGTGAGACGACCGCGGAGCGCAGTGCGCGCTTCGAACGGGACGCGCTCGAATTCCTCGACCAGATGTACTCGGCCGCACTGCGCATGACGCGCAACCCGGCCGACGCCGAGGACCTGGTGCAGGAGACGTACGCGAAGGCGTACGCGTCCTTCCACCAGTTCCGCGAGGGCACGAACCTCAAGGCGTGGCTGTACCGGATCCTCACCAACACGTTCATCAACTCGTACCGCAAGAAGCAGCGCGAACCCCAGCGCAGCGCGGCCGAGGAGATCGAGGACTGGCAGCTCGCGCGCGCCGAGTCGCACATGTCGACGGGTCTGCGTTCCGCCGAGTCGCAGGCGCTCGACCACCTGCCCGACTCGGACGTCAAGGCAGCGCTGCAGGCGATCCCCGAGGAGTTCCGCATCGCCGTATATCTCGCGGACGTCGAGGGCTTTGCGTACAAGGAGATCGCGGACATCATGGGGACACCCATCGGTACGGTGATGTCCCGGCTGCACCGCGGCCGCCGTCAGCTGCGCGGCATGCTGGAGGACTACGCCCGGGATCGGGGGCTGGTCCCGGCGGGCGCCGGAGAGTCGGACGAAGTGAAAGGCTCGGGCTCATGAGCTGCGGAGAGTCGCACGAGACGGACTGCAGTGAGGTCCTCGACCACCTGTACGAGTTCCTCGACAGCGAGATGCCGGACATGGACCGCGACAAGTTCCAGCACCACTTCGAGGAATGCTCGCCGTGCCTGGAGAAGTACGGCCTGGAGCAGGCCGTGAAGAAGCTGGTGAAGCGGTGCTGCGGGCATGACGACGTACCCGCCGACCTGCGGGCCAAGGTCATGGGGCGGATCGAGCTGATCCGCTCCGGCCAGACCGTGCCCGAGCACGATGTGACGAAGGCCCCCATCGCGCCGCAGGAGTCCTGACACGCCGGGGGTATATCACCCGAACGTGCTAATCCTCAGGTCATAAGCCCCGCACCCCCCGATAACCGCCCTAGGCTCCGAGCCTGGAGAGACACGGTCGGGGAGGTCGGGAAGGGGCTCGATGGACGCGGTACCGGTCAGGGCACGCGGCTATGTGGCCGGCGTCGCCCTGCTGGCCACACTCTGCCTGCTGCGTCTCCCGGCGACCCCCACCCCCTGGGCGGCGACGGCCCTGCTCGCCGCGCTCTACGCGGCCTGCGAGCACGTGGTGCACCGCCGCTTCGGCGGCCCCTTCTACCCCGTCCTGCTCGCCGGCGCGTTCCTGCTCCCCCCGTCGGCCGCCGCGCTCGTCCCGGTGCCCGCCGCCCTGCTCTCCCCGGTCGAGCACCGGCCCGCCCTGCCGCGGCGCGTGTGGCGGGCCGCGCAGCCCGCGCTCGCCGTGTGGGGCGCCGCCCGGGTGCACGGGGCACTCGACGGCCGGGACGCCGTCGTCGACTCCGATTTCCCGTACGCCCTGCTGCCCGCCGGCGCGGCCGTCCTCGCCTTCTGCCTGGTGCTCACCACGCTCGACGGCGGCCTGCGCGCGGCGGCCGGTCCGGTGCCGCTGCGGCGGGCCTGGCGCGGGCTGCTCGCCCGCTCCCTCGCCGCCGTCGCGGTGCACGGACTCGCCGGGCTGATGATGGCGGTGCTCTGGCGCAGCCCGTACGGGCCCGTGTCCGCGCTGCTCGTACTGCTGCCGATGTGCGTCTCCTGGTGGGTGTTCGCCCAGTACCACCGCGAACGCGCGGCCCACCAGGCCACCATCCGCGCCCTCGTCCAGGCCGTCGACATCAAGGACGGCTACACCCGCGGCCACAGCGAACGTGTCGGACAGGCATCCGTGCTGATCGCCCGCGAACTCGGCATGGACGACGACCGCGTCGAGGTGCTGCGCTTCGCCGGGATCCTGCACGACGTCGGCAAACTGGGCGTGCCCACCCGGCTGCTGCGCAAGGACGGGCCGCTCACCCCGCAGGAGCGGCGGATCATCGAGCTGCACCCCGAGTACGGCCACGAGATGGTCCGCGGGATCTCCTTCCTCGGCGAAGCCCGCGCGGCCATCCTCCACCACCACGAGCGGCTGGACGGCAGCGGCTATCCGTACGGCCTGGCCGGTGCCCAGATCCCCGAGTGCGCCCGGATCGTCGCCGTCGCGGACGCCTTCGACGCCATGACCTCCACCCGCTCCTACAGCAGGGCCCGCCCGGTCGAGGCGGCCCTCGCCGAACTGGAGCGCTGCGCCGGGGCGCACTTCGACCCCCGCATGGTCACCGCGCTCGTCCACGCCCTGCACCGCTCCGGCTGGCATCCGGCGGTCACCGCCGACGAACCGGCGTACGACACCCCGTCCGCGGAGCGTGCCTCCCGCACCGGGGCGCCCCGATGACCGTCCTGAGGCTCATCCACGGCACCGCCGCGCTCGTCGCGGCCGGCTCCCTCGCCGTCACCCTGTGGACCGGCCTGGCCGACCGGGGCGACGCGCTCGCCTTCGGAGTGCTCATAGCCGTCGGCGAGCTGACCCGGTGGGGCGACGCCCAGACACGCCAGGCCGCGCCCCTGGGCGCCGCCGGCTCCCTGTCGTACGCCCTGCTGGGTGCCGACGCCGGGCGGCCCACCCAGCACGGCGCCGCCCAGGTCGTCACCGTCGTCCTCGCCGCCGCCCTGCTCGGCGCGGTCCCGCACATCTGGTCCGGCCGCGGCGGCACCGTCGACCACCTGGCCCGCCGCCTCCTGACCGTCGGCTTCGCCGCCGTCTGTTTCCAACCCCTGTACAACGAGGGCGTCTTCAGCTCCTGGGACGGCCCCGCCTACGCCCTGCTGCTGCTCACCCTGCTCGCCCTCACCTCCTTGTGCGGTGCCGTGCTGGCCGCCGCGAAGGCCCACTGCCGCACCGGCTGGCCGTTCGGCCCACTGCTGCGCGAGGAGTTGCGCGGACTGCTCGGCATCGGCTCCGCCGTCGTCGCGACCGGCGCGGTGATAGCGCTCGCGGTCGCCGTCGTCGGCCTGTGGGCGCTACCCGTCTTCTGCCTGCCCATGCTGCTCGTCCAGCTGTCCGTGCGCCGGTACGCCGCCGTCCGGGCCACCTACCGGCAGACCATCGCCTCCCTCGCCCGGGCCACCGAGATCGCCGGCTGCACCCCCACCGGGCACGCCCGTCGGGTCGCCGCGCTCAGTCTCGCCGTGGGCCGGGACCTCGGCCTGACCGGCCCCGAACTGACCGTCCTGGAGTACGCGGCCCTGATGCACGACATCGGGCAGCTCAGCCTGGTGGACCCGGTCCCGGCCGGCGCCACCGCCGCCCTGCCCGCCGCGGAGCAGCGGCGCATCGCGTTGCTCGGCGGGGCCGTCGTCCGGCAGACCGGCGTGGACGCGGCCGTCGCCGTCGTCGTGGAGCGGCAGGCCGACCCCTACCCGGAGCAGCCGGTCGCCGCCCGGATCGTCCGGGCCGTGAACGCCTACGAGGAGAAAACCCGGGACGCCGGCCCCGAGGGCCCCCTCCGTGCGCTGGAGGAGCTGCGACTGGGCACCGCCGGGGACTACGCTCCCGAAGTCGTGGAGTCGCTCGCCCGGGTGCTGGCCCAGCCCCAGGGAGCGCGGGAGCGGGCGCCCGTGAGGCGAACGGGACTGTCTGACCCCGCGCCCGGCTGGGTAACCCATGGGTAATGAGCGCCTTTCCCGTCGTACGTGGTTGGATGCGAGGGAGAGGGTGTTCGGGGGCACAAGCCAGCCCACGGTGCGGAAATGGAACTGGCAGGCGGGAATCGTGAGGATCTTCGGCAAGGGACGGCACCGGCCCTCCGCCTCCTGGCGGCAGGCCACCGACCGTGCGTTCACGCTCATCGGCGACGGCCGGTACGAGGACGCGGGGGAGCTGCTGACACGCGCTGCCGATCTGGAGCCGTGGCTCTCGGAGTCCTGGTTCAACCTCGCCCTGCTGCACAAGTTCCGGCACGACTGGGAGCAGGCCCGCGCGGCCGGACTGCGTGCGGTCGCCCTGCTCGACCGGGAGACCGGGGCGCCCGACTGGTGGAACGTGGGCATCGCCGCGACCGCCCTGCAGGACTGGCCGCTGGCCCGCCGCGCCTGGCAGGCGTACGGGCTGAAGGTGCCCGGGGATGCCGCGGCCACCGCCGAGCCCCTCGGCATGGAGCTGGGCAGCGCGGCCGTACGGCTCTCCCCGGAGGGCGAGGCCGAGGTCGTGTGGGGCCGCCGGCTGGACCCGGCCCGGCTGGAGGTCCTCTCCATCCCGCTTCCCTCGTCCGGGCGTCGCTGGGGCGAGGTCGTGCTGCACGACGGCGTCCCGCACGGCGAGCGCACCACGTCCACCGGGCACTCCTACCCGGTCTTCGACGAGATCGAGCTGTGGGCGCCGTCCCCCGTCCCCACCTGGGTGGTCCTGCTGGAGGCGGCCACCGAGGCCGACCGGGACGCGTTGGAGCAGCTGGCGGCCGACGCCGGGTTCGCCGCCGAGGACTGGTCGTCGTCGGTGCGGTTGCTGTGCCGTATGTGCTCGGAGTCGCGGATGCCGTCGGACGAGGGCGACGGGGTGACTCTCGACCCGCACGACCACAGTGAGCCGGGTCACCCCGGGCCGCTGGGGCACCGGACCGACGGACAGCTCTGGGTCCCGGAGCGGGAGTGCGGGCTGGCCGCACCGGCCTCGCTGGTGCGGGGGTTGCTGGACGGGTGGGTGGCCGACAGTCCCGATTCCCGGGACTGGCGGGATCTCGAAGAGGTCTGCTGAGGAGTTCGTCCGGCCGTGGGCCCGTCAAGGCCGGTCGCGCAGTTCCCCGCCCCTCTTCGGGCCGCGCCCCACGTACCCTGTATGAGCAACATCTCCCCCTGTTCTTGAGGAAGGCGTACGTCGGTCATGGCGCAGCAGGACACCGATCAGCAGCACGCGGGCGTGCTCCCCGTCGACGGCGAGGGCTATGTCGTCGACACGGAGGACTGCGAGGAGCGCGAGAGGGCCTGGCGTGAGCGCGGCACCTCGCGGCCGATCACGGTCGTCGGCAATCCGGTGCTGCACAAGGAGTGCAGGGACGTCACCGAGTTCGGCGACGAGCTGCACCAGCTGGTCGCCGACATGTTCGCCAGCCAGCGCACCGCCGAGGGCGTGGGCCTGGCCGCCAACCAGATCGGTGTCGACCTGAAGGTCTTCGTCTACGACTGCCAGGACGACGAGGGCGTCCGGCACGTCGGCGTGGTGTGCAACCCGAAGCTGGTCGACCTGCCCGCCGAGAAGCGCCGGCTCGACGACAGCAACGAGGGCTGCCTCTCCGTGCCCACGGCGTACGCGTCGCTCGCCCGCCCCGACTACGCCGAGGTGACCGGTCAGGACGAGAAGGGCAATCCGGTCAAGGTCCGGGGCACCGGCTACTTCGCGCGCTGTTTGCAGCACGAGACCGACCACCTCTACGGCTACCTCTACATCGACCGGCTGTCGAAGCGGGACCGCAAGGACGCGCTGCGGCAGATGGCCGAGAACGAGCCGCGCTACCCCGTGGTCGCCAACGACTGACCCGCGCGGACCACTTGAGGCGCCCGGCCGGATCCTTCCAGGCCGGGCGCCTTCGTGTTGTCGCTCTTCGCTCGCGCGTGCGTCGTACAACCGATCCCTTCTGTGCCCCTAATGATCCTTAATCAGTCACACAAGGGGGGGATCTCAGCACCTTGGGGTAGTGAGTGAAGCAAATCCGTTCCCACGGCGGTCAGTTGTGGTGCTGAATGTAAGTGCGGGGATACGCAACGGCGCACGCCCGGCACAGGGGGAGGGGCGTGCGCTCCTGGCGGCGGAGAGGGGTTTGTTCGTGCAAGCTTTCCCACACAGCACCACAGCGACGCCGACGGCGGCCGTAGTACCACCCTCACTGGCACTCCCGGTGATCGAATCCGCCTTTCCACGGCAACTGCATCCGTATTGGCCACGACTCCAGGAGAAGACACGGCTCTGGCTCCTGGAAAAACGGCTCATGCCGGCGGCCAAGGTGGCGGAATATGCCGACGGACTGTGCTACACCGACCTCATGGCGGGCTTCTACACCGGGGCCACGGACGAGGTCCTGCAGGCCATAGCCGACTACAGCGCCTGGTTCTTCGTCTGGGACGACCGCCACGACCGGGACATCGTGCACGGCCGGGTGGGCGACTGGCGGCGGCTGCGGTACCGGCTGCACGCGGCTCTCGACGCACCCAGGCACCATCTGCACCACCCCGACCCGTTGGTGGCGGGCTTCGCGGACAGCGTGCTCCGGCTGTACGGCTTCCTGCCGCGCACCTGGAACCAGCGGTTCGCCCGGCACTTCCACGCGGTGATCGAGGCATACGACCGGGAATTCCGCAACCGCACCGAGGGATATGTGCCCGGCGTCGAGGAGTATCTCGCCCTGCGTCGCCACACCTTCGCGCACTGGATATGGACGGACTTGCTGGAACCCAGCGCCGGATGTGAACTCCCGGAGTCCGTGAGGAAGAATCCGGCGTACCGCCGGGCGGCACTCCTCAGTCAGGAATTCGCCGCCTGGTACAACGACCTCTGCTCCCTGCCGAAAGAAATAGCCGGCGACGAGGTACACAATCTGGGAATCAGTCTCATCACCCATGAGAGGCTGACCCTGGAAGAAGCGGTGGACGAAGTCAAGCGGCGCGTCGAGGAGTGCGTCACGGAATTCCTCGTGGCCGAACAGAAAGCCCTGGAATTCGCCGATGAAATCGACGACGAAACGGTCCGCGGCAAGGAACTGAGCGCCGCCGTCCGGTCCTGCGTCGGCAATATGCGCAACTGGTTCAGCTCCGTCTACTGGTTCCACCACGAGTCCGGCCGGTACATGGTCGACAAGTGGGACGACCGGTCCACGCCCCCGTACGTCACGAACGAAGCGGCAGGTGAGAAATGACCGTCGAGTCGGTGAAGCCCAAGACCCCCGAGACGCTCGAACTGCGCGAACCGCCCCTGGCCGGTGGTGCCCTACCGGTCCTCGGGCACGGACTGAAACTGGTCCGCGACCCGCTCGCCTTCATGTCCGGGCTGCGCGAGCACGGCGAGATCGTGCGTCTGAAGCTCGGCCCCAAGACGGTGTACGCCGTCACCACGCCCGCGCTCACCGGAGCCCTGGCCCTGAGCCCCGACTTCAAGATCGACGGCCCGCTGTGGGAGTCCCTCGAAGGGCTCCTCGGCAAGGAGGGCGTGGCCACCGCGAACGGCCCCCGGCACCGCCGGCAGCGGCGCACCATACAGCCCGCGTTCCGGCTCGACGCGATACCCGCCTACGGCCCGGTGATGGAGGAGGAGGCGCACGCGCTGACCGATCGCTGGAAGCCCGGCGAGACCATCGACTGCACCTCCGAGTCCTTCCGGGTCGCCGTCCGCATCGCCGCCCGCTGCCTGCTGCGCGGTGACTACATGGACGAGCGCGCGGAACGGCTCAGCGTCGATCTCGCCACCGTCTTCCGTGGTATGTACCGCCGGATGGTGATCCCGCTCGGGCCGCTCTACCGGCTTCCGTTTCCGGCCAACCGCGAATTCAACCGGGCCTTGGCCGATTTGCATCTGCTGGTGGACGAGATCGTCGCCGAGCGGAGGGCATCTGGTCAAAAGCCGGACGATTTGCTGACGGCATTGCTGGAGGCGAAGGACGACAATGGGGACCCCATCGGGGAACAGGAGATCCACGATCAGGTCGTCGCGATACTCACCCCCGGCAGCGAAACAGTCGCGTCCACGATCATGTGGCTGCTCCAGGTCCTCGCCGAACACCCGGAACACGCCGAGAAGGTACGGACCGAGGTCGAATCCGTGACCGGTGGCCGGCCGGTCGGATTCGAGCACGTTCGCGCACTCACGCACACCAACAATGTCGTCGTCGAGGCCATGCGGCTCCGGCCCGCCGTATGGATTCTGACGCGGCGCGCGGTGACCGACACCGTACTCGGCGGCTATCGCATTCCGGCCGGGGCGGACATCGTCTACAGCCCGTACGCGATCCAGCGCGACAGCCGCTCCTACGCCCGCCACCTCACCTTCGACCCCGACCGCTGGCTGCCCGAGCGGTCCAAGGAGGTGCCGAAACACGCTATGAGCCCCTTCAGCGTGGGCAACCGCAAGTGCCCCAGCGACCACTTCTCCATGACCCAGCTGAGCCTGATCACCGCGGCGATCTCGGCGAAGTACCGCTTCGAGCAGGTCAGCGGCTCGAACGACGCCACCCGCGTGGGCATCACCCTGCGCCCGCACGACCTCCTGCTGCGGGCGATGCCCTGGTAGGTCACCTGGTACCGGCGCGCGCTCAGGCGGCCTGCGGGCCCCGGAACGCGCGCCGGTAGGCGTTCGGGGTCGTCCCCAGTGACCGGACGAAGTGATGGCGCAGCGCGGCGGCCGTACCGAAGCCGGTGCGCCAGGCGATGGCGTCCATGGTCTCGGCCGTGCCCTCCAGCAATTCCTGGGCCAGCAGCACCCGTTGGCGGAGGATCCACCGATAGGGAGTGGTCCCCGTCTCCTGCTGGAAGCGCCGGGCGAAGGTGCGCGGCGCCATATGGGCGCGGGCGGCGAGCTGCTCGACGGTGACTTCCTGGTCGAGGTGGGCCTCCATCCAGGCCAGCACCTCACCGACCGTGTCGCAGGGCGCCTTCGGCAGGGGCCGCTCGATGAACTGCGCCTGCCCGCCGTCCCGGTGCGGCGGCACCACCATCCGGCGGGCGATCTTGTTGGCCACCTCCGGGCCCTGCTCCTTGCGCACCAGGTGCAGACATGCGTCGATCCCGGCGGCGGTGCCGGCGGAGGTGATCACGGGATCCTCGTCCACGTACAGCACGTCCTGCTCGACCGTCAGCCGGGGGTAGCGCCGGGCCAGCTGCTCGGCGTGGTGCCAGTGCACCGCGCATCGCCGGCCGTCCAGCAGGCCCGCCGCGGCCAGCACGAACACGCCGGAGCAGACGCTGAGCACCCGCGTGCCCCGGTCGACGGCCCGCCGCAGCGCTGCCAGCAGCTCCTGCGGATACTCGCGCTCCGCGTAGGTCTCACCGGCCGGTACGGCGATCAGATCGGCCTCCTCCAGCCGCTCCAGGCCGTACGGCGCGGACACGGTGAAACCGCAGTGCGTGCCCAGCTCGGGACCCTCCGCCGACGCCACGGCGAAGTCGTACACCGGCAACCCGTCGTCGCTGCGGTCGATGCCGAACACCTCGCACACGACACCCAGCTCGAAGGGATGCACCCCGTCCAGCAGAACCACGGCCACGTTCTTCAGCATGCTGCCAGTGTGCCTCGACAGTGGCAGTAATTCGAGGGTCTACGGCAGTCCTGCCGCTCACGGTAAGGAGTATCCGGCGCGACAGTGGTGTCCATGAACGGAAACCAGATCGAAGGACTCATCGGAATGCTCGCCACCCTCGGGATCCTGGTCCTCCTGATCCTGCCGTCCGTGCTCGGCGCCGTGCGCGACCGGCGCGTCGACCGCCAGCTCAGGGACGCGGAGCGGGGCGTGAAGCCCGCGGCACCGGCGGCCGCGCGGCCGACTGCACCGCGGACCAGCGACGCCCGCCGACGCCACGGAGCGGCCCGCCCCATCTGAGCGAACCGCTGCGCGAGCACTGTCCACCCTCTGTGTACCGCGCGGGCAGCCGGCGCGGGTACGTCCCCGGCACGACGGCGACCGCGCAGGTCGTGTCGGCCGGGGACGCGGTGAAGCTGAAGTGAGGGCCGCCTAGAAGTCCTCGTCCAGGTCGACGGTGCCCTCCACCGCGACCTGGTAGGCCGACGGGCGGCGCTCGAAGAAATTCGTCAGCTCCTGGACGCCCTGGAGCTCCATGAAGGAGAAGGGGTTCTCGGAGCCGTACACCGGGGCGAAGCCGAGACGCGTCAGACGCTGGTCGGCGACGCATTCCAGGTACTGGCGCATCGACTCGGTGTTCATGCCGGGCAGTCCGTCACCGCACAGGTCGCGCGCGAACTGCAACTCCGCCTCGACGGCCTCCGCGAGCATGTCGGTGACCTCCCGCTGGAGTTCGCCGTCGAAGAGCTCCGGCTCCTCCTTGCGCACGGTGTCGACGACGTCGAAGGCGAAGGACATGTGCATGGTCTCGTCACGGAAGACCCAGTTGGTGCCGGTGGCCAGACCGTGCAGCAGGCCGCGGCTGCGGAACCAGTAGACGTAGGCGAAGGCGCCGTAGAAGAACAGGCCCTCGATGCAGGCGGCGAAGCAGATGAGGTTGAGCAGGAAGCGCCGGCGGTCGGCCTTGCTCTCCAGCCGGTCGATCGACTCCACCGAGTCCATCCACTTGAAGCAGAACCCGGCCTTCTCCCGGATGGAGGGGATGTTGTCCACGGCGGCGAAGGCGGCGGCGCGGTCCTCGGGGTCGGGCAGGTAGGTGTCCAGCAGGGTCAGATAGAACTGGACGTGCACGGCCTCCTCGAACAGCTGGCGCGACAGGTACAGGCGCGCTTCGGGGGAGTTGATGTGCTTGTAGAGGGTCAGCACCAGGTTGTTGGCCACGATCGAGTCGCCGGTGGCGAAGAAGGCGACCAGGCGGCCGATGAGGTGCTGCTCCTCCGGGGAGAGCTTGGCGAGGTCGGTGACGTCGGAGTGGAGATCGACCTCCTCGACGGTCCAGGTGTTCTTGATGGCGTCCCGGTAGCGCTCGTAGAAGTCGGGGTAGCGCATCGGGCGGAGAGTCAACTCGAAGCCGGGGTCGAGCAGGTTCTGGGGGCGGTTCATATCTGTCGGCGCGAAGCGCCGTCCTCCAGGGGTGGTGGTCGGGTGGCGGGCGGGAATTACTGGCAGGCTTCGCAGGACTCGGGGTTCTCCAGGGAGCAGGCGACCGCGTCGGGGTCGGCCGCCTGCTGCACGGGGATGGTGGCCTGGGCCCGGGCGGCGCGGGCGATGCGCGTCGCGGGGCGCGAGCGCAGGTAATAGGTGGTCTTCAGACCGGACTTCCAGGCGTAGGCGTACATCGACGAGAGCTTGCCGATGGTCGGTGTCTCCAGGAACAGGTTCAGCGACTGGGCCTGGTCCAGGAAGGGGGTGCGGGCGGCGGCCATGTCGATCAGGCCGCGCTGCGGGATCTCCCAGGCCGTGCGGTAGAGGTTGCGCACGTCCTCGGGGATCCAGACGAAGTCCTGGACGGAGCCGTTGGCCTCGCGCAGGGCCTCGCGGGTACGGGCGTCCCACACGCCGAGGTTCTTCAGTTCCTGGACCAGGTAGGAGTTGACCTGGAGGAACTCACCGGACAGGGTCTCGCGCTTGAACAGGTTCGACACCTGCGGCTCGATGCACTCGTACACCCCCGCGATCGAGGCGATGGTGGCCGTCGGCGCAATCGCCAGAAGCAGCGAGTTGCGCATGCCCGTCACCGCGATGCGCTTGCGGAGCGCGTCCCAGCGTTCGGGCCAGGTGAGGTCGGTGTCGTAGTGGTCGGGGTGCAGGACTCCGCGGGCGGCGCGGGTCTGTTCCCAGGCGGGCAGCGGGCCGTTGCGCTCGGCGAGGTCGGCGGAAGCCTCGTAGGCGGCGAGCATGATCCGCTCGGCGATCCGCGTGGACAGGGCCCTGGCCTCGGCGGAGTCGAACGGCAGACGCAGCTTGAAGAAGACGTCCTGCAGTCCCATCGCGCCCAGCCCGACCGGCCGCCACTTGGCGTTGGAACGGCCCGCCTGCTCGGTCGGGTAGAAGTTGATGTCCACCACGCGGTCCAGGAACGTGACGGCCGTACGGACCGTCTCGTCCAGCCGCGCCCAGTCGATGTCGCCGTCGCCGACGAAGGCGCCGAGGTTGACCGACCCCAGGTTGCAGACGGCCGTCTCGCCGTCGTCGGTGACCTCCAGGATCTCGGTGCAGAGGTTGGAGGAGTGGACGACGTTGCCGGGTTCGGCCGTCTGGTTGGCGGTGCGGTTGGCGGCATCCTTGAAGGTCATCCAGCCGTTGCCGGTCTGCGCCAGGGTGCGCATCATCCGGCCGTACAGCTCCCGTGCCGGCATCGTCTTCCGGGCCAGGCCCGCGGCCTCGGCCTTGCGGTAGGCGGTGTCGAACTCCTCGCCCCACAGGTCGACCAGTTCGGGCACGTCGGAGGGGGAGAACAGCGACCACTGCTGGTCGGCGTCGACCCGGCGCATGAACTCGTCCGGGATCCAGTGCGCCAGGTTCAGGTTGTGGGTGCGGCGGGCGTCCTCGCCGGTGTTGTCCCGCAGCTCCAGGAACTCCTCGATGTCGGAGTGCCAGGTCTCCAGGTAGACCGCGGCGGCGCCCTTGCGCCTGCCGCCCTGGTTCACCGCGGCGACGGAGGCGTCCAGGGTCTTCAGGAACGGCACGATGCCGTTGGAGTGCCCGTTCGTCCCCCGGATCAGCGAACCGCGGGAACGGATACGGGAGTACGACAGACCGATGCCGCCGGCGTGCTTCGACAGCCGGGCGACCTGGTGGTAGCGGCCGTAGATGGAGTCCAGCTCGTCCAGCGGGGAGTCGAGCAGGTAGCAGGACGACATCTGCGGATGCCGCGTGCCGGAGTTGAACAGCGTGGGGGAGGACGGCAGGTAGTCCAGGCGGCTCATCAGGCCGTAGAGGGCCGCGACCTCGTCCACCGAGCGGACCGTGTCGTCCTCGGCCAGACCGCACGCGACCCGCAGCATGAAGTGCTGGGGCGTCTCGATGACCTTGCGGGTGATCGGGTGGCGCAGCAGGTAACGGCTGTGCAGGGTGCGCAGACCGAAGTAGCCGAAGCGGTCGTCGGCCGCGCTGTCCACCAGCGTGTCGAGCCGCTCGGCGTGCAGCCGGACGAACTCCGCGGTGCGGTCGGCGATGAGGCCCTCGCGGTGCCCGACCGCGACGGACCCGGTGAAGGACGTCACGCCCTGCGAGGCGGCCTCGTCCCGGATCGTGAGGGTCAGCAGCCGGGCGGCGAGCCTGGAGTAGGCGGGGTCCTCGGAGATCAGACCGGCGGCGGCCTCCGTGGCCAGCTCGTGCAGCTCCGCCTCGTCGGCCCGCGCGGACCGGCCGCGCAGCGCGGCGGCGGCGACCCGCCCCGGGTCGGCGTCGGGCAGATCGACGGTCAGCTCGGTCAGGGTCCGCAGCAGTGCGGCACCGGGACCGTCGGTCTCCGGCTCGCTGACTGAAGCCGGATCGGCTGGCGCGATGGTCACGTGGGGCTCTCCCTCGCTCGGCACGGGGCCTGGCGGAGGGCAGGGGGCAGTCACGAGCGCGCACGGCGTCGCGTCCACCGGCCCACTCCACGAGGCCCGGACGTCAGAACGCACCCGGACCGGACGACCGGGTGGGCTGCCGACAGGTCCTCGGACTGAACAGGCGTGCGGATGCGCGCGAGTACACCGTTGCGGGACAGTTCCGGATTCGCACCGGATTCCCCTGCGGCGACAGCGAGGACGAGCATACATCTAGTGCCGGGCTGTCGTGGCACCCCCACATCTAGTGTCTGTCGCGTGTTGCGGCGGTACCGGAGTGTCAACTCGTGGCAGCACGGCGGGCCGCCGGGTACGTGCTTCCCGGCGGCCCGCTGTGGGTGCTGCGCTGTGTTCCGAGGGTGGCTCAGTGGACGCTTCCGGCGGTCGCCGGCGGCAGTTCCACCTGGACCCCCGGGTCGCCCGCGTCGGCCGTGTAGTCCCCCGGCGTGGTCTCGTCGATGCCCTCGGGCGCCTTCACGGCCTTCAGGACGAAGGTCAGGACCACGGTGACGGCGACGTTCAGGACGAACGCCGTGAGGCCGATGTAGCCGATCTCGCCGATGCCGGGGATCTCCTTGGCGCTGCCGCCGAAGTGCTTCTGCGTCGGCGAGGCCACCCCGTACGCGGCGACCGTCCCGTACACCATGCCGACCGCCCAGCCGGCCAGCAGCGCCCAGCGGTGGAACCAGCGGGTGAACAGGCCACCGACCAGGGCCGGGAAGGTCTGCAGGATCCAGATACCGCCCAGCAGCTGGAAGTTGATGGCGACGGTCTTGTCCATGGTGAGGACGAAGACCAGCGCGCCCACCTTCACCAGCAGCGACACGATCTTGGAGACCTGGGCCTCCTCCTTCGGCGTGGCGGCGGGCTTGATGAAGTCCTTGTAGATGTTGCGGGTGAAGAGGTTCGCCGCCGCGATGGACATGATCGCCGCCGGGACGAGGGCCCCGATACCGATCGCCGCGAAGGCCACGCCCGCGAACCAGTCCGGGAACATGTCCTCGAACAGCTGCGGGATCGCCAGCTGCCCGTTGGTGACCTTCACCCCGGCCGCGATCGCCATGAAGCCCAGCAGCGCCAGCAGACCCAGCATGAGCGAGTACAACGGCAGGATCGTGGTGTTGCGGCGGATCACCTCACGGCTCTTGGACGAGAGGGTCGCGGTGATCGAGTGCGGGTACATGAACAGCGCCAGCGCGGAGCCGAGCGCCAGCGTGGCGTACGTCCACTGGCCCGCCTCCGGCGGAGCGAGCGCGCCGCGCGGCTTGTGGGTGGCCGGGTTGACCTGGCTGAACGCGTCGCCTGCCTTGGCGAAGATGTCGTCGAAGCCGCCCAGCTTGATCGGGATGTAGATGATCGCCACCGCGATGACGATGTAGATCAGGGCGTCCTTGACGAACGCGATCAGCGCGGGGGCGCGCAGACCGGAGGAGTAGGTGTAGGCCGCCAGCACACCGAAGGCGATGAGCAGCGGCAGGTCCTTCACGAACCAGTTGGTGTTCTCGCCGCCGCCGACGCCCATCACGTCCAGCACCGCCTGGATGCCGACGAGCTGGAGCGCGATGTACGGCATCGTGGCCAGGATGCCGGTGAGCGCCACCGCCAGGGACAGGCCCTTGGAACCGAATCTGCCGCGCACGAAGTCGGAGGTGGTCACGTAGCCGTGCTTGTGCGAGACCGACCACAGGCGGGGCAGGAACGTGAAGATCAGCGGGTAGACCAGGATCGTGTACGGAACCGCGAAGAAGCCGGACGCGCCCGCCGCGTAGATCGCCGCCGGTACGGCGACGAACGTGTACGCCGTGTACAGGTCACCGCCGAGCAGGAACCAGGTGATCCAGGTACCGAAGGACCGGCCGCCCAGGCCCCATTCGTCCAGGGAGTGCTCGTTCTCGGCCCTGCGCCACCGCGCGGCCAGGAAGCCGACGACCGTGACGGCCAGGAAGAAGAAGATGAAGACGCCGAGCGCGACGCCGTTGACGCCGTCCTTCATTTCACCGCACCCCCGTTCGCGTCCTGGCGGGCGCGCTGGTCACGCTTCCACAGCTGGTAGGCGAGCATCGTGAGCGCCGTGGAGATCAGCACCCAGAGCATCTGGTACCAGTAGAAGAACGGGATCCCGATGAACGTGGGGTCCGTCTTGGCGTACGAGCCGACCCACAGCATCGCCACGAAGGGCGCGACGAGGCACAGGGCGATGATCACCCGGCTCGGTGTCACCACCGGTGGCCTCACTTCAGGCGTTTCGGACATGCCATGGCTCCGTCCCCTCGCTGATCACCTGTGTAATGCGCAGGCAATCTAGGTGACGGTGTCGTGACAGCGGAAGACCTCGTCCGCATATCGGTATACCGATTCGGCGAACGGGCCCTGCCGTCAGTCCAACGGGCGCTTCAGCCGGGCCACGAACTTGTACCGGTCCCCGCGGTACACCGACCGCACCCACTCCACCGGCTTGCCCTCGCGGTCCAGCGAGTGGCGGGAGAGCATCAGCATCGGCAGGCCCACGTCGGTGCCGAGCAGACCGGCCTCGCGCGGGGTGGCCAGGGAGGTCTCGATGGTCTCCTCGGCCTCGGCGAGGTGGACGTCGTAGACCTCGGCGAGCGCGGTGTACAGCGAGGTGTACTTCACCAGCGAGCGCCTGAGGGCCGGGAAGCGCTTGGCCGACAGGTGGGTGGTCTCGATCGCCATCGGCTCGCCGTTGGCCATGCGCAGCCGCTCGATGCGCAGTACGCGCCCGCCGGCGGTGATGTCGAGCAGCTCGGCGAGCCGGTCGTCGGCGGTGATGTACCCGATGTCCAGTAGCTGCGAGGTCGGTTCCAGCCCCTGCGCCCGCATGTCCTCGGTGTAGGAGGTGAGCTGCAGCGCCTGGGAGACCTTGGGCTTGGCGACGAAGGTGCCCTTGCCCTGGATACGTTCGAGGCGGCCCTCCACGACCAGTTCCTGAAGGGCCTGGCGCACCGTGGTGCGGGACGTGTCGAACTCGGCGGCCAGCGTGCGCTCGGGCGGCACCGGTGTGCCCGGGGCCTGCGTCTCCGTCATGTCGAGCAGGTGCTTTTTCAAGCGGTAGTACTTGGGCACGCGCGCGGTACGGGTGGTGCCGGCCTCGTTCTCCGCACTGCTGACGTCGGTGGTCATGCTCTGCCTTCCCGGCTCCGAATGCCGAAAGCGACCGACATCCCATCGGCCACGGCTCACATCGTGGCACGGGTTGTTCTGTCAGGACTCCACCCGCACGCTCCGTGATCCCCTCTATATACCGTTGCACCTGCTGTTGGTCTAGTCCATCGCAGAGGGGAGCGCGCGGCCGGCACCGCCCCGACCTGCGCCCTCCCCGCCCCCGCACGGCCTCCGCGCACGCCGCCGCCTCGGCCCGCGCTTCCCCTCACCCGTCGGTGTCCCGGGTCAGATCCCCTGCCACTCCGGCTTGTTGGCGTAGGTGTGCCGGAAGTAGTCGGCCAGCTTCAGCTTGGACGCGGCGGCCTCGTCCACGACCACCGTGGCATGCGGGTGGAGCTGGAGCGCGGAGGCCGGGCAGACGGCCGCGACCGGGCCCTCGACGGTCGCGGCGACCGCGTCCGCCTTGCCCTCGCCGG
Source organism: Streptomyces sp. NPDC053076 (assembly GCF_044546845.1). Taxonomy (NCBI): domain Bacteria; kingdom Bacillati; phylum Actinomycetota; class Actinomycetes; order Kitasatosporales; family Streptomycetaceae; genus Streptomyces; species Streptomyces sp. NPDC053076. Next base: position 536,351 of record NZ_JBITZL010000004.1, on the reverse strand, counting down.
TCGCCAGCAGCACCAGGTGCCGGGCCTCCAGGATCGTCCCGATGCCCTGGGTGATGACGTGGTGGGGGACCTGCTCGATGTCGCCGTCGAAGAAGCGGGCGTTGTCGATCCGGGTCCGTTCGGTCAGCGTCTTGATCCGGGTGCGCGAGGCGAGCGACGAGCAGGGCTCGTTGAACCCGATGTGCCCGTCGGTCCCGATGCCGAGCAGTTGCAGGTCCACCCCGCCGGCCGCGGCGAGCGCGCGGTCGTACGCCTCGCAGGCCGTCTGGACGTCCTCGGCCGTGCCGTCCGGCCCCATGAACGCGTCCATGTCCGTGCCCAGCGGCTCCAGCACCTCGCGGCGCAGCACCGACCGATAGGACTCGGGGTGGTCGGCGGGTAGTCCCACATACTCGTCGAGCTGCGCTATCCGTGCCTGTGAGACGTCCACGGCGCCGGAGCGCACCTTGGCGGCCAGTGCCTGGTAGATGGGCAGCGGGGTGGAGCCGGTGGCCACGCCGAGCAGGGCGTCGGGCTTGCGTCGCAGCAGCTGGGCCATGGCCTCGGCGATCAGCTCGCCACCCGCGGCGGCGTCCGGAACGATGACAACTTCCACGCTGGGCCTGCCGTTCTGAAGAGGGCTCTGTGCGTCTATGTGGTTTAGACCAATCTAACAGAATCGGCGTTCGCGGGCGTGGGCGAGAGGGGGCTTTTCCGGGCCCGTACCGGGTCTGTACCCGCCCGGCCGGCCCCCGTTTCCCTGTCGGACGAGTCCCGTTCTCAGACGAGCGAGCCCCCCGTCGCGTCCAGCCAGTGACCGGTCACCCAGCGGCCGTCATCCGAGACCAGGAAGGCCACCACATCGGCGATGTCCGCCGACGTCCCCACCCGCCCGAGTGCCGAGTACGCGGCGGCTTCCCTGCGCGCCTCGTCGCTCGCGCGCAGCCAGGAGGCGTTGACGTCGGTGTCGACGATGCCGGGCGCCACCGAGTTCACGGTGATCCCGCGGGGGCCGAGCAGCTTGGACAGGTCCCGGGTGAAGACGTCCAGCGCCGCCTTGGTCATCCCGTAGGCAATGGTGTGGGGCATCAGGGCGGACCGCGCCAGCCCGGACGATATGTTCACCACCCGCCCGCCGTCCCGCAGTCGCTCCGCGCCGAGCTGGGTCAGGAAGAACGGTGCCTTCACGTTCACCGCGAAGAGCCTGTCGAACTCCTCCTCGCCGATCTCCGCGAACGGTTGCGCGGCGCCGATGCCCGCGTTGTGCACGAGGATGTCCAGCCCGTCCGCGTGCCGGTCGAACTCCTCCCACAGTCGCCGGGCGTCCCCGGGTGCTCCCAGTTCCACCCCGATCGAGAACGCCGATCCGCCGGCCTCCTCGATCGTCGAGACCGTCTCCTTGGCGGCCGTCTCATTGCTGCCGTAGTGCACCGCCACCCGGGCGCCGTCACGCCCCAGCCGCTCGGCGATCCCCCGCCCGATGCCCCGGCTCGCACCCGTGACCAGCGCTGTCTTCCCTGTGAGCGCACCCATGTCCACCCCTCCATATTTGTCTAGCGGTCGCTACATAAAAACCGTACACGACCCCGCCGACAATTTTCTAGGGGACGCTATAAAATAGTCTCCATGGCGACGGGTCAGGAAACGCAGGCGCAGGGCGGCACGGGCCGGACGCGGGGCCGGCCGCGTTCCTTCGACCGGGCCACCGCACTGGAAAAGGCGCTGATGGCCTTCTGGGAGCACGGGTACGAGGCCACCTCGGTCTCCGACCTCACCCGGATCATGGGCATCGGCGCACCCAGTCTGTACGCGGCCTTCGGCGACAAGCGGACCCTGTTCGACGAGGTCGTCCAGGTCTACTCCGACACCCACGGCGCCTTCGGTGACCGTGCGCTCGCCGAGGAGCCCACGGCCCGCGAGGGCATCGCGCGCCTGCTCCGCGAGGCCGCCGCCCAGTACACGGACCCGGCCCATCCGTACGGCTGCATGATCGTGCACGCCGCCACCAACTGCACGAGCGCCGACGTCGAGGCGCTGCTGCGCGAGCGCCGCAACGCCAACATCGCCGGCCTGGAGTCCCGGATCCGGGCGGACATCGCGGCCGGGGTGCTGCCGGCCGGCACCGACGCCGCCACCCTCGCCCGGCACGCGGGTGCCATGATCCAGGGCATGTCCCAGCAGGCCCGCGACGGCGCACGCCGGGAGGAACTGGAAGCGCTCGCGGAAATTGCCATGGCCATCTGGCCCCACGACTGACCTGGGCGGGCTAGGCTGCGTGGCATCGCGTGCCGATGCCCGCACGGCGAGGACACTTCCCCACCATGGACACGCCATCGTGGTCTAGTCCACAATCGAGAATGACAAGCCTCCGTCTTCCCCGCACAGGAAGGCGGATCGAGGAACCGGTGCTCTCTGCCCTGACTGCCCCGGCTCCTCGACCTTCGGCCGACCGGGACCGCACACCCCACGGCCGATGATGCTCCGGGCTGCGGTGCCGGGAGGGTTGAGGGTCCCTTCCAGGCGCCGCGGCCCGCGGGTGTTTTCCGGCCGCTCACGGGCCGCGGGTACGCTCGCACATGTGCCCTCCATGAACGAACTCGTACGCCAGCACACCGCCCTCGGCGACTCCGACCTCGAGTGGCTGCACCTGCTGGTCTCGGAGTGGCAGCTGCTCTCCGACCTCTCCTTCGCCGACCTGGTGCTGTGGGTTCCCACCCGGGACGGCACGCGGTACGTCTCGATCGCCCAGATGCGCCCCAACACCGGCCCGACCTCCTACCAGGACGACATGGTCGGCCACCTGGTCCCGCGCGGCCGGCGGCCCATGCTGGACGTGGCGCTGGACGAGGGCAGGATCGTGCGCGAGGGTGATCCGGAGTGGCGAGAAGAGGTCCCCGTACGGGTCGAGTCCATCCCCGTACGGCGTGAGGGACGCGTCCTCGGTGTGATCGCCCGGAACACCAACCTGCTCACCGTGCGCACCCCGAGCCGCCTGGAACTCACCTATCTCCAGAGCGCCTCGGACCTCGCGCAGATGATCGCGGCCGGCTCCTTCCCCTTCCCCGACCAGCAGGTCGACATGGACGCCTCCCCGCGCGTCGGCGACGGCCTGATCCGGCTGGACGCGGACGGCATCGTCCAGTACGCCTCCCCGAACGCGCTGTCCGCGTTCCACCGGCTCGGCCTCGCCGCCGACCTGGTCGGCCACCACCTCGGGCAGACCACTGCCGAACTCGCCCCCACCCGGGGACCGGTGGACGAGGCCCTGGCCAAGGTGGCCAGCGGCTGGGCGCCGCGCGAGTTCGAGATCGAGGCCCATGACGGTGTCATCCAGTTCCGGGCCATCCCGCTCAAGCCCAAGGGGACGCGCATCGGTTCCCTGGTGCTGCTCCGGGACGTCACCGAACTGCGCCGCCGCGAACGCGAGTTGATCACCAAGGACGCCACCATCCGGGAGATCCACCACCGGGTGAAGAACAACCTCCAGACGGTCGCCGCCCTGCTCCGGCTACAGGCCCGGCGCATCGACTCCGAGCGCGGCCGGGAGGCCCTGGAGGAGGCTGTCCGCAGGGTCGGCTCGATCGCCATCGTGCATGAGACGCTGTCTCAGAACCTGGACGAGCGGGTGGAGTTCGACGACATCGCCGACCGGGTGCTGGCCATGGTCGCCGAGATCTCGCCGGGCAAGGTGACCGGCCGGCGCAGCGGACGGTTCGGCATCCTCGACGCCGAGGTCGCCACCCCGCTGTCCATGGTCCTCACCGAGGTCCTGCAGAACGCCCTGGAGCACGGCTTCCGCGAGGGCGACACCGGCACGGTCGAGGTCTCCGCGTTGCGTGGCGGCACCACCAAGGAGGCGCGTCTGCTGGTCACCGTCCAGGACGATGGCGTCGGCCTGCCCGAGGGATTCGACCCGCACCGCTCGGGCAACCTCGGTCTGCAGATCGTACGGACACTGGTGGAGGGCGAGTTGGGCGGCTCGTTCGACATGGTGCCGGCGCCGGAGCGGGGGACCCGGGTGATCCTCGACATTCCGGTGCGGGCGCAGAAGTAGGCCAAGGACCCTACGGACCCGGGTGGTTGAACACGCCGGGGGAGGGGTGGCAGCAAAAAGCCCCGGACCGCCATTGGTCCGAGGCTGATGCTCGTTGCTGCTCTGCTTTTGTATCGCTAAGCACATCGGGGGAACTGCGCGCTGCGGCTCGGGGGCGGGAGATGCGTACGTGCTGTGCGCGCCGCCAAGCTCAGGCTGTCAGCAGGGGTGGGTATGTCAGGCGGAGGCCTGACGGGCCCGGTTGCGGGCGGCGCGGCGCTTCATGGCGCGGCGCTCGTCCTCGCTGAGACCACCCCAGACGCCGGAGTCCTGACCGGACTCGAGCGCCCACTGCAGACACTGCTCGATCACCGGGCAGCGACGGCAGACGGCCTTGGCTTCCTCGATCTGCAGCAGCGCAGGACCGGTGTTGCCGATGGGGAAGAAGAGCTCGGGGTCTTCCTCGCGGCAAACGGCGTTGTGACGCCAGTCCATGGCTGCTACCTCTCCTTGGTATTACGTGCAAATTGCTTGTGAATGTGAACGCTTTCACGAATCCCTCAACAAGTGAAGGGCCGAACGCCGAATCTTCACCCGGCGGGGTCCTGTGTTTGAAGAGGGGTTCTGGTGATCAGTGGAGGCCGGTGTTGCGGGCCGTCCCGATCGCCACGTAGAGACTCGCAAACCTCAGCGGCGGATACAACCCCTTCCGGAAAGTTTTTTTTGATTCCTCGGTGTCGACTAGGTCACAGCCGTACTTCTATGGGGTGGATCCTGGCCTAAACGTTCGAGTGAAAGGAGTTTTGCCCGTTCCGCTCACACAATCACACGCAGTGCACGGCGTACGCCTGTGAACGTCACGCTAGTACGCAGCCCCAGGTGGTCACCGTCCATCTGGAGGGGCAGAGGCACCTTCGAATGCAAGGTGAACTGGTCCAGATCGTGCAGCGAGACCGCGTGCTTGCCGTGCGGTCCGCGCTCGGGGGACGAAGTGAGCAACTGGGTGGCATACCGGGCAACCGCAGCCGTCGACAGACGGCTGAGACCCAGCACATCGACGCCGGTGTCGAACGATGCCTTGGGTGATGTGTACATGGCGCGATTGCCGAGATACGTCCAAGGGGACGTGTTCGAGGCTATGGCGACGACGAGATCCTCGATCGGATCCTCGCCGGGCCGTTCGAGCGTGATCGTGCCGTGCCGCCGGTTCGGCTCGCCGAGGAACTGCCGGAGCACCTGGCGGACGTAGAGCGCGTGCGTCGACTTCTTGCCGCGCTCGCGCTGCTGCTCGACCCGGCCCACCACGCCCGCGTCGAAGCCGAGCCCGGCGTTGAACGTGAACCAGCGGGCCGGCACCGCCTCGTCCTCGCTGCCCGGCGGGCCCGAGGTCAGACCGAGGCCGACGACCCGTTCGGTGCGGTCGCGCAGCGCGTCCAGCAGTGCGCCGGTGGCCTCGACGGGATCGTTGGGCAGGCCCAGGGCCCGGGCGAAGACGTTCGTGGAACCGCCGGGGACGACGGCCAGACCGGGGAGGTGGTCCGGGGCCGGGCCGGAGTGCAGCAGGCCGTTGACGACCTCGTTGACCGTGCCGTCTCCGCCGAGCGCCACCACCAGGTCGATGTCGTCGCTCTCCGCCGCCTGCCGGCCGAGGTCGCGGGCGTGGCCGCGGTACTCGGTGGTGACCGCCTCCAGCTTCACCTCGCTGGCCAGCGCGTGGATCAGAACATCGCGTCTGCGTGCGCTTGTGGTGGTTGCCGCCGGATTGACCACGAGAAGTGCACGCATGCAAGGCAGCGTACCTACTGGGTGGTACTCGGCCCAGACCGAGTTAGGGATCGGGTAAGAGACGAGTGCGTGAGTCTGGACACGTGGCACCGCCGGCAGCCGCCGTCAAGGCCCCGACGGCTACCCTGCTGGGGTGAGCAGTCAGCAGAAACCCGCCCCGGACACCGCCACGGCCGACGTGATCGCGGAGCCGCGCCCGCGCCGGCTGACGTATGCGGCGGTGCTGGCCGCACTGGAGGGTGCCGCCCTGGTGGCCAGCGGCCTGTGGGTGCTCGTCCTCGGGCTCACCGGTGACCCCGACGACCGGCAGCAGGCCGTGACCCTCGGGATCACCCTGGCCGTCCTCGCGTTGCTGCCGCTGCTCGCCGCGCGCGGGCTGCTGTTGCGGCGCGGCTGGAGCCGGGGTCCCGCGGTGATCACTCAGCTGATGGCCCTTCCGGTGGCCTACAGCCTGCTCCAGGCCGACAGCATGGCCATCCCGGCAGGCATCGCCCTCGCGGTGGTCGCCGTGGCGGCGCTGGTGCTCCTCGTGAACGGCGAGACGACCCGGGCCCTCGGGATCAAGGGTCCGGGCCGGGCCGAGTAGGGCGCATCGGGAGCGGCGCCCATCGAGCGGCGCCCCACGAGCAGGTCCCGCCGAAAACCCTGGGCGGGCAGTCCCACCGGGGAGCCCTGGGCGGGCAGGTCCCGGCAGGCGGTGCTCACTCCTCGACGAGGAGCTTCTCCCGCAGCTGGGCCAGGGTGCGGGCCAGCAGTCGCGAGACGTGCATCTGGGAGATGCCGACCTCCTGCGCGATCTGCGACTGGGTCATGTTGCCGAAGAAGCGCAGCAGCAGGATCCGCTTCTCACGCGGCGGCAGATCCTCCAGCAGGGGCTTGAGGGACTCGCGGTACTCCACACCCTCCAACGCCTCGTCCTCGGCGCCCAGGGTGTCGGCGACCGCGGGCGACTCGTCGTCCGTGTCGGGGACGTCCAGGGACAGCGTGGAGTACGCGTTCGCGGACTCCAGCCCCTCCAGGACCTCCTCCTCGGAGATCGAGAGCTTCTCCGCCAGCTCGTGCACCGTGGGGGAGCGGCCGTGCAGCTGGGACAGCTCGGCCGTCGCGGTGGTCAGCGCGAGCCGCAGCTCCTGCAGCCGGCGCGGCACGCGGACCGCCCAGCCCTTGTCGCGGAAGTGCCGCTTGATCTCGCCGACGACGGTCGGGGTGGCGTACGTGGAGAACTCCACGCCACGCTCGGGGTCGAACCGGTCGACGGACTTGATCAGGCCGATCGTGGCGACCTGGGTGAGGTCGTCCAGCGGCTCGCCGCGGTTGCGGAACCGGCGCGCCAGGTGCTCCACGAGCGGCAGGTGCATCCGGACGAGCTGATTGCGCAGCTCCGCGTACTCCGCACTGCCCGCGTTCAGCTTGCGCAGTTCGACGAACATCGCCCGCGCCCCGCTGCGGTCCTGGGCGCCGTGCTGGGCGGCCCGCACGGCCTCCGCGTCCAGCGCGTCGTCCCCGGCGTATCGCTCGTGCTCGCTCATCGTCCCGCCCGTAGCCCTTCCCCGAGCCCTGGCCCCGGCGCTCACGGCGGATCCGGCGCTGTCGGGTGTCTCCGGTGGCGTGCCCTGTCCGGCATCGTCACCGTCGACCCGCTCCGAGTCGCCCTCCGGGTGCGGCCTGGCCTGTTCGGGGATGCCGTCGATGCCGTCCGCCATGCGTTGGGAACCGTCCCGAGGGCCTGCCCCGGAGGTCTCGGCGCTTCCCCCGCTCCCGTCACCGCTCGAGCGGGGGGATTCCCATGCCCAGGAGGCAGCCCCGTCTCCGGTCGGCAGCTCCCGTGTGCCGCGCTCTTCGTCCCGCACCGGCCCGTCCCCGTTCCTCACGCCGGCCCGGGGCCGACGCCACGCTGTTTGTAGAGACTGATCGACACCGTCTTGTCCTCGTCCACGGCGGACGAGACCTTGCCCGCGAGGGCCGACAGCACGGTCCAGGCAAAGGTGTCCCGCGCGGGAGCGTGGCCGTCCGTCGTCGGCGCGGACACGGTGACTTCCAGCGAGTCGTCGACGAGCCGGAAGACACAGCTGAGCACCGAGCCGGGCACGGCCTGCTGGAGCAGGATCGCGCATGCCTCGTCCACGGCGATGCGCAAGTCCTCGATCTCGTCCAGGGTGAAGTCCAAGCGGGCCGCCAGACCGGCCGTGGCCGTCCGCAGCACCGACAGGTAGGCACCCGCAGCCGGAAGCCGGACTTCCACAAAGTCCTGGTTCGCCGCGGGCTCGCCTGCGATCTGGGACACCCTCACCTCCATGGTGGTACAAGCTTTACAGGGCCGAGGGTCGCCCCCCGGGGTAACGCGTACGTGGTTCAAGCGGTGACGCTATCGCGCCCCGAACGTTTCTGTCCCCGGCACCCCAACCCCCTGGCGTCACTCACAGTAAAGCTGTGGATACGCTCCGTGTCTAGAGGGTTTGCGGGCCCAAATGGGATGAGCGCGCGCCGGGTTGACGTACCCAGACGTCAGACGCTCGAACCGTCGTGCGGCAGCCGCCACATGCAGTGTCACACGAGGAGGCGGTCGGGCGGGACTCTCTCGCTCAGACGAGCACGTGGTCGACGAAGCACCACCGCCAGTCCTCGCCGGGCTCGAAGGTCCGCATCACCGGGTGGCCGGAGTTCGCGTGGTGCTCCGTCGCGTGCCGCCCCGGCGAGGAGTCGCAGCAGCCGACATGGCCGCAGGTGAGGCACAGCCGCAGCTGCACGGGGTGCGTGCCGTCCCGCAGGCACTCCGGACACGTCTCGTGGAGCGGCTCCGGTTCGGGGTGCGGCAGCGCGTCGGAGTGCGTGCACTGTTTCATGATTGCCAGATTACGACGGGTGTGCGGGTGGCCGCGCGAAAAAAGAGGGTGGGCGAGACCATGGACCTGATGCCCCTGCTGTTGCTGGTGGCGGGCAGTGCGGCGGTGGCCGCGGCGGCCAGGCGCACTCCCGCGCCGGCGCCCCTGCTGCTCGTCGCGGTCGGCCTGGCGGTGTCCTACATCCCCGGAGTGCCGTCGTACACCCTCGATCCGCACGTCGTCCTGCCGCTGCTGCTGCCCCCGCTGCTGTACACCTCGGCGAGCGACAGCTCCTACCTCGATCTGCGGGCGCAGCTGCGGCCGGTGGCGCTGCTCTCGGTGGGCTACGTGCTCTTCGCGACCTTCGTCGTCGGCTGGGCCGCCTATCTGATCGTCCCCGGGCTGTCGCTGCCCGCCGCGCTGGTGCTGGGCGCGGTGGTGGCACCGCCGGACGCGGTGGCCGCCACGGCGGTGGCGCGCCGGGTCGGACTGCCCTCCCGGATCACCACCATCCTCCAGGGCGAGTCCCTGCTGAACGACGCCACGGCGATCACCGCCTACAAGGTGGCGCTCGGTGCCGTCGTCGGCGAGGGCGCCACCTGGGCGGGCGGGATCGGCGAGTTCGCGCTCGCCGCGATCGGCGGCGTCGGGATCGGCCTGGTCCTCATGGCGCCCCTGCACTGGCTGCGCACGCACCTGACCGAGCCCCTCCTGCAGAACACGCTCTCGCTGCTGATCCCGTTCGTCGCCTACGGGGTCGCCGAACAGGCGCACGCCTCCGGTGTCCTCGCCGTCGTGGTCGTCGCCCTTTACCTCGGCCATCGCGCGTGGGAGGTCGACTTCGCCACCAGACTCCAGGAGGAGGCGGTGTGGAAGATGGTCGCCTTCGTGCTGGAGTCCGCGGTGTTCGCCCTGATCGGCCTCCAGCTGCCGATCGTCCTCAAGCGGCTCGGCGAGTACGAGGGCACCTCCGCCACCTGGTACGCCGCCGCCGTCTTCGTGGTCGTGGTCGTGGCCCGGTTCGTCTGGGTCTACCCGGCCACCTTCCTGCCCCGGCTGCTGTCGGCGCGGATCAGGGAGCGGGAACTGAACCCCACCTGGCGGGGCGCGATGGTCACGTCGTGGGCCGGCATGCGCGGTGTCGTGTCCCTGGCCATCGCCTTCGCCATCCCGTCGACCATGGCCGACGGGCCTCGCAACCTGATCCTCTTCCTGACCTTCACCACCGTCATCGGCACGCTCGTCGTACAGGGTGTGACGCTGCCGCCGCTGATCCGGCTGCTGAAGTTCCCCGGCCGCGACCGGCAGGCGGAGACGCTCGCCGAGGCCAACGCTCAGGCACAGGCGTCCCGGGCCGCGGAGTCCCGGCTCGACGAACTCCTCTCGGACGAGCGCAACGCCCTGCCGCCGCCGCTCGCCGACCGGCTGCGCACGACCCTGGAACGCCGCCGCAACGCCGTCTGGGAGCGCCTCGGGCAGGTCAACCCGAGCACCGGCGAGTCCGTGGACGACACCTACCGCCGGCTCTCCCGCGAGATGATCAGCGCCGAACGCGAGGTCTTCGTCAGGCTGCGCGACCACCGGTACATCGACGACGAGATGCTGCGCGCCCTGCTGAGACGCCTGGACCTGGAGGAGGCGGCGGCCTTCAGAGAGGCCGGTTAGCGTCCCGGGCGGCAGTCGGGGGTTCCGGGAACGGGCGTCCGGTGACGACGGCCGCGATCGTGGTCCCGCGCGGGAAGGCGCCCTCTTCCGCGAGGACGCGGAGTCCGTACAGCAACTTGGCGACATAGAGACGTTCCACGGGCAGTCCGTGCCGCTGCTCGAAGTCACGTGCGAACGCCTCCAGTTCAGGCGTCGTACGGGCGTAGCCGCCGCAATGGAAGCGGTCGTCCAGGGACCAGGATCCGCTACGGGCGCCGAAGGCGCGTTCCTGCAGGTCCTGTACGTCGGCTTCCAGGAAGCCGCCCCTCAGGACCGGTACGCCGAGCGCGCGCTGGCCGGCCGCCAGTCCGGCGGCGAGACCGGCGAGCGTGCCGCCGGTGCCGCAGGCGACCGCCACGACGTCGGCCTGGCCGCGCAGTTCCACGCCCAGGGCGCGGCAGCCGCGCACCGCCTCGGCGTTGCTGCCGCCCTCGGGGACGACGTACGCCCCCTCGGCGCCGGCCGCGCGCAGGATCCCGGCCAGGATGTCCCGCTCGGTCTTGCGGCGGTATGTCGATCTGTCGACGAAGTGCAGCCGCATCCCGTCGGCCGCGCACCGGGCCAGGGACGGGTTGAGCGGGCGGTCGGCCAGCTCCTGGCCGCGGACCACGCCCGTGGTGGGCAGGCCCAGCAGGCGGCCCGCGGCGGCGGTGGCCCGCAGGTGGTTGGAGTAGGCCCCGCCGAAGGTGACCAGGGCGCGGCCCCGTGCCGCCGCGATGTTCGGCACCAGCTTGCGCCACTTGTTGCCGATGAGATCGGGGTGGATCAGGTCGTCGCGCTTGAGCAGCAGCCGCAGCCCCTGGCGATCGAAACGGTCGTCGCGTATCTCCTGGTGCGGGGAGGGCAGGCCGGGGGCGAGCGGGTCGGGGCTGGTCACGACCTCATTGTCGCCCCGCGCGGGGAACCGCGCGGTCAGCCGCGACGCGCCCGCGCCCGCCGCGCGGCGCGCACCCGGACGGCGTCGGCCGTGGCCGGCGCCGCCCGGCGGCGCTACCCCTTCAGGCGCTCGGCGACCCGCTCCCGCAGCCAGGGCATCGCGAACCCCCGGGGGTCCACCTTGCCCGGCTGCCACTCCCGGTGGCCGATGACCGACCGTTCCGTCCAGCCGTGGTGGCGGCACAGCGCCGCGGCGACCCGCTCGATCGCGCCCAGCTGCTCATCCGGCCACGGGTCCGCCCCGTCGCCGAGGTTCTCGCACTCGAAGCCGTAGAAGTGCCGGTTGCCGTCGGTGTTCGCCTCGTTGTCCGGCGGCAGCCCCTTCTCGGCGATCACCGCTCGCAGCACCTCGTCGTCACCGAGCCCGGCGTGGTTGGCGCGCCCGTAACCGACCAGGTGGACCGTGCCGTCCTTGGTGATCACGCCGTGGCACAGCGGACCCGGCAGCTCCGGATAACCGTCGCGGCACAGCTCCACCGTGTGCGCGCCGCCCTGGGTCACCGTGTGGTGGATCATCACGCCGTGGACGGGACCCCAGGGCCCCTTGTGATTGCGGTTGTGGTCCTGCCAGTCGCCGACCTCGACGACCGTGACGCCCTCCGCCCGAAGTGCGTCCAGGAATCCGTTCGCCGACATGGGTGGGGCCATGCCCGACTCCTTCGTGCCGTGCCCGTCCGGCCGCCGGTCGCGGCGGCCGTCTGTCCTGCCTGCTTCTACCGAAACCGGACGTCCGGGGACACATCGTTCGTATGGTGTGCGAGCCGATCAGGACAGACGGCGCATGCCGGGAGGGCCGAGGTGAGATCCCTCGTTGTGCCCAGTAATCAGATGATCCATTCCCGCTCTTTCGGGTAATGGCGCGGACACGTTCCGTGCTGGAAGGCTCGGATCGAGATCGGTGCCCGGTGCGGTTCGGCACCGGGCATACATGGGAGGGCATTTCTCTATGTCGGTAGGCGAAGAGGTCCGCACGGATCAGGGCAAGCCGCAGCAGTCCCTCGGGACGGCGGCAGCGCGGAACCTGGCCACCACCACCAAGTCCGTTCCGCAGATGCAGGAGATCAGCTCCCGCTGGCTGCTGCGCACGCTTCCCTGGGTGGATGTCCAGGGTGGTACGTACCGGGTGAACAGGCGGTTGACCTACGCCGTGGGCGACGGTCGCATCACCTTCGTGAAGACCGGGGACCAGGTGGAGGTCATCCCCGCCGAACTGGGCGAGTTGCCGGCCCTGCGGTCGTACGAGGACGAGGAGGTGCTGACGGAGCTGGCCCGGCGCTGCCGTCAGCGCGACTTCGCGCCCGGCGAGGTGATCGCCGACTTCGGCAACCAGACCAACGAGGTCTATCTCCTCGCCCACGGCCGGGTGGAGAAGATCGGCACGGGTCCCTACGGCGACGACGCCGTCCTCGGGGTCCTGGCCGACGGCGCCTACTTCGGCGACCAGGCGCTGCTCGACCCGGAGGCCATCTGGGAGTACACCGTCCGCGCGGACACCGCGAGCACTGTGCTGACCCTCAGCCGACAGGACTTCGAGCAGGTCGCGGAGCGCTCCGACTCGCTGCGCCAGCACCTGGAGCAGCTGCGCGCGGTCCCCGACCAGCGGACCAACAAGTACGGCGAGAAGGAGGTCGAGCTGGCGGCCGGCCACTCCGGCGAGCCCGACATCCCGCACACCTTCGTGGACTACGAGGCGCGGCCCCGCGAGTATGAACTGAGCATCGCCCAGACCGTCCTGCGTATCCACTCGCGCGTGGCCGACCTCTACAACCAGCCGATGAACCAGACCGAGCAGCAGCTGCGGCTGACGGTCGAGGCGCTGAAGGAGCGCCAGGAGCACGAGCTCGTCAACAACCCGGAGTTCGGGCTGCTCAGCAACTGCGAGTACGACCAGCGGATCCAGCCGCACGACGGTGTGCCCAGCCCGGACGACCTGGACGAACTGCTCAGCCGCCGCCGGGGCACCAAGCTGCTCCTGGCCCACCCGCGCGCGATCGCAGCGATCGGGCGCGAGCTGAACAAGCGGGGACTGGTCCCGGAGACCGTCGACATCGCCGGCAACCGCATCCCCACCTGGCGGGGGGTGCCGATCTACCCGTGCAACAAGATCCCGATCAGCGAGGCCCGTACGACCTCCGTCATCGCCATGCGTACCGGCGAGTCGGAGCAGGGAGTCATCGGCCTGCGGCAGTCCGGGATCCCGGACGAGATCGAGCCGAGCCTGTCCGTCCGGTTCATGGGCATCAACGAACAGGCCATCATCAAGTACCTGGTGACGGCGTACTACTCGGCCGCCGTCCTCGTGCCCGACGCGCTCGGCGTACTGGAGAACGTCGAGATCGGCCGGTGGAGGTGACGTTTCCGCACGTCGCGGTCGCGTCCCCGTCCGCCGGGACGGGTAGGCCCTCGTGGTGTGTGTCCGGCCGGGCCGGTGCCGCCGGCCCGCGCGGACCAGGCGAGGGGGAGGCATGGCCGAGTTCATGACGGAGACGGACGAGCGTGCTGCCGGTGTTCCGCGTCCCGGCGCGGCCGGCCGGCCTCGGGAGCAGACCGGGGACGCCGCCGGTCCGCCCGACGGGCAGGAGGCGGCTGCCCAACTGGAGCGCACCCGGGCCCTGGTCGACCCGGAACTGCGTGCGGCCGTGGAGTCGCTGCCCGGTTCCATGCGCCGGGTAGGGCTCTACCACTTCGGCTGGCAGCACGCCGACGGCACGCCGGCGACGGGCAACGCGGGCAAGGCGATCAGGCCGGCGCTCGTGCTGGCGGCCGCCACCGCGCTCGGCGGCCCGGCGGCGCGGGCGGTGGCGGTCCGGGCGGCGGTGGCGGTCGAACTGGTCCACAACTTCACGTTGTTGCATGACGACGTGATGGACCGGGACACCACCCGCAGGCACCGGCCGACCGCCTGGACCGTGTTCGGGGACGCCGACGCGATCCTCGCCGGGGACGCCATCCAGGCGCTGGCCCTCCGGCTGCTCGCCGAGGACCCGCACCCGGCCTCCGTCCCGGCCGCGTCCCGGCTCGCGGCCTGTGTCGTCGAGCTGTGCGAGGGACAGCACCTGGACACCGACCTGGAGCGGCGCGCGCCGGAGTCGGTCACCCTGGACGAGGTGCTCGCCATGGCCGAGGCCAAGACCGGCGCACTGCTGGGCTGTGCCTGCGCGGTCGGCGGGCTGTACGCGGGCGCGAGCGAGGCGGAGGTGGCCGCGCTGGACGGCTTCGGCCGCCAGGCGGGGCTCGCCTTCCAGCTGATCGACGACGTCATCGGCATATGGGGAGACCCGCGGCACACCGGTAAGCCGGCCGGGGCGGATCTCGCCGCACGCAAGAAGTCCCTGCCGGTGGTGGCGGCGCTCACCTCGGGCACCCCGGCGGCGGCCGAACTGGCCGCGCTGTACGGCAAGCCGTACCTCGAGGAGGAGGCGGAGGCGGGGGAGATCGCGCGTACGGCACTGGCGGTGGAGCGGGCCGGCGGCCGGGACTGGGCACAGGCCGAGGCGGCCGACCGGATGGCCCTGGCCGTGCAGGAGCTGGCCCGCGCGGTCCCCGATCCCGAGGCGGCCGGCGGTCTGCTGGCGCTCGCCGAGTTCGTCACCCGCCGGACCAGCTGAGGGCCGCCGGTCCGGTGGTCGTGAAGAACCCGGAGTCCCCTGGCCCGTGCGGCTCCTGACACCGCGAGGTACGGGGACTCCGGCCATGCGGTCCCCGCACACCACGGAGTGCGGGGCCGCGGCTGTGTCCGGGCCATTCACGAATACCCCTTGCACCACGACGGATGGAGTACTACAAATGAACCACTACAACCGGAGCGGTATCGGGGCGGACCGCTCCGGTCGTTCCCCACCTCCAGCGAAAAGAGACCGGTTTGCGCAAGCTTTCGTACGTTGTCGCCTGTTCGCTCGACGGATTCATCGGCGACGAGCATGGCGACGCCTCCGCGATGTTCCGCTTCCTGGACGAGGAGTACGCGCACTTCCTCGCGACGGAACTGGCGGAGACCCTGTCCACCGCCGGCCGCAAGGCGCTGGGCATCGACCACCTGGAGAACAAGCGCTTCGACACGGTCGTCCAGGGCCGTGCCAGCTATGAGCTGGCCCTGCGGGAGGGCATCACCAGCCCCTACGGCCACCTGCGCGAGTACGTCGCCTCCCGTGGCCTCGGTGCCTCGCCCGACCCGAACGTCGAGATCATCGCCGACGACCTGACCGGCCGGGTCCGGGCGCTGAAGGCGGAGGACGGCGGACTGGACATCTATCTGTGCGGTGGTTCCCGGCTCGCCGGAGCGCTGTTCGACGAGATCGACGAACTCGTCATCAAGACCTACCCCTTCGTCTACGGCAAGGGCATGCCGATGTTCGGCACCGGTCTGGACCTGGAGGAGTTCACTCTGGACTCCCTGCGTACCTTCGGCAACGGCGTCCTGGTGCGGACGTACGGCAGGAAGCGCTGAGGCCGTCGCCGCTCTACCCTGGGGGCATGGGCAGCGAGGAACCCGTCTGTCCCGTCTGCGGACAGCCGGTCGAAACGGTCGTCAAGCGGCACAAGACCCTGGGCGCCTGGGTGCCTCTCTGGGGCCCGGGCCCGTGCCGCAACCCTGACTGCGCGGACGCCGCCCGGCCGGCAGCCTCCGCCCGGCCGGCCGCGGTCCCCGATCGGTCCGTCGATGTGCGGGCCCGGCCGGAGGGCGGCGGCGCGGAGGACCCGTCGGCGCCCGGTACGCAGAACAGCGCCGAACGGGCGTCCGGGCGGCCCGGGGGAACGCCGTAGCGTGGGCGCATGCCGAAACTGCCGTACATCCTGCACATCACCGAGCGTTCCCTGTGGGAGGCGGCGCGCGAGCGCGGCGCCTACGAGTGGTCCACCCGGGGCCGCACCCTCCAGGAGGAGGGCTTCATCCACTTCTCCACCCGTGAGCAGCTCCCTCGCATCGCCGACTTCCTCTACGGCGGCCACGACGGCCCGGACGAGTTGGTCGTCCTGGTGGTGGACCCGGCCCGGGTCGGGGTGCCGGTGCGGTACGAGGCCGCTGAACCGGGTGGGGAGGAGTTCCCGCACGTGTACGGCCCCGTACCGGTCGAGGCCGTGGTGGACGTCGAGCCCTGGGGGTGAGGCGGGGCGCCTACCGGGCGTCGCCGTCCCGGCCGCCGCCGTCCGGCAGTCCGCCCGTCGCCGGATCGCGGCGGGTCAGGCAGTACGTGCCGCCGGCCGGGTCGCGCATCACCGTCCAGTGGGCGCCCTCGCCCACCAGGACGGCACCCAGCTCCTCGTGCCGCGCTCGGACGGCGGTGATGTCGGCGCAGGCCAGGTCCAGGTGAGCGGAGGCCGGGCGCTCCTCGCCGAGCCGCTGCAGCAGCAGCCGGGCCGGGAGGCCCGCCGGTGGCAGCAGCACGGTGAACTCCGGCCGCGATCCGGCCCGTTGTCCCCACCCGGTCAGCCCGGCCCAGAAGGCGCACTCGGTGTCGTACCGGGACGGCGGGATGTCCAGGCACACCTGGTCCAGGCGGCTGCCGGAGACCACCGGTGGCCGTACCGCCTCCCCGTGCCAGGGCACCGTGCAGAACAACTGGCCCGCGGGTGAACGCAGTACGGCCCAGTCGCCGTGGTCCGCCACCAGGGCGGCGCCGAGCCGGCGGGCGAGCGCGGTCAGCTCCCGTACGTCCTCGGTGCACAGGTCGATGTGGGCGCCGCCGTCCCCCTCGGCGACGCCCTGCAGCTTCACGCTCGGGTCCGTCCCCGCGGGCAGCAGCGTGACGAACTCGTCGTCGTCACCACGGAATCCGGACAGCCGGGTGCCGGTCACGGCCGTCCAGAAGCCGCATGCATCGGCGAGGCGGCCGGCGGGCCGGTCGGCGAAGACGTACGTCCAGCGGATCATCATGCGGGGAGTGTAGGCAGCCTGCGGACGGACCCGGCCGGAACCCGAAGGGCGGCGGGCGCGGGGGAGTTCAGCCCGCGGAGCGTTCGATGAAGCGCAACTGGTTGCCCGCCGGGTCCCGGAAGGCGCAGTCGCGCACCCCGTAGGGCTGGTCCGTCGGCTCCTGGAGGACGTCGGCGCCGGACTCGCGCACCCGCTCGTACAGCGCGTCGCAGTCGGGGGTGGTGAAGATGACCCCGCGCAGCAGGCCCTTGGCCAGCAGTTCGTTGAGGGCCTGCTTGTCCGCCGGGGAGGCGTCCGGGCTCGCGTCCGGCGGCTCCAGGACGATCGCCACGTCCGGCTGCAGCGGCGAGCCGAGGGTCACCCAGCGCATCCCCTCGAAGCCCACGTCATTGCGGATCTCCAGACCGAGTACATCGCGGTAGAAGGCGATGGCCTTGTCGTGATCGTCCACCGCGATGAAACACTGCGCGAGTTTCACGTCCATGAACACACCCTAGAACCGACGGGCGCGCCCCGCCTCAGTACGGACGACGGCGCGGCCGGGTCAGCCTGCGGGCCACACAGGACGGGATCACCGCGCTCTCCTCGTGGTCGCGGGCGCGGTAGGCGCTCGGTGTCTCGCCGACCAGCTCGGTGAACCGGGAGCTGAAGGAACCGAGCGAGGTACAGCCCACGGCGAGGCACACCTCGGTCACGGTGAGATCGCCCCGGCGCAGCAGCGCCTTGGCCCGCTCGATCCGGCGGGTCATCAGATAGCTGTACGGCGTCTCGCCGAACGCCTTGCGGAAGCTGCGCTGGAAGTGGCCCGGGGACATCAGGGCGTCACGGGCCAGGGCGGTCATGTCGAGCGGCTCGGCGTACTCGCGGTCCATGCGGTCCCGTACGCGCCGCAGCCGTCGCAGGTCCTCCAGGGCGGTCATCTGCTCAGCTTCGCACAGCACCGCACAGCGGGGTTCCCCGAGTTCGACGGAGCGTTCGCCTCCCATTACCCGGGTATTGGTCTGCCCTTGCTTGCCTGGGGAGATGGACCACATCACGTTCCTCGTGCGGTCGTCATCGTCACGGCACTGGCGTTCGACTTCACGAACGGGTTCCACGACACCGCGAACGCGATGGCCACCTCCATCGCGACCGGCGCGCTCAAACCCAGGACCGCGGTCCTGATCAGCGGGGTCCTCAACATCGTCGGCGCGTTCCTGTCCACCGAGGTGGCCGTGCGCGCGGTGGACGATCTCCCCGTACACGCGGTGGACGATCTCCGTGCGCGCGGCCGGCGGAGAACGACCGCACCCGGCCCGCGATGGCCGCCGTGGGTGGCGGCCTGCGGACCGGGTGCGGGCAGAGCCAGGCGGACGACCGGGTGGTCAGGCCTGCTTGGTCTCCCAGAAGATCTTGGCGATCTGCTCGATGTAGTCCAGAGCCTTCTGGCCCGTCGCCGGGTCGGTGGACGCCTTGGCGGCCGAGAGGGCCTTCAGGGTGTCGTTGACCAGCTGGTGCAGCTCCGGGTACTTCTCGAAGTGCGGGGGCTTGAAGTAGTCGCTCCACAGGACGGAGACGTGGTGCTTGGCGAGCTCCGCGCGCTGCTCCTTGATGACGGTGGCGCGCGCCTGGAAGTGCGGGTCGTCGTTTCCGGCCATCTTCTCCTGGACGGCCTTCACTGACTCCGCCTCGATGCGGGCCTGGGCCGGGTCGTACACGCCGCAGGGCAGGTCGCAGTGGGCGCTGACCTTGACCTTGGGGGCAAACAGGCGGGAAAGCATGGAGCATTCCTTCCTCGTGATCGTCTTCTCAGGTGCGACATTACTCCCTGCGGAAGTCGATTTCTCGGCTGCCCCCTAGGGCTTAGGACAAAAGTCCAGGGTGAGACTGAGACTGGTGGAGGAACGGACCGGGGAGGTGCCGGGATGCCGGAACTGTCACAGGAGACCGAGCGGGGGAGGGTCGTGGCGCCCTTCGGACTGGCGGAGGTCACAGGCGCGTCCATGACGCCAACGCTGCTCCACGGGGATCAGCTGCTGGTGCGGTACCGGGGTGTGATCAGGCCCGGTGACGTGGTGGTCCTGCGCCATCCCTTCCAGCAGGACCTGCTGGTGGTCAAGCGGGCCGTGGAGCGGCGCGACGGCGGCTGGTGGGTGCTCGGGGACAACCCGTACGCGGGCGGGGACAGCACGGACTACGGGGTGGTGCCCGAGGAGCTGATCCTCGGCAAGGCGTGGTTCCGGCTCCGGCCGGTGCGGGCCGGTCAGCGTTCGCCGGTCGCGCTGCTGCGCTGGGCGCTCTCGGCGGCCAGGCCGCTGCTGCCGGACCGGTCGGCCTCCAAGCGCTTGCGGGCCCGGTAGGCGGCGACGTTGGCGCGGGTGGCGCAGCGGTCCGAGCAGTAGCGCCGGGAGCGGTTGGTGGAGGTGTCCAGGTAGGCGTTGCGGCACGGGGGCGCCTGGCACAGGCCGAGGCGGTCGACGCCGTACTCGGTGAGGTGGAAGGCGAGGCCCATCGCCGCGATGGCCGCGTAGCCGGCGGTGGCGTTGGACGGGTGGTCGGCCAGGTGCATGTGCCACAGGGGACGGCCGTCGTCGTCGCGGAAGTCGTGCCCGGAGATCTGCGGGCTGACCGGGAACTCCAGCAGGAGTGAGTTCAGCAGGTCCACGGCCAGGGTCTCGTCGCCCTTGTCGGCGGCCTCGAAGACTCCGCGCAGCCGCGCCCGGACCGAGCGGAAGCGGGTGACATCGGCGTCGGTGGCGCGGCGGGCGGCCGACGCGTTGACGCCGAAGAGGTCGCGGACGGCCTCGACCGTGGTCAGGGCGTCCTTGCCCCGGGACGGCTCCTCGCTGTTGACGAGTCGGACGGCGTAATCCGAGTAATAGGCCAGTTCCACTTGTAGTCCTTACGGAGGCGTTCTATCTTCGTGAGCGCGGAGAAGTAACAGCTGCCTGCGCTTCCAGGGTATTACGCGCAGGCTGGAGAGGGGATTACATGACCACCACGGCGGGAACCGACTGGCAGGCGTGGCAGGAGAGCTGGGACCGGCAGCAGGAGTGGTACATGCCGGACCGCGAGGAGCGGTTCCGGATCATGCTCGACATGGTCGAGGCCATCGCCGGGCCGGCGCCGCGCGTCCTCGACCTCGCCTGCGGCACCGGCAGCATCACCGCCCGGCTGCTCGCCCGCCTGCCGGACGCCACCAGCACCGGTGTCGACCTCGACCCCGCCCTGCTCACCATCGCCCGGGGCACCTTCGACGGCGACGACCGCGTCACCCTCGTCGAGGCCGACCTCAAGGACCCGGACTGGGCCGCGCGGCTGCCGTACGACACGTACGACGCGGTCCTCACCGCCACGGCCCTCCACTGGCTGCGCACGGACGCCCTCGATGCTCTCTACGGCCAGGTCGCCGAACTCGTGCGGTACGGCGGCGTCTTCATGAATGCCGACCACATGATCGACGACGCCACGCCCCGGATCAACGCGGCCGAGAGGAGCCTGCGGCACACCCGCATGGATCAGGCCACGCGCGACGGTGCCCTGGACTGGACCGAGTGGTGGGCGCTGGCGGCCAAGGACCCCGTCCTCGCCGCGCCCACCGCCCGCCGCTTCGAGATCTACGGCGCCCACGCGGACGGCGAGACGCCGTCCGCGGCCTGGCACGCGCGCGTGCTGCGCGCGCGGGGCTTCGGCGAGGCGCGGCCGGTGTGGTGCTCGCCGTCGGACACGCTGCTGCTGGCCCTGAAGTGAGCCGGGACCGAACGCTCCGAAGCGAGCCGGACATGAACGCTCCGAAGCGAGCGGGACTGAACGCTCTGAAGTGAGCGGGACAAGGACGCTCCGAAGCGAGCCGGACTGAACGCTCCGACGTGAGCCGGACAAGAACGGGAGGGGCGGTACGGAAGATCCGTACCGCCCCTCCCGCCTGCCCCGTGCCGCACCCCCAGGGGGGCGGGGAACCGCGTGACCAGCCACAGCCGGTCCGCGGCCGGACATACGCACTCCGGCGGAGCGCTAGAGCACCTTGGACAGGAACGACTGCGTCCGCTCGTGCTGTGGGTTCGTCAGAACGTCCCTCGGGTGACCGGATTCGACCACCACACCATCGTCCATGAAGACCAGGCTGTCGCCCACCTCCCGGGCGAAGCCCATCTCGTGGGTGACGACGACCATGGTCATGCCGGACTCGGCGAGGTCGCGCATGACGTCCAGGACGTCACCCACCAGCTCCGGGTCCAGGGCCGAGGTCGGCTCGTCGAACAGCATCAGCTTCGGGTCCATCGCCAGCGCCCGGGCGATCGCCACGCGCTGCTGCTGGCCGCCGGAGAGCTGGGAGGGATAGTGCCCGGCCCGGTCGGCCAGACCCACGCGCTCCAGCAGCTGCATGGCGCGCCCCTTGGCCTCCGACCGGTTCGCGCGCCGCACCTGCACCGGCGCCTCCATGACGTTCTCCAGGGCCGTCATGTGCGGGAACAGGTTGAAGCGCTGGAAGACCATGCCGATGTCGCGGCGCTTCGTGGCGACCTCGCGGTCACGCAGCTCGTACAGCTTGTCGCCCTGCTGCCGGTAGCCGACCAGCTCACCGTCGACGTACAGCCGCCCGGCGTTGATCTTCTCCAGGTGGTTGATGCAGCGCAGGAAGGTCGACTTGCCCGAGCCGGAGGGGCCGATGAGGCAGAACACCTCGCCCGGCTTCACCTCCAGGTCGATGCCCTTCAGTACCTCGACGTGGCCGAAGGACTTGTGCACGCCCTGCGCCCGGACCATCGGGACGGTCCCCGCGGCCGGGGTGTCCTGCGTCTTGCTCAGCTTGTCGGTCATGCCATGCCTCCCTTGGGCCGGCCCAGGGAGAACATGCTGGTCCTGATCTTCTGCCACGGTGTCGGCGGCAGCTGGCGGCTGGAGCCGCGGGCGTAGTACCGCTCGATGTAGTACTGGCCCACGCTCAGAATCGAGGTCATCACCAGGTACCAGGCGGCGGCGAGGAAGTACATCTCCACCGGTGCGCCGGAGTTCTGGCCGATGTCCTGGGCGTAGCGGAACAGCTCGGGATACTGGACCACCGACACCAGCGAGGTGGTCTTCAGCATGTTGATGACCTCGTTGCCGGTCGGCGGCACGATCACCCTCATCGCCTGCGGGATGACGATCCGGCGCAGGGTCCTGCTGTGGCTCATGCCCAGCGCGTGGGCGGCCTCGGTCTGGCCCTCGTCCACGGCGAGCAGGCCGGCGCGGCAGATCTCCGCCATGTACGCCGCCTCGTTCAGGCCGAGGCCGAGCAGCGCGGTCAGGAGAGGGGTCATGAAGTCCGACCACTCGTCCTTGTACAGCGGACCGAGGTTGATGAACTCGAAGACCAGGCCCAGGTTGAACCAGACGACGAGCTGGACCAGGACCGGGGTGCCCCGGAAGAACCAGATGTAGAACCAGGCGATCGACGACGTCACCGGGTTCTTCGACAGCCGCATCACCGCGAGGACGATGCCGCCGACGATGCCGATCAGCATCGACAGGACCGTCAGCAGGAGGGTCTTGCCGACACCGGTCATGATCCGGTCGTCGAAGAAGTAGTCGGGTACCGCGTCCCAGTTGATCTTGCCCTGGCCGAACGCGTAGATGATCGCGACGAGCAGCGCGATCGCGATGACGGCGGAGACGTAACGTCCGTAGTGCCGGACCGGGATGGCCTTGATCGCCTCGGCGCCGGCCGGCGGCGTGTCCGCCGGCCCCGCCGTCTTGTCGATGTCAGTCACGGGTGATGCCTCTCAGTGGCCGCTTCTGCCGGTCGCGGGTCACTTGCCGCCGTTGACGGCGGACTTCTTGACGGCGCCGTCCTGAGCGCCCCACTTCTCGAGGATCTTCTGGTAGTCGCCGTTCTTGATGATCGCGTCCATCGCGGCCTGGAGGGCGTCCCGCAGCTGGGCGTCGTCCTTGGCGACCGCGATGCCGTACGGGGCCGCCTCGACCTGGTCGCCGACGATCTCGAAGTCCTTGCCGCCGCCGGAGGTCTTCACCGCGTACGCCGCCACCGGGAAGTCGGAGGAGGCCGCGTCCACACCGCCCGAGCGCAGCCGGGTCTGGGACTGCTGGTCGTCGTCGAACGCCTCGATGGTGAGCTTCTTGCCCTTAGGACACTTCTTGGCCTCCTGCTTGGCCAGGTCCTCGGAGACGGTGCCGCGCTCGACGGCGATCTTCTTGCCGCACAGGTCCGACCAGTTCGTGATGCCCTGGGTGTCGCCCTTGCGCGTGTAGATGGAGACGCCGGCGGTCAGGTAGTCGACGAAGTCGACGCCCTCACCCACCTTCTTGCCCGTGTCGGGGTCGATGCCCTGCTGGCGGTTCTTGTTGTCCGTCATCGCCGACATCGCGATGTCGTTGCGGCCGGAGCGCAGGCCGGTGAGCAGGGCGTCGAAGGTGCCGTTCTCGAACTCGAACGTCACCCCGAGCTGCTTGCCCATGGCCGCCGCGAGGTCCGGGTCCAGGCCGACGACCTTGCCGGAGGAGTCCTTGAACTCCACCGGGGCGTACGCGATGTCCGAACCGACCTTGATCTTGCCCTTGCTCCGGATGTCCTGGGGGAGCTTGTCGGCGAGCGGGGCGCTGCTGGTGGACGCGCTGCCGGAGTCCTTGTCCTTGTCCTGGGTCTGGTCACCGCAGCCGGTGAGCAGCAGGGTGCCTGCGACCGCGATCGCACCGACCGCGGCCAGACGGGAGCGCACGGCGGTGGTACGACGGGTGGAGCTTGCGGTCATCGTGGTTCCTCCGGCGGATGGGAAGAGTTGCCGATGGGTCGACGGAAACACACACCTTCGGGTGTCGCGACCTCGTGGGTTTACGGCATCTTGCCATTCGGACTACGCCGTTCAGGGGACTCGCTATGTCAAAATCGGATAACGGGTGACCCCCGAACCGCATCAGGTCGGTACATCCTTGGTCTATAGCCCCCGAACCATCTGCGGAAATCCGGCATCCCCACCGGAAAATCTTCAGCATGTCTCACGATGTGATCAGCCGGGCTCGCGCGTTTTCCCGCCATTGAGGCCCGTCGGCCGTGCGTCACGTCCGCGCCGCCCTCCGGTTCCGGGATGTGACCTTGGACCTAATGGACTCGTCGCGGGCACCGTCCGTCCGGTAAGAAGGTTCTTTACACCCCTCATCCGGGGCTCAGGGCGCGTGTGCGGCGCGCCCGTCGCGTATGGCCTCGCACGTATCAGCAATCGGGCCGTACGCGGTGCCCGCCCACCCCTCACCAGGAGTGGTCGACCCTCAAACCATGCATACCTAAGGGGTAAGACAAAGTGGCAGCGGAGATCGTCAATCCTCGCAGCGACAGCAAAACGGACCAGGACGGCGGGGCCGAGCCCCTCGATTCCTTCGATCCGGTGTTCGCGCTGCACCGCGGCGGCAAGATGGCCGTGCAGGCCACCGTGCCGGTCCGCGACAAGGACGACCTTTCCCTCGCGTACACGCCCGGCGTCGCGCGCGTGTGCACCGCGATCGCGGAACAGCCGGACCTGGTCAACGACTACACGTGGAAGTCGTCGGTGGTCGCCGTCGTGACCGACGGTACGGCCGTGCTCGGACTCGGGGACATCGGTCCCCAGGCATCCCTCCCCGTGATGGAGGGCAAGGCGATCCTGTTCAAGCAGTTCGGCGGAGTCGACGCGGTGCCGATCGCGCTCGACTGCACGGACGTCGACGACATCGTCGAGACCGTCGTCCGGCTGGCTCCCTCGTTCGGCGGAGTGAACCTGGAGGACATCTCGGCGCCCCGGTGCTTCGAGATCGAGCGCCGCCTCCAGGAGCGCCTGGACATCCCGGTCTTCCACGACGACCAGCACGGTACGGCCGTCGTGACGCTCGCCGCGCTGCGCAACGCGGCACGGCTGAGCGGACGGGAGATCGGGCAGCTGCGGGTCGTCATCTCGGGCGCCGGCGCGGCCGGTGTCGCCATCGCCAAGATGCTGGTCGAGGCCGGCATCGGGGACGTGGCGGTGGCCGACCGCAAGGGCGTCGTGGCGGCCGAGCGGGAGGACCTGACCCCGGTCAAGCGCGAGCTAGCCGGGTTCACGAACAAGGCCGGCCTCACCGGCTCGCTGGAGGACGCCCTCGCGGGCGCGGACGTCTTCATCGGCGTCTCCGGCGGTACGGTCCCGGAGGAGGCCGTGGCCTCCATGGCCGAGGGCGCCTTCGTGTTCGCGATGGCCAACCCGAACCCCGAGGTGCACCCGGACGTCGCGCACAAGTACGCGGCGGTCGTCGCCACCGGGCGCTCGGACTTCCCGAACCAGATCAACAACGTGCTGGCCTTCCCCGGGATCTTCGCGGGCGCGCTGCAGGTGCGGGCCACGCGGATCACGGAGGGGATGAAGATCGCCGCCGCCGAGGCGCTGGCCGCGGTGGTCGGGGACGACCTCGCCGCCGACTATGTCATTCCCTCGCCCTTCGACGAGCGGGTCGCTCCCGCGGTGACCGCGGCGGTCGCCGCCGCGGCTCGAGCCGCGGGTGTCGCTCGTCGCTGACGCCCCACTGAACGGCCCCGTCCGCCCGGACGGGGCCGTTTCTCTGCCCGTCCGCCCGCCTTGCCGGGTGAAGGAGGCGTGCTCTCGGGGTGCTGTCAGCGGGCTGCGCCGCACGAGTGCTCTCGCGCAAGAGGGTATGTGTCACAGGGCGCCGTGGTTCCGTCGGCTGCACCGCGCACCTATCGTCGGCAGCATGTTCGCTGTCTACGCCGCCCGAATCGACCGCGACCAGCCGCTCACCGGCCTTGAGTTGGGGGAGCGTCCGGCTCCCGAGGCCCGTCCCGGCTGGAGCACCATCACCGTGCGGGCCGCTTCCCTCAATCACCATGACCTCTGGTCCCTGCGGGGCGTCGGCCTGCCGGAGGACCGGCTGCCGATGATCCTCGGCTGCGACGCCGCCGGCGTCGACGCGGACGGCAACGAGGTCGTCCTGCACTCCGTCATCGGCCAGACCGGCCACGGCGTCGGCCCCGGTGAGCCGCGCTCCATCCTCACCGAGCGCTATCAGGGCACCTTCGCCGAACAGGTCGCCGTGCCGACCTGGAACGTCCTGCCCAAACCGCGGGAACTGTCCTTCGCCCAGGCCGCCTGTCTGCCGACGGCCTGGCTGACGGCGTACCGGATGCTGTTCACGAACGCCGGGGTGCGGCCGGGGGACTCGGTCCTCGTGCAGGGCGCGGGCGGCGGTGTCGCCACGGCCGCGATCATCCTCGGCAAGGCGGCCGGGCTGCGTGTCTTCGCCACCAGCCGGGACGAGGCGAAGCGGAAGCGGGCCCTGGAGCTCGGGGCGGTGGAGGCCGTGGAGCCCGGGGTACGGCTGCCGCAGCGGGTGGACGCCGTCATCGAGACCGTGGGTGCCGCCACCTGGTCCCACTCGGTGAAGTCCCTGCGGCCCGGCGGCACGCTCGTCATCTCCGGTGCCACCAGTGGGGACCGGCCCTCGCATGCCGAACTGACCCGGATCTTCTTCCTCGAACTGAAGGTGGTCGGCTCCACGATGGGCACCAAGGACGAGCTGGAGGACCTGCTGTCCTTCTGCGCCGCGACCGGCGTACGGCCCGTCATCGACGAGGAGCTGCCGCTGGACCGGGCCCGCGAGGGCTTCGAACGGCTGGCGTCCGGCGAGCAGTTCGGGAAGATCGTGCTCACCAACTCCTGAGATATGCCGGCGCGTCGGGGCTGAGCGGCCGTTGAGTCTGCGGGGGGCTTCGGGCTGAGTGGTCGTCGCGGCTGCGGGGGGGCTTCGGGCTGAGCGGTCGTCGCGGCTGCGGGGAACTGTGAGCTGAGCGGTCGTCGCGTCGGAGGGGGCGGGCGTCGAGCCCGGGCGGGTTGGGGCTGAGGGGCCGTCGAGTCCGGGCCGGGTTCGGGCTGAGAGGGCGTCGAGACCGAGGCGGGTTCGATCCGCGCGGGCGCGCAGACCGTCGACGCCGAGCATCTGCTGCTCGCGCTCCTCGAGCGGGTGTCTGCCTGCCCGGCTGCGCGGCTCGGTGGGCTGGGAGGTGGGCGCCTCGCGGGGCTTCGCCCCGGGCCCCCCGGGGGTTTGCTCGCCCGGCCGCCTGTCCGACTCGGCCGGCTGAAAGGTCGCCCGCCCGCTGCAACCCCCCGGGCCCGGGGGGTTGCCCACCCGGCCATACGGATCGGTTGGGGTTGCGGTTGGCTGGAGGGTGGTCGGTCGGGGGTTTGTCCCGGGGTCCGGTGTTTGCCCGGTCGTCTCGGTCGGCTGTCTCGGGGGGCCGGGCTGTTCGTGCCGCTCGCCGGGGCGGAGCGTCAGCGGGGCGGGGTGTGGAGCAGGGCCGCGATGCGGGCCGCTGCTGTGGACAGGTGGTGGCGGGCTTCGCGGAGCTGGGTCGGGGTGACGCCGTGGTCGCGGGCCGTGTCGCGGATGTCGTCGCGGAAGCGGTCCAGGAGACGGTCCAGATCGCGGGCCGGGTCGCCGGTGGACTCCTCGTGGGCCCAGGACGGCTCGTACTCGGCGGGGAAGTCCTTCGCGGCGGACGTGTGGTGCGGTTCCGCGGAACCGTTGGCCGTCGCCGTTTCCTCGGTGGTGCGGCCGAAACCCCAGTCCTTGCCGAACTCCTTGCTGAACCCCTTGCCGTACTCCTTCCCGAACTCGCCGAACTCCTTGGCCAGCTCGGTCAGGCCCTCGCGGACGCCCGTCGGCCAGTCGCCGCGCGTGAAGTGGTCCTGGACCCGGTCCTGCACCCGACGGGCGATGCGCTGCATCTCCTCCTGGGCCTGGGCCCGCGCACGCGCCTGCGCCTCCTGCGCCTGGCTCCGGGCCCGCTGGGCCTCCTCGCGGGCCCGGCGGCTCTCGTCCTTGGCGCGCCGCGCCTGCTCCTTCCACTCCTGCTTGACCCGGCGCATCTCCTCCTTGGCGGCCTTCCATGCCTCCTTGTCGTTCATCTCGCCGTACTCCCCGTAGGGCGACTCGCCACCGGGCGCCCGCTCGCCCCGGCGGGCCTCGGACGCGGCGGCGCGCATCTCGCGGCGCAGGTCGCCGGCCGCGCCGCGCACGTCAGCCCTTATCTCGGCGGCCAGTTCCGCCACCGACTCGCGGATCTCCAGTTCCAGGTCGGCCAGCTCGCCGCTGCGGTCGGCCAGCTCGGCGCGGCCCGCGTCCGTGATGGCATACACCTTGCGGCCACCCTCGGTGGTGTGCCGGACCAGGCCCTCCGCCTCCAGCTTGGCCAGGCGGGGGTAGACCGTGCCCGCCGAGGGGGCGTAGAGACCCTGGAAGCGTTCCTCCAGGAGCCTGATCACCTCGTAGCCGTGGCGCGGGGCCTCGTCGAGCAGCTTGAGCAGGTACAGGCGGAGGCGGCCGTGGGCGAAGACGGGGGCCATGTCAGAGCACCTTCTTGTCGGTCGTGCCGTCGGCCGGGGCGCCGCCGGCGTCGGTGTCCTGGCCGGAGACGGAAGTGTCCCCCGGGGCGGCCGGGGGGTGGTCGGCCGGGTGGGGTGCGGTGCCGGTGCCGGTGTCGGCGGTTCGTGGAGGCTCGGTTTCCCAGGGGACGCTCTCCTCGTCGTCCCGGGAAGGGCGGCGTAGCAGGGCGATCGAGCCGGAGACCGTGGTGGCCCGGAGCCTGCCGGTGCCCGCGCCCAGGCGGCCGGTGATCTTGTGGGCGCCCCAGTGGCCGTGCACGCGCAGACCGTCGAAGGCGTTGGAGATCGTGCCGCTCGCGGTGTTCGCCTCCACCTCGGCGTCCGCCGGGTGCGGCAGGCGGATGGCGATCTCGCCGGAGACGCTGGTGAGGCCGACGTCCGTCGGACCGTCCGGGTCCAGGTCGACGATCATGGAGCCGCTGACGGTGTCGGCGCGCACGGAGGGGCCGGAAGCCTCGACGACCGTCAGATCTCCCGAGACCGAGTGGAACTTCAGGTCACCGGTGACGGCCTGGGCCTCCAGGTTCCCGGAGACGGTGTCCGCGCGCACCGGCCCCGAGACGCCGACCAGGGTGGTGTCGCCGGTCACGCCCTTGATCACCGCGGGGCCGCGGATGCCGGAGACGACCGCTCCGGCGCCGACCACGCCCACCTCCACGCGGGTGTCGGCGGGGACGGCGAGGGAGACGACGGCGCTGCGCCGCCAGCCCTTGCGGTCGAGCCACTTGAGGAAGCCCTTCCAGGGCAGGTCCTCGTACGCCACGGTGAGAGTGCCGCCGTTCCGGGTGACCAGCAGGGGTGGCCCTTCGAGATCCGACACCTCCAGGCGGGCGGAAACCTCGTCCGTGCCCACGACGTTCACCGTGCCGTTGACGATGCGGACCTGGAGGTCGCGCACGGGAGTGTCGAAGGTCAGTTTCTGGGGTTCGGTGACGGACCACTCGGACATGGGACCTCCTCGGCCGGACACGGTCGTGACGCGCCATATCGCGTCCGCGTGACAAACACGATATATCGCGGCCGTGGGAAGTCAAGGCGGGTGGCGCCACGGGGCGCGGCCGGCGCGGGGCGCCCGGGTGGTGGACGAGGGGACGCGCCGGCGCGGGGGAGGTGTGCGCGGGGGCGGTGGCCCGAACGCCGCGGTGGCTCCCGGATCGTCACCCCGGTCGGGGCGCATAGTCTGGTGGGAGTTATTTCCAGGCTGGATGTGAACGCAGGAGACGCACCCCTATGTACTTCACCGACCGCGGTATCGAGGAGTTGGAGAAGCGGCGCGGCGAGGAAGAGGTCACCTTCGAGTGGCTTGCCGAGCAGTTGCGCACGTTCGTGGATCTCAACCCGGACTTCGAGGTCCCCGTGGAGCGGCTCGCCACCTGGCTCGCGCGGCTCGACGACGAGGACGACGAGTAGCCGAGCGCAGGAGGACGACGCGCGCCAGGGCGGCCGGCGGACAAGTGCGGCCGGCGGGCAAAAGTGGCCGGCGGGCAAAAGAGACCGGCGGCCCGAGGCGCGGGCCCCGGCGGACAAGGGTGGGGCGCGGGCGCCGGCGGACAAGGGTGCGGCGAGGGCAAGGGGGCGAGCGGGCTAGGGGGGCGAGTGGGCGAGGGCCGCGCCGGTGCGGCCACTTCCGCGCCCTCAGGGGCGATCATCGGCCGTATCGTTCACCGGCTCTCGTCTTCCCCTCCCCCTCTTCCTTCCCGGGAGTTAGCCTTCTCCTCCCATCGGCGAACGGGGGTGCGTCATGGCCGGAGGAGTCCAACGTGTACGCCTGGACGACGGAACGGTCGTCTGGGCCAGGATCGGCGCGGTCGACGAGGAGGCGCTGGACGAGGGCGGCTACTGGGACACCGGACTCGGTGGCCGGGTCATCGACATGGCGGAGGGACTGGCCGGCACGGTCGGTGGTGTCGTGCGCTCCCTGCGCGCCGGTCTGGACGCACCGGCTCCCGTCGAGGTCTCCGTCAGCTTCGGGATCGAACTGACGGCGCAATCGGGCAAGATCGTCAGTGCCATCGCCGAGGGCGGTGGCACGTCTTCCCTCACCGTCTCCCTGACCTGGACGGAACCGGCCACGGCGACGGACGGCGCGAACCCCGCGGCGCGGGGCGATGGTGTCGTACCGCCGCAGTCCCCGGCTCCCGGGGTCGTATGAGCGCCTTCGACGAGATGGTGCGCCCCTCTCTCGCACGCATCGGCGCACCGGGTGACGGGTATGCAACGGACCGTGACTCGTACTGGGGGTCGGGGTTCTTCATAGCCCCGGGTTGGCTGTTGACCTGCGCCCACGTCGTGGGGAAGGGGGGAGCCGCGGTGTGCCGAGGGGAGAGCGCCCTGAGCGTGACCTGGCAGGAGCGCACCGCCGTCGGCGCCTGGGAGCCGCGCAGCGGCACCGGGACGGCCGTCGTCGTCGTGCCCCGGCCCGAGGGCGCGGGGCCGGCGCGTGACCCCTGGCCCTTCCCCGACCTCGCGCTCGTCCGGGTCACCGGCGCCGACCAGGTCCGCTGCCTGTGGCTCGGCGACCGGGAAGCGGGCCCGCGCACTTCCCTCGGGCTCTACGGCTGGTCGGTGCAGACCGGCGAGCTGGGCATCCGGCACGGCACCGGTGAACTCGCCGGATCCGACGCGCGGGCCCTGCTGCTCGCCGGCAGCCTGCCGATCGGCGGACTGTCCGGCGGCCCGGTGCTCGACCTGCGGCAGGGCGCGGTCATCGGCGTGATCAAAGGGCGCCGGCGGGAGGAGGGCGTCGCCGTCCCCGTCACCGCGCTGTACGAACTGCTGGACTCGCGCGAGGCGGGACGCGTGGTGCGCGAGGTGTTGCGCGCGCACGACCTGCACCACGCGAGCCTCCTCGGCACCGCGTCGCCGTACCCGGACTGGACCGCCTTCCAGGCCGCCCTGTCCGGGCCCGCGACCTCCGTCTCCGGAATCACCGCGGAGCTGCGCACACGGCTCTACGGCCATCTCGCCCACCTGCCGCCCCCGGCCGGAGCGGGCGAGGTCGTCCACCTCGTGGAGGACGTGAAGGAGCAGGTGCGGGGTGAACGCCTGCGCTCGCTGGTGCTGCGCAACGTGCGGACCTGGCGTGAGGGTGCCGGGCTGCTCCACGGTCTGCGCACGCTGGAGCCGGGCGGTGGCGGAACCCTGGTCGACCTGGACGCCGTTCTGCTGTACGCGGCCCGGGTGGCCCGCAGGACCGACCGGGAGTGCGCCGGCAAGGTGGACGCGGAGCGGTTGCGGGCGTTCACCGACTGGATCGCCGCGCAGGCCGTCGGGCACAGCCACTGGGCGGTCGGCGAGGCCATCCGCGCGCTGCTGGAGGGGGCCGACGGGGCGGAGCGGGCCGACTGCGCGCCCACGTCGCCCGGTGATCCCCCCTCCGGGATGCTTCCCGACGGCCGTCCCAACGGAACGCCGGTGCCGCCGGACAGGGCGCCGACGTCGACCGGAGCGCCGACGCCTAACGGGCCGCCGACGCCTAGGGGGGCGCCGGTGTGTAACGGGGCGCCGACGCCGAACGGGGCGCCGGTGCTGAACGGGACGTCCGGCGTCCTGCCGCAGGGTGGGACGGCCGAAGTGCCCCCGCCGGCCGAGTCCCTGGACGCGCTGTCCGCGGTCGGCTCCGTCGAAGCGCCGCCCCCGACCGAATGCGCCGGCACGCCATCACCCACCGAGCCGCCGCTCCCCACCGGACACGCGTCCACGTCCACCGCGCCTGCGCCCACCGCGCTCGAGTCCACCGCGCCCGCCGAGGCTCCCGTCGGCGCCCCGGAACCGGCGCCGTCGCCCGCCGCCGACCGGAGCCGCGCCGCACAGTCGGCCGGCGTGCCCTCCTACGGCACCGGTACCGGCGTGCCCCCCTCCGGCACCCGCACCGACGTGCCCCCCTTCGGCCTCCGCACCGGCGTGTCCACCTCCGGCACCCGCACCGACGTGCTCGTCAAGGTCGGCCCCGCCACCTACGGCCGGCATCCGTGGAGCGTGCAGCTGATCTACGACGGCCAGGACGTCACCCCGGTCGCCGGCGACGACCGGGGCGCGCGGGCCGAGGAGCTGGCGGGGGCGCTGCGGGAGCCGTTGGCCCGGGCGCTGAGCCAGGGGGACCACGGGGAGCACCTCGCCGCGATCGAGGTCTTCCTGCCCCGCAAGCTGTTCGATCTCCCGGTGGACGACTGGCAGTTGCTGCCCGGCGCGCCGGACGACGGCTGGGGCGCCGGGGGAGGCTGGGGCGGTGAGGACGACGAGGACGACGAGGACGACGACTTCGTGGACGAGCGGGCCCTGCCGCTCGGAATGCGGCGGACCGTCGTCGTCCGGGACGTCCGGCGCAACGGCCTGCCGCCCTCCCCGGAATGGCGCCGACGC
The DNA here is from genome assembly GCF_044546845.1 of Streptomyces sp. NPDC053076. Taxonomy (NCBI): domain Bacteria; kingdom Bacillati; phylum Actinomycetota; class Actinomycetes; order Kitasatosporales; family Streptomycetaceae; genus Streptomyces; species Streptomyces sp. NPDC053076. Next base: position 503,474 of record NZ_JBITZL010000004.1, on the reverse strand, counting down.
TGGAAGGGCGTCCTGCGCGGACCGCTGGCGCACGGGACGCTGCACGGGCGGCCCCCCGCCGACGGCCACCCGCCGGGTGCCCCGGCCGGGGGCAAGTACCCGTACTACGGCGATCTGTCGGCGATGAGCGACGCCTCCGTGCCCGTCTACTGCGGCCCCGTCGGCAGCGGCGAGGGGTACGCGGCGATGCGGGACGCGCTGCGCTCCGGGCACTCGGTGGTGCTGTGGCGCCGCGACCGGCATGATCATGGGGAGTGCGGGGACTTCCATCAGCAGGCCGCCGGGCTGCTGGGATTCGCCGGGCACGCCGACGGGCTGCACGGCCCGGTCCGCGACCTGCGCATCCGGCTGGCCGACCCGGACACGGCCCGGGCGAACGGCCTGCGCGGGAAGATCGCCGTACTGTTCGACCCGCCGGACCGGCCGCCGTACGGGACGGAGAGCATGCGGCCGCCGCCGCTGGCCTCGCCCGGCGGCTGACCCGCCGGTGCCCCCGTCCGGGTGAACGCGCCGTCAACTCCACCGAGTGATAGGGCCGTTCACCGGAAAGGATGGGGGACTGGGCGCCGCGAACCCCGGCGGGCACGGGCGGCGGACGGTAGCCTCGTACGTCGGACGGCCGGGCCCGCTGCATGATCACCGAAGCCGGGAGGAGCCCAAGGTGAACGACTGGCGGATCTACCGCGGAGTGGGTCAGCCGCACGACGGCATGCGACGGTTGCCGGCGCCGCCGCCCTGGCGCGACTTCGCCGCCTCCCGGGAGGACACCGGGAGCGGCCCGGAGGACCCCAGCAGCGCCCGCCGGCTCGGAGTGCGCCGCCGTCTGGTCGAGAACTACGCGCCCCGGCCGGCCGAGGTGGACGCGGTCAACGCCGCCCTCTATCTGCGGCGGCCCCTGCTGGTGACCGGCAACCCGGGAACGGGCAAGTCGACCCTCGCGTATGCCATCGCCCACGAACTCGGCCTGGGCAAGGTGCTGCGCTGGCCCATCGTCAGCCGCACCACCCTCCAGGACGGGCTGTACCGCTACGACGCCATAGCCCGGCTCCAGGACGTCCAGCTGGAGCGCGCCCGCGGGGACGAGGGGGGTGCCGCCGCCTCCGGCATCGGCTCCTACCTCCGGCTCGGGCCGCTCGGCACCGCGCTCCTGCCCGCCGAGCAGCCCCGTGTGCTGCTCATCGACGAGCTGGACAAGAGCGACCTCGACCTGCCCAACGACCTGCTGAACACCCTGGAGGAGGGCGAGTTCTCGATTCCCGAGCTGGAACGGCTGGCGGACCGCGAACCCGTCGTCGAGGTGCTCACGCACGACGGTGACCGGGTCGCCGTGCACGGCGGGCGCATCGCGTGCACCGCGTTCCCGGTGATCGTGCTGACCTCCAACGGCGAACGGGACTTCCCCGCCCCGCTGTTGCGCCGCTGCGTCCAGCTGGAACTCGACCCGCCCGGTGAGGAGCAGCTCACCGCCATGGTCGAGGCGCACCTCGGTGAGGACGGCGCCGGCGCCGGCGCCGACCTGATCCGCAGGTTCCTGGAGCGCGAACCCGGCGAGGTGCTCGCCGCGGACCAGCTCCTCAACGCCCTGTTCCTCACCCAGCACGATCCGCACGCCCAGGGCCTCACCCGCGAGCGGATCGCCGAGATGCTGATGCAACCACTCGACCGCACGAGGTGAGAGGCGGATGCCGGGGATGCGTCTGGACGAGCTGATCGGCAAGCTGCGCCAGGGCGGCCTCCAGCCGACCGCCGAGGACGTGGCGGACGCGCTGTGGCTGGCCCGGCGGCTCGGCACGACCCCATCCGGCGACAACCCCGGCAGCCTTGGCAACCCCAACTTTGGTAGCCCGGGCACCCCCCGCACCGGCACCCGCGCGGCGGGGCCGGACGGCGTGCCCGGCCCGGAAGCGGAGGCCGCACCGGCCGGTGCCTCTCCGGCAGCCGGTCCGGGCGCCCCGCCGGCGCCCTCCGCGGCGGCACCCGCCCCGGCCGTCCCGCTGCACACCCTCGGCCCCGGCTCGCACGGCCGGACCGGGGACGCCCCCGTGCTCTTCCCGGTCCGCGCCCCCGCCGCCGGCGCCCTGCCCGGACTGCTGGGCCTGCAGAAGGCACTGCGTGTCCTCGGCCGGTACCGGACGGCCTCCGTGCACGGCCAGGACGAGCGGATCGACGAGGCGGCCACGGCGGACCGGGCCGCCGCCAGCGGCATCCTGCTCCCCGTCACCCGGCCCGGCCGCCACCGGCGCTGCGACGTGCAGCTGCTCATGGACACCGGTCCCGCCATGGCCGTGTGGGGCGAGATGGTCGAGGAACTGCGCCAGGCCTGCCAGCAGTCCGGCGCGTTCGCCTCCGTCCGCGTCCACCACCTGTACGCCGACGACTCCGGCGCTCCCCTCGTCGGTACCACCGCCGGTCCCGGCCGGCGCACCCGGCTGCGCCCCGCCGACGAGCTGCACGATCCCAGCGGGCGCCGGCTCACCTTCGTCATCAGCGACTGCGTCGGTCCGCTGTGGCAGCACGGCATCGCGCAGCGCCTGCTGCACGGCTGGCCGCGCACCGCCCCGCTGGCGGTGATCCAGCCGCTGCCGCCCCGCCTGTGGGGCCGTACCGCGCTGCCCGCCGAGCCCGGGCTGCTGGTCCGCACCGGAGAGACCGGCGGGCGCCTCGATTTCCTGCCCGAGGACGAGCCCTGGGAGGAGATCCCGCCCGGCGCCCGGCCGGTGCCCGTGCTCCAGCCCACCCCGGAGGCGTTCGAGGCGTTCGCCCGGCTGCTCGCCGGTACCGGACCGACCCGCGAGCACGCCTGGGCCGGCTTCGCCCACCCCGCCGTGGTACCCGCGGAACCGGCCACCGCCCCGCCGCCGCGCAGCGACGACGACCTGCTGCGCGCTTTCCGCGCCGGGGCCTCGCCCGGCGCCCTCCGGCTCGCCGTCTACCTCGCCGCCGCGCCTCTCACCCTGCCCGTGATGCAGCTGGTCCAGCGGGCCATGCTGCCCGACACCGGACCCATGGAACTGGCCGAGGTGCTGCTCGGCGGACTGCTGCGGCAGCTGCCCGGTACCGGGGGCCAGCCCTGCTTCGCCTACTCGCCCCGGATGCAGGACCTGCTGCTGTCCTCCCTCGACCAGGACACCGCCGGTCTCGTCCTCAAGCACTGCTCGGCCTACGTGGAACGGCACTTCGGCAAGGGCACCCGCAACTTCGCCGCCCTGGCCGCGGCCCGGCTGGCCGATCGCGCCCCGGCCGCAGGCACCGGGCAGCCCACCGAGGAGGGTGGGGCGCGGGACGGCGGCAGCGTGGAGACCGAGCTGTTCGCCCGCATCCCCGCGCGTGTGCTGCGGTTCTACCTCCCGGACCTGGTCACGCCCGACCCGCTGACCGAGGCCGAACGACTGCTCGCGGGGTGGCGGCAGCTCGCCGACCCGGAGATGCTGCGCCGGGCCCGGGAACAGGCCCGGATCGCCGCGGCGAGCACGGCCGCCGCGCCGGCCCCTGCCCCCGCCCTCGCACCCGCCGCGGCGACCCGGGCCCGCCTGGTCCTCGGCCGCGTGCTGCGCGCGGAGGCCGGCACGGCGGGCGCGCGGACGGAGGGACGGCGGGCCGGGCTGCTGCGGGAGGCCGCGGCCGAACTCGCCACCGCGTACGCCGCGGCCCCGGCCGACAGCCGGGAGCGGGCCGAGGCGGCCCTGGAACTCGCTTCCTGCCGCCGTGAGTTGTGGCGCCTGACGGCGGAGACGGACCAACTGGCCGAAGCCCTGCGCACCCTGGACGCCGACACCCCGCCCTGGCCCCGGATCACCACCACGTCCCGTAGCTGGCAGGGCGCCCCCACCTCAGACCCGGACGGGGCCGCGGCCCGGGACGCCGGCGGGGTCGCGATCGGGGCCGGAGACGCCGGCAGGGCCGGGGGCCGGGACCCGGAGGTCGGGGGCCGGGACGCGGGCGGGAAGAGGGACGCGGGCGCGGGCACAGACGGGGACAGCGACCGGGGCGCGGACGGGACCGCGGGCCGGGACAGCGGCGGTGGCGGCATCGGGGTCGGCGACGCGTCGTTCCGCGTTGGCGTGGGTGGCGTGAGTGGCGTTGGCGTCGGTGGGGTCCGTGGGGCAGGTGAGGCCGGGGGAGCTGGGCAGGGAGGCGGGGCCAGGGCGGCGGTGGCGCCCTGGGAGGTGGGCGTTCATCGGGAACGGCTGCTGCTGCGGGGCCGGATCCTGCTCGATCTGCGGCATCCCGGTGCCGCCGTACCCGAACTGCGCGAAGCCTGCGCGCTGCTGGTGCGGGAGCGGGCCTCCGACGCCGTGCGCGGGCCCGCGCTGCTCGATCTCGCGCGGGCGCTGCGCGGGGCCGGCGCCGAGGACGCCGAGACCCGGCAGGCGCTGCACGAGGCCCGGCGGGCCGCCGGCGACGACCCGGCCCTGCTGCTGCCGTCGCTGACCGCGCTCGCCGCGTTCCACGCCGCGGCCGGGGAGCCCGGGGAGGCCGACGCGGCTTACGAGCGTGCCGCGCTGCTCGCCCCCGCCGACGGCACTTTGCGCGTCCAACTCCTCACCGCCTGGGGCGAGTCGCTGCTCAGACGGGCCTCGGCGGGCGACGGCGCCGGTGTGGTGGACCGGGCCGAGTACGTGCTGCGCGAGGCGCTGAAGTCGTTGCCCGCCCGCTCCGCGCACCGCGGCCGGCTCCAGGGCCTGGTCGGCAGCGCGCTCGCCCAGCGCTTCCGCCATCTCGGTTTCCTGCCCGACCTGTTCGAGAGCCGGCATCTGCTCGGCCAGGCGGTGCGCGCGGCGACCGACGCGGCCGTACGGGCCGAGGTGTGGCTCCAGCTGGGCCGGGTGCGGCTGGAGGGCTGGTACCACGCGGGCGCGCCGATGCTGACGGAGGCGCTACAGGCGTACGAGAACGCCGAGCGGGAGGCGGAGGCGGCCCATGGCGGCGACCCCGGCTCGGTGACGGCCGCCCGCGCCCGGCACGGCTGCGGCGCGGTGCTGGCGCTGATGGGGCGGCCCGGCGCGGCCGGCGGCGCGTTCCGGGCGGCCCGGGAACAGTGGCAGCGGCTCGTCGGGGCGCTGCGCCGGGTCGACTGGGCCGATGTCGAGCTGACCCGGCGGGCGGAGCAGGAACCGCCGCCCGCGGACGCCCGGTCGCTGCCGGAGCAGGCGTGGCGGGAAACGGCTCCGCCCTGGTGGCCTTGGGCCCAGGACTGGGTCGGCGCGGGCGAACTTGACCGGAGTTGAGCCGTCCGGGGTTTCTGCTTCCGGCCTGTCGGGAAGAAGTGGGCAGCCACTGCGGCTGCGCGGGGCGGGCGTAGTGCAGGGAGGAGCCGAGGGTGGGGGAGCCAAAGTCACGGGGGGCCGGCCTAGGCGAGGACGTCGTAGAGGCCGTGTTGCCGTCCGACCTCACCGACGTCGACCTGCGGACACTGCGTGCCATGGACCATCCGGCGGTGCTCGCGGCGGTCGCCGGGGTGCTCGCCGACCCGGAGGGGCTGCGCCGGGTCTGGTACACCACCGGCGGCGACGACGGGATCGCGCCGGACGGACCCGAGCGTGTGTTTTCGGCCGGACCCGCGAGGCAGTCCTTACGCGGCGAGGACACCGTGGCATGAACCCGGGAGCCGTCGGACCCGCGGAACACATACGCCCGACCGCCCCGCCCATCCCCGGCCCCGTGGGAGGCGTACGACCGGCCGCCCCCGGACCTGCCAAAGGCGTACGGCCGGCCAACCCGGCCGCCCCCGGAGCCGTTCGACCGGCCGCCCCGGTCGCCCCTGGGCCTGCTGGAGGCGTACGGCCGGTCACTTCCGGGCCTGTGGAAGTCGTGCGGTCGACCGTCCCGGCCGCCTCCGACCCCGCTGGAGGCGTACGGCCGGTCACTTCCGGGCCTGTGGAAGTCGTGCGGTCGACCGCCCCGGCCGCCTCCGGCCCCGCGGGAGGCGTACGACCGGCCGCATCCGGACCCGCGGAAGACATACGGCCCACCGTCCCGGCCGCCCCCGGCCCCGCTGCAGGCGTACGGCCGGTCACTTCCGGGCCTGCTGGAGGCGTACGGCCGGTCGCCCCCGGGGGCGGAGCGGTGCCGTCCGGGATGCTTGCCCCGGTGCCGGCCGGGATCCTCCGCGACCTGGCCCGTACCCGGCCGGTGCCCGCGGCCACCGGGATTCTGGGCGCCGCCCTGCATGCCCGGCGGATGCTGCTGCTGAAGTCCCTCCTGGTCCGGGTCGACACTCTGCGGGGCACCCTGTCCGCGGCGGTACGGCGGCGCTTCGAGGACGACTGGGCGCTGCTGGAGCGGGCCGAGCGGACCGACGCCCCGGCCGTACGCGCCGTACTCGACTATCCGACGACCGGCGCCTGGCTGGCCGCGGCGCTCGCCGCGCCCGACGGCCCGGACTTCCACGAGGCCCTGGCCGGCCTGGGAGCGGTGGCCGTCGCCGCCGCCCTGCGCGCCCGCTGCCGGTTCACCACCACCCGCCCGCTGCCGGCCGGCACCCTGCCGCTGCCCGGCATCGGACTGCTGCGCTGCGCCCGCGGCCGGGTCCGGCTGTCCGGCCGGGCGGGCGCCCTGCGGATCACCGACAGTGCCGGCCAGACCCTGCTGCTGCCCGGCCCCGCCGTGGCCGGACCCGGCACCCGCTGGAGCGCCGACGGCGCCCTCGCCTGGTCGGCGCTGCACACGCTGCCCGGCGGCACCGCCGTACTCGACGACGTGGACCCCTACCGGGTGCCCGTGGGCGGCATCGGACCGGCGGCGCTGCCCGCGGCCGAGCGCCCCTGCTCCGACCATGCCGGGTGGGCCGCCCGGTGGCGGGACGCGCACGCCCTGCTGGCCGCGACCCACCCCGCCCGGGCCGCCGAGACCACCGCGCTCGTCCGCGCCGTCGTCCCGCTCGTACCGCCGGCGGGTGGACCGCCGCTCAGTGCCACCGTGCGGACCGCGCCCGGTGCCGTCCTGGCCCAGCTGCCGGCCGACCGGCGGGAGCTGGTCGAGCTGCTGGTGCACGAGACGCACCACACCAAGCTGGCCGTGCTGGACGAACTCGTCCCGCTGTGGCGGCCCGGCGGCAGCCTGCACCGGGTGGGCTGGCGGCGCGACCCGCGCCCGGTCCCGGGCGTCCTCCAGGGCGCCTACGCGCACCTGGCGCTGCTGGACCTGTGGTGGCGGGCCCGCGCCGGACCCGCCTGGGCGTGGCGACGGCGCGCCGCGGAACGGTTCGAGATGTGCCGGGAGCAGGTCGCCGGGGCCTTGTCCGTGCTGGCCGAGTCCGATGAACTGACCCCGCAGGGAAGGGAGTTCGTCCGGCATATGGGCCGCCATCACGCACACCTCGGGGTGGCCGCCCGCCGCCGGGATGACGCTCCGTAGACGGCTTATTGCGTTACGTTGTGCACGGGGCTGCCGCAGGAGACCGGCAGCCGCGGTGGGAGCAGGGAGCGGCGATGGCGGAACAGCGGCGGCCGGGCGCGAACGGCGCGGCGGTACCCGAGCATGTGCTCGTGGTCTTCCCGGGGTACTACCGGTCGTGGGCGGCGTGGATCGCGCAGTGCCTCGAACGGCACGGACACCGGGCCACCCTCCAGCGCTGGGACCCGCCGCGCGAGGTCGCGCTGGAGGACTCGCTCGGCGATCTGCTGCTGGCCAGCGGAAAGGTGCTGCTGGTCCTCAACGACTGGTTCTTCGAGCTGGGCCCGCGCCCGCCCGGCGAGTGGAACGACGCGCTGCGCGGCTTCGTCGCCGCCCACGCCGACCGGTTCGCCGCGGTCAACCTCACCAACCGGTCGCTGCTGCCCGCCACCGCCGTACTGGAACCGGCCAGCCTGTGGGCGCTGAGCGAGGAGGCCGCCGAGGAGCGGCTGCTGCACCGGCTCGGCCTGGAGCCGCTGGCCCGTCCGCGCGCGCTGTCCGGCCGGATCCGCTACCCGGACGAGCGCTGCGAGATCTGGGGCGAGGTGCCGCGCCGCAACCCGCGCTTCACCGGTCGCGACGACCTGCTGGGCGAACTCCACCAGCGGCTCGCCGACGCCGAGCGCGGCGCCGCCGCCTGCACCCTCGTCGGCATGTCCGGCATCGGCAAGACACAGCTGGCCGCCGAGTACGCGCACCGTTTCAGCACCGACTACGACCTGGTGTGGTGGGTCAACAGCGACGACCGCACCATCCAGCGCGACCGCCTGGGCGAACTCGCCGTCGAACTCGGCCTGCGCATCGGCAGCGAGCCCGGCGAACGCATCCGCGCCGTCCGCAACGCGCTGCGCCGCGGGGAGCCGTACGCGAACTGGCTGCTGGTCTTCGACGGCTGGGACGACATCGAGGGTGTGACGACGCTGCTCCCGCAGGGCACCGGACACGTCCTGATCACCTCCCGCAACCGGGGCTGGGGCGAGCACACCGACGTGCTGGAGATCCCCACGTTCCTGCGACCGGAGTCCACCGGCTATCTGATGCGCCGCGCCACGCACATCACCGCACAGGAGGCCGACGAGGTGGCCGCCGAGTTCGGTGACGTGCCGCTGCCGCTGGTGCAGGCCGCCTCCTGGCTCGGCGAGTCCGGCATGGAGGTGGACGAGTATCTGCGGATGGTCCGCGAACGGCGGCTGTCCACCGTCGACGAGCCCGTGACCGGCGAGGGTTTCCCGCAGTCCTCCCTCACCTCCTGGGCCATACTGCTCAACAGGCTGCGCCGCTCCCAGCCGCAGGCCATCGACGTGCTCGGCCTGTGCACGTCCTTCGCTCCCGGCCGCATCCCGCTCGGCCTCATCCGGGCCTACCCGCGCGCGGAGCTGCCTGAGGAACTGCGCTGGATGTCCGCCGACCTGCCGGCCTGGACCCGGGCCCTGGACACCCTGGTGAACTACTCGGTGCTCACCCGGGAGACCCGCGGGCCGCTCGCCGCCGAGGCGGGCCCGCACCAGGAGTCGGTGCACATGCACCGGCTGGTCCACGACATCGTCTCCAAACTGACCGGCGACAACGGCGGCGACCTGCACCGGCGGGCGGTGCGCACCCTGCTCGCCGAGGCCGACCCGGGCAACCCCGCCGACAGCCGGAACTGGCCGCGCTACGCCGAACTCCTGCCCCACCTGGAGCCGTCCGGCGCCCTGGAGAGCCGCCAGCCACGCGTGCAGGAGCTGGTGCTGAACTGTCTGCGGTACTGCACCCGCAGCGGTGAGTACAGCGGCGGCCTGGAACTGGCGCAGCAGGTGCGCGAACAGTGGGCCCGGTTCATGGATCCGATCGACCAGCCGATGCTCGACCTGGCCACCCAGGAGGGCAACATGCTGCGCAACCGTGGCCGGTTCCGCGAGCTGTACGAGCTGCACCGGGGCGTGCTGAAGCAGCTGCGGGCCGCGCCCCGGCGCAACGAGATCGGCGAGCTGGTCAGCAAGAGCGCCATCGCGTCCGGCCTGCGCTCCCTGGGCCGTTACCAGGAGGCGTACGACCTCCAGCGCGAGGTGCTCGACGGCAACGAGCGGCTCCTCGGCCCGGACCAGCCCCCCACCCTGGTCGCCCGGCACAACCTCGCCGTCACCCTGCGTATGCTGGGCCGGTACGCCGAGGCACTGGACCTCGACCTGGACACCCTGGCCCGAGGCGAGACGGTGCTGCGCGCCCGGCACATCAACACCCTCCACTCCGGAAACGCGGTCACCCACAGCCTCCGGCTGCTCGGCCGCTACCGGGAGGCGCTGGCCCGGCAGGAACCGGTCGTACGGCTCCATGTGCAGGTGCTCGGCCCGCAGCACCCGCAGACCCTCGAAGCCCGTTCCCAGCTGGCCATGTGCCGGCGTCGCGAGGGCGGGCACGCCCCGGACGTCGGGCCGGCCATGTCCAGCCTGCTGGACCAGCTGATCCAGCTGCACGGCCGCGAGCACTACCGCACCCTGTCGTTCCTCACCAACTACGGCAACTTCCTGCGCGAACACGGCGACCTCAGGCAGGCCCGCGACCTCATCGACGAGGCGGAGACGGGCTATCGGTCCTTGCTCGGCCCCGCACACCCCGTGGCCACGGGCATGCTCTCCAACACCGGGCTGGTGATGCAGGCCGCGGGCGAGCGGGCCGAGGCGCTGTCGATGTTCGAGTCCGCGCTCGCCGGTCTCACCGCGACGCTCGGCCCGGACCACCCCTGGGTCCTGGGCTGCGCCCTCAACGCGGCCGGCGCGCGCAACTTCAACGGCCGGATCGACGACGCGGTGGAGCTGAGCCGGGACACCCTGCGCCGGGTCCGGCACACCCTGGGGCACGAGCACCCGCTCACCCTGTCCTGCCAGGTGGCGCTGGCCGCGGATCTGCGGGCGGCACACGAGCAGGAGGAGGCGGGCAAGCTGGAGGAGGACGCGCTGCTGGCCCTCACCCGCTCCCTCGGAGCCCAGCACCCCCACACCCTCTCGGCCCGCCAACGGGTGAGGCCGTACTGGGACTTCGAGGCGTACTTGGGCTAGAGCGCCCCGAGAGGGGCGCGGGGAACTGCGCGAGCGGCCACGGAGGGCCCGCAGTCGCGCACGGCTTCCACCGCCCCCACGAGTAGGCGAAGGGCCCGGTGCCGAGTAAGAACTCGGCACCGGGCCCTGAGGTTCGGTGAACCGCCGGAGGCGCTACGCCTCGAACACCTCACGCACCAGCTGCTCCTGCTCGGCCTGGTGGCGCTTGGCCGAACCCACCGCCGGGGACGAGCCGTGCGGGCGCGAGATGCGCCGCAGCCGCTCGCCGGCCGGGATGTCCGCGCCGACCGCCAGGTCCAGGTGGTCGATCAGGTTGAGCGCGATGAACGGCCAGGCACCCTGGTTCGCCGGCTCCTCCTGCGCCCACAGGTACTTCTCGGCGTTCGGGTACTTGTTGACCTCCGCCTGGAGCTCGGCACCCGGCAGCGGGTACAGGCGCTCGATGCGGATGATCGCCGTGTCCGTGGCGCCGCGCTTGACCCGCTCGGCCTCCAGGTCGTAGTAGACCTTGCCGGCGCAGAAGACGACCCTGCGGACCGCGGCCGGGTCGGCCGTGCTGTCGCCGATGACCGGGCGGAACTCGCCCGTGGTGAACTCCTCCGCCTTCGAGGCCGCGGCCTTCAGACGCAGCATCGACTTCGGGGTGAAGACGACCAGCGGCTTGTGGTGCGGGTTGTGCACCTGCCACCGCAGGAGGTGGAAGTAGTTCGACGGCGACGTCGGCATGGCGACCGTCATGTTGTTCTGCGCGCACAGCTGGAGGAAGCGCTCGGGGCGGGCCGAGGAGTGGTCCGGGCCCTGGCCCTCGTAGCCGTGCGGCAGCAGCAGGGTGACGCCGGAGGTCTGGCCCCACTTCTGCTCGGCCGAGGAGATGAACTCGTCCACGACCGTCTGCGCGCCGTTGACGAAGTCGCCGAACTGCGCCTCCCACATCACGAGCGCGTCCGGGCGGGCCAGCGAGTAGCCGTACTCGAAGCCCATCGCCGCGTACTCGGAGAGCAGGGAGTTGTAGACGTTCAGGCGGGCCTGCTCGTCCGACAGGTACTGGAGCGGGGTGTACTCCTCGCCGGTCTCCCGGTCGATCAGCACCGCGTGGCGCTGGCCGAAGGTGCCGCGCTGGGAGTCCTGGCCCGCGAGGCGGACCGGGGTGCCCTCCAGCAGCAGGGAGCCGACGGCGAGGGTCTCGCCCATGCCCCAGTCGATCGTGCCGTCCTCGACCATCGCCGCACGGCGCTGCAGCTGCGGCTGCAGACGCGGGTGGACGGTGATGTGGTCGGGGACGTTGACCTGGGACTCGGCGATCCGCTTGACGACCTCCGCCGAGATCGCGGTCGGGACCGCGACCGGGAAGCCGTCCTGCGGCGCCTGGGCGTCACCGGTGGCCGGCAGCGAGGTGGCCTCGCGGACCTCGGTGAAGACCTTCTCCAGCTGGCCCTGGTAGTCCTGGAGGGCCTGCTCGGCCTCTTCCAGGGTGATGTCGCCGCGACCGATCAGGGACTCGGTGTAGAGCTTGCGCACCGAGCGCTTCTTGTCGATCAGGTCGTACATCAGCGGCTGGGTGAAGGCCGGGTTGTCCGACTCGTTGTGACCGCGGCGGCGGTAGCAGATGAGGTCGATCACCACGTCCTTGTTGAACGCCTGGCGGAACTCGAAGGCGAGCCGCGCCACGCGCACGACGGCCTCCGGGTCGTCACCGTTCACGTGGAAGATCGGGGCCTCGATCATGCGGGCCACGTCCGTCGCGTACATGGAGGAACGCGAGGACTCGGGGGCCGCGGTGAAGCCGACCTGGTTGTTGATGACGATGTGGACCGTGCCGCCGGTGCGGTAGCCGCGCAGCTGCGACATGTTCAGGGTCTCGGCCACCACGCCCTGGCCCGCGAAGGCCGCGTCGCCGTGGATCGCCACCGGCAGGACGGTGAAGTCCGTGCCGCCCTTGTTGATGATGTCCTGCTTGGCGCGGGCGACGCCCTCCAGGACCGGGTCCACCGCCTCCAGGTGCGAGGGGTTGGCGACCAGCGAGACCTTGATCTGCTCGCCGTCCAGGCCCGTGAAGGTGCCCTCGGCGCCCAGGTGGTACTTCACGTCGCCGGAGCCGTGCATCGACTTCGGGTCGAGGTTGCCCTCGAACTCGCGGAAGATCTGCGCGTACGACTTGCCGACGATGTTCGCCAGCACGTTCAGCCGGCCGCGGTGGGCCATGCCGATGACGACCTCGTCCAGACGCGACTCGGCCGCGGAGTCGATCACCGCGTCGAGCAGCGGGATGACGGACTCGCCGCCCTCCAGCGAGAAGCGCTTCTGGCCGACGTACTTGGTCTGCAGGAAGGTCTCGAACGCCTCCGCCGCGTTCAGCCGGCGCAGGATGCGCAGCTGCTCCTCGCGCTCCGGCTTGGAGTGCGGGCGCTCCACGCGGTCCTGGATCCACTTGCGCTGCTTGGGGTCCTGGATGTGCATGAACTCGATGCCGGTGGTGCGGCAGTACGAGTCGCGCAGCACGCCGAGGATGTCGCGCAGCTTCATCATCGACTTGCCGGCGAAGCCGCCGACGGCGAACTCGCGCTCCAGGTCCCACAGGGTGAGGCCGTGCTCGACGATGTCCAGGTCGGGGTGCTTGCGCTGGCGGTACTCCAGCGGGTCGGTGTCGGCCATGACGTGGCCGCGGACCCGGTAGGAGTGGATCAGCTCGAAGACGCGGGCGGCCTTGGTGACGTCGTCGTCGTGGCTGGCGTCGATGTCCTTGAGCCAGCGGACCGGCTCGTAGGGGATGCGCAGCGCCTCGAAGATGTCGTCGTAGAAGCCGTTCTCGCCCAGCAGCAGGTTCGCGACCTGGCGCAGGAACTCGCCGGAGGCGGCGCCCTGGATCACCCGGTGGTCGTAGGTCGACGTGAGCGTCATGACCTTCGAGATGCCGAGCTTGTTCAGGGTGTCCTGGCTGGTGCCCTGGAACTCCGCCGGGTAGTCCATGGAGCCGACGCCCATGATCACGGACTGGCCGGGCATCAGACGCGGCACGGAGTGGACGGTGCCGAGGCCGCCGGGGTTGGTCAGGGAGACCGTGACACCGGTGAAGTCGTCCATCGTCAGCTTGCCGTCGCGGGCGCGGCGGACGATGTCCTCGTAGGCCTGCCAGAACTCGAAGAAGTTCAGCGTCTCGGCCTTCTTGATGGCGGCCACGACGAGCTGGCGGTCACCGTTCGGCTTGACCAGGTCGATGGCCAGGCCGAGGTTGACGTGCGCCGGCTTGATCAGGGTCGGCTTGCCGTCCTTCTCGCCGAAGGCGTGGTTCATCGCCGGCATGGCCTTGATGGCCTGCACCATCGCGTACCCGATGAGGTGCGTGAAGGAGATCTTCCCGCCGCGGGCGCGCTTGAGGTGGTTGTTGATGACGATCCGGTTGTCGAACAGCAGCTTCACCGGGACCGCGCGGACCGAGGTGGCGGTCGGCAGCTCCAGCGAGGCGTTCATGTTCTTCGCGACGGCTGCGGACGGACCACGCAGCGTCACGTACTCCGGACCCTCGGGCGCCTGCGCGGCGGGGGCGGCCTTCGCCTTCGGCTGAGCGGGCGCCTGTGCGGGCGTCGCCGGCTTGGCCGGGGCGGGGGCGGCCTGCGCCGCGGGAGCGGCGGCGGGCTGGGCCGGGGGGGCCTGGGCGGGCTTCGGGGCCGCGGGCGCCGGGGCGGCGGCCTGGGGGGCCGGAGCCGGGGCCGCTGGCCGGGCCTGGGGGGCCGCGGTGGGCTCTGCGGCCCCCGCGGCCGCAGTACCCGCCGGAGCCGGGGTGGCAGGAGCACCCGGCTTGTAGTCGGCGAAGAAGTCCCACCAGGCTCGGTCTACCGAATTCGGGTCCTGGAGGTACTGCTGATAGATCTCGTCGACGAGCCACTCGTTGGGACCGAACGCAGCAGCGGGGTTCTTCCCGGCTTGGTCGTCGGTCGAGATGCTCGAGTTACTGGGGGACTGTGGCGACACGGCGGCAACCGCCCTCTTCCGCTTCACAAGGTGATGGACAGCGGGAATAAAGGCTACGCCTCCAAGACCGTGAAGGTCAGGTCGGGCCGGTTCATCGTCGCGTAAGTCACATCAGAAATCTTGTTTCAGGGCTTGAAATGGCGGGAAACAAGCGTGGTTCCGCATGTGAGAGGGTGCACCGGCGCGGGCCCGGCGCGTCTTCGTTCGACGGGTGGCGCGGGCCTGCCCTGATCACACGTGTCCAGCTGCACGGAGCGGCAGCGATCGTCGTGGATCTTGTGCTTCCGGTTCGGACCCTACGTCAACTCGGGACGGAAGTCAGGCCCGGAAGAGTGACGATGATCCGACAGCCCCGCTCGGATTCGGCCACACCGATCCGGCCGCCGTGCAGATCCACGGCCCACCGGGCGATGGCCAGCCCCAGCCCGGTACCGCCGTCGCTGCCCGGGCCGTGCGGCCGGGTCACCGCCCCGCGGTTGAACCGCTCGAACACCCGGTGCCACTCCGACCGGGGGATGCCGGGCCCCTCGTCCAGGACCTCCAGCTGGAGCGACTCCGGCTGCGACCCGCGCCGTGCCTTCAGCGTCACCCGGCCGTGCGGCGGGCTGTGCTTGACCGCGTTGTCGACCAGGTTGGCGACGACCTGGTGGATGCGCTCGGGGTCCGCGTGCGCGGTCAGCTCCGGCGGTGAGACGTCGAGGTGCAGGTGGACGTCGGTGCGGGTGTGGCTGCCCGAGCCGGAGGCGATGCCCGCGCGCGCCGAGGCGACCATGTTGGCCTCCTTCAGCACACCGGACAGGTACGGCCACACCTCGAAGCGCCGCGTCTTCAGCGGCACGACGCCGTTGTCGAGGCGGGAGAGGTCCAGCAGGGTCTCCACCAGGCGGCCCAGCCGTTCGGTCTGCTTCAGGGCCGTCCGCATGGTCTCCGGGTCGGCCTCGGTGACCCCGTCGACGATGTTCTCCAGCACCGCCCGCAGGCCCGCGATAGGAGTGCGCAGCTCGTGCGAGACGTTCGCCACCAGCTCCTTGCGCTGGCTGTCCTGGGCCTCCAGTTCGTCGGCCATGACGTTGATCGTCTGGGCCAGGTCGCCGAGTTCGTCCCGGCGGTTCTCCTTCACCCGGCGCGTGTAGTCGCCCTGCGAGATGGAGCGGGCCACCGCGTTCATCTCGTCCAGCGGCATGGTGAGCGAGTGGGCCACGAACTGCGTGATCAGCAGCGTGGCGATCATCGAGAAGACCGTGATGAAGCGCAGCTCCGTCTTGGTGTGCACCGCGACGATCGACAGACCGGTGGTGATCAGCACCGCGATGACGACCAGAGCACCCAGCTTGGTCTTGATCGAGAACGGGCGAACGCCGCCCCAGGGTTCCTCGCCGAGGGTCCCGGGGCTCCTCCGTGCGGCCTGGCGCCCGCCGCCGCTCATGGGGTCGGTGTCTCCAGCGCGTAGCCCACGCCGTGCACGGTGCGGATCCGCTCGGCACCGATCTTCCGGCGCAGCGCCTTGATGTGGCTGTCGACCGTGCGGGTGCCGGAGGCGTCCGCCCAGTCCCACACCTCGGCCAGCAGCTGCTCCCGGGAGAGCACCGCGCGCGGGGTGTTCGCCAGGCACACCAGCAGATCGAACTCGGTGGGCGTCAGGTGGACGTCCTCGGACTTCACCCGCACCCTGCGCTGCGCGTGGTCGATCTCCAGCTCGCCCAGCCGCAGGATGCCGGAGCGGGGCGTGGTGGCGGCCAGCGCGGCCCGCTCCACCCGACGCAGCAGCACATGCACGCGTGCCGCCAGCTCCCGCATGGAGAACGGCTTGGTCATGTAGTCGTCGGCGCCGACGCCGAGCCCGACCAGCATGTCCGTCTCGTCGTCCCGCGCGGTGAGCAT
The DNA here is from genome assembly GCF_044546845.1 of Streptomyces sp. NPDC053076. Taxonomy (NCBI): domain Bacteria; kingdom Bacillati; phylum Actinomycetota; class Actinomycetes; order Kitasatosporales; family Streptomycetaceae; genus Streptomyces; species Streptomyces sp. NPDC053076. Next base: position 487,191 of record NZ_JBITZL010000004.1, on the reverse strand, counting down.
CAGCACCGGCACCGGCCGCTGCGCCTGCACCCGCCGGCAGACCTCGAGCCCGTCGAAGCCGGGCAGCATGATGTCGAGGATCAGCAGGTCGGGCTGCCATGCCTCGGCCGTGTCGACCGCGGCCGGACCGTCGGCCGCCGTTTGCACCAGAAATCCCTCGGCGCGGAGCCGGGCCGCGATGGCGTCGAGGATCGTCGTGTCGTCCTCGACGACCAGCACCCGGCGCTGCGCGCCCGGGGTGGTCGTCGCCGCGCCGCTCTGGGAGGTGTGTGTCTGCTCCATCGCCCGCCCCTGTTGTTGCTTTCCGGAATCCGTGGGGTGATCCCATGTCTGCGTTTGACGCTTGAATGATCCGCGCCAGGGCAGCACATTACGGGGACTCACCGCGCTGTCGCTATCCAGGTCGGACGGCGAGGTGGACGGCGTCCGGAACGCCCCGGGCAACGGGCACCTCTTCGGTACGCACCTGTCGGAACCCGGCATTCCGCAAGGTTCCTTCAAAATCCGGAGAGGGTTGCGCCGACCACACCGTGAGCACCCCGCCGGGCCTCAACACCCGCGCGCAGGCCGCGAGTCCGGCCGGCGAGTAGAGACTGTCGTTGGCTGCCGTGACGGTCCAGTCGGGCCCATTGTCGATGTCGAGACACAGCGCGTCGAACGTGTCCGATGTCTCATTGACGTAAGCCACGAGATCCGCTTCCACGATCTCGGTGCGCGGGTCGGCGAGTGCGCCGGCGGACACCTCGGCCAGCGGCCCGTCCCGGTGCCAGCCGATGACGGCCGGCTCCCGTTCCACCACGGTGATCCGCCCCCACCGGGGGTCGGCCGCGGCGTGCGCGAGCGAGAACCCCACACCGAGCCCGCCGATCAGCACCTTCGGCGCCGGCCGCCCGTCCAGCGCGTCCCGGGCGGCGTCCACCAGCAGCCGCTCCGAGCGGCCGTCGGAGGTGTCCATCAGGAAACAGCCGTTGACGATGATCTGCAGCAGCGCGCCGTGCCTGCGCAGCACCACCTCGCCGTAGGGGCCGTCGCACCGGTCAAGGACCACGGGAGTGTCGTGCAGGGCAGTCATGGACACATCCTGCTTGAACGCGGCCCGCCATTCACGGGAATTACGCATGACGCCCACGGACGAGTGGCCCGGGCGAGGACCCGGACCCGGACGCGGGCAGGGGGCGAGGGGTTGCTGTGAATCCGCTCTCGCGTGGCGTCGGTCATAGACAGCGGCATGCCGAACACGAAGGGTGGGGCGCGACGGAAGGAGCGCCTCACCGTGGAACGGATCACGCCGGGCCCTGCGACGGACGCGTCCCCGCCCGCCCTGGGCACGCCTCTTCCGGACGGCACGGCCGCCGTCCCACCGCCGGCCGGCCTGCTGGACGGCATGCCACGCCAGCGCGGCACCGCCCCCGCGTCCCCCCTGGGGCCCGGGCCCGCCGCGGCCCGCGCGCCCGGTCCGGTGCCTGCGGCCGCACCGCTTCTCCGTCCGGCCGCACCGCTTCTCCGTACGGCTCAACGGGTGTGGCGGCTGCTGCCCACTCCGGCCGGCACGCCGTTCACCTTCGGCTACGCGGTCGTCCTCGCCGTCACCTCCCTGGTCGCGGCCCAGGCGGATCCCGGTTGGGTGCACGCCCTCCACCAGGGCTCCAGCACGGACGTGGTCCACCTGGCGAGCGCTCCCATGCCGGTGCTGCTGGCGAGCGCGCTGTGGATCGCGGGCGGGATCCTCTCGCCGTACGCGCTCGCGTTCGTGCTGGTGCTCACCGCGCTGGAACGGCGGACGGGCGGGGTACGGGCAGCCTGTGTCTTCCTGGCCGGCCATGTCCTGGCCACCCTGGCCACCGAGGTCCCGGTGGGCCTGGCGGTCCTGTTCGGGCACCTGCCGCCGACCTCGCTGCACCGCCTCGACTACGGCATCAGCTTCGGCGTCGCCGCCACCGCCGGCGCCCTGGCCGGGCTGCTCACCCCGTGGCTGCGCTGGCCCCTGCTGGCCCTGACGGGCGGCCTGCTCCTGAACGACCTGATCGCCTTCCAGGACCCGATGACCAACTGGGGTCATCTCATCGCCCTCGCGACCGGCGTGGCCGGCTGGCCGCTGCTGCGACGCGGGCGGCGGAACGCCCCCGCGCTTCCGGCCGCCGTGGGGAAACCGGCGCACGCCGCGTAGGGATCTCGCGGCCGGGTGCTGCCGACGGCCACTGCCGGCGAGCGCTGCCGGCGGCCGGTGCACCACGACCGGGGGCGCGATCCGGGAAGCAGTTGCGCACCTCTGCTTGTTCTCCGTCTTGGGCCGGGGGGCGCCTCCGGGTCGGCGGTGTCTCCGGGCCCTGCGGGGTGTCTCCGGGCCCTGCCGGGTGTCTCCGGGCCCTGCGGTGACTCCGGGCCTTGCGGTGTCTCCGGGTCGGTAGCGGTGCGGCCGTGCCGGGCCGGGCCGGGCGGGGCGGCGCGGGGCCTCGGGTCAGGAGGTGCCTTCGCGTCCGAGCCTGCCGGGTATGGGCCCTTCGACCTGCGGGAATCGGGTGATCGCTGACAGCGAACACGCTGCCGGGAACATCGCGGGCAGCCAAAACATTGAGTCGGCATAGCTCAAGTTGACTGCCTAAGGGGAGATCATGGCTGCTGAGTCCACGGCGTTCACGCTCGTCCTGCCCGTGCTGCCGCTCGACGACGAGGTCGTGCTGCCCGGGATGGTGGTTCCGCTGGACCTGAGCGACGCCGAGGTGCGGGCCGCGGTGGAGGCCGCACAGGCCGCCGCCCGGTCGGCGCCCGGGAAGCCCAAGGTGCTGCTGGTGCCGCGCATCGACGGTACGTACGCCAAGACCGGCGTCCTCGGCACGGTCGAGCAGGTCGGCCGGCTGGCCGACGGCGACCCGGGGGCCCTGATCCGCGGCCGGAGCCGGGTGCGCATCGGCGCCGGCACCACCGGCCCGGGGGCCGCGCTCTGGGTCGAGGGCGCCCGCGTCGAGGAGAACGTTCCGGAACCGCTGCCGGGCCAGGCCGCGGAACTGGTCAAGGAGTACAAGGCGCTCGCCACCGCCTGGCTGAAGAAGCGCGGCGCCTGGCAGGTCGTGGACCGTGTCCAGGCCATCGACGACGTCTCGGCGCTGGGCGACAACTCCGGCTACTCACCGTTCCTGACCACCGAGCAGAAGGTCGAACTGCTGGAGACCGCCGACCCGGTGGCCCGTCTCCGGCTCGCCACGCAGCAGCTGCGCGACCACCTCGCCGAACAGGACGTGGCCGAGACCATCGCCAAGGACGTCCAGGAGGGCGTCGACAAGCAGCAGCGTGAGTTCCTGCTGCGCCGGCAGCTGGAGGCGGTCCGCAAGGAGCTGCGTGAGCTGAACGGCCAGGAGGAGGGCGAGGAGTCCGACGACTACCGCGCCCGGGTGGAGGCCGCGGACCTGCCCGAGAAGGTCCGCGAGGCCGCCCTGAAGGAGGTCGACAAGCTGGAGCGCGCCTCCGACCAGTCGCCCGAGGGCTCCTGGATCCGCACCTGGCTGGACACCGTCCTGGAGATGCCGTGGAACGAGCGGACCGAGGACGCCTACGACATCCAGGGCGCGAAGGCGGTGCTCGACGCCGAGCACGCCGGCCTGGAGGACGTGAAGGAGCGCATCACCGAGTACCTGGCCGTGCGCAAGCGGCGCAACGACCGTGGTCTCGGGGTCATCGGCGGGCGGCGCGGCGGTGCCGTGCTCGCGCTCGTCGGCCCGCCCGGCGTCGGCAAGACGAGCCTCGGGGAGTCGGTCGCGCACGCCATGGGCCGCAAGTTCGTCCGCGTCGCGCTCGGCGGCGTCCGCGACGAGGCCGAGGTCCGCGGTCACCGCCGTACGTACGTGGGCGCGCTGCCCGGCCGGGTCGTGCGGGCCATCAAGGAGGCCGGGTCGATGAACCCGGTGGTCCTGCTGGACGAGATCGACAAGGTCGGCTCCGACTTCCGCGGCGACCCGGCCGCGGCCCTGCTCGAAGTCCTGGACCCGGCCCAGAACCACACCTTCCGGGACCACTACCTGGAGGTCGAGCTGGACCTGTCCGACGTGGTCTTCCTCGCCACGGCCAACGTTCTGGAGGCCATCCCGGAGGCGCTCGCCGACCGGATGGAGATCGTCCGCCTGGACGGCTACACCGAGGACGAGAAGGTCGTCATCGCCCGGGACCACCTGCTCCCGCGCCAGCTGGAGCGGGCCGGCCTGGACAAGGCCGAGGTCACGATCGACGAGGGCGCGCTGCGCAGGCTCGCCGGGGAGTACACCCGCGAGGCGGGCGTACGGACCCTGGAGCGGTCCATCGCGCGGCTGCTGCGCAAGGTCGCCGCCCGGCACGAACTGGGCGAGCAGGAACTGCCGTTCACCGTGGGGAGCGAGGATCTGCGCGGTCTGATCGGGCGCCCGCACCACGTGCCCGAGTCCGCCCAGGACCCGGCCGAGCGCCGTACGGCCGTGCCCGGTGTGGCGACCGGTCTCGCGGTCACCGGTGCCGGCGGCGACGTGCTCTTCGTGGAGGCGTCCCTGGCCGACCCCGAGACGGGAGCGGCGGGTCTGACCCTGACCGGCCAGCTCGGTGACGTGATGAAGGAGTCGGCGCAGATCGCGCTCAGCTTCCTGCGCAGCCACGGTGCCGAACTGGAGCTGCCGGTGGCCGACCTGAAGGACCGGGGTGTGCACATCCACTTCCCGGCGGGCGCGGTGCCGAAGGACGGCCCGAGCGCGGGCGTCACGATGACCACGGCCCTCGCCTCGCTGCTCTCCGGCCGCCTGGTCCGCACGGACGTCGCCATGACCGGCGAGGTCTCGCTGACCGGCCGGGTGCTGCCCATCGGCGGCGTGAAGCAGAAGCTGCTCGCCGCGCACCGCGCCGGGGTGACCACCGTGATCATCCCCAAGCGCAACGAGCCCGACCTGGACGACGTCCCGGCCGAGGTGCTGGACAAGCTCGACGTCCACGCCGTGACCGACGTCCGTCAGGTCCTGGAGCTGGCGCTCGCGCCCGCCACGAACGGCGCGGCGCCGGAGGTTCCCGTGGCGGCGTGACGGACGCCGCGGGATGAGTGAGGGCCCGGGTTCCGTGAGGGAGGCCCGGGCCTTCGCCAGGTCGCGCGCCCGCCCGGCCGTGGCCGGGCGCGCCGGTGGATCAACTCGGTAGAATTCGGGCGTGAGCGGGCAGGACGGCCGGCCCTCCGGTCTGATCGGGACGGAGATCGCGGGCTACCGGGTCGAGCGCGAACTCGGCCGCGGTGGCATGGCCGTCGTCTACTGCGCCAAGGACCTGCGCCTCGGCCGGACGGTCGCCCTCAAGCTGCTCGCCCCCGAGTACACGCGCAACGACGCCTTCCGCCGGCGCTTCGCCCAGGAGTCGCGGGTGGCCGCCGCCATCGACCACCCCAACATCGTGCCCGTCTTCGAGGCCGGCGAGGCCGACGGGATCCTGTACATCGCCATGTGCTTCGTCTCCGGCCTCGACCTGCGCGGTCTGCTCGACCGCGAGGGCCCGCTCCCGGTGCCGGCCGCGCTGCGCATCGCCGCCCAGCTCGCCTCGGCGCTCGACGCCGCCCATGCGCGCGACCTGGTGCACCGGGACGTCAAGCCCGGCAACGTGCTGGTCGCGAAGGGCGTCGACAGTGACCACCCCGAGCACGTCTACCTCACCGACTTCGGGCTGGCGAAGAAGTCCCTGTCGCTCACCGGGTTCACGTCGGCGGGAGAGTTCGTCGGCACGCTGGACTACGTGGCGCCCGAGCGGATCGCCGGGCGCCCGGTGGACGGCCGGTCCGACCAGTACAGCCTCGCCTGCGTGGTCCACGAGATCCTCGCCGGAGCCCCGCCCTTCCGGCGGACGGACCACCTGGATCTGCTCTGGGCCCATCAGTACGATCCGCCGCCCGCGCTGAGCGAGGAGCGGCCGGACATCCCGGGCGAGGCCGACGCGGTCCTGCACCGGGCCCTGGCGAAGATCCCCGACGACCGCTACGACACGTGCCTGGAGTTCGTGGCGGCGTTGCGGGGCGCCGTCGGCGAGGTCGGCCCGCGCGGCCGTACGCCGACGCTGGTGGACCTGAGGGTGGCCGCCGCGCGCGTGGACCCGGGGGTGGGCCGGGGTGCCGGCTGCGCCGAGGTGCCCGAACCGCCGGCCTGGGCGGCCCCTGTCCTCCGTTCGCCGCGGTAGCCGGTCTCTCGGCTGTGCGGAGCTTTTAACCCGCCTCCGCGGAACCGTCAAGCCCCGATATTTCGGAACGTGCCCTGTGCCCTGCTGATTGGGCTTACTGGATGTACGGCCCCACCGAACAGGAAATGAGGCCGCAGGGTACGGCGGCCGTCCTGCCAGACGGCACCGAGATCAACGGTCACCACGGACGTGCCCGCGCGGGCCCGGCAACCCAGGCCGGGCCATGGAGGTCGGGTCACCCGGCGCGCTGGGTTGTCCCTCCGGCCTGAGCGGGTACGGCGGGCAGGGAGACGGTGCAGGAGGCGCAGCGTCGGGCCTGGGCGGGTACGGGGCTGAGGCATTCGGGGCAGTCCCGTTTGGGGGCCTGGACGTCTTGGTGCGGGGCGAGGCGTTCGTGGAGCTTGTTGATCGGGAGCACGACCAGGAAGTACAGGGCGCTGGCGAGGAGGAGGAAGCTGATCGCCGCGTTGACGAAGGCGCCGTAGGGGAACTTGATGGCGCCTACGGTGAAGGTCTTGCGGCTCATGTCGCCGGTGGCGCCGGTGGCCAGCCCGACGAGTGGGGTCAGGAAGGCGCTGACGAAGCCGTTCACCACTGCGGTGAATGCTGCCCCGATGACGATGCCGACGGCCAGGTCGACCACGTTGCCGCGCAGGATGAAGCTGCGGAAGCCCTTCATCTTCTCCTCCCTAAGAGGCTCTTGACGTCGACGGGCGGCACCGAAAGCGCGGTCAGCCCACCCCTTCACGTCGGATGCCCTGCCACCCCTCACCCATGCCGTCTCCGCCGCACGGCGCGGTGATGTAGTCGCTTTACAGCTCCGCGGCTTAGCTCTCCTCGGCGGGACGACTGCACATCTCGTGACGCCATACCGCCGAGGAGGCGCGGCAAGCCAACAGCCTGGGCCTCAGCGGAGTCGTCGGGCGTCCGTTTCGTGATCCTTGGGCCCGGGCCCGAGCAGGGCGGGACGCGGAGAGACGACCAGCCACTGCCCCGCCCCTCCCCGCGCGGCAGTGCCGTCAGGGCGCGGTCAGCGACTGATCCGCCCACACCGTCTTGCCGATCCGGTCGTGCCGGGTGCCCCAGCGCTCGGCGAGCTGCGCGACCAGCAGCAGGCCCCGGCCGCCCTCGTCGAAGATCCGGGCCCGGCGCATGTGCGGGGTCGTGCCGCTGGAGTCGTAGACCTCGCAGGTCAGGGTGGTGCCCTGGTGGATCAGCCGGAGCCGGATGGGCGGGCGGCCGTAACGGATGGCGTTGGTGACCAGCTCGCTGACCATCAGCTCGGTGGTGAACGCGGCCTCGTCCAGACCCCACACCGCCAGCTGCTCGTCGGCGTACCGGCGGGCCTGGGCGACGACGCTGAACTCGGCGTCCAGCTCCCAGGACGCGACCCGGTCCTCGTGCAGCGCCCGGGTACGGGCCACCAGCAGGGCCACGTCGTCGTCGGGGCGATGGCTGAGCAGCTCGGTGAGAACCCGGTCGCACACCGAGTCCAGCGACTTCGCGGGACGGCCGAGCGCGGCGAACATCTTGTCCAGCGCCTCGTCGATGTCGTGGTCGCGGGCCTCCAGCAGCCCGTCCGTGTAGAGCGCGAGCACGCTGCCCTCGGGCAGTTCCGTCTCGACCGCCTCGAAGGGCAGCCCACCGAGCCCCAGCGGCGGCCCCGCGGGCACGTCGAGGAAGCGGACGATGCCGTCCGGGGTCAGCACGGCGGGCGGCGGATGCCCGGCCCGGGCCACGGTGCACCGGCGCGAGACCGGGTCGTAGACGGCGTACAGGCAGGTGGTGCCGATGCCGCCGGCGGTCTCGGCGGACGGGTCCGCGCTGCCCTCGTCGGCGGCCAGCCGCAGCACCAGGTCGTCCAGGTGGGTGAGCAGCTCGTCGGCGGGCAGATCGACGTCGGCCAGGGTGCGCACCGCCGTGCGCAGCCGGCCCATGGTGGCGGAGGCGCGGATGCCGTGGCCCACCACGTCGCCCACGACGAGTGCCACCCGCGCCCCCGACAGCGGGATCACGTCGAACCAGTCGCCGCCCACACCGGCCCGGCTCGCGGCCGGCAGATAGCGGGTCGCGATCTCCAGGGCCGCCTGTTCGGGCAGCGTGTGCGGGAGCAGGCTGCGCTGCAGGGCCATGGTGGTGGTGCGGGCCGTGACGGTGGCACGGGTCTGCTCGATGCCGGCGGCCGCCTTGGCGGTGAACTCCTCGGCGAGCCGCAGGTCCTCCGGCCCGAAGGGCTCGCGCGAGGGATGCCGGCCGAACAGGGCGACACCGAGCGTGCTGCCCTCGGCGAGCAGCGGCACCGCCAGCAGGGAGCGCGCCCCGGACGCGCGCAGCCATGCGGCGCCCGGATCCAGCGCCGCCCACTCGGCGACGGCCGGGTCCGTCGTGTCGTACAGCAGGGGGCGGCCCACGGCCAGACACCGGGCGGGCAGCGAGCCGGCCGTGCAGACGATCACCTCGCCGGTGCCGGTGCTGGTGCCAGTGCCGTGGGCGGGCCCGTCGCCGTCCGGAACCGCGCGCAGGGCGGCCCGGCGCAACACGACCGGGGCCGGTGGCGGGCCGGCGGCCTCGGTGCCGGTCCGCGGGGAGTCCAGCAGGTCGACCGCCATGACGTCGGCCAGCCGGGGGACCGTGACCTCACCGAGTTCCTGCGCGGCGCGCGCCTGGTCCGCCGCCGTCCCGACGCGCGAGCCGGTATCGGCCGGGGGGCGGTGCCGGCCGGCGGAGTCCTGGGTCGGCTGCTGCACGGACAGGCAGACGGCCCGCACCCGGCCGTCGGCGTCCTTCAGCGGAGTGAGGACGGTGGGCCGGCCGAGCGGGCCGAGGCGGCCCGGAGCCTCCAGGGGCCGGCCGGTCTCCAGGGCCAGGCGCATGGACCGCTCGGCCTCCTCGCTCCCGGCCCCCGGCACGATGTGGGCGAGGCGCAGCCCGCGCATCGCCGCCTCGGGCAGGGCGAGGGCGTGTTCCAGCCGGCGGTTGGCCCGCACCAGCCGCAGGTCCGCGTCGAAGATGGCCAGCGGAAAGGGGGACTGGAGGAACGTCCACTCCTCCAGGGGTTCGCCCCGCGGCGGCTGTGGCCGGCCCGTCACGGCGCTCACCACGAGCCAGTCGGCGACCCCGGTGTCCGAGGTCCGATGGTGGGCGAGCACGCCCAGTTCCACGTGCCGGCCGTCCTGGTGGAGCAGCGGGAGGGAGCCGTTCCAGCGGTTGCGGCCGGCCAGTGCCCGCCGGGCCGCGGCGGCGTCGGCGGCGAGCAGCGCGGAGGCGGGCCGGCCGACGACGGTCGAGGAGTCGTAGCCGAGCAGTCGCCGCGCGCCGTCGCTCCAGCCGGTCAGGATGCCCTGCTCATCGATGGTGGCCGTGGCCGTGTACGCGGTGTACGTCGACTGTCGCTCCATCGCCGCTCATCTCGCCCTTGCTCGGCAGGCTCTCCTGACCAGCATGATCCCGGGCGGCGCGGAGCACCAACGCAGGGACGGCCCGGGAAACCGGGCCGTCCCGCCGCGGCACACCTCAGGGGGCGACCCCGCGCCCCCGGCCGGGAGAGGGCTGTCCTAGCCGGGTGGCCAGGGCCTGGACGCGGTCCAGGGCGCCGTTGCTGTGCTCGTGCGGGGGCGACCCCCGCGCCCCCGGCCGGGAGGGGGTTGTCCTAGCCGTTGGCCAGGGCCTGGACGCGGTCCAGGGCGCCGTTGCTGTGCTTGTGCGGGGGCGACCCCCGCGCCCCCGGCCGGGAGGGGGTTGTCCTAGCCGTTGGCCAGGGCCTGGACGCGGTCCAGGGCGCCGTTGCTGTGCTCGTGCGGGGGCGACCCCCGCGCCCCCGGCCGGGAGGGGGCTGTCCTAGCCGTTGGCCAGGGCCTGGACGCGGTCCAGGGCGCCGTTGCTGTGCTTGTGCGGGGGCGACCCCCGCGCCCCCGGCCGGGAGGGGGTTGTCCTAGCCGTTGGCCAGGGCCTGGACGCGGTCCAGGGCGCCGTTGAACTTGTCGTGGTCACCGACGGTCGGGCCGGAGGAGGTGTACTGCCACATCGTGTAGTACGACCACCCGGCCGGCAGCGTCCCCGGGTCGGTGGCGTAGCGGGCGATCCAGAGCGGGTCGTTGACGGCGAAGCCGCCGTAGTTGCCGGTGCACTGGGTCCACCAGCTGGTGGCCGTGTAGATCACGGGGTACCGGCTGGTGCGCGCCTTGTACGTGTTGATGAAGTCGGCGATCCAGCTGACCATCTGGCTCGCGCTCTTGCCGTAGCAGGCGGCCCCGTACGGGTTCCACTCGATGTCGAGGGCGCCGGGCAGGGTCTTGCCGTCCCGGGACCAGCCGCCGCCGTGGTCGACGAAGTAGTTGGCCTGGGTGGCGCCGCTGGTGGTGTCCGGGGTGGCGAAGTGGTAGGCGCCGCGGATCATGCCTACGTTGTAGGCGCCGTTGTACTGCTGGGCGAAGTACGGGTTCGTGTAGTACGTGCCTTCCGTGCCCTTCGTGTACGCCCAGCGCACTCCGCTGCCCCACAGCGTCGACCAGGCGACGTTGCCCTGATAGGCGGAGACGTCCACTCCCTCGGTCTGGGTGGCGTCACCCGTACTGGGGGAACCGTCCCGGCCGTCGTGGGCGAGGACACCCATGCCCATGTAGGCCGAGCCGCGGCTGGGGGTGGCCGCGGCCTGGGCGGAGGTGAGGGGGAGCGCGCAGGAGAGCGCCGCGAGCAGGGCCGTGACGAGGACGGCGAGGGGGCCCGGGCGGAAGGAGCGGGGGGAACGGAGGAAGCCGGGTCTGAGCACGGTCATGACGTGCCTCCGGGGAGTGGGGTGGGGGAGGAGGGAGAGAGACGTGGGGGATCGTGGCGCTGACCGCCGGGCCCACTGGGCGTGGGCATGCCACCAAAGGCGTGGTAAAGAAGCTACGCACGTAGATGACGGCGTGGAAGAGGGTCCGGTCGATGCCGTTGGTCTACGCCTACGAAATACTTACGGAGCTGCGGCGATGACGACGCTTGACAGAAACTTTCAGTACTGCGAAACCGATCAGGGGTGCTGACGTGCACGAGGACGCAAACGGTGGCGGACACCACGCCGCCGGCCAGGCGACGCCCAGTGGTGCAGACCAGGAATTCCTGGCACTGGAGCGCGAGTTGACCGTGCTGCTCCGGCGCGCCCGGGCCAACCAGGGCGAGATGGCACGGGAGGTCCACCCGGATCTGGAGTCCTCCGCCTACGGCCTGCTCATCCGGCTGGACGAACTGGGCGGCCAGCGGGCCACGGAACTCGCCGCCTACATCGGCGTCGGCAAGGCCACCATGTCCCGGCAGCTGCGCGCGCTGGAGGAACTGGGCCTGATCGCCCGCGAACCCGACCCGGCCGACGGCCGCGCCTGGCTCGTCACCCTCACCGAGGAGGGCAGCCGCCGCGTCGGCACCGTCCGCGAGGCCCGCCGTGCCCGCTACGTCCGCCAGCTCGCCCACTGGGACCGCCGGGAGGTCTCCGAACTGGCCCGGCTGCTCCACGAGCTGAACGGCGTCATGGCGAAATAGCGGGTTACAGCTCCGCGTACACCACCGTCGCGTCGTCGTGGGTCTTGCTCCGCCCCAGGAAGGCCCGCTGCTCCCGGTCCGCCGCCTCCAGCTCCCGTACCCGCTCGACCAGCGAGCGGGCGCCCTCCTTGGCGACCACGTCGAACAGGGCCGTCCAGTCGCCCTCACGGAACTTCTCCGTCCAGCGGGTCGCACCGTCGGTCAGCGCGGCCAGCGCCCGGACCTCGTGCCGGGGCAGGGAGCCGGTGACCGCCCGGGCGGCCACGGCAGGGTCGGCGGCGGCCGTGAAGAAGCCGCCCTCCTTGTTGCGCAGGTTCGCGTCGACGAGGGCGTCGGTGGCGAGCGCGGAGCGGGGGAGCCGGGCGAGCCGGTCGTCCAGCACGGGGGTGACGGCCCCGTCGGCGCCCCGCACCAGCAGCGCGGAGTCGGACAGCACCAGGTACTCGACCGAGGCCGCGCCCCAGCGGGTCAGGACCACGGTTGCCTGAGGGGTTCGCGGGTGAGAAAGGTCACAGGTGCCCGCGTGGGCGTCGGCGGTGCGGCGGATCGCCCGCGAGAGTATCTCCGAGAGCGTCAGATCTCGGCCGGAAACGGTCAGTTCGGTCAGTGCGCCGCCCAGTCGCGCGGTGAACCAGGGGACGGAATGCAGACAGCCCGTCCCACCGCTGGGCGGGGTCACTCCGTCCAGGACGATCACACAACCGCCCTGTCCGGAGGCGGGTAGTCCGACACCGGCGAAGTCCTCGTTGGGGCGGCCCGGGTCGCCGGGTTCCGAGACGAGATCAGTGCGCATCCGGCCAGTCTGCACGAGCCCTTCACACGGTGCACCAAAGGCTGGCAAGCGCACGGTGAATTCTCACTACCCCGCAGGTCAGGCGCCTGCTTTGGGCAGGAATGGGACACTCCGGGAAGGCGTGGCGGCGAATACTGTCAAAGCCTGCCGCGTGCGTCCAACCGGCCCGCCGCGCAAGGGGCGCGCACACGCCAGAGGAACTTGCCCGCCAACTCCCCTCCGATGTTCACTCCTTCGGGTGGCGGGTCAGGTGATGCGCGACCACTGCCCACCGGCGCTGGGAGGGTCGGGAACCATACGAACCGGGTGTACGCACCACTTGGCACCGATATGACGGGGTGCCACCCGGGCCCCTGGGTAGACGAGTTCAGGAATGCGAGCACCGGTGCAGAAAAAGCGGCCTCGGCGCACAGGTAGGCAGACGGCCCCCGAGGGGACCGTTCCCCAGACCCCCGTGGGCAGCGGCCGTCCCACCCATGTGCGCACCCGGCTGATCGTCGCCGTCGCCGTGGTGGCCGCCGCCGTCGCCGGAGCAGGCGCGCCCGCGCTGCTCACCGCGTCGGGGGACGTCAGCGACTCCCAGGACCTGGTGACGCTCGCCGCGCGCACCCAGGACGCGCTCACTCTCGCCCACTCGCTGGCCGACGAACGCGACGAGGTCACCTCCTACGTCGCGGCCGGCCGCCCCAAGTCCAAGGCGCCCTCGGAGGACCGCAGCGCCCGCGTGGACCGGCAGGTCGAGGAGCTGCGCGCGGACACCGACACCCCGGCGAGCCTGCGCACCGACCTCGACGGCATCGACACCGTCCGCCGGGCCGCCCTCACCGGCAAGACCACGACCCTCCAGACCCACCAGGCGTACTCGGCGACGATCACCGAACTGCACCGGCTCGCCGAACAGCTGGCCGAGCGGATGCCCCCGCGGGCCGGCTCCGGCGCCCACGCCCTCGCCGAACTGGACTCCGCCGTCCAGCAGTCCGCCGCCGCCCGCGGCCTGCTGCTGGCCGCGCTGAACATCCCGTCCCGCACCCAGACGGTGATCGACCCCGTCACCGGCCTGCCCGCCACGGCCGCCACCAGCAGCGACGCCGACAGCAAGCAGCGCGACGCGCTGACCGTCGCCGCCCAGCAGGCCCGCCTGCGCGCCGACGCGGCGCTCGCCGACTTCCGCGAGACCGCGCCCGAGAAGGCCGCGGACTCCTACGACTCCACGGTCACCGGCCCGGACGTCAACTCGGCGGAGAAGTACCTGGCCACGCTCACCGACCAGCCGACCCTCGCCGACAGCGAGCTGACCACCAGCACCAAGAAGCTGGACGCGGTCCTGTCCGCCCGCGTGGACCTGATGCGCGGCGCCGAGTCCGCGCTCTACGACCACCGCACCAAGGAGCTGGAGAGGCTCCGGGACGACGACGTCACCGCCCTGGAGATCCGTGTCGCCGTCCTCGGCGCGCTGCTGCTGGTCGCGATCGGCGTCGCCACGGCCATGGCCCGCACCCTCACCCGTCCGCTGTCGGTCCTGCGCCGCGGCTCGGCCCGCCTCGCTCAGGCCGAGGACCCGGCGGCCCAGGAACCGATCGGCTTCACCGGCCGCAACGACGAGTTCGCCCAGGTGGTCCGTTCCGTCAACGCCCTCCACGCACACGCCTCCGCCCTGCACGAGCGCGTGGGCACCCTGGAGACCGACCGCAAGCACCTGGTCGGCCAGCGCCAGAAGATGGCGGACGCCCGCGAGGACCTCCGCACCGAACTCGCCGAGGCCGTCGCCCAGCTGGAGCGGCTGCGCACCAACATCGGTTCCACCTTCGTCAGCCTGGCCCTGCGCACCCTGGGCCTGGTCGAGCGCCAGCTGGCGGTCATCGAGGGCCTGGAGGAGCGCGAACAGGACCCCGACCGCCTCGCCACGCTCTTCAAACTGGACCACTTCGCCACGGTCATGCGCCGGCACAGCGAGAACCTCCTCGTCCTCGCCGGTACCGAGCACGTGCAGCAGCACCCCGGCCCGGTGCCGCTGGTCGACGTGGTCCGGGCGGCGGTCAGCGAGATCGAACGCTACGAGCGCGTCCGCATCGCGGCCCTGCCCCCGCACGCCCACATCGCGGGCTTCGCCGCCGACGACCTCTCCCACCTGCTGGCCGAGCTCATGGAGAACGCCACCTCGTTCTCCCCGCCGGACCTGCCCGTGGAGGTGTCCGGCTGGCTGCTGGAATCCGGTGAGGTCATGCTCTCCGTCCAGGACGAGGGCATCGGTGTGACGGAGGAGCGCCTGGCCCGTCTCAACGCCCGCCTCGCCGACTTCGACCCCGAGTCGCTCTACGACCAGGAGGGCGACGGCGGCCTGGGGCTCGGCCTGTACGTCGTCGCGCGCCTCGCCCACCGGCACGGCGTCCGCGTCCGGCTGCGCGAGCAGAAGCAGGGCGGCACCGCGGCGGTGGTGGTCCTGCCGGCGTCCCTCCTCACCGAGGCCCCGGCGACGGCACTCCCGCCCCGGACGGCACCCGGCGCCACGGGCACCTTCACCCTCCCCGGCGCCGACGCGGAGGCCAACTCCAACGTCCTGCACGGCCGCGCGAAGTCCTCGGACCCCTTGGTCACCCTGGCCGAACAGGCCGTGCGCAACGCCATCGACGGTCCGGCCGAGACCGCGGCGGGAGACACCGGGGCGCCGGCCGAGGCCGCGGCGGGAGACACCGGGGCGCCGGCCGACGCCGAGGCGTTCGAGAGGGAGGCCGGGCCCGCCGGCTGGGCCGAGCAGGACGCGCCGGACGTCTCCGGTGACCGCCCGGACCACGAACAGGCCACCGGCCCCGCCCAGCACACCGAGACCCGCCCGAAGGCCCCGGCGGAGACCCACGCCGAGACGACGATGGAGCTCCTGCTCCCAGAATTCCCACCGACCCCGACGACACCCTCCGCGCCCCACCCCGGCACCCCGGCCCCGTCGGCATCCAACCCCGGCACCCCGGCCCCGTCGGCATCCGACCCCGGCACCCCGGCCCCGTCCGCGTCCCACACCCGCACCCCGGTACCGGCCGCGTCCCACTCCCCCATCCCGGCACCCGCCGACGGCGAGGACACCCCACAGGGGCCACCCGCAGGTGGGCACGAGACCCGCACGGGTGGTGCGGGTGGGAACACGACCGCCGAAGGCGAAGCCGAGGCGGAGGCCACACCCACACCCACATCCGCACCGGCCGAGCCGGAGGAGCGGCTCACCAGCAAGGGTCTCCCCAAGCGCACACCCAAGATCACCGCCCCCGCAGCCCCGCCCCGCCAGCGCGCCGGAGGCGTCGACGCCGACGCCCTGCGCCGCAGGCTCGGCGGATTCCGCCGCGGTGCCGAGGCCGGCTACCGCGACGTAGAGGCGGAGATCACCGAACGGACGGCCGGCCACCAGCGGCCGACCAGCTACGCACACGCCGAAGAATCCACGGGGGGCACAGCCGAGGAGGCAAGCAGTTGACCGCGCCCACTACTTACGGACTGAGCAGTGAAGCCCGTAACCTGCACTGGCTGCTGACCAACCTGGTCGAGGAAGTACCCGGCATCCAGTCCGTCGCCGTGGTCTCCTCCGACGGTCTGCTCCTGCTCTCGTCCGATCCCGGACACACCGAACGGTCCCGCCAGGCCCGTCCGGCGAAGGGCCCACGCGGGTCGTCCGCCGACCTCGCCACCATCGTCTCCGGCGTCGGCAGCCTCACCGTCGGCGCTGCCAAACTGCTGGACTACGGCGGGGTCAGGCACACGATGGTCGCGATGGACGAGGGCAGTCTGTTCGTGATGTCGATCAGCGACGGCTCGCTGCTCGGCGTGCACGGTTCCGCCGAGTGCGACATGAGCGTCGTGGCGTACCACATGGCGCTGTTCGTGGGCCGCGCCGGCCACGTCCTCACCCCGGAACTGCGCTCCGAGCTGCGGCAGTCGCTGGAGTCCCGGCCGGCCGGGAGCGACCGATGAGCGGTACCGCGAAGCTCCCCGTCCGCGGCGGTGACCGCAAACCCGCCCGCGTCCGCCCCTACTCGCTCACCGGGGGCCGTACCCGCTTCGGCCACGTCCTCCTCGTGGAGACCTTCGTGGCCGCGCTGGAGGCCCCCGAGGAGCGCAAGGAACTGACGAACGGCTCGCTCACCACCCGGGTCATGCCGGAGATGCGGGCCATCGTCGAACTGTGCCGCCGTATGCGCACGGTGGCAGAGATCGCCGCGCTGCTGAAGATGCCGCTCGGCGTGGTCCGTGTGCTCCTGAGCGATCTCGCGGACCAGGGAAAGATCCGTGTGTACGGCACCGGGACCGGTCACGGCACCGGCCGCCCGGACCGCGCGCTGCTGGAAAGGGTGCTGAGTGGACTCCGCCGTCTCTGACGCCACCGGCGTCTCGCCCCTCGTCGCCGGATTCGCCGAGCCCGACGAGGACCTGAAGTCCTGGCAGACGGACCGGACGCGTGCCCCCATCGCGACGAAGATCGTGGTGGCGGGCGGCTTCGGCGTCGGCAAGACCACCCTGGTCACCTCCGTCTCGGAGATCACGCCCCTGCAGACCGAGGCGTTGATGACCGAGGCCAGTGAGGGCACCGACGACCTGTCCGCCACCCCGGGCAAGCTCACCACCACCGTGGCCATGGACTTCGGCCGCCTCACGCTCGACGACGACCTGGTGCTCTACCTGTTCGGCACGCCGGGCCAGCAGCGGTTCTGGTTCATGTGGGACGACCTGGTGCGCGGCGCGATCGGGGCCGTCGTCATGGCCGACACCCGCCGTCTGAAGGACTGTTTCCCGGCCCTGGACTACTTCGAGAGCTGCCGACTGCCGTACGTCGTCGCGGTCAACCACTTCGACGGCAGCGAGCGGTTCGAACCGGAGGACGTACGGGAGGCGCTGACGATACCCGCGCACATCCCTGTCATGATCATGGACGCGCGGCGGCGGATCTCGGTCATCGAGACCCTCCTCGCCCTGGTGGCGCACGCGCTGGACGAAACCCCCGAGTAGTCCTGCCCCCCCAGCAGTCCTCACCTCGTAGGAGAACCACCCGCATGCGGAAGATACTCGTCGTCGGAGCCGGCCAGTCCGGCCTCCAGCTCGCCCTCGGCCTGCAGTCGCACGGCTACGAGGTGACCTTGATGTCGAACCGGACCGCGGACGAGATCCGCTCCGGCCGGGTCATGTCGACGCAGTGCATGTTCGACACGGCCCTCGGGCACGAGCGCGATCTCCAGCTGAACTTCTGGGAGTCCCAGGCCCCGAAGATCGAGGGGCTCGGCGTCTCGGTCGCCGCCCCCGGCTCCCACGACCCGGGCCCCACCCAGCGGGCGATCGACTGGGTGGGCAGGCTCGACGGGTACGCGCAGTCGGTCGACCAGCGGGTGAAGATGGCCGGCTGGATGGAGACCTTCGCACAGCGCGGCGGCCAGCTGGTGATCCACGGCGCGGCGGTCGGCGACCTGGACTACTTCTCCCGCACCTACGACCTCGTCCTGGTCTCGGCCGGCAAGGGCGAGCTGGTGTCGATGTTCGCCCGCGACCCGGAGCGCTCCCCGTACAGCGAGCCGCAGCGGGCGCTGGCGGTGGCGTACGTGCACGGCCTCGGCCCGCGCCCCGAGCACCCGGACTTCGACGCGGTCCGCTGCAACCTGGTCCCGGGAGTCGGCGAGCTGTTCGTCATGCCGACCCTGACCACGTCCGGGCGCGCCGACATCCTGTTCTGGGAGGGCATACCCGGCGGCCCGCTCGACGTCTTCAACGGCGTCAAGGACCCGGCGGAGCACCTCTCCCTGACTCTGGAACTCATGGAGAAGTTCACGCCCTGGGAGTACGCGCGGGCCACGAAGGTGGAACTCACCGACGCCGGCGGCACCCTGGCCGGCCGGTACGCCCCGACCGTCCGCAACCCCATCGGCCGGCTGCCCGGCGGCGGGCTGGTGCTGGGCGTGGCCGACGTCGTCGTCGCCAACGACCCGATCACCGGGCAGGGCTCCAACTCGGCGTCCAAGTGCGCGGCGGCGTACCTCGCGTCCATCCTGGAGCGGGGGGACGAGCCGTTCGACGAGGAGTGGATGCGGCAGACGTTCGACCGCTACTGGGCCACCGCCCAGCACGTCACCAAGTGGACGAACGCCATGCTGGCGCCCCCGCCGGAGCACGTGCTGAACCTCATCGGCGCGGCGGGACAGCTGCAACCGGTGGCGGACCGGTTCGCCAACGCGTTCAACGACCCGGCCGACTTCGAGAACTTCTTCTACGAGCCGGACAGGACGGCCGCCTACCTGGCTTCCGTGGCCGGGGCCTGACCGGGGGAACCGCCGGGGCGTACGGCACCGAGGACCGGATAGGAGGCCAGCGGCGAGACCTGCACCTGCTCGCCCGGCCGCGGTGCCTGTACGACCTTGCCGTCCCCCACATACATCGCCACGTGCGTGGCCTCGGGGAAGTAGACGACCAGGTCACCCGGGCGCAGTTCCTTCAGCGGGACCCGCCTCAGCTGCTGCCACTGCTCCTGGCTGGTACGCGGGATCGGGGTGCCCGCATGGGACCACGCCCAGGATGTGAGACCCGAGCAGTCGTACGCGTCCGGGCCCTGCGCACCCCACTGGTACGGCTTGCCGAGCTGGTCCATGGCGTAGCTGACCGCGCGGTCGGCCTGCGGGGTGGCCGGTGGGGTGGCCGGGCGGTCGTCGGGGAGCGCGCCCGCCGTGGTGAGACGCCGCTGCGCCTCGGCGACCCCCTGCTGTTCCAGCCGGGCCACGGCCGCGATCTGCTCCGGGGTGAGGGCGGCCAGCAGGCGTTCCACGTCGGCGAGTCCGGCCTGGACGTCGTCGCGCTGCCGCTTCTGCCGGCCGGCGAGAGCGAGCTGGGTGTCGAGGGCCTTGCGGGCCGCGCGGGCCAGTACGTCCGTGCGCTTCTCCGCGGTGGTCAGCCGGGCCACCGTGCGGGCGCGTTCCCGGGCCAGCTCGCCGATGACATGGCCCTCGTCCAGAGCGTGCTGCGGGTCGGGGGCGAGGAGGAGGCGGACGTAGGGGCCGAGGCCGCCGCTGTTCTGGTACTGCTGCCGGGCCAGCCGGCCGGCGTCGGTCCGGCCGGAGCGGAGGGTGAGCCGGGCGCGGGCCAGTTCGTCGTCCAGGCGGGCCACCTCGGCACGCTGCCGCCGAAGCCGCTCCGTCGTGGCGTTGTAGGTCTCGGTGGCCCGTTCGGTCTGCCGGTACAGCCGCTGAAGGTCCGTCAGCAGCTGGGCCACCGAGGGCCGTGGTCCGGGCGCGGCCACGGCGGGTGCGGGCGCGAGGACGGCCTGGGCCGCCACCGCCGCCGTACAGGCCAGACGCAGAAGCACTCCTGACACGTCATCACCTCCGGTGCGGGGAGAGCGGGCTCTCCGCCTCCCGTCGCACCGTGATAATCAGACATGTCGGAGGGAAAACGGCACGAATCTACGCGGCTCGGCGCAACGCTGTCACCCGTTCGCCTCGTCCGGCTTGCCGGACGGCGTGACACCCGGCTTGGACCAGGGCCATCTGAGCTTCCCCCCGGACCTGTCGTCCGGGTCGTACTGGTACTTCCATCCCTGGATCAGCCCGAGCCGTCTGCTGTGCCCGCGTGGCACGCGGCGGTAGACCAGCACTGCGGGCGGGCCGCCGTCCGGGTCCGGCACGGGGATGCGGTACGTCTTCGGAGGGTGCCCGGTGGGCCCGAGCAGGACGGGCAGTACGCGCCCGTCCATGGGGCCGCCCTCGAAGGGGGTGTCCTGACTCTTCACGGCTCCAGTCTCAGCCTTCTTCGGCGAGCGCGCCGACGAGGGCGGCCGTCTGCGGGTCCCGGCCGGCGGTGACGGTGAGAACGGCCACGAACTGCTCCACCAGCCAGTCGCGCAGCTCCTCGACCGGGGGCTGCTTGTCCTCGTCCAGCCAGATCAGCGAGGCCGCCTCCACCGCCGTGATCCACATCCGGACGGTCATGCGCAGGCGTGGGCCGGGCCCGGCGACCCCGAGGTGGTTGTGGATGTGCTCGGCGGCGGCCCGGCGCACCCCGTCCACGATCGCGGTGGTCCTGGACGTCTCCACCACGCTGCCGCCCTGGAGCAGCGCGCTGAAACCGGTGTCGTGCTCGTCGACGAAGGTCAGATAGCGGTCCAGGGCACGGGACAGCCGGGGCAGCAGCGGCCCCACGCGCGGCTCGGCGAAGCACTTCTGGAGCTCTTCGGCGGCCGACCGCAGCGCGGCCTCGTACAGCTGCTGCTTGCCGCCCGGGAAGTACCGGTAGACCAGGGGCCGCGACACCCCGGCCGCCTCCGCCACGTCGTCCAGGGACACGTCCTCGGGGGCGCGGTGCGCGAAGAGGGACAGGGCGGCGTCGAGGAGCTGACTTCGCCGCTCCTCGACACTGAGCCGACGGTAGGCGGGGGTGGCCGACGGGGTCATGCCGTCAGCCTAATCGCCGCCCACCGTGCGGAGCGTGGACGGCCGGGGGTTCGCGCCGGCCGGCCGCGCCCCTTCGGGCGGGGACGCGCGACCGGCCTCAAGGGGTGCGGGGAACCGCGCGGGCACCCCGCCACCCGCAGCCGGCGTCAGGCCAGCAGCCCGGACGACCTCCACAGCCGTCGCCCGACGCCC
This sequence comes from Streptomyces sp. NPDC053076, assembly GCF_044546845.1. Classification (NCBI taxonomy): domain Bacteria; kingdom Bacillati; phylum Actinomycetota; class Actinomycetes; order Kitasatosporales; family Streptomycetaceae; genus Streptomyces; species Streptomyces sp. NPDC053076. The sequence continues at coordinate 466,116 of NZ_JBITZL010000004.1, read as the reverse complement.
CGCAGCACGCCGATGTCGTCCAGGAAGTCGGTCAGCCGCTTGGCGCCGGTCTGCATGACCTCGCGGCGGTGTCCGCTGGCCTTCACCTGTGCCAGCGCCTCCCGCTTGTCCAGGCCGACGTTGGTGTAGACCTCGGGGTTGATGAAGGCGATCGAGAACACCCGGGCGAACTCACCGGAGGTGACCCGGGTGAACTCCTGGGACCACTTCGGCGCGGTCACCATCTGGCGCCGCAGCTCCTCACGGGCGTAGCGGACGTGACGTGCCTCCTCCACCACGTGGATGCGGGTGACGCCGCGCACGAGCGGCTGGACCCGCTCGTCGGGGAACGTCAGCCGCTGCATCCAGTCCAGGACCTCCTCGCCGAGCAGCGTGGCGGTGAAGGAGCCGGGAGTCGTGGAGATCGTCTTGAACAGGCGGCCCAGGTTCTGGTGGACACGGCTCACCGGGTACCAGGGCGTGCCGCCCCGCGAGATCAGCCGGGCGAACATCTTCGAGTGCCGGCACTCGTCCTCGATCTCGGTGAGCGCGTACCGCACGTGCGCGCTCGTCGCCGCCTTGTCGTAGATGTGCCGGACCAGCAGCTGCATCAGGATCAGCTCGAACCAGAGGCCGAGCGAGGCCAGGGCCGCCGCCTCGTGCTGGGAGAGCAGGATGCGCTGTTCCTCGCTCATCCGCTTCCACATCGGGGTGTCGTACAGCGAGACCAGCTCCGGCGGCCAGAACCACTTGCCCTCCTCGAAGGGCGCGTCCCAGTCCAGCTCCCTGTCCGGGTCGAAGGAGTGCTTGGCGGAAGAGACGAGCAGCCTTTCGGCCACCTGTTCCCGGTCCTTGAGCAGGCCGAGCGCGTCGCGCAGCCCGTCCAGCGCGTCCGCTTCCGTCAGGGTCGTCATGGCTCCCTCACCTCGTTACCCGGGGGTAGTCGTCCTGCCTCTTATGAGACTGCCTGTCAGCAAGGCCGTCAATCCCTTGCGCAGGACTTGTTGACCCGGCGTCTACGTGTGAGCCTGCGGGGTATGCCGACCCACGACCTCTACGCCGGCGACCCGGGAGACTCCCTCTGGCAGGTGCCCGCCACCGGTGCGGCCCGCTTCAACTGGGAGTACGACGACGGCCGCGACCGCCTGCTCGCCCTGTACCAGAAGGGCAAGGACAAGCAGTGGGACGGACAGAGCCGCATCGACTGGGACCTGGAGGTCGACCCGTACGACGCCCTCGGCACACCCGACGAGGCGATGTCCCTCTACGGCACCCCGTACTGGGACAAGCTCTCCGCCAAGGACAGGAGTGAGCTGCGCCGGCACTACGCCTCCTGGCAGTTCAGCCAGTTCCTGCACGGCGAGCAGGGCGCCATGATCTGCGCGGCGCGCATCGTGGAGTCGGTGCCCGACCTGGACGCCAAGTTCTACTCCGCGACCCAGACCATGGACGAGGCCCGGCACGCCGAGATCTACGGCCGGTTCCTGCACGAGAAGATAGGACTCGTCTACCCGATCAACGACAACCTCCAGTCGCTGCTCGGCGACACCCTGCGCGACAGCCGGTGGGACATGCCCTACCTCGGCATGCAGGTGCTGATCGAGGGCCTGGCGCTCGCCGCCTTCGGCATGATCCGCGACACCACCGACAAGCCGCTGCCCCAGCAGATCCTGACGTACGTGATGCAGGACGAGGCCCGGCACGTGGCCTTCGGCCGGATGGCGCTGCGCGACTACTACAAGCAGCTCACCGACGCCGAACTGCGCGAGCGCGAGGAGTTCGTCATCGAGGGCTGCTACCTGATGCGCGACCGGCTGCGCGGGGTGGAGGTGCTGGAGAACTTCGGCATCCCGAAGGCCGAGGCGGAGGCGCTCAGCGAGCGGTCCGAGTTCCTCCAGCTGTTCCGCAAGCTGCTGTTCAGCCGCATCGTCCCCTGTGTGAAGGACATCGGCCTGTGGGGCGAGCGCCTCCAGCGGGCGTACGCGGACATGGGTGTCTTCGAGATGGGCGACTCGAATCTGGACCTGCTGATGGCGCAGGACGAGGAGCTGGCCGAGCGCCTGGACGCCGAGCGCTTCGCCGCCGAGGAGCGGGCGCGGGTGGCCGAGGTGGAGTCGGCGATCGAGTCCGGGTCGGCGGAGAGCTGACCGGCCCGGGTGCGGTGCCGGTTGCCGCACCCGGGTGCAGTAGCGTGCTGGCGTGTCCATGCCTCCGCCGTCGTACCCGAACCAGCCGCAGCCTCCCTACGGTCAGCAGCCCCCGCAGGCCCCGGGGCCGTACGGCTTGCCGTACCCCCAGCAGCAGCCGTACCCCGCACAGCCGTACCCCCAGCAGCAGCCGTACCCGCCGCAGACGCCCTACCCGCAACAGCCGTACCCCGGCTGGGGCGTGCCGCCCATGGCACCGCCGCCGAAGAAGCGCCGCGTCGGGCTGGTGCTCGGGATCGTGGGCGGAGTCGTCACGCTCGGCATCGTGGGCCTGGTGCTGCTCGGGGCGGCCGTCGAGAGCGGCTTCCCCGAGGCGAAGAACAAGCTCGTCCTGCCCAAGACCCTGCTCGACGAGAAGTACGAACTCGCCAGCGACCTCTCCGACAGCCAGGGGCAGAAGATCGAGGATGACGTCGACAGCGCCTGGGACGCCAAGGTCACCGACGCCGTGATGGGCCGTTACAGCCTCGGCGGCGACGAGACCCGGGGCAGCCTCGTGGTGTCGGGTCTGTACGGGCGGTTCCAGAACCCGGCCGGCGGCCGGCGCTCCATGCTCAAGGGAGCCGGCGACGCCGACGGCGTGACGGTGGCGGTGCCCCCGAAGGACCTCACCCCGTCCGGTACGGACGTCACGATCAGCTGTGAGGTCGTGACCCAGAAGCAGTCCTCGCTGACGCTCACCTACCCGTTCTGCGCCTGGGCGGACGGCAACACGGCGGCCATGGTGGCCAGGATCGACGCGAGCGCCCTGCACACCGCCCCCGCCGACGTGGACATGGACGCCGCCGCCCGCGACGCCGCCGAGGTCCGTACGGAGATGCTCACGCCGATCGACTGACCACCACCGCCGCCCCGGCTCACCTGCCGAGCACGGCCCGCATCACCTCCCTGGCGATCGGCGCCGCGTCCCCGCCGCCGCTGATCTCGCCGCGGTCCGCCGAGGCGTCCTCCACCACCACCGCGACCGCCACCTGCGGCTCCGGCGCGTCCTTGGCCTGCGCCCAGGAGACGAACCAGGCGTACGGCACGCCGGCGTTGCCGAGCCCGTGCTGCGCCGTACCCGTCTTGCCGCCGACCAGCGCGCCCGGGATGGCCGCGTTGGTGCCGGTGCCCTCCTCGACCACGCCGGCCATCAGTTCCGTCAGCCGGGCCGCGGTGGCCGGACGCATCACCTGCCGCCCCGGCCGGGCCCCGCTCCCGGCGACCGTCTCGCCGCCGTGCCGGGTGGTCCGCTCCACCAGGTACGGCGGGCGCAGCAGGCCGCCGTTCGCGACCGCCGCCGCGACCATCGCCATCTGCAGCGGGGTGGCGCGCGTGTTGTACTGCCCGATCGAGGACAGCGCCAGCTGCGCCTTGTCCACGTGCGGGTCGAAGGTGCTGGGCGACACGGAGAAGGGGATGCGCAGGCCCGAGTCGTTGAACCCCAACGCCTGGGCCATGGATGCCATGTCCCGTACCCCGACGTCCACACCCAGCTTGGCGAAGACCGTGTTGCAGGACCACTCGAAGGCGTCCCGCACCGAGGCGTCCACGCAGCCGTCGCCCTCGTTGGTCAGCCCGGTGGTGGTGCCGGGCAGCCGGTAGGGGTCCGGGGAGTCGGTCCGCGCGTCCAGGTCGGTGACCACGCCCGCGTCCAGCGCCGCCGCCGCGGTCACCACCTTGAACGTCGACCCCGGCGGATAGGTCTGCCGTACCGCCCGGTTGAGCATCGGCTTCTCCGGGTCGTGGTTGAGCCGGGCCCACGCCGACGCCACCGCCTCGTTGTTGCCGGACAGCTCCGCGGGGTCGTACGACGGGCTGGTCACCAGCGCCAGGATCCGGCCCGTGGCCGGTTCGACGGCGGCCACCGCCCCCTTGCGCCCGGCGAGTCCGCGGTGCGCGGCCTCCTGTGCCCGCCCGTTCAGGGTGGTGACGACGTCACCTCCGGGATTCCGCCCGCGCGTCACGTCGTTCCACAGCGGCAGCGGCGCCAGCATCGGATCGGCGCCGGAGAGCACCCCGTCCTCGGCATGCTCCAGGAACGAGGTGCCGTACGTCTGCGAGGCGAATCCGGTGACCGGCGCGTACAACGGCCCTTCCAGATAAGCGCGTTCGTAGCGCAGCTGCTCGCCGGTGTCCACGGATGCGGTGACCGGCCTGCCGTCCACCAGGATGTTCCCGCGCGGCTGCTGGTAACGGGCGATGGTGGCCCGGCGGTTGGCCGGGTTGTGGTTGTACTCCCGGGACTGCACGACCTGCACGCGGGTGGCGTTGGCCAGCAGGGCCGCCAGCAGCAGGGCACAGAACGCGCAGGCGTGCCGGATGTACTTCGCCATCGGCCGTCCGCCCTCGGGAAGCCCGCCGTACTCGGTCATGGGGCCTCCCGGCCGTCGTACTGGCTGCGCGCGGAGTCGCTCACCCGGATCAGCAGCGCCACGATCGCCCAGTTGGTGACCACCGAGGACCCGCCCTGGGCGAGGAACGGCATCGCCATGCCGGTCAGCGGGATCAGCCCGGTGACCCCGCCCGCGATCACGAACACCTGCAACGCCACGATCGAGGCGAGCCCGACCGCGAGGAGCCGGCCGAACGGCTCGCGCAGCGCCAGGCCCGCCCGGTAGCCGCGCTCCACCAGCAGTGCGTACAGCAGCACGATCGCCGCCAGGCCCGCGAGGCCCAGCTCCTCCCCGGCCGTCGCCAGGATGAAGTCCGACTTGGTGGCGAAGCCGATCAGGATGGAGTGGCCGAGCCCGAGACCGGTGCCGAGGACCCCGCCGGCGGCGAAGGCGAACAGGGACTGGGAGAGCTGGTTGGGGCCCTGCCCGGCCTCGATGGTGGCGAACGGGTGCAGCCAGTCCTCGATACGCGCGCCCACATGCGGTTCGAGCCGCCCGACGGCGAAGGCGCCGAGCACGGCGAGCAGCAGCCCGACCGCGATCCAGCCGGTGCGTCCGGTGGCGACGTACAGCAGCACCACGAACAGCCCGAAGAACAGCAGCGAGGTCCCCAGGTCCCGTTCCAGCACGAGCACGCCCACGCTCACCAGCCAGATCGTCAGGATCGGCCCCAGCACCCGGCCGGTCGGGAACTGCAGCCGCCACAGCCGGCGGCCGGTGTAGGAGAGCGCGCTGCGGTTGGCGGCCAGGTAGGCGGCGAAGAACACGGCGAGCAGCACTTTCGCGAACTCGCCGGGCTGGATGGAGAACCCGGCGATCCGGATCCAGATCCGGGCGCCGTTGACCGCCGGGAACAGGATCGGCAGCACCAGCAGGACGAGGGCGGCCACCACACAGACGTACGAGTACCGCTGGAGCACCCGGTGGTCGCGCAGCACCAGGACGACGCCGATGAACAGGCCCACCCCGAGCGTGGACCACACCAGTTGGGTGGGGGCGGCCTGGTCGCCCGGCGTCTCCAGGTCCAGCCGGTAGATCAGGACCAGCCCCAGACCGTTGAGCAGCACGCCGATGGGCAACGGCAGCGGATCGGCGTACGGTGCCCGGATCCGCACCGCGATGTGCGCGAACAGGGCGAGCACGCCGAGCCCGGCACCGTAGCCGACGGCGCCGGGCGGGACGGTACCGGTCCGGGCCACTCCCACCGCGCAGTAGCCGTACACGGACAGCAGGACGGCAAGCACGAGCAGGGCCAGCTCGATGCCCCGGCGGCGGGGGAGGCGTACGGCGTGCGCGGGAGCGGGGGCCGCCGCCACGGTCGTTCCGGCCTTCGTCATGCCGGGAACCTACCCAAACAGGGCGTCTTGTGCGCGACGCCGCCCGGAGGCAGCGCCTCGAAAGAGGCGCGCTGCCGTGTCGGTGCGGGGCTGTGCCGCAGGGGTGCGACCATCACGGCGCCTCCGCGGTCCGCGACGCCCGGGTGCTACTCGGTCACGGGCAACGTCAGCGTCGCCACCGCGCCGCCGTCCACCGCGTTGGTGAACGAGAGCCGGGCCCCCAGAACCTCCGCCTGGCCCAGCGCGATGGTCAGGCCGAGCCCGTGCCCCTTGGCGCCGCCCTCCGTACGGAACCGCTGCGGCCCGTGCGCCACCAGATACCCGGGATACCCCTCCCCGTGATCCCGTACGGTCACCACGGCCCCGTCCACCGTGAGCACCACCGGCGCCCGCCCGTGCTTGTGGGCGTTGGCCACCAGGTTCCCCAGCACCCGCTCCAGCCGCCGCCGGTCGGTCTCCACCCGCGCGTCGCGGAGGATCCGCACGTCCGTCTCCGTGCCCGAGGCCCGTACCACCCGCCCGGCCAGGGCACCCAGCTCCTCGGTGTCGATTTCCAGCTTCTCCCGCCGGGTGTCCAGCCGGGAGATCTCCAGCAGGTCCTCGGTGAGGGTGCGCAGCGCCGCCACCCGGTCCCGCACCAGTTCCGTCGGCCGGCCCGGCGGCAGCAGCTCGGCCGCCGCGTGCAGTCCGGTGAGCGGGGTGCGCAGCTCGTGCGCCACGTCCGCGGTGAACCGCTGCTCGCTCAGCAGCTTGCCCTGCAAGGAGGAGGCCATCGAGTCCAGCGCGGCGGCCACCACGGCGACCTCGTCCTGCGGGCGGGACGGGTCCTGCGTGCGCGGGTCGTTCACCCGGGCGTCCAGGTCGCCGGCGCTGATCCTGCGCGCCACCCGCGCCGTGCCGTGCAGCCGCCGGGTCACCCGGGTCACCGCGAACACGCCGACCAGCACCGTCGCCCCGATCGCCAGCATCGACGACCACAGGATCGACTGGTCGAGACCGGTGATGGTGCGGGACTGCTGCGAGTAGTCGACCTCCACGGCGAGCGCCCGGTGCCCGGCCACCGGCCCCGCCGCCCACATGGTCGGGCGCCCCCGGTAGGTGGCGACCATCGTGCCGCGCCGGCCGCCCACCGCCAGCGAGCGCAGCGGCGCGGGCAGTCCCCCGGGGTCCACCGCGGCACCCGGCAGCAGCGTGTCCCCGGCCTCGTACGCCTGCGTGGCGTCCCCGAGCCGGGACAGCGCCAGGTCGCGGGCCTGGCCGACGGTCTGGTTGGTCACCGAGACATGCACCAGGACACCGAGCAGCGCGGCCAGCGCGCAGCACATCACCGTGATGAACGCGGCGGCCTTGACGGCGAGGGCCCCGGCCCAGTGGGGCAGCGCGATCCTCATCGCTCGCCCGGGGAGGCGGGGGCCGAGGGCGTGGCGGACGCGGGGGCGGAGGTGCTGGCGGAGGCGGCGGCAGAGGCAGACGCGGGGGCGGAGGGGGAGGGGGCGGAACTGGCGGAGGTGGAGGCCGACGGGGACGGTGTCCTGCTGGGGCGGCCGTCGCCGACGTGCAGGTACTCGTCGCGGGAGAACACCATCGCGCGCTGGCCCGGGTCCCACACCCAGGTGGTGCGGTACTCGTATCCGGAGATGTCGGCGGGCGAGCGTTCGATCAGTGCCCGCCCGGCCAGCTCCACCCCGATGATCGCGTCGTTGTCGGCCAGCACCTGCACCAGCCGGTGCCGCTCGACGGTGTAGACCCGTACCGCCGTCTGGTTGGTCGGGTACAGCCGGAAGCCGAGCGTCAGGTCCGCCCGGCCGTCCCCGGTGAGGTCCCGGTAGTACGGCTTCAGCAGCGGGCACCGGGCCCGGTCCCCGCCCGGCCGGCACTCCTTCATCCGGTCCTCGGTCGCGTGGTACGCCCCCTTGGACCCGTAGTCGTCGGGGTGCGCCTTCAGCTCCGCCTCGACGACGTCCACCGGATCCACCTTCCGGATGTCGTCACCGGGAACCGTGACGCCCTTGACGGTCTCCCGGGTCGCCACGTCGTACGGGTAGGCCGGGCTGGACGCGGGCCTGAGGTCCGGCCAGAGCTTGGCGGGGCTGACGGCGGTCGGGGTCGGCCCGGCGCCGCGCAGCCCGCCCGTGTCCCCGCAGGCCGCCGCCGTCGCCGACAGCAGGGCGACGGCGGTCATGGCGAGGGCGGTGCGCGCGGGACGACGGGCTGGCACGGTGCTCCTGGGCGTCGGGGTCGGCTCGGCGGGGGTCCCGTCCACCATAATTCGTGGGTTCGTAGGGAAGTGTTCTCAGATTCCGACGGAAATCCGCTTTGTGCGCTTTGCGCACCGGACGCGGTGCTGGGAGAGAGGCTACTCGGCCAGCTCCTCCAGCAGCCGCGCGGTCACCAGACCCGTCCGCAGGTACTCCACGAACAACTCGTTGTGCAGCGCCCACGCCGAGCGCCGGGCCCGGATCAGCTGGATCACCTGGTCGGTCGTGTCACCCCGCTGGACCAGAGCGTGCGCGACGACCAGCCCCGAGCGGTTGTACCCGTGGTAACAGCGCACGAGCACCCGGCGGCCGGCGTCCAGCGCCTCGTTCGCCGCGCGCGCCAGCCGGATCACCCCGGCCAGCTGCGTCCCGTCCAGCGGCCCGTCCGGAATCGGCCACACATGGTGCTCCACGCCCGGATCGGGCCCGTACCCCGGCAGTCGCAGCAGGGACTGCACCACATCGAACTCACTCCGCACGACGGCGAGCTCCAGGCGTCCGGAACGGCCCCGGAACTCGTGCCCGCCCATCCACAGGCCGGGCACGATCTCGCTCCACGGGCACTCCGGAGCCGGTACGTCGGGCTGCTTTCCGCGGGTCCGCAACGGCGCCTCCCCAACTCCCCCTCACCGGGCCGCCCTCCACGGTAACCGGTCTTGCCCCGGGAGCACCCCGCCTGTTCCCATGGTCGAGGGGTGATGGCGCATGAGCGGACTGCGCGTGGTGCCGGCCTACCGGCACGGCCGGGAGCGGCTGTACGTCTGCCGCGAGGACGGAAGCAATGTCGCCTGGTACGACCGCGAGACAGGCCGGGTGAACCTGCTCGGCGAGGACCGCAGGGACGAGGTGCTCCACGCCCTGAAACCCTTCCTCACCGGCCAGGTGACCGTGGGGCCGCCCCCCGTCCCGACACCTGCCGAACTGGCCCGGCTGACCCTGCACCCGGACGACGACCTGGCCCCCAACCGTCCCGGCGAGGCGCTGCTGGTCGCCCTCGAACGCGACCCCGGACCCGCCCGCCGGCTGCGCCCCGACCCGCGCCGGCGCGCCCTGACCGCCGAGCAGGCCGTCGGTCAGGGACTGGACCGGCTGGAGGGCGCCGGCTGGCACACCCTGCACTCCGTGCCGCTGCCCGGCGGCGACCGCATCCACCACCTGGCGATCGGACCCGGCGGCCTGCTCGCCGTCCACGCCCTCTACGCCCGCAAGGCCCGGGTCCTGGTCGCCGACCCGATGGTCACCCTGGGCCGCCGCGAGGCCGAGCCGCTGCTGCGCCGGCTGCGCGCCGACGCCGACCGCGCCTCCTACGCCCTGACCGCCGAGGTCCGCCCGCTGCTGGCCCTGGTGGAGCCGGCCGAGGTGACCGTGACGGCGCAGCCGCGCGGAGTGCGGGTCCTGCGCGAGGGCGAGCTGGCGGGCCTGGCCCGGCTGGGCGGGGTCCTCAAGCCGGCGGACGTGGAGGCACTGCACGGGATGGCGCGGGACCGGAACACCTGGCGCAGGGTGTAGGCCAGGGCAGGGGTACGGCCCTGGCGCAGGGTGTGGGTCAGGGCAGGGGTACGGCCCCTCCCGGATCCGTCAGCGGAGCCATCAGATCGCCGAGGTCCTGGAGCCGCGGGGCGATGTCGTCGGCCTGGAACTCCAGCTGTGCCGGGTTCCGGCAGCCGGCGACCTCCTCCCAGGTCACCGGCGCGGAGACCAGCGGGGTCCGGCGGGCGCGCACCGTGTACGGGGCGGCCGTGGTCTTGCGGGCCGCGTTCTGGCTCCAGTCGACGAACACCTTCCCCGGCCTGAGGCTCTTGGTCATCCGGTGCACCACCAGCCGGGGCATCGCCCGCTCGGCCTCCACCGCCAGCGCCTTGGCGTACTCGGACGTCCGTTCGGAGGAACTGCCGCGCACCGCCGCCAGCAGATGCAGCCCCTTGGACCCGGCGGTCTTCGGGTACGCCTCGATCCCGTCCGCCGCGAGCCGCTCGCGCAGCCACAGGGCGACCTCGCAGCAGTGCACGAGGTGCGCGGGTGGCCCCGGGTCGAGGTCGAAGACCAGCCGGTCCGCCTCGTCCGGTGTCTGCACCAGCCACTGGTGGGTGTGGAACTCGGTGACGAGGTTCGCCGCCCAGACGAGACTCGGCAGATCCCCCACCACCACCATCCGGGCCGGACTGTCCGCCGACGACCGCGGCACCTCGGCGGTCGTGACCCAGTCGGGTGTACCCGGCGGAACGTTCTTGGTGAAGAACAGCTGCCCGTCCGGGCCGTCGGGATAGCGCAGGAAGGACACCGCCCGGTCGCGCAGATGCGGCAGCAGGGCCCCGGCGCTGGTCGCGTAGTAGTGCAGCAGCTCCCCTTTGGTGAAGCCGGTCTCCGGATACAGCACCTTCTCCAGGTTGCTGAGCGCGACCCGGCGCCCCTCCACCTCTGTGATAGGCGTCATAGGATGACAATCCCAGACGAAACGGAAGATTCGGGAAAGGAAGGGTGCGGCACGTGCGATCGATATGGAACGGCGCCATCTCCTTCGGTCTCGTCAGCATCCCGATCAAGCTGGTGAACGCCACCGAGAGCCACGCGATCTCCTTCCGCCAGATCCACACCGAGGACAACGGCCGCATCCGCTACCGCAAGGTGTGCGAACTGGACGAGCGCGAGGTCAGCCAGGCCGAGATCGGCAAGGGGTACGAGGACGCCGACGGCACGATCGTCCCGATCACCGACGAGGACCTCTCCCACCTGCCCATCCCGACCGCCCGCACCATCGACATCGTGGCCTTCGTGCCGGCCGACCGGATCGACCCGCTCCAGATGGGTGCGGCGTACTACCTCGCGGCCGGCGGAGCCCCCGCCGCCAAGCCGTACACCCTGCTCCGCGAAGCCCTCAAACGCAGCAACAAGGTCGCCATCGCCAAGTACGCGCTGCGCGGCCGGGAACGCCTCGGCATGCTCCGCGTGGTCGGCGAGGCCATCGCCATGCACGGCCTGCTGTGGCCGGACGAGGTCCGGGCCCCGGAGGGCGTGGCCCCCGACACCGACGTCACCATCCGCGACAAGGAGCTCGACCTCGCGGACGCCCTGATGGACACCCTCGGCGAGGTCGACCTGGACGACCTGCACGACGAGTACCGGGAGGCGCTGGAGGAGGTCATCGCGGCGAAGGCGTCCGGCGAGGCCCCGCCCGAGGCCCCGGCCCCCGCCGCCGGCGGCAAGGTGCTGGACCTCATGGCCGCGCTGGAGAACAGCGTGCGGGCGGCACGGGAGTCGCGTGGCGCCGTTGACGCGGAGGCCGAGGTCAGGCCACTGCGGCGGGGGCGGGCCGCACCCAAGGAGACGGGGGGCAAGAAGTCGACGTCCGCGTCCGCCAAGAAGACGGCCGCGGCGAAGAAGGCCACGCCGGCGCGGAAGTCGACGTCCAAGGCGGGGGAGGGGGGCAAGAAGACGGCGACGGCCAAGTCGACGGCCAAGTCGGCCACGGGGAAGAAGACGGCGGCGAAGAAGACGACGGCGCGCAAGCGGACGGCTTGAGGCGGGCTCGCACCGGACAGGTACGGGTCCGACTCCGGCCGCGACGCGCCGGAACCAGAGCCCCCAACCCCGGCAAGCGCAGAAGACCCCCTGCTCCCTTGGGCCTTCGGCCCCCGCTCCGTACGCCCTTCCCCCCCCCCCGCAGCCCTGGTACGGCACCGACCGCACCACCGGTGCACAGACCGGCCGCACGGGTTCAGGTCCGCTCCTGGCCCCCCGGCCGCATGGTTCAGGTCCGTTCCCGCCCCCCGGCCGCACGGTTCGGGTCCGCGCCTGCGCCCCGGCCGCACGGTTCAGGTCCGCTGCCGACCGCAGGTCACGCGTCCGCGCGGCGGAACGCCGCCGCCACGTCCAGCGCGACCCGTGCCGCCCGCCGCGCGGCCTCGGTCTGCTTGGCCTTCTTGTCCACGGTCATCTCCTCGTCACCGAGGTCGCTGACACACTTGAGCATCGCCCCGCCGACGAACTCCTTCGCCTTGAACGCCTCCCAGATCGCGTGCAGCACCCCGTGCGCCTCGGTCTCCACCCCGCCGATGTCGGCGGACAGACCGAGCAGCTGGGCGCGCAGGTCGGAATCCCGCCAAGCGATCACCTTCTCACCGCTGGCGAAGTCCTTCACCAACAACTCGACGCCGTCCAGCGACGCGTCCAGCCTGCCCCGGGTGTCGAGCCTGGTGACGAGCCGGAGCACCTGTTCGTCCGTCCGGTACACCTGCGGCCGCAGGCCGCCCCCCTCCGGTCGTACCTTCTCCGGGCCGTAGTCGAACACCTCCCGCGCCAACAGCACGTCGCCCAGCGACACCCCGCGCTCCCCGAAGCCACCGCACACCCCGACCAGGAACACCAGGTCCGGCCGGAACGCGGACAGCAGGTCGCGCGTCACCGCCGCCGCCGACTGGCCACCCTGGTCGGTGGCCTGCGCGGTGACCACCCGGACCGGGGGCTGACCCGCGGAGGCCAGCTCGAAGACGTCGTAGTACCGCCCGTCGCGCTGCACCTCGGTCGTGGTGGTGCCGCGCTCGTCGAGCGCGTGGAAGAGCGCCTTGGTCTCCACCGGCACGGCCGTGAGCAGAGCGACGTGGTACTCGTCGCCGGTCCTGGGTGCGGTCACTTCGAACCTCGACTTCCGTTGTTCGCGGAACCCGGCGAGCACCGCCTCGGGCTTGCTGGTGAACGACTCGACATCGGACTGCACGCGCCTGCGCTCCGCCAACGACTCCCGTTCGACGACCAGTGCCGCCGCGAGGTGCGGATTCCCCGACGAGTCGGTGCCCGTCAGCGCCACGATGCGGGAGAAGACCCGTTCCGCGACGGGCAAGGGGAGCAGGCGCAGTTGGGTGAGCGGCGGAATGACCGTCGTCCAGTGGGTGTCCTTCCGCGTGAGCAGGTGGACGACGCTGGGGAGCAGGGAGTCGGTGTAGGCCGGCTGTTCGGCCGCGGCGCGCACGACGGCCGCCGCCGCGACGCCCAGTACGCCCGAGTCGGTGTCCCGGGGCCGCTTGTCCTTCCGCGGGCGCTCGGGCGCGATGATGAACTTGATCAGGTTCGCGTCCGCCTGACCCGCCCGTGCCAGCCCTTCGAGAGCCGTCGTACGGTTCAGCGGGTCCCTGTCCTCGCGGATCACGCCGACCAGCCAGTCCTTCGTCTCCGGCGTGATCTCCCGGCGGGCCACCAGGTCGACGATCGCCCCGCGCAGCGCGCGTCCGTGCCGGTCACGGGCGGTGAACTTCAGCCGGTCGGCCACCTGCGTTATCCAGACCTCGTCCCCGGTGTCCAGGTGGGCGAGGGAACCCACGGCAGCGCGCCGCGTCTGATAGGTCTCCTCGGGGTTGCCGATGGTGGCTCGCAGCACCTCCGCCGCCGCCGGATCGCCCAGGTGCCCGAAAGCGTTGGCGGCCGATCCACGCACCCGGTCGTCCGGATCGTGGAGCAGCGAGTCGGTGAGCGGGGCCAGGGCACCGGGGGCGTGGACGCGGCCGAGGGCGTGGGCGGCCGCCCCCCGGGTGTGGGTGTCGGTGTCGTCGGCGAGGGCGATGGTGAGCGCGTCGAGGGCGCCGGGGTCGCCGATGCGCCCCAGGGCGTTGGCCGCGGACGTCCGGGCGAAACTGTCGGGGTCACCGGTGAGCGCGGTGGCGAGGGCGGGGACGGCTCGGGGGTGGCCGATGCGTCCCAGAGCCTCGGCCGCCGATCCCCTGGCGCGGCTGTCGGTGTCCTCGGCGAGGGCGGTGATGAGCGCGTCGAGGGCGCCGGGGTCGCCGATGCGGCCGAGAGCCGTCGCGGCCGCCCCCCGGACATTGGACTCGATGTCGCTGAGGGCGGCTGTGAGCGCGGGGACCGCCTGGGGGTGGCCGATGCGGCCGAGAGCGGTGGCGGCCGACCCCTGGACGATGGCGTCGGTGTCGGTGAGGGCGATGGTGAGCGCGGGGACCGCCTGGGGGTGGCCGATGCGGCCCAGGGCGTTGGCCGCCGACCCGCGGACGATGGCGTCGGCGTCGGTGAGGGCGATGGTGAGCGCGGGGACCGCCTGGGGGTGGCCGATGCGGCCCAGGGCGGTGGCGGCCGAGCCCCGGACGCTGCCCTCGTCGTCGGTGAGCACGTCGGCGAGGGCGGTGACGGCACGGGGATGGCCGATGCGGCCCAGGGCGGTGGCGGCCGAGCCCCGGACACTGGCCTCGTCGTCGGCGAGGGCGGTGGTGAGCGCGGGAACCGCCTGGGCGTGGCCGATGCCGCCGAGGGCGGTGGCGGCCGAGCCCCGGACACTGGCGTCGGCGTCGGCGAGGGCGGTGGTGAGCGCGGGGACCGCCTGGGCGTGGCCGATGCCGCCGAGGGCGGTGGCGGCCGCCCCCCGGACCGCGGCGGCGCGGTCGGTCTTCGTGGCCTCCATCAGGTCGGGCACGGTCCGCAGCACGCCGATGCGCCCGAGCGCGGTGGCGGAGGCGCCGCGGACCGGGTCGTCCGGGTCGGCCAGCATCGCCGCCCGCAGGTCGTCGACGTCCTGCTCACCGCCGTTGCTGCTCAGCCAGTTCGCGCTGCGCCGGCGCGCCAGCGGATCGGTGTGTTCGCGCAGCCACACCCGCCGCTTCGCGGCCAGGGCCTCATCGCGATCGGGCGCCTTCGGTGCCAGCTCCTTCTTGTTCCGCTGATGCGTCTGGCGCAGCCGCTGAAGCGCCTGGGCGTCCAGCGAGCCGTTCCACAGTGCGGCGAAGACGTCGTCCGCGAAATCCGGGTCCTTGGCGTTGAGCGCCCGCAGCAGACCCCGCTGGAGCCCGTCCCGCAGCACGGTGGGCGGCAGGCTGGCCAGCACCCCGGCCAGGCGGTCGCGTGTCTGGCGCCCCTGATGGAAGCAACGGCCGAGCCGTCGCCACAGCACCCCGCGCACCTCGTCACCCAACACGCCCCGGTTGGCCAACAGGATGTCCACCATCAGCTCGGGCGGCAGCGGCTTGGCGCCCGGGGCGAGCAGGTCCAGCACGGCGCTGTCCGGGTCGGGTTGCAGACCGACCCAGTCGCCCAGGCACTGGTCCAGGTACACGGGGTCCAGCACCACGGGGGGCGGGCTGGTGTTCTGCCACGCCAGCGCCAGGCCGAAGTCCACGAAGGCCGGGTGGATGAGGCTGTACTGGCCGTCCGCCGCGTCACCGACCGGCTCGACCATCTGCGTGTCCTGGAACGCCTTCACCGTGTGGGCGATCTCGTCACCGTCGTCCCACACCCGGCCGAGCAGCGCCTCCACGTCCCGGACGAGGAAGTCCGCGTTGCCCTTGCCCGTGGTGATCGCGGCCAGTGCCGCAGCGCACAGCGCCGCCTCCATACCGAGCCCGCGCTTCGCCGCGTCCTTCTCCGCCTTGCCGAACCTGCCCTCGCTGTTGGGCCGGACCACGGTCTCCCGAAGCAGGTCCGCGCGGCTGCGCGGGATCTCCCGGTCCTTGACGGACCGCGTGCCGAGCAGCCAGTCGGTCAGCAGCGACAGCATGAACGGGTTGGACGCCACGCCCAGCATGTCGCCCGACCTGATCTCGGCCAGCGCTTCGGACGCCGACCCGTCGCGCATCCCCAGGTAGGTCTCGATGTCCTGCTCGCCCAGCGGCTCGATGGATATCGTCTCGACATCGCGCAGGATGGTCCGGTCCAGGTCGTCGACTTCGCTACGGGACGTCGCCAGCACCGTGAAGTCGTGCGACCCCGCCGCCAGCTGCCAGATGAAGTTCCACTTGGGCGTGTCCTCGAACTCGCGCTCCAATTCGTTCAACGCGTCGACCAGGAAGACCACGCGTTTCTGCTTGACGTGCGCTTTCCATAACTTCTCGTCGACGCCCGACGGGCGTAATTGCCTGGCGAATTCCACGACACCCAGACCTTGCACGTCCAACTGCCGGATCAAGCGGTTGTCGACGACGGCACAGGGAGTCTCACGGTCCAGGAGCGCGATCGCGTACTGCAGGACGGCGGTGCTCTTGCCGCTGCCCGCGCCGCCGGTCACCAGCCATGTCTTGGGCCTGGGGTCGGACTTGGACCGGTGCGCCGACAATTGCTCGAGGAGCGCGTCGAACCGAAGGCGCTCCCCGGACTCGTCCGCGGAACCGTGGACCCGGAAAGTGGGGCGGAGGTAGTGCTCGACGGTTCTGCTCACCAACCGGGCGCGCATCGCGCTGTACGGCGAACCGCTCATTCGTCCCCCGTGTCCGCTCTACGCCACCCCGACGAATGTGATCCAAGCTAGCACGCACGAAACCCGTTGAATACGGAATCTCCGCGTTCCCCCGACGCCCTCCACCGCGCCCCTGACCACCGCCACCGCGCCTGCGACCACCGCCGGACGCACGACGATCGCGGTCCGGAGAACCGGCCGGGGGAAGCGGTTCGGCCCGTGCCGATCCCCCCTCAGCTCCTCGCCGTCCTTCGCCGGCACCCCGATACCTGCGGCACTGCGGAAGATGGTCGGCTCTTCACCAACGAGCGTGGGGGAGTGGTCGGCTCGTCGGCCTACCACCGCGGCCGGCAGGGAGCCCGGGCGCTCGCCTTGCGCAGCCGGCGGGCCGGCGCCTCCGCCGGCTGCGGTCGCTTCGCCGCCGGCCGCGCGGCCGTACGACCTCAGGCACCCGGCACTGTCGACGTGACTCGACTCCGGGGTGGACGCGACTGAGGTCGCCGAGCGAGCAACAGCGTCGAGGTTGTGCTGAGCCGCTATGCCAAGTGCATAGACGGCAGGCAGGAGGTCCCCCACCGCAAGCGATGAGCTGCTGCGCGAGCACGAGTGATCTCGCGCGCCGCTACGCACCAGGGCCCGGGAGACCGGTCCGGGCCTTCCGCTCGATGACCCACCAGGGCAGACACCTCAAGATCATCTCCACGAGGACTCCGCAGATTCTCCGCGGCCTCTACGATCGCACTCAGTGGGCATTACAGTCATCCGTGTGTGGCTCGTCACTTCGTGCTGCGCATCAGGCAGCTGGGGCGGGGGGTGCTTCTCGTGCCCAGGTTGCGTCGTTTGGGGGCTATATGCGCGAAATGGTCAAAGGCTCGAACGTATCTTTGTCGGCCCTGAGTGAGAACGTCGGTTCGGTGATCGTCAGTCTGGGCTGGGGCAGCCCGACCGGCGAAGGGGATGCCGATGTGTCCGTCCTGCTGCTGGACGCGAACGGCAAGGTCCGCAGCGACACCGACTTCTACTTCTACAACAACCAGGTTGCCGCCGACGGGAGCGTGCAACTTCTGGGCAAGACGCCGACGGCGGACGGAAGCGAGGACCGGATCAGCTTCGACTTGACCGCGGTCCCCTCCGAGGCCGACCGCATCGTCGTGGCTGCCAGCCGGTACAAGGGCGCTCGCTTCGGAGATTTGGAGGGCGTGAAGCTGTCGTTGGCGGACGGGAGCGGTGAGGAACTCCTCCGCTTCGCCATCGACGACGTCGACTCGGTGAGTGCGATCATCTTTGGTGAGTTGTACCGGCGTGGGGAAGAGTGGAAGTTCCGCGCAGTCGGTCAGGGCTACGACACGGGCCTCGCCGGACTGGCCACGGACTTCGGCGTGAACATCGAGGACGACGCGGAGGCAGACGAAGCCCAGGACGACGTCGGCATCGATGACCAGGCGGACACGACGGCACCGGTGCCGACCGACGAACCGACGCCGCAAGGGACTCTGGGGGCCGTTCCCGCTCCTCGTCGGCCTGGCGACGGGGCCGAGCCGAGAAAGCCGAGCACGCGGCCTCGTACCGCGAAGAAGAAGGTCACTCTACCCAAGGCGGCCAAGAAGACGCTGGCGGAGAACGAGTCGTGGAAAGAGGCCCGACTCTTCCCGGTATCGGTGCTCAAGAGTGACCGGGACCGCGAGATGCGTGCGACCTCGGTGCTGCTGTCGGTGATGGCACAGGTGCCGGAGTTCGGCAGGAGGCTCACCGCCGCGTTCGGAGCGCCGGCCGGCCGTATGGAGACTTTCACCGAGGTCACCCTTCCGCATGGTGACAGCCCGCGGCGCCCTGATGGAGTGATCCGTGTCGAGCGGGCCGGCAAGCTGTGGACGGCGCTGGTCGAGACGAAGACCAACGGCAATGCCCTCAAGGCCGAACAGGTACAGGCATACATGGACATCGCCGCGCGCCGTGGCTATGAAGCCGTGATCACCCTCTCGAACGACGTCGCCTTGGAGGGCAGCCCGCTCGTCGACGTGAAGATCGATGGACGGCGAAAGCACAAGGTGGCTCTCCGGCATCTCTCATGGGCGGAAGTCGCTCACCAGGCCCAGATGCTGATCCGGCACGAGGGCGTGGGCAACGCGGCGCACGCCTGGCTCCTTCAGGAACTGCTGCACTACTTGCAGCACGAGAACTCTGGATGCCACGGCTTTCAGAACATGGGGCCGGCCTGGGTACCGGTCCGCAACGGGATCGACGACGAAACCCTGTGCCAGGGAGACCGGCGCGCACTGGAGGTCGTGGAGAGCTGGGAGCGGCTCATTCGCCAGGTCTGCCTCCGGCTGGGCGGCGAACTGGGGCAGAAAGTACTGCCCGTCCCGCCCACCAAGCGTGGAAACGATCCGAAGGCGCTCCGGGACCGCCTCGCCGATCAGCTCTGTCGCGACGGGAAGCTTCAAGCGGAGCTGCGCATCGAGGGAACACCCGGGGTTCTGGGGATCAGCGCAGACCTGCGTACAGGCAAGCTCCGTACCTCCATCGAGATCCCGACACCTGAGCAGGGCTACCCGCTGGCGTGGGCGAAGCGGCTCGTCCGGCGCTTGGCTGAGGCACCTGCGGATCTCCACATCGAAACCCTCATCGAAGGGGAGACGGGCGGCCCACGGGGGACGCTGGAACGGCTCCGCCCCGAGCCGGCGGACATGCTGCCCAAGGAGAACGGCGCCCAAATCGCAGGCTTCCGCCTGTCCCTGTTCAAGAGCATGGGAAGCAGCCGCGGCAATGCGGAGTCCGGGTTCATCCGTAGCGTCGACGACGCGGTGCACCGCTTCTACACCACCGTGGTGGTCCAGCTGGACGGTACGACGCCTCGCCGAACGCCGTCCAAGGGAGGGGTGACGACGGGCTGACGCTCGGCGATCACCCTGCCGGCCTCGGACTGGACGTGGCCGTGGTGATCACAGCCGACAGGAGGTCGCCAACCGCAGGACCGAAGAGGTGTTGCGCGAGCACGAGTGAACGCCTGCGTGGCAGGCCTTCACACTCCGGTGTGGGACAGATCCGAGGAGGGCGCCGGACTTGCTCCCACGAGGATCGAGGGCGGCAACAACGTCTGTTGGGTGCTGCGGCGCTGCCGAGACACATCCTCCATAGCCGAGCACTTCGCATGGGCCGGCTTGCGGTCGACGTCGTCTTCCTGGCGAGGCGGGAACCGGCTGGTGTCAGGTGGAGCTCGACCGGCAGAGGGCGCGGATGCTGAAGTCACGTACGGCCCCTGGATCCGTCCGGGGGCCTTCGCATCTCCTGGCCTGACCCGGGGCGTGCCCCGAGATCCTCTCCGCGAATAGCCCACAGACCCCGACATACGCCCGCTCCGAGCGGCACACGTCTGCACATACGCGAAGACCCCGTCCTCAGAGTTCTCGCTGAAGCGGGGTCTTTGGGCACCTCATAGCGGGTGCCCCCGGCAGCATCCGAACCTGCGCACACGGCTCCGGAGGCCCATTGAGCCTCCGAGAAAGCCGCTGGTCAGAAGCTATATCCCCTCCGGGTTGCCAGAATCAGTCGCCAGACAGTCCGGCCAGGCACCCTCACGGCCATCGCAGGAGGCCCACGGTCCGCAGCCCGTTCGCATTACGGGCGGTCGGGGATGGTGTCCTCTCGCCGTCCACCAGGCCGGTCCTTGAGCTGCTGCTCGATGGATGCCAGCCGCTCGTTCATCTTGTTTAGCTCAAGCCGGATCGATTCGAGCTGGGTTGCGACGGCCGCCTCCAAGACATGAGGCTTCAGCGCTTGCGGATTGGCTTCTGTGGAAGTGTGAACGAACACCCCACGGCCTTGTTGGGAAATCACGAGCCCTTCATCGCGAAGGACGCGTAGCGCGTGCTGGACTGTCATCAGCGCCGTACCGAACTCCTTCGCCAGCTCCCGGCCGGACGGGAGTCGACTTCCAGGTCCTAGCTTTCCGGTTGCGATGTCTTCGCGGAGGGTGGCGGCGATTTGCAGGTAAGCCGGGCGTTGATCATCAGGGTTCAACTCCATCTAGCGATCCTAGTCGTTCTAGGTCAGTTGAACGCATCGCCTTGTCGACCACTGGCCACCTAGGTAACCTCTGAGTGATCTAGGTCGACCTATATCATCAGGGGGCGGGGCGCTGCAGGGCTCGTTGGCCGTGTGATGTGGGAGTCGGCCATGTGGTGGCGGGGACCGGAGATACTTGGGATGGAACCTGGAGGTGCAAGTGACGATCTTCGAGCAGGAGAGCATGTTCAGCGCTGCGGAAGACGGCCCGACGTCGATCATCCGGAGCGTGGTCCCGGCGGCAACGGCGCTGGAGACAGGTTTTCCTGCCGGAGTCGTGTCGGCTGCTGCCGAGCGGGAGTCTTGGCGTAAGGAAGTGCACCGCCCTGCCACACACACCCACAAGTGGTGGGCGCAGCGACTCGGCTCCGTATTCCGTGGGATCCTGGCCGCCGCAGTGGCGGAGGACGAACAGGACGCGATCGAGTGCTACAGCAATGCACTGCGGCTCGATGGTCTTGTAGTCTGCGACCCATTCGCCGGCTCGGGGACCACGCTGGCCGAGGCGGCCAAGCTGGGTGCAAAGGTGGTCGGCAGGGATATCAATCCTGTTGCCACTTTGGTGCAGCGGCAGGCATTGGCTCCGTGGGACCGCGCGCGCCTGGACCGCGCATTCAAGCAGGTGGAAACCCAGGTTCGTCACGAGATCGACCAACTACATCGTGATAAGCACGGCCGACCTGTCCTCTACTATTTCTGGGTCGCTCTCGCTCCGTGCCCACAATGCCCTTCGGATGCGCCGCCAGTGGAACTGTTCAGCCGGTACGTGTTCGCACAGCACGCTTACCCGAAAAAGTACCCGACCGGTAGGGCGACGTGTCCGCACTGCCACGCCGTCGTGATCGTCAACGTGGTGGAAGATGATCAGCTCGTCTGCGACTCCTGCGGCCGTACCTCGGGCCTGACTGGACCAGTCAGCCGTGCGAACATGACCTGCCCGCAAGGACATACGACAAAAGTTCTCGCTGCTCTCGAGGACCAGCCTCCGCGGTTCCGGATGTACGCAAAACAAGTACTCGGTGCTGACGGTACGCGGCTGTACGAACCGATCGATGACTTCGACCTGGCTCTCTATGCAGAAGCCGAGAAGCTTCTAGACGAGCGGCGTTCTGAGCTTGTACTGCCCGTCGGCGCGCTCGACGACGGACACAACACCCGGCAGGCGATCCGCTGGAACTATCGTGAGTGGCAGCAGTTCTTCAACGCCCGTCAACTCTACAGCTTGGGGCTGCTCGGCTCGGCAATCCGTGATCTCGCCCCGGATTCCGAGCGCGAGGCGCTGGCTGCGCTCTTCTCCGGCGTGTTGGAGTTCAACAACCTTTTCTGCTCTTTCAAGGGCGAAGGAACCGGCGCTGTCCGTCACATGTTTTCCAACCACGTACTGAAGCCCGAGCGGACGCCGCTCGAAGCGCATCCGTGGGGCACGCCTGCGTCCTCAGGGGCTTTCTCCACGCTTTATCGGTCACGCATCATCCGTGCATGGGAATACAAGCGCGATCCGCATGACCTCGTGCCAGTGGGTGATGGCCCAGAGCGTGTTTTCGGATTGTCACAACCTCTTTCGCTGGAAATGGGAGACGTTAAAGACTTCGAGCATGGGCGAGCCAGTGCGTACGTCCAGTGCGGCTCGTCTGCCTCGTTCGATCTTCCGGACGCATCAGTCGACTTGGTAATCACTGATCCGCCGTTTATGGACAACGTCCACTACAGTGAGCTTGCGGACTTCTTCCACGCCTGGCTTCGCGGAATCCAGCCTTTCACCGACTATCCGGTGCAGTCCGCCACGACCCGTCACACGGACGAGGTTCAGTCCGCTGATCCTGCAGAGTTTGGCCGTGCCATTGCTGCCGTGTGGAAAGAGTGCGCGCGTTTGCTCAAGTCGAACGGAATCCTCGCCTTCACCTTCCATCAAGCACGCATCACTGGATGGGTCGAGTTGGTAAAGGCGCTGGAGTCCGCGGGACTGGTGATCACCGCAATCCAGCCCGTCAAGGCGGAAATGAGCACCAGCACCGTTAAGTCCAGTGCTGCTGATCCCTCCAACTTGGACTCAATCGTGGTGTGCCGACCTGCAGGGCGTGCCATTCCTGAGATGGCCACAGTTGAGGCGGTGCGAGAACGTGCTGTTGCTGCACTGCGCGAGTGTCAGGAGGCAGGCGTCAAGGTCGGTTATGCGGATGTTGAGTCGGTAGTCAGAGGGTCTGTCCTCGCGCTGCACACGCTTCCCGGTAACTCTCTGACCGTGGAATCGCTAACGGCGACAGCCGGCGAGGCAGTCGCCGAAGCTGCCGCCGTCCTCGGCGTGCGCTCTAACCGAGGGTGAACGTTCGCAGGTCGATCTGGAACCGGCCTCGCTGAGCTGTCTCTTCCTTACGCTTCGACGGCTGCGGGAAGGGATCCAGCGCGGTGCCCTCCCTGGGAGGAGATAGCTTGGCAAGTCGGTAGCAGTGGAAGAGTTCGAACACACCGGGTGAGACAGTGCGGGTCATGTCGCGCACATGGATGAGAGGCTGCTCGTCCGCGAGGTCATTCCGCTCGCTGATCAGCGTAGCTGCGCCAAGCATCCAGTCCCAGCCGAGTGGGTTGGAGAACAGCAGCATAGGGCGCAGGCGATTCGCTCCGTCGCCGTAGGTACCGAGTCCGATCTCCTTTGTCCGGGTGCCTGTGATGCTGTCGTACAGGTCGACATCCTTATTGAGGACGGCGCCGGCTACCAGCACCATGGAGTGCACACGGACGGTGCCGCCCTCTTTGTTGCCTTCCAATGCAACGAAGAGATAGAAGCCCGGGATTCGAATCTCGCTGCCGTCCTCGGCGTACACGCGCATTGTCGCGCACGGTGGGGTGCTGTTGTAGTCCAAGCCCGCGGAGCGGGCAGGCTTTCCGTTCTTTCCGAGATCAACCTTCTTGACCTCAAGACCGAAGATCGCACGGGGGTCGTAATCCACCCCGCCGACCTCTAGCAGCTCGTATTCTTCCGGCCGAGCGATGACGGCGTCCGGTGATACCAGAGGCTTGTCCGCACGGAGAACAATAACTTCCTTCGGCATTTCCTGACGCAACAGCTCTGTGACGTACTCATCGAAGGGGTCGTCCTGAGTGTTCCGCTTGTCCCGGAGTTGGAAGGAAACAGAGTGTCCCTGGTCATCGAAGAATCTTTCCGAGAGGATGGTGAAGGCCATCGCCGGAAGATCGCCAGGGCGAACCCTGCCAGTTCCATCGAAGTTCATGGCGCCAGAGGTAGCACATGCGGCAGACGATCGGCTGAGTGTTGATCACACTGCTACAGGGCGCTCGGCCGATCCGCAGTTCGCGATGCCCGGAATGGGTGTTTTGCCACGGAGTCGACCGGCTCAACCACGACGTACCCCGGTGTGGTCTTGGCGTCTCCCGCGTCGGTTACGGCGAGGGCGATGGTCAGTTCGGAAACGGTGAGGGTGACGTGGAAGGTGCCGGCAGTGTCGCCGCCGGCGTGTGCATAAGGGTAGGGGTGCCGAGTTCGGTGACGATCAGTGCTGCGTCGTCGGAGTGGGGGTGACTTTCCAGCGCGGCTCGGGTCCAACTGTGCGCGGCGCGGAGTTCCCGAGGATCCCTAGGGAAGATGCGACGGTGATGGCCATGGCGTCCTCCATGGCGGGTGACCTGCTGCCTACGGGCGCGGCGAGCGGAGAGGCGACCGCGGCCGGCGGGCACCTGTCTTGAGGCCCCTGGAGCCGGCGAGTTCCAGGTGCCTCTTCGTTGCTGTAGTAGCTCGTGGCAATGTGTCCTCGTGCCCTCTTCTGCTGATTTACCAAGAGTCCTGACCACGTGCTGGTTGCATTGGATCGCTCTACCGACGGGCGATCAAGTGGGGGTCATGGAAATGATGGGGCTTCTCCAGCTTCGTCACGTGACGTTCGCTGAGGCCGAGGAAATCATCGATGTTGACGGCCACGGTGAGTCCGAGGGCAATCCGGATGGCAGGGCGCGCGTGTACGTCAGCCCGGAGTTGGACAGGTGGACCTTGGTCATCGGCCCGTGGTGCGACCCGTGTGACGCTGAGCGCAGTGATGATGTGCTGCGGCTGTGCAGGGACCTGAGCGTCCGCTATGGGCAGGCCCAGGCGTACTACTACGGATCCCAGGGCGATGGTTCGGCTTGGCTCGTTGCTCAGGACGGCGTCGTGCTGCGGCGCTACTGCGAGACCGGTGAAGCTGAGGACGCCTACCTGACACTGGGAGAGCCCCTGCCCCTTGAACGGGTTCGCCGAGAACAACTCGGGCTGCCAGCAATATGGGACGAGGCGACGGAACCCGATGAGGCCGAGGACGAGTGGAAGTTGGCCGCTTTCGACCTCGCTCCCGAGATCGCCGCGGCTCTGGGCGTCAGCCCGTTCAAGCTGACGGCGGACACGCGCGTTCAAGGGGCCGGGATCATCGCTCTCACTCCGCAAGCGGCAGAGGATCCTGTTGAGTCCTCGTGCTCCGCCGCCCAGGGCTGACCTGTCGACCTGATGGCTTCCCGAGGCCGTGAAGCCGCCAGGCGCCGGCCCGGTCGACAGTTCACAAGGGTTGGGTCTTCCCGAGGTGACCTGCCGCGATGCCTCAAGATCCCGTCCACGCCTCGTCCACAGACCCCGACATACGGCTGCTTCGGGCCGCATACGCCTGCACATACGCGAAGACCCCGGCCTCAGCGTTTCCGCTGGTGACGGGGTCTTTGGGCACCTCATGCTGGGTGCCCCCGGCAGGATTCGAACCTGCGCACACGGCTCCGGAGGCCGTTGCTCTATCCCCTGAGCTACGGGGGCGTGTCGGGCGCTGAGCTTCTTGCTCGCGGCGACGGGTAGAACATTAGCAGGTCCGCGGGGGTGATCAGGAACCCGTTTCCCCGGGCCGGGTGGGCGGGTCCCCTGTACGGGGTGGAAGTGGGGAAAACCCGGACGCGGTGGCCGGTCCGGACCTACTCTCGAGTTGTGCCAGGCGCTTCGGGTCGGGTGCTTGTTGTGGACGACAACAAGGTCATCCGGCAACTGATCAGGGTCAACCTCGAGCTTGAAGGGCTTGAGGTCGTGACCGCGGCCGATGGTGCCGAGTGTCTGGACGTGGTGCACCAAGTGCGCCCCGACGTCGTTACGCTCGACGTCGTCATGCCTCGGCTGGACGGGCTGCGTACCGCCGCCCGGCTCCGGGCCGACCCCCGTACACAGCACCTGCCTCTCGCCATCATCAGCGCGTGTACGCAGTACGAGGTCGAGGCCGGCCTCGACGTCGGCGTCGACGCCTTTCTCGCCAAGCCCTTCGAACCCTCCGAGCTCGTACGGCTCGTGAAGCACCTCATCGAGCGGAGTTCCGGGCACGAGGGCGGAGGGGGAGACGGGCCTGGGGGAGAGGGCCGTGGGGGAGATGGGCGCGGAGGAGACGGGAGTGGCGGAGGAGATCGGGGTGGGGGTGGTGACGGGGAAGTCGATCGGGAGATCGACGGGGGCGAGGGGTCTGTCCGGTACGAAGGCATCCCCGGGTACGGGATCTCTCCCGGTCATGAAGGCGTCCCTGGGCCCGGGGGCTCTCCCGGTCACGAAAGCCTTCCTGGGCATGGGGTCTCTACCCAGTCCTGAAAGCTCCCCCCAGTCCTGAAAGCGTCCCTGGGTACGGAAGCTTCCACGGGCGCATCCTGCCCCGGCGTGGAAGCTTCTCCGGGCACGAAAGATGGAAGCTTCTCCGGGTACGAAAGCTCCCCCAGTCATGAAGGCGTCCCCCCCCGGGAGCGCACGAAAGCTTCCCCGGGCACGAAGTCTTCCGCCGTTGTGACGGCTTCGCCGGGCGCGGTAGTTCTTCCGAGTGTGGGGCGGCCGATGGGCACGGAGGACTCCCGGGACAGTGACGGAAGCCGCGGCTTTCACGATGTTTCCCGCGCTGGTGGCGTGTCCGGCGGCGTTCCCGGTGGGAGGTCCTGCGGAGCGCAGGGCGATCCGTCCGGCAGGTGAACAGGCATAACCGGCTCGCGTACCGACCCCCCTCCTCCCCTACGCTTGTCCCGTGACCCCCGTCGAGCTCTCCCGCACCGTGTTGCACGCGGTGCGTCGTGCTGTCGACGACGGGGAGCTGAGCGTGACCGTTCCCGAGCGTGCCGTGGTGTCCGAACCTGGGCCCGGCGGATGCGGGGACTTCGCCACCACCATCGCGCTGCAGCTCGCCCGGCCGGCCGGGCAGCCGCCCCTGCGGGTCGCCGAGATCCTGCGGCCCCGTCTCGCCGAGACCGCCGGCATCCGGGACGTCGTCGTCACCGGGCCCGGTTTCCTCAACATCAGCCTCGACGCGCAGGCCGACCCCGTCGTCGGGCTGGTGCGGGAGATTCGGGAGAAGGGCACCCGGTACGGGCATGGCGACGCCCTCGCCGGTCAGGTCGTCGCGCTGCGGGTGCCGTACGAGGTGCGTGCCGAGGTCGTCGCCGACGCCGTCGTACGGATGGTCGGGACACAGGGCGGCCGGGCCACCGTCGAGCACGGCGAGCCCGTCAATCTGCGGCCCGTGCCCGCCCCGGAGGACCCGGCCCCGCTCGGCCATGACGCCGCCCAGTGGGCCCTGCTCCACCCCGCCCCGCACGACCGGCCCCGGATCACCGCCGATCATCTGGTCCAGCGAGAGAGCAATCCGCTGTTCCGCGTGCGGTACGCCCACGCCCGCATCCGTTCCCTCAGCCGTAACGCCGTCCGCCTCGGCTTCACCGCCGAGCCCGGCCCCATCGCCCACCCGGCCGCGACCGGCCCCGGCACCATCACCGAGTCGGGCGCCCCGAACTCCGGCCCCATCGCCCACCCGGCCGCGACCGGCCCCGGCACCATCACCGAGCCGGACGCCCCGAACTCCGGCCCCACCTCCGCCGGCCACAGCCCGACCCCGACCGGCCCCCGCCCCACCCCCGACGCCCCTGGCGCCACCTCCGACGCCCAAAGCGCCACCTCCGACGCCCCTGGCGCCACCTCCGACGCCCAAGGCCCCACCCCCACCGCCCCCCGCCCCACCCCCCCCGTCCGCCCCCTGTTGACCCCCCTCGCCGACCACCCCCGCGTTCTCACCGTGGCCGCCACCCACCGTGCCCCGGACCGGCTTGCCCGGCATCTCGTCACCGTTGCCGATGCCGTACTGCCGCTGTTGCCCTTCGTGCTTCCCGTCGGCGAGGAGAAACCCTCGGCCGCCCACCGGGCCCGGCTGGCCCTCGCCGAAGCCGCCGGGACGGTGCTGGCCGGCGGCCTGTCCCTGCTCGGTATCGACGCACCCGAACACCTCTGAGGCGCCCGATGAGGATGCGCCCCGGAGAGAGACAGAGAGTCTGAGAGCCACGTCATGAGCCGTTCCGCCCATCCCGCCGGGCCCCGTCACGCCGACGTCCTGCCCGAGGGGCACTACACCGCGCCGCCCGCCGACCTCAACGTCCTCGACCCCAAGGTGTGGGCCCAGACCGTCGGCCGGACCGAAGACGGTGTGGTCACCGTCGGGGGGATCCCCGTCACCCGGCTCGCCGAGGAGTTCGGCACGCCCGCCTACATCCTCGACGAGGCCGACTTCCGGGCCCGGGCGCGTGCCTGGCGCACCGCCTTCGGTCCGGACGCCGACGTCTTCTACGCCGGGAAGGCGTTCCTGTCCCGGGCCGTCGTGCGGTGGCTGAACGAGGAGGGGCTCAATCTGGACGTGTGCTCCGGAGGGGAGCTGGCCACCGCGCTGTCCGCCGGGATGCCCGCCGAGCGCATCGCCTTCCACGGCAACAACAAGTCCACCGAGGAGATCCACCGCGCGATAAGCGCCGGCGTGGGGCGGATCGTTCTCGACTCCTTCCAGGAGATCGTGCGGGTCGCCCACGCGGCGCAGTCGCTCGGCAAGCGGCAGAAGGTCCAGATCCGGATCACCGTGGGCGTGGAGGCGCACACGCACGAGTTCATCGCCACTGCCCACGAGGACCAGAAGTTCGGGATTCCGCTCGCCGGGGGGCAGGCCGCCGAGGCGGTACGGCGGGCCCTGGAGCTCGACGGGCTCGAGCTGATCGGCATCCACTCCCACATCGGGTCGCAGATCTTCGACATGTCGGGCTTCGAGGTCGCCGCCCACCGGGTGGTCGGCCTGCTCAAGGACGTCCGGGACGAGCACGGGGTCGAGCTGCCCGAGATCGATCTCGGCGGTGGGCTCGGCATCGCCTACACCAGTGACGACGACCCCCGTGAGCCGCACGAGATCGCCAAGGCGCTCACCGAGATCGTCGCGCGGGAGTGCGACAGCGCCGGGCTGCGGACCCCTCGGATCTCCGTCGAGCCGGGGCGCGCCATCGTCGGCCCCACCGCCTTCACCCTCTACGAGGTCGGCACCGTCAAGCAGCTCGACGGGCTGCGGACGTACGTCTCCGTCGACGGCGGCATGTCGGACAACATCCGGACCGCGCTGTACGACGCCGAGTACAGCGTCGCGCTCGTCTCCCGCGTCTCCGACGCCGCGCCGATGCTCGCCCGGGTCGTCGGCAAGCACTGCGAGAGCGGGGACATCGTGGTGAAGGACGCGTTCCTGCCGGCCGACCTGGCGCCGGGTGACCTGATCGCGGTGCCGGCCACCGGTGCGTACTGCCGGTCCATGGCCAGCAACTACAACCACGTGCTCCGGCCGCCCGTCGTCGCCGTACAGGACGGGGCGGCCCGGGAGATCGTCCGGCGTGAGACGGAGGAGGACCTCCTCCGTCTCGACGTCGGGTGACGCTGCGCGGAGGCCGGAGGGTCCACGGTCGCCGGGTGACGCTGCGCGGAGGCCGGAGGGTCACGGTCGCCGGGTGACGCCGAAGGGCCGGAAGATCTCGGTCGCCGGGTGACGCCGTGCGGGGGCCGGAAGATCTACGGTCTTCCGGTCCCGTACAAATGAAATAGATGTCTCACGATCCGGACGAAGGGTAGAAACTCCCGTCCGGTGAGTGAGACTGGTCCAACCGTAGACGGTATGAGGAAACGAGGTCGGATGATGCGTACGCGTCCGCTGAAGGTGGCGCTGCTGGGCTGTGGAGTGGTCGGCTCAGAGGTGGCGCGCATCATGACGACGCACGCCGACGACCTCGCCGCCCGGATCGGGGCCCCGGTGGAGCTCGCCGGCGTGGCGGTGCGGCGTACCGGCAAGGAGCGCGAGGGCATCGACCCCGCGCTCGTCACCACCGATGCCACCGCCCTCGTCAAACGCGGCGACATCGACGTGGTGGTGGAGGTCATCGGCGGGATCGAGCCCGCCCGGACGCTCATCACCACCGCCTTCGAGCACGGCGCCTCCGTCGTCTCCGCCAACAAGGCCCTGCTCGCCCAGGACGGCGCCGCCCTGCACGCCGCCGCGGGGGAGCACGGCAAGGACCTCTACTACGAGGCCGCCGTCGCCGGCGCCATCCCGCTGATCCGGCCGCTGCGCGAGTCGCTCGCCGGTGACAAGGTCAACCGGGTGCTCGGCATCGTCAACGGCACCACCAACTTCATCCTCGACAAGATGGACTCCACGGGCGCCGGGTACCAGGAGGCCCTGGACGAGGCCACCGCGCTCGGGTACGCCGAAGCCGACCCGACCGCCGACGTCGAGGGCTTCGACGCCGCCGCCAAGGCCGCCATCCTCGCCGGAATCGCCTTCCACACGCGCGTGCGCCTGGACGACGTCTACCGCGAGGGCATGATCGAGGTCACCGCCGCCGACTTCCGCTCCGCCAAGGAGATGGGCTGCACCATCAAGCTGCTCGCCATCTGCGAGCGGTCCAGGGACGGGGCGTCCGTCACCGCGCGCGTGCATCCCGCCATGATTCCGCTGAGCCATCCGCTCGCCTCCGTGCGCGGCGCGTACAACGCCGTGTTCGTGGAGAGCGACGCGGCCGGACAGCTGATGTTCTACGGGCCCGGCGCCGGTGGTTCGCCCACCGCCTCCGCCGTGCTCGGCGACCTCGTCGCGGTCTGCCGCAACCGGCTGAACGGCGCCACCGGGCCCGGCGAGTCGGCGTACGCCGACCTGACCGTCTCCCCGATGGGCGACGTCGTCACGCGCTACCACATCAGCCTCGACGTCGCGGACAAACCGGGTGTGCTCGCCCAGGTCGCGACCGTCTTCGCCGAGCACAGGGTGTCGATCGACACCGTTCGGCAGCAGGGCAAGGACGGCGAGGCCTCCCTCGTCGTCGTCACCCACCGGGCCTCCGACGCCTCCCTCTCCGGGACCGTCGAGGCACTGCGCAAGCTCGACACCGTGCGGGGTGTCGCCAGCATCATGCGGGTTGAAGGAGAGTAACCAACAATGACCCACCAGTGGCGCGGAATCATCGAGGAGTACCGGGACCGGCTGCCGGTATCCGACACCACGCCGGTCGTGACGCTCCGCGAGGGCGGCACCCCCCTCGTGCCCGCGCAGGTGCTCTCCGAGCGCACGGGCTGCGAGGTCCACCTGAAGGTGGAGGGGGCCAACCCCACCGGGTCCTTCAAGGACCGCGGCATGACCATGGCCATCAGCAAGGCCAAGGAGGAGGGGGCGAAGGCCGTCATCTGTGCCTCCACGGGCAACACCTCTGCCTCCGCCGCCGCCTACGCGGTGCGGGCGGGCATGGTGTCCGCCGTGCTGGTGCCGCAGGGCAAGATCGCCCTCGGCAAGATGGGCCAAGCCCTCGTGCACGGCGCGAAGATCCTCCAGGTCGACGGCAACTTCGACGACTGCCTCACCCTGGCGCGGGCACTGAGCGAGAACTACCCCGTGGCGCTGGTGAATTCGGTCAACCCGGTGCGCATCGAGGGCCAGAAGACGGCCGCCTTCGAGATCGTGGACATGCTCGGCGACGCCCCCGACATCCATGTCCTCCCGGTCGGCAACGCGGGCAACATCACGGCCTACTGGAAGGGCTACAAGGAGTACGCCGCCGACGGCATCTCCTCCGGGACCCCCCGCATGTGGGGCTTCCAGGCGTCCGGCAGTGCCCCGATCGTGCGCGGCGAGGTCGTCAAGGACCCGTCGACCATCGCCACCGCCATCCGCATCGGCAACCCCGCCTCATGGCAGTACGCCCTGGCCGCGCGGGACGAGTCCGGCGGCGCCATCGACGAGGTGACGGACCGTGAGATCCTGCGCGCCTACCGCCTGTTGGCCGCGCAGGAGGGTGTCTTCGTGGAGCCCGCCTCCGCCGCCTCGGTGGCCGGTCTGCTCAAGGCCGCCGAGCAGGGGAAGGTCGACCCGGGCCAGCGCATCGTGTGCACCGTCACCGGCAACGGCCTGAAGGACCCCGACTGGGCCGTCGCCGGCGCCCCGCAGCCGGTCACCGTCCCGGTCGACGCGGCCACCGCCGCCGAGCGTCTCGGCCTCGCCTGAGCGCCCCGGTTCCGGTGAATCCCTGACGCGGTGCACAGGGGGCTTACGACACGCATCGTGCGCCTCCTGTGCGCCCTATGTCGCCACAGAACCTTCCTTCGATAGGCTGTAGCGAACCCGCCTACCGCATATGCCCTCGCGTATGGCACGAGGCCGCGTCGTCTCCGCGGCCCGACGGGTCTTCGTACGTCAGTCATCGGCAGTCCACCGAATGACCATCGAATCCCTCGAGCGTCATTCGACCGTCACGCAGCTCAAGGAGAGTCTTCGAGCGATGGCCGGTCCAGCCTTCCGCGCCGCCGCCGTCCGGGTGCGCGTTCCCGCCACCAGCGCCAATCTCGGCCCGGGTTTCGATGCCCTGGGTCTCGCGCTGGGGCTCTACGACGACGTGGTCGTCCGGGTGGCCGACACCGGGCTGCACATCGACATCGCGGGCGAGGGCGGCGAGACCCTCCCGCGGGACGAGAGCCACCTCCTCGTCCGCTCCCTGCGCACCGCCTTCGACCTGCTGGGCGGACAGCCCCGCGGTCTGGAGATCGTCTGCGCCAACCGCATCCCGCACGGCCGGGGCCTGGGCTCCTCCTCCGCCGCCATCTGCGCCGGCATCGTCGCCGCCCGCGCCGTGACCATAGGCGGCGAGGCCCGCATGGACGACGCCGCGCTGCTGGAGCTGGCCACCGAGATCGAGGGCCACCCGGACAACGTGGCCGCCTGTCTGCTCGGTGGTTTCACCCTGTCCTGGATGGAGGCCGGCGCCGCCCGGGCCATCAGGATGGAGCCGCACGATTCCATCGTTCCGGTGGTTTTCGTACCCGGAAAGCCGGTCCTGACCGAGACCGCGCGCGGCCTGCTCCCGCGCACCGTGCCGCACGTCGACGCCGCCGCCAACGCGGGCCGCGCCGCCCTGCTCGTCGAGGCCCTGACCAGGCGCCCCGAGCTGCTGCTGCCCGCCACCGAGGACCGTCTGCACCAGGAGTACCGCGCCCCGGCCATGCCGGAGAGCGCGGCACTGGTGGAGCGGCTGCGCGGCGACGGCATCCCGGCCGTGATCTCGGGCGCCGGCCCCACCGTCATGGCCCTCGCCGACGCCGACAGCGCCGACAAGGTGTCTCACCTCGCGGGTGCGGGCTGGGCCGCCAACCGGCTGGACCTGGACGTCCAGGGAGCGAGCGTGCTGCCGCTTGCGACCTGACACACGGTTGCCGGATTTGGAGAGGGGGAATGTTTGTTGGATCCGGTAGTGTTAATCTCAAGTCTGCACCCGACCCCACCATGGCGAGGTGCCTCGTGTCCCCGTCCGGGACAGACATTCTTCCGGGAGCCTCCCGCGCCACTCCGTGTTCCTTGCGCCGTACCTGGGCAGTACGTCGTATGCGGGCACTGAGCGGGCCGCCGGGCACGCTTCGGAACTGGTGCTCCCACGCCGCGTGACACTGGGTGCCACGACTCGCGGAAGCGCCATCACCGCACATTTCTTCCGCCGCTTTGGCGGACCACCGCCCCGGCACGGTTCACAGAAGACAGGACCGTAGTCGGACAGCACAACCGGTCGCCGAGCCAGACAGGCCGACGTCCGCTCCAGGGAAGGACCCTTCGTGAGCGACACCACCGATCTGATGGGCGCACGTGTCGAGGAGACCGCTGCCGCGCCCGCCACGGACGCCTCCGCGCCTGCCGCCGGTGCCGGCTCCCGGCGGCGCCGCGGTACCGGCCTCGAGGGCATGGTGCTGGCCGAGCTGCAGCAGGTCGCCTCGGGCCTCGGGATCAGGGGCACCGCGCGGATGCGCAAGAGCCAGCTGATCGAGGTCATCAAGGAGGCGCAGGCCACCGGGGGCGCCGCCCCCAAGGCAGCGTCCTCCCCCGCCGGGGACGCCACCGAGACCAAGCCGAAGCGCCGGGCCACCTCCAAGGCCCGTACCGGTGAGGACGCCGGCAAGAAGGCCGAGAAGGCCGCCGAGACGCCCGCCGAGAAGGCCGTGGCCCAGCAGCAGATCGAGATCCCCGGCCAGCCGGCCGCCCGCGGGGGCGAAGCCGAGCGTGGGGGAGACGACGCCCCGACCGAGCGCCGTCGCCGCCGCGCCACCGCCGACGCGGGCAGCCCGGCGCAGAACGGTGCCGAGAGCGCCGCCGCCGAGGCCAAGGCCGAGCCGAAGGCCGAGACCGCCACGCAGCAGCAGGGCGAGGCCAGGGGCGACGCCGGTGACGGCGAGGGCCGTGGCCGCCGCGACCGCCGCGAGCGTGGCCGGGACCGCGACCGCCGCAACAAGGGCGACGACCAGCAGGGCCAGGGCGGCCAGCGTCAGCAGCAGGCTCAGCAGGGCGGCGGTCGTCAGGACCGCCAGCAGCAGCAGGACGACGACGACTTCGAGGGCGGCCGTCGTGGCCGTCGTGGCCGCTACCGCGACCGTCGTGGCCGTCGCGGCCGTGACGACATGGCGGTCGAGCCGCAGCTGGCCGAGGACGACGTCCTGATCCCCGTCGCGGGCATCCTGGACATCCTCGACAACTACGCCTTCATCCGGACCTCCGGCTACCTGCCGGGCCCGAACGACGTGTACGTCTCCCTCGCCCAGGTCCGCAAGAACGGCCTGCGCAAGGGCGACCACGTCACCGGTGCGGTCCGTCAGCCGAAGGAGGGCGAGCGCCGCGAGAAGTTCAACGCGCTGGTCCGCCTGGACTCCGTCAACGGCATGGCGCCCGAACACGGCCGTGGCCGCCCGGAGTTCAACAAGCTGACCCCGCTCTACCCGCAGGACCGGCTCCGCCTGGAGACCGACCCGGGCGTGCTCACCACCCGCATCATCGACCTCGTGTCGCCGATCGGTAAGGGTCAGCGCGGTCTGATCGTGGCCCCGCCGAAGACCGGCAAGACCATGATCATGCAGGCGATCGCCAACGCGATCACGCACAACAACCCCGAGTGCCACCTGATGGTCGTCCTCGTCGACGAGCGTCCGGAAGAGGTCACCGACATGCAGCGGTCGGTCAAGGGCGAGGTCATCTCCTCGACCTTCGACCGCCCGGCCGAGGACCACACCACGGTCGCCGAGCTGGCCATCGAGCGCGCCAAGCGCCTGGTGGAGCTGGGTCACGACGTGGTCGTGCTGCTCGACTCCATCACGCGACTGGGCCGCGCCTACAACCTGGCGGCGCCGGCCTCCGGCCGCATCCTGTCCGGTGGTGTCGACTCGACCGCCCTGTACCCGCCGAAGCGGTTCTTCGGTGCGGCGCGGAACATCGAGGACGGCGGCTCGCTGACCATCCTCGCCACCGCCCTGGTGGACACCGGGTCCCGCATGGACGAGGTGATCTTCGAGGAGTTCAAGGGCACCGGCAACATGGAGCTCAAGCTCGACCGGAAGCTCGCCGACAAGCGCATCTTCCCGGCGGTGGACGTGGACGCGTCCGGTACCCGTAAGGAAGAGATCCTGCTCGGCAACGAGGAGCTGGCCGTCGTCTGGAAGCTCCGCCGGGTGCTGCACGCGCTGGACCAGCAGCAGGCGATCGAGCTGCTTCTCGACAAGATGAAGCAGACCAAGTCGAACGGCGAGTTCCTGATGCAGATCCAGAAGACGACGCCGACGCCGGGCAACGGCGACTAGCGGCCGAGCGCCGTCCAGGTGACGGTGACCGGCCGACGACGCGGATCGCCGTCGTCGCTCGCGCGTTCACCTGAGCCTTCAAGGGTGCTGACCCGCAGGTCGGAGTAGGGCCGCCCCCTGTCACAGGAGTGACAGGGGGCGGCCTTTCGGCGCTGCGGAGGTCGGGCGCCCCACGGGCCCCTTGGAGGGCAACGGCGCCGTTCGAGCCCAGCACCACCCGGAACCGGTACAAGCTCCGGCGGCACCGCCTGTACCCGGGCACGGGCACGGCGATCGGCGAGACCTTTGCCACACCCAGGACAATCGGGGCCGGTGCCGAGCAGTACGACATCTCCGGCTGAAATCGCAGGTGAGCCGGGTACGCCCGACCCGTACGGCAACGCACTGTGCCCGTCGCTGCACGCGACGGGCACAGTGCGTTGTGCAACCCTTTCCCGAGTTTCTCCGTCTGACCGGTCGGAGCGACGATGGAGCGGTGACAACCGCGCCTGACCCTGACTGCAGGGGGTAACCGACCACCGAGACCTAGGAGCGATGTGGCCGCCGAGAGCACGCCCGAGCCCGCCATATCCGAGCCGGGCACGACCGGGCCCCGCCGCCGGGGCAAGGGGCGCCGCCGCAAGGCGCCCAGCACGGGCCGCAGGACCATGCGCGCGACGGCCTGGACGGCCGCGGGCGTGGTCGTGCTGGGCGGCACCGGCGCCGGGTACGTGTACTTCAAGCTCAACGGCAACCTGCACAGCGTCGACATCAACCAGGCCCTCGGCACCGACCGGCCCATGAAGATCGACAACGGTTCCGAGAACATCCTGGTCCTTGGCTCGGACACCCGCTCCGGCGCGAACAAGAAGCTCGGCGGCGGCACCGACGACGGCAGCGCCCGCTCCGACACGGCGATGATCGTCCACGTGTACGAGGGTCACAAGACGGCCAGCGTGGTCTCGATCCCGCGGGACACCCTCGTCGACCGCCCGCAGTGCACCGACACGCAGGGCACCCAGCACGCCGCCGCGTCCGGCGTGATGTTCAACGAGGCGTACTCCACCGGCGGCGCGGCCTGCGCGGTGAAGACCGTCGAGTCGATCACCGGCATCCGCATGGACCACTACCTCGAGGTCGACTTCGCGGGCTTCCAGGAGCTCATCGACGACCTCGGCGGTGTCCGGGTCACCACGACGAAGGACATCCGCGACCCGCAGAGCCACCTGAACCTCAAGGCCGGCCCCCACACCCTGAACGGCGAACAGGCCCTCGGCCTGGTCCGCACCCGGCACGGCGTGGGCGACGGCTCCGACCTGGGCCGCATCCAGCTCCAGCAGGCGTTCATCAAGGCGCTGATCGACCAGGTCAAGCACGTCGGCGTCTTCACGAACCCCAAGAAGCTGTACGACCTCGCCGACACCGCCACCAAGGCCGTCACCACCGACTCCGACCTCGGCTCGGTCAACTCCCTGATGGACTTCGCGGGCAACCTCCAGGGCATCAGCTCGTCCCACATGAAGATGGTGACGATGCCCGTCCAGTACGACCCGGCCAACCCCAACCGCGTCCTGCTGGCCAAGTCCAAGGCACAGCTGGTCTGGGACGCCCTGAAGAACGACAGACCGATCCCGAAGTCGGCCACGGAGGGCACGGCCACGGGTGAGGCCAACGGCGTGGTGAACTAGGGCCGCGCACCCCGCTCAGCCGCAGGAATAGAACAGCCGCACCCCCGGTTTGGGTGGATGGCCCCAGTCCTGGCAGACTGGTACGTCGGCTCCGGTTCACGCTCCCGCACCCCGCGGCGGCGACCCGGCGCCCTCCCGAAACCTAGGAGACACCTTGAAGCGCGACATCCACCCCGAGTACGTCGAGACGCAGGTCAGCTGCACCTGTGGCGCGTCGTTCACCACCCGTAGCACCATCGCGTCCGGCGCCATCCGGGCCGAGGTCTGCTCCGAGTGCCACCCGTTCTACACGGGCAAGCAGAAGATCCTCGACACCGGTGGCCGTGTGGCCCGCTTCGAGGCCCGCTTCGGCAAGGCTGCCGGCTCCAAGAAGTAGCGAGCCCCATTTCGCCGGTCCACGGTCGCGCCCTTCTCCGGGGTGTGCCCGGGACCGGCGTTTTTGGTCGCCCCTCCTTCCCTTCACCGCAGTACAGGAGCCCAAGATGTTCGAGGCCGTCGAGGAACTCGTCGCCGAGCACGCCGATCTGGAGAAGACGCTCGCCGACCCGTCGGTCCACGCCGACCAGGCGAACGCGCGCAAGCTGAACAAGCGCTACGCCGAGCTGACCCCGATCGTCGCCACGTACCGCTCCTGGAAGCAGACCGGCGACGACATCGGGACCGCGCGGGAGTTCGCCGCCGACGACCCCGACTTCGCGGCCGAGGCCAAGGACCTGGAGAAGCAGCGCGAGGAGCTGACCGAGAAGCTGCGCCTGCTGCTGGTCCCGCGCGACCCCAGCGACGACAAGGACGTCATCCTGGAGATCAAGGCGGGCGCGGGCGGCGACGAGTCGGCCCTGTTCGCCGGCGACCTGCTGCGGATGTACCTGCGCTACGCCGAGCGCGTGGGCTGGAAGACCGAGATCATCGACGCCACCGAGTCCGAGCTGGGCGGCTACAAGGACGTCCAGGTCGCCGTGAAGACCAAGGGCGGCCAGGGCGCCACCGAGCCCGGCCAGGGCGTCTGGGCCCGGCTGAAGTACGAGGGCGGCGTGCACCGCGTGCAGCGCGTCCCGGCGACCGAGTCCCAGGGCCGGATCCACACGTCCGCGGCCGGCGTCCTGGTCACGCCGGAGGCGGAGGAGATCGACGTCGAGATCAACCCGAACGACCTCCGCATCGACGTCTACCGGTCCTCCGGCCCGGGCGGCCAGTCCGTGAACACCACCGACTCCGCCGTGCGCATCACGCACCTGCCGACCGGAGTCGTCGCCTCCTGCCAGAACGAGAAGAGCCAGCTGCAGAACAAGGAGCAGGCGATGCGTATCCTGCGCTCCAGGCTGCTCGCAGCGGCCCAGGAGGAGGCGGAGCGGGAGGCCGCCGACGCCCGCCGCAGCCAGGTCCGTACCGTCGACCGCTCCGAGAAGATCCGCACCTACAACTTCCCGGAGAACCGCATCTCGGACCACCGCGTCGGCTTCAAGGCGTACAACTTGGACCAGGTCCTGGACGGCGAGCTCGACGCGGTCATCCAGGCCTGCGTCGACGCCGACTCGGCGGCGAAGCTCGCCGCCGCGTAACACCCGTACGCACGAGTACGACACGGAGGACTCGCGTGAACCTGCTGCTCGCCGAGGTGGCCCAGGCCACCCAGCGGCTGGCCGACGCCGGTGTGCCCTCGCCGCGCAACGACGCGGAGGAGCTGGCCGCGTTCGTGCACGGCGTGAAGCGCGGTGCACTGCACTCCGTGAAGGACGCCGACTTCGACGCCCGGTACTGGGAGGTCATCGCCCGGCGCGAGCAGCGTGAGCCGCTCCAGCACATCACCGGCCGGGCCTACTTCCGCTACCTGGAACTCCAGGTCGGGCCCGGGGTGTTCGTGCCCCGGCCGGAGACCGAGTCCGTGGTCGGCTGGGCCATAGACGCGGTCCGCGCCATGGACGTCGTCGAGCCGTGCATCGTCGACCTGTGCACCGGCTCCGGCGCCATCGCGCTCGCCCTCGCCCAGGAGGTCCCGCGCTCGCGCGTGCACGCCGTGGAGCTGTCCGAGGACGCCCTGGTGTGGACGCGGAAGAACGTGGCCGGCTCGCGGGTCGACCTGCGCCAGGGCGATGCCCTCACCGCCTTCCCGGACCTCGACGGCCAGGTCGACCTGGTCATCTCCAACCCGCCGTACATCCCGCTCACCGAATGGGAGTACGTCGCCCCCGAGGCCCGCGACTACGACCCCGAGCTGGCGTTGTTCTCCGGCGAGGACGGACTCGACCTCATCCGGGGCATCGAGCGCACCGCGCACCGGCTGCTGCGTCCCGGCGGCGTCGTCGTCATCGAGCACGCCGACACCCAGGGCGGCCAGGTGCCGTGGATCTTCACCGAGGAGCGGGGCTGGGCCGACGCGGCCGATCACCCGGACCTCAACAACCGGCCACGCTTCGCCACCGCCCGCAAGGCGCTGCCGTGACCACCCCGCTGACTTCAACCCCGCAGTACCTCTACGAGGAGGCCCGCTAGACATGGCACGGCGATACGACACCAACGACGCGACCGACCGCGTGACGGGTCTGCGCGAGGCCGCGTCCGCCGTCCGCCGGGGCGAGCTGGTGGTGCTGCCGACCGACACGGTGTACGGCATCGGGGCCGACGCGTTCTCCTCGGAGGCGGTCGCCGACCTGCTCGCCGCCAAGGGCCGGGGCCGCAACATGCCCACCCCTGTCCTCATCGGCTCCCCGAACACCCTGCACGGCCTCGTCACCGACTTCTCCGAGCTGGCCTGGGAACTGGTCGACGCGTTCTGGCCGGGCGCCCTGACGCTCGTCGCCAAGCACCAGCCGTCCCTCCAGTGGGACCTCGGCGACACCCGGGGCACGGTCGCCGTGCGCATGCCGCTGCACCCGGTCGCGATCGAGCTGCTCACCGAGGTCGGCCCCATGGCCGTCTCCTCGGCCAACCTCACCGGTCACCCGGCGCCGGAGGACTGTGACGCCGCCCAGCAGATGCTCGGCGACTCCGTCTCCGTCTACCTCGACGGCGGCCCCACCCCCGGCAACGTCCCGTCGTCCATCGTGGACGTCTCCGGCGAGGTGCCGCTGCTGCTGCGCGCGGGCGCGCTCTCCGCGGAGGAGCTGCGCAAGGTCGTACCCGACCTCGAGGTGGCGAATTGACGGCCCCTGAAGCGGGGCGTGGCATAGGCGGCGGGGGCTTCAGCGCGGAGGAGACGACGACGTTCGGGTTTCCCCGCGACACCTTCCGCATCCTCCACGTCAGCACCGGCAACGTGTGCCGCTCACCCATCACCGAGCGGCTGACCCGCCACTTCGTCGCGGAGCGGCTCGGCGTGCTCGGTGGGGGGCTGGTCGTGGAGAGCGCGGGCACCTGGGGGCACGAGGGCGCGCCCATGGAGGCCAACGCGGAGACCGTGCTGGGCGAGTTCGGCGCGGACGCCGCCGGCTTCGTCGGCCGGGAGCTGCTGGACGAGCACGTGATCATGGCCGACCTGGTGCTGACCGCCACCCGCGACCACCGTGCCCAGGTCATCTCCATGGGCCATTCGGCGGGCCTGCGCACCTTCACGCTGAAGGAGTTCACCCGGCTGGTCCGGGCGATAGATCCGGCCACCCTGCCGCCGCTGGAGGACGGTGTGGTCATGCGGGCCCGGGCACTGGTGCGTGCCGCGGCGGCCCTGCGCGGCTGGCTGCTCGCCCCGACCGCCGAGGCGGACGAGGTGTACGACCCGTACGGCGCCCCGCTCCCCTTCTTCCGGTCCATCGGTGACGAGATACGGGACGCGCTGGACCCGGTCGTCACCGCGCTGACGGGCGTACCCGCGCACACCTGACTCCCGAATATGCGGACATAAATGGCGGTAACGGTCGCGCGTCCGTCGTACCCCGGGCCTACATTGGGGATACGTCACCGTCGACCGCCCGGAGCCCGTCATGTCGGTCACCACCGCTCACGAGACCGATGTCCTGCGGCGGCAGGACCCGGCGATGGCCGAACTCCTGCTCGGGGAGCTGACGCGGCAGTCCACGACGCTCCAGCTGATCGCCGCCGAGAACTTCTGCTCGCCGGCCGTGCTCGCCGCCCTCGGCTCCCCGCTGGCCAACAAGTACGCCGAGGGCTACCCGGGCGCCCGGCACCACGGCGGCTGCGAGATCGTCGACGTCGCCGAGCGTGCCGCCGTCGACCGGGCCAAGGCCCTGTTCGGCGCCGAGCACGCCAACGTCCAGCCGCACTCCGGCTCCTCGGCCGTCCTGGCCGCCTACGCGGCCCTGCTGCGCCCCGGCGACACCGTCCTCGCCCTCGGCCTGCCCTACGGCGGCCATCTCACCCACGGCTCGCCGGCGAACTTCTCCGGCCGCTGGTTCGACTTCGTCGGCTACGGCGTCGACGCCGAGACCGGGCTGATCGACCACGACCAGGTGCGTCACCTGGCGCGGAACCACCGGCCCAAGGCCATCGTGTGCGGCTCGATCGCCTACCCCCGCCACATCGACCACGCCTTCTTCCGCGAGGTCGCCGACGAGGTCGGGGCCTACCTGATCGCGGACGCGGCCCATCCGATCGGCCTGGTCGCCGGGGGAGCGGCACCGAACCCGGTGCCGTACGCGGACATCGTCTGCGCGACCACCCACAAGGTGCTGCGCGGCCCGCGCGGCGGGATGATCCTGTGCGGCGCCGAGCTGGCCGAGCGCGTCGACCGGGCCGTCTTCCCCTTCACCCAGGGCGGTGCCCAGATGCACACCATCGCCGCCAAGGCCGTCGCGTTCGGCGAGGCGGCGACACCGGCCTTCACCGTGTACGCCCATCAGGTGGTCGCCAACGCGCGCGTGCTCGCCGGCCATCTCGCCGCGGAGGGGCTGGTCGTCACCACCGGCGGCACGGACACCCACCTGATCACCGCGGACCCGGCTCCGCTCGGAGTGGACGGCCGTACCGCGCGCGGCCGGCTCCTCGCGGCCGGTCTGGTGCTGGACTGCTGCGTGCTGCCGCACGGCGACGGCCGCGGGCTGCGCCTGGGCACGGCCGCGGTGACGACGCAGGGCATGGGCGAGGCGGAGATGGTGCGGATCGCGGCGCTGCTGGCGGCCGTGCTGCGCGGGGAGACGGAACCGGCCACGGCGCGGGAGGAGGTGCGCGCACTCACCGGCCCCTATCCGCCGTACCCCGGCTGAGCGGGGGTAGGGGCGATTCCGTACAGCCTGGTGTGTCCCGTTGTGGACCTCCGGGGACCGCGGCGGGACGGGGCACACAGCCCCGCGTGCAACCATCGTCGCTACCCGGCTGTCCTCATCCATATGCATCCGTCGCTAGGGTGTGGGGCTGTGATGGCCAGCGAGACCTGTGGGGAAGCCCGTGCGTGAATACCTCCTGACGCTCTGCATCACGGCCGCGGTGACGTATCTCCTGACGGGGCCGGTACGGAAGTTCGCGATCGTGGCCGGGGCGATGCCGGAGATCCGGGCACGTGACGTGCACCGGGAGCCCACTCCGCGCCTCGGCGGCATCGCGATGTTCTTCGGCCTGTGCGCGGGCCTGCTGGTCGCGGACCACCTGACCAACCTCAACGAGGTCTTCGCCAAGTCCAACGAGCCGCGGGCGCTGCTCTCCGGCGCCGCACTGATCTGGCTGATCGGTGTTCTGGACGACAAGTTCGAGATCGACGCGTTGATCAAGCTGGGCGGCCAGATGATCGCCGCGGGCGTGATGGTCATGCAGGGTCTGACGATCCTGTGGCTGCCCATCCCGGGCGTCGGCAACGTCGCCCTGACCCAGTGGCAGGGCACGCTGCTGACGGTGGCGCTGGTGGTCATCACGATCAACGCGGTGAACTTCGTGGACGGCCTGGACGGCCTCGCCGCCGGCATGGTGTGCATCGCGGCCGGCTCCTTCTTCCTGTACGCGTACCGGATCTGGTACTCGTACGGCATCGAGGCCGCCGCTCCCGGCACGCTCTTCGCGGCGATCCTGATGGGCATGTGCCTGGGCTTCCTGCCGCACAACATGCACCCGGCGCGGATCTTCATGGGCGACTCGGGTTCGATGCTGATCGGGCTGGTGCTGTCGGCGGGGGCGATCTCCATCACCGGACAGGTGGACCCGGACGCGCTGGCCCTGTTCACCGGTTCGGAGAAGGCTGCGGTCCACCAGACCGTCCCGGTCTACATCCCGCTGCTGCTGCCGCTGACGATCATCGCCGTACCCGCCGCCGACCTGATCCTGGCGATCGTCCGCCGCACCTGGCGCGGTCAGTCGCCGTTCGCCGCCGACCGCGGCCATCTGCACCACCGCCTGCTGGAGATCGGCCACTCGCACAGCCGCGCTGTGCTGATCATGTACTTCTGGTCGGCGCTGATCGGCTTCGGGGCGCTGGCGTACTCCGTCAACTCGGCGTCGATGTGGATCGTGCTGGGGGTGGTCTTCCTCAGCTCGGTGGGCCTGATCCTGCTGCTGCTCCCGCGCTTCACCCCGCGGGTGCCGGTGTGGGCGCAGCGGTTCGTGCCGCCGCGGTACCGGAGGCGGCGCGGGGCTCCCGACGCCGCGCTGGAGCAGACCGCGGCGTCCGAGGCCGCGGAGGCGGAGGAGCGCGCCC
The DNA here is from genome assembly GCF_044546845.1 of Streptomyces sp. NPDC053076. Lineage (NCBI taxonomy): Bacteria > Bacillati > Actinomycetota > Actinomycetes > Kitasatosporales > Streptomycetaceae > Streptomyces > Streptomyces sp. NPDC053076. The sequence goes on along the minus strand of NZ_JBITZL010000004.1, from coordinate 422,558 downwards.
CGGTCACCGCCGGCGCCTCGGGCGTCAACGGGGCGACCGCGATCGGCGCTCGTTCGCGTTTCGTCGATCGCCGGTAAGACGGTCAAGGTAAGAATCTGACTAGAGCATTGCCAAGTCGTGGGGGAGCAAAGTTCCCAATACCAGACAAGACGGCTCGGTTTTCGCTCAGGCGCGCACTGTCACTCTCATGTGTGACAGCAAGCACACCAAGCAGGTAAAGACCTCATCAAATAGTTTGTGATACGGTTCACGAGAACCCGGGATAGAGCCGAAGGACCGTAGTGCGACGGTCCGCCGGCGTGAGGTCTCGATCACTCAGCCCGGGACTACGCTCGTCCATGACGACACCCTGCCCCCTGTGAAAGCGGAGTTGCCGCCATGCCGTCCAATGACGTCCGGAACCTCTTGCAGATCGCTGTGCCCACAGCGGCCGCCGGCGTGATCGCCGTCGCCGTGAGCGCCGCGGTCGCGGGGGGCAAGGGCGCGCTCGGCGCGGTCGTCGGCACGGTGCTGGCCGTCCTGTTCATGGGAATCGGCCTCTACGTGCTCCAGCGAACGGCAAAAACGCTCCCGCAGCTGTTCCAGGCCATGGGCCTGATGCTCTACGTCGCCCAGCTGCTGCTTCTCCTGATCTTCGTCGCTGTTTTCAAGGACACCTCCCTCTTCAACGCGAAGACGTTCGCCGTGTCGCTCGTCGTGGCGACCGTCGTGTGGATGGCCGCGCAGGCACGTGCGCACATGAAGGCCAAGATCTTCTACATCGACCCGGACTCCGCGAAGAGTGAGAAGCCCGAGAAGACAGGGCCGAAGCCGTGAGGGGTAGGGGCGGGATAAAGGCTTGTGAGATCTCCTGCTATCGTCCGGTGCCAACTGCGGCATCGCGGGCGCGGGCATCTGAGCTGACGCCTGCTCGAACGCGAGGCTCTTTGCCCCTCAGCCGCCCCCACATTCGTAACACCAGTCCGGTGCCGATCCGCGGCCGTGTGCCGCGCCGACACAACGAGGTTGCCGTACCTATGCGTCACGCCGAAGGAGCCCGCGGTGAGTGCTGACCAGACCCAGCTCGCCTTCGACTGGAGTTGCCGGATCATGTCCGACAACGGGTGTGGCTTCCCGGCTCCGGGCCTGCACTCGTTCCTGTTCAAGCCGCTCGCCACGGTCGGGGGCTTCGAGTTCAACAAGGTGATGCTGCTCGCGCTCGTCACCACCGTGCTCGTCGTCGGCTTCTTCTGGACCGCCTTCGGCAAGGCCAAGGTCGTCCCGGGCAAGCTCCAGATGATCGGCGAGGCCGGCTACGACTTCGTACGCCGCGGCATCGTGTACGAGACCCTCGGCAAGCGCGAGGGTGAGAAGTACGTCCCGTTCATGGTCTCGCTGTTCTTCTTCATCTGGATCATGAACGTCTGGTCCGTGGTCCCGCTGGCACAGTTCCCGGTGTCGTCGATCATCGCCTATCCGGCGGTGCTCGCAGCGGTCGTCTACATCACCTGGGTTTCGCTGACCTTCAAGAAGCACGGCTTTGTCGGCTTCTTCAAGAACGTCACCGGCTATGACAAGTCGCTCGGCCCGGTGCTGCCGCTCGTGATGGTCATCGAGTTCTTCTCGAACCTGCTGGTCCGCCCGTTCACGCACGCGGTGCGTCTGTTCGCCAACATGTTCGCCGGTCACCTGATGCTGGTGATGTTCACCGTCGCCTCCTGGTACCTGCTGAACAGCTGGATGGTCCCGGCCGCCGGCGTCTCCTTCGTGATGACGATGGCCATGATCTGCTTCGAGCTCTTCGTGCAGGCCGTCCAGGCGTACGTCTTCGTACTCCTCGCCTGCTCCTACATTCAGGGCGCTCTCGCCGAGCACCACTGAGTCGTACCACCTCCTCGCAAACCCCCAGTCGTCCGGTGGCCAACCCCCACCGGTCCATGAAAGAGAAGGAAGAACCGGCATGTCCGCTCTCCAGACCCTTGCTGCTGAAACCGGCGTCCACGGCTCCGTCGGCTCCATCGGTTACGGCCTCGCCGCGATCGGCCCCGGCATCGGCGTCGGCATCATCTTCGGTAACGGCACCCAGGCCCTGGCCCGCCAGCCCGAGGCCGCCGGTCTGATCCGTGCCAACCAGATCCTGGGCTTCGCGTTCTGTGAGGCGCTCGCCCTCATCGGCATCGTTATGCCGTTCGTGTTCGGTAAGTAATCAGCCTTACCTGACACGAATCGACGAAAGGCACTGATGTGATCGCCAACCTGGTTGCACTCGCGGCCGAGGAGGAGCAGAACCCGCTCGTTCCTCCGGGGCCTGAGCTGCTCATCGGCACCATCGCCTTCGCCATCGTGTTCTTCTTCTTCTGGAAGAAGCTGCTTCCGAACATCAACAAGGTTCTGGAGGAGCGTCGCGCGGCGATCGAAGGCGGCATCGAAGAGGCCGACGCCATGAAGGTCGAGGCCCAGAGCGTCCTTGAGCAGTACAAGGCCCAGCTCGCCGAGGCCCGGCACGAGGCCGCGCGCCTGCGCCAGGAGGCGCAGGAGCAGGGTGCCACGCTCATCGCCGAGATGCGGGCCGAGGGCCAGCGGCAGCGCGAGGAGATCGTCGCCGCCGGTCACTCCCAGATCGAGGCGGACCGCAAGGCCGCCGCGTCCGCGCTGCGTCAGGACGTCGGCAAGCTCGCCACCGACCTGGCCGGCAAGCTCGTCGGCGAGTCCCTCGAGGACCACGCCCGCCAGAGCCGTGTGATCGACCGCTTCCTCGACGAGCTCGAGGAGAAGGCCGAGGCCGCGCGATGAACGGAGCGAGCCGCGAGGCCCTGGCAGCCGCACGCGAGCGTCTCGACGCGCTGACGGACTCCACGTCCGTGGACGCCGGGCAGCTCGCCGGCGAGCTGGCGGCCGTCACCGCGCTGCTCGACCGCGAGGTCGGCCTGCGCCGGGTCCTCACCGACCCGGCGCAGCCCGCAGAGGCCAAGGCGGAGCTGGTCCAGCGCCTGATCGGTGGCCAGGTCAGCGGCGCGACCGCCGACCTGGTGGCCGGTACGGCGCGCTCCCGCTGGTCGCAGCCCCGCGACCTGGTGGACGCGCTGGAGGAGCTGGCGAACATCGCCGACCTCACGGCCGCGGAGAAGACGGGCACCCTCGACGACGTCGAGGACGAGCTGTTCCGGTTCGGCCGGATCGTCTCCTCCAACACCGAGCTGCGCGCCGCGCTCACCGACCGTGCCGCCGGCGGCTCGGCCAAGTCCGAGCTGCTGCACCGGCTGCTCGGCGGGCGGGCCAAGCCGGCCACCGAGCGTCTGGTGACGCGCCTGGTGACCGTGCCGCGTGGACGTAGCCTGGAAGCGGGACTGGAGTCCCTGTCCAGGCTCGCCGCGGAGCGCCGGAACCGCATGGTCGCCGTCGTCACGTCGGCGGTGCCCTTGAGCGACGGTCAGCGGGAGCGCCTCGGCGCCGCCCTGGCCAAGCTCTACGGGCGTCGGATGCACCTCAACCTCGACGTCGACCCCGAGGTCGTCGGCGGCATCCGGGTCCAGGTCGGTGACGAGGTCATCAACGGCTCGATCGCGGACCGGCTGGACGAGGCCGCCCGCCGCATGGCGAGCTAGCAGCAACTCGATACTTCGAGAAAAGCAGTACGTACTTACGACGGCCCGGTTGGGCCGTGCAGAGGATTCACCTCCTGATGGGGGGAGTCCCCATCCCCCCAAGTGAAACTTCGGGCCCAACAAGGAGAGCAGGGAACCCAGATGGCGGAGCTCACGATCCGGCCGGAGGAGATCCGGGACGCGCTGGAGAACTTCGTCCAGTCGTACAAGCCGGACGCGGCCTCGCGCGAGGAGGTCGGTACGGTCACCGTCGCCGGCGACGGTATCGCCAAGATCGAGGGCCTGCCCTCGGCCATGGCGAACGAGCTGCTGAAGTTCGAGGACGGCTCCCTCGGTCTCGCCCTCAACCTCGAGGAGCGCGAGATCGGTGCTGTCGTACTCGGTGAGTTCAGCGGTATCGAGGAGGGGCAGCCGGTCACCCGCACCGGTGAGGTCCTCTCCGTCGCGGTCGGCGAGGGCTACCTCGGCCGCGTCGTCGACCCGCTCGGCAACCCGATCGACGGCCTCGGCGAGATCGAGACGTCCGGCCGCCGCGCCCTCGAGCTGCAGGCCCCCACGGTCATGCAGCGCAAGTCGGTGCACGAGCCGATGGAGACCGGTTACAAGGCCGTCGACGCCATGACCCCGATCGGCCGTGGCCAGCGTCAGCTGATCATCGGTGACCGGCAGACCGGCAAGACCGCCCTGGCCGTCGACACGATCATCAACCAGCGCGACAACTGGCGCTCGGGCGACCCGAAGAAGCAGGTCCGCTGCATCTACGTCGCCATCGGCCAGAAGGGCTCCACCATCGCCGGCGTGCGCCGCGCGCTGGAGGAGAACGGCGCCCTGGAGTACACGACCATCGTCGCCGCCCCGGCGTCCGACCCGGCCGGCTTCAAGTACCTGGCGCCGTACACCGGTTCGGCCATCGGTCAGCAGTGGATGTACGAGGGCAAGCACGTCCTCATCATCTTCGACGACCTGTCGAAGCAGGCCGACGCCTACCGTGCCGTGTCGCTGCTGCTGCGCCGCCCGCCGGGCCGTGAGGCCTACCCGGGTGACGTCTTCTACCTGCACTCTCGCCTGCTGGAGCGCTGCGCCAAGCTCTCCGACGAGATGGGTGCCGGTTCGATGACCGGTCTGCCGATCGTCGAGACCAAGGCCAACGACGTCTCGGCGTTCATCCCGACCAACGTCATCTCCATCACCGACGGCCAGTGCTTCCTGGAGTCGGACCTGTTCAACGCCGGTCAGCGCCCCGCGCTGAACGTCGGTATCTCCGTCTCCCGAGTCGGTGGTTCCGCGCAGCACAAGGCGATGAAGCAGGTCTCCGGCCGCCTCCGCGTCGACCTCGCGCAGTTCCGTGAGCTGGAGGCGTTCGCCGCCTTCGGTTCCGACCTGGACGCCGCCTCGAAGTCGCAGCTGGAGCGCGGTCAGCGCATGGTCGAGCTGCTGAAGCAGGACCAGTACCAGCCGATGTCCACCGAGGACCAGGTCGTCTCCGTCTGGGCCGGCACCACCGGCAAGATGGACGAGGTGCCGGTCGTCGACATCCGCCGCTTCGAGAAGGAGCTGCTGGAGTACCTGCACCGCAAGGAGCAGGGTCTCATGACCTCCATCCGTGAGGGCGGCAAGATGTCCGACGACACCCTCACGGCCATCGCGGACGCGATCGTGGAGTTCAAGAAGCAGTTCGAGACTTCGGACGGCAAGCTGCTCGGCGAGGACACCCCTGCCGCTGCCGCCAAGTGACGTAAGGAAGGGACCTGACTCATGGGAGCCCAGCTCCGGGTCTACAAGCGTCGCATCCGATCCGTCACCGCGACCAAGAAGATCACCAAGGCGATGGAGATGATCGCCGCCTCGCGCGTCGTCAAGGCGCAGCGCAAGGTGGCGGCCTCCACGCCGTACGCGCAGGAACTGACCCGCGCGGTCACGGCGGTCGGTACGGGTTCGAACACCAAGCACCCGCTCACCACGGAGGCGGAGAACCCGGCCCGTGCCGCGGTCCTGCTCCTCACGAGCGACCGCGGTCTGGCCGGTGCCTTCAACTCCAACGCCATCAAGGCGGCGGAGCAGCTGTCCGAGCGCCTGGAGCGCGAGGGCAAGCAGGTCGAGACGTACATCGTCGGCCGGCGAGGTGTCGCCCACTACAACTTCCGTGAGCGCAAGGTCGCGGAGTCGTGGACGGGCTTCACCGACGAGCCGACGTACGCGGACGCCAAGAAGGTGGCGGCGCCGCTGATCGAGGCCATCGAGAAGGAGACGGCCGAGGGTGGTGTGGACGAGCTCCACATCGTCTTCACCGAGTTCGTCTCGATGATGACGCAGACGGCGCTGGACTCGCGCCTGCTGCCGCTGCGCCTCGAAGAGGTCGCGGAGGAAGCCGCTCCCAAGGGCGAGATCCTCCCGCTGTACGACTTCGAGCCGTCGGCGGAGGACGTCCTCGACGCCCTGCTGCCGCGCTACGTGGAGAGCCGGATCTACAACGCGCTGCTCCAGTCGGCCGCTTCGAAGCACGCCGCCACGCGGCGCGCGATGAAGTCGGCCACCGACAACGCGGGCGAGCTGATCAACACGCTCTCCCGTCTTGCCAACGCGGCCCGCCAGGCCGAAATCACCCAGGAAATCAGCGAGATCGTCGGTGGCGCCAGCGCCCTGGCCGACGCGACCGCGGGGAGTGACCGATAATGACCACCACTGTTGAGACCGCGACGGCTACGGGCCGCGTCGCCCGGGTCATCGGCCCGGTCGTCGACGTGGAGTTCCCCGTCGACGCGATGCCGGAGATCTACAACGCCCTCCACGTCGAGGTCGCCGACCCGGCGAACGACGGCGAGAAGAAGACGCTGACCCTGGAGGTCGCCCAGCACCTGGGTGACGGCCTGGTCCGCACCATCTCCATGCAGCCCACCGACGGTCTGGTCCGCCAGGCCGCCGTGACGGACACCGGCTCCGCCATCTCCGTCCCGGTCGGCGACTTCACCAAGGGCAAGGTGTTCAACACCCTCGGTGAGGTGCTGAACGTCGACGAGCAGTACGACGGTGAGCGCTGGCCGATCCACCGCAAGGCCCCGAACTTCGACGAGCTCGAGTCGAAGACCGAGATGTTCGAGACCGGCGTCAAGGTCATCGACCTGCTGACCCCGTACGTCAAGGGCGGCAAGATCGGTCTGTTCGGTGGTGCCGGCGTCGGCAAGACGGTGCTCATCCAGGAGATGATCTACCGCGTCGCCAACAACCACGACGGTGTCTCCGTGTTCGCCGGTGTCGGTGAGCGCACCCGTGAGGGCAACGACCTCATCGAGGAGATGTCGGACTCGGGCGTCATCGACAAGACCGCTCTGGTGTTCGGCCAGATGGACGAGCCCCCGGGCACCCGTCTGCGCGTCGCGCTGGCCGGCCTGACCATGGCCGAGTACTTCCGTGACGTCCAGAAGCAGGACGTGCTGTTCTTCATCGACAACATCTTCCGCTTCACGCAGGCCGGCTCCGAGGTCTCCACCCTGCTCGGCCGTATGCCGTCCGCGGTGGGTTACCAGCCGAACCTGGCCGACGAGATGGGTCTCCTCCAGGAGCGCATCACCTCGACCCGTGGTCACTCGATCACCTCGATGCAGGCGATCTACGTCCCCGCGGACGACCTGACCGACCCGGCCCCGGCCACCACCTTCGCCCACCTCGACGCGACGACGGTTCTGTCCCGTCCGATCTCCGAGAAGGGCATTTACCCGGCCGTGGACCCGCTGGACTCCACGTCCCGGATCCTGGACCCGCGCTACATCACGGCGGACCACTACAACGCGGCCATGCGCGTGAAGACGATCCTGCAGAAGTACAAGGACCTCCAGGACATCATCGCGATCCTCGGTATCGACGAGCTGGGCGAGGAGGACAAGCTCGTCGTCCACCGTGCCCGTCGCGTGGAGCGCTTCCTGTCCCAGAACACCCACGTCGCCAAGCAGTTCACCGGCGTGGACGGTTCGGACGTGCCGCTCGACGAGTCGATCGCCGCGTTCAACGCGATCTGCGACGGTGAGTACGACCACTTCCCCGAGCAGGCGTTCTTCATGTGCGGTGGTCTTGAGGACCTCAAGGCCAACGCCAAGGAGCTGGGCGTCTCCTGAGCCCCGTGCTCGTGTGAGGGGGCGGGCGCGTCCCGCCCCCTCTCCCACGCCCTCTAGAATTGACCCCAACACCCGGCACCCCTGCCGGGTGGTGACCCGAGGAGCCACCCTTGGCTGCTGAGCTGCACGTCGAGCTGGTCGCCGCCGACCGCCAGGTCTGGTCCGGTGAGGCCACCCTGGTCGTCGCGCGCACCACGTCCGGCGACATCGGCGTCATGCCCGGTCACCAGCCGCTGCTCGGTGTGCTGGAGTCGGGCCCGGTGACCATCCGTACGAGTGAAGGTGGAACGGTCGTCGCCGCGGTGCACGGCGGTTTCATCTCGTTCGCGGACAACAAGCTGTCCCTGCTGGCCGAGATCGCCGAGCTGTCGGACGAGATCGATGTCCAGCGCACGGAGCGGGAGCTGGAGCGCGCCAAGGCGGAGGGCGACGCCGCCGCCGAGCGCCGCGCGGACGTCCGACTGCGCGCTGCGACGGCGGGCTGAAACAGCCGCGCCGTACGTTGACGTCACTCAGCCGCGGCCGGCCCGGAGCAATCCGGTGCCGGTCGCGGCTGAGGCAGATGTGGGTGTTTTTTAGGTTTCATTACTCAGTGACAAGAGCAGCGCAGCTGCCAGGGAGACGAGGAGGTCGGTGCCGATGGTCCTCGCTCTGACTGTGTGCGGGATCGTGGTCGCGCTCGTGGCGGTGGGACTCTTCCTGTTCGGACTGCGCCGCAGACTCATCCAGCGCTCCGGTGGCACCTTCGACTGCTCCCTGCGCTGGGACGTACCCGAGAAACCGGACACGGGCGGCAAGGGCTGGAGCTACGGCGTCGCCCGCTACAACGGCGACCGCATCGAGTGGTACCGGGTCTTCTCCTACGCCTTCCGGCCCCGTCGCGTCCTGGAGCGCGCGCAGATCGAGGTGGCCGGCCGCCGGCTGCCCGAGGGCGAGGAGGAACTGGCGCTGCTCTCCGACGCGGTGATCCTCGCCTGCACCCATCGGGGCACCCGCCTCGAGCTCGCCATGAGCGAAGACGCGCTGACCGGGTTTCTCGCGTGGCTGGAGGCAGCCCCGCCCGGACAGCGCGTGAACGTGGCGTAGCCACATCCACTCCCCCCCGGACGAAGCCGAGGGGGAGCGAATGTGGCTCTGATCGGACCGGGAACGGCCCGACTACAGGTTGTTGCTGATGGCGCTCACCAGCTCGCCGTTGCTGGTGTCACCGCTGAACTCCCAGAAGAAGGCGCCGCCGAGGCCCTGGTTCTTGGCCCACGCCATCTTGCTCGCGATGGTGGCGGGGGTGTCGTACGACCACCAGTTGCTGCCGCAGTGCGCGTATGCCGTGCCGGCGACGGTGCCGGTGGCCGGGCAGGACGACTTCAGGACCTTGTAGTCCTCGATGCCCTGCTCGTAGGTGCCGGCCGCGGGGCCCGTGGCCGTGCCGCCCGGGGCGTCCTGGGTGACGCCGGTCCAGCCGCGGCCGTAGAAGCCGATGCCGATGAGCAGCTTCTTCGCGGGGACGCCGATCGCCTTGAACTTGTTCAGCGCGTCGGCGGTGGTGAAGCCCTCCTTCGGGATGCCGCTGTACGAGGTGAGCGGGGAGTGCGGGGCGGTCGGTCCCTTGGCGTCCCAGGCGCCGAAGAAGTCGTACGTCATCACGTTGTACCAGTCGACGTACTGGGCGGCGCCCGCGTAGTCCGCGGCCTCGATCTTGCCGCCGGCCGAGCCGTCGGCCGTGACGGCGGAGGTGACCAGGTTGGTGGAGCCGAACTTGGCCCGCAGCGCGGACATCAGGTTCTTGTAGGCCGCCGCGCCGCTGGTGTCACAGGTCAGGCCGCAGGCGTTCGGGTACTCCCAGTCGATGTCGATGCCGTCGAAGACGTCGGCCCAGCGCGGGTCCTCGACCAGGTCGTAGCAGGACTGGGCGAAGGCCGCCGGGTTCTTGGCCGCGTCCCCGAAGCCGCCGGACCAGGTCCAGCCGCCGAAGGACCACAGCACCTTGATGTTCGGGTACTTGGCCTTCAGCTGACGCAGCTGGTTGAAGTTGCCGCGCAGCGGCTGGTCCCAGGTGTCGGCGACGCCGCTGACCGACTGGTCGGCGGTGAACGCCTTGTCGTAGTCGGCGTAGGAGTCACCGATGGCGCACTTGCCGCCGGTGACGTTGCCGAAGGCGTAGTTGATGTGCGTGATCTTGGCGGCGGAGCCGGACGTCACCAGGTTCTTGACGTTGTAGTTGCGGCCGTAGATGCCCCACTCGGTGAAGTAGCCGAGCTTGACCTTGTCACCGGTGGGCGGGGGAGTGGTGCCGCCGCCGGTGGTGTGCACCTTGACCGCGCCGCTGGCCGGTCCGGTCTGGTCGGCGGTGTCACGCGCCTGCACGGTGTAGGAGTAGTCGGTGCCGGCGGTCAGGGCGGAGTCGGTGTACGACGTGGTGGTGACCGTGGCGACCTTGGTGCCGTCGCGGAGCACGTCGTAGTTCTTGACGCCCTTGTCGTCGGTGGCCGCGCTCCAGGCGAGCTTCACCGAGGTGTCGGTGACGGAGGAGGCGGTCGGGGTGCCGGGGGCGGAGGGGGCCGCGTCACCCGGGACCGTCGTGCCGTCGCAGCTGTCGCCGTTCAGCTTGCAGTTGGACGGGGAGCCGGGGCCCGCGCCGTTGAAGCCGAAGGAGACGGAGGCGCCGGGGGCGATGGTGCCGTTGTAGGACTTGTTCTTGGCGGTCCAGTGGGTGCCGGATCCGGTGACGTCCGCGTCCCAGGCGGAGGTGACCGAGGTGCCGGAGGGGAAGTCCCACTCGACGGTCCACGAGCTGATGCTGCTGGTGCCGGTGTTCTTGACGGTCCACTGACCACCGAAGCCGGTTCCCCAGTCGCTGGTCTTGGTGAAGCTCGCCGTCGAGCTCGTCGCGGCCTGGGCGGGGCCCGCGAGACCGACCAGGCCGGCCAGGGGGAGCAGCAGGGTCGCGAACCCTGCCGCGGCTCTGTGTCTGAAGCGCATGCTGCGCCTCCCTCGTCATTGGGGATGTCAGGGGCATGACTGAGCCTTCACGCCCCACGGTGCTGCGAGGGTAGAAAGGTCTGGACCACAGGTCAATAGGTCTGGACCACTCTGGGGGCGCCTCGTCAGAGACCCAACTCCCTGGCCAGTACCGCCGCTTGCACCCGGCTGCGCAGCTCCAGCTTGGCCAGCAAGCGGCTGACGTGCGTCTTCACCGTGCCCTCCGCCATGTTCAGCCGGGCCGCGATCTCCGCGTTCGACAGCCCTTCGCCGATACGGCCCAGCACCTCCCGCTCCCGCCGGGTGAGGCCCTCCAGCACGGCCGGATCGGCCTCCGCTCCCCGGGCGGGCGCCGCGGCGAACTCGGCGATCAGCCGCCGGGTCACGGCCGGCGCGACCATCCCCTCCCCCCGCGCCACCGCCCGCACCGCGTCCAGCAGGTCCTTCGCCTCGGTGTTCTTCAGCAGGAACCCGGCCGCCCCCGCCCGCAGCGCCCCGAACACGTACTCGTCGAGGTCGAAGGTGGTCAGCACGAGGACGTCCGCGAGCCGCTCGGCGACGATCCGCCGGGTCGCGGTCACCCCGTCCAGACGAGGCATCTGAACGTCCATCAGGACGAGGTCCGGCCCCAGGTCCCGGGCCAGCTCGACCGCCCGCTCGCCGTCCTCCGCCTCACCGACCACCTCGATGTCCGGCGCGCTGCTAAGGATCAGCACCAGCCCGGCGCGTACGGCGGACTGGTCCTCGGCGACCAGGACACGGATCATGCGGGGTCTCCTTCGCTGAGCGGAAGTTCGGCACGCACGGCCCACACACCGTCCTCGGCGCCGGCCTCGAACCGGCCGCCGAGCAGTGCGGCCCGCTCGCGCATCCCGGTGAGCCCGGCGCCCGAGCCGGGGGCGCGCGGCCGGTCACCGGGCCGGTACGGGCTGGTCACCCGTACCCACAGGGAGCCACCCTCCTGCCGCAGCCCGACCAGCACCGGCCCGTCCGCCGCGTGCTTGAGCGCATTGGTCAGCGACTCCTGCACGATCCGGTACGCGGCCAGCTCGACCGGCGCGGGCACCTCACCGTGCCCGGTGTCCAGGCGGACGTCCAGGCCATGGGCGCGGAACCCCTCGGCCAGGGCGCCGAGGCCGTCGAGTGTGGGCGATGCCAGGGGCTCCCGGTCACCGGAGCCGTCCCGCAGGAGGCCGATCAGCCGCCGCATCTCGTCCAGCCCCGCCACGCTGTTCTCCCGGATCACCGTCAGGGCCCGCGCGGAGGTCTCCGGGTCGTCCAGGGACAGGGCGGCCGTGGAGTGGATGGCGATGGCGGACAGATGGTTGGCGACCATGTCATGCAACTCCCGTGCCACCCGCGCCCGTTCGGCGGTCACTGCCTGGGTCCGGTCCATCTCGGCCAGCAGCGCGGTCTGTTCGGCGCGCAGCCGGGCGGCCTCGGCGGCGTCGCGGTGGTTGCGCACGAGCGCGCCGGTGCTGGCGGGGGCCAGCGCGATCACCCCGACGCCCACCCCGATCAGCAGCCCCTGCGGATCACGCAGGAGCGCCGCGGGGACGACACCGCCGAGGACCGTCAGCATCCCGGTGATCCACGGGATGCGGCGCGCGGAGGCCGGGGTGCCGTACAGGACGGCCGCGTACACCAGGTCGGTGTAGAGCACGACGGTGACGATGCTGCCCGGGGTCACCGTGTCCAGGACCAGCGCGGCGGTGCCGATCAGCAGTCCGGTGCGCGGCCGGACGCGGCGCAGCGGCTCGCAGGCGGCGGTGACGGCCAGCGGCACCAGCGGGGCCCAGGGCGCCTGCCACAGCACGACGCTGTCCGAGGACGGGCGCGGATGGATGCCCAGTGCCCACAGCAGCACACCGCCGAGCAGTCCGCCCACGGCGATCCACAGGTCGTCGCGGTGCGGGCGGGGGAGTGGGCGGGACATGCCCCTATCCAACACGGCTGCCCGGCAACCCGCCTGCACCCGGGGAAGGGTGCCGGACTGCGACTTTCGCTTACGGCGGGTTCGTCCGGGACGACGACGAGAGCGGCGCGGCGGGCCGGGAGGCTGGAAGGGTGGACGAGGGGAGCGAACCGTGATCGTCGGAATGGTCATCGCCTGTGAGGTGGCGTTCTGGGTGCTGCTGGCGGCCGGACTGGCGTTCCGGTACGGGCTGCGGATGCCGCGCACCGGCCTGGCGCTGCTGCTGTGCGAGCCACTGCTGGAGATCGTGCTGTTCACGGTCACGGCGATCGACTTGAAGAACGGCGCCGAGCCCGACTGGCGGCACGGCCTCGCCGCCGTCTACATCGGGTTCACGGTGGGCCTCGGACACTCCACCGTCACGTGGGCGGACGCCCGGGTGGCCCACCGCTTCGCCGGCGGGCCGCCCCCGGTGAAGCCCCCGAAGTACGGCACGGCCCGCACCGTCCACGAGTGGAAGGTCGCGGCCCGCTGGATCCTGGCCTCGGTCGTCGCCCTGGCCCTGCTCCAGGGCGCGGTCTGGTACGTCGGCGACGACGGTGACACCGGCTCGCTGCGGGCGTGGCAGACGCGCATGCTCTGGGTGATCGGCATCAACGTCGTCATCGCCGGCAGCTACACGCTGTTCCCGAAGAGGGGACCGGCCGGGCAGCGCTGACGACCGGGCCGGCCACCACAGGGCACCCCACCCGAGCCGGGGACCGGATCAGCGCTCTCCGCCCGGCACCCACAACACGTCGCCGGCCTCCCCGTTGGCGCTGCGGGCCAGGATGAACAGCAGGTCCGAGAGGCGGTTGAGGTAGGTCGCGGTCAGCGGGTTCATCGTCTCGCCGTGCACCTCCAGGGCAGCCCAGGTGGAGCGCTCGGCCCGGCGTACGACCGTGCACGCCTGGTGGAGGAGGGCCGCACCCGGGCTGCCGCCCGGGAGGATGAAGGAGCGCAGCTTCTCCAGCCGCTCGTTGAAGCGGTCGCAGTCCGCCTCCAGCCGGTCGATGTAGAACTGCTCCACCCTCAGCGGCGGGAACTCGGGGTTCTGCACCACCGGCGTCGACAGGTCCGCGCCCACGTCGAACAGGTCGTTCTGGACACGGGTGAGGACCGCGGCGGTCTCCGCCTCCAGGCCGCCCAGCGCGAGCGCGGTGCCGATCACCGCGTTGGCCTCGTTGGCGTCGGCGTAGGCGGAGATCCTCAGGTCCGTCTTGGGTACCCGGCTCATGTCACCCAGGCTGGTGGTGCCCTGGTCGCCGGTCCTGGTGTAGATGCGCGTCAGATTGACCATACGGCCAGCGTAGTTACGCTCCGGCCGTCCGGAACACCCGAGTGCCCGCCGTCACAGCCAGCGCCGCGAAGCCGACGGCGACCAGGACGCCGTGGAGCATGTGCGCGCTCGTGTACTGGCCGACGTAGGCGTCGCGGACGGCGTCCACCAGATAGCGGAACGGGACGAAGTGCGAGAGCACGTCCAGCCAGGCGGGCGCGAGCGACATCGGGAGCATCAGCCCGGACAGCAGCATCGACGGCATCGACACCATGTTGATCAGCGGGCCGAACTCCTGCGGCGTGCGGACCCTCATGCCGAGCGCGTACGACACCGAGGCCAGCGAGAGCGTGAGCAGCGCGACGAAGGCGAAGCCGATCAGGACCCCGGCCAGCGGCGCGCGCAGGCCCATCACCAGCGCCGCCAGCACCAGCAGCACCGCCTGGAAGACGAACACCGTGGCGTCCCGCAGGACCCGGCCGAGCAGCAGGGCGAGCCGGCTGACCGGGGTCACCCGCATCCGCTCCACCACCCCCTGGCCCTTCTCGATGATGACCGTGAACCCGGCGAACAAGGCTCCGAACAGGCCCAGTTGCAGCAACAGCCCGGGGACCAGCACCTGCCAGGAGCTGCCCTCGCCGCCCAGCGGCAGACTGGTGAGCAGCGGGCCGAAGAAGAGCAGATGGAGCAGGGGCGTCAGCACCCCGAAGAGCAGGGCGAAGCGGGAGCGCAGGGACTGGCGCAGATAGCGGCCGTAGATCAGGGCCGTGTCGTGAAGCAGCATGTTCGCGGTCCTATACGGCGACGGGTGCGGTGTCGGCCGGGGAGGGCCCGCGGCCGGTGATGGCGAGGAACGTGTCCTGGAGGGTGGCGTCGAGCGAGCCGCCATGGCGCAGCCGGAGCGCGCTCGGGGTGCCCTCCGCCGCGACCGTGCCCCGGTCGACGATCACCAGACGGTCGGCGAGGGCGTCGGCCTCGTCCAGGTAGTGGGTGGTCAGGAAGACGGTCGTGCCGTGCTCGTCGCGCAGTCGGCGGACCAGGTCCCACAGATCGGCGCGGCTGCCGGGGTCCAGGCCGGTCGTCGGCTCGTCCAGGAACAGCACCTTCGGGCGGTGGGTGAGGGCCATCGCGATGTCGAGACGGCGGCGCTGGCCTCCGGAGAGCGCGCCGGTCCTGCGGTCCAGGAGCCCGGTGAGGTCCAGCTCCCGGGCGAGTTCCCCGGCCCTCGCGACCGCCTCGGCCCTGGACAGCCGGTACATCCGGCCCTGGGTGACCAGCTCCTCCCGGACGGTGATCTGCGGGTCGACTCCGCCGGCCTGGGCGACATAGCCGCTGGCCCGGCGCACCCCGGCCGGATCGGTCGTCAGATCGCAGCCGGCGACGGTGGCCGCGCCTCCGGTCGGCTTCAGCAGGGTGGTGAGCATGCGCAGGGTGGTGGTCTTGCCGGCGCCGTTGGGGCCGAGGAACCCGAGGATCTCGCCCTCGTGGACGGTGAGGTCGACGCCGCCGACGGCGTCGACGGGTCCGGCTTTGGTCCGGAAGGTGCGGGCGAGGCCCGCCGTACTGATGACTGCTGCCATGCACCCAGAAAAACAGAGTCCCTTAAATTTTGCAATGACACCAAGTTTTCAGTGGGTCCAGCGAAGTTAGGATGCGGGCATGGCAGAGGGGCTCAGGGAGCGGAAGAAGCGGCAGACCCGGCAGCACATCTCGGATGTCGCCACCTGGCTGTTCGTGGAGCGCGGGTTCGACGCGGTGACGATGGCGGAGATCGCCGAGGCCGCCGACGTCTCCGTCAACACCGTCTACAACTACTTCCCCGCCAAGGAGGACCTCTTCTTCGACCGCTCGGCCGGCATGGTCGACCGGCTGGCCCGCTGGGTGCGGGGCCGCCCGCGAGGGGAGTCGGCCGCCGCCGCGGTCCTGCGCGAGCTGCGCGAGGAGGTGGAGGCCGTCTCGCCCCGGGTCGGCCTGTTCCCCGGATACGCGGCCTTCATGAAGGTCGTCGAGGAGGCGCCCGCCCTGCGCTCCCGGCTGTGGGCGATGGCCCAGGAGGTCCAGGCCAACCTGGCGGAGACGCTGCGCGAGGAGACCGGCGCCGCGGACGACGACGAGCTGCCGGACCTGATGGCCGGTCAGATCGGCTGGGTGCACAGCACGATCATGGCGGTCATCGGGCGCGAGATGGTCAAGGGGCGCGAAACGGACGAAGTGTCACGAGAGGTGCTCGTTCTCCTCGACGACATCGAGGACCTGCTGAGCGAGCGGGTCCTGCACTACGCTGTCCGGAAGGCGCCCTGAGCGTGCCGGCCCCGGCCCACGAGGCGCCAACCGGCGCTGACTCGCGGGCAATTGCCCATCCGGCCGCCGTCGCCGCGAGCCCGCGGGACCGGCCGGCGGGAGAACGGCCGAGTCCGTCGAACAAGACGTGACCGGCGTCTCACGCCCTGAGACCGTGACACGCGTTACTAACCGCTCACACAGCGCCGCCAGAGCGCTAGGGTCCGCCGGGGAAGCAGACTTGGAGCGCGTTCAAGGGAGTCGGAGTGGCACGGAAGCTCGCCGTCATCGGGGCCGGTCTCATGGGTTCCGGCATCGCTCAGGTCGCCGCACAGGCGGGCTGGGAGGTCGTCCTGCGGGACGTCACCGACGAGGCACTGAAGCGCGGCACCGACGGCATCAAGGCCAGTTACGACAAGTTCGTCGGCAAGGGCCGGCTGGCGGCCGAGGACGCCGAGGCCGCCCTCGCGCGCATCACCCCGACCACCGACCTGGACGCCGCCGCCGACGCGGACGTCGTCGTGGAAGCCGTCTTCGAGAAGCTGGAGGTCAAGCACGAGATCTTCCGCGCGCTCGACAAGATCGTGCGCGAGGACGCCGTGCTCGCCTCCAACACCTCCGCCATCCCGATCACCAAGATCGCGGCGGTCACCGAGCGCCCCGAGCGGGTCGTCGGTGTGCACTTCTTCTCGCCGGTGCCGATGATGCAGCTCGTCGAACTCGTCCGCGGCTACAAGACCAGCGACGAAGCCCTCGCCACCGCGCGGGAGTTCGCCGAGTCCGTCGGCAAGACCTGCATCGTCGTCAACCGCGACGTGGCCGGTTTCGTCACCACCCGGCTGATCTCCGCCCTCGTGGTCGAGGCCGTCAAGCTCTACGAGTCCGGCGTCGCGACCGCCGAGGACATCGACCTCGCCTGCAAGCTGGGCTTCGGCCACGCCATGGGCCCGCTCGCCACCACCGACCTCACCGGCGTGGACATCCTGCTGCACGCCACCGGCAACATCTACACCGAGTCCCAGGACGAGAAGTTCGCCCCGCCGGAGCTGATGCGCCGGATGGTGGACGCCGGTGACATCGGCCGCAAGAGCGGGCAGGGCTTCTACAAGTACTGAGTCAACCCGTTCACGGACAATCACCCCGGGAGTGTCACTCCCAGGGGTGAATTCGGTATCGGTTCGCTTACAAGCAGCAACCGCACCGCCACCCGCACAGTCAGACGTTGCACAGCACCGTCACCGAGTACGCCAACCGCACTCAACGGGGAGCGCATATGCACATCAGGGGCGACCACGCCGAGCTGGTCGTCGGGGGCCGCCTCGACGTTCGCAGCGCGGCGGACGCCCGTACGGCCCTGCACTCGGCCGTCGACACCGGAGTCGGCGACCTGGTGCTCGACCTGTCCGAACTGGACTCCTGGGACGCCACCGGCCTCGGCGTGATCATGGGGGCCCACCGGCGGGCCGGCCGCTGCGGGCGCCGCCTGGTGCTGCGGGGCGTGCCCCCGCAGATGCAGCGCCTGCTGGTGGCCACCCGGCTGCACCGCATCCTCGCCATCGAGGGCGGCATCGGGGTGGAGTCGCTGCCCCGCGTGTGAGGCGCGCCCGGCGGTGAGCCGGGTGACACGGGAGCGGGCGCGTCCCCGAAACGCACAGCGGGGGCAATCCTCCTGAGATCGTGACGTCTCGGACCGCATGGCACCCCGCCCTGTCGGAGATACTGAGTGAAGGTTTAGGGTGCGGTCGCCCGCCACCTCGCAACCCTCGACCGAGCGGGCCCGGACCAGAAGCGACAGCGCGGTGTGCGAAAAGGCCGGGAGGGCCGGAACACGGGCACACGACGCTTTTGGGGGACTGGAATCCATGGACCCGATCGACCCGATCACCCCGGGACCCGAGGAGCACGGCCAGGCGCACAGCCGCCGCCCGTCCCGGGACCCCCTCACCTCCGACTTCGCCCCCGGCTCGCCCGCGCCCGCCCGAATGGCGCAGTTCGTCGCCGGTGACCTCCAGGTGACCGTCAATCCGGTCGACGGCAGCGAGATAGAACCCTGCCCGCCCGCCGAGCGTCCCGGCGTGCCCCGCAAGCGCACCGCCGACGAGCGTGCCGGGACCGGACGAGCCGCCCACCCGCCCGTGCCGCCCGGCCCCGCACAGCCCGCGCTGTCCCTGCTGGAACGCCAGGACGAGCGCGAACGTCTGGCCCGCCTCCTCGCCCGCGGCCGTTCGGTCCGCCTCACCGGGCCGGCCGGCTCCGGCCGCACCGCCCTGCTCGACCTGGTCGCCGAGGACTGCCTCGATCTCGCCCCCGACGGCGTGGTCCGCCTCAACGGCTTCCACCGGGCGCCCGGTGACCTCCTGCACGACCTGTTCCACACCGTCTACGACGCCCCCCGATACCGCCCGGACCGGGACGAACTGGTCGCCCGCGTCCGGGAGATCGGCGCGGTCGTCGTCCTGGACGACCTGGAGTTCGGCGGCGCCGCGCTGGACGAACTGCTCGACGCCACCCCCGAGTGCGCGTTCCTGTTCGGTGCCACCCCCGACGTGCCCGCGCCCTCCGCCGAGTCGGAGGTCGAGGAGGTCTTCCTCGCCGGCCTCGACCGTGCCGCCGGCGTGGAGATCCTGGAGCGGACCGTCGGCCGGGTGCTCACCGAGGAAGAGGCCAACTGGGCCGGGGACCTGTGGTTCGAGTCCGAGGGACTGCCCCTGCGGTTCGTTCAGGCCGGCGCCCTGCTCCGGCAGCGCGACCAGCTGCGGGCCAGCGCCGGCGCGGTGGACGAGTACGGCGTCTTCGAGGACGTACGCCCGGCCGCGGACCTGCCCGCGGGTCTGGAGGCGGACCCCTCCGCGGACTTGGCGGAGGACGTTCCGCTGCCGCCTCTCGGCGAGGCCGCGGCCCCCGCTCCGCTGCTCGCCTCCCGGCTCACCCCCTCCGCCCGCGCCGCCCTGCGCTTCGCGGTCGCCCTCGGCGGCGAGATACCCCACCAGGCGCACCTGCCCGCGCTCATCGGCGACACCCATGCCGACGCCTCCCTCGGTGAGCTGGTGAGCTGCGGCCTGGTCTCCCCGGTCGGCTCCCGTTACCGGCTCGCGGCCGGCGTACTGACCCAGCTGGAGGCCGCCGGATACGCCGCCGACGCCGCCGAGCGCGCCCTCACCGCCGCCCAGCACTACGCCTGGTGGGCCGGACACCCCTCGGTCACCCCGGAACGGGTGTGCGCCGAGGCCGACGCGGTCCTGGCCGCGCTGGCCGCCGCCGTACCGCGGACCTCCCCGTCCGCCGAGGGCGAGGAGAGCGGCGCCGTGCGGCTGGCTCGCACGGCCGCGCCCGCCTTCGCCGCCGGACTTCACTGGAGTGCCTGGGAGCGGGCCCTGCGGTCCGGCGCGGAAGCCTCCCGGCTGGCCGGCGAGGTACCTGATCAAGCCTATTTCCACCACGAGTTGGGCATCCTCGCGCTCTGCGCCGGACAGCTGGACCGGGCCCGTGCCGAACTGGAGGCGTCGGGCGGGCTGCGCGGCGCCCTCGCCGACAAGCGGGGCGCGGTCGCCGGCCGCCGGGCGCTGGCCCTGCTCGCCGACCGCGCCGGCGAGGCGCCCGGGCTGCCGGTGTCGGCGGTGGCGGAGGAGGTGCCGGAGGTACGGCAGGACGAGCCCGCACCGGTGCCGTACGTCCCCGCGGGCGACACCCTGGTCACCCAGCAACTGCCGCGGGCCGGGGCGCGGAGCGGCGGCATCCGGGGCGTGGTCCGGCGCAACCTGGTGGCGGTCGGCTCCGGCGCGCTGCTCGCCGCCGTGCTCGGCACGGTCATCACCCTCGGCATGTCGTCCGACCCGGACGGCGACCGGAACCCGGCAGGCAAGGTCGAGGTCAACCCGTCGGCGAGCCAGGGCCTGGAAGACGGCGGTACCGGCGCGGACCCGACCGACACCACGGGGGACGGCGGCACCGGCACGGCCGCCGTCCGACCGACCTCACCGGGGCCGGACGGCACGTACGGCACGGCGGACGACCCGGCGCCGCCGGCGAACACGGCCCAGCCGTCGGAGAGCGTCGCCCCGGCCGGCTCCGGCTCGCCCTCCGGCTCACCGTCCAGGTCGCCCGAGCCGTCGGGGCCGACCGGCTCGTCGAGCGGTTCGTCGGGCGGCGGTACGACGGGGGGCTCGACCGGTGGCACGGGCAGCGGCGGCCCCACGGGCGGTACGGACACCGGCGGTTCGACGGGTACGTCCACCGGCGGCACCGGTGGCACCGGTGGCACCGGCGGTGACGGCGGCAGCGGCGGCGCGGCCGGCGGCACCACCGGCACGACGGGCGGCGCGACCGGCGGAGACTCGGCGGGCGGTACCTCCACGGGCGGCAGCACGGACGGCACGACGGGCGGCACCACGGGCGGCGAAAGCGGCGGAACGACGACGGGCGGCACGGACACCGGCACGACCGGCTCCGCCGGGGGCACGTCAAGCACCGCATCGGCCCCCCAGACCCCGCCGGGAACACCGGACGCGGTGATCTGACGGCACGGGGGTGACGGGCACGGCCGGATCGCACCGCGCGCCCCGGTGCGGCCGGCGCCGGGACGGAATCGGGTGTCCGGGATGGGGCCGGTCGGGATCGGGTGGGGGAGGGTGGAGTGTCGGGAGTCGGCCGGGCGCGGGTCAGAAGAGGCGGAGTTTGTCGTCCTCGATGCCGCGTAGGGCGTTGTAGTCCAGGATCTGGCAGTTGATGCCCCGGTCGGTGGCGAGGACGCGGGCCTGGGGCTTGATCTCCTGCGCGGCGAAGACACCACGGACCGGCGCCAGGTGCGGGTCGCGGTTCAACAGCTCCAGGTACCGGGTGAGTTGCTCCACACCGTCGATCTCACCCCGGCGCTTGATCTCGACCGCGACCGTCTGGCCGGCGGCGTCCCGGCACAGGATGTCCACCGGGCCGATCGCGGTCATGTACTCGCGCCGGATGAGCGTGTAACCCTCGCCCAGCGTCTCGATGCGGTCGGCGAGCAGCTCCTGAAGGTGCGCTTCCACGCCGTCCTTGATCAGACCGGGGTCCACACCGAGTTCGTGCGAGGAGTCGTGGAGGATCTCCTCCATCGTGATGATCAGTTTCTCGCCCGCCTTGTTGACGACGGTCCACACGCCCTCGTCCTCGCCCGCGCCCTCCTTCAGCGCGCAGGGCGGCGACATCCAGTTGAGGGGCTTGTAGGCCCGGTCGTCGGCGTGGATGGAGACGCTGCCGTCCGCCTTGACCAGGATCAGGCGGGGCGCCGAGGGCAGGTGGGCGGTGAGCCGGCCGGCGTAGTCGACCGAGCATCGGGCAATGACGAGACGCATGGTCGGCAACGCTACTCGACGCCCGCAGGTGCGCGCGATCCGCCCGTCCCGCTCCCTGTGGATCGCACCATTTGTCCCTTGAGACTCTTGTTCATCCCTGGCCGATTGTGGGCGTAACGGGACCGTTCCATATACCCATTCTGCTGGTGTGGTCACCGACCGTTGCCTACGGTAGGGAACGGGAGGTTGCGGCCCATGTACTGAGCGTGTTCGAAATCGCGAACTCCCCTATCTGTCCGGCAACCCCCGGCTGTTCGGGGGTGCGAGAGGAGAACCCATGTCGCTCGACGTCTCACCGGCCCTACTCGAACAGGCCGAGCGAGGCGAGGTCGACGAAGCAGCATTCGTCGACTGCGTCCGGACCTCCCTGCCCTACGCGTGGGAGATGATCAGCTCCCTGGTGGCCCAGCTGAAGGTGGACGGCGGATCCTTCGCCGACAACCAGACGCCCCCGCCGGACGAGCAGGCACGCGGTCAGCTGCTGCGCGCGCTCGCGAGTGACGCCATCCGCGGCGCGCTGCAGCGGCACTTCGGTGTGCGGCTGGCCTTCCAGAACTGCCACCGCGTGGCGGTGTTCCCGCTGGACGACTCGGTGGACGAGACGTTGGCCCGCTTCACGTCGGTGCGCAGCCAGTTGCTGAACCAGTCGCCGGAGCTTCGGGACTGCTGACGCTCGGCCGCGGCACGGGCCGAGACCGGGACGGAGAGCCGTCGGCTTGCCGCTCCACCCGCGGGAGGTGCATTCGTTACTGGGGCGGCAAGCCCCCCAGGTGGCCTGCGCGTCGGGGCGGTCAGCGCAGTTGGGGCAGCACCTCGGCGCCGAGACGCCGTAGGTTCTCCTCGGTGGCCGCGAGATCGCCCGAACCCTCCACCAGGAGGGCGAAGCGGGAGATGCCGGTGCGCTCCGAGGTGGCCGCGAGCCGGTCGGCGGCGAGCTGCGGGGTACCCACGGGGTGCAGTCCGCAGAGGAGTTCGGTGTAGGCGTACGGGTCGCGCATCGCGCGCGCCCGTCCGTCCACCGTCACATGGGCCGCGAGCCCCTGCCTCAGCCAGCCCGGCATCGCCTTCAGCAGCGTCTCCGCCGCGTCCGCGCGGCGGTCGGCGAGCTGGCAGACCCCGGCCGAGACATGGGCGGCACCCGCGATCTCCTCGGCCGTCCGGCCCGCCGCGCGGGCGCAACGCCGCCACAGGGCGACCATCTCGGCCTTCTCCTCGTCCCCGACGTGCATGCCGAGCAGCATCGGCAGCCCGCGCTCGGCGGCCAGCCGGACGCTCGCCGGTGAGGTGCAGGCGAGGACGACCTCGGGGCCGGGGGCGTCCGTCAGGGCCTCCGAGGGACGGGGTACGACCGGTACCTCGCGGAAGGAGAACCGCTCGCCGGAGGCCGCCACGGCCGGTTCGCTCAGCCAGCGCAGCAGCAGATCGAGCGACTCCGGGAACCCCTGTTCGTACGCCTCCAGGCCCGTGCCGAACACCTCCAGGTCCACCCAGGGGCCGCCGCGTCCGACGCCCAGCGTGAACCGTCCGCCGCTGGTCAGGTGCAGCAGTGCCGCCTGCTCGCCGAGGGCGACCGGGTGGGCGGTGGGCAGGACGCTCACCGCCGTGCCGACCCGGATGCGGCGGGTGCGGCCCAGCAGCAGCGCGGCCAGCGTGACCGCGGACGGGCATGTGCCGTAGGGCACGAAGTGGTGCTCGGCCAGCCATACCGCGTCCAGGCCGGCCTGCTCGGTGACCTCCGCCGAGCGGACCGCCCGGTGCAGCGCCTCTCCCGGACCCTGGCCCGGGAACTGGGCGGCCAGCACAAAACTTCCAACGCGCATCGCATTTCCTGCTTCCTTGGCTCCGACTCGGAGCTCCCCCACCGGGCATAACCGTCTGACACGTGCGCAGGACACGGCTTGGCGGAGAGATTTGCGGATTGTCTGCAGAATGAGTCGCCCTTGAGGGGGACTTGTACCGGTTGGTTCCGTACGCGTACCCCACTCGGCGGCGCGTAGGCTGGATGCAGCCCGTGCTTCCTGTATAGCCCCGAGAGGTGCCCCGTGTCCCCGCGTCGTAACCGACCGAAGGCAGCCGGATCGTCGGGCCGGAGCGCCGAGGACGACCGAACCGGCCGGTACGGCGGCTGGCAGTCCACCGAGAGCTGGCACGGCGAGGACTGGAGCGTACGGCATGTCGCCGGGGCCGGCGCGCAGGGCAAGACCTACCGCTGCCCCGGCTGCGACCAGCTGATCGCCTCCGGCGTCCCGCACGTGGTGGCGTGGCCGGAGCACGCGGGCGTCGACGACCGCCGGCACTGGCACAAGGCATGCTGGAACGCGAAGGACCGCCGCACCACGCGGGTGCAGCGGTCCCGTAACGCGCCCAGGTTCTAGGGCGCCGGCGCCCCGGAAACGGCGGGCGTCACACGTCCCGGCTCTGGAGCAGGGCGTACGCGCCCGCGTACACCGCCGCCGTCAGGCCGATGATGATCCACAGCGGGTCCCAGCCGGACGGGCCGGACTCGCTCAGGGAGTTGGCGTAGAAGACGCTCAGCTGGTTGGGGATCGAGTACTCGAACAGCCACTCGCGCACCTTGTTGAGCGACTCCGTCGCCATGAACAGCGCGAGCACCAGCGGCGCCAGCAGCACGCCGATCATGATGGTGATGGCGCCCGCGGAGTGCCGGATGACCGAGCCGATGAGCAGCGAGAGCAGCCCGAGCAGCGCGAGGTAGAGGCTGACGCCGACGGTGGCCTTGAACCAGTCCCCGCCGGTGGGGGTGCGGGCGGCGGTGCTCTCCAGCATGGACGCCTGGACCATGGCCACGAAGCCGGACGTGACCAGGGTGACGACGAAGGCGACGCCGAAGAACACGATCGACTTGGCCGCGAGCACCCGGGCCCGGCTGGGGCACGCGGTCATCGTCGTACGGACCATGCCCGTGCCGTACTCCGAGGCCGTGGTCAGCACGCCGAGCGTGATGATGCAGATGCTGCCGAGGAGCAGGCCGAAGAAGCCGAACGACAGCGGGTTCTCGCCGGTCAGACTCTCGGAGTCGGAGTTGGAAGCGACCAGCGAGCCGGCCAGCAGGCCGACGCCGGCGACGAGCAGCACGAACACACCGAGCGTCCACATCGTGGAGCGCACCGACTTGATCTTCGTCCACTCCGAGGCCAGCGCGTGGCCGAGGTGGGTGCGCACGACCGGGATGGGGGAGGTGTAGCCGGGGTACGGCCCACCGGGCGCCGCTTGCCAGTCGGGCGCGGCCGGGGCCTGCGGCATCGGGGGCTGGTGGGTGCTCATCGGGCGTCCTCGGGCTGGGTCGGGTCAGCGGGGGCGGTGGCGGTACCGGCGGCGGGCGCCGGGGGAGCCGTGGCGGGTGCCGGCTGCGGGGCGGGCGTCGCGGCGGGAGCCGGCGGGGCGGCGGAGGCCGCCGGAGCGACGGCCGGGGTGGCGGCCGGGGCCGCGGGAGCCGCCTTGGTCAGGGCCGGCGGCTGATCCTGCGGCGCGGGGGCGGCCGCCGGGGCCTGCGCGGGCTGCTGAACCGGGGCGCTCGGCTGAACCGGGGCGCCCGGCTGGGCGTACGGGTTGGCCGCGTCCGTGCCGGGAGCGCCGTACCCGCCCGCCTGAGCGCCGCCGTACGGGCCCGCGGGCGGGGCCGGCATCGTGAAGGGCTGCCCGCCCTGCTGGGGCGGCGGCGGGGCGTACCAGCCCGGCTGGCCCTGCCCGGGCACCGGCACCGGCGGGTGCGCGCCGGGCGGCAGCGGCTGCTGCAGGCCGGTCTTCTGGTCGACGGTCGAGCGGTAGTCCACGGCGCCCTGCGTCATCCGCATGTACGCCTCCTCCAGCGACGCCTGGTGCGGCGACAACTCCCACAGACGGACGTCCGCCTCGTGCGCGAGGTCGCTGATGCGGGGGAGCGGCAGTCCGGTCACCCGGAGCGCGCCGTCCTGCTCCGGCAGGACATGGCCGCCGGCCTCGGTGAGCGCGGAGGAGAGCTTCTCGCGCAGCTGCGGGTCGGTGTCCGGGGTGCGCACGCGCGCGAAGTCCGCGGAGTTGGCCGAGATGAAGTCCTTCACGCTCATGTCGGCGAGCAGCTGTCCGCGCCCGATCACGATGAGGTGGTCGGCGGTCACCGCCATCTCGCTCATCAGATGGGAGGAGACGAAGACGGTACGGCCCTCGGCCGCGAGCGCCTTCATCAGGTTGCGGACCCAGAGGATGCCCTCGGGGTCGAGGCCGTTGACCGGCTCGTCGAAGAGCAGCACCTGGGGGTCGCCGAGCAGCGCGGCGGCGATGCCGAGGCGCTGGCCCATGCCGAGCGAGAAGCCCTTGGAGCGCTTCTTGGCCACACCCTGGAGGCCGACGACGCCGAGCACCTCGTCCACGCGCCGGGCCGGGATGCCCGACAGCTGGGCGAGGCTCAGCAGGTGGTTGCGGGCGGTCCGGCCGCCGTGCACGGCCTTGGCGTCGAGCAGCGCGCCGACCTGCCGGGGGGCGTTGGGCAGTTTGCGGTACGGGTGGCCGCCGATGGTGACCGACCCGGACGTGGGGTTGTCCAGCCCGAGGATCATCCGCATCGTCGTGGACTTGCCCGAGCCGTTCGGCCCGAGAAAACCGGTGACGGCTCCCGGCCGCACCCGGAAGGAAAGGTTGTACACGGCGGTCTTGTCGCCGTAGCGCTTGGTCAGGCCGACAGCCTCGATCATGCTCCGCACCCATCGAAAGGTTCAGGACAGCGGGGCACACGCCCCCGTAAGGGTTAGGAGGATATCGAGGCGCTGACGGTTCCGCCCAAGAGAGGGTAAAGCCCGAGCACTACGCCGGGTGACCGCCGCGTCTACTGGGCGTCCCGGCGCCTGAGGAGGACGTAGCCGCCCGCCAGCGCGGCGATCACCCACAGCGCCATGATCCCGAGTCCGGCCCAGGGCCCGTAGGGAGTGTCGTCCCCCACCCGGGGCACCACCTGCATGATCCGGCTGCCCGCCTGGTCCGGCAGGAACCGGCCGATCTTCTTCGTGGCGTCCACGTTGCCGAGGATGTTGGAGATCAGGAAGAAGAACGGCATCAGGATGCCGAGGGAGAGCATGGGTGAGCGCAGCATCGCGGCGACCCCCATGGAGAACATCGCGATCAGCGTCATGTACAGCCCGCCGCCGAACACCGCGCGCAGCACGCCCGCGTCGCCGATGCCCGCCCGGTGGGAGCCGAGCATCGCCTGGCCGAGGAAGAACGCGGCGAAGCTGGTGACCACGCCGACGACCAGAGCGAGCGCCGCGGCCACCGCGACCTTGCCGGCGAGGAAGATCTCGCGCCGCGGCACGGCGGCCAGCGAGACCCGGATCATGCCGGTGCTGTACTCGTTGGAGACGACCAGCACCCCGAACACGATCATGGCGAGCTGGCCGAGGGTCATGCCGGCGAAACTGATGACCGTGGGGTCGAAGGAGAGCCGCTCCCGCACGGGCATGTTGCGGTACTGACTGTTCGTCAGTGCGGAGATCAACGTCCCGAGGGCGACGGTGACCACCAGGGCCAGCGACAGTGTCCACACAGTGGACGCCACCGACCTGATCTTGGTCCACTCCGAGCGGATGACCTGGACGGCCGCCATGGTTCAGGCCCCCTTCCAGCCGGTGCCCCAGTCCTGCGGGGCGGGACCCTGACCGGTCTGCGCGTGGTACTCCACCGATTCCGCCGTCAACTGCATGAACGCCTCCTCCAGTGAAGCCTGCTGCGGGCTCAGCTCGTGCAGCACGAGCCCGTACCGCGCGGCCAGCTCACCGATCTGCTCGGCCTTGCCGCCCGCCACCTCCAGTGCCCCGCCGCCCGCCTCCACGACGGTGATCCCGGCCTGGTGCAGTACGTCGAGCAGCCGCTCGCGCTGCGGGCAGCGGATCCGCACATACGACCGCGAGTTCGCCCGGATGAAGTCGGCCATGGAGGTGTCCGCGAGCAGCCGCCCCTGCCCGATGACCACCAGGTGATCGGCGGTCAGCGCCATCTCGCTCATCAGATGGCTCGACACGAACACCGTCCGCCCCTGCGTGGCCATCGATTTCATCAGGTTCCGGATCCAGTGGATGCCCTCCGGGTCGAGTCCGTTCACCGGCTCGTCGAACATCAGGATCCGCGGATCCCCGAGCAGCGCCCCGGCGATACCCAGCCGCTGCCCCATGCCCAGCGAGAACCCCTTCGCCTTCTTCCGGGCCACGGAGGTGAGACCGACGGTCTCCAGTACCTCCGCCACCCGGCTCCTGGGGATCCCGTTGCTCTGCGCGAGGCACAGCAGATGGTTGTAGGCACTCCGGCCGCCGTGCATCGCCTTGGCGTCCAGCAGGGCGCCGATGTACGTCAACGGGTCCTTGAGCCGGTCGTAGTGCCGGCCGTCGATCCGGACGTCACCGGCGGTGGGGCGGTCGAGCCCGAGGATCATCCGCATGGTCGTCGACTTCCCGGCGCCGTTGGGTCCCAGAAACCCCGTCACGATGCCCGGACGGACCGAGAAGGTGAGGTGGTCGACCGCCACCTTCTCGCCGTACCGCTTGGTCAGTCCCGCCAGCTCGATCATGCGGCCACGCTAAGACGGGCTGTGGACGGCTGCCACTTGAGCGGCCGGCGGCGTCCGCGGGCCGGGCTCTCGGGTCAGCTCGGACGGCGGATCCGGATGGGCCCACGGGCGTGGGCGGGGTCGACGGGGTCGCCGTGCTGGGTGATCTCCACCTGACCTTCGGCGGCGAGCCGGGCCGCGGCCCGGCGGACGGGCTCCATCAGCGCGCGCCAGCCCTCGTCCACGGAAGGGTGCACCGCACGGGCGACGTCCGAGGGACACACCGACGCCCCCGGCGCCCGCCGGTCGAGCAGATCGAGGATGGCGTCTTCGAGGGACCGGCCGCCGTTCGGCATACGAGGCACCCCTTCCCGGCGGGAGGGCCGCGCGCCGAACCGGTACGGTCCGGCCGCCGAGGCCCCGCACTCCTTCCCTCAGGCTACGCGCCGCCCCACCCGGGACACGGAACTCGCGGCCACCGGCGTCCGCCGTGCGGCGGGGGGCGCGGCCCCGGCGTTCGCCGTGCGCGGGGGGCGCGGCCCCGCCGTTCGCCGTGCCTCGGGGGTCGTGGCCACCGACGTCCGCCGTACCGCCGGGGGTCGTGGCCACCGGCGTTCGCCGTGCCTCGGGGGTCGTGGCCACCGACGTCCGCCGTACCCCCGGGGGGGGCGCGGCCCCGGCGTTCGCCGTGCCGCCGGGCCCGCGCACGCGAGAGGGGCGGCGGGACCGGTCCCACCGCCCCCCTCGGGGTGCGTACGACTACCCGGACCTACCGGGACTGCTGCGCCGGAACGCCCCGGGAGATCGGCTCGTCGTCGGCCGGCGTGCCGGCCGCGGCCACCGCGGCGCCGGTCAGCGTGGCGAGCATCTCGCGGACGTTCGTCAGCTGGGCGTTGATGCTGTCGCGGCGGTTGGTGAGCGCCGCCAGCTCCCGCTCGGATTCCGAACGGATCCGGTCGGCCTTGGCGTTGGCGTCGGCCACGATGTCCTCGGCCTGGCGCTGCGCGGTCTCCACCGTCTGGCGGGCCCGGCGCTCGGCGTCGGTGCGCAGCTTCTCCGCCTCCAGGCGCAGCTGCTCGGCCCGGTGCTCGATCTCGGCGAGGCGCTTCTCGGCCTTCTGCTGACGCGAGGCCAGGTCGCGCTCGGACTGTTCGCGGCGCTTGGCCAGGTTGGTCTCGAAGTCGGCGGCGGCCTGCGCGGCCTTGGCGCGGGTCTCCTCGAAGAGGGCGTCCGCCTCCTCGCGCTTGGACTGCGCGTCCTTCTGCGCCTCGGTGCGCAGCTGGGACGCGTCGGCCTTGGCCTTCTCGACGATCCGGACGCCCTCGTCCTCGGCCTTGGCCTTGCGCTCCGCGGCGTAGGACTCGGCGTCGTTGCGGACCTGCTGGGCCGCCGACTCGGCGAGGTCGCGGTGCTGTTCGGCCGCCCGCCGGGCCTCCTCACGAAGCTCCTTGGCCTCTTCCTCGGCCAGGCGCAGGATCTTCTCGACCCGCGCGCCGAGACCCGCGTACGACGGCTCTGCGTCGGATACCTGGGCCTGGGCGTTCTGCGTCTCGAGGTGGAGCTCCTCGATGCGCTTCTCCAGGGCGGTGATGCGGGCGAGAGCGCTGTCACGGTCGGAGACGAGCTTGGAGATACGTTCGTCCACCTGAGCGCGGTCGTACCCACGCCGCACAAGCTCGAAGCCGTAGGGGGAAGTGTCGCTCATGGGGTTCCTGTCGAATGAGACCGGTGAGGTGATAAGGGGAATCCTAGGGGCCGAAGCGGTGTGTCATCGAGCGGATACGGTTTTGATCTGGAGAATGGCACCTCTTTTGAGTGGCTGACCGTCGGACGGCTTGCCAAGAGTCGGGCAAAGCCCCCAGAAGACAACGGAACGTACGTCGCCCGCTAGCTCTCTGACGACTTGCCACCCGATCGGGGGGCGCCCACGGTGGCGCCCGCCTTGACTCCGCTGTCCTTGCCGGCCGAGGGCGCCTCGAAGGACTCCAACGCCTCCAGGACGTCCTGGACCCGGGAGATCTCGGTGTTGATGTCCTCGCGCCGGCGCACCAGGATCTCCAGCTCCCGCTTGCCCTCCTCGACCGTGCGCCGGGCCTCGCGGATGGCCTCCGCCTTCAGCTCCTCGGCCTCCTTGATCAGGCGGGCCTTCTTCTGCTCGGCCTCCTTGAGCAGCCCCTCCGCCTTCTTGACCGCGGCGATGCGCACCTTCCCCGCCTCGGAGCTCGCCTCCGAGACCATCTCCTTGGCCTTCGCCTCGGCCTTCTCCAGCTGCTCCTCGGCGGCCTTGATGAGCGCGTCGCAGCGGTCGCCGGTGGACTTCATCGTCTCGGCGGCCTCTCGGCGGGCCCGCTCGTGCAGCTCCTCGATCTCGGCGGTGACGCGGTCGCGCAGCTCCTCCGCGCGCTCCCTGATCGCGGTGGCGTCCCGGCGCGCGCCGACCAACAGCTCGTCCGCGTCCGTACGGGCCCTCTCCACCCGCGCGTTGCCCTCGATGGTCGCCTCGGAGACGATCCGGTCGGCCTCGCTGCGGGCAGCGCCGACCATCGTGTCGGCCTGCGACTCGGCGTCCGCGGTGGTCTTCAGCGCCTGCTCCTGCGCCTCGCCGAGCAGCTTGTCGACCTCGGCCGTGGTCTCCGTGATGAGCTTGTCGACCTGCTCGGCCGCCTCGGAGCGCCGCTTGTTGGCGTCCTTGCGGACCTCGTCCAGGGTCCGTTCGGCCTCCTCGCGCGCGGAGTTGACGAGCCGTTCGGCCTCGGCCTCCGCCTCCGCCTTGAGCCGCTCGGCGTCCGCCCGCACCCGCTCGGCGTGCGCCTGCGCGGAGCCCACGGTCTCGGCGGCCTCGGCACGCAGCCGTTCGGCGTCGCCGGTGGCGTCCCCGATGAGCTGCTCGGCGTTCGCCACCGCCTCCGCACGGACCCGGTCCGCCTCGGTGAGCGCCTCGGCGCGCACCCGCTCGGCCTCGGCGGCGGTCTCGGTCTGGAGCCGCTCGGCCTCGGTGAGGGCCTCGGTGCGCACCCGGTCGGCCTCCGCGACCGTCTCCGTCTGCAGTCGCTCGGCCTCGTTGCGGGCCTCGGTGATGAGGGTGTCGGCCTGGGTCGCCGCGTCCGAACGGATGCGGTTGGCGTCCTCCCGGGCGTCCGCCCGGGTACGGGAGGCCGCCTGGTCGGCCTCGGCGAGCGCGTCCGACGCCTCGGTGCGCACCCGCTGGGCGTACTCGCCGGCATCCGAGCGCAGCCGCTCGGCCTCGGCGATCGCCTCCGCCATCGTCCGCTCGGCCAGCGCCTTGGCGGCCTCCGACTCCTCGTTCGCCGCGCGCCGGACCCGGGAGGCGTCCTCGCTCGCCCGCTCCCGCTCGGCATAGGCGTCGGCGCGGACCCGGTCCGCCTCCTCCTCGGCCTCCCGCTTCGTACGGTCCGCCGCGTGCTCGGCGGCCGAGCGCAGCCCGGCGATCTCCTCCTGTGCCTGCTCGTGCAGCCCGGCGACGGAGTCCCGGACCTGCTGGGCGTGCTGCTCGGCGGCGGCGACCATCTCGGTGGCGCGCCGGTCGGCCTCCTCCACCAGGCGGGTGGCCTCGGCCTGCGCGTCCTCGACCCGCTTGCGGGCGGAGGCCAGCAAATCCTCGCTCTGCTCGCGGGCCCGCTGCCGCTCCTGGTCGGCCTCCTCACGGGCGGCGCCGAGGAGTTCCTCGGCCTCGCGGCGGCGCCGTGCGGCCTCCTCCTGAGCGGCGGCCAGCGTCTCGGACGCCTCCGTGCCCAGCCGTTCGGCGGCGGCCTGCGCCTCCGCGCGGACCCGGTCGGCGGTGTCCTGGGCCTCCACCTTCAGCCGCTCGGCCTCGGCCGCGGCCTCCGAGCGCAGCCGTACGGCGATGGCCTCGCCCTCGGCACGGGAGACGGACGCGTCGGACGCCGCCTCGTCGCGCAGCCGTTCGGCCTCGGTCTCGGCCTGCTGCCGGAGCGTACGGATCCGCTCGGCGGACTCCGCGCGCAGCCGCTCGGCCTCCTCGGCGGTCTCCCGGCGGATCCGGGCGGCCTCCTCGCGGGCGTCGGCCAGCGCCTGCTCGGCCGAGGCCAGCCGCTCCTGCGCGTCCGTCTGGAGGCGGGTCAGCTCCTCGGCGGCCTCGCCGCGGCGGGCCTCGACGGCCCTCTCGGTCTCCTCGCGCAGCTCCCGCGCGGCCTTCTCGGCGTCCGACCTGGTCGTCTCGGCCTGCTCGGCGGCCTCGGCGCGCAGCCGCTCGGCCTCCTTACGGGTGCGCTCCAGGGTCTCCTCGGCCTGCCGGCGCAGACCGGTGGCGCGCTCGATGGCCTCGGTGCGGACCTTCTCGCTGTCGGCGGTCGCGGTCTTCCGCAGCTCGTCGGCGTCCGCCTTGGCCTTGGCCAGCAGTTCCTCGGCGGACTTGGCCGCCTCCTCGATCTGCGCGACGGCCTCGCGGCGGGCCTCGGCGCGGATCGACTCGCCCTCGGCGACCGCGTCGGCGCGCAGCTGCTCGGCCTCACCGCGCAGCCGGCGGGCCTCCTCCTGCAACTCGACCGTCTTGGCGCGGTACTCCTTGGTGTCGTCCTTCGCCGCGCCCTTGAGCTGCTCGGCGATGTCGTGCGCCTCGGCGCGCAGCCGGTCCGCCTCGGTCTCGGCCTCCGTGCGGATCCGCTCGGCCTCCTCGGCGGCGGCCCTGGTGGTCTTCTGGGCGTCCTCCGACGCCTTGTTCAGGACGTCCTCGGCGGTGCGGGCCGCCTTGGACAGCTGGCTGGCCGTCTCCTCGGCGGTGATCGAGCGGGCCTTCTCGGCGGCCTCGGCGACGATCTTCTCGGCCTCGGCGCGGGCGTCGGCGACCAGATGCTCGGCCTCGGACTTGGTGCTCTCGGCCTCCTTGGTGGCCTCCTCGACCAGCCGGGCGACCTGCTCCTTGGCGGTGCGCGTCCGCGTCTCGTTGGCGGCCTCGGCGCTCGCGAGGGCCTTGGCGGCGGCCTCCTTCGCCTCCGTGACCACCTTCTCGGCCTCGGTCTGCGCCTTGCGCAGCGCCTCCTCGGCCGCCGTCATCCGCTCCTCGGCGGCCCGGCTCAGCTCGGTGGCCTGCCGACGGGCGGCGTCGGACTCGCCGACCGCGTCGGTCCGCAGCCGCTCGGCGTGCTCGGTGGCCTCCTGCGCCTGCGTGGAGGCCGCGTTCAGCAGCCGCTCGGCGTCCGTGCGGGCCCGGCGCAGGATCTGCTCGGCCTCCGCCCGGGCGGCCTCGGCGTCGCTCTGCAGCCGCTCGCGGGCCTCCCGGGTCAGCCGCTCGGCCTCGGCGCGGGCGGCGGCCATGGCCTGCTCGGCCTCGGCGCGCGACTCGTCGAGCAGCCGGCGTGCCTGCTGCTCGGTGCGGGCGCGCAGCTGCTCCGCCCAGGCCACGTTCTCGTTGACGTGCGACTCGACGGTGGAGCGGCGCTCGGCCAGCTCCTGGTCGAGCTGCTGGCGCCGGGTCACCGCCTCCTGGTGCAGCTCCGCCTGGAGCCGGGCGGCCTGCTCGGCGTGCTCCTGGAGGATGCGCTGGGTCTGCGCGCGGGCCTGGCTCAGCTCCCGCTCGGCGTCCTGGCGCAGCTGCTCGGCCTGCATCTGGGCATTGCGGAGCAACTGCTCGGCCTGGTAGCCGATGTCACCGCCGTCGTAGGCGGGCCGGGTCATGAGGGTGCGCCGCGCCTCGTGCAGCTTGGCGCGCAGCACCTCGACCTGGTAGCCGAGGTCCTCGGCGTGCTGGATCGCCTTTTCCCGCTCGGTCTTCAGCCGCTTCATCTCGGCCTCGAACCGAGAGAGGTGGTCGACGTCAGCCGCCGGCTCTCGCTCCTGGCTCTCGTAGCCCCGCACTGCGCGGTCCCATCCGTCCCCTGGTGAGCTTCTCCAACGAGCACCGTCCATCGGCCGGACGGGGCCCCCGGGGAATGGTGTCAGATCAACGGCGGAGCACGGGCTGCTGCCCCGACGCTCGTCCCCCGAAACCCGGACCCCGGCATGCGGTCGCCCCGGTGGACGGGACGACCGCCCCCAACCCTACCGGCCCTTATGTACGGGGGTCAGTGCTCGGGCGACTCAACAGGGGCCGAAGTGACCAGTTCTGTGAGAACGCCATGGCAATCCTTGGGGTGCAGGAAGGTGATCCGCGACCCCATGGAGCCGCGTCGTGGCTCCTCGTAGAGCACGCGTACGCCCTTGCCCCGGATCTCCTCGGAGTCGGCGTCCACGTCCGCCGTACCGAAGGC
The DNA here is from genome assembly GCF_044546845.1 of Streptomyces sp. NPDC053076. Taxonomy (NCBI): domain Bacteria; kingdom Bacillati; phylum Actinomycetota; class Actinomycetes; order Kitasatosporales; family Streptomycetaceae; genus Streptomyces; species Streptomyces sp. NPDC053076. The sequence continues at coordinate 388,284 of NZ_JBITZL010000004.1, read as the reverse complement.
GATGTGGTGGACGCCCTCGCCGTTCTTGGCGAGCCACTTGCCGACCGCGGAGTCCTCGCGGGTCGGCTCCAGCAGCTGGAGGTAGGAGGCGCCGCCGTCGGAGGTCTCGTTGATCTTGAGCATGGCCTCCCGTACGCCCTGCTCCTCGTTGACCTCGGTGTGGAACACCTCGAAGCCGTACGTGGCCCGGTAGAACTCGACGGTCGCGTCGAGGTCGTGGCAGGCGATCCCGATGTGGTCGATTCGCGTCAGCATGGATTCAGTGCAGCGCTCCGCGGGTGGTTACGCAACGTGCGCGCGATCACACCGGCGGGCCGATGACGGCGTGCTCGACCGCTCAGTACATTCGAGGTAAACCCTCGTTCACTCCTCGGCTGCGCGCAGCTGGAAGGGGATCGCACCTCATGTCTTCTGGAACGACCAGCTCGGTGATCGTCGCGGGCGCCCGGACGCCCATGGGGCGGCTGCTGGGCTCGCTGAAGTCCTTCTCCGGAGCCGACCTCGGCGGCTTCGCGATCAAGGCCGCCCTCGACCGTGCGGGGATCGGCGGCGACCAGGTGCAGTACGTGATCATGGGCCAGGTGCTGCAGGCCGGCGCCGGCCAGATCCCGGCCCGGCAGGCGGCGGTCAAGGCCGGCATCCCGATGAACGTGCCGGCGCTCACCATCAACAAGGTGTGCCTCTCCGGCCTCGACGCCATCGCCCTCGCCGACCAGCTGATCCGCGCCGGCGAGTTCGACATCGTCGTGGCGGGCGGCCAGGAGTCGATGACCAACGCCCCGCATCTGCTGCCCAAGTCCCGTGAGGGCTACAAGTACGGCGCGGTCCAGATGCTCGACGCGATGGCCTACGACGGCCTGACCGACTCCTTCGAGGGCATCGCCATGGGCGAGTCCACCGACAAGCACAACGCCCGACTGGGCATCGGCCGCGCCGAGCAGGACGAGGTCGCCGCCCTGTCCCACCAGCGGGCCGCCGCCGCGCAGAAGAACGGCCTGTTCGAGGCCGAGATCACCCCCGTGGAGATCCCGCAGCGCAAGGGCGACCCGGTGCTGTTCAGCAAGGACGAGGGCATCCGCGGTGACACCACCGCGGAGTCCCTGGCCAAGCTGCGCCCGGCCTTCACCAAGGACGGCACGATCACGGCCGGCACCTCCTCGCAGATCTCGGACGGTGCGGCGGCCGTGGTCGTGATGAGCAAGGCCAAGGCCGAGGAGCTGGGCCTGGAGTGGCTCGCCGAGATCGGGGCGCACGGCAATGTGGCCGGACCGGACAACAGCCTGCAGTCGCAGCCGTCCAACGCCATCCTGCACGCCCTGAAGAAGGAGGGCCTGGAGGTCTCCGACCTCGACCTCATCGAGATCAACGAGGCGTTCGCCGCGGTCGCCGTGCAGTCAATGAAGGACCTCGGCGTGTCCACCGAAATGGTGAACGTGAACGGTGGTGCGATCGCCCTGGGTCACCCGATCGGCATGTCCGGTGCCCGTCTCGTGCTCCACTTGGCGCTCGAGCTCAAGCGCCGCGGCGGCGGTGTCGGCGCGGCCGCGCTGTGCGGTGGTGGCGGCCAGGGTGACGCGCTCGTCGTGCGGGTGCCGAGGCCCTGAGTTCCCCGTCCATAGCCGAAGGTACGTCGCTGAAGTGAACGGAGCTGTTTGATGCAGGACGTCTCCTCTCTGGTGGCCCAGGCCAGGGAAGGCCGGCCGCGGGCCGTGGCCCGGCTGATCTCCCTCGTGGAGGGGGCGTCCCCGCAGTTGCGGGAGGTCATGGCGGCTCTGGCCCCGCTGACCGGCAACGCCTACGTGGTGGGCCTGACCGGCTCGCCCGGCGTCGGCAAGTCGACCTCCACCTCCGCGCTCGTCACCGCGTACCGCAAGCAGGGCAGGCGGGTCGGCGTGCTGGCCGTCGACCCCTCCTCCCCGTTCTCCGGGGGCGCCCTGCTCGGCGACCGCGTCCGGATGTCGGACCACTCCTCTGACCCCGGCGTCTACATCCGCTCGATGGCCACCCGCGGCCACCTGGGCGGCCTGGCCTGGGCGGCCCCGCAGGCCATCCGGGTGCTGGACGCGGCGGGCTGCGACGTGATCCTGGTCGAGACGGTCGGCGTCGGCCAGTCGGAGGTCGAGATCGCCTCCCAGGCCGACACGTCGGTCGTCCTCCTGGCCCCGGGGATGGGCGACGGCATCCAGGCGGCGAAGGCCGGAATCCTGGAGATCGGTGACGTCTACGTGGTCAACAAGGCCGACCGGGACGGCGCCGACGCCACGGCCCGCGAGCTGAACCACATGCTGGGCCTGGGCGAGGCCCGCGGACCGGGCGACTGGCGCCCGCCGATCGTGAAGACCGTCGCGGCCCGTGCCGAGGGCGTCGACGAGGTCGTGGAAGCCCTGGAGAAACACCGGGCGTGGATGGAGGAGCGGGGCGTCCTCGCCGAGCGGCGCCGGGCCCGCGCGGCCCGCGAGGTGGAGACCATCGCCGTCACCGCGCTGCGGACACGCATCGGCGACCTGCACGGCGACCGCCGTCTCAGCGCCCTCGCCGACCGGATCATCGGCGGCGAGCTGGACCCCTACCGTGCGGCCGACGAGCTGGTCGCGGGCCTGACGGAGGGCTGAGGGTGGTCGACCCGGCGGTCGCACTGGTAGCTTGACCGGCATGTTCCTCTTCCTGGCGTAGAGCGCACCCGGGTTCGCGGGCCTGATGACAGGCCACCGCGCCCTTCGGTGCCCCTCTTCCACGCCTCTCGCAGAGGAACATCCGCGTGTCCACGCACCCTTCGCGGCCCTCGTACGCCGCCGTCCTGCGCGTACCGCACGCGCGCCGCACCTTCACCACCGCCCTGACCGCCCGCCTGTCCTACGGCATGGTCGCCCTGGCGGTGCTGCTGTCCGTCACCCGGGCCACCGGCTCCTACGCCGTGTCCGGCGCCGTGCTGTCCCTGTTCGGCGCCACGACGGTCTTCCTGATGCCGTTGCGGGCATCCCTCATCGACCGTCACGGACCGCGCCGGGCGCTGCCGCCCATGTCGGCGCTCCACGGCACCCTGCTGTGCGTCCTGGCCGCCCTCACCTGGCGCCCCGGCGCCCCGGCACCGCTGATCGCCGTCTCCGCGGCCCTGGCGGGTGGCTGTGCGCCCCCGCTGGGTCCGGCCATGCGCGCCGCGTGGTCCGAACTGGTCGCGGACCCCGACCTGTTGCGGCGGGCCTACAGCCTGGACGGGGTCGCCGAGGAACTGCTGTTCGTCTCCGGTCCGGCGCTGATCGGCGCCCTCACGGCCTTTGCCCCGCCGGCCGCCGGAATCCTGCTCGGCGCGTTCCTGAACATGGCGGGCACCCGCCTCTTCGTCATGTCCCCGGCCCTGCCGGGCCCCCGCCCCACGTCCGGCGGGCGGAAGCCGTCCGCCGTCCGCGGTCTGCTGCCCCCGGTCGGCGTCGCCCTCGGCGTCGGCCTGGCCGTCAGCGGTGTGGAGCTGCTGGTGATGGCCTTCGCCACCGAACGCTCCTACGACACCGCCCTCGTCCCCTGGATCCTGGGTGCGCTGTCGGCGGGCAGCGCGCTGGGCGGCCTGGCCAACGGGGCGGTGCGATGGCGTGTGCCCGCCCGCACCCGGCTGTACCGGTTGGCGGCGGGCCTGGGCCTGGTGATCGCCGCGGCGGGCCTCGCACCCGGCCTGTGGACCCTCGCCGGGGCGATGACCCTTGCGGGCGCCTTCCTGGCCCCGGCCCTGACGACGGCGTACCTGCTGGCCGACGAAACGGCCGGCGAGGGCGCCCGTACGCAGGCCGGGGCGTGGGTGAACATGGCGGTCAACGCGGGGAGTTCGGGCGGCGCGATGGCGGCGGGGCTGCTGATCGGCCGCTTGCCGCTGGAGCTGTGCTTCGCCCTGATGGGCGGGACCGCCCTCATGGCCGCCGCGACGGCCGTGGTCGGCGTGGCCGTGCGCGGTCGTGCTCCCGGGGCGGCCGTGGGCGGTCGTGCTCCCGGGGCGGCACGGGCGGCCGCGGCGGCACCCTGCCGGCGCCGCTGAGCGGCCCCACCCCTGCCCCGGCTTTCAGCACCCTGAGCCTCTCGGGAGGCTCAGGGGCGCCCCCGCTGTCCTCTCAGGTGCTCGGCGATCGGCCTGAGCGACTTGTCCAGCTCCATCAGCGCGTCCGGCGACAGCAGGTCGATGAAATGCCGCCGCACCGACGCCACATGGTGCGGCGCGACCTTCTTCATGGTCTCCATGCCGTGGTCCGTGAGCACGGCGTACAGCCCCCGCCGGTCGGTGTCACAGTTCTCGCGGCGCACCAGGTTCGCGTTCTCCATGCGCGTGATCTGGTGCGAGAGCCGGCTCTTGGACTGCAGGGTGGCGGAGGCGAGGTCGCTCATCCGCATCCGCACGTCGTCCGACTCGGACAGGTTCACGAGGATCTCGTAGTCGTTCATCGTCAGGCCGAACGGCTGCAGATCTTTTTCGAGCTGGTACGTCAACAGCCTGTTGACCTCCAGGTGGGTACGCCAGGCGCACTGCTCCGCATCGGTCAGCCAGCGCGTGGCCGTCTCGGTCTCCATGAATGAAGTCTACCTAAGAAGTTGAATGGCGAACTACTTCGGGTGGTGTGACAGCGCGCACGCGTTCGACGTCACACTCCGCAGACTACCGCTCACAGCCCGAAGCGACGCTGGAGGTCTCCCAGCTGTCCGGGAAGGCGCGGTGCGCCCGACGATTGCGGACCGTGTCCACCCGGTGCCGTTCCGCCACCGCCGGGCACCCCCGGTTCGGGCGGAACCGCCCCCGTCGCCGCCTCGGCCATGAGGGTCTCCGTCGACTGGAGCAGGACCGTCCCCGCGCCCGCGAACTCGAACTGGTGCTCCTCCCCGGAGACCCCGCCGAAGCCCGTCATTGCACGGAGACCGCCCAGTACACCCGCCATGTACCCATGGTCGTAGTGATGGCACGGGGACGGGCAGTCGGCCCACCCGACGAGCGCCTGGGGGTCGACCCGGAGGGGAGGTTCCATGAACACCACCGGCCCGTTGGATGCGGCCACAAACTTCCCGGTTCCGATAAGGGTCAGAAATCCCGGCACGATCGATTGCTTCAGCGCGAGACTTGGCTGAAAAGCGAGCAGGTTGCCCGCGCGAATGGTCAAATTCCCGTCGTCCAGGTCGTACGAGTTGACGTCGAAGGCCCGGTCGGCCAGCAGCATCTTGCCGGAGCCCTCCGCCACAACCCAGTCGCTCGCGTGCAGTGGCGAATGGAACGACGTACGGACAAGTCGGTCGAGTCGGCCATGCCCGATGCCGTTGAACTCGATCGCCCCGTAGTAGGCGATCATCTTCCCCTTCTGCAGGAACCACTGCCCGCTCTTGAGCTCGACGCAGAACGTGTACGCGTTCACGTTGTCGTCGGCGGGCAGCGTCATCGGGTCGTGCACGACCGGTCCGGCGCCCGGGGTTCCGTAGGTGCTCACAGCTTCTCCTCCGACGCCTGGACGTACACCGTGCCGTTGCCGCTCAGCTCCAGCTGGAACGCCTCGCCGGAGCCGCGGCCCACCATGTCGCGCCAGCCGAGAGCGGTGGAGAGCTTGTTGCGGACGTCGCCGTGGTGGGCGACGTACGCCTGCGGGTCGACGTGGACCGGGCGCTGGGGAGTGACCGGGATCTCGAAGACCCCGCCGTGCGCCATCACGGCCACCGCGCCCTGGCCCTGGAGGGTCGTCGTGAACAGGCCCTGTCCGGTGACCTGGCCGCGCACCATGCCCATGACCCCGCCCTGCGAGCCCATGAACATCGTGCCCTGCCGCAGGGTGCCCTCGAAGGCGAGCAGCCGGTCGGCCTCGACGTAGAGGGTGTCGCCGGACAGGGTGATCACGTGGATGTGATGGCCGCCGTGCCCGAAGAAGACCGTGCCGCTGCCCTCCACGGTCATCAGCGGGGTCGTCTCGCCGGCCACCCGGCGCCCGAGCATGGACATCAGCCCGCCCTGGCCGCCCTGGACGTTGGGCGTGAAGGACACGTCCCCTTTGTAGGCGAGCATCGCCCCGCGCTGGCTGAACAGCCGCTGCCCCGGCAGCACGGTCGCCTCGACCATCTTGGAGTTGATCTCTCGGAAGGTCATCTCACAGATCCCCCGCGATCGTGTTCCGCTCGCTCGGCTGCACGTACACCAGCCCGTCACCCTCGAAGCGGATCTGGAAGGCTTCCCCGCCGCCCTCTCCGAGGAGCGTGCGGAATGTCACACCGGACTGGAAGGACTGCCGGACGGCGCCCTGATGGGCGACGTAGGCGCCCGGGTCGACGATCAGCGGGTACTGCGGAGTGACCCGCAGGACGACCGCGGGGCCGTCGGAGATGATCGCCGCCTGCCCGTGACCCTCCACGGTCGTCGTGAACAGGCCGTTGCCCTGCGAGGCTCCGCGCAGTCCCGTGAACGTCGTCCCCGTCCGCAGTCCCGCGTCCGTCGCCAGCAGGTTGCCCGCCTCGACGTACAGCTTGTCCCCCTGCAGGCCGACCAGGTTGATCTCGGACGCCCGGTCCGCGAACCAGCAGGTCCCCTGCCCTCTCACCTCCATCACCGTCATCTGCTCGCCGGTGAGCCGCCGGGTCACCATCCCGCGCAGCCCCTCGCCGCCACCGCTCAGCTTCTTGAAGGCCATCTGCCCGTCGTACGCGACCATCGAGCCGTTCTTCGCCTTCACGGCGTCCCCGGTCATGTCGACGGCGAGCACCTTGCTCCCTTGGAGTCGGAACATCGCCACGCTGGGAAAGTAGCGGCCGGGTGGGTGGGCGGAACAGGGCCCACGGGTGGATACCCACCCTGAGCGGACCCCTAGGGACGCCGTTTGCCACAATGGGGAAGCGCTTGTGCGTCCGTTCACAAAGAGGGGCCCACGAGCGACCGCGCCGTCAGCGACTCTCCCACCGAAGGTGACCCGTGGACCTCAAGACAGCCTCCGCCATCCGCCGCCTGCGACTGATCTCCGTGCCGGAGGGCATCTCCTGGATCATTCTCGCGGCCTGCACCGTCATCAAGTACACGGTCGACTCCGGCTTCGACGTCGCGCCCGTGCTGGGTCCGATCCACGGCGTGCTGTTCGTTCTCTACGTGCTCTTCTGGGCGGACGCCTGGAACCGCACCCGGTGGAACAAGGGCAAGGCCGCTCTCTACGTCGCGTACTCGTTCATCCCCGGCGGCGGCTTCGTCATCGAGCGCGTGCTGCGCCGCGAGGCCGAGGACGCCGTCATCGCCGCCCGTGCCCGCAAGGAAGGAGTCGTCAACGCATGATCGTCGCCTTCTCCGTGACACCCCTCGGCGTCGGTGAGGACGTGGGGGAGTACGTCGCCGACGCCGTGCGGGTGGTCCGCGAGTCGGGCCTGCCGAACCGCACCGACGCGATGTTCACCTCGATCGAGGGTGACTGGGACGAGGTCATGGCCGTCGTCAGGCGGGCCGTCGCCGTCGTGGAGGCGCGTGCGCCGCGCGTGTCGCTCGTCCTCAAGGCCGACATCCGGCCCGGAGTGACCGACGGGCTCACCTCCAAGGTGGAGACGGTCGAGCGGCACCTCACGGCCTGACCTTTCCGGAGCACCGCGAGCCCCGGCCCTCGGCGGCCGGGGCTTTCTCGTCCCACCCGTTTGAGCGATCGCTCAAAAAGGTGTACGTTCTGCGCCAAGCGATTTGAGCAGTCGCTCAAAAGGTTGCCGGGGCGCTTCAGCAGGCTTCTGACGTGGGGGAACACATGGGGCTTTACATAGAGGCGCACATCCGCGCCGATCTCGACGAGTTGTGGGACCGCACCCAGGACCCCGCCCGGCACCAGCGCTGGGACCTGCGCTTCACGGAGATCGACCACCTCCCGCGCGCGGAGGGCGAGCCGCAGCGGTTCCGGTACGCCACGCGTGTGCTGCCGTTCCTCACGGTCGCCGGCACCGGCGTCTCGGCGGGGGAGAAGGAGCGCCCCGACGGCACCCGCACCTCCGCCCTGCGCTTCGCCTCCCCGCACCCGCTCTCGCTGCTGGCCGAGGGCAGTGGCTACTGGCGCTACGTCCCGGTCGCCGACGGCGTCCGCTTCCTCACCGGCTACGACTACCGGCCCCGCTGGGGCGCCTTCGGCGCACTGGCCGACCGGCTGCTGTTCCGCCCGCTCATGGGCTGGGCGACGGCATGGTCCTTCGACCGGCTCCGGCTCTGGCTGGAGCGGGGCGTCACCCCCGAGCGTGCCCGGTACAACTGGCTCGCGGAGCTGACGGTCCGGGCGCTCGTCCTCGCCCTGTGCCTGACCGGACTCGGCCGTGGTTCGCTTCCCGGCCCGACCGGTCCCGCCGCGGACACCCTGGCCTACGTGTGCCCGCTGCTGCTGGTCGTCGGCATCTCCCTGGCCCTGTTCAAGGCCCCGCTCGCCCAGACCCCCGCCGCCCGCCGCTGCCTGCGCACCCCGCCGACCCGAGTCCACGCCCCCCGCCTCCTCGGCACCCTGGAGAGGCAGTCGTGACCTCGATGTTCCGCACCGTGATGGGCTCCGGCTTCGACCGTCTGCACCCGCGGCTCCAGCGCCGCTTCTCGGTCGGCCTGGCCGGCGGCGAGGCGTGCACCGGGCGGGGGGTGATGGAGCGCGTCTGGCACGGGCCGGCATTCGTGAAGCCGTTCCTTTCCCTCGGCACCACCCGCAACATCCTGGTCCCGAAGGCCGGCCGGAACGTTCCGTTCATGATCGAGAACGTGCCCTACGCCGACACCTACGGGCGTGAGACGGTGACCTTCGTGCGCACCTTCGACCTCCCCGGCCGCTCCCGCCGCTTCGACGCCCAGATGGTGCTCAGCCCCAAGGGCGACCGCATCCTCGACTACCTCGGCACCCACCAGCACCTCGCCAGCGAGCTGCACTTCCACGCCGAGCCCGACGGCTCCCTGCTCATCCGTTCCGGCGAACACCGGTTCCGGGAAGGACCGGTGGACGTCCGCGTGCCCGAACTCATCGGCGCCACCGCCGAGGTGCGCGAGTCCTACGACGACGCGGCCGGCCGCTTCCGCATCCGGGTCCGGGTGGTGAACCGGTACTTCGGTCCGCTCTTCGGCTACGAGGGATCCTTCACGGCGTCGTACACCGACATCCACCGCCACGGGGTACGGCCCGGGTTGCGGCCCGTCCGCGAGGAGTCGCGCGCGTGAGCCCGGAGACCGCCAAGTCCCTGGAGACGAAGAACAAGCTGCTGGAGGGTGCGCTGCGGACGCTCACCGAGCAGGGGATCGCCAAGACCTCCGCCCGTACGGTGGCGGCGGCGGCCGGGGTCAACCAGGCGCTGGTGTTCTACCACTTCGGATCGGTGGACGAGCTGCTGGCCGCGGCGTGCCGGTACGGGGCGGAGAAGGCGGTGGCCAGGTACCGGGACCGGCTCGCCGAGGTGGGCACGCTGTCCGAACTCCTGATCCTCGGCCGCGAGATCCATGAGCACGAGCGGGCCGACGGGCATGTGGCGCTGCTGGGTCAGCTGCTGGCCGGGGCGTCCACGCACGCGGCGCTGGGACCGGCCACGGCTGCGGGGCTCCGGCTCTGGATCGACGAGATCGAACAGGTGCTCAGGCGGGTGCTGGCGGCGACGCCGTTCGGGGAGTTCGCCGATCCGGCGGGGCTGGCGCGGGCGGTCGCGGCGTCCTTCGTGGGGATCGAGCTGTACGAGGGGGCCGACGAGGCCGGTGCGCATGCGGCCCTGGACGCCTTGGAACAACTCGGTGCGCTGGTCGCCGCGATCGAGGACCTGGGGCCGGTGGCCCAGCGAGCGGTGCGGCATCACCTGCGCCGACGGGGCGGGGCGGGGCGCCCCCGCTAGGCGAGAGCGACGGGCGGAGGTGGTCGCGGGTTCGTCCAGCGCGGCCAGCACCGCGGCCCGGTTCCGGCCCCGAGGCCCTGGCCGCGCCGTACGCCGACACCCTGGGCAGCGGATCCGCCGGTCTCGGCGTGCTCATGTGCGCGCTGCCGGTCGGCACGGTGGCCGGTGAGCTGTACACCGGCGCCCGGCTGCGGCCCCCGGCCCGTGAACGCCTCGCGCTTCCCCTGCTCTGTCTGTCCCTGCTGCCGTACCTCGGATACGCCCTGCGCCCCGGGCTCGCCGTGTCCCTCCTGCTCCTGCCGGCGTCCGGGGCCGGCTCGGCGTACACCCTGGGCCTGGACCAGTGGTGCGTGCGGGCGGTGCCACGGATCCGGGCTCGCCCCGGTCCTGCGGGCGGCGGCGGAGGCATGACGGACCGGTCGGCGACCGAAACCCGAGACAGAGCTGACCGGCATGTGACCGGCCGGTAGGGTCTCGTGACGTGCCGAAGCCTCTCAGCCTCCCGTTCGACCCCATCGCCCGCGCCGACGAACTCTGGAAGCAGCGCTGGGGAAGTGTGCCGTCCATGGCCGCGATCACCTCGATCATGCGCGCCCAGCAGATCCTGCTCGCCGAGGTGGACGCGGTGGTCAAGCCGTACGGGCTGACGTTCGCCCGCTACGAGGCGCTGGTGCTGCTCAACTTCTCCAAGGCCGGCGAGCTGCCGATGTCCAAGATCGGTGAGCGGCTGATGGTGCATCCCACGTCGGTGACGAACACCGTGGACCGGCTGGTGAAGTCCGGGCTGGTGGCCAAGCGCCCCAACCCCAAGGACGGCCGTGGCACCCTCGCCGTCATCACCGACAAGGGCCGCGAGGTGGTCGACGCGGCCACCGGCGACCTGATGGCCATGGACTTCGGGCTCGGGGTGTACGACGCGGAGGAATGCCGGGAGATCTTCGCGATGCTCCGCCCGCTGCGGATCGCGGCACATGACTTCGAGGAGTGACCCGGGACAAGATCTCCCGGAACGGGTGGTTACGCTCGACTCCATGAAAAAGAGCGTGCTGACCCGCTACCGCGTCATGGCCTACCTCACCGGCGTCCTGCTGGTGCTGCTGTGCCTGGGCATGATCGCGAAGTACGGGCTGGACGTCGACGGTGCCGCCGACTTCACCCGGGTCGTCGCCATCGCCCACGGCTGGCTGTACGTCGTCTACCTGATCTTCGCCTTCGACCTGGGCTCCAAGGCGAAGTGGCCGGTCGGCAAGCAGCTGTGGGTGCTGCTCGCGGGCACCATCCCCACGGCCGCCTTCTTCGTCGAGCGGAAGGTCAGCCGCGAGCTGGACGCCGGGGCCGGCGACCAGGCCCCGGCCGTCGCCAAGGCGTAGCGCACACCGCCGTACGGACACCGTACGGCGGTCAGCCATCGACATTTACTAGGACGTCCAAGTAAATTCGATGGTATGGACGCTCACGCCATCGAGGAAGGCCGCCGTCGCTGGCAGGCCCGCTACGACGCCGCGCGCAAGCGCGACGCGGACTTCACCACGCTCTCCGGCGATCCCGTGGAGCCGCTGTACGGGCCCCGGCCCGGAGACACGTACGAGGGATTCGAGCGGATCGGCTGGCCCGGGGAGTACCCCTTCACGCGCGGACTCCATCCGACCGGCTACCGCGGGCGCACCTGGACGATCAGGCAGTTCGCCGGGTTCGGCAACGCCGAGCAGACCAATGAGCGGTACAAGATGATCCTCGCCGCCGGCGGTGGGGGTCTGTCCGTCGCCTTCGACATGCCGACGCTGATGGGGCGCGACTCGGACGACGCGCGCTCGCTCGGCGAGGTCGGGCACTGCGGGGTCGCCATCGACTCGGCCGCCGACATGGAGGTGCTGTTCAAGGACATCCCGCTGGGGGATGTGACGACCTCCATGACCATCAGCGGGCCGGCCGTGCCCGTCTTCTGCATGTACCTGGTCGCCGCCGAGCGTCAGGGTGTCGACCCGCGGGTGCTCAACGGGACCCTCCAGACCGACATCTTCAAGGAGTACATCGCCCAGAAGGAGTGGCTCTTCCAGCCGGAGCCCCATCTGCGGCTGATCGGCGACCTGATGGAGTACTGCGCGGCGGGCATCCCCGCGTACAAGCCGCTGTCCGTCTCCGGCTACCACATCCGCGAGGCCGGGGCCACGGCCGCGCAGGAGCTGGCCTACACGCTGGCGGACGGCTTCGGGTACGTCGAGCTGGGCCTCAGCCGCGGGCTGGACGTCGACGTGTTCGCGCCCGGCCTCTCCTTCTTCTTCGACGCCCACGTGGACTTCTTCGAGGAGATCGCCAAGTTCCGGGCGGCCCGGCGCATCTGGGCCCGCTGGATGCGGGACGTGTACGGGGCGAAGAGCGAGAAGGCGCAGTGGCTGCGGTTCCACACGCAGACCGCCGGGGTCTCGCTGACCGCGCAGCAGCCGTACAACAACGTGGTGCGTACGGCCGTGGAGGCGCTGGCCGCCGTGCTCGGCGGGACCAACTCGCTGCACACCAACGCCCTGGACGAGACCCTCGCGCTGCCGAGCGAGCAGGCCGCGGAGATCGCGCTGCGCACGCAGCAGGTGCTGATGGAGGAGACCGGGGTCGCCAACGTGGCCGACCCGCTCGGCGGCTCCTGGTACGTCGAGCAGCTGACCGACCGGATCGAGGCGGACGCGGAGAAGATCTTCGAGCAGATCAAGGAGCGGGGCCTCAGGGCGCACCCGGACGGACAGCACCCCATCGGGCCGATCACCTCCGGGATCCTGCGCGGGATCGAGGACGGCTGGTTCACCGGCGAGATCGCCGAGTCGGCGTTCCGCTACCAGCGGGCCCTGGAGAAGGGCGAGAAGAGGGTCGTCGGCGTCAACGTCGCCACCGGGTCGGTCACCGGGGACCTGGAGATCCTGCGGGTCAGTCACGAGGTGGAGCGGGAGCAGGTGCGCATGCTCGCCGACCGCAAGTCCGGACGGGACGAGACGGCCGTGCGCGCCGCCCTGGACGGGATGCTGGCCGCCGCCCGGTCGGGCGCGAACATGATCGAGCCGATGCTGGACGCCGTCCGCGCCGAGGCCACACTGGGCGAGATCTGCGGGGTGCTGCGGGACGAGTGGGGGGTGTACACGGAACCGGCCGGTTTCTGAGAGCCGGCGGGGCATGGCCGAGTGGTTCCGCCTGGCGTCCCGCTGAGGAAGCCGGACCGAGTCCGCGTCTCCGAGTCCGCGTCTCCGGATCTCCGAGTCCGCGTCTCCGAGTCTCCGGATCTCCGAGTCCGAGTTTCCGAGTCCCGGTCCACGTCCGCGTGCACCGGGCGGCCGGCGCCGTGCCGCTGACCCGGCCGCCGTCGGCCGGGGGGGACCGGCTCAGCCCGCCGACGCTCCCGCCAGCCCCAGCAACAGCACGCGGGTGAAATCGCGGACCCATTCCTCGTCCGCCGCCTTGCCGCTCACCAGGGTGCGGTGGACCACCGCACCCGCCACCATGTCGAAGATCAGGTCCACCGTGCGGGTGGATTCCTCCGGATCGGGCTCCGGTGGGAGTTCGCCCCGCCGCTGGGCCCGGGCGCGGCCCTCCAGGACCAGGCACATCTGGCGTTCCACGATGGAGGCGCGGATGCGTTCGCGCAGGGCGTCGTCGCGGGTGGACTCGGCGACCACCGCCATCAGGCCGCTCTTGGCCTCGGGACGGGCCAGGATGGCCGCGAACTGGAGGACCACGCCCTCGATGTCGGCGGCGAGGCTGCCCCGGTCGGGCAGTTCCAGTTCGTCGAAGAGTTCCGCGACGGCGTCCACGACCAGTTCGTTCTTGCCCGACCAGCGGCGGTAGAGCGTGGTCTTCGCAACCCCGGCCCGCGTCGCCACGTCTCCCAGGGTGAGCTTGGACCAGCCGAGTTCGACCAGAGCCTCCCGGGTCGCGGCCAGGATCGCGGTGTCCGCGGCGGCGCTGCGCGGGCGTCCGGTACGGCCGGCGGGGGTGCGGTTCTGCATCCCCCGACCATAACCGGCGGAAACTGTGCGGTCGTGAGGGAGATCACCGGGGTGTGGTGTCGCGCGGTACCCTCATGGCATTACGCTACGACTCGTAGCGAAAGCCCGTGAGGGACGTACACGGGCGACGACCGCCAGGCGTGGGGTGGGGACCCGGCGCCGTACACGGTTTTTTTCATTCAGGCGCGGGATCGGGGGAGGATAGACGCATGCAGCCACGGAACATGTCCATGAGCGGTGTCGTCGACCTCGCCGCGGTGAAGGCGGCCCAAGAGGCCAAGGCCAAGGCCGAGCAGGCGCGCGCCGAAGCCGCCCGGCAGGGCGGGACGGGGGCCGTCTCTCCGGCCGACCTCGTCATCGACGTCGATGAGGCGGGGTTCGAGCGGGACGTCCTGCAGCGCTCCGCCGAAGTCCCCGTCGTCATCGACTTCTGGGCCGAGTGGTGTCAGCCCTGCAAGCAGCTGAGCCCGGTCCTGGAGCGGCTGGCCGTCGAGTACGGCGGGCGCTTCCTCCTCGCCAAGATCGATGTCGACGCCAACCAGATGTTGATGCAGCAGTTCGGGGTGCAGGGCATCCCGGCGGTGTTCGCCGTCGTGGCGGGCCAGGCGTTGCCGCTGTTCCAGGGCGCGGCCGACGAGCAGCAGATCCGGCAGACCCTGGACCAGCTGGTGACGGTCGCCGAGCAGCGCTTCGGGCTGACCGGTCTGACCGTCGACCCGGAAGCCGAGCCGGGCGGTGAGACGGCGGCGGCGCCGGCGGAGGGCCCGTACGAGGCGTCGCTGAACGCGGCCGCGCAGGCGCTGGACGCCGGTGACCTGGGCGGTGCCGTCCGGGCGTACCAGAACGTGCTGGCCGACGACCCGGGCCACCCGGAGGCCAAGCTGGGTCTGGCGCAGGCCGAGTTGCTCCAGCGGGTGCAGGACATGGACCCGCAGAAGGTGCGCCAGGAGGCCGCCGACAAGCCGAAGGACGTCGACGCGCAGATCGCCGCCGCCGACCTGGACCTGGTGGGCGGCCATGTCGAGGACGCCTTCGGCCGGCTGATCGACACCGTGCAGCGCACGGCGGGTGACGACCGGGACGCCGTGCGGCTCCGGCTGCTGGAGCTGTTCGAGGTCGTGGGCCCCGAGGACCCGCGGGTGATCGGGGCGCGGCGGGCGCTGGCGCGCGCCCTGTTCTGACCAGTCGCTAAACGCCTGGCATGTGATGCCGGGGTGAAAAATTCGCCGCCAAGGCGTCATGGGGGCCGCGCTTTGCCAAATCTTGGTAATCGTGGCCCCTGTTACTCGGAGTAAATCGAAGCCGTTGGTCTGTCTGGATTCGTCCAGGGATCAACGGCTTTGCTCTGCCCTCGATTGCCACCGAGCGTCGCGCTCCGAGATCGGGCGGTCGTCCCCCGGTTATCCCCCCGTTACTAGCCAGTAACGAACCCCCTTGTGTCCAGGCCGAGAATGCACCACGATCGGCGACGCTCGGTCCATTCCCGTACCCCGGCATCCGGTCGGGTCACGGGAGACTCTGGGTCCCCACCGAGCAGGGCCGTCGGCAGTGGCGCCGGCCCTTGGGCAGGGGGGTCTTCGCCGCTCGGTGAAGCCTGTCCAGCAAGGTTGTGCGTGATGCGTGTCAGGCGCGACCAGTGGTTGTCGCTCGGGGGTGATCGCCGGTGATTCGGGCGCGATGCGCGCCTCCGAGTTCGGGCGCTCCCCTTCCCGAGGACGTAGCACTTCTCCCATCCCTGCCCGGCTGAGCCGCCGCTGCGGCGAGTCCGAGCCAGGAGATGTACGTCCGAGAAGGAGGAAATATGGAGTCCCAGGTGCGTGGCGGGACCAGATGGAAGCGGTTCGCTGTGGTCATGGTGCCCAGCGTGGCCGCCACGGCGTGTATAGGTGTCGCCCTCGCGCAGGGCGCTCTCGCTGCCTCGTTCAGCGTGTCCGGCCAGTCGTTCAAGGTGTCCGCCGACGAGCTCGTCGGCACCGGCTTCGAGCAGTACGGTGCCATCGACAGCGGCTACACGATGGACGGCAAGAAGACGGCTCACCCGGTGGCCGTCTCGGCGTTCAAGCACGCCGAGATCACCAACCTGTGCCAGTCCGTCGTCACGCCGGACGTGCCGATCTTCGGCAACGTCAGCCTCATCCTGCGCGCCGGCGGCGCGGGCCACGACAAGGTCCAGGCCGACAACATCTACATCGACGTCGCCGACCTCAACGCCGACGCGACGTTCGACAACATCGACATCGGTGTGGCCGCCAAGGACGCCTCCAAGGGTCCGGGCATGAAGGGCGGCGGTGAGCAGGCCAACCCCTTCGGCTTCGCGCAGCAGGCCGACAAGGCCACGCTGGTCGGCGTGAAGCAGACGGCGTGGGCGACCACCGCCGGCACCTTCAAGCTCAGCGGTCTTCACATGTCGCTGGCGACGGGTGTCAAGGAGTGCTTCTAGGCACTCGCTGACGGGCGGGGGAGCCGGTGGCGCCCCCGCCCGTCCACTCTCCGGCCGCGTCCTCACGCGCGGCACGCATCACCACCACAGCAACGCCGCACCAGGGAGCTGTTTTCCATGAGCGCCGAGACTCCTGCCGCCGCATCCGGTCAGTTCACCAGCCGGAGGCTGCAGTTCCGCGCCTGGCGGGGCACGCGTCCGTTCTGGGCCGGTCTGCTCGTCATGCTCGGTGGCCTTCCGATCATGTACTTCCCGTACGCCCATCTCCAGTTCGGGCACCTGACGCTGGCGATGGCGACCACCGCGGGAGCCGGGTCCCTGATCATCGGTGTGCTGCTCATCGTGCTGGGCATCAGCCTCTGGTTCCAGAAGCACGTACGCGTCTTCGCGGGCGTCGCGGCGATCCTGCTGGCGCTGGTGTCCATCCCGGTGGCCAACTTCGGCGGCTTCGTCATGGGCTTCCTGCTCGCCCTGATCGGCGGGTCGATGGCCGTGGCCTGGGCGCCGGGCGCGCCTCCGCAGCAGCAGCCGCCTGCCGAGGCGGCCCCGGGCGAGGATGGCGCCCCCGACACGGCACCGGTGCCGCACCAGGGCACCGACCCCACGGGCGGTGTGCGCCCCTCCGGGCCCTACAAGGCGCCGTGGGAGAACGACCTGTCAGGAACGAGCCCGGCCAACGGGGCGAACGGGAGGCACAGTGCCGGCTGACGAGGTGACCCGCGGGACCGACGTGGACGGGTCCCGCGCGAGAACCGGGCCCCGCCACGCGGCCCCCAGGAAGCCGCTCTTCACCAGGTTCCACATGCCGGCCGGCAAGGCCATAGCCTCCGTGGCGATGCCCACGGCGGTACTCGTGGGCATGGGCTTCACGTCCTCGCTCGCCCTCGCCGACAACAACGGCAGCCCCTCTCCGTCGACCTCGGCCAAGAGCCTGACGGCCGACGAGTACAAGGACTGCGTCAAGGCGCTGGACGACTCCGGGGACCCCTCGGCCTCGCCGTCGCCGTCCGCGTCGGAAAGCACGTCCGGGGACTCGGCCACGCCGACGCCCTCGGCGAGCGACGACGGCAAGGACACGCAGGACGCCAAGGACACCACGGGCACCGAGGACACGAACGGCACGGGCGGCACCTCTTCGCCGGATTCAGGTTCCGGCGACAAGGCAACGCCGGCGCCGACCGCGACCTCCGGCTCCGGTTCGGGCTCCGCGGGCTCGGAGTCCGGTTCGTCCGGCTCGGAGTCCGGTTCGTCCGGCACCGGTTCGGACGCGGGCGGTGACACGGACGCGCAGACGCCGGCGACGCCCCAGGGCGGTGGCGGTGGTGTCCTCGACACCATCGGCGACACGATCGGTGACATCCTCACCGGCGGCCACAAGGACTCGGACTCCGGCACTCCGTCCGCGACCCCGACGCCGTCCGCGTCCCCGTCGTCCCCGTCGTCCTCGTCGGGCACCTCGGACTCGTCCGGCTCGGGCTCGTCGGCCGACGCGGGGTCCGGCTCCTCGGGCTCCGGCTCGTCCTCCACGGGCGGTGGCGGTGTCTCCGACACCGTCAAGGACACGGCGAAGAAGGCCGGGGACACGGTCACGGACACGGCCAAGAAGGCCGGGGACACGGTCAAGGACACCACCGACACCGTCTCCAGGACGGCCGGGGACGCCACCGAGGCGGCCGGGGACGCGACCGGGTCGGCCACGCCGAGCCCGTCCGCGAGCGAGTCCGCCTCCGCGGAGGCCTGCCCGGTGGCCACGGACGACGAGAGCGGCATCGACAACAAGGTGCCGGTGGCGGACGACCCCTGGCACCTGAACGCCAGCTCCCTGCTCCTCAAGGGCGCCGACTACCAGGGCATCGTCGAGGTGAAGACGGCCGACGGCACCAGGAAGAAGGTGCTGAAGTACGTCATCTCCGGCGGCACCGACATCGGCGACCTGCACCAGACGGTGCAGGACAAGCAGGCGAACAAGACCTACCACGTGCAGGCGTCCAAGGGCTCGACGTCCACCATCACCGGCGGCGACACGGTGATGTACACCGAGAGCATCTCGGGCAACCTCTTCGGGCTGATCCCGGTGACGTTCAGCCCCGACAGCCCGCCCCCGCTGAACATCCCGCTGATCTACTTCACCAACGTCAAGGTGATCCAGGCGGCGCAGTTCGGCGGCAACCTGCACGTACCCGGCATGCACGTGTACACGACCGACTGAGCGGTCACACAAGCCGGTTCGGGAGCCGCGGCACACCGAGGGCGCCCCCTGTTCGCAGGGGGCGCCCTCAGTGCCGTACAACGCCCTTCAGGGGCGGGTCAGTTGTTCTGGCCGCCCAGGTGGTGGACCCGCAGCATGTTGGTGGTGCCGGGCACCCCGGGGGGCGAGCCGGCGGTGATGATGACGGTGTCGCCCGTGTCGAAGCGGCCCAGCCGGGCGATCTCCTGGTCCACCAGGTCGACCATCTCGTCGGTGGTGTTCACGAACGGCACGATGTGCGACTCCACGCCCCAGCTGAGGGTGAGCTGGTTGCGGGTGGACTCGTCCGTGGTGAAGGCGATGATCGGCTGGCAGGCGCGGTACCGGGACAGCCGGCGCGCGGTGTCACCGGACTGGGTGAAGGCGACCAGCCCCTTGGCGCCGAGGAAGTCGGCGATCTCGGCGGCGGCGCGGGCCACCGAACCACCCTGGGTGCGCGGCTTCTTGCCGGGGACGAGGGGCTGCAGGCCCTTGGCGAGCAGCTCCTGCTCGGCCGCGACGACGATCTTCGACATGGTCTTGACCGTCTCGATCGGGTAGGCACCCACGCTCGACTCGGCGGACAGCATGACCGCGTCGGCGCCGTCCAGGATCGCGTTGGCGACGTCGGACGCCTCGGCGCGGGTCGGACGGGAGTTGGTGATCATCGACTCCATCATCTGGGTCGCCACGATCACCGGCTTGGCGTTGCGCCGGCACAGCTCGATCAGGCGCTTCTGCACCATGGGGACCTTCTCGAGCGGGTACTCGACGGCGAGGTCGCCACGGGCGACCATCACCGCGTCGAACGCCGCGACGACGTCCTCCATGTTCTCCACCGCCTGCGGCTTCTCCACCTTGGCGATGACGGGAACCCGGCGGCCCTCCTCGTCCATGACGCGGTGGACGTCCTGGACGTCCTTGGCGTCGCGGACGAAGGACAGGGCGACCATGTCGCAGCCCATGCGGAGGGCGAAGCGCAGGTCCTCGACGTCCTTCTCGCTCAGCGCGGGCACGTTGACGGCCGTGCCGGGCAGGTTGATGCCCTTGTGGTCGGAGACGACACCGCCCTCGATGACGATGGTCTTCACCCGGGGGCCCTCGACGTCCAGGACCTTCAGCTCGACGTTGCCGTCGTTGATCAGGATCTGGTCGCCGCGCGAGACGTCGCCCGGCAGCCCCTTGTACGTCGTACCGCAGATGTGCTTGTCGCCCGGCACGTCCTCGGTCGTGATGACGAACTCGTCACCGCGCTCCAGCTCGACCGGGCCCTCGGCGAAGGTCTCCAGGCGGATCTTCGGGCCCTGCAGGTCGGCGAGGACACCGATGGGGCGGCCGGTCTCCTTCGACGCGGCCCGGACGCGGTCGTACCGCGCCTGGTGCTCGGTGTGGGTGCCGTGGCTGAAGTTGAACCGGGCTACGTTCATGCCCGCCTCGATCATGGCGACGAGCATCTCGTGGGAGTCGACCGCGGGGCCGAGAGTACAGACGATTTTCGAACGGCGCATGGGGCGATCCTATCGGTTTGTTTCGCTACGGAATATTCCGTCTGGCGGAAGATACAAATGAGTGCCGCACCGCTCAGGTGCTGCAATTCAGTTGTTCTTTCCGACCAGTGCGTAGGTCTGGTTCGCGATCTCCAGTTCCTCATCCGTCGGCACCACGGCGACCGCCACCCGGGCGGATTCGGGCGAAATCAGCCGCGGCTCGCCCCCGCGCACGGCATTGCGCTCCGGGTCGACCGCCAGGCCCAGGCCCGTCAGGCCCGCGATCGCCGCCTCCCGCACCGGTGCCGCGTTCTCGCCGACCCCGGCGGTGAAGGCGACCGCGTCCACCGTGCCGAGCACCGCGTAATAGGCGCCGATGTACTTCTTGATCCGGTGAATGTAAATGTCGAAGGCGAGCGCGGCCTGTTCGTCACCCTCGTCGACCCTGCGGCGGATCTCCCGCATGTCGTTGTCCCCGCACAGACCGAACAGGCCGCTCCTCTTGTTGAGAAGAGTGTCGATCTCGTCCATGGACATATCCCCAACCCGCGCCAAATGGAAGATGACGGCCGGGTCCAGGTCACCGGAGCGCGTACCCATCACGAGCCCCTCCAAAGGCGTCAGCCCCATGGAGGTGTCCACGCACCGGCCCTTCTCGACCGCGGAGGCGGAGGCGCCGTTGCCCAGATGCAGCACGATCACGTTGACCTCGGAGGGGTCCTTGCCCAGCAGCCGCGCGGTCTGACGGGAGACGTAGGCGTGCGAGGTGCCGTGGAAGCCGTAGCGGCGGATCCGGTGACGGTCGGCGATCTTCGGGTCGATCGCGTAGCGCGCCGCGGACTCCGGCATCGTCGTGTGGAACGCGGTGTCGAAGACGGCGACCTGGGGCAGGTCGGGGCGGAGCGCCCGGGCGGTGCGGATACCGGTGAGGTTGGCCGGGTTGTGCAGCGGGGCGACCGGGATCAGCCGCTCGATCTCGGTGAGCACCTCCTCGTCGATCACCGTGGGCTCGGTGAAGAACATGCCGCCGTGCACCACCCGGTGCCCGATCGCGGCCAGCTCGGGGGAGTCCAGCCCGAGGCCGTCCCGGCTCAGCTCCTCGGCGACCGCCTTGAGGGCGGCGTCGTGGTCGGCGATCGGCCCGGTGTGCTCGCGGGTCTCGCCGGACGTGCGGCAGGTGTGCTTCAGCCGGGAGGTCTGCTCGCCGATGCGCTCGACCAGGCCCATCGCGAGACGGCTGCTGTCCCGCATGTCCAGGAGCTGGTACTTCACCGACGAGGAGCCGGAGTTGAGGACGAGGACACGGGTGGGGGAGGTCACTGCTGGGACGCCTTCTCGCTGGGGTTCTGGGCCTGGATCGCCGTGATGGCGACGGTGTTGACGATGTCCTGGACGAGCGCGCCCCGGGACAGGTCGTTGACCGGCTTGCGCAGGCCCTGGAGCACCGGGCCGACGGCGATCGCGCCGGCCGAGCGCTGCACGGCCTTGTAGGTGTTGTTGCCGGTGTTGAGGTCGGGGAAGATCAGCACGCTGGCCTGCCCGGCGACCTCGGAGCCGGGCAGCTTGGTGGCCGCGACGGACGGCTCCACGGCCGCGTCGTACTGGATCGGGCCCTCGATCTTCAGGTCGGGCCGGCGCGAGCGCGCCAGCTCGGTCGCCTCGCGCACCTTGTCGACGTCGGCACCCGAGCCGGACGTACCGGTGGAGTACGACAGCATCGCGATCCGCGGTTCCACGCCGAACTGCGCGGCCGTGCCCGCCGACTGGGTGGCGATGTCCGCCAACTGCTCGGCGTTCGGGTCCGGATTGACCGCGCAGTCGCCGTAGACGAGCACCTTGTCCGCCAGGCACATGAAGAACACCGACGACACGATCGAGGAGTCCGGCCGCGTCTTGATGATCTCGAAGGCGGGCCGGATCGTGGCGGCCGTGGAGTGCACCGAGCCGGACACCATGCCGTCGGCCAGGCCCTCCTGGACCATCAGGGTGCCGAAATAGTTCACGTCCGAGACGACGTCGTAGGCCAGCTCGACCGTGACGCCCTTGTGGGCGCGCAGCGCCGCGTACTTCTCCGCGAAGGCGTCGCGCAGCTCGGAGGTGGCCGGGTCGATCAGCTGGGTGTCGCCGAGGTCGATGCCGAGGTCGGCGGCCGTCTTGCGGATCCGGTCCTCGGGGCCGAGCAGGGTCAGGTCGCACACGCCCCGGCGCAGCAGCACCTCGGCCGCGTGCAGCACCCGCTCCTCGGTGCCCTCCGGGAGCACGACCCGCCGCTTGTCGGAGCGGGCCTGCTCCAGCAGCTTGTGCTCGAACATCATCGGGGTGACCCGGTCGCTGCTCGGCGCCGAGACCCGGCGGGCCAGATCGGCGGTGTCGGCGTACCGCTCGAACAGGCCGAGCGCGGTCTCCGCCTTGCGCGGGGTGGCCGCGTTGAGCTTGCCCTCCAGGGAGAACAGCTGCTCGGCGGTGGGGAAGCTGTTGCCGGCCACGGACAGCACCGGGGTGCCGGGGGCGAGGCGGGCGGCGAGTGTGAGGACCTCGTCGCGCGGCACCTCGTTGAGGGTCAGCAGTACGCCGGCTATCGGCGGGGTGCCGGCGCTGTGCGCGGCCAGCGAGCCGACGACCAGGTCGGCGCGGTCGCCCGGGGTCACGACCAGGCAGCCCGGGGTCAGGGCGCCCAGCAGGTTGGGCAGCATGGCGCCGCCGAAGACGAAGTCCAGCGCGTCCCGGGCCAGGCCCGAGTCGTCGCCGAGCAGCACCTTGGCGTCGAGGGTGTGGGCGATCTGGGAGACGGTCGGCGCGGACAGCGCGGGCTCGTCCGGTACGACGTAGCAGGGCACCGGCAGCCGGTCGGCGAGCCGCTCGGCGATCTCGTCGCGGTCCTCGCGGGCCACCCGGTTGGTGACCATGGCCAGCACGTCGCACCCGAGCCCGTCGTAGGCGCGGTAGGCGTTGCGGGTCTCGGCCAGCACCGACTCGGTGGTCTGCTTGCGCCCGCCCACCACCGGGATCACCGACGCGCCGAACTCGTTGGCGAGCCGCGCGTTCAGGGACAGCTCGTCCGGCAGCTGCGTGTCGGCGAAGTCGGTGCCGAGGACCAGGACGACGTCGTAGTCGCGGGCCACCAGGTGGAAGCGGTCGACGAGGGTGGAGACCAGCTCGTCGCTGCCCTGCTCGGCCTGGAGCGCGGACGCCTCGTGGTAGTCCATGCCGTAGACGGTCGCCGGGTCCTGCGAGAGGCGGTACCGGGACCGCAGTAGCTCGAACAGGCGATCGGGCCCGTCGTGGACGAGCGGACGGAACACGCCCACCCGGTCGACCTGCCGGGTCAGGAGTTCCATGACTCCCAGCTCCACGACCTGGCGGCCGTCACCGCGGTCGATCCCGGTCACGTACACGCTGCGCGTCACGTGTCCACTCCGTTCCTCATGTCGTTTCTGGGGCTTCTGTCGCGTCTTCGGCATAAAAATCGCTCACCGAGGTGAGCAGAACCCTCTTGACAATACCCCCGCCGCCGGATAAGGCGCCCGTCAGGACTTCACCGGTCCGGCGGACGTGAAAGAATCGGCACTGGCTCACCGGCACCGACAGCGAGCAGGAGACACAGCACGATGCGCATCGGAGTGCTCACCGCAGGCGGCGACTGCCCCGGCCTGAACGCCGTGATCCGGTCGGTCGTGCACCGGGCGGTGGCGCAGTACGGCGACGAGGTCATCGGCTTCGAGGACGGCTACCGGGGTCTGCTGGACCGTCACTACCGCGCCCTCGACCTGGACGCGGTCAGCGGCATCCTGGCCCGCGGCGGCACCATCCTCGGCTCCTCCCGGCTGCAGCGCGACCGGCTGCGCGAAGCCTGCGAGGGCGCCGCCGACATGGTCGAGGAGTTCGGCATCGACGCGCTGATCCCGATCGGCGGCGAGGGCACCCTGACCGCGGCCCGCATGCTCTCCGACGCCGGCCTCCCGGTCGTCGGTGTCCCCAAGACCATCGACAACGACATCTCCTCCACCGACCGCACCTTCGGCTTCGACACGGCCGTCGGCGTGGCCACCGAGGCGATGGACCGCCTGAAGACCACCGCCGAGTCCCATCAGCGCGTGATGGTCGTGGAGGTCATGGGCCGGCACGCCGGCTGGATCGCCCTGGAGTCCGGCATGGCCGCCGGCGCCCACGGCATCTGCCTGCCCGAGCGCCCCTTCCACCCCGCCGACCTGGTCAAGATGGTCGAGGAGCGTTTCGCCCGCGGCAAGAAGTTCGCCGTCATCTGCGTCGCCGAGGGCGCCCACCCCGCCGACGGCTCCATGGACTACGACAAGGGCGAGATCGACCAGTACGGCCACGAGCGCTTCCAGGGCATCGGCACCGCGCTGGCCTACGAGCTGGAGCGGCGCCTCGGCAAGGAGGCCAAGCCGGTCATCCTCGGCCACGTCCAGCGCGGTGGCGTACCCACCCCCTACGACCGCGTCCTCGCCACCCGCTTCGGCTGGCACGCCGTCGAGGCCGCGCACCGCGGGCAGTTCGGCCGGATGACCGCGCTGCGCGGCACCGACATCGTGATGGTGCCGCTCGCGGAGGCGGTCACCGAGCTGAAGACGGTGCCGAAGGACCGGATGGACGAGGCCGAGTCGGTCTTCTAGCCGTACCGGTCGCGGCCGTCCGCGTGGGGCCGGATCAGTCCGTCCCGTGCTCGACGGCCGTCCAGAAGTTCTCGACGATGCCGTCCAGGAACTGTGTCCCCGACTCGCTCGCGCTCTTGGTGCCGCCGCCCCAGCTGAGGGTGGCGGCCATGTGCCCCTGGTAGTCCTGGTGCAGCTCCTGCAGAACGTGCTCCACGACGCCCTTCTCCAGCGGGGCGAGCTTCATCACCGGCCGCACGTAAGCCTGCCAGCGAGTGGTCACCGCGCTGTGCAGCAGATCGGCGAGCTTTGCCTCGCGGCCGGTGACGGCGACGAAGTCCGGCAGGGCGAGGTCCAGGATCTGCGCGAGCGCGGCCGACTGGCGCTCGTTGCCCCGCCACTGCCCGCTCTCCTCCGTCCGCAGGTACGCGCGCAGTTCCATACCGACGGCACGGGCGACGTCCTCCGGCGCGACGGCCCGGGCGATGCGGTGCTCACGCAGCGTCCTCGGCCGGCCGATGAGTTCGCCCGGCGAACACCACAGCACGCCCGCCAGCGCGGTGAGTTCGGGATTGCTCGGCAGGACCGTGCCGCGCTCCCAGGCGATCACGAGATCGGGAGTGACGTACGGCATGCCGTACGAGGCACGCATCCCGTAGGCGACGTGCTCGGGCCCCATGCCCAGCGCGGCGCGGAGCCTGCGGGCGGCCGGGGCGTTGAACGGGGGAGCTGGGGGGTTCGGTTGGGCTGAGTGGCGCACTCGGCACAAAGTAGGGGTGCGGGCAGGCGCTGACTACGGTCGGTTCCACCGAGATCACGGATCGTAGGAACGTACGGGTTGATCGCGCAGAGTGAGCTGGCACTCGGTGTCACCTGCTGTGACCTGGCGTTACCTCAAGTCACCCCTTCACCGCTCCGCCCAGCGCGAAGCCGCCGCCCAGTCGTCGTGCCACCAGAACATACAAAAGGATCACCGGAGTCGAATAGATCACGGAGAACGCGGCGAGCTGGCCGTACGCCACCATGCCCCGGTTGCCGAAGAAATCGTTGATGCTCACCGAGGCCGGCATCCGGTCCGGAGTGAGCAGCAGCATGAACGGGACGAAGAAGTTCCCCCACATCATCACGAACGAGAACACGGTCACGACGGCGAGCCCGGGCCCCGTCAGCGGCAGCACGATCCGGACCAGGGACTGGAGCGCCGAGGCCCCGTCCGTCCAGGCCGCCTCCTCCAGCTCCCTCGGCACGCCGTCCATGAAGTTCTTCATCAGCCAGATCGCGAAGGGCAGCTGGGAGGCGGTGAAGAAGAGGATCGTGCCCTGGAGCGTGTCGATGAGATTCACCCGGACGAACAGCGCGTACACGGGCACCATGATCGCCGTGATGGGCAGGCTCGTCGCGAACAGGATCGTCAGCAGGAACGGCCGGTTCAGCCGGGACCGGAACCGGGACAGCGGATACGCGGCGAGGGCGGCGCAGGCGACGGTCAGCGCGGTCGCGCCGCCGCACAGGATCAGGCTGTTGAGCAGCGGGGTGTACGTGATGTCCGGGGTCAGGATCGCGTCGAAGTTGTCCAGGGTGAACCCGTCCGGGACCCGGACCCGCAGCCCGGCGTGCGGGTCCACGGCGGACAGCAGCACCCAGGCGAGGGGCAGCGCGAAGGCGACGGCCAGGGCCAGCAGCGAGACGTCGGCGGCGAGTCGCCGCGAGGCGCGCTTGCGGGGCATCAGACCTCCGTCCGCAGCAGACGCAGATGGACGACGGAGAACAGGGAGCCGACGAGCAGCAGGAGCAGGGCGACCGCGGTGCCGTACCCGATCATGCTGTTCTGGAATGCCTGCTCGTACATGAACAGCGGCAGCGTCTGGCTCCGGTCCCCGGGTCCGCCCCGGGTCATCACCCAGATCAGCCCGAAGACGGAGAGCGTCTGGAGGGTGTTGAGCATGAGGTTGGTGCCGATGGAGCGGCGGATCATCGGCAGCGTGATGTGCCACAGCCGCCGCCATCCGCCGGCCCCGTCCACTTCGGCGGCCTCCGTGATCTCGGCGGGGATCTCGTCCAGCGCGGCGGAGTACACGAGCATCGAGAACGCCGTCCCGCGCCACACGTTGGCGAAGGACACGGCGAGGATGGGCAGCGTGAACAGCCAGTTCTGCCTGGGCAGATGCAGCCAGTCGAGGATGGCGTTCAAGGTGCCCTCGCGGCGGAAGAACGCGTAGAGCAGAAACCCGGCGACGACCTCCGGCAGCACCCACGCGGTGACGACGACCCCGCCGACGAGGGTACGGACGGGCTTCGACGCACGTTTCATCAGCGCGGCCAGGGCGAGCCCCAGGGTGTTCTGCCCGATGAGCGAGGACAGCACGGTGAACACCAGGGTCAGCCATACGGCGTTCAGGAACGCCTCGTCCCGGAAGGCCCGGCGGAAGTTGGCGAAGCCGACGAAGGAGGAGTGGGCCTGACCGGTCAGCTGGAGGTCGGTGAAGGCGATCCAGACGCAGTAGGCGATCGGCCCGGCGAGGAAGAGGAGCAGCAGGACCAGGGCGGGGGCGAGGGGGAGGGCCCGGACGGCCAGGTTCCCGCGCCTCACTTCTGGACCACTTGGCCGCCGGTGACGTCCTTGACCGTGGCGTCGTAGCCACTCGCCGCCTCCGCCACGGACAGGTCCCCGGTCGTGACTCCCTCCATGGCCTCCTGCACGGCGGTCGACACCTTCGGATAGGCCGGATACGCGGGCCGGTAGTGCGTGCTCGCCACCAGCTCGGTGAAGAACGCGAGGCCGGGCTGGGCCTTCGCGTAGGCGGGGTCGGACGCGACGTCCTTCCGTACGGCGATCCCGGAGTTGGCGATGTACCACTTCCGGGCGTTGTCCTTCGTCTGCAAGGTGCGGATGAAGTCGAAGGCGAGGCCGGGGTTGGCCGCCTTGGCCGGGATGGACCAGGTCCAGCCGCCGGACATGCTCACCCTGCCCGGCGCCTGCCCGGCTTGCGTCGGCATGGCGGCGAGTCCCAACTGCTCCGACCAGTCCGGCCACTCGTGCCCGCTGCCCGGCAGCCATGCCTGCGGCAACCAGGAGCCGTCGAGGGCGATGCCCAGTTTGCCCTGGGGGAGCAGCTCGCCGTTGACGGTGGTGTTGAAGTTCGGGTCGAGGGCGTCGGAGACGTCGGGGCCGAGCTTGTCCTTGTAGACCGTCTCCACGAAGCCGAGGGAGTCCTTGAAGGCTTGCGACCCCGTGATCCATTTCTTGCTGCCGCTGTCGTACAGCGGATCCCGTGTGCCGTCGCCGGTGCCGTACAGGAGCATCTCGAAGCCCTGCATGGTGGCCCGCTCGCCGGTCGGCTTGCCGGTGTAGACGTTGATCGGGATGACGCCGGGGACCTTCTCCTTGATGGTCCGGGCGGCGGCGAGGATGTCGTCCCAGGTCTTCGGCTGCCAGTCGGTGGGCAGCCCCGCCTTCCGGAAGACCCGCTTGTCGAACCAGAGCCCCCGGGTGTCGGTCCCGTCGGGAACGCCGTACGTCTTCCCGTCCTCGCCCTTGGCAGCCGCCTTCGCGGTGTCGATGAACTGGCCCCAGTCCGGCCACTTGGCGAGGTACGGGTCGAGCGGCTTCAGGTACCCGCTGGTGATGTCGGAGTTGATGAGGAAGGTGTCCTCGTACACCAGGTCCGGGGCGGTCCGCGGCGAGCGCAGCATCTGCTGGAGCTTGGTGTAGTACTCGGCGTCCGGCGCCTTGATCGGCACGAACTCCACTTTTTTGCCGGGGTGTTCGTGCTCGAACTGCTTCTTGATCCCGGCGAGGTAGGTGTCCATCACCTTGACGGAGTTGTCGGTGGACTGCTTGTACGAGACCTTCACCGTGTCCGGGCTGCTGCCGGAGCCGCTGCCACAGGCGGTGAGGGCGGTGGCGGCGAGGGCGGCGGTGAGGAGGAGAGGGAGGGCGGCGGTGGGGCGCACGGGCATGACCTCCTGAGCACACGTGGGGGTGGCGCGGAGATTGCTGCCGTGTGAAGGTAAGAGGAGTGGTCTAGTCAGGTCAATGCGTGTGCGCGGGATTGAGCCCTGGGTGGCTACAGGAGATGGTCCGCCTTGCCGGCCTTGATCTCGCGGATGAGGGCGCGGAGGGCTTCGCGGGAGTCGGTGAGGGCGCGGTCCTCCTGGCCGGAGACGGCGATGTAGGCGTTGCCTTCGGGGTCGGTGCCTATGCGGAAGCAGTTGTCGCCTTCGGCGCAGAAGGGCTCTTCCCAAGTGATGTCGGCCATGGTGGTTTCCTCTCTGGGGTCAGAGCCGGCGGGCGATGGTGTGGATGAGTTCCCGTGAGTCCTCGGGGCTCAGCGCGTGGGTGTGCCACCAGCGGCTGGCGTCGGCCTGCGACACGCGAAGGCGGGCGGCGCTGCGCGTGCTCGGGTGCGTGGTGCGGGCGTGTGAGGGGGAGTGGGGGTTCGGGGAGGCGCGGGAGCCCGGGGGTGGGACGCGGATGTGGGCGGTGGTGCCTTGGCGGGGGGCTCGAGGGTATGCGCGGGTGGGGTGAAGTGGGGTTGGTCCCGGCGTTCGGCGAGGAGTGCGCGGTAGGCAGTCGTACTGCCGCTCCTTACCGGCCTCAAACCTGCTTGCCGGTGACGCGTCCGTAGAAGGTCCCGCCGCGGAAGTCGATGTGATCGCCCCCGTGGCCCGCCGCCTGGGGTCCCTCCTCGGAGTCGCCGGACCCGGTGCGGCGGGGCTGGTGCTTGCGCAGCAGCTCGACCGCCACGGTCGCCGCGTGTGCGGCCGCCCGCTGCTGCGAGCCGCCGGCGTCGGCCCGGCGCTTGTTCCGGTCCGCGCGGTCGCTGACGCCCCGCACGACGAGGGCGTCCACCTGTCCGCTCAGGTGGGCCGCCTGGGCCGCTCCGGAGCCCTCCATCTCGATGGCGCCCGCGTCGTTGTAGTGGGCCTCGATGTGCCGGGCGATGTCGGACCTGGAGTCGGCCAGTACCACGTCACCGGTCGCGATCGGCGCGAAGTGCACCCGGACCTCCGGCAGGTCCCGCGCCGCGGAACGCGCCGCCTGCTCCAGGGCGTGCGAGCCGGGCAGGGCCCTCGGCCGGACCTTGAAACCGTTGTGGGTCTGCTTGCCGCCGTGGATCTCGTAGACCTGGGTGCCCACCACGACATCGCCGATCTCGATGTCGTCCTTCAGGCTCCCCGCGACTCCCACGAAGAGGACGGCCTCGGGGTGCAGCCAGTCGATGAGCTGGGCCGTGAGCGCGGCGGCACGCTCGGCCCCCACTCCCAGCTCGCTGATCGCCAGGCGCCAGGCACTGTCCGGCAGACGGCCTGTCTCGACGCGGGTCCCTTTGACGTGGACG
The DNA here is from genome assembly GCF_044546845.1 of Streptomyces sp. NPDC053076. Lineage (NCBI taxonomy): Bacteria > Bacillati > Actinomycetota > Actinomycetes > Kitasatosporales > Streptomycetaceae > Streptomyces > Streptomyces sp. NPDC053076. The sequence goes on along the minus strand of NZ_JBITZL010000004.1, from coordinate 358,376 downwards.
AGTTCCTGCCGCTCCGGGATGTACGCCCGGACAGCGGCGTATTCCAAGGGCAGTGCGGTCAGGACCAGAACAGTGGCTTGAGTCTCCGGCACACTCATAAGGTACTGCCGGAGAAGGGGATGAAGTGCCGGAACGAGACGTCACCGTGGGGCAGTTGCTGCTCACCGAGTACCAGACCGTCAAGGACGAGCAGAAGACCCGGATCGGGTTCCGGGACAATCTGCTGTACGTCACCCTGACCGTCGTGGCGGCCGTGATCGCTGCCGCGGCCCAGGCCAAGCAGACGGCGATGCTGCTCGCGCTGCCGCCGGTGTGTGTCGTGCTCGGCTGGACGTACCTCGTCAACGACCAGAAGATCTCGGCGATCGGGGCGTATGTGCGGGGCGAGTTGGGGCCCCGGCTGGCCGCCATGACGCGGGCCGAGGGCGGTGAGGTGTTCCGCTGGGAGGTGGCCCACCGCACGGACACCCGGCGGGTGTCCCGGAAGATCGTGCAGTGCGTGGTGGACCTACTGGCCTTCTGCGTCGTGCCGCTGAGTGCGCTCGTCGTGTACTGGGCGGGCGGCGACGTCTCGGCCGGGCTGCTCGTCGTGTCCGTGCTGGAGGCGGTCGCGGTCGTGGGGCTGGGGGTGTACGTCGTGCAGTACGCCGTGCCGTTCGGGGCAGGGGGTGGGGGCGGGTGAGCGATGTCGTCGACTTCCGGGGCGGGGACTTCCGCGGGCCGGTCATCGGCAAGGCGGAGTACAAGCAGCAGGCACCGGCGCCCACGGCCCTGGACGCGCTGCCGCCGAGGGCCGCCGGATTCACCGGCCGGGACCAGGAGTTGGGGCGGCTGCGGGCCGCGCTCGACCCCTCGGGTTCCGGTGGTGAACAGGCCGTCCTCGTCACCGCCGTCTCCGGGCTCGGCGGCATCGGGAAGACGGCGCTGGCGGTACAGGCGGCGTACGCGGCGCGGGAGGCGGGGTGGTTCCCCGGCGGGGTGCTGTTCGTGGACCTGCACGGGTACGACGAGGTTCCGGTCACGGCGGACCAGGCGTTGCAGTCCCTGCTGCGGGCGCTGGGCGTGGATCCCGAGCACATCCCGGCCACGGCGGACGAGCGGGCGGGGCTGTACCGGTCGGTGCTGGCGGATCGGGCGGCGATGCTGATCCTGGCCGACAACGCGTCGTCGCCGGAGCAGGTGCGGCCGGTGCTGCCGGGGGGCCTGCGGCACCGGGTGCTGGTCACTTCGCGGGATCGGCTGGCACAACTGGGGGCCCGGCTGGTGCCGTTGGATCAGCTCACGCCCGAGGCGGCGTACGAACTCCTCGATCGGGCGCTGATGATCGCGGACCCGGATGACGACCGGGTGGCCGGGGAGGGGGAAGCGGCGGCACGGCTGGCGGGACTGTGCGGGCACCTCCCGCTGGCCTTGCAGATCGCCGCTGCCTTGCTGGCCGAGGATCCGGGCCAGTCCATCGCCGAATTCGCGGACGAACTGGCGACGTCGTACGACCGCCTGGCCGCTCTTGATGACGGCGACCGCAGCGTGCGCGCCGCGTTCGACATCTCGTACCGCAGGCTTCCGGCCGACCAGGCACGGCTGCTGAGCCTGCTTGCCCTCGCGCCGGGGCCGGAGGTGAGCGAGGAGGTGGCCGGCGTGCTGGTCGGGGGAGCGCCGCCGACGGCGGGGCTCAAGGCGCTGGCCAGGGCGCACTTGGTGGAGCGAGGGAACGGCCAGCGGTGCTGGCGGATGCACGACCTCGTGCGGGCGTTCGGGGCGGGCAGGCTGGCCGGGGATCCGGAGGCGCGGGATGCGGCGCGGGAGCGGGTGCTGGCGCACTACTACCGGTGGGCGGATGAGGCGGATGACCTGCTGCATTGGCGGCCCGGAAAGCCGGAGTCGGCACGCTTTGCACACCGGGCCGAGGCGCTGGCTTGGCTGGACAGGGAGCGCGCGGGCCTGGTGGCTGCGGTGCAGTGGGCGCGAGAGGAGCGGCACGCGGATACGGCGGTGCGGCTGGCTCTGTGCCTGACCGGATATCTCCGGTGGCGTAGGCAGTTGGACGATGCGATCGCTGTCTGCGCAACAGCTCAGGAAGCTGCGCACGGAATCGGTGATCGCGTCTGTGAGGCCATGGCGTGGCACAACCTCGGCACTGTCCTGCGTGCATCAGGCCAAGTGAACGAGGCCGTCGACGCCCACCTCCGCTCGCGGGATCTGCACCAGGATCTCGGCGACCGCCCTCGGGAGGCGTGGGTGTGGAACAACCTCGGCAACGCCCTACTGGACATGGACCGGGTCGATGAGGCCATCGATGCCCATACTCACTCACTCGACCTCCACCAGGACATCGGTGACCGTGCGGGTGAGGCGGGGGCGTGGAACAACCTCGGCACCGCCCTGCTGGTGGCGGACCGGGTCGATGAGGCCATCGATGCCCATATTCGCTCGCGTGACCTCTACCAGACCCTGGGCGATCGTCATAGCGAGGCGTCGGCATGGAACAACCTCGGCAACGCCCTGGCACGGCGGGAGCAGACGCACGTGGTCACGGAGGCGTACCACCATGCCGTCGTCATCCTGAGGGAGTTCGAGGACTGGTACGGACTCGGGAAAACGTTCGAAAACCTGGCGATCGCTCAACGGAGCATTCACCGTCCAGCCGAAGCCCGTGCCTACTACCTCCAATCCGCCGACGCCTACACACGCGCCAACGCACCGAAAGAAGCCGCCCGGACCCGCGCCCGAGCCGCCGCCCTCACCGGGCCTGAGAAACCCACCGATAGACCAGCTCCGGCCTCCCCACCTGCCCGTACAGAGGACTTCGCCCCGCCCGCCCCGCGTCCACCAGATGCTCCAGGTACCGACGCGCGGTGATCCGGGAGATGCCCACCGCCTCGGCCACCCCCGCCGCCGTGAGCCCCTCCGAGGCCGCTTCCCGCAATGCCCCCGTCACCCGCTCCAGCGTCGGCCCGCTCAACCCCTTCGGCAGGGCGGCCGGCGACGGCGCGCGCAGGGACGCCAAGGCCCGGTCCACTTCGTCCTGGCCGCTCGCCTCGCCCACCGCCGCGTGGAACTCGGCATAGCGGACCAGCCGGTCCCGGAGCGTCGCGAACGTGAACGGCTTCAGGACGTACTGGACGACACCGAGGGAGACCCCTTCCCGCACCACCGCCAGGTCCCGTGCCGAGGTCACCGCTATCACGTCGGCGTGGTATCCGGCGGCCCGCAGGGACCGGGCCAGTTGCAGGCCGTGCACGTCCGGCAGGTGCAGGTCCAGCAACAGCAGGTCCACCGCCGTACGGTCCAGGATGCGCCGCGCCTCCGCGCCCGTGTGCGCCTTCCCGACCGCGACGAAACCGGGCACCCGGCCGACGTACATCATGTGCGCGTCGGCGGCGACGGGGTCGTCCTCGACGACGAGGACGCGGATGGGCTGCTGCTCGTCCGTCATCTGCCGCCACCCATGGACGTGCCACCGTTCACGGACGGGTCGCCATCCGGGTATCCGCCGCCACCCGGGACCGTGCCGCCCTTCTCGGACGTGCCACCGCTCACGGACGTGCCACCGCTCACGGACGTGCCGCTGTTGTGGGACGTGCCGGCACCCATGGACGTGCCTCCGCCCGCGGACGCGCTCAGCGGCAACCGCACTTCGAACACCGCTCCGCCCTCGCCGTCCTTGCCCGTCTCCGTCACCGTCAGCGTGCCCTCGTGGCGGGTCACCGCCTGTCGCACCAGGGCCAGCCCGAGTCCCCGGCCGCCGGGTCCGGCCGGCTTCGTGGAGAACCCCCGCTGGAATACCAGGTCCGCATGGGCGGGGTCGACACCGGGGCCGGTGTCGGACACGCGCAGTACCAGTTCGGCGGGCGAGGCGTACGCCGTCACGGTCACCCGTGCCCCCGCCGTCCCCTGCGCCGCGTCGACCGCGTTGTCGATCAGGTTGCCGAGGATCGTGACCAGGTCCCTCGCCGGCAGTTCGGGCGGGAGCAGGCCGTCGTCCCAGCGGCTGTCCGGCGAGATCACCAGCTCCACGCCCCGCTCGTTCGCCTGGGCGGTCTTGCCCAGCAGCAGAGCGGCCAGCACCGGTTCGCGCACCGCCGCCACCACCTGGTCGGTGAGGGCCTGCGCCAGTTCCAGCTCGGCCGTGGCGAAGTCCACCGCCTCCTCGGCCCGGCCCAGCTCGATCAGCGAGACGACGGTGTGCAGGCGGTTGGCCGCCTCGTGCGCCTGCGAGCGCAACGCCTGGGTGAAGCCCCGCTCGGAGTCCAGCTCACCCATCAGGGACTGGAGTTCTGTGACATCGCGCAGGGTGACGACCGTTCCGCGCTGTTCGCCGCCCGAGACGGGGGACGTGTTCACCACCAGCACCCGGGACGACGTCAGGTGCACCTCGTCCACCCGGGGCTCCGAGGACAGCAGGGCGCCGGTCAGCGGGGCCGGCAGGCCGAGGCCGGCCACCGAACGGCCCACCACCTCCTCCTCCGGGCCGACCGCGAGCAGTTCCCGGCCGCCGTCGTTGATCAGGGCCACCCGGTACCGGCCGTCCAGCATCAGCAGCCCTTCCCGGACCGCGTGCAGCGCCGCCTGGTGGTAGTCGTGCATCCGGCTCAGCTCGGTGGCGTTCATACCGTGGGTGTGGCGGCGGAGGCGGGCGTTGATCACATACGTGCCGACCGCGCCCAGCAGCAGGGTGCCGCCGGCCACCCCGAGCAGGGCCGCGACCTGGTCCTGGACCCGGGCGCTGATCGTCTCCACCGTGATGCCGGCGCTCACCAGACCGACGATCCGGCCGTTGTCCTTGACGGGGGTCACCGCGCGGACGGACGGGCCGAGGGTGCCGGTGTAGGTCTCGGTGAGGGTGCGGCCGTGCTGGGCGGCGCCGATGTTGCCGAGGAAGCGTCTGCCGATCTGCTTCCGGTCGGGGTGGGTCCAGCGGATGCCGGACGGGTTCATGATCGTGACGAAGTCGACGTTCGCGTCCCGGGTGACCTGGAGGGCGTACGGCTCCAGCCGGGCCGTGGGGTCCGCGGTGCGGATCGCCGTACGGACCGAGGGGGAGTCGGCGATCGAGCGGGCCACCGCCGTGGCCTGCCGGGCGGCGGCGTCCTCGGCCTGCCGCTGGTCGCTGACGTAGGTGAACAGCGCGTACCCGGCCACGACCAGCGCGATCAGCACGGCCTGCACGGCGAACAGCTGGCCGGCCAGACTGCGGGGCCTCGGGAGGGCGGGTAGGCGCATGTCAGCAGTGTGCCTCTCCGCTCAATCGTGAACTAAATGAACGGAAGGGTGACCGCCCTCACAGGGCGGGAGATAGTCACGGCATTCCCCTACAACGCCCGGACGTGAGCCGCACGCCGGTTGTTCGCCGACGAAGACGTCAAGGAGGGCAGTCGTGGCCGCCAGCACTCCCGGTACGGCACCTGCCGCAGCCCGCGGGAAGCGGGACCGGACCCATTACCTGTACATCGCCGTCATCGTGGCGGTCGCGCTCGGCATCGCCGTGGGCCTCATCTGGCCCGATGCCGCGGTCGAGCTCAAGCCGCTGGGGACCGGCTTCGTCAACCTGATCAAGATGATGATCTCGCCGATCATCTTCTGCACGATCGTGCTCGGGATCGGGTCCGTGCGGAAGGCCGCCAAGGTCGGGGCCGTCGGCGGTATCGCCCTCGGCTACTTCCTCGTGATGTCGCTCGTGGCGCTCGCCATCGGCCTGGTCGTCGGCAACGTGCTGCACCCGGGCGCGGGGCTGCACCTGACCGACGCGCTCCGGCAGACCGGGCACGCCCAGGTCTCCAGCGACGCGCTGCCGCCGGTCGACTTCGTGCTGTCGATCATCCCGACCACGTTCGTCTCCGCCTTCACCGAGGGCCAGGTCCTGCAGACGCTGCTGGTCGCCCTGCTCGCCGGGTTCGCGCTGCAGGCCATGGGGCAGGCCGGGCAGCCGGTGCTGCGCGGCATCGAGCACATCCAGCGGCTCGTCTTCCGCATCCTGTCCATGGTCATGTGGGCCGCGCCGATCGGTGCGTTCGGCGCCATCGCGGCGGTCGTCGGTTCGGCCGGCCTGGACGCACTGAAGAGCCTCGCCGTCCTCATGCTGGGCTTCTACGTCACCTGCTTCCTGTTCGTGTTCGTGGTGCTCGGGGCGGTCCTGCGGATCGTCGCGGGCCTGAACGTCTTCTCGCTGTGCAAGTACCTGGCCCGCGAGTTCCTGCTGATCCTGTCCACCTCCTCCTCCGAGTCCGCGTTGCCGCGGCTGATCGCGAAGATGGAGCACCTGGGCGTCAGCAAGCCGGTCGTCGGCATCACCGTGCCGACCGGCTACTCCTTCAACCTCGACGGCACGATGATCTACATGACCATGGCGTCGCTGTACATCGCGGACGCGCTGGGGACGCCGATGTCGGTCGGCGAGCAGATCCCGCTGCTGCTGTTCCTGCTGCTGGCCTCCAAGGGCGCGGCAGGTGTCAGTGGTGCGGGGCTCGCCACCCTGGCCGGCGGGCTCCAGTCGCACAAGCCCGCGCTGGTCGACGGGGTCGGGCTGATCGTCGGCATCGACCGGTTCATGAGCGAGGCGCGTGCGCTCACGAACTTCGCGGGGAACGCGGTCGCCACGGTGCTGGTGGGCACGTGGACCAAGGAGATCGACAAGGTCCGCGTCCGGCAGGTGCTGGCCGGTGAGCTGCCGTTCGACGAGACGACGCTGCTGGACGAGAACCAGGGCACGGTGACCGAGGTTCCGGAGCCCCGGGATGCGGGGCTGGTCAAGACCTGACCCGAGGAGCAGAACTCCGGACGTCCGGCCCCGCCTGAACCCGGGCCGGGCGTCCGGGCCCGCTGCCCGGGCGGCTGAGTCTCCCCCGTGCCTCGGCCGCCCGGGTTCGTTCGTCCACGCGCTCGCTTCGGCCGCCCGGGTTCGTTCGTCTGCTCACTCACCTCGGCCGCCCGGGTTCGTTCGTCTGCTCACTCACCTTGGCCGCCCGGGTTCGTTCGTCTGCTCACTCACCTTGGCCGCCCGGTTCGTTCGTCTACTCACTCACCTCGGCCACCAGCGCGGCGGCCGTCGAGGCGGGCACGCCCGCCGCGGTCAGCACCGTGACCGTGGCCGAGCGGCCCGCCTCGTGCGCTGTCAGCAGGCCGTCGTTCACCGCCTCCGTCACCGCGAACAGCATCTGCTCGTGCACGTACGCCAGCGCCGGCGCGGGCAGCGGGGAGGTGAACACGCCCTCGTCCAGGCCGCGCTGCAGCACCCGTACCTTGGCCTCGCGCAACGGGGCGAGACGCTCGCGGATGCCCTGCACGGTGACCGTGCGCTGGGCCAGGGCCACCAGCAGGCGGTAGCGGTCGGCGATCTCCCAGACGGCGAGCACCGAGCGGGCCACCGACTCCGCCGGGTCCGTCACCCCGGCCCGGGCCCGCGCGTCCGCGTCCGCCAGGGCCGCCACGGCCTCGTCGACGAGGGTGCTGATCAGCGCCTCACGGCTGGGGAAGTGCCCGTACACCGTCCGTCGTACGACGCCCGCGGCGCGCGCGATCTGGTCCATGGAGACGTCGGGATCGCGCAGCAGTTCCGCGAGGGCGACGTCGAGGATGCGGCGCCGGTTGGCGTCGGCGCGGCTGCTGTTACCCGTGGTCATGGCCGTCATTCTGCCTCCCCGACTCGACTTGCACACTGCTGTGCAACGGACGTACATTGCACATGGTTGTGCAATTGCACGCCGATGTGCAACTCATCTGCACGTTCCCGTCGCGTACCGAGGAAGGTGACCCCTGCCATGCGACTCGTCATGACGGAACCGGTCGAAGGGATGGGCCGGCCCTACGCCCGGCGCTGGTGGGCACTGCTCGTGCTCTGCCTGAGCCTGCTGATCATCGTGATGGCGAACACCGCCCTCACGGTCGCGGCGCCCGACATGACGAAGGACCTCGGGCTCTCCAGCGCCGACCTGCAGTGGGTGATCGACGGCTACACCGTCCCCTACGCGGCGCTGATGCTGCTGCTCGGCGCGATCGGCGACAAGTACAGCCGGCGCGGCGCGCTCGTCCTCGGGCTCGTCGTCTTCGGTGCCGGTGCCGTCTTCGGATACCTCGCCGACAGCGCGGCCACCGTCATCGCGGCCCGTGCCGTGATGGGCGTCGGCGCGGCGCTGATCATGCCGGCCACGCTCTCCCTGCTCGCGGCGACCTTCCCGCGTGCCGAGCGGGCCAAGGCCATCGTGCTGTGGACGGCGACCGCCGGCCTCGCCATCGCCGCCGGACCGGTGGTCGCGGGCGCCCTGCTGCGCGACCACGGCTGGTCCTCGACCTTCCTGATCAACGTGCCCGTCGCCGCGGTCGCCGTGGTCGCGGCCTTCGTCCTCATCCCGCCGTCCCGGGCCGGTCACCACGACCGCATCGACTACGTCGGCGGACTGCTCTCCGTGATCTGGACCGGCTCGCTGGTCTACATGATCATCGAGGGCCCGCACTTCGGCTGGGGCGTCAAGGCCGTCACCGCCGCGGTCGTCGCCGGTGTCGCCCTGGTCGCCTTCGTCCTGTGGGAGCTGCGCCACCCGCGCCCCATCCTGGATGTGCGCCGCTTCGCCCACCGCCGCTTCGCGGGCTCCAACCTCGCCGTCACCCTGTTCTTCCTCGCCGTCTTCGGTGCCTTCTACTACCTCACCCAGCACCTGCAGTTCGTCCTCGGCTACGACGCCCTGGAGACCGGCGTACGCATGCTGCCGCTGGCCGGTGCCGTCTTCGTCGGCTCCGCCCTGACCGGCTGGCTCACCCCGCGCGTCGGCATGAAGTGGACCGTCAGCGCGGGCATGGTCGGCGGCACCACCGCCCTCGCCCTGCTGACCCGGGTCGACGCGGGCTCGGGCTACGGCGACTTCGTGGCACCGCTGATCATCCTGGGCCTCGCCATCGGCCTCGCCCTCTCGCCCTGCACCGACGCCATCATGGGCGCGTTCCCGGAGTCCGAGCTGGGCGTCGGCGGCGCGGTCAACGACACGTCGCTGGAGCTGGGCGGCTCCCTCGGCATCGCGATCCTCGGCTCGCTGCTCGCCACGTCGTACGGCAACCACCTCACCGACGCCACCGCCGGCAGCAAGCTCCCCGCGAGCGCCCTGGACACCGCGCGGGACTCGGTCGGCGCCGGGTACGCCGTCGCCCAGGGCATCGGCGACAAGGCGCACCGGGTGGCCGCGCAGGCGGCGCAGGCCAAGGACCCGCAGCAGGCCGCGCAGCTCAAGCAGCAGGCCGCCGAACTCGCCTCCGGCGCCCGGCGGATGGCCGACGCGGTAGGCTCCGCCTTCTCCGACGCGGTCGCGCACACCAGCCTGGTCGGCGCGGTGATCCTCGGTATCGGCACGGTCCTGGTCGCCGTCCTGCTGCCGCGCCGCGAGGCCGCCGTGGCGGAAGTGCGGGAAGAGGAGAAGGTACTGGTGGACGGCGCAGCCGACTGACCGCCTCGCACCCGCCTCCACCGACGTGCCGTGCCGGATCAACCGGAACGGCACGTTCGTGCGTGGCGTCATTATGTGCATGTCAGTACAGGTAGGGAGGCACGGGGGATGACGATCGACTGGGACCGGCGGACCTGCGCGCGCAAAGGCCATGTGACCTACGCGCCGGACGACCCGCGGCTGCGGCTGCGGCTGCACGCCGACACCGCGCTCGGCGAGGTGTGGCGCTGCCTGCGCTGCGGGGACTTCGCGCTCGGCGAGCCGCACGGCACAGGCCCGGCCGCGGACGCGCCGCTGGTGCCGCGCGGCAAGGTCCTCCGGGACCTGTTCATCCTCCGCTTCCTGGCCGTCGAGCGCGCGATACGCGGTGTGTTCATCGTGCTCGTCGCGGTGGCGGTGTGGAAGTTCAGCAACAGCCAGGACGCGGTGCGCCGGCTCTTCAACGAGAACCTGGACGTCTTCCGCCCGGTCTTCCGGCACTTCCACTACGACCTCGACCACTCACCGGTCGTCGGCTCCATCCAGAAGGCCTTCGGCTACCAGCACGACACGCTGCTGCTGGTGGCGGCGCTCCTGCTCGCCTACGCCCTGATCGAGCTGATCGAGGCGGTCGGCCTCTGGTACGCCAAGCGCTGGGCCGAGTACCTGACGGTCGTCGCGACGGCCGCCTTCCTCCCGCTGGAGATCTACGAGCTCACCGAGAAGGTCAGCTACCTGAAGATCGCCACCCTGGTCCTCAACATCCTCGCCGTCCTCTACATCGCCGTCACCAAGCGCCTGTTCGGCCTGCGCGGCGGCCGCAAGGCATTCGAGGAGGAGCGGCACAGCGCCTCCCTGCTGGAGGTGGAGGAGTCGGCCGGGCTGACCCTCTGAGGACAGCGCGCCGGCTCGTCGGTCGGCAGGCCGTGGGAGGCGGCGTTCACCGGGCCGGTGAAGTCCTCGCCCGCCGGGACTTGCCTTGACGCCGACGTCAACGCCTACGGTCGGCACCATGCGAATCGGCGAGCTGGCCGCACGGGCCGGGACCACCACCCGCGCCCTGCGCTACTACGAGGCACGGGGGCTGCTGCCCGCCCGGCGCGACGACAAGGGACACCGCACCTACGACGACGGCGACCTCAGGCTGCTGCGGCAGATCCGCACGCTGCAGGACTTCGGGTTCGACCTGGAGGAGACGCGGCCGTTCGTGGAGTGTCTGCGGGCCGGGCATCCGGAGGGCGACTCCTGCCCGGCCTCGCTCCTGGTCTACCGCCGCAAGCTGGACGAGCTGGACGCGCTCATCGGGCAGCTCCGGTCGGTGCGGCAGACAGTCGCCGGGCAACTGGAACGGGCCGAGCAGGCGCGGGACGGGCTGGCCGCCGAGGCGCTGGTTCCGGGGGGTCCGGAACCCGTGTGCGAGCTGGGAGGGCTGACGCGGTGAGCAGAGCGAGCGGACTGGCCGAGGTGACGGACGCGGACTTCGGGACGGAGGTGCTCGGCGCCGATCTTCCGGTGCTGGTGCAGTTCACGGCGGACTGGTGCGGGCCGTGCCGGCAGCTGGCGCCGGTCCTGAAGGACATCGCCTTCGAGGAGGGCGACCGGCTGAAGATCGTCCAGCTGGACGTGGACCACAATCCACAGACAACGATCGCCTATGGAGTGCTGTCGACGCCGACCCTCATGGTCTTCCGGGACGGTGAGCCGGTGCGGTCGATGGTGGGGGCGCGGCCCAAGCGGCGCCTGCTGGAGGAACTGGCGGACCTGCTGTAGAGCACCCGTCCCGACCGCAAAAAATCCCCTGAGCAATTGCGCTCGGGGGATTTCTGTGCGTATATTCAGTGGTTCGCGACTTCGATTGGACAGGCCGCGAAGAAGTTCACTGAGCAGAGTATATCCGGGCGGGAGCGGAATTGTCAAACACCGAATTTCCGGACGATGAATTGCGTCAGGAGCAGGAATTCATCGACGGACTGTACGCGCGCGTGGACGTGCTGCGCGGTGAGGCCGAAGGCTCGGTCGCGGACGCGCTCGCCCAGGGCGACAAGCCCATGCAGGCCCGGCTGGAGCGGGACATCCTGGTCGCCGAGCGCTCGGGGCTGCTCGCCGCGCTGAACGCCGTGGACGGCTCGCTGTGCTTCGGCCGGATCGACCTCGCCGACGGCACGAAGCACCACATCGGCCGGATCGGGCTGCGCGAGGACGACGCCGCGCGCACGCCGGTCCTCGTCGACTGGCGGGCCGACGTCGCCCGCCCCTTCTACCTGGCCACCGGCCACACCCCGATGGGCTTGCGCCGCCGCCGGCACATCACCACCGAGGGCCGGACCGTCACCTCCCTGCACGACGAGATCCTGGACCTCGGCGACGCCACCCGCACCGGCCACGAGGACCACGACGCCGACGCCGTCCTGCTGGCCGCGCTGAACTCGGCGCGCACCGGCCGGATGAGCGACATCGTGCAGACCATCCAGGCCGAGCAGGACGAGATCATCCGGGCGCCCCACCGCGGCGTACTGGTGGTCGAGGGCGGCCCCGGCACCGGCAAGACCGCGGTGGCCCTGCACCGAGCCGCCTATCTGCTGTACGAGTACCGGGAACTGCTGGCCCGCCGGGCGGTCCTCATCGTCGGCCCCAACCCCGCCTTCCTCGGCTACATCGGCGAGGTGCTGCCCTCCCTCGGTGAGACCGGGGTGCTGCTGGCCACGGTCGGCGAGCTGTTCCCCGGCGTGAAGGCGACCGCCACGGACACCCCGGAGGCCGCCGCGGTGAAGGGCCGCTCGGACATGGCCGACGCGCTCGCCGCCGCCGTACGGGACCGCCAGGCCCTGCCCGACCCGGTCATCGCGATCGGGCACGACCGCGAGGTGCTGATGCTGGACGACGGCCTGGTGAGCGTCGCCCGGGAACGCACCCGCGCCGCCAAGCTGCCGCACAACGCCGCGCGCGAGTACTTCGAGGGGCACATCCTCAACACGCTGACCGAGCTGTACGCCGAGCGCGTGGGCACCGACCCCTACGACGGCAGCAGTCTGCTCGACCCCTCCGACATCACCCAGATCAGGGACGAACTCGCCGAGAATCCCGAGGTCTGGGACGCCATCGACCGGCTGTGGCCCCGGATCACCCCGCAGCGGCTGCTCGCCGACTTCCTCGCCGAGCCGGACGGATACCTCCCGGCCGCGGACGCCGACGCCATCCGCCGCCCGGTGACCCGCGCCTGGACCGTCGCCGACGTGCCGCTGCTGGACGAGGCGGCCGAACTCCTCGGCGAGGACGAACGGCTGGCGCGGGCCCGCGCGGACCGCGAGCGCGAGACCCAGATCGCCTACGCGCAAGGCGTCCTCGACGTCTCCTACGCCTCCCGCACCTACGAGTTCGAGGACAAGGAGGACGACGACCCGGACGCCTCCGAGGTCCTGTCGGCGCACGACATCATCGACGCCGAACGGTTCGCCGAGCGGCACGAGGAGGCGGACCACCGCAGCGCCGCCGAGCGGGCCGCCGCCGACCGCACCTGGGCGTTCGGGCACATCATCGTGGACGAGGCGCAGGAGCTGTCGCCGATGGCCTGGCGGTTGCTGATGCGCCGCAGCCCGACCCGCTCGATGACCCTGGTCGGCGATCCCGCCCAGACGGCGGAGGCGGCCGGCGTCGGCTCCTGGGCGGACATCCTCGCCCCCTATGTCGAGGACCGCTGGGAGCACACCCGCCTGGGCGTCAACTACCGCACCCCGGCCGAGATCATGGACCTGGCGGCGGCCGTGGTCCGCGCCGAGAAACCGGACTTCGAACCGCCGAGTTCCGTCCGCTCCACCGGTGTACGCCCCTGGGTGCGCCAGGCGCCCGACGACCTGCCCGGCGCGGTGGCCAAGGCGGTCGCCGAACTCACCCCCGCCGAGGGCCGCCTGGCGGTGATCGCCCCGCGCGCACTGCACCGCTCCCTGGCCGCGCGCCTGGACGGCGTCACCGCGGGCGGCGAGCCGGACCTCACCCGGACGGTCGTCCTGCTCGACCCCCGTCAGGCCAAGGGCCTCGAATTCGACTCCGTCCTGGTGGTCGAGCCGGGCGCCTACGGCACGAGCGACCTGTACGTCGCCCTGACCCGCGCCACCCAGCGGCTCGGGGTCCTGTACACGGGGCAGCCGCCGAAGGCGCTGGCCGTGTCCCCCGCGTGACCGGGGCACTCGGCGGGCGGTGAAGGGGGCTTCGGGCCATGGCCCGAAGCCCCCTCGTTCAGGCCGGTCGCAGCCACACCGTCGCCAGGGGCGGCAGGGTCAGCCGGATGCTCGCCGGACGGCCGTGCGCCCCCTGCGGCTCCGGCTTGACCGGCTCGGAGTGGACCACGTCACCGCCGCCGTAACGGGCGGCGTCCGTGTTGAGGGCCTCCACCCAGGCGGGTACCTCCTCCGGTACCCCGATCCGGTAGTCGTGGCGGACCACCGGCGCCAGGTGGCAGACCGCGAGCAGCGGAGTGCCGTCGGCGTCCAGGCGCAGGAACGCGAAGACGTTGTCGTCCGCCGCGTCGCCGGTGATCCACTGGAAGCCCGCCGGGTCGGTGTCCCGCTGCCACAGGGACGGGGTGGCGCGGTACACCACGTTGAGGTCCCGTACGAGGTCCCGCACGCCCCGGTGGTCCGCCTCGGCGCCGTACGCCGGGTCCAGCAGCCACCAGTCGGGGCCGTGCGCCTCGGACCACTCGGCGCCCTGCGCGAACTCCTGGCCCATGAACAGGAGTTGCTTGCCGGGGTGGGCCCACATGAAGCCCAGGTAGGCGCGGTGGTTCGCGCGCTGCTGCCACCAGTCGCCGGGCATCTTCGACACCAGGGACCGCTTGCCGTGGACCACCTCGTCGTGGGAGATGGGCAGGACGTAGTTCTCGCTGTAGGCGTACACCATCGAGAAGGTCATCTCCCCGTGGTGGTACTTGCGGTGCACGGGCTCGTGGCTCATGTACTGGAGCGAGTCGTGCATCCAGCCCATGTTCCACTTCAGGCCGAAGCCGAGCCCGCCGAAGCCGCTCGGGCCCTTGTGGTGGGTGGGGCGGGTGACGCCGTCCCAGGCCGTCGACTCCTCGGCGATGGTCACCACCCCCGGGCAGCGCCGGTACACGGTGGCGTTCATCTCCTGGAGGAAGGCCACCGCGTCCAGGTTCTCCCGGCCGCCGTGCTCGTTCGGCGTCCACTGGCCCGGCTCGCGCGAGTAGTCCAGGTAGAGCATCGAGGCGACCGCGTCCACGCGCAGCCCGTCGATGTGGAACTCCTCGCACCAGTACACCGCGTTCGCCACCAGAAAGTTGCGCACCTCGCGCCGGCCGAAGTCGAACTCCAGCGTGCCCCAGTCGGGATGCGCGGCCCGCAGCGGGTCGTGGTGTTCGTACAGCGGGCGCCCGTCGAACTCCGCGAGCGCCCACGCGTCACGCGGGAAGTGCGCCGGCACCCAGTCCATCAGCACCCCGATGCCGGCCTGGTGCAGCCGGTCCACCAGGTACTTGAAGTCGTCGGGGGTGCCGAGGCGGGCCGTCGGGGCGTAGAAGCCGGTGACCTGGTAGCCCCACGAGCCGCCGAAGGGATGCTCGGCGACCGGCATCAACTCGACATGCGTGAAGCCCATCTCGCTCACGTACGCGGGGAGTTGCTCGGCCAGCTGGCGGTAGGTCAGGCCCGGTCGCCAGGAGGCGAGATGCACCTCGTAGACCGAGAAGGGGGACGCGTGGACCGCGGTGCCCTCGCGGCGGGCCAGCCAGTCCGCATCACCCCACTCGTGTTTCGAGACGTGCACGATCGAGGAGGTGGCGGGCGGGACCTCGGTACGGCGGGCCAGCGGGTCGGCGCGCAGGGTGCGCGAGCCGTCCGGGCGAGTGATCTCGAACTTGTACAGCTCACCCTCGCCGACCCCGGGCACGAACAGCTCCCAGACCCCGGTGGCGCCGAGCGAGCGCATGGGGAAGCCGGTGCCGTCCCAGAAGTTGAAACCGCCCGTGACCCGGACGCCGCGCGCGTTCGGCGCCCACACCGCGAACCGGGTACCGGCCACACCCTGGCGGGTGGTGACATGCGCGCCGAGCGCCTGCCACAGCTGCTCGTGCCGGCCCTCGCCGATCAGGTGCAGGTCCAGGTCGCCGAGGGTGGGCAGGAAACGATAGGCGTCCTCGGTCTCGTGGGCCGTGCCGTCGTACGTCACGAGCAGCCGGTAGGCGGGGATCTCGGTGAGCGGGAGCAGCCCGGAGAAGAAGCCGTCGCCGTCGTCGTGCAGTTCCGCCCGCAGGCCGCCGGAGACCACCGTGACCGCCTCGGCGCGTGGGCGGAAGGCGCGGAGGGCGACCCCGCCGGGCACCGGGTGCGCGCCCAGGACGGAGTGCGGATCGTGGTGGGTGCCGTGCAGCAGCCGTTCGCGGTCGGCGGCGTGGACGGCGGGGGAGACGGCGACCTCCAGCTCGGGCGGCGCCGGCTGCGGGGGCACCTGCGTGGCCCGCGTCTCCCGGCTGTCCCTCGCCTCCCTCGCGTCCCCGGTCTCCCTGGTCTCCCTGGTCTCCCTGGTCTCGCTGTTCTCCCTGGTCTCCCTGGTCTTCTTCTCGGTCTTGGTCTTGCCTGTCTTGTTCCTGGCGGCTGGCTTCTTGGACGTCACGAGCGAGTCTCCCGGGCGAGGATCGGGTCAGGTCGGGTCGGACGCGGCGAGGCGACGGATCGCCGACAGCGGTACGGGGAGCCAGTCGGGGCGGTGCCGGGCCTCGTAGACGACCTCGTAGACCGCCTTGTCGGTCTCGCAGGCTCGCAGCAGCACCGGGTCGGTGCGCGGGTCGCGGCCGGACGCCTCCGCGTACCCGGAGCAGTAGGCCGCCCGGCAGGCGTGGGCCCAGTTCGGGGCCGGGGGGTTCGCCGAGTGGGCCGCGTAATCGAAGGAGCGGAGCATGCCCGCGACGTCCCGCACCGGCGGCTGCGGCATGCGCCGCTCGGCCAGCGGCCGGGCCGGCTCGCCCTCGAAGTCGATCAGCGACCAGTCCCCGGACGGGGAGCGCAGGCACTGCCCCAGATGCAGATCACCGTGGACGCGCTGGGCGGTCCACGTGCGGCCCTCGGCGGCGAGGGAGGCCAGCGCCGTGTAGGCCGAGCGCAGTCCGTGCTCGTACGGCCGCAGCGCCGGCACCGCCTGCACGGCCGCCGCCAGCCGCTCGGTCATGCCGTCGACCAGCCGCTCCAGCTGGGTGCGGCCGAGGGTGACCGTCGGCAGGGCACGGGCCAGGGCGGTGTGCACCTCGGCGGTCGCCCGGCCGAGCGCACGGGCCTCGGCGACGAAGTCCTCGCCCTTGGCGAGCTCACGCAGCGCCAGCTCCCAGCCGTCGCTCGCCCCGCTGACGTAGGGCTGGAGCACGGCGAGCACATACGGCTCCCCGCCCGGCTCGGCGCGCAGCCAGCCCGTCGGCGCGGGCACCCGGGGACAGCTCTCCCGGGCCAGGGCGAGGGGTATCTCCAGATCGGGGTTGACGCCGGGCACGACCCGGCGCAACAGCTTAAGAATGAACGTATCTCCATAGACCACCGACGAGTTGGACTGTTCGGCGGTCATCAGCCGGGCCACGAGCCCCGCCCGGATCTCCTGCCGCGGATCCCGCTCGAAGGACAGCACTCCGACCCGGGCCCGGGTGCGCAGGGCCTCCAGGAGCACCTCGTTCGGCCGGGGGTCGTGCAGGGCCTCGTACACCGTGCGTCCGGCGAGCGGGCCCTGGGTCACATGGCCGATCAGCGCGGGCGCCAGCCGGGGCGGCAGCGCCTCGCGCACGCCTATGAGGAGCTGGTAGCAGTCGCCCGGGTGCGGCGGGGCGCCCGGCGCGGAAGGCTGGTGGACGCGCAGGAGCAGGTGGTACAGGCCCAGCCGGCCGTCGGCCGGGAGCAGTTCGGTGACGGCCACCGCGGTGAACCCGGTGACCGGACGGCCCTTGCCCGCGAACCAGCGCTGCCGGGGCAGCCAGGTGCGCAGCAAGGGGTCGAGCGAGGTGAGAGGAGAACCGGTGGTGCCGAAGGGGGTGACCGTTTCCGCCATGGGCGTCACGTCCTTTCCCCGGAGGTCGTCGGGGTGTTACTGATGCGTGCCCCGGGTGGGGCGGTGGAAACGCCGCACCGCCCCACCCGGCCGCACGGTGGCCGTCACTGCACGGCGTCCTGGCGCAGCCGGAACCAGTAGAAGCCGTGGCCCGCGAGGGTGAGCAGGTACGGCAGTTCGCCGATCGCCGGGAACCTGACCCCGCCGAACAGCTCGACGGGATGCCGTCCGCCGAACCGGCTCAGGTCCAGCTCCGTGGGCTGGGCGAAGCGGGAGAAGTTGTGGACGCACAGCACGAGGTCGTCCCCTCCCTCCTCCTGCATGGGGGCCTCGCGCAGGAAGGCGAGCACCGCCGGGTTCGACGACGGCAGCTCGGTGTAGGACCCCAGTCCGAAGGCGGGGTTCTGCTTCCGGATCTCGATCATGCGGCGGGTCCAGTGCAGCAGGCTGGACGGGGAGGACATGGAGGCTTCCACGTTGGTGACCTGGTAGCCGTAGACCGGGTCCATGATCGTGGGCAGGAACAGGCGTCCCGGGTCGCAGGACGAGAAACCGGCGTTGCGGTCGGGGGTCCACTGCATGGGGGTGCGTACGGCGTCGCGGTCGCCGAGCCAGATGTTGTCGCCCATGCCGATCTCGTCGCCGTAGTAGAGGATCGGCGAGCCGGGCAGGGACAGCAGCAGGGCGGTGAACAGCTCGATCTGGTTGCGGTCGTTGTCGAGCAGGGGGGCGAGGCGGCGGCGGATGCCGATGTTGGCGCGCATCCGCGGGTCTTTCGCGTATTCGGCCCACATGTAGTCGCGTTCCTCGTCGGTGACCATTTCGAGGGTCAGCTCGTCGTGGTTGCGCAGGAAGATGCCCCACTGGCAGCTGGTGGGGATCGCGGGGGTCTTGGCGAGGATCTCGGAGACCGGGTAGCGCGATTCCCGCCGTACGGCCATGAAGATGCGCGGCATGACCGGGAAGTGGAACGCCATGTGGCACTCGTCGCCACCGTCCCGGAAGTCACCGAAGTAGTCGACGACGTCCTCGGGCCACTGGTTCGCCTCGGCGAGGAGCACCTTGTCGGGGTACTGGGCGTCGATCTCCCTGCGCACCCGCCGCAGGAACTCGTGGGTCGCCGGCAGGTTCTCGCAGTTGGTGCCCTCCTGCTGGTAGAGGTACGGCACCGCGTCCAGCCGGAACCCGTCGATGCCGAGATCGAGCCAGAATTTCAGCGCGGAGATCATCTCCTCCTGCACGGCCGGGTTCTCGTAGTTCAGGTCCGGCTGGTGCGAGAAGAAGCGATGCCAGTAGTACTGCTTGCGTACCGGGTCGTACGTCCAGTTGGAGACCTCGGTGTCGACGAAGATGATCCGGGCGTCCTGGTACTGCTTGTCGTCGTCGGCCCAGACGTAGTAGTCCCCGTACGGACCGTCCGGATCCCGCCTCGACTCCTGGAACCACGGGTGCTGGTCGCTGGTGTGGTTCATGACGAAGTCGATGATCACGCGCATGCCGCGCTGGTGGGCGGCGTCCACGAACTCCACGAAGTCGGCGAGGTCCCCGAACTCCGGAAGGACGGCGGTGTAGTCGGACACGTCGTATCCGCCGTCGCGCAACGGGGACTTGAAGAACGGTGGCAGCCACAGGCAGTCCACGCCGAGCCACTGGAGATAGTCGAGCTTGGCGGTCAGGCCCTTCAGGTCGCCGACGCCGTCGCCGTTGCTGTCCTGGAAGGAGCGGACCAGCACCTCGTAGAAGACGGCACGCTTGAACCAGTCGGGATCGCGGTCCTTGGCGGGTGTGTCCTCGAAGGTGTCCGGAACGGGCTCATTGACGATCATATTGTGGGTGACCCTCCGGTCTGCGGGGAGGACGGTCGCAGGACGGTGCTGTGTTCACCCGGGGGACGCGGTGTCCCGTTGCCGCTGTGCGGCGGACCGGACTCCCGGCCGACGGTGAGCACATGTGCGCCACCGGGCCCAAGTCGCACATAGTTGGCCCTGCCCCAGTAGTAGGTCTCGCCGGTGAGCTCGTCGCGCACCGGCACGGACTCGTGCCATTCCAGGCCGAGTTGCGGCATGTCCAACGAGACCGTGGCCTCCTGGGTGTCGTGGGGGTCGAGGTTGGCGACCACCAGAACCGTGTTCGATCCGCTCCGCTTCGAGTAGGCGATCACCGCGTCCTTGTCGACGTGATGGAAGTGCAGATTCCGTAGCTGCTGCAGGGCCGGGCTGTGCCTGCGGATGGTGTTGAGCCGGGTGATGAGGGGGGCGATGGTGCGGCCCTCGCGTTCGGCGGTTTCCCAGTCGCGGGGTTTGAGCTGGTACTTCTCCGAGTCCAGGTACTCCTCGCCGCCCTGCCGCAGCGGGGTGTTCTCGCACAGTTCGTAGCCGGAGTAGATGCCCCAGGCGGGGGAGAGGGTGGCGGCCAGGACGGCACGGACCTCGAAGGCGGGGCGTCCGCCGTGCTGGAGGTAGCCGTGCAGGATGTCGGGGGTGTTGGCGAAGAAGTTCGGCCGTATGTAGGCCGCCGCCTCACCCGACAGTTCGGTGAGGTACTCGGTCAGTTCCTGCTTGCTGTTGCGCCAGGTGAAGTACGTGTACGACTGCTGGAAGCCGATCTGGGCGAGGGTGTGCATCATCGCGGGCCGGGTGAACGCCTCCGCCAGGAAGATCACGTCGGGGTCCCGGCGGTTGACCTCGGCGATGACCCGCTCCCAGAACACCACGGGCTTGGTGTGGGGGTTGTCGACCCGGAAGATCCGCACCCCGTGCCCCATCCAGTGCCGCAGGACGCGGACGGTCTCGGTGACCAGGCCGTCCATGTCGGCGTCGAAGGCGATGGGGTAGATGTCCTGGTACTTCTTGGGCGGGTTCTCCGCGTGGGCGATGGAGCCGTCGGGGCGGTGGTGGAACCACTCGGGGTGCTTGTGCACCCAGGGGTGGTCCGGTGAGCACTGCAACGCGAAGTCCAGGGCGACTTCCAGGCCCAGTTCGCGTGCCTGAGCGACGAAGTGGTCGAAGTCCTCGATGGTGCCGAGGCCGGGGTGGACGGCGTCGTGGCCGCCCTCGGGCGAGCCGATCGCCCAGGGCACGCCGACGTCGTCCGGGCCGGCGGTGAGGGTGTTGTTGCGGCCCTTGCGGAACGTCGTGCCGATCGGGTGGACGGGGGGCAGGTAGACGACGTCGAAGCCCATGTCCGCGATCGGCTTCAGCCGGCGGGCGGCGGTACGGAACGTGCCGTGCGGCTGCGCGGCGGTGCCCTCCGAGCGCGGGAAGAACTCGTACCAGGAGCCGTACAGGGCGCGTTCACGCTCCACCAGCAGCGGCATCGCGTCCGAGGCGGTCACCAGCTCCCGCAGCGGGTAGCGGGCCAACACCTCCTCCACCTCCGGCGACAACGCCGCGGCGAGACGCCAGGCGGCGGGCCGCCTCTCGTCCCGCAGGGCGGCCGCCGTGTCCAGGACGAGCTGCCGCTGTGCCTCCGGGACTCCGGCGGCGGCGCGCTCGTACAGCTGTGCGCCCTCCGCCAGGACCAGATCGCTGTCGATACCGGCCGGGATCTTGATCCGGGCATGGTGCCGCCAGGTGGTGAGCGGGTCCGACCATGCCTCCACCGTGTAGGTCCAGTGGCCGGGTTCCCCCGCGGTGACGGTGGCGCCCCAGCGGTCGGTGCCCGGGGCGAGTTCCCGCATCGGTGTCCAGGGGCCGGCCCGGCCCTCCGGGTCCCGCAGCACCACGTTCGCCGCGACGGCGTCGTGGCCCTCCCGGAACACGGTGGCCGACACCTCGAAGGACTCCCCGGGCACGGCCTTGGCGGGCCTGCGGCCGTGCTGGACCACGGGGCGTATGTCGAGGACGGGGATACGGCCCAGCGTGCCGGCCGCGTCCGGGGAGGACCGCTCCCCGGTGACGGGCGGACCGGCGGCGCCGGCCGGCGTCACACCTTTCCTGCCCGTCGTCTTCGTTCCTGCTGCCTTGCTCCTGCTGCTTGTCGGGGGTGCTGACGAGTGGTGCGTGGCGGGCATGACCGCTCCTGTCCGCTTCAACGTGGGTGTGGGCGGATGGATATGGGGAGGTGGGTCCTGCGGAAGTGCTGTGGTGCTCCTGTGGGGTGCGTACCGGAGGAGCCTTCCCACCCGGTTCGGGTGGGCAATCCGGCACTTTGTTAACTACTCACGCGTATGTCTACGCACAAGACCGGTCCCTTTTTCCAGGTGCCCGGTGTCCGGGTGTTGACGCCTGCCCCCGACACCCCCGGCGGGTACGTCCCCACCGACCCCCGGGTAACCACTACCGTCGAAGGCGACGACGAGACGTACAGCTCGGTGCGTCTCACCGCAACGCGTCCCGAGGTAGGAATGTGAAGGCGATCCGCCGGTTCACCGTCCGTCCCGTTCTCCCCGACCCCCTCCGGCCGCTGAGTGACCTGGCGCGCAATCTGCGCTGGTCCTGGCATGCGGAAACACGTGATCTGTTCCAGTGCGTCGACGCCGAGGCATGGGCCGCGGCCGGCGGTGACCCGGTACGGCTGCTGGGCAGCGTGCGGCCGGCCCGGCTGGCCGAGCTGGCCGGTGACCGGCGGTTCCTGCGCCGCCTCACCGCTGCCGCCGACGACCTCGACGACTATCTGACCGGCGACCGCTGGTACCAGGCCCAGTCGGAGGGCCTGCCCGCCGCCGTCGCCTACTTCTCCCCGGAGTTCGGCATCACGGCCGCGCTCCCGCAGTACTCCGGCGGCCTCGGCATCCTCGCCGGTGACCATCTGAAGGCGGCCAGCGACCTCGGGGTCCCGCTGATCGGGGTCGGACTGCTGTACCGGCACGGGTACTTCCGGCAGACCCTCTCCCGGGACGGCTGGCAGCAGGAGCACTACCCGGTGCTCGACCCCCACGAACTGCCGCTCAGCCGGCTGAAGGAGCCCGACGGCACCCCGGCGCAGGTCTCCCTGGCCCTGCCGGGCGGCAAGGCGCTGCGCGCCCGGATCTGGCTGGCGCAGGTGGGCCGGGTGCCACTGCTGCTGCTCGACTCCGACGTGGAGGAGAACGACCTCGGCGAACGCGGGGTGACCGACCGGCTCTACGGCGGCGGCAGCGAGCACCGGCTGCTCCAGGAGATGCTGCTCGGCATAGGAGGTGTGCGGGCCGTACGGACGTACTGCCGGCTCACCGGGCACCCGGTGCCCGAGGTGTTCCACACCAACGAGGGGCACGCGGGATTCCTCGGCCTGGAGCGCATCGCGGAACTGTCCGCCGGCGGACTGGACTTCGACTCGGCGCTGGAGGCCGTGCGGGGCGGGACGGTGTTCACCACGCACACCCCGGTCCCGGCCGGCATCGACCGCTTCGACCGGGAGCTGGTCGGCCGGCACTTCGGCCCGGACGCCGAACTGCCGGGCATCGACGTGCAGCGGATCCTGGCGCTGGGCATGGAGACCTATCCGGGCGGCGAGCCGAACCTGTTCAACATGGCCGTGATGGGACTCCGGCTGGCCCAGCGGGCCAACGGGGTGTCCCTGCTGCACGGGCAGGTCAGCCGCGGCATGTTCGCCGGGCTGTGGCCGGGATTCGACGCCGAGGAGGTGCCGATCACCTCCGTGACCAACGGGGTGCACGCGCCGACCTGGGTGGCACCGGAGGTGCTGCGGCTGGGTGCCCG
Organism: Streptomyces sp. NPDC053076; assembly: GCF_044546845.1. Lineage (NCBI taxonomy): Bacteria > Bacillati > Actinomycetota > Actinomycetes > Kitasatosporales > Streptomycetaceae > Streptomyces > Streptomyces sp. NPDC053076. Next base: position 335,287 of record NZ_JBITZL010000004.1, on the reverse strand, counting down.
GCAGATCGGTGCCCAGCGCGCCGAGGACGCGCTGTCCGTCGGTGGTTCCGAGCGCTGGGACTCGGTCGCGGACATCCCGGACCAGGAGGTCTGGGAGCTGCGCCGTACCCTGCGCGAGCAACTGGTGCTGGAGGTACGGGAGCGGCTGCGGACGTCCTGGCGGCAACGTGGCGCCGGGAACGCCGAGTTGGGCTGGATCGACGGGGTCCTGGATCCGGACGTGCTGACGATCGGGTTCGCACGCCGGGTGCCGTCGTACAAGCGGCTGACGCTGATGCTGCGGGACCGCGACCGGCTGATGGAGCTGCTGCTGCATCCGGAGCGGCCGGTGCAGATCGTGGTCGCGGGGAAGGCTCATCCGGCGGACGACGGGGGCAAACGGCTGGTGCAGGAGCTGGTCCGGTTCACGGACGATCCCCGCGTCCGGCACCGGATCGTCTTCCTGCCCGACTACGGCATGGCGATGGCGCAGAAGCTCTACCCGGGCTGTGACGTCTGGCTGAACAACCCGCTGCGGCCCCTGGAGGCGTGCGGCACGAGCGGGATGAAGGCGGCCCTCAACGGCTGCCTCAACCTCTCCGTGCTGGACGGCTGGTGGGACGAGTGGTTCCAGCCGGACTTCGGCTGGGCCGTCCCCACGGCCGACGGTGCCGGGACCGACCCCGACCGCCGGGACGACATCGAGGCGGCGGCCCTGTACGACCTCCTCGAACAGCGGATCGCGCCGCGGTTCTACGAGCGCGGGCGGGCCGGGCTGCCCGACCGCTGGATCGAGATGGTCCGCCAGACCCTCTCCCTGCTCGGCCCGAAGGTGCTGGCCGGCCGCATGGTCCGCGAGTACGTCGAGCGGCTCTACGCCCCCGCCGCCCAGGCGCACCGCGCGCTGAGCCCGGACACCGCGCGGGACCTGGCCGAGTGGAAAGCCCGGGTGCGGGGCGCCTGGGCGGGAGTGAGCGTCGACCACGTGGAGACGACCGCGGCGACGGCCACGGCGGAGCTGGGCACCACCGTGGGCCTGCGGGTCCGGGTGGGTCTGGGCGAGCTGAGCCCGGACGACGTCGAGGTGCAGGCGGTGTCCGGCCGGGTGGACGCGGAGGACCGCATCACCGACGCCACGATCGTCCCGCTGAAGCCGGCCGGCGCGCCCGATCTGGAGGGCCGCCTGGTGTACGAGGGCCCTCTCTCCCTGGACCGCACCGGCCCCTACGGCTACACGGTCCGCATCCTGCCCACCCACCGCCTCCTCGCCTCCGCCGCCGAACTGGGCGTGGTGGCGGTGCCGTCCCAGGAAGTGGTGGAGGGGGCGGGGATGGTGCTCCGCTGACACCCGGCGCGCGGGGTCCCCGTGGCCGGGGGCCCCGCACCGCCTCGGGTGCGATCAGCCGCAGGCTCGAGCAGGACGGCGGAGGCGGTTGCCGGCAGGGGCGCGAGCAGGTCGCGCCGCGTCATGCCTCCGTCACCTCCGCGCACAGCTTTCGCAGCACCGTTCCGCAGCGGCGGGCGTAGGCGTGCTGGAGGCCCCGGGTCGCCGGGCCGCCCGCGCGGGCGTACCACTTGGCCGCCCTGCTGAACGCGGTGACCGTCAGCCAGACCGTGCCGTCTCCGGTGCGGTCGACCACGAAGGACTCCTCACCGCACTCGGGGTGGCCTTCGAGGGTGCCGTAGGCCCAGCCGGCGCGGCGGGGCTCCTCGGCCGTCCAGATGATGCGGCAGGGGGCCTTGACGACGCCGGCCAGGGTGACCGTGACGTCGACGCCGGGGGCCGCGCGGTCGGCCGTGGCGTCGATGCCGACGCCCAGCGCGCGGTGCATCTCCCAGCTCAGGACCGCCTCGGCGGCGCGCTGGAACACCTCCCGGCCCTCGCCGAGGCGGGTGCGCACGAGCATGGGGTGGAAGCCGGGCGGGCAGAAAGTCGGGTCGTCGCGGGTCGCGCCGACCGGCTCGTAGGTGAAGGGCGCCGAGGACATGGGTCACAAGCGTAGGGCGGCACCCGGAACGTCTGTCTCCCGGGTGCCGCCCGTTGCCGAACTTGCTGTGACTAGTTGACGTTGACCGCCGTCCAGGCCGCCGCGACCGTCTTGTACTCGGTGCTGGTGGAGCCGTACAGCGCGGACGCCGCGTTCAGGGTCGCCGTGCGGGCGGCCTTGTAGTTCGTCGTCGACGTCATGTACGTCGTCAGCGCCTTGTACCAGATCTGCAGCGCCTTGGCGCGGCCGATGCCGGTGACGGTGGAGCCGTTGTACGTCGGGGAGTTGTAGGACACCCCGTTGATGGTCTTCGCGCCGCTGCCCTCGGACAGCAGGTAGAAGAAGTGGTTGGCGACGCCGGACGAGTAGTGCACGTCCTTGTTGCCGACGGTGGACGACCAGTTGTCGGCGGAGCCGCCGTCCTTGCTGGGCTTGTCCATGTAGCGCAGCGGGGTGCCGTCGCCGTTGATGTCGATCTCCTCGCCGATGAGGTAGTCACCGACGTCGTTGGAGTTGGCGGCGTAGAACTCCACACCCGTGCCGAAGATGTCCGAGGTGGCCTCGTTCAGGCCGCCGGACTCGCCGGAGTAGTTGAGGCCGGCGGTGTTGGAGGTGACACCGTGGCTCATCTCGTGGCCGGCGACGTCGAGCGAGGTGAGGGGGCTGACGTTGCCCTCACCGTCGCCGTACGTCATGCAGAAGCAGCTGTCGTCCCAGAACGCGTTCACGTACGAGTTGCCGTAGTGGACGCGGGAGTAGGCGCCGACGCCGTTGTTCTTGATGCCGCTGCGGCCGAAGGTGCTCTTGTAGAAGTCCCACGTCTCCTGTGCGCCGTAGGCGGCGTCGACGGCCGCGGTCTGGTCGGTGCTGGAGCTCGATGCCGAACCGGTGCCCCACACGTTGTCGGCGTCCGTGAACAGCGTGCCGGTGCCGGACGTCTTGTGGGCCAGGTTGTAGGTCTTGTGACCGCCCCGGGTGGTGTCGTACAGCTGGTACGTCGACCCCGACAGGGTGGTGTTGAGACTGACTGTGCCGGAGTACAGGCTCTTGCCGGTGCCGGTCGCGTTCTCGATGCCCTGGTACTCGAAGAGCTTCTTCCCGGTGGCGGCGTCGGTGATGACGTGCAGCTGGTTCGGGGTGCCGTCGTCCTGGAGGCCGCCGACGACCGTCTCGTAGGCGAGGACGGGCTTGCCGGAGCCGGCCCAGATCACCTTGCGGGCGCCGTCCGCGGTGGTCTTGGCGGAGCCGAGGGTCTTGGCGGCGGACACCGCCTGCTTCTCGGCCGCGGCGGCGGAGAGCTGCGGCTTGAGCGAGGCCACCTTGATGGCCGACTTGGCCGCTCTGGTCACGCCCTCGGTCCTGCCGGACTTGGCGGTGTGGACGATCAGGTCGCCGCCGAGGACGGGGAGGCCGCCGTAGGTGCGCTCGTAGCGGGTGTGGACCGTGCCGTCGACGTCCTTGACGACGTCCTTGACGACCAGCTTCTCCTTGGCGCCGAGACCTATCTGGCGGGCCGTCTCGGCGGCGCCGGCCTGGGCCTGCTGGATCAGGGTGGTGCGGGCAGCGGCGGACAGCGTGGTCGGGGCGGCGGCCAAGGGCTTGGCGGCGGCGGCTCCGGCCGGGGTCTGGGCACTGGCGGTGGTGGTCAGACCAGTGGACAGGAGGGCTCCGGCGGCGACAGCGGTGGCGATGGCCAGAGTGGTGCGCTTGTGACGCGCGTAGAGGGGGCTCACGCAAGCTCCTTCTCGTGGGGAGTCCGGCCGGAGTGGGGCTGCCGACCGGAGGTGTGGGGTGGTGAAGTGCTGTGCTGCTGCGGCGGGTGGAGAGAGAGTGACATCAAGGGCGCGTACATGTCAGGACCCTGAAGTGATGTTGGCGGAAAATCGACTGTCCGATAAACGTTTCCGAAAGATGAACGGGCGCCGCCCGAGGGTGCTGCACCCTCGGGCGACGCCGTGATCCCGGGCCCGCGGCATGCGGTTTACGGGAAGGTAACCTTCCAGCTGTTGATCGTTCCCGTGTCGTATGTGGCCTGATCCTGCACCTGCAACTTCCAGGTGCCGTTGGCCGATTCCGCCGAGGCGTTGACCGTGTAGGTCTCGTTCACGTTGTCCGCCGAGTCGGAACCGCTGAAGTTCTTCAGGCGGTACGCGGTGCCCGACGGGCCGACGAGGTCGATCACCAGGTCACCGCGCCAGGTGTGCGTGATGTCGACGGCCACCTGGAGGTTGCTCGGCGCGTTCCCGGTCCTGCCGGAGACGGTGATGTTCGAGGTGACGGCCGAGCCGTGGTCCGGGATGGCCACCGGCGTGGTGTTCTCGTACGACGTTCCGCCGCCGCCCCCACCGCCGGAGCGTGAGCCGACCGCGACACCCGCCCAGGCGTCCTGCACCGCCTTGTACTCGGCGCTGGAGGTGCCGTACAGCTCGCCGGCCGCCGCGAGGGTGCCGGTGCGGGCGCCCGCGTAGTTGGTGGTGGAGGTCCACTTCGTGGTCAGCGCCCGGTACCAGATCTGCAGCGCCTTGTCCCGGCCGATGCCGGTGACCGGAAGGCCGTCGGCGGTGGGCGAGTTGTAGCTGACGCCGTTGATGACCTTGGTGCCGCTGCCCTCGCTGAGCAGGTAGAAGAAGTGGTTCGCGGGGCCCGACGAGTAGTGCACGTCGACGCCGCCGATGCCCGAGTACCAGCTGTCCTTGGACGCGCCGTCCTTGCTGGGCTTGTCCATGTAGCGCAGCGGGGTGCCGTCGCCGTTGATGTCGATCTTCTCGCCGATGAGGTAGTCGCCGACGTCGGAGGCGTTGTTGGCGTAGAACTCCACGCCGGTGCCGAAGATGTCGGAGGTGGCCTCGTTCAGGCCGCCGGACTCGCCGCTGTAGTTGAGGCCGGCGGTGTTGGAGGTGACGCCGTGGCTCATCTCGTGGCCCGCGACGTCGATCCCGGTCAGCGGCTTGGCGTTGCCGGAGCCGTCGCCGTAGGTCATGCAGAAGCAGCTGTCGTCCCAGAACGCGTTCACGTACGAGTTGCCGTAGTGGACGCGGCTGTAGGCGCCGACGCCGTTGTTCTTGATGCCGCTGCGGCCGAAGGTGTTCTTGTAGAAGTCCCAGGTGACCGCGGCGCCGTAGTGGGCGTCCGCGCCCGCGGTGGCGGCGTTGGAGTTGGTCCCGTTGCCCCAGGTGTCGTTCGTCTGCGAGAACAGGGTGCCGGTGCCCGAGGAGCCGTGGTTCAGGTTGTACGTCTTGTGGTTGCCGCGCGCCCCGTCGTTGAGCGTGTACGTCGAGCCCGACTGGGTCGTGGTCAGCGTGACCTGCCCGCTGTACTGGGTGTTGCCGATACCGTTCTTGACGCCCTGGTACTCGAAGAGCTTCTTTCCGGTGGCGGCGTCGGTGATGACGTGCAGCTGGTTCGGGGTGCCGTCGTCCTGAAGGCCGCCGACGACCGTCTCGTAGGCGAGGACGGGCTTGCCGGAGCCGGCCCAGATCACCTTGCGGACGCTGTCCGCGGCCGACTTGGTCCCGCCGAGGGCCTTCGCCCGCTGTACGGCCTGCTTCTCCGCCGTGGCCCTCGCCACCGCCGGGGTGAGGCCGGCGACCTTCAACGTGGCGCTCGTGGCCCTGATCACGTCCATGGTCTTGCCCGACTTGGCGGTGGTGACGACCAGGTCGCCGCCGAGCACCGGCAGGCCCGCGTACGTCCGCTCGTACCGGGTGTGCAGCGTGCCGTCGGCGTCCTCGACGACGTCCCTGACGACCAGCTTCTCCTGGTCGCCCAGGCCGATCTGCCGGGCGGTGGCACCCGTGCCGGCGTCGGCGTGGCGGATCAGCTCGGCGCGCTGCGAGGGGGTGAGCTTCACCGCCGCGTGGGCCGGGTTGACCTTGCCGGCCCGCGGCTGCGCCGGAGCGGCGTTGGCCGCGCCGGACTGGACGGCGGCGGCGATCAGGGCGGCGACGCCGGCGAGGGCGACGGTGGCGGTGCGGCGGTGCGCCGTGCGGCGCGATGCTGTGTGGGAGGTGCGTCCGCGAGAGGAAATGCTTCTCAACACTGACTCCTTCTGCGGGACCGCGGGTCGCGCGGCCAGGGGAGCCGGACGGTGGGTTGGGGCGTCCGGGCAGAACAGGGCGTTACGCGGAACCAGGTGCAGGTGCGGGTGCAGGTGCTGAGCCGGCTCACACAGATGTGCAGGAGCTGTGGGGTTGCTGTGAGTCGGCCAGGGAAGAGTGGCAGGAGATCTCACTGTCTGTCAGGACCGCGTCACAAATTTGGCCGGAAACGGTTCGTTGACCGGTTGTTCATGTCCGGTATGCGGACTGCTGGGAGGGGGTGGGAGGGGCGCCGCGGACACCGGTCGTAGGACCGACGACCGAGCACGGTCCGGCCAAAACTCGCTGGGCGATGTCAGTGGCGGTCCGTACGCTCGCGACTGATGCCGACGACACGTGCAACCTCCGACCGCTCCGCCGTACGCAGCCTGCTCCGGCTGTGGCCGTACGTCCGCCCCGTGCGCGCGCGGCTGTTCACGGCCGCGTTCGTCGCGGTCGTCGCCTCCTGTACCGGACTGGTGATCCCACTCGTCCTGAAGTGGATGGTCGACGGGCCGGTCGCCGACCGCGACCCGGCGGGCGTGCGGCTCGGCGCGCTGTACCTGCTGCTGCTCGGCATCGCCGAGGCGGTCCTGTTCGGCATACGGCGCTGGCTGGTGGCCCGGCCGCTGTCGCACGTCGAGGCGGAGATGCGGGCCGACCTCTACCGCCGTCTGCAACGCCTGCCCGTGGCCTTCCACGACCGCTGGGCGTCGGGCCAGCTGCTCTCGCGCGGCACCACCGACCTGATGCTGCTCCGCCTGTTCCTGGCCTTTCCGCTGACGTTCCTGCTGGTCAATGGTGTGACGATCGTCGTCGGCCTGGTGATCATGCTGATGCAGGACTGGGTGCTGGGACTGGTCGTCCTCGGCCCCGCCGTCCCCGTCCTGTGGACCTGTGTGGTCTTCGAGCGGCGGTACGCACAGGTGACGCGGCGCGCCCAGGACCAGATCGGGGACCTCACGACGCTGGTCGAGGAGAGCGTGCTCGGCATCCGTGTCATCAAGGGTTTCGGCCGCCACCGCAGCCAGGCGCGCGCCTTCCGTGAGCTCTCGGGCCGGCTCCGGGGCACGGAACTGCGCAAGGCGCGGCTGCTGGCCACCATCTGGGGCGTCATCGTGACGCTGCCCGAGGTGGCGATCGGGGCGGCGCTCGTCCTGGGCGCGGTGCGGGTGGCCGACAACGAACTGTCGGCCGGGACGCTGGTGGCCTTCCTGAGCACGGCACTGGCCCTGCGCTGGCCGGTGGACTCCATCGGGTTCCTGCTGGCGATGAGCCAGGAGGCGGCCACGGCGACCGAGCGGTACTTCGAGGTCGCGGACGAGGTGCCGGAGGACACCGGTGCCGCCACCGCCCGTACCGCCGGGGCGGCACGGGCCGGCGAGGCCGGGCTGCGCTTCCAGAACGTCTCCTTCCGCTACCCCGACGCTCCCCCCGGCTCCCCGCCCCTGCTCACCCAGGTCGACCTGCACATCCGTCCCGGTGAATCCATGGCCCTCGTCGGGGCCACCGGCAGTGGCAAGACCACCCTCACCGCCCTCGTCCCCCGCCTGCACGAGGTCACTTCCGGCCGGATCACGCTCAACGGCGTGGACATCACGACGATGTCCCGCGAGGACCTGCGCAGCAGGGTCGCCGTCGCCTTCGAGGAACCCACCCTCTTCTCGGCGAGCGTCGGCGGGAACGTGCTCATGGGCGCCCCGGACGGCGCCGGGAAACCGGAGCTCGACCGGGCCCTCGCCATCGCCCAGGCCGACTTCGCGCACACGCTCCCGCAGGGCACCGCAACCCGCGTCGGGGAACAGGGCCTCAGCCTCTCCGGCGGCCAGCGCCAGCGGCTCGCGCTGGCCCGCGCGGTGGTCGGCCGGCCCGAGTTCCTCGTGCTGGACGACCCGCTGTCCGCCCTGGACGTGCACACGGAGGCCGCCGTGGAGGCCGCGCTGCGCCAGGTCCTCGCCGACACCACCGCGCTGATCGTGGCCCACCGCCCGTCCACGGTGCTGCTCGCCGACCGGGTCGCCCTGCTCTCGGGCGGCCGGATCACCGCCGTCGGCACCCACCAGGAACTGCTGCGCCAGAACGCCGAGTACGCCCACCTGATGTCCGGGCAACAGGAGGACTCCCGTTGACCGCCACGACCACCTCCACCCCCGCCGCCGACGAACCCGCCCGCCCCCAGGACGCGGGCGACCCCTTCGACCGGGACGTCCTGCCCACCCCTCCCGGCGCCACCGCCGCCCTGCTGCGCTCGCTCCTCGCGCCCATGAAGGGCCGGGCCGCGCTCACCACGCTCCTGCTGCTGCTCCAGCAGGCGGTGATGCAGGCGGGCCCGCTGCTCGTGGCGTACGCCATCGACACCGCCGTACCGGCCTTCCGGGACGACCGGCACGGTCCGCTGGTCGCGGTCGCCGCCGGCTATCTGCTGTGCGCCCTGGCCTCGGGTGTGCTGCAGTTCGCGTTCATCGAGACCTCCGCACGGGTCAGCCAGGACGTGCTGCTGGACCTCAGGGGCCGGATCTTCGGGCACGCGCAGGCGCTGAGCATCGACTTCCACGAGCGGTACACCTCGGGCCGGCTCATCTCCCGGTCCACCACGGACGTCGAGTCGCTGCGCGAACTCCTCGAGGAGGGGCTCCAGGAGCTGGTGACCGTCGTCCTGTCCTTCGTCTACATCTCGGCGCTGCTGCTCTGGCTGGACCTCGGCCTCGGCGCGGTCGCGGTGGCCTCCTTCGTGCCGCTGTACCTGCTCGTCCGGCTCTACCAGCGGCGCGCGGGGCGGGTGTTCCGGGCCCGGTCCACGGCGATCGCCGAGGTGATCGTGAAGTTCGTGGAGACGATGAACGGCATCCGGCCGGTGCGGGCCTTCCGCCGGGAGGCCGCGAACGACGCCGAGTTCGCCGTGCTGAACGAACGGCACGAGCGCACGAACGGGGACGCGCTGCTGGAGATGGCCCGCTATGTGGTCGGCTCACGGCTGGTGGCCAACACGGCGGTCGCGGGGATCGTGCTCTGGGGCGCCTCCCGGGTGGCGTCCGGCTCGCTGGAGCTGGGCGTGCTGGCCGCGGCGGTGCTGTATCTGCGCCGGCTGTACGACCCGATCGACCGGCTCGGCATGTTCCTGAACTCCTACCAGTCGGCCGCCGCCTCGCTGGAGAAGATCGCCGGACTGCTGGACCGGGCACCGTCCGTGCCGGAACCGGTCCGGCCGCGTGAACTTCCCCCGCGAAAGAGCCGGTTGCCGGGCCGCGAGGTCGTCTTCGACGGGGTCCGGTTCGGCTACCGCACCGGCGGCGAGGTGCTGCCCCGCTTCGACCTCACTCTGCCCGCCGGGCAGACGGTCGCGGTCGTCGGCTCCACCGGCGCCGGGAAGTCGACACTGGCCAAGCTGCTCGCCCGCTTCTACGACCCGACCGCCGGGCGCGTGCTGCTGGACGGTGTGGACCTGCGCGAGCTGGCGATGCCCGAACTGCGGCGCGGGGTGGTCATGGTGACGCAGGAGGCGTTCCTGTTCTCCGGCACGGTCGCCGACAACATCGCCATCGGCCGGCCCGACGCCACCCGGGAGGAGATCGAACGGGCCGCGAAGGCGATCGGCGCGCACGAGTTCATCAGCGCGCTGCCCGACGGATACGACACCGACGTCCGCAAGCGCGGGGGGCGCATCTCGGCCGGGCAGCGCCAACTGGTCGCCTTCGCCCGGGCGCTGCTCGCCGACCCGGCGGTACTGATCCTGGACGAGGCGACCAGTTCGCTGGACATCCCGGGGGAGCGGGCGGTGCAGCGGGCGATGTCCACGGTGCTGCGCGGCCGCACCGCCGTGGTGATCGCGCACCGGCTGTCCACCGTGGAGATCGCGGACCGGGTGCTGGTGATGGAGCACGGCCGCATCGTCGAGGACGGCCACCCGGCCGAACTCATCGCGGGCACGGGCCGCTTCGCCGACCTGCACCGCGCATGGCGGGACAGCCTGGCCTGATCGCTCGCCGCCCGCCCGGCGGGATCACGGCACCCCCAGTTCGAAGAGGGCGTAGCCGGCGTACGAGCCGGAGGCCAGGGCCGCGATGCCCAGCAGTGTGCACTGCACGGGCAGGCTCAGTCGCCGCATCGCGACGGCGAGCGGCAGGAACAGCGGGAAGCAGGGCAGCAGATAGCGCGAGATGTTGGCGACGATCTGCTGGCTGCCGAGCACCAGGGCCAGGGTGAGGACGGTGTACACGACCAGCACCGCCGGCGGGCGCAGCCGCAGCAACAGCGGCAGCAGCGCGCAGGCGAGCAGGATGACGCCGACCGAGATGACGTCCGCGAAGGGGAACGCGAAGAGATAGTCGAACTTGCCCACGGGCACGGACGTCAGCACGTCGAAGGTCTGCTCGCCGTAGTCGAAGCTGTGCGCCCAGGCACCCGACTGGAGCTTGAAGTAACCGCCCAGGTCGCCCATGCGGTTGCCGACCCACAGCAGGTAGCCGAACAGCCCGATCGGGGCCAGGGCCATGGCGAGGACCGGGCGCAGCACGCCGTCCTCGCGGCGGCGCAGGGAGAGCAGCGCGGCCACGCCGAGCGCGGCGATCAGCGCCGCGGCCGTGGGCCGGTTGAGACCGGCCGCGAAGGTGAGCACACCGGCGGTGAGCCAGCGGCGGGTGAGGACGGCGTGACAGGCCCAGGCGGCCAGGGCCACGTAGAGGGAGTCGGAGTAGACCGCCCACTCCACGCCCGAGCCCGGCCACACCGCCCACAGCCCCGCCGCCGCGAGCCCGGCCCGCCGGCCGCCGAACCGCTCGGCGACGGCGTGGACGCCGAGGGCGGCGGCGAAGGAGGCGACGATCGAGACCAGCAGTCCGGCGCCGTACGAGCCGAGGCCGGTGACCGTCGAGGTCAGCCGCATCAGGGCCGGGTAGAGCGGGAAGAACGCCGCCGAGTTGCCCTCCAGCGTGATCAGGCCGGTGGCGCCCGGGACCGGGACGAGCTTCGGGTCGTAGCCGTGCAGCGCCACCTGCTGGTACCACCAGCCGTCCCAGGTGGCCAGCACGTCCCAGGCGTGCGCCCCGCCGCCGAACCGGGGGTCCTTGGTGCGGTAGTCCCCGGTGGAGGACAGCAGATACATGAAGGAGCAGAAACCGGCCAGCTTCAGCGCGCCGAACAGGGCGAGAACCGGTCCATGACGGCGGCCGGCGGCCCGTAGCCGGGAGCCGGGCGCGGCCCGGGGGGCCGACGCGCGTATGTGGGGCAGGGTCGCCGTCATCCGGTCACCGGCCTCGGACGGCGGCCGGCCAGGTGGCGCCGCATCCGCGCGATCCCGCGCAGGTCCGCCAGCGCGGTGGCGAGGATGTCGACGCTGCTGTCCGGGTCGTCGACCCAGTCCACCGGTACCTCGTGGATCCGCAGGCCCGCCCGCTCGGCCAGCACCAGCAGCTCGGTGTCGAAGAACCACTCCCCGTCCCGCACCTGCGGCAGCAGCCGCTCGGCGGTCTCGCGCCTGACCGCCTTGAAACCGCACTGCGCGTCGGAGAAGCCGACGGCGAGTGTGCAGCGCAGCAGCGCGTTGTAGCAGCGGGATATGACCTCCCGCTTGGTCCCGCGCACCACCCGTGCCCCCGGGGCGAGCCGGGTGCCGATGGCCAGGTCGGAGTGGCCGGAGATCAGCGGGGCGACGAGCGGCAGCAGCGCGGTCAGCCCGGTGGACAGGTCCACGTCCAGGTACGCCAGCACGGGCGCCCGGGACCCCGACCAGGCGGCCCGCAGCGCCCGGCCGCGGCCCTTCTCGGGCAGCCGCAGCGAGGTCACCTCGGGAAGTTCGGCGGCGAGGCGGGCGGCGATGGCCGGGGTGCGGTCGGTGCTCGCGTTGTCGGCGACGGTGATCCGGAACGGGTAGGGGAAGGTGTCCCGCAGATGGGTGTGCAGCCGCCGGACGTTGGGCTCCAGGTCCTTCTCCTCGTTGAACACCGGCACGGCCACGTCCAGGACGGGCTCTTTCCGGAGCGTCCGCAGGGGAGCGCGGCGGGGGGCCGGTGCCCCGGCCGATGGTCGGCTCGGTCGGATGTATGTCACTGTATTTCCCGTTTGTCCTCGTTTTGCGAGCATGGTGAGGGCCTGCGCGAGCAAGGCGGAGTGGCGGGTGTCAGCCGCTCGGGCTGATGACCGACGAGGGCTCGTCCGACGTCTCGGCGGGCGCGGTCGCCGGCGCGGTGGTGCTGCCGCCCCGGGCGGTGGCGGTGGCGGTGGCGGTGGCCGACGGCGGACTGTAGGCGGAGGTGGCCGAACTCCCGGGGCTCACGGGAGGTTCGGAGGTGGTCGTGCCCTGTGTCGGCGAGTAGGTCGGAGTCGACGTCGACGAGGAAGCCGGCTCGCTCGGCGACTGCGACGGTGACGTGCTCGGCTCGGACGTCGGGCTGGTCGCCGGCCGCGGGTGCGGGGCGGTGGGCCGGCCCTCGGTGTGGCCGTGCGGCCACAGGAACAGCCCCAGACCGAGCCCGGCCACCGCGAGGACCGAACCGGCGGCCCGGCGCGCCGCGCGCACCCGGCGCCGGGTGCGCACTCCCGCCCGCAGCGCCTCCCGGTGCCGGGCGTCGAAGGACACCGGCCGGCTGTCCTGGAGCATGAGCTGCGTCAGCTGCCGTTCGAAGTGATCCATGCGATCCGTCTGATCCATGCGGTCCATGGGTCCTCCCTCACCCCACCGGCTCGATGACGTCGGCCAACAGCCGGCGCAGCCGGGCCACCCCGCGCGCGGCGTGGGACCGGGCCGTGCCCACCGGGCAGCCCAAAACCTCGGCGACCTGCCGGTCGGGCAGGTCCTGGTAGTAGCGCAGCACGACGGCGGCCCGCTGCTGCGGGGTCAGCCGGGCGAGCGCCGTCTCCAGCCGGGAGCGCTCGGCGACGGTCGCCGACAGGTCGCCGGCCACCGCCGTCTCGGGCAGCTCCTCCACGGGCCGCTCGCCCCACCAGCGCCGACGCGCCGAGCGGGCCGCGGCCCGCGCCAGCACCTTGCGCACATAAGCCTCCGGCGCCTCGTCGGCGACCTTCGGCCAGACGAACCACAGCTTGACCAAGGACTCCTGCAACAGGTCCTCGGCACGGTGCCGGTCGCCCCCGGTGAGCAGACGGGCCAGATGGAACAACACCGACCAGCGGGCCGCCACGAACGCGTCGTACTCACCGGCCCGAGTCTGCTCCATCCTCACGGTTCCCGTCCTCGCCGGCTGTCTTCCACAAGGGGTAAGGCCCTGGGCCCCCGCCCGCGCTGCACTCGGCGGGCGTGATCCGCGTCACGCACAGCCGGCCCACAGGCCCGGGAATTCTCCCGCACGGCCTTGGCCAGGGATTCAGGCGACCCGCAGCAGCAGCACCGCCCGCGCCGGAACCGTGATGCGGGTCCCCGCCGGATGGACGGTGCCCGGCGCCTCCGCCTGCTCCTCCACGGAGGTGTCCACGACCACCTCGTACCGCTCCGCCCACGGCGGTCCCGGCAGCAGGAAGCCGGCCGGCCGGTCACCCGCGTGCAGCACCGCGAGGAAGCTGTCGTCCACCACCGGCGCGCCCCGCTCGTCCCGGCCCGGGATGTCCCGCCCGGACAGGTACATGCCGAGGGTGGCCGCCGGCGCGTACCAGTCGCCCTCCGTCATCTCCGCCCCCCGCGAGGTGAACCAGGCCAAGTCCCGCAGCCCGTCCGCGGTCTGGGACCGGCCGGAGAAGAAGGCCCGCCGGCGCAGCACCGGATGCCGGTGGCGCAGCGCGATCAGCCGCGCGGTCAGGTCGTACAACGCCCGCCAGCCGGGCTCCCGCAGCAGGGACCAGTCCAGCCAGCTGATCTCGTTGTCCTGGCAGTAGGCGTTGTTGTTGCCGCGCTGGGTGCGGCCGAGTTCGTCGCCGGCCACCAGCATGGGCACGCCGGTGGACAGCAGCAGGGTGGTGAGGAGGTTCCGCAGCTGCCGGCGGCGCAGCGCGCGCACCCGCCCGTCGTCGCTCTCGCCCTCCGCCCCGCAGTTCCAGGACCGGTTGTCGTTCGTGCCGTCCCGGTTGTTCTCGCCGTTGGCCTCGTTGTGCTTGGTCTCGTAGGACACCAGGTCGCGCAGGGTGAAGCCGTCGTGCGCGGTGACGAAGTTGACCGAGGCGTAGGGCCGGCGGCCGCCCCAGGCGTACAGGTCGCTGGAGCCGGACAGGCGGTAGCCCATCTCCCGCACGTCGGGCAGGGCGTGCCGCCAGAAGTCCCGGACGGCGTTGCGGTAGCGGTCGTTCCACTCGGTCCACAGGGGCGGGAAGGCGCCCACCTGGTAGCCGCCGGAGCCGATGTCCCACGGCTCGGCGATCAGCTTCACCCGGCGCAGCACCGGGTCCTGGGCGATCACGGCCAGGAACGGGGAGAGCATGTCGACGTCGTGCATCGAGCGGGCCAGTGCCGCCGCGAGGTCGAAGCGGAAACCGTCCACGCCCATCTCGGTCACCCAGTACCGCAGCGAGTCGGTGATCAGCCGCAGCACCTGGGGCTGGACCACGTGCAGGGTGTTGCCGCAGCCGGTGTAGTCGGCGTACCGGCGGGCGTCGCCCTGGAGCCGGTAGTAGCCGCGGTTGTCGATGCCCTTCAGGGACAGCGTCGGGCCCAGCTCGCCCGCCTCCGCGGTGTGGTTGTAGACCACGTCGAGGATGACCTCGATGCCGGCCGCGTGCAGCGCGCGCACCATCCGCTTGAACTCGCCGACCTGCTGCCCCGCCGTGCCGGAGGCCGCGTAGGCCGCGTGCGGGGCGAAATAGCCGATGGAGTTGTAACCCCAGTAGTTCCTCAGGCCCCGGCGCAGCAGATGGTCCTCGTGCGCGAACTGGTGCACCGGCAGCAGCTCGACGGCCGTGACACCGAGCCCGACCAGGTGCTCGATCGCGGCCGGGTGCGCCAGCCCGGCGTAGGTGCCGCGCAGTTCCTCGGGGATGCCGGGATGGAGCTTGGTGAAGCCCCGGACGTGCAGTTCGTAGATGACCGAGTCCGCCCACGGCGTCTTGGGACGGTGGTCGTCGGACCAGTCGTCGTCGTCGTGGACGACGACGCCCTTCGGGACGTACGGCGCCGAGTCCCGCTCGTCCCGCACGGTGTCGGCGACCTGCTGCTCCGGCCAGTCCCGGACGTGCCCGTACACCTCCGGCGGCAGGCCGAACTCGCCGTCCACCGCGCGCGCGTACGGGTCGAGCAGCAGCTTGGCCCGGTTCCAGCGGGCGCCGGTCCACGGATCCCAGCGGCCGTCGACCCGGTAGCCGTACCGCTGCCCGGGCATCACCCCCGGCACGAAGCCGTGCCAGATCTCGTGCGTCAGTTCGGTCAGCGGGACCTGCGTCTCCCGGCCCCCCGCGTCGAACAGGCACACGCGGACCGCCTCCGCCCCGGCCGCCCACAGGGCGAAGTTGGTGCCGGCGACCCCGTCCGGCCCGACCCGGAACCGGGCCCCCAGCGGGGTCGGCGCACCCGGCCACACGGCCGGGGTGGGCGGTACGGCCCGCCGGGCGCCGTTCACCGCCGCCGGTTCCCCGCTCCCGGCGGCCGGCTCCCCGGCCGGTGCCCGCTGCTCGGCTGCGCTCGTCACTGTCGGCCCTCTTCTCAGTGGCTCGCCCGAGGGGCGCGGTCGGCCGTGCCGCGGAGCCCGGGGAGCGTCTCGGCACCCCGGCCACCGGGCACGACCGCACCCTGACGGCCGGGGGGTGCCCTCCGGATCCTGTCGGCGTCGCGTGGCCGCGCAGGCCGACCGGCTCTGCTCCTCTCAGCCGACCTGATCCGGAGGAACACCCCCCTGACGCGGGCGCGGCGGCTCCCCAACGTGTCGTCCTTCCCTGTGTTCTGCCCAGTGCGTGGCTCGCACTCACGTTTCCCCGTGCGGGCCCGGTCGTTGAGTCCCGCGTGAGGCACGTACTAGGACGCGCACGGCGCGCGGGGGCCGCGCTGGCCGCCGTACTGACATGGGCGGGGCTGCTCTCGGGCTGCTCCGCGGACGGACCGGGACCACTGGGCATGGACGGGGCGCTGGGCAAACCCCCGGCCCCCGAGGACGTCATCCGGGTGGTCCCCGATGACAACAGCAAGGGCGTACGCCCGGACGAGCGGATGCGGATCCGGGTGCCCGGGGGGCGCCTGGAGAAGGTGACCGTCGTCAGGTCGCAGGACGCGCAGGACACGCCGGTCCCGGGCCGCATCAGCGAGGACGGACTGACCTGGCTGCCCGACGAGGACCGGCTGGCGCTCGCCGCCAAGTACACCGCCGACGTGGTCGCGCTGGACTCGCACGGCCGCCGCTCGGCCCGGCACACCACCTTCACCACCTACGTTCCCGACGAGCGGTTCATCGGCTACGTCACCCCCGAGAACCGTGCCACCGTCGGCACCGGGATGATCGTCTCGCTCGCCTTCAGCCGGGAGATCGAGAACCGGGCCGCCGTCGAGCGGGCCGTCCACGTCACCGCCCGGCCGCCCGTCGAGATCCGCCCGCACTGGTTCGGCAAGGACCGCCTGGACTTCCGCCCCGAGCAGTACTGGAAGCCCGGCACCGAGGTCACCGTCGACCTGGACCTGCGCGACGTCGAGGGCGCCCGGGGCGTCTACGGCCTGCAGGACAAGACGTTCTCCTTCACCGTCGGCCGCAGCCAGGTCTCCCTGGTCGACGTGACCAAGCACACCATGGACGTCCGGCGCGACGGGCAGCTCCTGGCCACCGTCCCCATCACCGCGGGCGCTCCCAAGCACCCGAGCTACAACGGGAAGATGGTGGTGATGGACATGCTGGAGGTCACCCGCATGAACAGTCAGACCGTCGGCTTCGGCGGCGAGTACGACATCCCCGACGTCCCGCACGCCATGAAGCTCACCGACTCCGGCACCTTCCTGCACGGCAACTACTGGGCCCCGGACGCCCCCGGAGTGACCAACGTCAGCCACGGCTGCGTGGGTCTGAGGGACGTCAAGGGGGGCGGCTCGGACACCCCGGCGGGCTGGTTCTTCGACCGCAGCCTCGTCGGTGACGTCATCGAGGTGATCCACAGCAAGGACAAGACGGTCGCACCGGACAACGGACTCGGCGGCTGGAACATGACCTGGAAGGAGTGGAGAGCGGGCAGCGCGGTGAAGTGACCCGGGGGCGGGGGCGGGGGCGCGGGGCGAGGGTGCCAGGCGGAAGTTGCGACGGAACGGTGACATTCGCCTGACACCGCACTCAAATCCTGGCAGTTAATATGCGCGCACAAAGAGGTGGGGAGCGGGCCTGACCTGGCCCGGCGAGGGGAGAACAACTTGAACATGCGGCCTGTAGCGGGGGCGTCGGCACGGGGGCGGCGAGGCCGTAGGGGACTGGCACTCATAGCCGGCGCCCTGGTGCTGTCCCTCACCGCGTGCGGCGGAGGCGGGGACGCGGGCGCCGGGGACGGGAAGGGCAAGGGTGACGAGCGGGCCGGGCAGTCCACGGCCGCCGTCACTATCGCGCCCAAGTCCGGCGCCACCGGCGTCGACACCAGCGGCGCGCTCAAGGTCGGCGTCGCCAGGGGCAAGCTGACCGAGGTCACCGTCAAGGACGAGAAGGGCGCGAAGGTCGCCGGGGCCATCACCGGGGGCGGCGCGTCCTGGACGCCGTCCACCCATCTGGCCGCCGCCACCAAGTACACCGTGCACGCGGTCGCGAAGGACTCGGAGGGCCGTGAGGCCGCCGAGGACGCCACCTTCACCACGCTCACCCCGAAGAACACCTTCGTCGGCAACTTCACCCCCGAGGACGGCTCCACGGTGGGCGTCGGGATGCCGTTCTCCATCCACTTCACGCGGGGCATCACCAGCCCGGCCGCGGTCGAGAAGGCCATCCGCATCAGGACCGAGCCGGCCGTCGACGTCGAGGGCCACTGGTTCGGCAACGACCGCCTGGACTTCCGCCCCGAGAAGTACTGGAAGGCCGGCACCAAGGTCACCGTCGACCTCGACCTGGACGGCGTCGAGGGCCGTGACGGTGTCTACGGCGAGCAGCGCAAGACCGTGAAGTTCACCATCGGCCGCGACCAGGTCTCCGTCGTGGACGCCAAGAAGCACACGATGAAGGTCACCCAGGACGGCAAGGTCGTCAAGACCATCCCGGTGACCACCGGCAAGCCCGGTTACGAGACCTGGAACGGCCAGATGGTCATGAGCGAGAAGCTCACCGTGACCCGCATGAACGGCGAGACCGTCGGTTACGGCGGCGAGTACGACATCAAGGACGTCCCGCACGCCATCCGCCTCACCACTTCCGGCACCTTCGTCCACGGCAACTACTGGGGCGGCGACGCCTTCGGCAACTACAACGCCAGCCACGGCTGCGTGGGCCTGAGCGACGTGCGCGGCGGCTACGACAGCTCCGTCCCGGCGGCCTGGTTCTTCAACCACTCGATGATCGGTGACGTGGTGGTCGTCAAGAACTCCGACGACCGCACGGTGGCCCCGGACAACGGCCTCAACGGCTGGAACATGTCCTGGGCCGACTGGAAGAAGTGACCCCTTCCCGGCGTACGGGCCCGGTGCTGTGAGGAACGGCACCGGGCCCGTCGGCGTCAGTCGCCGTGCTGTGTCTGTCTGGGGGACGACCCCCGGACCCGCGGCCGGGTGTGATCGACGGCACCGGGCCCGCGGCCGTTAGTCACCGTTAACCTGAGCCCCATGACCGTCACTCTGGAAGTCGCCGAAGGCGTCGGCACCATGCGGCTGGACCGGCCGCCGATGAACGCGCTGGACATCGCCACCCAGGACCGGCTCAAGGAGCTGGCCGAGGAGGCCACACGCCGAGACGACGTGCGCGCCGTGGTGATCTACGGCGGCGAGCGGGTGTTCGCGGCGGGCGCGGACATCAAGGAGATGCAGAACATGGACCATGCCGCGATGGTCCAGCGCTCCCGCGGCCTGCAGGACGCCTTCACCGCCGTCGCCCGCATCCCCAAGCCCGTCGTCGCCGCCGTCACCGGCTACGCGCTCGGCGGCGGCTGCGAACTGGCCCTGTGCGCCGACTACCGCATCGCCGCCGACAACGCCAAGCTCGGCCAGCCCGAGATCCTGCTCGGACTGATCCCCGGCGCCGGCGGCACCCAGCGGCTGCCCCGGCTGATCGGCCCCTCCAAGGCCAAGGACCTGATCTTCACGGGTCGTCAGGTCAGGGCCGACGAGGCGCTGGCGATCGGCCTGGTGGACCGGGTCGTCCCGGCCGCCGAGGTGTACGAGCAGGCGCACGCCTGGGCCGCGAAGCTCGCGCAGGGCCCGGCGATCGCGCTGCGTGCGGCGAAGGAGTCCGTCGACACCGGTCTGGAGACCGACATCGACACCGGGCTCGCCGTCGAACGGAACTGGTTCGCCGGTCTGTTCGCCACCGAGGACCGCGAGCGCGGCATGCGCAGCTTCGTGGAGGAGGGGCCGGGCAAGGCCAGGTTCCTCTGAACCGTCGACGGCGTGAACGTCCCGCCGACTCCCGTGCGGATTCTCCTGCCTGACGCGTCGTCTCCTTGGGGTCCCTCGATGGGGCGGTTTATGGGAGCCTTAAGGCAGCCTTAAATCTGTTCTGTCGAGGGAGTCCGGCGCTTGCCCGGCAGCGAGCCGTCTTCGCAGGTCAACCGGGATGCGCCGGACATCGACATGCCGAGGGCATATGCCGGTCGACAGGCGCGGAACGGGGGCGTGCGGGGGGCGTATTCCTCCGGAACGGCCCCCAAGTCGGCTCCCGACGGCCATCATGGGGGCATGGCGGGGCTGGAGGGCATCGAACAGCCGCGGGGACACAGCCGTGCAGCCGCGGCGCGCTGGTCGCCCGCGGTCGAGGACGAACAGGCGCTCAAGGCGCTCGAACTGTTCGGCAACCCGACGGAGGCGGAGGTCCCGCTGCCGTCCCGCCCGGAATCCGCGGCCACCGCCCGCCGGCTCGCCCAGATCGTCGTTCTGCGCACCTGGCGACTCACCCCCAAGCTGGCCGAAGACGCCGTCCTACTCGTGTCGGAACTCGTCGGCAACGCCGTCCGGCACACCGGCGCCCGCGTCTTCGGCCTGCGGATGCGCCGCCGCCCCGGCTGGATCCGGGTGGAGGTCCGCGACCCCTCGCGCGGGCTGCCCTGTCTGATGCCGGTCCAGGAGACGGACGTCAGCGGCCGGGGGCTGTTCCTCGTGGACAAGCTCTCCGACCGGTGGGGCGTCGATCTGCTCCCGCGCGGCAAGACGACCTGGTTCGAGATGCGAGTCGCCGACCGTTAGGGCTGTCATGCGCATCCTGCCGGGACGGCCCGGCAGGCACGGCCGCCCGGAGCCGGCCCGATCCGGAGGAAGGGCCCCGGCCCGGCCCGTTCCGGGCGCGGCTGTGCGGAGACGGCGGGGGCCGCGACCCGAGAACACCCCCAAACCGGCTAATCGGCGGTTTTCTTACCCATCGCCCCTTAAATGGTGCGGGTGACCACCACCAACCGACGCGGGGCACTGCGCGCGGGCGCCGGGCTCGTCACCGGCGGCGCGCTCGCCACCGGCTGCGGCTCCGGCCCGGCCGCTCCACCCGCCGCCCCGGCCTCCGCGTCCCCGTCCGCCGTCCGCGGGTCCGGCAGACCCGCGGCCACCGCCCAGGCCGCCCCCGCCGCCCGTGCCTACCCCGGGCAGCCCGTCCAGATCACCCACGGCCCGCGCTCCCGCCCCCAGGTGGCCCTCACCTTCCACGGCCAGGGCGACCCCGCCCTCGCCCACTCCCTGCTGAGCGAGGCCGAGAAGCAGGGCGCCCGGCTCACCGTGCTCGCCGTCGGCACCTGGCTGGACGAGCACCCGGACCTCGCCCGGCGCATCCTCGACGGCGGCCACGACCTCGGCAACCACACCCAGCGGCACATCGGCATCAACACCCTGGCCGAGGCGGACGCCCGCAGGGAGATCACCGACTGCGCCGAGCGGCTGAAGCGGCTCACCGGATCCATCGGCACCTGGTTCCGCCCCTCCCGCGCCCCGGCCGCCTCCCCGCTCGTCGCGCGGCTGGCCCGCACCGCCGGCTACCCGCACGTGCTGTCGTACGACGTCGACTCGCTCGACTACACCGCCCCCGGCGCCGCCGCCGTCACCCGCAAGGTCCTCGCCGAGGTGCGCGGCGGGTCGGTGGTGAGCCTGCACTTCGGATACGCGGACACGGTCGCCGCCCTCCCCGACGTCCTGACCGAACTCGGCCGCCGCGGACTGCGCGCGGTCACCACCACGGAGCTGCTGAGCTGATGCGAACCACGAAAGCCGCCCGCCTGCTGGCCGCCGGTGCCGCCGCCACCGCCCTGACGCTGCTCTCCGCGTGCGGTGGCGGGCCGGACTCTCACGAGAGCGAGACCCTCACCAGCAAGGCGCCGGTGCAACCGCGGGTGCGGCAGCCGCGGGTGAACGTGCTGCCCGGGATGCCGCCGGTCGAGGACCCCGCCGACCTGTACTCCGCCGACCGGCCGAACCGGCTCTCGCCCGTGGTCAAGGACTTCCCCTCCCGGGTGTACGTCCCCAACACCAACTCCGACACGGTCACCGTCATCGACCCGGCGACCTACCAAGTCGTCGAGACCGTCCGGGTCGGCCGCCAGCCCCAGCACGTCGTACCCTCCTGGGACCTGAAGACCCTCTGGGTGAACAACGACCTCGGCAACACCCTCACCCCGATCGACCCGCGCACCGGCCGGGCCGGCGCGCCGGTCGACGTGCACGACCCGTACAACCTCTACTTCACGCCCGACGGCAAGTACGCCGTCGTCATGGCCTCCATGGACCGCCAGCTGGTCTTCCGGGACGCGCACACCATGAAGGTCGTCAAGGCCCTCCCGGTCAGCTGC
This sequence comes from Streptomyces sp. NPDC053076, assembly GCF_044546845.1. NCBI lineage: Bacteria > Bacillati > Actinomycetota > Actinomycetes > Kitasatosporales > Streptomycetaceae > Streptomyces > Streptomyces sp. NPDC053076. Next base: position 313,446 of record NZ_JBITZL010000004.1, on the reverse strand, counting down.
TACGGCGTCAACCACGCCGACTTCTCGATCGACGGCCGCTACTTCATCGTCTCCTGCGAGTTCAGCGGCGAGATCCTCAAGGTCGACACCGCGCGGATGGAGGTCCTCCGGCACGAGAAGCTGCCGCTCCACGGCGCCATGCCGCAGGACGTCAAGGTCTCACCGGACGGCAAGCTGTTCTACATCGCGGACATGATGGCGGACGGTGTGTGGATCCTCGACGGCGACAAGTTCACCCGGCCCCGGTTCCTCGCCACCGGCAAGGGCGCGCACGGCCTGTACGTCAGCCGCGACTCCCGCGTGATGTACATCTCCAACCGGGGCGAGGGCTCCATCTCGGTCTTCGACTTCACCCGTGACCGGCTCACCGCCAAGTGGCGTCTGCCCGGCGGCGGCAGCCCCGACATGGGCGGTGTCTCCGCCGACGGCAAGGTGCTGTGGCTGTCCGGCCGGTACAACTCCGAGGTGTACGCCATCGACACCCGCACCGGCACCCAACTGGCCCGGATCAAGGTCGGCAGCGGCCCGCACGGCCTCGCCGTCTACCCCCAGCCCGGCCGCTACTCGCTCGGGCACACCGGTATCTTCCGCTGAGACGTCGCCGCCCGGCCGGGCGGGCGGCAAGCGCGGAAGGCCGGCTCCCGCGAACTGCCCGCCCTCGTGAACCGGCGGGCCGCCCCGCCGCACGCCAAGGACGTCGCCCGGTGGTCGCGGCACTCCGGGCTCGCACGGGCCGTTAATCTGACCTGCGTCAGTACGCCAGCACGGCATGAGAAACACGAGCAAAAGGGGCGGATCGGTGCCGGACATCGAGGAAGCACGCAAGCAGTTCCAGCGGATAGACGCGGACGGTGACGGGTTCATCACCGCGGCGGAGTTCAAGTCCGCCCTCGCGCAGCAGGGTGACTGGAACGTCACCGAGACGGTCGCCGAGGCCATCATCAGGACCCGCGACCTCAACGGCGACAAGGTGCTGTCGTTCGACGAGTTCTGGACCTACCTGAACAAGTGACCCGATGACGGCAGGGGACGCCCCGTCCCGCGCGGACCGGGCGCTCCCTGCCGTCGTCATCTCACCCGGCGCGCCGGATGCGCACGCTCCAGCGGCCATCGTGCCGCTCCAGCGCCAGCGGCAGGTCGAAGCACGTGCCGACCTGGTCACCGGTGAGCACCGACTCGACCGGCCCCGAGGCCAGCACCCGCCCCTCGCGCAGCAGCACGGCATGCGTGGTGCCCGCCGGCAGCTCCTCCAGATGATGGGTGACCAGCACCGTCGCCAGCGCCGGACGGGCCGCCCGCAGCTCCTCCAGCGCCTCGATCAGCTGCTCCCGGCCGGGCAGATCCAGACCGGTCGCCGGCTCGTCCAGGAGCAGCAGCCGCGGCTCGGGCATCAGCGCCCGCGCGATCAGTGTCCGGCCCCGCTGCCCGTGCGAGAGTGTCGGCCACCGGGCGTCCCGGAAGGCGCCCAGCCCCAGTGTGACCAGCAGCGCATCGGCCCGCGCCACCTGATGCGGAGTCGGCCGCCACCGCGGCACCGGCTCGATCGAGTTGGTCACCCCGGTGAGCACCACGTCCCGTACCCGCAGCGGCGAGGTCAGCGGATGGCGCGGGTTGACGTGCCCGACCCGCGTCCGCAGCTCACGCAGATCCACCCGGCCCAGCCGGCGCCCGAGCACCTCCACCGTGCCCCGGGTCGGATGCACCAGTGCGCCCAGCAGCCCGAGCAGCGTGGACTTGCCCGCGCCGTTGGCGCCGAGCAGCGCCCAGTGCTCACCGGCCCGGACGGTCAGGGACACCTCCTGGAGCAGGCACCGGCCGTCCCGCACGACGTGCACGTCCTCGGCACGCAGTACCTCCGTCATCGCAGCCCCCGGTTCACCGCGGACAGCACCGCGAGCACGGCGGCCGACGGGCCGGTGCCCGCGCCCCAGGCCGCGACGCCGTCCACCCGGCACTCGGCGAAGGCCGTACCGCGTCGATGTCGCTGAAGTCGACCATCGGGTCGACCCCTTGGGCGAAGAGGTTCAGGGCCAGGGTCACCAGATCGACGTTACCGGTGCGCTCGCCGTTGCCGAACAGGCAGCCCTCCACCCGCTGGGCACCGGCCGGCACGGCGAGTTCGGCGCACGCGACCCCCGTCCCGCGGTCGTTGTGCGGGTGCACCGAGAGGATCACGGAGTCCCGGCGGGAGAGGTTGAGGCTCACCCCGCCGCGGCCCGGCGGTACCGCCCCGGCGGCATCCCGAACTCCCGTTTGAACGCCTTGGCGAAGGCGAACTCCGAGGTGTATCCGGTCCGTTCGGCCACCTCGCGCAGCGACATGTCGTCGTGGCGCAGCAACCGCCCCGCCGTGGTCATCCGCCACCACGTCAGGTACGCCAGCGGCGGCTCGCCCACCAGCGCCGTGAACCGGCGTGCGAACGCCGCGCGGGACAACCCGCCGGCCGCACCCAGCTGCGCCACCGTCCAGTCGCGTGCCGGATCGCCGTGGATCGCGCGCAGCGCCACCGCGACCGCCGGATCGGCCAGTGCCGCCGCCCAGCCCCGCTTCCGGCCCGCGGCCCGCTCGCTCTCCCACCAGGCCCGCAGGATGTACAGCAGCAGGGTGTCCAGCAGCGACGTGACGATCGCGTCGGTGCCCGGCCGCTGCTCCTCCAGCTCCATCCCCAGCAGCTCCACCGCCGCCCGCAGCGAGCGGTGGCCGCCCACCCGGGCGGGCAGGTGCACCACCTGGGGCAGCTCGGCCAGCAGCCGGTGCGCCCGGTCCCGGTCGAGCCGGTAGGTGCCGCACAGGGTGACGGTGTCCGGGCAGCCCTCGCGCGCTTCCTCGGGCGGACCGCTCCAGGTGCCGTCGGGCAGCAGCCGTACCTCGCGCAGCGGCGCGTCGAGCCCGCTGGCCAGCCCGTGTCCCTGCCCGTGCGCGAGGAAGACGACATCCCCCGGCGCCAGCGCCACCGGATCCCCGTCCCGCGGGATCAGCCAGGCCGAGCCGCGCAGCACCACATGGAAACCGGGCTCGTCGGAGTCGGCCCATCTAAGGCCCCAGGGCGCGTACTTGTACCGGCGCGCGGAGTGCGGCCGGCCGGTCCGCATGGCGGCGACCACGTCACTGAGTACGTCCATGCGCCGACCCTAGCCCACACATCCACCTACGGAAGACGATCGGACAGGAAACCGAGATCGGCAGACATGGAGAGTCTTCCGTTCCGGCCGTAGCGTCGACGGCATGTCAACCACCGCACGCACAGTGCTCTTCAACGAACTCGGCGGCCCCGACGTCCTCAGGGTCGAGCAGGTCGAGCTGCCCGCGCCCGGTCCGGGCGAGGTCCTGGTCAGGGTCGAGGCGCTCGGCCTCAACCGCGCCGAGGCGATGCTCCGTTCCGGTGCCTACTTCTACCTTCCGGCCCTGCCCGGCTCGCGCAACGGCTACGAGGCGGCCGGTGAGGTGACGGCGGTCGGCCCGGAGGTGACCGACTTCGCGCCGGGCGACCTCGTGCTGTCGGCGGCCAACTTCAACCTCAGCTCCCACGGGGTCTACGGCGACCACGTGCTGCTGCCCGAGACCTCGCTGCTGCTCCGCCCGGCCGGCGCCGACGCGGTCACCGCGGCGGCCGTCTGGCTCACCTACACCACCGCGTACGGCGCCCTGGTCGAGCGGGCGGGCCTGCGGGCCGGCGACCACGTGCTGATCACCGGGGCGTCCAGCGGGGTCGGCACCGCCGCGATCCAGACGGCCCGGCGGGCCGGAGCGGTCCCGATCGCCACCACCCGCACCGAGGGCAAGCGGCAGGCGCTGCTCGACCTCGGCGCCGAGCACGTCATCGTCACCGAGCGGGAGGAGGTCACCGAGGAGACCCGGCGGCTGACCGGCGGCCGGGGCGCCGACATCGTGCTGGACGCGATCGGCGGACCGTACCTGCGGGAGCTGGGCGCGGCGACGGCCGCCGACGGCACGCTGATCAGCTACGGCTGGCTGGCCGAGCGCCCCACGGAACTGCCGATGCAGTGGCCGCTGACCGTCCACGGCTACAGCAACCTCGACCTCACCGGCACCGCCGACGGTCGCCGCCGGGCCGGCCACTACCTCGCGTCGGGGCTGGCCGACGGCACGCTCCGCCCGGTGATCGGCGAGGTCTTCGACGGCCTGGACCGGATCGTGGACGCCCACCGGCTGATGGAGTCCAACGCGCACACCGGAAAGATCGTCGTACGGATCTGAGGCCCGGCCGGCTCGGGGGTGACCCCCGGGCGTGACGGCCTGTGCCCGTTCGGCGCCGCGACCGGAATAGGCCGTGTCCCCGCGAGGTTGACCCGGACGACAGAAGCATGCACGTGCATGAAGCATCCGGAAGGTCAGCCATGAAGATCGGCATCATCGGCGCGGGGAACATCGGCGGAAACCTCACCCGGCGGCTCACCGCCCTCGGCCACGATGTGTCCGTCGCCAACTCCCGCGGCCCCGAGACGCTCCGGGAACTGGCCGAGGAGACCGGCGCCACCCCGGTCCTGGCCGCGGACGCCGCCGAGGGCGCCCAGGTCGTGGTCGTCACCGTCCCGCTGAAGGCGGTCCCGGGCCTGCCCGCGGGCCTGCTGGACGGCGCGGCCGAGGGCGCCGCGGTGATCGACACCGGCAACTACTACCCGCAGCGGGACGGCCGGATCGCGGCCATCGAGGACGAGGGCCTCACCGAGAGCGCCTGGACCGAGCAGCACCTCGGGCACCCGGTGATCAAGGCGTTCAACGGCACCTACGCCCAGGACATCCTGGACCGCCACCGCCCCGCGGGCGACCCCGGCCGCATGGCCCTCCCGGTCGCCGGCGACGACGAGGCGGCCAAGCGGACGGTGCGCGGCCTGATCGACGAACTGGGCTTCGACACGGTCGACGCCGGCTCCGTCGCCGACTCCTGGCGCCAGCAGCCCGGCACCCCGGTCTACGGCCTGCGCGGTGACGCGGCCGCGGTACGAAAGGCCCTGTCGGAGGCGTCCCCGGAGCGCCCGGCGGACTTCCGGGGCTGACTCCGGCCGCCGCCGGGGGCGGCCGGGCCGGCGGAGCGCGTGATGCGCGGAACGGGTGGCCCGGCTCAGGCGCCGCCGGCCCACTGTTTCAGCGCGGCCCTGCTCGCGAAGTTCGCCACGTCCTTGTCGTGGGGTTCGCTGGCGTACTGGTGGAACAGCCACTTCGCCTTGATGCGGGGCTTGCCGGCGGTGACGTAGTCGGCGATCCACAGTCCGTCCCCGGCATAGGAGGTGGTGTCCACGGTCAGCCAGAAGCTGCGGTTGCAGTAGAGCACGACCCGGTTGTCCGGCCGTCGTTCCCTCAGCGTGCGGATGAAGCGGTCCTTCTCTGCGTTGCTCGCGTGGGTGCCGTCGCCGGTGAGCTCCCAGTCCACGGCGAGGAGGTCGCCCGGGCGGTCCGGGGCGTGGCGGAGGAAGTAGTCGGCCTGGGCGGTGAGGTCGCCGGGCCACAGGAAGTGGTAGAAGCCGACGACCAGTCCGGCGTCACGGGCGGTCTTCGTCTGCGCGGTCAGGCGGGGATTGGCGTACGAACGCCCCTCCGTCGCCTTGACGAAGGCGAAGGAGAGGCCGTCCGTGTCGTAGGAGGTGGACTGGTAGGCGCTCACGTCGATGCCGTGGAGCATGGGGACTCCCAAAGTGCCGGTGGGGGGAGACAGGAGTTGACTGATGTATGCCCCGGCCCGGCGTGAGCGACCCGCCCTTGGCTCCGGCAGGCGTCAGCCCCGGGCCGCCGTCGCCCCCAGCACCGACGCCGGCTTCGCGGACCAGTCCGAGGTGATGAGGCTCGCGTGGTTCTTGGCCAGCAGAGCGAGCCGTGCGGCGACTTCGGCGTCCGTCGGATTGGTGGAGGAGATCGCCGGGGACACGCTGTGGGCGCCCGTGGTGATCAGGATGTAGTGGTTCGCGGAGTAGAACGAGGTGTCGTAGCCGTTGTTGACGTACGTGGCCGCGTCGCCGTCGAAGAACACGAACCAGGGGCGGATCGAGGTGTCGTACCTGCTGGTGCGCGGGTCGCCGGCGCCGGCGCCCAGGACGACCGGGAACGCCTGGGCCGCGGAGATGTCGCCGGCCGCGGCCAGGTCGCGCAGGTGGTCGCCGTACTCCTCGTCCGTCCAGTAGTGGTCGAACGGGTTGGCCTGCTCCACCGTGCCCGGGATCAGGTCGAAGAGGAACTTGCCCCTGAGGGAGTCCCGGGCCGGCCAGGCGTTGGCCTTCGCCGCCGCGTCCAGCGTTCCGTACGTCCCGCCGAGCAGGTCGGCCGGCTTGTAGACGCTGCTGCCCAGCCTCTGCGCGACGAGCCTGTCGAACTCGTCCGGCCCGAGACCGGCGTTGTTGTTGAAACCGACCTTCAGTTCGACCTTGACGACGATCGGCGGGTGGTCGGGGTGGAGCTGGTTCCAGGCGGCCATGTTGTCCAGGCAGCTGCCGAGGTCCTGGTTGCGGCTCTTGCCGTACAGCTCGCCCGGGGTCTTCGCCGCCTCGCAGTTGTTGTCGTTGCCCAGCGGGTTGCTGTGGCTGACCCGCCAGCGGTGGGTGATGCTGTCGACGTAGACGTCCAGCTCCAGCAGCGAGGCGCCCGAGTCCAGCGCCTGGGCGAAGTACGGGTACTTGGCCTTGTCGTAGGCGTTGTGCGTGCCGATGGCCGTCGTCTCGGAGAATTTCGGCGAGGCCGCGTGGGCGTTGCCCGGCATGACCGCCAGCAGAGCGGCGGCACCCGCGAGCGCCGCCAGCCGTCTCATTACACGCATCCGCCAACGTCCCTTCGTAGTGGCTGAGTTGGCGGCAGCGTAGAGCCGGGTGGTTACCGTGCGGTAGCCCCGGGAGGAACATCGGTCCCGGGGCACGCGTCCGGCGGCCTCCGACGGACGCGCCCCCGTTCCGGCCGGTCCCGCGGTGCGAGGAGTGACTTGCGGTTGGCATGCGCATGATTACCTTGCAACGCGGTACGGCTCATCCGGATCCTCCCCACGCTCACCCCTCGTTTCCTCACACCCCACCAGGAGACACGGTGTTACGGCTACGAAGAATCACCCTGGCAGGCATCTCGCTGGTCACGGCCGCCGCGGGACTCGCGGCGCTGCCCGCGGACGCCGAGGCGGCCTCCCCGGGCCACCACACGGCGGCGGCCCCGGCCCCCACCCTGACCGCGACCGCGCCCGACATCGACGTCACCAGGGTTCAGGCGCACCTCACCGAACTGAACGCCATAGCCGGCCGCAACGGCGGCAACCGCAGGTCGACCGGCCAGGGCTACCGCGACTCGGTCGCCTACGTGAAGGGCAAGCTCCAGGCGGCCGGTTACACCGTCACCGAGCAGCCCTGCACCTCCGGCTGCACCAGCGGCGCCGGACCCAACCTGATCGCCGAATGGCCCAACGGCGACGCGTCACAGGTGTACATGTTCGGCTCGCACCTGGACAGCGTCTCCGCCGGCCCCGGCATCAACGACAACGGCTCCGGCAGCGCGACCCTCCTGGAGGTCGCGCTGAAACTGGCCGAGACCCGTCCCTCGATGGCGGCGCGCGCCCGCTTCGGCTGGTGGACGGACGAGGAACAGGGCCTCAACGGCTCGGACTTCTACGCCCGCTCGCTGACCTCGGCCCAGCGCTCGGCGATCAAGGCGTACTACAACTTCGACATGGTCGCCTCGCCCAACGGCGGTTACTTCATCAACCACATCAACTCCGCCGCCGCCGCGCCCATGAAGGCGTACTGGGACTCGCTGAACCTCCAGCCCGAGGAGAACACCGAGGGCGCGGGCCGCTCCGACGACTACTCCTTCGAGAACTACGGCATCCCGACCTCCGGCTACGCCATGGGTGCGAGCGCCCGCAAGACCTCGGCGCAGGCGGCCAAGTGGGGCGGCACGGCCGGGGCCGCGTACGACGGCTGCTACCACTCCTCCTGCGACACCACCGGCAACATCAACGCCACCGGGCTGAACCGCGCCGCCGACGGCGTCGCCTACACACTGTGGAAGCAGGCGGTGTCGGACACCACCCCGGCGAACGACTTCTCGGTGACGGCGAGCCCCGCCGCGGGCAGCACCGACCCGGGCACCTCGCTGACCACCACCGTCTCCACGGCCACCACCAGCGGCTCGGCGCAGACGGTGAACCTGTCCGCCACCGGCGCCCCGGCGGGTGTCACGGTCGCCTTCAGCCCGTCCGCGGTGACCTCCGGCGCCTCGTCCACGGCGACGGTCTCCGTCGGTTCCTCCGTGCCACCGGGCACGTACGGCCTCACGATCACCGGCACCGGCTCCACCACGCACACCGCGCCGTACACGCTGACCGTCAAGGGCGCGGGCGGCTGCACGACGTCGCAGGTGATCTCCAACGGCGGCTTCGAGAGCGGTACGTCACCGTGGACGGGTGACACCGGTGCGATCGGTTCGTTCAGCGGCCAGTCCGCGCACTCCGGGTCCCGGTACGCCTGGCTGGCCGGCTACGGCTACGCGGCCACCGACGCCATCGGCCAGACGGTGACCGTCCCGGCCGGCTGCACGAAGGCGACCCTGAGGTACTGGCTGCACATCGACACCGCCGAGTCGGGCGCGACGGCGTACGACACCTTCCAGGTCAAGGTCGGCGGAACCGTGAAGCAGACCTACTCCAACGCCCAAGCGGCCACCGGCTACACCGAACACGCCCTGGACCTGAGCCAGTACCTCGGGCAGCAGATCACGCTGACCTTCACCGCCACCGAGGACGCCGGCCTTCAGACCAGCTTCGTCGTCGACGACGCCACCCTGACCACCGGCTGAACCCGCACACGACACCGGAAGGAGGCGGATCCCCCGGGGAATCCGCCTCCTGCACAGCGGGCTCTCGCCCCGGCCCGGCTAGCACTCGATGATGTTCACCGCGAGCCCGCCCCGGGCCGTCTCCTTGTACTTCACGCTCATGTCGGCGCCGGTGTCCTTCATGGTCTTGATGACCTTGTCCAGGGACACCTTGTGCGAGCCGTCGCCGCGCATCGCCATCTTCGCGGCCGTGACCGCCTTCACCGCGGCCATGCCGTTGCGCTCGATGCACGGGATCTGCACCAGGCCGCCGACCGGGTCGCAGGTCAGACCCAGGTTGTGCTCCATGCCGATCTCGGCCGCGTTCTCCACCTGCTCGGGGGAGCCGCCCAGCACCTCGGCGAGGGCACCCGCGGCCATGGAGCAGGCGGAGCCGACCTCGCCCTGGCAGCCGACCTCGGCGCCGGAGATGGACGCGTTCTCCTTGAAGAGCATGCCGATCGCGCCGGCGGCCAGCAGGAAGCGGACGACTCCCTCCTCGTCGGCGCCGGGGACGAAGTTGATGTAGTAGTGCAGGACCGCCGGGATGATGCCGGCCGCGCCGTTGGTCGGGGCCGTGACGACCCGGCCGCCCGCCGCGTTCTCCTCGTTCACCGCCATCGCGTACAGCGTGATCCACTCCATGGCGTGCGCCAGCGGGTCGCCCTCGGCGCGCAGCTGGCGGGCCGAGACGGCGGCGCGGCGGCGGACCTTCAGACCGCCGGGCAGGATGCCCTCACGGGACATGCCGCGCTGCACGCACTCGCGCATCACGCGCCAGATCTCCAGCAGGCCCGCGCGGATCTCCTCCTCGGTGCGCCAGGCCCGCTCGTTCTCCAGCATCAGGGAGGAGATCGACAGGCCCGTCTCCTTGGTCAGGCGGAGCAGCTCGTCGCCGGTGCGGAACGGATACTTCAGGACCGTGTCGTCCAGCACGATGCGGTCCGCTCCGACCGCGTCCTCGTCCACGACGAACCCGCCGCCGACCGAGTAGTACGTCTTCGACAGCACCTCGGCGCCCGTGGCGTCGTACGCCCGGACCGTCATGCCGTTCGCGTGGTAGGGCAGCGCCTTGCGGCGGTGCAGGACCAGGTCGTCGTCGAAGGAGAACGGGATCTCGTGCTCGCCGAGCACCTTCAGACGGCCCGTCGTCTTGATGCTCTCCACCCGCTCGTCGGCTGTCTCCACGTCCACCGTGCGCGGCGAGGCACCCTCCAGGCCGAGCAGCACCGCCTTCGGGGTGCCGTGGCCGTGGCCGGTCGCGCCGAGCGAGCCGTACAGCTCGCAGCGCAGGGACGCGACGGAGTCGAGCAGGTCCTCGTTGCGCAGCCGTCGGGCGAACATGCGCGCCGCGCGCATCGGTCCGACGGTGTGGGAGCTGGACGGGCCGATGCCGATCGAGAACAGGTCGAAGACCGAGATGGCCACGGGTGACTCCTCAATACGGGGGTGGTGCAAAGGGTGGTACAGGGGCGCGGGCACCACGCACGCCGGTACTCCCAGTGTGCGCGGTGCCCCGCGAAAGGTGACCTACTTGTTCAGACCCGGGTACAGCGGGTGCTTGTCGGCGAGCGCCTTCACACGCGCCTTCAGGGCCTCCGCGTCGGCCGCCGGGAAGGGCGAGGGCGCCTTGAGCGTCTCCGCGATCACGTCCGCGACCTCGGCGAAGTCCTCGGCCGTGAAGCCGCGGGTCGCCAGGGCGGGCGTACCGATGCGCAGACCCGAGGTGACCATCGGGGGCCGCGGGTCGTTCGGGACGGCGTTGCGGTTGACCGTGATACCGACCTCGTGGAGCCGGTCCTCGGCCTGCTGGCCGTCCAGCTCGGACTCGCGCAGGTCGACCAGGATCAGGTGCACGTCCGTACCGCCGGACAGCACGTTCACACCGGCCGCGCGGGCGTCGGCGGCCGTCAGACGCTCGGCGAGGATGCGGGCGCCCTCCACCGTACGACGCTGGCGCTCCTTGAAGTCCGCCGAGGCGGCGACCTTGAAGGAGACCGCCTTGGCCGCGATCACGTGCTCCAGGGGGCCGCCCTGGAAGCCCGGGAAGACGGACGAGTTCAGCTTCTTCGCGAAGTCCTTCTTCGCCAGGATGACGCCGCCGCGCGGACCGCCGAGGGTCTTGTGCGTGGTGGACGTCACCACGTCCGCGTACTCGACCGGGTTCGGGTGCAGGCCCGCCGCGACCAGACCGGCGAAGTGCGCCATGTCGACCCACAGGTACGCCTCGACCTCGTCGGCGATCCGGCGGAACTCGGCGAAGTCCAGCTGCCGGGGGTACGCCGACCAGCCCGCGATGATCACCTTCGGGCGGTGCTCCTTGGCGAGCCGCTCGACCTCGGCCATGTCGACCAGGCCGGCGTCGTCCACGTGGTAGGCGACCACGTTGAACTGCTTGCCGGAGAAGTTCAGCCGCATCCCGTGGGTCAGGTGGCCGCCGTGCGCCAGGTCCAGGCCGAGGATGGTGTCCCCGGGCTTGGCCAGGGCGAACAGGGCCGCCTGGTTCGCGGAGGCGCCGGAGTGGGGCTGCACGTTGGCGTACTCGGCGCCGAACAGCTCCTTGATCCGGTCGATGGCGATCTGCTCGGCGACGTCGACGTGCTCGCAGCCGCCGTAGTAGCGGCGGCCCGGGTAGCCCTCGGCGTACTTGTTGGTGAGGACCGAGCCCTGCGCCTCCATCACCGCGAGCGGCGCGAAGTTCTCGGAGGCGATCATCTCCAGGGTCGACTGCTGGCGGTCCAGCTCGGCGTCGACCGCCGCGGCGATCTCCGGGTCCAGCTCGTGCAGGGGGGTGTTCAGGACAGTCATAGGGCCACGACTCCTCAGCCGGCGGTGAAGGCGGAGTACTCGTCGGCGGAGAGCAGCTCGGCCGGCTCCTCCGTGACGCGTACCTTGAACAGCCAGCCGCCCTCGAACGGGGCGGAGTTCACCAGCGACGGGTCGGCGGCGACATCCTCGTTGACCTCGGTGATCTCACCGGTGACCGGCGAGTACAGGTCGGAGACCGACTTCGTCGACTCCAGCTCGCCGCAGGTCTCGCCCGCGGACACCGTGGAGCCGACCTCGGGGAGCTGGACGAAGACGACGTCACCGAGCGCGTTGGCCGCGTGCTCCGTGATGCCGACCGTCGAGACGCCGTCCTCGGCGGCCGACAGCCACTCGTGCTCCTTGCTGTAGCGCAGCTGCTGGGGGTTGCTCATGGCCTGAATTCTCCTGTACGCGCGGGAGTGCTGGTGACGGGGGGACTGCGGAAACCGCTGGTGGGCGGGTGAGTGTGCGCAGGGTCACGCGCCGGCCACGGGACCGGGGCCCCGCGGACACGCAACCGCGCTCAGTGTCTACTTCTGGCGCTTGTAGAACGGCAGCGCCACGACCTGGTACGGCTCGTGGCTGCCCCGGATGTCCACGCCTACACCCTCGGTGCCCGGCGCCGCGTGCGCGGCGTCGACGTAGGCCATGGCGATCGGCTTGCCCAGGGTGGGGGAGGGGGCACCGGAGGTGACCTCGCCGATCACCTGGCCGCCGGAGACGACGGCGTATCCGGCGCGCGGCACCCGGCGGCTCTCGGCGACCAGGCCGACCAGGACCCGGGGCGGCTCGGCGGCGGCACGCTCGGCGGCCCGCGCGAGCGCCTCACGCCCGACGAAGTCGCCCTCCTTCTCGAACTTCACCACGCGCCCGAGCCCGGCGTCGAAGGGGGTCAGGGAGGTGGTCAGCTCGTGCCCGTACAGCGGCATGCCCGCCTCCAGGCGCAGCGTGTCCCGGCAGGACAGGCCGCACGGCACCAGGCCGGCGCCCTCGCCGGCCTTGGTGAGCGCCTGCCACAGTTCGACGGCGTGCTCCGGCTTCACGAACAGCTCGAAGCCGTCCTCGCCGGTGTAGCCGGTGCGGGCGATCAGCGCCGGGACGCCGGCGACGGTGCCGGGGAGGCCGGCGTAGTACTTCAGGCCGTCCAGGTCGGCGTCGGTGACGGACTTCAGGATGCCGGGGGACTCGGGGCCCTGGACCGCGATCAGCGCGTACGCGTCCCGGTCGTCGCGCACCTCGGCGTCGAAGCCCGCCGCGCGCTCGGTCAGCGCGTCCAGCACCACCTGGGCGTTGGAGGCGTTGGCGACCACCATGTACTCGGTCTCGGCCAGCCGGTAGACGATCAGGTCGTCCAGGATGCCGCCGTCGGCCTGGCAGATCATGGTGTAGCGGGCACGGCCGACGCCCACGGAGGCGATGTTGCCGACCAGGGCGAAGTTCAGCAGGGCGGCGGCCCCGGCCCCGGTGACGGTGATCTCGCCCATGTGGGACAGGTCGAAGAGACCGGCCCTGGTCCGCACGGCGACGTGCTCGTCGCGCTCGGAGCCGTAGCGCAGGGGCATGTCCCAGCCGGCGAAGTCGGTCATCGTCGCGCCCAGCGAACGATGCACGGCATCGAGCGCGGTGTGACGGAGTTCGGTACTGCTCATCGGTCGGTCGTCTCCCAAGGCAGACATGGGGCGGGCGAGGAACGTTCCTCCCCATCTGTCATCGGAACCTGAGAGGTTCGCCACGACCGCCACAGGGACGATCACGGCTTGCACCTTGGGTGGGGCCGCTGTCGCAGCGGCCCGCTTTTCAGATGTGCCTCGCCCGCGCGGTAACGGGGCCTGAGAGATTCAAGGGAGGGACTTGCTCCTTCGGCGCCCCAGCGAGGCTGCTGGGAACTCTCCCGCGCGGATTCAAACGGCCGGTATGCAGTTGGCGGGCACATCATTGCACGCCGTACCCCGGCCAGCCAGAGTGTGCTCCTTGTGACCGAGCTGTGGCAGTACGCGCACGAACCGCCGACCGTTGCCCATTACCTTCTCTTTACGTACAACGGGCATGGGGATGACCGGGCCCACAGGGGGAGGACGATCACGGTGAACAGGACATCGGCCTACGCCGCCACTGCCGGCATCGCGGTGCCGAAGCAGCCCTCCGCACCGGCTCGCGAGCGCTGTGCGGACCGCCCCGCCCCGGTCGTCCGCGACCTGCGCGACCGCGCGGGCCGCAGCCCCCGCGCCCTGCTCTTCGCCCCCCGCGACCTCGTGGTGATCACCGGTCTGCCCGGCAGCGGCAAGTCCACCCTGATGCACCGCGCGGTCACCGGCCACCGCATCGACTCCCAGGACACGCGCGACCGCTGGGACGCCCGCGTCCCCCGCCCGCTCCCCTACGCGCTGTACCGCCCGCTGGTCCGCCTCGCCCACTACGCCGGACTGCGCCGGGCCCTGCGCACCGGCGAGGGAGTCGTCGTGCACGACTGCGGCACCCAGCCCTGGGTGCGCGCCTGGCTCGCCCGCGAAGCCCGGCGGCGCGGCGCCACCCTGCACCTGCTCCTCCTCGACGTCACCCCCGACACGGCCCGGCAGGGCCAGCACGAGCGCGGCCGGGGTGTCTCCCGCTACGCCTTCCGCCGCCACCGCCGGACCAGCGGCCGCCTGCTGCGCGCGGTGGAGAGGGGGGAACTGCCCGCCGGCTGCGGTGCGGCGGTGCTGCTCGACCGGGACGCGGCGGACGTCCTGGACCGCGTCGGCTTCACTCGGTGAGGGGCTGTCACAGTCACCCGCTAGCCTTCTTGCTCTCAGCAGTGGTTACCAGCAGGCGGTAGGCAGATGGACTTCCCGGCGGACTTTCCCGCGGACTTCCCGGCACAGGCGCACCCCCACCCGCACGGCGGTTGGCCCGGCAACGAGCTGGAGGAGGTGCTGTCGGCCTCCCTCGGCATCCCCTCGGCGGGCGGCCGGATCATCGAGGTCCTCGGCCGGAGCTTCCTGTGGATACCGCTGCCCAACGGCGGCGGCCCGGACAGCGGCCCGCTGGACCTGCCGACGCTGGACATCGGCGGCCAGGCGTACGTCCCGGTGTTCAGCTCCGAGGAGCAGCTGCGCCAGGTGACCGGTTCCCACATGTCGTACACCATCGCTCCGGCGGTCGAGTTCGCCCGCGGCCTGCCCCCGCAGGTCGGTATCGCCGTCAACCCCGACGGCGTGGTCGGCATACCTCTTCCGCCCGAGGCCGTGGCCGAGCTGTGCCGCGCGGGCCGCACCCCGCTCGACGGCCCCGGCAGCGGCGGCCGGGTCCGCCTCTTCGAGCCCGACTGGCAGGACGACCCGGTCGACTTCCTCGCCGCCGCCTCCGCCGAGTTCGCCGCGACCGGCGTGGTCCTCACCGCCCGCCGCTGCCTCGCCGCCGTCGAGACGGCCGACCCGGTGATGTTCGTGGGCGTGGAACTCTCCCAGTGGGAAGGGGATGTGCGGGCACTTCCGCTGGAAGCCCTGGGCAAGGCTCTCGGCAAAGTCCCGGTCAAGTGGCCGGTCAACCTCGTCCTGCTGGACGTGGCCCAGGACCCGGTGGGCGACTGGCTGAAGACGAACGTCCGGCCCTTCTACCAGTACGGTCACTAGCAGCCGACGCAAGGGCAGCCGACCCGGGAGCGCGGGGAACCGCGCGACGAGCCACCACGCACCCGCACCCGCGCACGGACCCGAGGCCACGCCCCCGTGGGCGCTTAAGCTGTCTCCGAACGCGGGGCACTGAAAAGAAGGGCACGACAGGTGAGCGCGAGCCACAGCGGCAGCGTCAGCGGCAGCGTCGAGCACATGCTGCGCCAGGTCACGCCCGGACGCTACGACGCGTACGAAGCCCTGCTGCGCGCCCTCGCCACCCCCTCCTCGGGCCAGATCTGGATGCTCCTGTGGCACGGCCAGGCCGGCTCCCCGGACGCCCAGTACGGGAACATGGAGGTGGACGGCTCCCACTACGCCCCCTGCGTCACCTCCGCCCAGGAGTTGTCGGCCAGTGGCTGGAACCGTTCCTACGAAGTGGTCGACGGCCTGGACGTGGCCCGCACCCTCTACCCGGACCACTACGGCCTCTGGCTCAACCCGCACACCCCGGGCGGCGGTGTCGGCATCCCCTGGCTGGATCTGCGCCGCATCGCCACCGGTCTGGAGCGACAGCCCGCCGGCCCGCTCCGGCTGTCCGAGCCCGGCATCGAGATCCCGCAGTTCTACGCCCTGCTCGCGCAGAACGCGCACCGCACCCCCGCGCTCCGCTCACTGCGCCGCGCCTGGGTGCAGCCCGCGCTCGGAGCGCCCTATCTCGCCCTCGGCCTCGACGTGTACGACGCCTCGCCCGCCGCGGTCGACTCGGTCCGCGCGATGATGCAGCAGTCCGTCGGCGCGGTCCCGGAGGGGCTGCCGGTGTCGACGGTCGCGATGACCGACGAGCACGACCCGGTGGTGATGTGGATGCGGGTCAACGCCCGCCCCTTCTACGACCGCGAGGCCCACGCCTCCGCGCCGCCGCAGCCCCAGCTCCAGGTGCCGGCCCCGCCGCAGGCACCGGCCGGCGGGTACGGCTATCCGCCGGTGCACGGCGGCTACTGAGCAACCGGGCGGCGGAACCTGTTTTTTGGCCCGGATCGCAAAATCCGCGCGGTCGGCCCGCTTCTGCGCGCGTAGACAGCGGCCGAACGCCCCGAACCGCGCAAATTCGCCCTTGTGCCGCAACTGGACCGTGTCCGAGGGTCGTTACCCACTGTTCGGATAACGGAATCCCCTGGACTGCATCACGGTTGCGCATACTTTCACCGCCAGCTCTGGCGGGTGATCACAGCGACGCTGAAGACTCCCGAGTCAGACAGGAGGTCGAGACCTCCTGATCGATGGCAAGTCGACAAAGCCGCAATCCGCGGCAGGCGCAGGCCGGTCACCACCGGCGAGAGGGGTCGCTCACCGTGACCGCACCGATCGAGACCACCGGAGCAGCAGCCGAGGTGCAGCCTGAGGCTGTGCTGGAGGGTGCCGGTAAGGGGCAGATCGAGGGTCGTTCCCTGGGCCGCATCGCCTGGACCAGGTTCAAGAAGGACAAGGTCGCCGTCGCCGGCGGCGTCATCGTGATCCTGCTGATCCTCCTCGCCGTCCTCGCGCGCCCCATCCAGGCCATGTTCGGGCTCGACCCCAACGCCTTCAACCAGGACCTGATCACCCCTGACACCTCGCTGCCCAAGGGCAGTTGGGGCGGCATGAGCCTGGACCACCCGCTCGGCGTCGACCCGAAGTTCGGCCGGGACATCGCCACCCGCGTCCTGGAGGGCTCCTGGGTGTCGCTGGTGGTCGCCTTCGGCGCCACGATCCTGTCCAACGTGATCGGCGCGATCATGGGTGTCGTCGCCGGCTACTACGGCGGCCGGGTCGACTCGATCATCAGCCGGCTGATGGACACGTTCCTCGCCTTCCCCCTCCTGCTGTTCGCCATCTCCATCTCCGCCACTCTGCAGGGCGGCGCGTTCGGCCTGGAAGGGCTGCCGCTCCACCTGAGCGTGCTGATCTTCGTCATCGGCTTCTTCAACTGGCCGTATCTGGGCCGGATCGTCCGTGGCCAGACCCTCGCCCTGCGCGAACGCGAGTTCGTGGACGCCTCACGGGGCATGGGCGCCAAGGTCCCCTACATCCTGTTCCGGGAACTGCTGCCGAACCTGGTCGGCCCGATCATCGTCTACTCGACGCTGCTCATCCCGACCAACATCCTCTTCGAGGCGTCCCTGAGCTTCCTCGGCGTCGGCATCCAGCCCCCGCAGGCGTCCTGGGGCGGCATGCTCCGTGAAGCGGTCACCTACTACCAGGTCGACCCTCAGTACATGATCGTCCCTGGTCTCGCCATCTTTGTGACCGTCCTGGCCTTCAACCTGCTGGGCGACGGTCTCCGCGATGCTCTCGACCCCCGCAGTCGCTGACGCCTGCCACCGAGAGTCCGAAAAGTTTCCGACAATGGAGGGGAAAGCGCCCATTATGCGAAGGTCAGCGCTGGCCGCGATCGCGGCCATCGGCACCGCCAGCCTGTTTCTTGCGGGTTGCAGCAAGGCCGATGACAACAAGAACGAGAACGGCACCAAGTCGGCCGGGGCCAACGCCGCGACCAAGGGCGTCGTGAACGCGTCGGACAAGAAGGGTGGCACGGTCACCTACGAGATGTCCGACGTCCCGGACTCCTTCGACCCGGGCAACACGTACTACGCGTACATGTACAACCTCAGCCGCCTGTGGGCCCGCCCGCTGATGACCTTCAAGCCGGGCCCCGGCGAAGAGGGCAACACCCTCGTCCCGGACCTCGCGGCGGGCAAGGGCGTGCCGAGCGACGGCGGCAAGACCTGGACGTACAAGCTGCGTCCGGGCCTGAAGTACGAGGACGGCACGCCGATCACCTCGAAGGACGTCAAGTACGCCGTCGAGCGCTCCAACTTCGCGCGTGACGTGCTCTCCCTCGGCCCGAACTACTTCCAGCAGTTCCTGGCCGGCGGCGACAAGTACAAGGGCCCGTACAAGGACAAGAGCGCCAAGGGCCTGTCCTCCATCGAGACGCCCGACGACACCACCATCACCTTCCACCTGAAGCAGGCCTTCCAGGAGTTCGACTACCTGGTCGCCGCCCCGCAGACGGCCCCCGTGCCGCAGGCGAAGGACAAGGGCGTCGACTACGTCAAGAGCATCGTCTCCTCGGGCTCGTACAAGTTCCAGAGCTACGAGGACGGCAAGCAGGCCGTGCTCGTGCGCAACGAGAAGTGGGACGCGAAGACCGACCCGCTGCGCAAGCAGCTGCCGGACAAGATCGTCGTCAAGCTGAAGGTCAACCCGGAGACCATCGACCAGGACGTCATGGCAGGCGACGCCATCGACCTCGTCGGCACCGGCGTCCAGGCCTCCACGCAGGCCGAAGTGCTCACCGACCCCGCCAAGAAGGCCAACACGGACAACACCTACGGTGGCCGTCTCGTCTACATGGCGATCAACACCAAGGTGAAGCCGTTCGACAAGCCCGAGTGCCGCAAGGCCGTCCAGTACGCGATCGACAAGGTGTCGGTGCAGACCGCCGAGGGCGGCCCGATCCGCGGTGACGTCGCCTCCACCGTGCTGCCGCCGGACATCCCGGGCTACGCCAAGTCCGACGTCTACGCCAGCAAGGACAGCAAGGGTGACGCCGCGAAGGCCAAGGCGCAGCTGAAGGCCTGCGGCGCCTCGTCGATCTCGACCAACATCTCGGCGCGTTCGGACCGTCCGCAGGAGATCGACGCGGCCACGGCGATCATCAACTCGCTGAAGAAGGTCGGCATCAACGCCACCCTCAAGCAGTACCCGTCGGGCAAGTACTTCACCGACTACGCGGGTGTGCCGAAGTTCACCGTGAAGCAGAACATCGGCCTGGAGATGATGCAGTGGGGCGCCGACTGGCCCTCCGGCTACGGCTTCCTGCAGCAGATCCTGAACGGCAAGGCGATCAGCCAGTCCGGTAACACCAACCTGTCGCAGTACGACAGCGCTGACGTCAACGCGCTGCTGGGCAAGGCGATCGGCACGCAGGACACCAACGAGCGCAACAGCCTCTACACCCAGATCGACAAGAAGACCATGGACGACGCCGTCCTGGTCCCGCTGACCTACTTCAAGGTCCTGCTGGGCCGCCCGACGAACTACACCAACCTGGTTTCCACGGCGGCCTTCAGCGGTCAGTACGACTACCTCAACATCGGCGTCGCGTCGAAGTAGCAGCCCCGGAAGGCAGGTGAAGGCATTGGTGTCCGCGGGTTTCACAGCCCGCGGACACCAGCGCCGGTCCCCGTGATCTCGTACATCCTCCGCCGGACGTTCGCGGCAGTGATCCTGCTGCTGGTCGTCTCCGCGGTCACCTTCGCCATCTTCTTCCTGCTGCCACGGCTCGCCGGCCAGACAGCGGACCAGCTGGCGCAGCAGTACATCGGCAAGAGCCCGTCGCAGGCGGACATCGATGCCGTCAAGCACAACCTCGGTCTGGACCAGCCTGTCTACGTCCAGTACTGGCACTTCATCAAGGGGATCGTGGCCGGCGCCACCTATGACCTCGGCCCCACCACGGTGCACTGCGACGCACCCTGCTTCGGCTACTCCTTCAAGAACCACCAGGCGGTCTGGCCGGAGCTCACCTCGCGTATCCCCATCACTCTCTCGCTCGCCGTGGGCGCCGCCGTGCTGTGGCTGGTCTCCGGCGTGGTGGCCGGTGTCATCTCCGCGCTGAAGCCGCGCTCGTTCTACGACCGCGCCTTCATGGGTATCGCGCTCTCCGGCGTCTCACTGCCCATGTTCTTCACGGGCAACCTGGCTCTCCTGCTCTTCACCGTCAAGCTGCCGATCTTCGGCCGCACCTACGTCCCGTTCACCGAGAACCCGGCACAGTGGGCCAACACGCTCTTCCCGGCGTGGTGTTCGCTGGCCCTGCTGTACTCCGCCATCTACGCGCGGCTGACCCGCTCGGGAATGCTGGAGACGATGAACGAGGACTTCATCCGCACGGCCCGTGCCAAGGGTCTGCGGGAGCGCACCGTGGTCACCCGGCACGGTCTGCGCGCCGCCCTGACCCCCATCATCACGGTCTTCGGCATGGACATCGGCCTGCTGCTCGGCGGTGCCGTGATCACGGAGTACGTGTTCTCGCTGCCCGGCGTCGGCCAGTACGCGGTGCAGGGCATCACCGACAACGACCTGCCCAAGATCCTCGGTGTGACCCTGCTCGCCGCCTTCTTCGTCGTCTTCGCAAATCTTGTGGTGGACGTGCTCTACGCCGCCGCCGACCCGCGGGTGAGGCTCTCGTGACCGAACTCTCCAAGACCGGCGCCGCAGTGGGCGAGCCCACCTCCGGCCGCCAGGCACCCGAAGCCTTCCTGGAGGTCCGCGACCTCAAGGTGCACTTCCCGACCGACGACGGCGTGGTCAAGTCCGTCGACGGGCTCAGCTTCTCGCTGGAGAAGGGCAAGACCCTCGCCATCGTCGGCGAGTCCGGCTCCGGCAAGTCCGTCACCTCGCAGGCGATCATGGGCCTGCACCGCCTCGGCACGCGCGGCAAGAACGTGCAGATGTCCGGCGAGATCTGGCTGGACGGCCAGGAACTGGTCTCCGCCGCCCCGGACGAGGTGCGCAAGCTCCGCGGCCGGGAGATGTCGATGATCTTCCAGGACCCGCTGTCCGCGATGCACCCCTACTACAAGATCGGCGACCAGATCGTCGAGGCGTACCGGGTGCACCACAAGGTCAGCAAGAAGGTCGCCCGTGCCCGGGCCATCGAGATGCTCGACCGCGTCGGCATCCCCGAGCCGGCCAAGCGCGTCGACGGCTACCCGCACGAGTTCTCCGGCGGTATGCGCCAGCGCGCCATGATCGCCATGGCGCTGGTGAACAACCCCGAGCTGCTCATCGCGGACGAGCCGACCACCGCGCTCGACGTGACCGTCCAGGCGCAGATCCTCGACCTGATCCGCGACCTGCAGAAGGAGTTCGGCTCCGCGGTCATCATGATCACCCACGATCTCGGCGTGGTCGCCGAGATCGCCGACGACGTCCTCGTGATGTACGGCGGCCGGTGTGTCGAACGCGGCGCGGCCGACGAGGTCTTCGAGCGGCCGCAGCACCCCTACACCTGGGGCCTGCTCGGTTCGATGCCCCGCATCGACCGCGAGACCTCCGAACGGCTCATCCCGGTCAAGGGCTCCCCGCCGAGCCTCATCAACGTCCCCTCGGGCTGCGCCTTCCACCCGCGCTGCCCGTACGCGGACATCCCCAAGGGGAACGTCACCCGCACGGTGCGCCCCGAGCTGGAGCAGGTGAGCACCGGGCACTGGTCCGCGTGCCACCTCCCGGCGGAGGACCGTGAGCGGATCTGGACCGAAGAGATTGCGCCGAAGCTGTGAGTGAGACCAAGAAGACGGACACCGTCGCCGAGGCCGCGGTCCCGAAGCAGGCGTCGGCTCCCGACGAGCGTGAGGTGCTGCTCAGGGTCGAGGGCCTGACCAAGCACTTCCCGATCAAGAAGGGCATCCTGCAGCGCCAGGTCGGCGCCGTGAAGGCCGTCGACGGCATCGACTTCGAGGTGCGCAAGGGCGAGACCCTGGGCGTGGTCGGCGAGTCGGGCTGCGGCAAGTCGACCATGGGCCGGGTCATCACCCGCCTCCAGGACCCGACCGGCGGGAAGATCACCTTCGAGGGCCAGGACATCACGCGGCTGAGCACCGGGCAGATGCGTCCGCTGCGCCGCGACATCCAGATGATCTTCCAGGACCCCTACGGCTCCCTGAACCCCCGCCACACCATCGGCTCGATCGTCTCGGCGCCCTTCCGGCTCCAGGGCGTGGAGCCCGAGGGCGGGGTGAAGAAGGAGGTCCAGGGACTCCTCGAACTCGTCGGCCTCAGCCCCGAGCACTACAACCGCTACCCGCACGAGTTCTCCGGCGGCCAGCGCCAGCGCATCGGCATCGCCCGCGCGCTGGCCCTGAAGCCGAAGCTGGTCGTGGCGGACGAGCCGGTCTCCGCGCTGGACGTGTCGATCCAGGCTCAGGTCGTGAACCTGATGGACGACCTCCAGCAGGAGCTGGGCCTGACCTACGTGATCATCGCGCACGACCTCTCGGTCGTCCGGCACGTCTCGGACCGCATCGCGGTGATGTACCTCGGCAAGATCGTGGAACTCGCCGACCGCACCTCGCTGTACGAGGCGCCGATGCACCCGTACACCAAGGCGCTGATGTCGGCGGTGCCGGTGCCGGACACCAAGCGCCGGGGCCAGAAGAGCGAGCGCATCCTGCTCCGCGGCGACGTGCCCTCGCCCATCGCCCCGCCCTCCGGCTGCCGCTTCCACACCCGGTGCTGGAAGGCGACGGAGATCTGCCGGACGACCGAGCCGCAGCTCGTTGAGCTGAGGCCGGGTCAGCGGGTCGCGTGCCACCACCCGGAGAACTTCGCCGACCAGGCGCCGCAGGACACGGTCCTGCTGTCGGCGGCGAAGAAGGCGTCGGAGCTGGTGCCGGACGCGGTCACCGCCGGCGACTCGGCCGAGGAGGCTCCGGCGGCCGAGAAGACGGCGGCGGCGGAGAAGGCTTCGGCGGCCGAGGAGGCTCCGGCGGCTGAGAAGACGGCGGCGGTCGAGAAGACGGCGGCGGTCAAGAAGGCTCCAGCGGTCGAGAAGACGGCGGCGGTCGAGGAGGCTCCGGCGGTCGAGGAGGCTCCGGCGGCCGAGAAGGCTGCCGTGGCCGAGGAGACCCCGGCCGCGGAGGACGTCACGCTCGCCGAGGAGGTCGCGGCCGAGGAGGCCGCCGCGGCGGAGGGTTCCGCCGAGAAGACCGGCCCCGGCGCGAAGACCTCGACCGAGAAGGCCGCGCCCGCGTCCGGTACGCCTGCCGAGGAGTCCACCGACGCCACCGGTGCCGCCGCCGACGCTCCCGCCGAGGAGCCGGCGGCCGCCGCCGAGGAGACGGCTCGTCAGACCGGCACCGACGCCCAGGAGTCAACCGACAAGTAGCACATGACGACTGGGCAAAGTCATGTACATGCCTGAACGGGAGAGTGCAGAGTCGTCCGTGTCCGAGTACTGATCGGCACACGCTCGAAAGGGACGACCATGGCACTCTCCCGTTCGGCACGCATCGGGGCTGTCGTCACCGCGACGGCCTCCTTCTTCGTCATCGCCGCCTCCTCCGCCCCCACTCCCGGCGCATCCGGCATCGGCGACCCCTACTTCCCCCGGCTCGGCAACGGCGGCTTCGACGCTCGCCACTACGACCTGGACATCGCCTACGCCCCGGACACCGGCCGCCTGGACGGCCGTACGACCCTGCGCGCGCGTGCGACGCAGAACCTCTCCTCCTTCGACCTCGACCTGCAGCAGCTTCAGGTCACGCGGGTCGAAGTGGACGGCAGAGAAGCCCGGTTCACCCGCGACGGCGACGAGATCACCGTCACTCCGCGCAGTGTCCTGCGCAGGGGCCGTACCTTCACCGTCTCCGTCACCTACGGCGGCGTACCCGAAGCCCTGGGCGGCCCGATCGTGTTCGGCTCCAAGTACGGCTGGATGAAGACCGGCGACGGCGTCTTCGTCGCCTGCGAGCCCAACGCCGCCTCCACCTGGTTCCCCTCCAGCGACCACCCCGCCGACAAGGCCACGTACGACATCCGGATCAAGGCGCCCAAGGGCCTGACCGGCGTCTCCAACGGCCGGCTCGTGTCGACGTACGACCGGCACGGTTCGACGTACACGCACTGGCGGGAGAGCCGGCCGATGGCCACGTACCTCGCCACCGCCACCATCGGGAAGTTCGACGTGCGCACCGGGCGGACCCCCGGCGGCATCCCGGTGTACGTCGCCATAGACCCCGTGCTCAAGGACGGCAACAGCGTCGACGTGTACGCCGTCACCTCCGCCGCCACCGACTACTGGTCGCAGGTCTTCGGGCCGTACCCCTTCGAGGAGACCGGGGCCATCGTCGACGACATGCCCGAGGCCGGGTTCTCGCTGGAGGTGCAGAGCAAGCCCGCCTACTCGGCCGTGCGCAACGAGACGACCATCGTGCACGAACTGGCCCACCAGTGGTTCGGCGACTCCGTCAGCGTGGCGCAGTGGAAGGACATCTGGCTGAACGAGGGCTTCGCCACCTACGCCCAGTGGCTGTGGGCCGAGCACCAGGGCACCCGCTCCGCCCACGACTCCTTCCTCGCGGGCTACGGCTCCCGGCCCGCCGACTCCTCCTTCTGGCAGATCAAGGTGGCCGACCCGCAGCGCGACACCATGTTCGCCTCCGCCGTCTACCAGCGCGGCGCGATGACGCTCCAGGCGCTGCGCGAGCGGATCGGCGACACCGCCTTCTTCCGGCTGCTGCCCGCCTGGACGAAGCTCCACCGGTATGGCAACGCCGACACCGCCGACTTCATCCGCCTCGCCGAGCGCGTCAGCGGGCGGCAACTGGACGATCTCTTCGACGCCTGGCTGTTCACCACAGGGAAGCCCGCCCTGTGAGCCTGGCTTTGTAAGGTTCACCGCTCCTGACAGGTGAGAATGTCAGGGTGCAGCTCCAGCTACTCTTCAGTCCCTCCGTCCAGCACACGCTCGATGTGATCGGCATCTTCGTGTTCGCGATCTCCGGCGCGCTGCTGGCCGTCCGGAAGAACTTCGACGTCTTCGGCATCGCCGTCCTCGCCGAGGTCACCGCGCTGGGCGGCGGGCTGTTCCGCGACCTGGTCATCGGTGCCGTACCCCCGGCCGCCTTCACGGACCTCGGGTACTTCCTCACCCCGCTGATCGCCACACTCGTCGTCTTCTTCCTGCACCCGCACGTGGAGCGCATCCAGGCGGCGGTGCTCGTCTTCGACGCGGCCGGCCTCGGCCTGTTCTGCGTCAGCGGGACGACGAAGGCGTACAGCTACGGCCTCGGCCTGACCGCGTCGGCGACGCTGGGCCTCGCCACCGCCGTGGGCGGCGGCGTGCTGCGGGACGTGCTGGCCAACGAGGTGCCCTCGCTGCTGCGCTGGGACCGCGACCTGTACGCGGTCCCGGCGATCGTCGGCGCCACGATGGTCGTCCTGTGCCTCCGCTACGACGCGCTGACCCCGTTCACCAGCGGGCTCGCGGTGATCACGGCTTTCGCGCTGCGGCTGCTCGCGATGCGGTTCCACTGGCGAGCGCCGCGTGCCTGGAACCGGCGGTCGACGGTGTCCGAGGAGTAGACCTCACGACGGAGGTGTCGCGCCCCCTGGCACGGCTCCGGCCGGTCTGCAGGGTCAGCCGGCGGAAGACGGTGCCGACCTGCGGGCGCCACAGCGCCATGGTGTGCCCGCCCGCGTCGCGCGGCAGGAACACCACGCGCACGGTGGTGCGAGAAATGGCCGGACTCTCACCCGTGGGGAAGGTCACCGCAGCGGCCGTTCCCGCAAAAGCTACCGCTTAGTAGTTTTCTGCTGTACCGTTCACGCATGCCAGAAGCAGCTACCGCCTCCGCGACGCGGGCCGTGATCGGCGACAGCGAGTTCGACCGTGACACGGCGGTCGTCCGGCGCGAGCCCGGCGTCTACGACATCGACCTCTCGGCCGGCTGGACCATCATCAGCGCCGTCAACGGCGGCTACCTGCTGGCCGTGCTGGGCCGGGCCCTCGCGGACACCCTGCCGCACGCGGATCCCTTCTCCGTCTCCGCGCACTATCTGACCGCCTCCCAGCCCGGCCCGGCGGTCATCCGCACCGAGACCGTCCGGGCCGGCCGGACCCTCTCCACCGGCCAGGCATCGCTCTTCCAGTACGACGACGAGGGCAACGAGGTCGAACGCATCCGCGTCCTCGCCTCCTACGGCGATCTCGCCGCCCTCCCCGACGACGTCCGCACCACCGCCACGCCGCCCCGGATCCCGCCGCTGGAGCAATGCTTCGGCGCCGAGGACGGACCCGCCCCGGTCGACGGCAGTTCCGCCATCGCCGACCGGCTGATGCTCAAGCTGGACCCCGCCACCCTCGGCTGGGCGCTCGGCACGCCTTCCGGCAAGGGCGAGATGCGCGCCTGGTTCGGCCTCGCCGACGGCCGCGACGCCGACCCGCTCTCGCTGCTCCTCGCCGTGGACGCCCTGCCGCCCACCGCCTTCGAGCTGGGCCTGAAGGGCTGGGTCCCGACCGTGGAGCTCACCGTCCACGTCCGGCACCGCCCGGCCCCCGGCCCGCTGCGGGTGTCGATCATCACCCGCAACCTGGCCGGCGGCTTCCTGGAGGAGGACGCCGAGGTGTGGGACAGCGAGGACCGGCTGGTCGCGCAGTCCCGCCAGCTGGCCCGGGTCAGGCTCGGCTGAGCGGGGTGCGGCCGAGCCAGGCCGCCAACCGCTCGTAGGCGCCGGCCTCCGCGGGCACCTCGCGCCGGGTGCCGAAGGGGGTCTGCTCGTCACGGGGCCGGGAGTCGGGCAGCACGGTGCGCGCTGTGGTGAGGGCGAAGTCGGCCAGCTCCGGGTCGAGTGCGAACGGATGCCCGACGGCCTCGGCCAGGTCCCAGGTGTGGGTGACGATCTCCATGACGTAGCCCGACAGGGCCGCGTGCCCCGGGACCTCACCCCAGGGCACCCGCACCGCGGACGTCATCCGCTCGTCGCTCGTCCACGCCTTCAGGACGCGGGCGCGCACCTCGTCGTAGGCCGCCGTCCAGCCGTCGTCCGCGACGCCCTCGGCGGACGGTGTCACCGCGAGCCCGTCACCGCCCTCGCCGACGACCGCGATCCGCCGGGTGCCGCCGACGATGTGGCCGAGCAGCCCACGGACGTCGAACTCGGCGCAGGGCGTCGGCCGTTCGAGCTGCTCGGGGCGTACGGTCCGGATGACGGCCGCCGCCTGCTCGGTGGCCCGCGTGTAGACGGGGCGGGGGTCGACGAAGTCGTTGCTGGTCATGATGTGCCTCTCTGGCCGGTGCTCGATACGGACAGGATGGGCAGATAACCTGACAGTTTCCGTCAGGATTTGCCCAGTCGAGGCCGCACGGCGGATTCTGACGGGGTGAAGTCCGACCGGCTGCTGTCCATCCTGCTGCTCCTGCAGACCCGGGGCCGCGTCCCCGCGCCCGAACTCGCCGAGCGGCTGGAGGTGTCGGTCCGCACCATCTACCGGGACGTCGAGGCACTGTCCGCCGCCGGGGTCCCGGTGTACGCCGAGCGCGGCCGGCACGGCGGGATCGAACTCCTCGCCGGCTTCCGCACCGACGTCACGGGACTGACCGTCGACGAGTCCCGGGCCCTGTTCATCCTGGCCGCCCAGGGTGCCCACGCCGCGCTCGGTCTCGACGCGGCCCTCGGCTCGGCCCTGCGCAAGGTGATGGCCGCGCTTCCGGCACCGCACCGCCCCGCCGCCGAGATCGCCGGCCGTCGCGTCCTGGTCGACGCCACCCGCTGGATGAGCGGCCCGCAGCAGGCCGTCGACCTGGAGGTGCTCCAGGACGCGGTGTTCTCCGACCGGCGGCTCAGGCTGCGCTACCGGCACAGCGGGGAGCAGGAGCCGCGCACGTACACCGTGGATCCGTACGGCCTCGTCGCCAAGGCCGGTGTCTGGTACCTGGTCGCCGACCGGCGCGGGCGGCCGGGGCTGTTCCGCGCCGACCGGGTGCGCTCGGCCCACCTGCTGGACGAGCCCGTCCGGCGCCGGCCTGGGGCCGAACTCGCCGACGTGTGGGAGGCGTTGCGCCGGCAGGTGGAGGACCGGGAGAACGAGATCGAGGTCACTGTGCGGATACGGCGCGACCTGCTCGACATGTTCCAGCGGATCGTCACGGCCCAGCTGACGGCTCTGCCCGACGGCGACGGGAAGAGCGAGTGGGTCACCGCGCGGCTGGCCTACCCGTCGCTCCGGGCGGTACGCCAACTCCTCGCCTTCTCCGACCGGGTGGAACTCCTGGACCCGCCCGAGGCGCGCGCGGAACTGCTGGCGGCGGCCCGTTCCGTCACGGCCCTGTACCGGGACACGGGTCCGCCCGACCGCTGAAACCGCCGCCGGGAAAGAACGCCCGGGGCGTCTTCCGCCCGGCTGAGTACCTACGGGGACCGCGGTCGGGGGGGACCGCTCGGGGGTGCTCCGCCGGCCGAGTACCGGCGGGCCGGCTCAGTCGAGCCAGTGGCCCCGGCCGATGGTGATGAGGCGCAGCTGGCGGGCGGCGAGCTGTTTCACCCGCTCCCGCTCCTGCGCCGGTGCCTCCAGCGCCTCCAGGAACAGGGAGGCGGTGATGAGCATCTGGTCGACGTAGAGGTGCGCGAGCATCAGCAGGTCGTCGTCGCTCCAGCCCACCGC
This sequence comes from Streptomyces sp. NPDC053076, assembly GCF_044546845.1. NCBI lineage: Bacteria > Bacillati > Actinomycetota > Actinomycetes > Kitasatosporales > Streptomycetaceae > Streptomyces > Streptomyces sp. NPDC053076. Next base: position 285,033 of record NZ_JBITZL010000004.1, on the reverse strand, counting down.
CTCCGGATCCTTGGCCAGCTCCGCCTTCACCTCCTCGGCGAACCGCAGCAACTGGGCGCGGATGGCCTCGCGCACCGGCTGGACGCCGCCATGCCGTTCCCGGGCGATGAAACGCACATGCGCGGGGTGCGCGTCCACATGACCGGCGATCAGTTCGATGGCGCGCGTGATGCGCTCCTCGCTGTCGCCCGTCGTGGACACCGTCGTCCGCACCATCGGATGCAGGCTGCCCAGCGCCTCGTCCACCAGGGCCACCCCGAGATCGGCGGTCGAGCGGAAGTGCCGGTAGAAGGCGGTCGGGGCGACGCCGACGGCCCGGGTGACCTCGCGCAGGCCCAGACTGCTCAGGCTCTGCTCCTCCAGCAGACTGAGCGCCGCGTCGAGGAACGCCTGCCGGGTCTTCTGCTTCTGGGCCTGCCGGATGCCGAGGGTGTGACTCATGTCATCCAGTTAACAACTGTTCTCTGGAATTGAAAAGCCGCCGGGAGCGCTAGACTCGAAGTCAGTGAACAACTGTTACTACAACTGTTCACCGAAGCTTCACACCGGCTGAACACGAGGCATTTCGGAGGGGGGATCTCATCCCATGCTGTTCCTCGTCGCCGCGCTCATGCTGCTCGGAGTCGTGCTGGGCACCGTCGCCCACGCGCCGCTGACCGTCACCGGCGTCCTGGCCGCCGTCATCGCCGTCTGGCTCGGCGTCTTCGCGCTCCGCGAGCGCCACGCCCGCCGACGGACCTCGGCCGACTGATCGCAGGAAAGGACCTCAGGAGCTGAGCACCATGCACCTCACCGCACCGGCCACCGGCCGCACCGACACCCGTCCCCGCACCCGCGACGCCGACGGCATGGCCGTCGCGTCCTTCATCCTCGGCCTCCTCGGCCTGCTCGTCCTCAACCTCTTCCTCGGCCCGATCGCCATCGTGCTCGCCGCGGTCGCCCTCTGGCGCGGCACGGCTCGCCCGGGCCGCGCCTGCCTGGGGCTGGCCCTGGGCATCGCCGACCTGGCGGTCCTGGTGACGGCGATGGAAGTGTCGGGGACGGTTTCCTGGAGCCTGTGACCCAAGGGCCGAGCCCCGAGGACGACGGGGCCACCGGCCCGCCGGGAGCCGCTGCCCCGCCCGCACCCACGCAGCCGGGGCCGAGTGCCGAGGAGCCGTAGAATCACCTCACCATGGCTTACCTCGACCACGCCGCGACCACCCCGATGCTCCCGGAGGCGGCAGAGGCACTCACCGCCCAGCTGAGCATGACGGGCAACGCCTCCTCCCTCCACGCGTCCGGCCGGCAGGCCCGCCGTACGGTCGAGGAATCCCGCGAGACCCTCGCGGAAGCGCTGGGCGCCCGCCCCAGCGAGGTCGTCTTCACCTCGGGCGGCACCGAGGCCGACAACCTGGCCGTCAAGGGCCTGTACTGGGCCCGCCGCGCCGCCGACCCGGCCCGTACCCGCGTCCTGGCCAGTCCCGTCGAGCACCACGCCGTGCTGGACGCCGTGCACTGGCTCGGCGAGCACGAGGGCGCCACCGTGGAGTACCTCCCCGTCGACTCCTACGGCCGGGTCAGTCCCGAGGCGCTGCGCGAGGCCATCGCCCGCAACCCCGACGACGTCGCCCTGGCCACCGTCATGTGGGCCAACAACGAGATCGGCACGGTCCTGCCGGTCCGTGAACTCGCTGACGTCGCGGCCGAGTCCGGTGTCCCGTTGCACGCCGACGCGGTCCAGGCGTTCGGGCAGGTGCCGGTCGACTTCGAGGGTTCGGGCCTGGCCGCCATGACGGTGTCGGGCCACAAGATCGGCGGCCCGTACGGCATCGGCGCCCTCATCCTCGGCCGCGAGTACACCCCCGTACCCGTACTGCACGGCGGCGGGCAGGAGCGGCACGTCCGCTCGGGCACGCTCGACGTCCCGGCCGTCGCCTCCTTCGCCGTCGCCGGCCGGCTCGCCGCCGAGCAGCGCGAGTGGTTCGCGCGGGAGATCGGCGCCCTGCGCGACCAGCTGATCGACGCCGTGCGCGGCGCCGTACCGGACGCGATCCTCGGCGGCGACCCCGCTCCCGAGGGCCGGCTCCCGGCCAACGCCCACTTCACCTTCCCCGGCTGCGAGGGCGACTCCCTGCTGCTCCTGCTGGACGCCCAGGGCATCGAGTGCTCCACCGGCTCCGCCTGCACCGCGGGCGTCGCCCAGCCCAGCCATGTCCTCCTGGCCACCGGCACCGACCCGGACCTGGCGCGCGGCACCCTGCGCTTCTCGCTCGGCCACACCTCCACGGAAGCGGACGTCGAAGCCGTCGCGAGGGCGATCGGCCCGGCGGTGGAGCGAGCCAGGGCGGCGGGCCTCACCTAGGCGCGCGGCCTCAGGGGGCCGCTGGGCCTTCGGTGTGCGCGGCGCGGACCAGACGTATGTACCGCCCCCAGTCCCAGAACCGCCCCGGGTCCGTGTGGTCCGTCCCCGGCACCTCCACATGCCCGATGATGTGCTCCCGGTCCACGGGGATCCCGTAACGCCCGCAGATCGCCGCCGTCAGCCGGGCCGAGGCCGCGTACATGGCGTCCGTGAAAGAGGAGGCGTCCGCCACGAAGCCTTCGTGCTCGATGCCGACACTGCGCTCGTTGTACTCCCGGTTGCCCGCGTGGAAGGCCACGTCCAGCTCGCGGACCAGCTGGGCGATCCGCCCGTCCCTGCGCACGATGTAGTGCGCCGCCGCCCCGTGCGCCGGGTCCTGGAAGACCTTGACCGCCGATGCGTAGCCGCCCTGCGTGACATGGATGACGACCCGGTCCACCCGGTAGTCGTCCGGCCGGTCCGCCCGCCGGTAGTTCGCCGAGGACGCCGCCACCCAGCGCGCGCCGCGGAAGTCCACCGCGCCCGCCACGCGCGGTTTCTCCACCCCCGGCAGCCGCCACCACAGGTGGGACAGCTCCTCGCGGGCCAGCACGGCCGTGCCCACCGCGGCCACGGCCCCGCCGACGAGCAGGGCGCGCCGCCCCAGCCGCCGGTCCCCGTCCTTCGCCGCCACTTCTGTCGTCGCCCCCATGTGATCGTCAACGGATATCCGGCCGACCGGGTTCCCGCACCCCCGTACCCTGGAGTGGCTATGACTGACACCCCGCAGCGCACCCGCCCCCTCCGCGTCCTCGCCGCCATGTCCGGCGGAGTCGACTCCGCCGTCGCCGCCGCGCGTGCCGCGGAAGCAGGCCACGACGTCACCGGCGTCCACCTCGCGCTCTCCGCCAACCCGCAGTCCTTCCGAACCGGCGCGCGGGGCTGTTGCACCATCGAGGACTCGCGTGACGCCCGCCGCGCGGCCGACGTCATCGGCATCCCCTTCTACGTCTGGGACCTCGCCGACCGCTTCCGCGAGGACGTCGTCGAGGACTTCGTCGCCGAGTACGAGGCCGGCCGCACCCCGAACCCGTGCCTGCGCTGCAACGAGAAGATCAAGTTCGCCGCGCTGCTGGACAAGGCGCTGGCCCTCGGCTTCGACGCCGTCTGCACCGGCCACTACGCCCAGGTGATCGTGAACGAGGACGGCACGCGTGAGCTGCACCGCGCCTCCGACATGGCGAAGGACCAGTCGTACGTCCTCGGTGTGCTCGACGACAAGCAGTTGGCGCACGCGATGTTCCCGCTCGGTGACACGGTCACCACCAAGGAGGAGATCCGCGCGGAGGCCGAGCGCCGGGGCCTGGCCGTCGCCAAGAAGCCCGACTCGCACGACATCTGCTTCATCGCCGACGGCGACACCCAGGGCTTCCTGGCCAAGCGGCTCGGCAAGGCCGAGGGCGACATCGTGGACGAGTCCGGCGCCAGGCTGGGCACGCACGAGGGCGCGTACGGCTTCACCATCGGCCAGCGCAAGGGCTTGCGGATCGGCACCCCGGCCCCGGACGGCAAGCCCCGCTACGTCCTGGACATCTCCCCGGTCACCAACACGGTCACCGTCGGCCCGGCCACCGCCCTGGACGTCAGCGCCCTCACCGCGATCAAGCCCCGCTGGTGCGGTGCCGCGCCCACCGGCCCCGGCACCTACACCGCCCAGCTGCGCGCCCACGGCGGCGAGACCGAGGTGACCGCCGAACCGGTCGACGGCGAGCTGCGCGTGACGTTCACCGAGCCCGTCCGCGGGGTCGCCCCCGGCCAGGCGATCGTGCTGTACGCGGGCACGCGCGTGGTGGGCTCGGCGACGATCGCGGCCACCACGCGCGCGACGGCACAGGCGCTCTGAGCCGACGCGGGCGCCTGCCCGGCGTGGGACTCGGTCGGCGGGGGTGCCTATCCGGCGAAGAACTCCGTCAGCACCGGGCCCAGTACCTCTGGTTCCACCATGTGGGTCTGGCCCTCCAGGACCCGGTACGCGCCCTTCGGCACGGTCTCCGCGATCTCCCGGGACGCCGTGCGCATCCACTCCGGGCTCGCCCCGCCCGCGACCGAGAGCACGGGCACGGTGATCGCGGCGAGCCGGTCCCGGGGCAGCAGGCCGTCGCCCATGACCGCGTCGTCGTGGGCGAGGCTGGGGGCGACGGCCTCCATGCCGGCCCACATCGGGGACTGACGGGCGCCCTGGATCATCTCCTCGCCGAGGCCCGTCAGGCGCAAAAACAGCTCCACCGCTTCCCCGCGCCGGCCCTCGCCGAGCGCCGCGTTGAGCCGCTCCTTGTAGGCGGCCTCCCGCGCGGCACCGTCCGCCAGGTGGTCGGCGTACGGCACCTCGTACACCGCCGCCCGGCGGAGCGGCAGCCCGCTCGCCGCCGCGTGCAGCACCAGCGCGCCGCCCGAGGAGACCCCGAACAGTGCCGCGTCGCCGCCGACCGCGTCGATGAGCGCGGTCAGGTCCTCGACCTCACGGCCGACCGCGTAGGGCGCCGTGTCGCCGCTCCCGCCGCGGCCCCGGCGGTCGTAGACGACGGCCGTGCAGTGGTCCGCGAGGCGCTGCGCCAGGGGCGCCATGGTGCCGCCGGTGGACATCGCGCCGCTCACCAGGATGACGGTGGGCCCCTGGCCGATCACTCCGTACGCGAGGGAGGTGCCGTCGCGGGAAGTCGTCTTCTTGTCCATGGCCGTGCAGACTGCCGCACGGCACGGCACTCATCGGTCACGACACGTCGGCTTCGTAGAAGCAGTAGTGGTCCTTGATCTCGGCGACGCCGGGCTTCGGGTCGGGGTAGACCCAGACGAGGTCGGGCGCGTCCGGCAGCGACCAGTAGGACGCCGTGCCCTTGAAGGGGCAGACGGTGTGTGTGTCGGAGGGCGTCAGCAGATCGAGGCGTACGTCCTCGGCGGGGATGTAGTACCGCACCGCAGAGCCCGTCTCGCGCAGCTCCAGGGGCCGGTCGGTCTCCGCGAGCACCTGGTCGCCGTGCACCACGCGCACGTGCCGCTCGCTCTTCCGGATCGTGATCGTGTGTCCTTGGGTCATACCGGATCAGCACCGGACGGGCCGCGCTTCTTCCCGCCGGCGCGGGGACCGTACGGTGGAGGTCATGAACATCTGCGTCTTCCTGTCCGCCGCCGACCTCGACGAGCGTTACACGCGCCCCGCGCGCGAGTTCGCGGAACTGATCGGCAAGGCCGGCCACACCCTGGTCTGGGGCGGCTCCGACGTCGGTCTGATGAAGGTGGTCGCCGACGGTGTGCAGGAGGCGGGCGGCAGGCTGCTGGGCGTCTCCGTGGAGTTCCTGGCGAACAAGGCACGGCCCGGTGCCGACGAGATGGTCATCGCGGGCGACCTCGCCGAACGCAAGAAGCTGCTGCTGGAGAAGGCCGACGCCGTGGTGATCATGGTGGGCGGCACCGGCACGCTGGACGAGGCCACCGAGATCCTGGAGCTGAAGAAGCACGGCCGCACCGAGAAGCCGGTCGTGCTGCTGAACACGGCGGGCTTCTACGACGGCCTGCGCGAGCAGTTCCGCCGCATGGAGGCCGAGGGCTTCCTGCCCCGCCCGCTGGCCGAGCTGGTCCACTTCGCGGACGAGCCGGTCGGGGCGCTGGCCCACCTGGAGGAGCAGGCCGGCGTCCGGTGATGCGAGCATGGCGGGCATGGCTACTCATGTGATCACCGGGGCCGGTTCCGGTATCGGCGCGGCCGTGGCCCGCCGGCTGCACGCGCGCGGGGACGCACTCGTGCTGCACGCGCGCGACGCGGGCCGCGCGAAGGAGCTGGCGGCCGAGTTCCCCGGCGCCCGCACCCTGGTCGGCGACCTCGCGGACCCGGAGAAACTGTCCTGGGCGTTCTCCCACCAGAGCCTCCCGGACCGGGTGGACTCCCTGCTGCACGTCGCCGGGGTCGTCGATCTCGGCGATGTGGGCGACCTTACCCCGAAGTCCTGGCGCCACCAGCTGAACGTCAACCTGATCGCCCCCGCCGAGCTGACCCGGCACTTCCTGCCGCAGCTGCGGGCGGCCCGCGGTCATGTGATCTTCGTCAACTCCGGCGCCGGCCTCAGCGCGAACGCCGGCTGGTCCGCCTACGCCGCCTCCAAGCACGGTCTGAAGGCCCTCGCCGACTCCCTGCGCCACGAGGAGCACCCGGCCGGCGTCCGCGTCACCTCGGTCTACCCCGGCCGCACCGCCAGCCCCATGCAGGCCAAGGTGCACCAGCAGGAGGGCAAGGAGTACGACGCGTCGAAGTGGATCGACCCCGAGTCGGTCGCCACGACGATCCTGATGGCCCTCGACCTGCCGGCGGACGCGGAGGTCAACGACCTGTCGGTACGGCCGGGACGCTGACCTCCGCCGAGGGGTTCCGTAGGCTTCCCCGGTGAGCGAAAACAGCCAGTTCAGGTTTGCCGGGGCCACCGGTGTCGGGTCTCTGCCCGGTGGCGACGCCCGAGAGGCCGCCAAGGCCGCCACCGGGTCCTTCGAGGACTTCCCCTTCCTTCCGGAGCTGCCCGCGCGCGGACCCGGCGCCGACATGATCGGTCGTACCGCCGGGATGCTGGTCGAGGTGTACGCGCGTGTGGAGCCCAGTGGGTGGCGGATCGGGGACCGGCCGGGCCGGGACACCAAGCGGGCGTGGTCCTGGCTGGCCCAGGACCTGGACGCCCTGGAGGAGTTCACCCAGGGCTACGAGGGCGACCTGAAGGTGCAGGCCGTCGGGCCCTGGACACTGGCCGCCGCCCTGGAGCTGAGGAACGGCGAGGCCGCCCTGTCGGACCCCGGCGCGTGCCGGGATCTCGCCGCCTCCCTGGTCGAGGGGCTGCGGCTGCATCTGGACGAGGTCCGGCGGCGCATCCCCGGCGCCCGGCTCGTACTCCAGCTCGACGAGCCCTCCCTCACCTCCGTCCTGCGCGGCCGGGTCCGCAGCGCCAGCGGCTATCGCACGTACCATGCCGTGGACCGGCAGGTCGTGGAGTCCACGCTGCGGGACGTCGTCGCGGCGCACGGCGGCGGACCCGTGGTGGTGCACTCCTGCGCCCCGGACGTGCCGTTCGCCCTGCTCCGGCGGACCGGCGCGGCGGCCGTCTCCTTCGACTTCTCGCTCCTCACCGAGCGTGACGACGACGCGATCGGCGAGGCCGTCGAGGGCGGCACCCGGCTGTTCACCGGTGTCGTGCCGGGCACGGACGGCCCGTTGTCAGACCCTGCCGGTAGCGTCATGGGTGTCAGGACGCTGTGGCGCAGGCTGGGGCTGCATCCGGGGCTGCTCGCGGAGGCGGTCACGGTGACCCCGGCGTGTGGTCTGGCGGGCGCTTCCCCCGCCTACGCACGGCACGCGCTCGCCCACTGCGTCCAGGCGGCGAGATCCCTCGCGGACAACCCAGAGTAACGGGAGGACAACACGGTGGCCGGCGACAAGCAGCAGGCGGAGACGGCAGTGCCCGCCAAGGCACGTGACAAGCACGCGCAGCTCGCTGAGCAGATCGAGGAGCACCGCTTCCGGTACTACGTGAAGGACGCTCCCGTCGTCAGCGACGCGGAGTTCGACAAGCTCCTGAAGGCTCTGGAGGCCCTGGAGGAGGAGTATCCGGAACTGCGCACCCCGGACTCGCCCACCCAGAAGGTCGCCGGGTCGTACGCGACGGAGTTCACGGCGGTCGAGCACCGGCAGCGGATGCTGTCGCTCGACAACACCTTCAACGACGACGAGCTGGCCGCCTGGGCCGAGCGCATCGCCAGGGAGCTGGGTGACCAGAAGTACCACTTCCTGTGCGAGCTGAAGGTGGACGGCCTCGCGGTCAACCTCACCTACGAGCACGGCCGTCTCACCCGCGCGGCCACCCGCGGCGACGGCCGCACCGGCGAGGACATCACCCCCAACGTCCGCACGATCGCGGAGATCCCGGACCGCCTCGAGGGCGACGAGGTGCCCGACCTGGTGGAGATCCGCGGCGAGGTCTACTTCCCGATGGAGAAGTTCCTCGAGCTGAACGAACGCCTGGTCGCGGCCGGTGACAAGCCCTTCGCCAACCCCCGGAACGCTGCTGCCGGTTCGCTGCGCCAGAAGGACCCCCGGGTCACCGCCACCCGCCCGCTGCACATGGTCGTCCACGGCATCGGCGCCCTGGAGGGCTACTCGGGCATGACCCGGCTCTCCCAGGCGTACGACCTGCTGAAGACCTGGGGACTGCCCACCTCCCCGCACAACCGCGTGGTCGACGACCTCGACGGCGTACGGAAGTTCATCGCGTACTACGGCGAGAACCGTCACTCCGTCGAGCACGAGATCGACGGTGTCGTGGTCAAGCTGGACGAGATCCGGCTTCAGGGTCGTCTCGGCTCCACCGCGCGCGCCCCGCGCTGGGCGATCGCCTACAAGTACGCGCCGGAGGAGGTCAACACCAAGCTCGTCGACATCAAGGTGGGCGTCGGCCGCACGGGCCGCGTCACGCCGTACGCCCAGGTGGAGCCGGTCACGGTCGCGGGCAGCGAGGTGGAGTTCGCCACCCTGCACAACCAGGAGGTCGTCAAGGCCAAGGGCGTCCTCATCGGTGACACCGTCGTCCTGCGCAAGGCCGGTGACGTCATCCCGGAGATCCTCGGCCCGGTGGCCGACCTGCGGGACGGCAGCGAGCGGGAGTTCGTGATGCCGGGCGAGTGCCCCGAGTGCGGGACGCCGCTGCGGCCCATGAAGGAGGGCGACATCGACCTCCGCTGCCCCAACGCCCGCACCTGTCCGGCCCAGTTGCGAGGGCGCGTCTCCTACCTGGCGGGCCGTGAGTGCCTGGACATCGAGCACTTCGGCGACGTGGCCGCCGCCGCGCTCACCCAGCCGCTGGAGCCGGCCGACCCGCCGCTGGTGGACGAGGGCGACCTGTTCGACCTGACGGTGGAGAAGCTGCTGCCCATCAAGGCGTACGTCCTCGACCCCGACAGCGGCCTGCCCAAGCGTGACCCCAAGACCGGCGAGGAGAAGGTCGTCACGGTCTTCGCCAACCAGAAGGGCGAGCCGAAGAAGAACACCCTGGCGCTGCTGGCGAACATCGAGGCGGCCAAGTCCCGGCCGCTGGCCCGTTTCCTGAACGGTCTGTCCATCCGGCACGTGGGACCGGTGGCCGCGCAGGCCCTCGCCCGCGAGTTCCGGTCCGTCGACCGCATCGAACAGGCCACCGAGGAGGAGCTGGCGGCCACCGACGGCGTCGGCCCGATCATCGCCGCCGCACTCAAGGAGTGGTTCGCCGAGGACTGGCACCGCGAGATCGTCCGCAAGTGGAAGGCCGCGGGAGTACCGCTGGAGGAGGAGTCGTCCGGCGGGGAAGAGGGGCCTCGTCCGCTGGAGGGCCTCACGGTCGTCGTCACCGGCACGCTGGAGAACTTCACCCGGGACGGCGCCAAGGAGGCACTCCAGGGCCAAGGCGCGAAGGTAACCGGTTCGGTCTCGAAGAAGACCTCTTTCGTCGTAGTGGGTGACAACCCCGGATCGAAGTACGACAAGGCCATGCAACTGAAGGTTCCTGTTCTGAACGAGGACGGTTTTGACGTCCTCTTGGAGCGGGGCCCCGAAGCGGCGGCCGAAGTCGCGCTTCCGACCGAGGAGTAGCGGTTGAAGGCCACCCGATCGGCGCATATCAGTTGCATACGGGTGGCCCGGGCGCATTCGGGCAACCGTCGGAGACCGCTGCCCGTGGAAGCCTTCCGCGGCCTACTGTTGAGGTGTGCGCCTGCCGTGCCCAGCTGCGGCTGGGGCATCTCCGTGCCCTCCAGAGGCCCGGGGAAGGTTTCTTCGACGCGGAGCTGCTGATGGTTGTCGGGCATCGGGCCGCGTGGCGTGGGCACCGCCGGCTGTGAGAGGGACGGGAATGGAACCGACCGAGAGCGCCGCCCCGGACTCATGGCTGCGCCTGCGCCGCCGCGCGGGCGCATGGCGCGGGCACCGGTGGACCGGGCGGGCCGACGGGCGTCCGGGCGCGCGAACGCGCCCCGCCGGACCGGGCACCGCCGCCGAAGCCGCCAAACCCCGGCCGCCGGCCCTCGCGCCCGGCCCCGGCCTGGCCGGCGCCGACACCGAACGGCACCTGTCCTGGCCGGCGCTGCCCGCGGCCGTCGTCGCCGCCGCGGGACTCACCCTGGGTGCCGGGTTCTACCGCGCCTACACCGGCCACCACGCCCTCTTCCCACGCGGCACGGTCGGCTGGGCGCTGGCCCTGCTCACCGGCGTCATCGTCGGCCACCTCGTGATGCTGGGCCGCGCCCGCTGGTGGGGCGGCACCGGATCGGGCGCCGCCCTCACCCTCGCCGTCCTGCTGCTGTACGGCTGGGTGCCGGCCGGCCTGGTCAGCCTCACCGTCGTCGTCCTGGTCGGCATCGCCCGCCGGCACCACTGGCGGCAGGGCGTGCTGCACGGCGCGGTGGACGTCCTCGGCATCGGCGTCGGCGCCCTGCTGCTCGGCGCGTTCGGCCGGGTCCCGAGCGTGGAGGAGCCCTGGCGGCCCGAGAGCTGGAGCGTCTCCACGGTCCCCGAGGTCGTCCTGGCCGCGGTCGCCTATCTCGCCGTCAGCCGCGGCCTGGTGTGGTACCTGCACGCCCCGCGCGGCGGCGGGGTGCGCACGGTCGCCCGCACCGCCCTGGTCAGACAGGGAGTCGTCGCCGTCGCGCTGCTCGGCATCGCGCCCCTGCTGTGTGTCGTCGCCGACGCCCAGCCGGTGCTGCTCCCGCTGTTCGCCATCCCGCTCATCGCCCTGGACTCCACGCTGTGGATGGCCCGCGCCCGCGCGGAGGAGCAGTTGCGCGACCCGCTGACCGGACTGCCCAACCGGCAGTGGCTGCTGGAGCGGATCTGGACCGCCCTGGACGACGCCGAGCGGATCGGGGCCCGCGCCGCGCTCATGCTGATCGACCTCGATCGCTTCCGGTCGGTGAACGACACCCTCGGCCATCTGGCCGGCGACCGGCTGCTGCTCCAGATCGCCGACCGGCTGCGGCTCGCCCTGCCCCGCGGCGCCGAGGCCGCCCGGCTCGGCGGTGACGAGTTCGCCGTCTTACTGCCCGTCGCCGACTCCACGACGTCGGCCACGCGCGTCGCCCGCGGCCTCGTCGCCGCCCTCAGCTCCCCGCTCGACCTGGACGGGCTCACCCTCGTCCTGGAGGCCAGCGCCGGCGTCGCCGTCTTCCCCGATCACGCGCTCGACGCCGAAGGGCTCCTGCGCCGCGCCGATGTCGCGATGTACCAGGCGAAGCGGGACCGTACGGGCGTCGAGGTGTACGAGGTCAAGCGGGACTCCAACACCCCCGACCGCCTGGGCCTGCTGGGCGACCTGCGCCGGGCCCTGGACGCCCACGAGGTGGAGCTCCACTACCAGCCCAAGGTCCGCTTCGACGGGCAGGTCGCCGGCCTGGAGGCGCTGGTCCGCTGGGTGCATCCCGAGCGCGGGAAGGTGCCGCCGGACGAGTTCATCGCGATAGCCGAGTCCTCGGGGCTGATGCCCCACCTCACCGAGTACGTCCTGGAGACCGCGCTCGGCCAGGTCGCCCAGTGGCGCGCGCAGGGCCTGCGGGTGCCGGTCGCCGTCAACGTCTCCCCGCGCGACGTCCACACGCCCGGCTTCGCCGGCTCCGTCGCCGCCCGGCTGGCCCGGCACGGCGTCCCCGCGGGGGCGCTCCAGCTCGAGATAACGGAGCACGTCCTGCTGGAGGACCCGCAACGGGCCGCCGACACCCTCGCCGGGCTCACCGGGCACGGCGTGAAGATGTCCCTGGACGACTTCGGCACCGGGTACTCGTCCCTGGTGCACCTGCGGCGGCTGCCCGTCAGCGAGCTGAAGATCGACCGCTCCTTCGTGGCCCGGCTGGCCGTCGACGCCGAGGACGCCGCGATCGTGCGCTGCACCGTCGACCTCGCCCATTCGCTGGGTCTCCTCGTCGTGGCCGAGGGCGTGGAGGACGACGAGACCTGGGAGCGGCTGCGGGATCTGGGCTGTGATGCCGTGCAGGGGTGGCTGGTCGCCGCCGCCATGCCTCCGGAGGAGACCACCGCGTGGCTGCGGGCGCGGGGTTCCCGCGGGTGGCAACGGCCGCGTGCCGCGTTGCCGGCCGCCGAGTAACCTGCCCACGGTTGCGCCGACCGCCGAGCGGTCTTTCCCACGGTTGCGCCGACCGCCGAGCGGTCTTTCCCACCCGCCCGCCCGTTTCCACTTGGCCGGGTGCTCACCGTTTGCCGTGGGTGGTCGTCCTGTGTGAGCGGCTGCGGCTTCGTCGTGGTCCGGCTGCCCGTTTCCACTTGGCCGGGCGCTGACCGTTTGCCGTGGGTGGCGGTCCTGTGTGAGCGGCTGCGGCTTCGTCGTGGTCCGGCTGCCCGTTTCCACTTGGCCGGGTGCTGACCGTTTGCCGTGGGTGGTCGTCCTGTGTGAGCGGCTGCGGCTTCGTCGTGGTCCGGCTGCGCGTTTCGACTGGGCCGGGCGTTGACCGTTTGCCGTGGGTGGCCCGGCCGCATCGGTGGCCGCCGTTCGGCGTGGCCGGTCGCGCTCTCGCGGCGGAGCCGTGGACGACACGGCCCGCACACCCTCGTACCGCTCGTCGACACGCTGACAGTCCTGCGCAACGGCGGCACGAAAGCCGTCGCTTTCGGGATCCACCTCGCCACCGCGATCGTTGTACTGATCAGTGCCGGACTGCTCTTCGCGGTCTGACGACACCTACCGGGGGAGATCCAGCATGTCACTGTTCGTGCCCAGGTTCGACGAGACCGTGCTGGTCCGGGACGCGGAGGCCGAGGTCCTCGGCGGTGCCCCGGTCGGCGTCAAGCTGCTGGCCGACAGCAGCGCCAGCGGCGGCGCGCTGTCCACCGTACGGGTCACCCTCGCCGAGGGTGCCGACGGGGCCTATCCGCATGTCCACCACAACTCGGCCGAGATGTTCTACCTGCTCGACGGCGAGGCCGAGGTCCTCTCCGGCGACGACGTCGTCACCGCCGAGCGCGGTGACCTGATCATCGTCCCGCCGGACCGGCCCCATGCCTTCGCCGCCGCGCCCGGCAGCACCGCCGACCTGCTCATCGTCATCGCCCCCGGCGTCGAGCGCTTCGAGTACTTCCGCCACCTCCAGCGCATCCGCCTGGGCGAGGCGACCCGGGAGAGCCTGCTGGAGGTCCAGGAGCGGTACGACAACCACTTCCTGAAGAGCGAGGCATGGGACGGCCGGCACCGGTGAGGACGGTGCCCCGGGAAACCGTTTCACGGGCACCGGGCCCCGCCCCATAGGATTGGGCCCAAACCACATTCACTCACCCCAGAGGATCGCTGCATGCCTGGCATCACGCGCGAGGAGGTCGCCCACCTCGCCCGGCTGGCGCGTCTGGAGCTGAAGCCCGAAGAACTCGACCACTTCGCGGGACAGCTTGACGACATCATCGGCGCGGTCGCCCGCGTCAGCGAGGTCGCCGACCAAGACGTACCGCCGACCTCGCACCCCCTCCCGCTGACGAACGTCATGCGGGCGGACGAGGTCCGTCCCTCGCTCACCCCCGAGCAGGCGCTGTCCGGCGCCCCGGCCCAGGAGCAGCAGCGTTTCAAGGTGCCGCAGATCCTGGGGGAGGAGTGACCACCATGACGGACAGCAACATCATCAAGCTCACGGCCGCGCAGATCGCCGAGAAGATCGCCTCCGGCGAGCTCACGGCGGTCGAGGTCACCGAGGCGCACCTCGCCCGGATCGAGGCCGTCGACGAGAAGGTGCACGCCTTCCTCCACGTCGACCGCGAGGGCGCCCTCGCCCAGGCCCGCGCCGTGGACGAGAAGCGGGCGCGCGGCGAGAAGCTCGGCCCGCTGGCCGGCGTCCCGCTCGCGCTCAAGGACATCTTCACCACCGAGGGCGTGCCCACGACCGTCGGCTCGAAGATCCTGGAGGGCTGGATCCCGCCGTACGACGCGACGCTCACCAAGCGGCTCAAGGCCGCCGACGTCGTCATCCTCGGCAAGACCAACATGGACGAGTTCGCCATGGGGTCCTCCACCGAGAACAGCGCCTACGGCCCGACCGGCAACCCCTGGGACCTCACCAAGATCCCCGGCGGTTCCGGCGGCGGCTCCTCCGCCGCGCTCGCCGCCTACCAGGCCCCGCTGGCCATCGGCACCGACACCGGCGGCTCCATCCGCCAGCCGGCCGCCGTCACCGGCACGGTCGGTGTGAAGCCGACGTACGGCGCGGTGTCCCGCTTCGGCATGGTCGCCTTCTCCTCGTCCCTCGACCAGGGCGGCCCCTGCGCCCGTACGGTCCTGGACGCGGCGCTGCTGCACGAGGTGATCGCCGGCCACGACCCGCTGGACTCCACCTCCATCGACGCCCCGGTCCCGCCGGTCGTCGAGGCCGCCCGCAACGGCTCCGTCGCCGGTATGCGCGTCGGCGTGGTCAAGCAGTTCCGCGGCGAGGGCTACCAGGCCGGTGTCATCCAGCGCTTCGACGAGTCGGTCGAGCTGCTCAAGGAGCTGGGCGCCGAGATCGTCGAGCTGGACTGCCCGTCCTTCGACCTCGCCCTGTCGGCGTACTACCTGATCGCGCCGTCCGAGTGCTCCTCCAACCTCGCCCGCTTCGACGGCCTGCGCTACGGCCTGCGTACGGGCGACGACGGCAGCCACTCGGCCGAGGAGGTCACCTCCCTCACCCGCGAGGCCGGCTTCGGTCCCGAGGTGAAGCGTCGCATCATGCTCGGCACGTACGCCCTGTCGAGCGGCTACTACGACGCGTACTACGGCTCCGCGCAGAAGGTCCGTACGCTCATCACGCAGGACTTCGAGAGGGCCTTCGAGCAGGTCGACGTGATCGTCTCCCCGACGACCCCGACCACCGCCTTCGCGATCGGCGAACGGGCCGACGACCCGATGGCGATGTACCTCGCGGACCTGTGCACCATCCCGACCAACCTGGCGGGCAACGCGGCCATGTCCCTGCCCTGCGGCCTCGCGCCGGAGGACAACCTCCCGGTGGGCCTGCAGATCATCGCCCCGGCGCTGCAGGACGACCGGCTGTACAAGGTGGGTGCCGCCGTCGAGGCCGCCTTCGTGGAAAAGTGGGGCCACCCGCTGCTGGAGGAGGCACCGTCGCTGTGAGCGCACTGACCAAGGCCAAGGGCTTCAAGAAGTCCAAGTCCGGTACGTACCTGTCCATGGCCGCCACCGCGTTCGGCGCGGTCGGCGCCATGAAGCAGATCAAGAAGGCCCGCGCCGAGAACGACACGCTGCGACTCGTCGACGCCGTCGTCACCGCCGCCGGCATCGCCACCGGCCTCGCCATCCTCTACCGCGAGCTGAAGCGGCTGGGCGACGACGACGTCCTGCTGGGCTGAGAGGGAAGTTTTCACCGTGACCACCACGACCGACCTGGTGTCGTACGAGGACGCGCTGGCGTCGTACGACCCCGTCATGGGCCTTGAGGTCCATGTCGAACTCGGCACCAAGACGAAGATGTTCTGCGGCTGTTCGACCGCGCTCGGCGCCGACCCCAACTCGCAGACCTGCCCGACCTGCCTCGGCCTGCCCGGCGCGCTCCCGGTCGTCAACGCGACCGGCGTCGAGTCGGCCATCAAGATCGGTCTCGCGCTGAACTGCGAGATCGCCGAGTGGTGCCGCTTCGCCCGGAAGAACTACTTCTATCCGGACATGCCGAAGAACTTCCAGACCTCCCAGTACGACGAGCCGATCGCCTTCAACGGCTACCTCGACGTGCAGCTGGAGGACGGCGAGACCTTCCGCGTGGACATCGAGCGCGCGCACATGGAGGAGGACACCGGCAAGTCGACGCACGTCGGCGGCGCCACGGGCCGTATCCACGGCGCGTCCCACTCCCTGCTGGACTACAACCGGGCCGGCATCCCGCTGATCGAGATCGTCACCAAGCCCATCGTCGGCGCCGGCGAGCGCGCTCCCGAGGTGGCGAAGGCGTACGTCCGCGAGCTGCGCGAACTCATCCGGGCCCTCGGCGTGTCCGAGGCCCGCATGGAGATGGGCCAGATGCGCTGCGACGTGAACCTGTCGCTGCGCCCGAACGGCACCGAGAAGTTCGGTACGCGTTCCGAGACGAAGAACGTCAACTCGCTGCGGTCCGTGGAGCGCGCGGCCCGCTTCGAGATCCAGCGGCACGCGGCCGTGCTGTCCTCGGGCGGCACGATCATCCAGGAGACCCGCCACTTCCACGAGGACACCGGGTCCACGACCTCGGGCCGGGTCAAGGAGGAGGCCGAGGACTACCGGTACTTCCCGGAGCCCGACCTGGTCCCCGTGGCCCCCTCGCGCGAGTGGGTCGAGGAGATCCGCGCGGCCCTGCCCGAGCTGCCGCTGGCCCGCCGCAACCGGCTGCTGGCCGAGTGGGGCATCACCGCCACCGACATGCAGGCGATCCTCAACGCCGGCGCGCTGGACCTGATCGTCGCCACCATCGACGCCGGTGCCGACGCGGCCTCCGCCCGCAAGTGGTGGATGGGCGAACTGGCGCGCAGCGCCAACGAGTCCGGCACGGCGCTGGACGAGCTGGCGATCACGCCGGAGCAGGTGGCCCGGGTCACCGAGCTGGTCGCGAAGGGTGACCTGAACGACAAGCTGGCCCGCCAGGTCATCGAGGGCGTCCTCGCGGGCGAGGGCACCCCGGACGAGGTCGTCGAGAAGCGCGGCCTGAAGGTCGTCTCCGACGACTCGGCGCTCGGTACGGCGGTCGACGAGGCCATCGCCGGCAACCCTGGCATCGCGGACAAGATCCGCGGCGGCAAGGTGGCGGCGGCCGGCGCCCTGGTCGGCGCGGTCATGAAGGCCACCCGCGGCCAGGCCGACGCTGCCCGCGTCAAGGAACTGATCCTGGAGAGGCTGGGCGTCAGCGAGGGCTGACCCCACACCGCGCCGTACGGCCCCGGAGGCATGTCCTCCGGGGCCGCACTCTTGCCCGTGCGCGACGAGCGACCGGCCCCGGCGGCCGCGGGCACCGCCCCGCACCGGGTCTTCCCGAGCGGGGGCGGTACGCTCGCCCGCCATGAGTGGACGCACCGATTCCGACACCGAACCCGTGATAGCCGAGGACGCCGCCGGCACCGAGGACGCCGACCGAATTGCGGACGGTGACCGAATTGCGGACGGTGAGGAGTACGTCGGGGACGCCCGGCGGGCCCGTTGGACCGCCGCCGGTACCGGTGCGCTGCTGACGCTGGCCGGGCTGGCCGCCGCGCTGCTCCGGGCGGCCGGATCCGCCCCGGTGCTCGTGCCCGCCGCCTACGCCCTGGGGGCCGCCGTGTGCGCGCTCGCGACAGTGCTCGGGACCAGGGGCCGCACCCGCAGGGCCCTGTGGCTGCTGATCGTCGGAACGATGGTCATGGCGCTCGGGGACCAGTTCGACTGACGTCCCCGTGCCGCGGCGCCAGGGTGATCGATGTCGCCGTCTCTGTGATCACTGAGGTCCGCGGCTCATGAGAGGCTCGGCCGGGTTCCGGCGGACGAACCGCGGAAGCCGGCCGGACGAGCGGTGGAAGCCGGCGGAAGAACTGTGGAAGACGGCGGACGAACCGCGGAAGCCGGCGGACGAAGCTCGGAAGGAAGAATCGCACGATGTACGCGACATCGCTCGGCGGTGACGGCGCCGAACTGCGGCCCCTCGAGGTGTGGCACGCCGGGGAGCTGCTCGCCAACATCGACCGGGGAAGGGAGTTCGTCGGCCGGCACATCGGACTGGCGGACGTGGTCTGCGATCTCGACGGCGCCCGTGCCTGGCTGAAGTCGTACGCCGACAAGCGCGGTGCCGACGCCGGCAGCGTGCACGGGATCTGGCTGGAGGGCCAGTTGGTCGGCGGCCTGCTGTTCCGGGTCTGGGACACCTCGAGCGGGGTCTGCGAGGCCGGCTGCTGGCTGGAGCCGGCGGCGGCCGGACGCGGACTGGTCACCCGCGGCATGCGGGTGCTGTTCGACTGGGCCTTCGAGGAGCGCGGCATGCACCGGGTGGAGTGGCATGTGTCCACGGCCAACGAGCCGAGCATCGACGTCGCCCGGCGCCTCGGCATGACCCGCGAGGGCGTGCTCCGCGAGAACTACCGGCACCGGGGCGTGCGTACCAGCACTGAGATCTGGGCGCTGCTCGCGCCCGAGTGGCGTGCGGCACGCGCGCGTACCGCGCACGACGACCACTGACCCGGCTTTCGATCATTAAGGGACCTCTCAGAGAGCGTCCGTACGGTGCCAGGCATGGCAACGAAGACAGCGGAAGGCGCCGAGGCCGGTACCGCGGCGCGCAAGGACGACGAGACGGCGGCGGCCGGCGCCGCCGAGGAGGGGCGGGACCGCCGGGCGGGAGCCGGGGAACGGGACGCCCAGGACACTCCGGACGCGGCACACCCTGAGCACGCCCAGGACCGTGGGGACGCCGGGGACGCTGCGCACGACGCGGATGCGGCGGGTGACGCGGGCGAGGCCGGTGACGCGGGCGAGGCCGGTGACGCGGGCGAGGCCGGTGACGCCGACGAGGCGGGTGAGCCGGCCGACGGCGCCGGTGCCAAGGTGGCCTCCGGCGTCGGCCAGGGCGCCGGGGCCGTCGTCTCGGCCGCGCTGGGTCTGGTCTCGCTCACCGGCGGCTGGATCGGCACCGTCGCCTCCGCCCGCGAGCAGCTCGTCGGCCAGCTCCAGACGTCCTCCACCGCGAGCGTCGGCCGGCAGCTGAAGGAGGTCTACGGCGACGCCTGGCACACCACCGCCCTGTGGGCCGGCCTGTTCGCACTGGCCGCGCTGATCACCGGCGTGGTCGTGCTGGCCCGCCCCGCGTTCGGCACCCCCGGCCGCCCCCAGGCACCCTGGATCAAGTCGGTCGCCTGGGCGGGCGTCTCGCTCGGTGTCATCGGCCTGCTCCTGGCCGTCCTGAAGTACTCCGACGCACTGCTCGGCCTGCCCTCGGCCGGCTGAAAGCCGCAGCTCCCAGGGGCCTTAGGGAATCCGTGACCACCTCACGGACGCCCTAAGGCCCCTTACGCGCGCGTGCGGCCCGTCGGCCGCCCGAAGATGCGGAACTCTCCCGATGTGGCACACCCCCCTGGGAGACGAAAGTGGAGGCATCGCAGAAAGCGACGCACCACACCGTCCCTCCCGAAGGACCTGCCATGTACGAGTTCGAACTGCACCGGATCCGGACCGCCGAGCTGCGCCGCAGGGCTCAGCGGGAGCGCCTGGCCCGCGAGGCCGTCCGCGCCCGCCGTGTCGCCCGCCGCGCGGAGAACGCCGGCAACGGCACCCCGGTCGCCGAGTCGCATACCGACCGCCCTCGCCGGCTCCGGCTGTCGCGCTTCGCGTGACGACGGGGGCACAGAGCGACCGGACGGGGGTCGGGCGCTCGCGGCAACAGGGTCGTACGGTTCTCCAGCGGAGCCGTACGGCCCTGTCGCCTGTGTCGCCCGTGCCGCCCGGGGGCACGGCTTCCCCCGCGGCTCCCGCGCCCGCGGTAGCGGCGACGACTCCGCCGAGTGCCAGTACGACTGGTACGACAATCATGCAGGGCCTGGGGAAAACCGGTGCCGGGCCGTCCCGGCCTCGTGCGATGCTCGGGCCCGTGGAGACCAGGTCCGTCAGTCCCGTGTTCGTCGGCCGTGCCGATGAGTTGGCCACGCTGAACGACGCGCTCGGCCGCGCCGGGGCCGCCGAGCCGCAGGCGCTGCTGCTCGGCGGCGAGGCAGGCGTGGGCAAGACCCGCCTCGTGGAGGAGTTCGCCACGGCCGCGGCCGGTCGTGGTGCCGTCGTCGCCGTCGGCGGCTGCGTGGAGATCGGTGCCGACGGGCTGCCGTTCGCCCCCTTCTCCACCGCGTTGCGGGCCCTGCGCGACGCCCTGCCCGAGGAGTTCGCCGCCGCGGCGGCCGGCCAGGAGGAGGAACTGGCCCGGCTGCTGCCCGACCTCGGCGAGGTCGCCGCGGGCCGCCACGACGAACAGGGCCTGGCCCGCCTGTTCGAGCTCACCGCCCGGCTGCTGGAGCGGGTCGCCGCCGAACGCACCGTCGTGCTCGCCCTGGAGGACCTGCACTGGGCCGACGCCTCCACCCGCCACCTGCTCGCCTACCTGTTCCGCACCCTGCGCGCCGGCCGCCTCCTCGTCCTGGCCACCTACCGCTCCGACGACATCCACCGCCGCCACCCGCTGCGCCCCCTGCTCGCCGAACTGGACCGGCTGCGCACCGTCCGCCGCATCGAACTCGCGCGCTTCACCCGCGAGGAGGCCGGCCGCCAGATCGCCGGCATCCTCGCCGCCGAACCCGACCCCGCCCAGGTGGACGAGATCTACGAACGCTCCGACGGCAACGCCTTCTTCATCGAGGAACTCGCCGTCGCCGCCTGTGAGGGCAACCGCACCGGCCTCACCGACTCCCTGCGCGACCTGCTCCTCGTCCGCGTCGAGGCGCTGCCCGAGAGCGCCCAGCGGGTCGCCCGGATCGTCGCCGAGGGCGGCTCCACGGTGGAGTACCCGCTGATCGCGGCCGTGGCCCAGCTCACCGAGGACGACCTCATCGAGGCGCTGCGGGCCGCCGTCGGCGCCAACCTCCTCACCGTCACCCCGGCCGGCGACGGCTACCGCTTCCGGCACTCCCTGGTCCGCGAGGCCGTGGCCGACGACCTGCTGCCCGGCGAACGCTCCCGGCTCAGCCGCCGCTATGCCGAGGCCCTGGAGGCCGACCCCGCCCTCGTCCCCGCCGACGCGCGCGTGATGCGCCTGGCCAGCTACTGGTACCACGCCCACGACGCCGCGAAAGCCCTGCCCGCCGTCCTGGCCGCCGGCGTCGTCGCCCGCCGCCGGCACGCCTACACCGAGCAACTCGGACTGCTGGAACGGGCGATGGAACTGTGGGACGGCGCCCCCGAGGAGGTGCGCTCCGCCCTGCGCCCGGTCGACTACGCCGAGGGCTGTCCCCCGTGCGGCACCGATCCGGCCACCACCCCCCTGCGCTATCTCGACCTGATGGCCGAGGCGGCGGTGGCGGGTCGCCTCGGCGGCGAACGCGAACGCGCCCTGAAGATCACCAAGCGGGCCCTGCGCCTGCTGGAGGAGGAGCAGGACCCCCTGCGCGCCGCCTGGTTCTGGGTGCAGCGCTCCCGGCTGGTGCAGGCACAGGGCCGCGGCGACGGCTGGCAGGAGCTGGCCACCGCCCAGGACCTGGTGCGCGGCCTGCCGCCGTCCGAGGTGCACGCCGAGGTGCTGGCGGTCGCCGCCAACTGGTCCATGCAGCACCGGCCCGGCCCCGAGGCCCTCGCCGCCGCCGAGCGGGCCGTGGAGTACGCGCGGATGGTGGGCGCCCGCGAGACCGAACTGCACGCCCTGCTCACCCTGGGCGGCCTGACGGTGGAGTCCGGCGACCCGGAGGCCGGTCTCACGCAGATGCGGCAGGTCCTGCGGGACACCCGGGCGGAGGGCGTGCACCATGTCGCGGGCCGTGCCTATGTGAATCTGCCGTCCGCGCTGCAGAGCGTCGGCCGGGACCGGGAGGCCGTCCCCCTGCTGCGCGAGGGCGTCGACTTCTGCCGCCGGTACGGCCTGCTGGACTCCGGGGCCTGGGCCTGGGGCAACCTGTCCGACGCGCTGTACTCGCTGGGTCAGTGGCGGGAGGCCGCCGAGGCCGCCGCGCACGCGACCGGGGTCGGCCACAGCGCCAAGCCCCGCGCCGCGGGTGCCCTGCGCCTGGCCCACCTCGCCCTGGCCCGCGGCGACCTCGCCGAGGCCGGCCGGCAACTCGCCGCAGCCCGCGCCTGGTACGGCACCCATGACTCCCGGCCCCAGCAGTCCCTGCCGCTGGCCCGCGTCGCCCTCGGCATCGCCGCGGCGGAGGGCCGGACAGCCGACGCCCGCGCGGCACTGCTGCCTGTCCTGGACGCGGGTTTCCCGCCCGGCACCCACCGCCACGGCTGGCCGCTGCTGCTGGCCGCCGCCACCGCGGAGGCGGACGCCCGAACCCTGCCCGCCGCCCGGCCCGGCCGCACCGAGACCCTCGACCGCCTCGCGGCGGCCGTACGGACCCTCACCACCGGCGTCCCCCTCTGGCGGGCCTACGGCCAGTGGACCCGAGCGGAACTCCTGCGGGCGGCAGGCCGGGACACCGTCGACACCTGGTCCCCGGTCGTCGCCGGGTTCGAGTGCCTGGAGCGTCCCTACGACCTCGCCCGGGTCCGCCACCGCCTCGCCGGGGCGCTGCTGGCCGAGGGCGGTGACGGCGAGCGCGACCGCGCGGTGGAGCTGCTCCGGCTGGCCGCGGCGGTCGCCGCCCACCTGGAGGCCCGCCCTCTCGCCGACGCCGTCGCCCGGCTCGCCCAGCGCGCCCGCCTCACCCTGGCCGGCGCCTCCGGACAGGCCCCGGCTTCCGCCGACCCGGCCGCGGCGCTCGGCCTCACCAGCCGGGAGCGGGACGTCCTCGGCCTGGTCGCGGCAGGCCGCACCAACCGCCAGATAGCCGAGGAACTGTTCATCTCCCCGAAGACCGCGAGCGTCCACGTCTCGAACATCCTCGGCAAGCTCGGCGTCTCGGGCCGGGGTGAGGCGGCGGCGGTGGCGCACCGGCTCGGCCTGTTCGTGGCCGGGACGCTCACTGCGGAAACGCCCGGCTGAGACCTACGCTGGAGGAAACCGGCAAGAGGGGGAGCCGTGTTCAACGCCTTCGAGGAACTGTTCGCGCCCGGCCGCAAGCACACCCGGGACGAGCTGAACCGGCTCGAACTGTCCCGGGAGGACGTCGGCGACAACGACCCCGGCCGCGGCCCCATCGACCTGAGGTCGGGAAAAGCGGTGATACGCCTGCCGGAACCACCATCCGACGAACCCGAACCCGAACCCGAACCCGAACCCGAACCCGAACCCGAACCCGAACCCGAACCCGAGCCCGAACCCGAACCTGAGCCCGTTCCCGAACCTGAGCCCGTTCCCGAGCCCGAGCCCGGGCCCCGTCCCGAGCCCGGGCCCCGTCCCGAGCCCGGGCCCCGTCCCGAGCCCGGGCCCCGTCCCGAGCCCGGGCCCCGTCCCGAGGCCGGATGAACCCGGCGAACGGCCGGAAAGGCGGGTACCGGCCGACGACGGGAGCATGACACTCCGACGACGTCCGGCCGGGCCCACTCACCACGCCCGCCGACGCGCGGATGACGTGCGGCGGCATCGACGTCCGGCCGGTCGGTTCACCGCACCTGTCGAGGCGCGGATGACGTGCGGCGGCATCGACGTCCGGCCGGTCCGCTCACCGCGCCCGCCGAGGCGCCGATGAAGCGCGACGACATGCGATGACGCGCAACGACGCGCCCAAGACCCGCGGTCGGGCCACTCACCGCACCCGCAACTCCAGGATCCGGTCGTCGCCCTCACGCGGCTTGCCACGGCCGTCCGTGTTGCTCGTGACCAGCCACAGCTTGTCGCCGCCCGCCGCCGCCACCGTGCGCAGGCGGCCGTAGTCGCCGGTGAGGAACGCCTGCGGGGCCGCCGCGGCCCGCGTGCCGCGCAGCGGGACCCGCCACAGGCGCCCGCCCTTCAGGGCCGCCATCCAGATCACACCGTCCGCGTAGGCGATGCCGCTGGGGGAGGCGTCGTCGGTGTGCCACTGGGCGAGGGGGTCGTGGAAGCCGGTGCCGGAGGACTTGCCCTCGGCCTTCGGCCAGCCGTAGTCGTCGCCCGGCTTGATCGCGTTCAACTCGTCCCAGGTGTCCTGCCCGAACTCCGAGGCGAACAACCGCTGCCGGTCGTCCCAGGCCAGCCCCTGGACGTTCCGGTGGCCATACGAGTACACCGGGGAGCCGGGGAACGGGTTGCCCGGCGCCGGCTCGCCGTCCGGGGTCAGCCGCAGGATCTTGCCGCCCAGCGACTTCCGGTCCTGTGCCAGCCCTCGCTGCCCGCTCTCGCCGGTACCCGCGTACAGCATCCCGTCCGGGCCGAACGCGATGCGGCCGCCGTTGTGGATGAAGCCCTTGGGGATGCCCTTGAACACCGTGTCCGGAGCGCCCAGTTGCTCACCGGCCGGCTTCCGCTCGTCGTACAGCATGCGCACGATGCGGTTGTCCGACGCGGAGGTGAAGTAGGCGTAGATCATGTGGTCCGAGGCGTAGTCGGGGGAGAGGGCGATGCCCAGCAGGCCGCCCTCGCCCGCCGGGGAGACCCCGGAGACCGTGCCCAGCTCGGTCTTCTTCCCCGTCTTCTCGTCGATCCGGGTGATCGTCCCGTCGTCCCGGGAGGAGACCAGCAGTCCGCCGCCGGGCCGCGGAGCAAGCCCCCAGGGCGACTTCAGTCCCTCGGCCACCGTGCGCAGCACCGTCACCGACCCCTTGGCCGGGGCAGCCGACTCGGTGCCGTGCCCGGAAGCGGTGGCTCCGGGTGCGGTGGCGGACGGCCGGCCGGCCGGGAAGTCCCCGTGCCCCGAGGAGCAGCCGGCTGTCAGCAGCAGGGCGGTCGCGGCCAGCACGGCCGGTACAGCTCGACGTCGCACGATCAAGGTCCCTTCGAGGCGGCGGTCCAACGACACCCTCTCCCTCTCATACACCGCCGGCGGCCGCCGGGTCACCGCTATGGTGCGACCGATGACGGGAACCCTCAGTCCCACGACCCCTGGGCCGGTGGCAGCCGGGCGAGCTCCGCCAGGTCCTCCGCGGTCAGCCGCAGACCGGCGGACGCCGCGTTCTCGGCGGCCCAGTGCTCCCGCTTGGTGCCCGGCAGCGCGATCACATGGCGGCCCTGCGCCAGCACCCAGGCCAGGGCCACCTGGGCCGGGGTGACGTCCTCCCCGTGCCGGCGGGCGACGCGCCGCAGGCCCGCGACGATCGGCTGGTTGGCCGCCATCATCTCGGCGGTGAAGCGGGGATGCCGGGCGCGTACGTCGTCCGGTTCGAAGCCCTCGCCCGGCGTCAGCGTGCCGGTCAGGAAGCCGTTGCCCAGCGGCATCGCCGCCAGGAAACCCACCCCCCGCGCCTCGCACCACGGCAACAGCGCCCGGAGCGCCTCCGGGGACCACACCGACAGCTCCGCCTGCACCGCGCTCACCGGGAACACCTGCTGCACCCGCTGCAACTGGCGCAGCGTCGTGTCGTACAGGCCGGTGCCCGAGCGGCGTCCGCCGCGCGCCCCCACCGCGCACAGGCCCAGGGCCCGCACCTTCCCGGCCCGCACCAGGTCCGCCATCGCGCCCCACGTCTCCTCGACGGGCACCTCGGGGTCGGCCCGGTGCAACTGGTACAGGTCGATCACGTCGGTCTGGAGCCGGCGCAGCGAGGCGTCGCAGGCCCGCCGCACATAACCGGGGCGGCCGTTGGCCACGATGTGCTGCTCGCCCACCAGCAGCCCCACCTTCGTGGACACGAAGGCGTCCCGGCGCCGCTCCTTCAGTGCGCGGCCCAGCAGCAGCTCGTTGGTGAACGGGCCGTACATGTCCGCGGTGTCCAGGAGACCGGAGCCCAGGTCCAGCGCCCGGTGCACGGTTCTGAGCGACTCGTCACCGCGCTGACGCGATCCGCTGTACGCCCAGCTCATCGGCATGCATCCGAGTCCGACGGCCCCCACCGCGAGTCCCCCCGCGCCGATCGTCCTGCGCTCCACCTGCTCGTGAACCTCCCTCTGCCCGGCCACCAACCTAACCTCTGCACGCGCGCGTGCCTGACATAGCCTCCTCGCATGACTTCAGACGTCTGGCTTCCCATTCCGCCCGAGGAGATCGAGGGGCTGCCCGAGGGACCCCGGTACCTGTTCTGGGACGGCGGTGAGGACGGTGACCAGCCGTTTCCCGGCGACCCCGCGGAGTGCGCCGTGTACGTGGTGCCGTACATGAAGCGGCTGTCGGTCAGGGTGGGGCCGCTGGAGCACCTGACGAACGTCCGGGTCGTCCAGACGCTCACCGCCGGCGTGGACGACATCACCGCGCGGCTGTCGGCGATCGTGCCCGGCGTGCGTCTGTGCAACGCGCGTGGGGTGCACGAGACGAGCACGGCAGAGCTGGCGCTCACCCTGACCCTCGCCGCGCTGCGCGGCATCCCCGGGTTCGTCCGCGCCCAGCAGCAGGAGCGCTGGGAGGGCGGTTTCCACCCCGCTCTCGCCGACAAGAACGTCATGATCGTCGGTTACGGGCCCATCGGTGCCGCCATCGAGGATCGGCTCGTGCCGTTCGAGGTCGCGCGGGTGGCGCGCATCGCGCGCTCCCGGCGCACCACGGCGCGCGGTCTTGTGCACCCGATCACCGATGTGCTTCCACTGCTCCCCGAGGCGGACGTGGTGATCCTCTGCACGCCGCTCACGGCGGACACCCGGGGGCTCGTCGACGCCGGCTTCCTCGCCCGGATGAAGGACGGGGCGCTGCTGGTGAACGTCGCGCGGGGGCCCGTGGTCGACACCAAGGCGCTCCTCGCCGAGCTGGAGCGGGGCCGGATCACCGCCGCCCTGGACGTGACGGACCCGGAGCCGCTGCCCCCGGGCCATCCCTTGTGGCAGGCGCCCGGCGTGCTGATCAGCCCGCACGTCGGCGGGCCCTCCTCGGCCTTCCTGCCGCGCGCCAAGCGGCTGATCGTGGACCAGCTGACCCGGTTCGTCCACCAGGAACCCCTGCGGAACGTGATCCTTACGACCGGACCCGAAACGGCGGGAACAAAGGGGCGGTAGCCCCCTTCCGGCACCCTCCGCAATCTTTCGGACGCGGCCCGTACGCGCATATTCCCTGGTCGTCACGGAGCGTAGAGACACTATGTCCCTGAGTGACGATCCTGGTGTATCGTCCCGACAGGGGCTGCGCCGCTGACCACTCGGCGCCCGGGGACGGACATTTCAGATTTGTGAGGGGGGCGACGGGCGATGCACGGCCTATGGACGAACGATCCGACGCGGCGGAGCCGCCGACGGCGACCCTGGCGCACGGCCGCGCGGCGACGCGGCCGGCACACCAGCCATCACAGTCACCACAGTCACCACCAGGGCAGGCACAGCGGCCGTCGCAGGCATGCGCACCCAGCGCACCGGGACCGTCGGGACTCGGGAGCGGCGCGGACCGGGAGGCCCCGGTGAGTGCGCCGCCCTCGATGACGACCACCCTCGACGACGCGGTGCGCGCACCGCACCCGCACGAGGCGCCGCCGCCCCGCCGCCCGGCCGCCGGCGACAATACCCGCCTGATGGAACAGCTCGTCCTCGCCCTGGTCTGCGCGGCCTACGCCGTCGGAGCCGCGTTCGACTGGGGGACGAGCCAGATCGCGCTCGTCATGGGCGACTTCGGACTGAGTGCGGCGGCGGGTACCGCCGCCGTCTCCTGTTTCCTGTACGCCCGCAGCCGGCGCGTGCGCTTCCGGTCGGCCTGGCTGCTGTTCGCCCTCTCCTCGGCCATGGCGGCCCTGGGCAACGCGGTCTGGGGCTGGTACGAGGTCGTGCTGGGCCGGACCGTGCCCAGCCCGAGCTACGCCGACCTGTTCTTCCTGTGCTTCGCACCGCCCGCCATCGTGGGCCTGCTGGTGCTCGCCAAGCGGCCGGTGACGAGGGCCGGCTGGATCTGCCTGGGGCTGGACGCCTGGCTGATCGGCGGCTCGCTGCTCACCCTCTCCTGGAGCCTCGCGCTCGCCCAGGCGGCCCGGTTCGACGGGTCGAGCGTGGCCCACGCCGCGCTGTCACTGGCGTACCCGCTGCTCGACATCGCCCTCGTCAGCATGGTCCTCGCACTGCACTTCCGGCGCGCCCCGGGCAACCGTACGGCGGTGAACACCGCGATCGGCGCCCTCGCGCTCACCGTGATGTGCGACGCCCTGTTCACCTCGCCGCTGCTGCACAGCAGCTACCGCTCCGGGCAGCTGCTGGACGCGGGCTGGTTCGCCGGTTCGCTGCTGCTCGCCTACGCCCCCTGGGCCGCGCCCCGGCGCCGGAGCGCGCAGGAGGCACGCACGGCCGACGGGCACACGCGCGTGGTCCACGAGCACGTGCCCGGTCAGCGCAGCCCGGGCCACACCCTCCCGCCCCTGCCCGCGCCGGGCGGCGAGCACACCCGGTACCCGGCCGGCCGGCCGCTCACCGGCTCCCTCGCCGCCCTCACCCCTTACCTCGCCGCGGCCGTGTGCACCCTGGGCATCCTGTACAACGTCCTCAACGGCCGCAGACCGGATCACGTCGTGCTGATCACCGCGGGCGCCGTGGTGCTGGCGCTCGTCATCCGGCAGGGCATCATGCTGCTGGACAACATCACCCTCACCCAGGAACTGGCGCAGAAGGAGAACCACTTCCGCTCCCTGGTGCAGGGCTCCAGCGACGTCATCATGATCGCCGCGCCGAACGGCATCCTCCGGTACGTCTCCCCGGCCGCCGCCGGGGTGTACGGCAGGCCCGCCGAGGAGCTGGTGGGCACCGAGCTGGCCGGTCTCATCCACCCGGAGGACCTGGGCTGTGTGGTGCACGAGGTACGCCGCTTCCTCGCCGTCAGCCCGCTGGAGGAGCCCACCACGCGCATCGAGTGCCGGTTCCGCTCCGGCGACGGCGGCTGGCTCAACGTCGAGTCGACCGTCAACCGCCACCACGGCGGGCTCATCTTCAACAGCCGGGACGTGACGGAAAGGGTCCGCCTCCAGGCGCAGTTGCAGCACAACGCCGAACACGACCCGCTGACCGACCTGCCCAACCGTGCGCTGTTCACCCGGCGCGTGCAGCAGGCCCTGTCCGGCCGCCGGGCCACCGACCGGGGTGCCGCCCTGCGTGGCACGGCCGTGCTCTTCATCGACCTGGACGGCTTCAAGGCCGTCAACGACACGATCGGGCACCAGGCCGGGGACGAACTGCTCATCCAGGCCGCCCGCAGGCTCCAGGACGCCGTCCGGCAGGGGGACACCGCCTCCCGGCTCGGCGGCGACGAGTTCGCGGCCCTGATCGTCGGGGACGGCACCCGGGACCGCGCCGCCCGGGAGCGGAACATCCTGGAGCTCGCCGACCGCCTCAGGGCGACCCTCTCCCAGCCGTACGCCATCGACGGCAACGACGTCCGGGTCAATGCCTCCATCGGCGTCGCCTTCGCCGAACCGGGCCTGGGCGCGGGCGAGCTGCTGCGCAACGCCGATCTCGCGATGTACCGCGCGAAGTCGGCCGGAAAGGGCCGGGTCGAGCTGTACAGGCCGCAGATGCAGCAGGACGTCGTCCGCAAGGCGGAACTGGCCACGCGCCTGCGTGCCGCGCTGCACGACGGCGAGTTCGCGCTGCTCCACCAGCCCGTGGTGGGCCTGCAGAACGGCCGGATCACGTCTGTCTCCGCGCAGGCGCGCTGGCGCTCCTCCCAAGGGGTGCTGTTCACCCCGGCCGAGTTCCTGCGGGTGGCCGAGGACGGCGACAAGACCGCCGAGCTGGACCGCTGGATCCTCCAGGAGGCCGTGGAACAGGCGGCCGAGCGCGCCGCGACCGGGCTCGCCGTGCCGGTCGCGGTCCGGATGAGCGCCCGGCGGCTGCTGGACCGCTCGATGCCACTGGGCTCGGTGGAGGCGCTGCTGACCCGGCACGGGCTGCCGCCCGGGGCGCTGGTCGTCGAGCTGTCCGACACCGATCCCCGGGTCTCCCTGGACGAGCTGGAGCGGCGCCTGACCGCGCTCAGCCGGCTCGGGGTGCGGATCGCGCTGGACGGCTTCGGCAGCGGGTACGCGGCCATCACGGCCCTGCGGCGGCTGCCCGTGGACATCCTCAAGCTCGACCGCAGCCTGGTCGAGGGTGTGGTCGAGTCCGCCCGGCTGCACAAGATCACCAGCGGTCTGCTGCGGATCGCCGGCGATCTCGGGCTCCAGTCCCTGGCCGAGGGCGTCGACCTGCCCGAGCAGGTGGTCGCGCTGCGCGCCATGGGCTGCACCCATGGGCAGGGCATGGCGTTCGCCGGTCCGCTGGACGAGTACCGGCTGCGCCGGGCGCTCGGATCCGGCCACTACCCGGTGCCGCACGCCCCGGCCGAACCGGCGTTCGCCGGCAGCGTGCGGGAGCCTGAGGGGGTGTACACAGGGGGCTTTCCCGCTGTCCTGGGGGGCGGCAGTGCCCTTCGCTCACATTCTGAGACTCCCGTCCCACCCACTTGACACATGGTGCGTGCCGGGGGGAGGGTCAGTGCCATGCGCACCCGAATTCTCGTACTTGGACAGCGCGTCGGCTGAGCTGGGACCCACCGGAGGACGATCCGGAATCCCCAGCGACCTCACCGGCGCGCTCCCCTCGCTTGCCTTGCGGCACGAGGGGTTTTTTGTTGCACGAGTGCCTTTCGTGCAGCGCTTGAACTCCGTACAAACCTCGCAAAAACCCTCAGCATCGAGAAGAGAATGCCGATGACCGAGCAGGCCACCGGGGCCCACCATCCGCAGCCGCGGCCCCGTTCCGGAGGACAGCACTCCGCCCCCGTCGAGCACGTCACGGGTGCGCAGTCCCTCATCCGCTCTCTTGAGGAGGTCGGCGCGGACACGGTCTTCGGTATTCCGGGCGGTGCGATCCTGCCGGCGTACGACCCGTTGATGGATTCCACCCGGGTGCGCCACGTCCTGGTGCGGCATGAGCAGGGCGCGGGTCACGCGGCCACGGGTTATGCGCAGGCCACCGGGAAGGTCGGTGTCTGCATGGCCACGTCGGGGCCGGGTGCGACGAACCTGGTGACGCCGATCGCGGACGCGCACATGGACTCGGTGCCGATGGTGGCGATCACGGGTCAGGTGGCGTCGAAGGCGATCGGCACGGACGCCTTCCAGGAGGCGGACATCGTGGGTATCACGATGCCGATCACCAAGCACAACTTCCTTGTCACCAAGGCGGAGGACATCCCGCGCACGATCGCGCAGGCGTTCCACATCGCTTCCACGGGCCGTCCGGGTCCGGTCCTGGTGGACATCTCCAAGGACGCCCTGCAGGCGCGCACGACGTTCTCCTGGCCGCCGGTGATGGATCTGCCCGGCTACCGGCCGGTGACCAAGCCGCACGCCAAGCAGATCCGTGAGGCGGCCAAGCTGATCGCCGCCGCGAAGAAGCCCGTCCTCTACGTCGGCGGCGGTGTTCTGAAGGCGCAGGCCACCGCGGAGCTGAAGGTCCTGGCCGAACTGACCGGAGCCCCGGTCACCACCACGCTGATGGCGCTCGGCGCGTTCCCCGACAGCCATCCGCTGCATGTGGGGATGCCGGGTATGCACGGGGCCGTCACCGCGGTCACCGCGCTGCAGAAGGCGGATCTGATCGTCGCTCTCGGGGCCCGCTTCGACGACCGTGTCACCGGCAGGCTGGACAGCTTCGCCCCGTACGCCAAGATCGTCCACGCGGACATCGACCCGGCGGAGATCGGCAAGAACCGGGCCGCGGACGTGCCGATCGTCGGTGATGCCCGTGAGGTCATCGCCGACCTGGTCCAGGCGGTGCAGAAGGAGCACAGCGAGGGCAACAAGGGTGACTACAGCGCCTGGTGGAGTGATCTGAGCCGCTGGCGCGAGACCTACCCGCTCGGCTACGAACAGCCCGAGGACGGCTCGCTCTCCCCGCAGGCGGTCATCGAGCGCATCGGGCAGCTCGCCCCCGAGGGCACGATCTTCGCGGCGGGTGTGGGTCAGCACCAGATGTGGTCCGCGCACTTCATCCAGTACGACAAGCCCGCCACCTGGCTGAACTCCGGCGGCGCCGGGACGATGGGGTACGCGGTCCCGGCCGCGATGGGCGCCAAGGCCGGGCAGCCGCAGCAGACGGTCTGGGCGATCGACGGCGACGGCTGCTTCCAGATGACCAACCAGGAACTGACCACCTGCGCCCTGAACAACATCCCGATCAAGGTCGCCATCATCAACAACGGCGCCCTCGGCATGGTCCGCCAGTGGCAGACCCTCTTCTACAACCAGCGCTACTCCAACACCGTGCTGCACAGCGGCCCGGAGGACATCAACCCGCAGGCCAGGGGCACCCGCGTGCCGGACTTCGTGAAGCTGTCCGAGGCGATGGGCTGCGTCGGTCTGCGCTGCGAGCGCCCCGAGGACCTGGACAAGGTCATCGCGGAGGCGAACTCCATCAACGACCGTCCGGTCGTGGTCGACTTCATCGTCCACGAGGACGCGATGGTCTGGCCGATGGTCGCCGCCGGCACCTCCAACGACGAGATCCTCGCCGCCCGGGACGTCCGCCCGGACTTCGGCGACAACGAAGACGACTGAGCGAGAGAGACCCAGAGACCATGTCCAAGCACACGCTCTCCGTCCTGGTGGAGAACACGCCGGGCATCCTCGCCCGGATCGCCGCCCTGTTCTCCCGCCGAGGGTTCAACATCGACTCGCTGGCGGTCGGTGTCACCGAGCACCCCGACATCTCCCGCATCACCATCGTGGTGGGCGTCGAGGACCTGCCGCTGGAGCAGGTCACCAAGCAGCTCAACAAGCTCGTCAACGTGCTGAAGATCGTCGAGCTGGAGCCCGGCCAGGCGGTTCAGCGTGAACTCGTCCTGGTGAAGGTGCGCGCCGACAACGAGACGCGCTCCCAGATCGTGGAGATCGTCCAGCTGTTCCGCGCCAAGACG
Organism: Streptomyces sp. NPDC053076; assembly: GCF_044546845.1. NCBI lineage: Bacteria > Bacillati > Actinomycetota > Actinomycetes > Kitasatosporales > Streptomycetaceae > Streptomyces > Streptomyces sp. NPDC053076. The sequence goes on along the minus strand of NZ_JBITZL010000004.1, from coordinate 252,184 downwards.
GTCGACGTCTCCCCGGAGGCCGTCACCATCGAGGCCACCGGGTCCGGTGAGAAGCTGTCCGCGATGCTCAAGATGCTCGAGCCGTACGGCATCAAGGAACTGGTCCAGTCCGGCACGATCGCGATCGGGCGCGGCGCCCGCTCGATCACGGACCGCTCGCTGCGCGCTCTGGACCGATCCGCGTAACGCTGGATACGGGCGGTCGGAGCAACGCCGGTCGCCCGTATGCCGAGACCCCGAAACTTCCCTTCCCCCCACCGGCATACGGTGGGACGCACCATCAGCACACCAAGGAGAGAACCCAAAGTGGCCGAGCTGTTCTACGACGCCGACGCCGACCTGTCCATCATCCAGGGCCGCAAGGTCGCGGTCATCGGCTACGGCAGCCAGGGCCACGCCCACGCCCTGTCGCTGCGTGACTCCGGTGTCGACGTCCGTGTCGGTCTGCACGAGGGCTCCAAGTCCAAGGCGAAGGCCGAGGAGCAGGGCCTGCGTGTGGTGAGCCCGGCCGAGGCCGCCGCCGAGGCCGACGTCATCATGATCCTCATCCCGGACCCGATCCAGGCCCAGGTCTACGAGGAGTCCATCGCCCCGAACCTGAAGGACGGCGACGCGCTGTTCTTCGCCCACGGCTTCAACATCCGCTTCGGCTTCATCAAGCCCCCGGCCGGTGTCGACGTCGCCCTGGTCGCCCCGAAGGGCCCGGGTCACCTGGTGCGCCGTCAGTACGAGGAGGGCCGGGGCGTTCCGGCGATCGCCGCGGTGGAGCAGGACGCCACGGGCAACGCCTTCCCGCTGGCCCTCTCCTACGCCAAGGCCATCGGCGGCACCCGCGCCGGTGTCATCAAGACGACCTTCACCGAGGAGACCGAGACCGACCTCTTCGGTGAGCAGGCCGTCCTGTGCGGTGGCACCTCCGCGCTGGTCAAGGCCGGCTTCGAGACCCTGGTCGAGGCGGGCTACCAGCCGGAGATCGCCTACTTCGAGTGCCTGCACGAGCTGAAGCTGATCGTGGACCTCATGTACGAGGGCGGCCTGGAGAAGATGCGCTGGTCGGTCTCCGAGACCGCCGAGTGGGGCGACTACGTCACCGGCCCGCGGATCATCACCGACGCCACCAAGGCCGAGATGAAGAAGGTCCTCGCCGAGATCCAGGACGGCACCTTCGCCACCAACTGGATGGACGAGTACCACGGCGGTCTGAAGAAGTACAACGAGTACAAGCAGCAGGACTCCGAGCACCTGCTGGAAACCACCGGCAAGCAGCTGCGCAAGCTGATGAGCTGGGTGAACGAAGAGGCGTAAGCCTCATGACGGGGGCCGGGGCGGAATCGCTCCGGCCCCTGTTGTCCACCCCGTCCAGCCACGGACGGGTGATCCTTCCGTGGAGGCGCAATACGCCGCCCGCCACGCCACTAGACTGCTGGACAACACGCGTCAGGCCCACAGCGTCGTGCGTCTTCCGCGGCTAGCCCCTCCACCGCCTGCGGCCGTCGGGACGGCCGTCCGCATTGGACTTGTGAGGACTCACGTGAGCTCGAAACCTGTCGTACTCATCGCTGAAGAGCTTTCGCCCGCGACCGTCGACGCACTCGGCCCGGACTTCGAGATCCGGCACGCCAACGGAGCGGACCGAGCCGAACTGCTCCCCGCGATCGCCGACGTCGACGCGATCCTGATCCGCTCGGCCACCAAGGTCGATGCCGAGGCCGTCGCCGCCGCGAAGAAGCTCAAGGTCGTCGCGCGAGCCGGCGTCGGTCTGGACAACGTCGACGTCTCCGCCGCCACCAAGGCCGGCGTGATGGTCGTCAACGCCCCGACCTCCAACATCGTGACCGCCGCCGAGCTGGCCTGCGGTCTTCTCCTCTCCACCGCCCGCAACATCCCGCAGGCCAACGCCGCGCTGAAGAACGGCGAGTGGAAGCGCAGCAAGTACACGGGCGTCGAACTGGCCGAGAAGACCCTCGGTGTCGTGGGCCTCGGCCGCATCGGCGCCCTCGTCGCGCAGCGCATGTCCGCCTTCGGCATGAAGGTCGTCGCCTACGACCCCTATGTGCAGCCCGCGCGGGCCGCTCAGATGGGCGTCAAGGTGCTGTCCCTGGACGAGCTGCTCGAGGTCTCCGACTTCATCACCGTCCACCTGCCCAAGACCCCCGAGACCCTCGGCCTGATCGGCGACGAGGCGCTGCGCAAGGTCAAGCCCAGCGTGCGCATCGTCAACGCGGCCCGCGGCGGCATCGTCGACGAGGCGGCGCTGTACGCGGCGCTGAAGGAGGGCCGGGTCGCCGGCGCCGGCCTCGACGTGTACGCCAAGGAGCCGTGCACGGACTCCCCGCTCTTCGAGCTGGACCAGGTCGTGTGCACCCCGCACCTGGGCGCGTCGACCGACGAGGCCCAGGAGAAGGCCGGCATCGCCGTCGCCAGGTCCGTGCGCCTCGCCCTCGCCGGTGAGCTGGTGCCGGACGCCGTCAACGTCCAGGGCGGTGTCATCGCCGAGGACGTCAAGCCGGGTCTGCCGCTCGCCGAGCGCCTCGGCCGGATCTTCACGGCGCTCGCCGGTGAGGTCGCGGTCCGCCTCGACGTCGAGGTCTACGGCGAGATCACCCAGCACGACGTCAAGGTGCTGGAGCTGTCCGCGCTCAAGGGTGTCTTCGAGGACGTCGTCGACGAGACCGTGTCGTACGTCAACGCGCCGCTGTTCGCGCAGGAGCGCGGTGTCGAGGTCCGGCTGACCACCAGCTCGGAGTCGGCCGAACACCGCAACGTGGTGACCGTGCGCGGCACGCTGGGCACCGGCGAGGAGGTGTCGGTCTCCGGCACGCTGGCCGGCCCCAAGCACGTCCAGAAGATCGTCGCGGTCGGCGACTACGACGTCGACCTCGCGCTCGCCGACCACATGGTCGTCCTGCGCTACGAGGACCGTCCGGGTGTCGTCGGCACCGTCGGCCGCATCCTCGGCGAGGCGGGCCTCAACATCGCCGGCATGCAGGTCGCCCGCGCGGCGGCGGGCGGCGAGGCGCTGGCGGTGCTGACCGTCGACGACACGGTGGACGCCGGTGTGCTGGCCGAGGTCGCCTCCGAGATCGGTGCGACGTCCGCCCGCTCGGTGAACCTGGTCTGAGGCCGTCGTCCGGGGGCTGCCGCCCCCGGGCCCCGCTTCGGCCCCTGACCCGGGCAACGACAGAACGCCGGTCAGGCTGAGCTCTCTCAGCCTGACCGGCGTTCTGCCGTCGTCCTACTTCTGGTTCTGCCCGGCGTCGACCCCTCGCAGCGTCACCGCCGCGCCCACCGCCGCCAGCGCCGTCAGCACCGCCCCGGCGATCGCCGCGCCCTGGAAACCGCTGGTGAACGCCTCCCGGGCGGTGATGAGCAGGGACTCACCGGCCCGGCCGGGCAGGTCCGCCGCCGTGACGAGGGCACCGCCCAGGGTCTCGCGGGCCCCGGCCGGAGCGGTGGACGGCATCTCGTGGCGGTAGACCGCCGCACCGATGGAGCCGAGGACCGCCATGCCGAGCGCGCCGCCGAACTCGGTGCCGGTCTCCAGCAGGGCGGAGGCCGTGCCCGCCCGCTCCACCGGGGCGCTGCTCATGGCCAGGTCGGCCAACTGGGCCGAGATGGCGACCATCCCGCAGGCCAGGACGCCGGCCCCGGCCAGCACCAGCCACAGCGAGTCGGTGCCGACGAGGGCGAGCATCGAGTACCCGGCCGCCATGGCCAGGAAGCCGCCGGCGACGACATAACCCCGGTTGACGCCCCGCTGGACGAGCTGCGCGGTGAGCGGACCGGCGACTCCGATGAAGACCGAGGGCAGCAGGCTCCACAGGGCCGCCGCCAGCGGGCCCTTGCCGAGGACCGACTGAAGGTACTGCGTGGTGAAGATGGCCGAGCCCATCATGGCGAGCGCGGCAAGGAGGTTCAGCACCAGCGCCGGGGTGAAGCCCCGGCCCTTCAGCAGGGCCGGCGGGATCAGCGGCGAGCTGCTGGTGCGCTGCCGGTGGACGAAGAGGGCCGAGAAGAGCAGGCCGACGGCGATCGAGACGACGTACAGCGGGCGCCAGCCCTCGGAGGGGATCTCCTTCACGCCGTAGATCACGGGGAGCACGGCGGCCATCGACAGCGGGACGCTCACCCAGTCGAAGCGGCCGGGCCGGGAGTTCTTCGACTCGGGCAGCAGCACGGGACCGAGGAGCAGCAGGAGCAGCATCGCGGGCAGGTTGACCAGGAAGACCGAGCCCCACCAGAAGTGCTCGACCAGGATGCCGCTCATCACCGAGCCGAGGGCGATGCCGCCGGTCATCACGCCGGACCACAGGGCGATCGCCTTGCCCCGCTGGGCGGGGTCGGTGAACATCGTCCGCACCAGCGCCATCGTGGACGGCATCAGTGTCGCGCCGCCGATGCCGAGGATCGCCCGGGCCGCGATCAGGGTCTCGGCGCTGTTGGCGTAGGCCGCGAGGACGGAGGCGGTGCCGAAGGCGGCGGCGCCCATGAGCAGGAGCCGGCGGCGGCCGATGCGGTCGCCGAGTGAGCCCATGGTCATCAGCAGGCCGGCCAGGACGAATCCGTAGACGTCGAAGATCCACAGCTGCTGGGTGCCGCTCGGGTGCAGGTCTGCGCTGATGGCGGGGGTCGCGAAGTACAGGACGGAGACGTCCATCGAGACCAGCAGCAGCGGCAGCATCAGCACGCCCATGGCGGTCCACTCGCGGCGCCCGGCACGGGCGGGGGCGGCGCTGTCGGCGCCGACGGGTGTGGTGGAGCTCGTCGAGTTCGTCATGCCGAGGACTGTACGGATGTATTAAACGTCTGTCTAGAACGCATGTATAGGTCATGCGTATAGGACAGTCGTATGGATCCCGGATAGGGTGGCCGCATGGGACACCGTGAGGATCTGCTCGAAGGCGCCAAGCGCTGCCTGCTGGAGAAGGGGTTCCTGCGCACGACGGCGCGGGACATCGTCAAGGAGTCGGGCACCAACCTGGCGTCGATCGGCTACCACTACGGGTCGAAGGCCGAGCTGCTGGTGCAGGCGTACGTCTCGCTGATCGAAGGCGTGGGGGAGCGGTTCGACCCCGGGCTCGGCGGCAAGGTGACGCAGCCTCCGGGGTCGCTGGAGCGCTTCCAGGAGGTGTGGACCAGTGTCATCCGCACGGTGCCGGAGTCGCGGGCGATCTGGCTCCTGAGCTTCGAGCTGATGTTCCAGGACGAGCGGCTGGAGGAGGTGCGCAAGCTCCTGGCGGCGGCGCAGCTGGAGGGCCGCGTGGGGCTCACCGCCCTGTTCAGCGGCGTCCCGGAGGCCGACCTCGACCCGGCGGCGGCCGAGACCGAGGGCCGCCTCTACCAGACCCTCCTCAACGGGCTCATGGTCCAGTGGCTCTTCGACCCCGACTCGGCGAGCACCGCCGAGCAGCTCACGGAGGGGCTGCGACGGGTGATGCGGGGAGCCGCCAGGAGCTGACCCGGCCGGCCCCGGCAGCGCCCCCGGCCCCGGCAGCGCCCCCGGCCCCGGCAGCGCCCCCGGCGCCGCCGACGCCGGTCTCCCTCGCGCCCCAGCGCGATCACCGGCGCGGCGCCCGCCCGACGGTGATCCGTGAGGCGGTCACAACCGCGCCCGTTTCAACGCCATGTGCAGCAGCAGCCGGTCCTCGCCGTCGTCCAGGTCCAGGCCGGTCAGCCGCTCCACCCGGGACAGCCGGTAGTACAGCGTCTGGCGGTGGATGCCCAGCTCGGAGGCCGCGCGCCCGGCCTGGCCCGCGCAGTCGAGGTAGACCTCGGCCGTGCGGGCCAGCTCCCGGTGGGCGGGGGCGAGGAGGGGGCCGACCACACGGTCCTGCGCGGCCTCCGGCGGCAGCGCGGTCAGCAGCCGGTACGCCCCGATTCCCGCCCACTGAGCGACCGGTCCGAACCGTGTCTCGGCCAGCGCGGCGCGCGCGGCGGCCGACGCCTCCTGCCACACCGTGTCCAGCTCGGCGAGTCCGGTGCGGGGCTCGCCGACCCCCGCGGCGCATCCGGTCGCCCCGGCCTGCGCGCCGAGTCCCGCGGCGACCGCCGCCGCCACCCGGGCCCCGGCCCCGCGCGCCACGTCGCCCGCTACCCCACGAGCCCCCTCGGCCTCCTTCAGCAGCCGGGCGGCCGCCGCCAGCGCGGGGGTGCTCGTCCCGGTGCTCCGCAGCCGTACCAGCACTGCCAGGCTCTGCCCCGTCGCTCCCCACGGCAGCGTGCACAGCGCCGCGGCGTGGGGGATCGTACGGGCGGCAGGGGCGTCGTCCGGGTCGGCCGACGGCCAGGGTGCGACACACACCAGGGTGAGGGGGCCGTCGGCGCGGGGGCCGAGAGCGGTGCGCAGGTCGGCCACCGCCATGTCCCGCTGCCAGCCCCGCTCCGCGGTGAGCACCGCCCGCAGCTCCCGGCTCAGCCCCGCCCCGGCCTCCGCCTCGTCCGCGAGGAGCGCGCCGATCCGGCCCGCCACCTCCATCGCCGCGGCCAGCTGCGCGTCCGTCGGCCCGGGATCGCCGTCCAGGAGCCAGACGTAGCCGAGGACGACACCCCGATGGCGTACCGGCAGACAGATCCGGCCGCGGTAGACGCCGGCCTCCGGGCTCGGCGGAATCCTTACCGGGCCGGTCGCGCGGGTGATGCCGAAGCCCTCGAACCAGACCCGGACCGTCGCCGTGGAGCGCCGGGTCAGGATCGAGCGGGTGCGCACCGGGTCCAGCGCGGAGGCGTCCAGCTCGTCGTCGCTGTCGTACGCGCCGAAGGCGATCAGCTCGAAGTCCCGGTTCTCCAGGGTCGCCGGGACGCCCAGCAGCTCCGAGATCTCGTCCACCAGCTCCTGGTGGTCCGCCTTGTATTCCGCCGCCACTCGGGCATTCTCCCCCATTTCCCGGCGCCCTTCATACATCTGTCTGAGATCCCGGCAACGGATGCGTGACAGCTGTCGATGGCCGACGATCGGAGCAATCCTTAGGTTTCACGGTGGTTCTCCGTGCCGTACCCGAATGGTCGGGTCTCGGCCTACTTTTGGTCTTGTGGAGGTGCCCCGTGCTGGGTCCCGTGATTCTCGCCGCGTCGCGCAGCGACCGGATGCGACGCCTGATCTCGGCGGCCCCGGTCACCAAGCAGGTCGTCGACCGGTTCATCCCCGGCGAGACCGTGGCCGACGTCGTCCCGATCATCAAGGACCTGACGGCCAAGGGCCTGGAGCTGACGATGGACGTCGTCGGCGAGGACATCACCACCCCCGGGCAGGCGGCCGCCGCCCGGGACGCCTACCTGGCGCTGATCGACCACCTCAAGGAGCTGGAGCTCGGCGAGCGGGTCGAGATGTCGGTCAAGCTGTCCATGTTCGGCCAGGCGCTGGAGGGCGGCCACGAGCTGGCCCTCGCCAACGTCCGCCCGGTCGTCGAGGCCGCCGCCGCCATCGGCACGACGGTCACCCTGGACGCCGAGGACCACACCACGCTGGACTCGATGTTCGCCATCCACGAGGAGCTGCGGAAGGACTTCCCGCAGACCGGCTGCGTCATCCAGGCGTACCTCTTCCGGACCGAGGCCGATGCCCGTCGCCTGGCGGAGTCCGGCAGCCGCGTCCGCCTGGTCAAGGGCGCCTACAAGGAGCCCGCCGAGGTCGCCTACCAGCAGAAGCACGAGATCGACAAGGCGTACGTGCGCGTCCTGAGGACGCTGATGGAGGGCGAGGGCTACCCGATGGTCGGGTCCCACGACCCGCGCCTGATCGCGATCGCCCAGGAACTGGCCCACAAGGCCGGCCGTAAACTCGACGAGTACGAGTTCCAGATGCTGTACGGCATCCGTGGCGAGGAGCACCTGCGGCTGGCCGCGGAGGGCCACCGCATGCGCGTCTACACCGCCTACGGCACCGACTGGTACGGCTACTTCATGCGCCGCCTCGCCGAGAAGCCCGCGAACCTGCGCTTCTTCATGAGGAGCATGATCACCCGTGGCTGATGCAACGAGGCCGTGCCGCGGCGTCGGCCGGGGGTCCGGGGGTCGTCCCCCGGGACAGCACAGCATGCGCCGCCTCGCCGGGAAGCCCGCGAACCCGGGCTTCTTCGTCCGCAGCATGATCACCAAGGGCTGAGCCCGAACACCCGCTCACGTACAAGGAGTCAAGGATCTCATGGACGCTGTGACCCAGGTCCCCACCCCCGTCAACGAGCCGGTGCACGGCTATGCCCCCGGCTCGCCCGAGCGCGCCCGGCTGGAGGTCAAGCTCAAGGAGCTGGCCGAGAACCCGATCGACCTGCCGATGACCATCGGCGGCGAGAAGCGGATGGGCGGCGGCGAGACCATCCAGGTGGTCCAGCCGCACAACCACAAGTCCGTCATCGGCACCCTGCGCAACGCCACCCGGCAGGACGCCCAGGACGCCATCGACGCGGCCCTGGCCGCCGCGCCGGCCTGGCGCGCGATGGCCTTCGACGACCGCGCCGCGATCATCCTGCGCGCCGCCGAGCTGCTGGCCGGCCCGTGGCGCGAGACCATCGCCGCCTCCACCATGCTGGGCCAGTCCAAGACCGCCCAGCAGGCCGAGATCGACAGCCCCTGCGAGCTGGTCGACTTCTGGCGCTTCAACGTCCACTACGCCCGCCAGATCCTGGCCGAGCAGCCCCCGGCGAACTCCCCGGGCGTGTGGAACCGCCTGGACCACCGCCCGCTGGAGGGCTTCGTCTACGCGATCACGCCGTTCAACTTCTCGGCGATCGCGGCGAACCTGCCCACCGCCCCGGCCCTGATGGGCAACGTGGTGGTCTGGAAGCCGTCCCCGACCCAGACCCACGCCGCCGTCCTGCTCATGCAGCTGCTGGAGGAGGCGGGCCTGCCGAAGGGCGTCATCAACCTGGTCACCGGTGACGGCATCGCCGTCTCCGAGGTCGCCCTCAACCACCGCGACCTGGCCGGCATCCACTTCACCGGCTCGACCAAGACCTTCCAGTACCTGTGGAAGACGGTCGGCAACAACATCGAGAAGTACCGCTCGTACCCGCGCCTGGTCGGCGAGACCGGCGGCAAGGACTTCCTCGTCGCGCACCCCTCGGCCGACCGCGCCGTCCTCAAGACGGCCCTGACCCGCGGCGCCTTCGAGTACCAGGGCCAGAAGTGCAGCGCCACCTCCCGCGCCTACATCCCGGCCTCCATCTGGAACTCGGGCTTCAAGGAGGAGTTCGCGGCCGAGGTCGACTACCTCACCATGGGTGACGTCACGGACCTGTCGAACTTCATCGGCGCCGTGATCGACGACCGTTCCTTCGCCAAGAACAAGGCCGCGATCGACCGCGCCAAGGCGGACCCGACCTGCACGATCGTCGCGGGCGGCACCTACGACGACTCGGTCGGCTACTTCGTCCGCCCGACCGTCATCGAGTGCACCGACCCGGAGAACGAGGTCTTCACGACCGAGTACTTCGGCCCCATCCTCGCCGTGCACGTGTACGAGGACGACAAGTACGACGAGATGCTGGCCCAGATGGAGTCGGTGTCGGACTACGCCCTCACCGGTTCGGTCATCGCGAACGACCGCGCCGCCGCGGCCCACACGATGGAGAAGCTCCGCTACGCCGCGGGCAACTTCTACATCAACGACAAGTCGACCGGCGCCGTGGTCGGCCAGCAGCCCTTCGGCGGCGGCCGCGCCTCCGGCACCAACGACAAGGCCGGTGCCCCCCAGAACCTCCTGCGCTGGACGCTGACCCGCGCCATCAAGGAGACCCTGGTCGCGCCGACCGACTACGCCTACCCGCACATGGGCTGACCGCCCCGCGAGCACGGCCCGGGAAGCCCGACATCCGAGCGGGCCTCCCGGGCCGTTCCCATGCGCGCGCGTCCGGGCCGCGGGCCGCGCCGCGATACTGGCGTCATGACCCTGCGAGTCGCGCACACCGCCGAGCTGGAACCCTCCGAACTCAGTGCCGCCCGCGCCCTGTTGGACGCGGCCTTCGACGGGGACTTCTCCGACGAGGACTGGCAGCACGGGCTGGGCGGCATGCACGTGCTCGTCCAGGACGACGCCGGGCTCGCCGCGCACGGCTCCGTGGTGATGCGCCGGCTGCGGCACCGGGGGCGCTGGCTGCGCACCGGATACGTGGAGGCCGTCGCGGTACGGGCCGACGTGCGGCGCACCGGGCTCGGCGGGCGGGTGATGGCCGCGCTGGAGCGGGTCGTCGAGCGGGCCTACGACCTCGGCGCGCTGTCGGCGAGCGAGGACGGTGCCCCGCTGTACACCGCCCGGGGGTGGCTGCGCTGGCCCGGACAGGTGCACGCCCTCTCGCCGGACGGGATCGTACGGCTGCCGGAGGAGGAAGGGGACCTGTACCTGTGGCCCGCGCTCGCCGGCCCCCTCGACCCGGCCGGGGAGCTGGTCCTCGACTGGCGGGACGGCGACGTCGCCTGACGGGTGCGCCGGGGCGGCGCGGACCGGGATCCAGCCGGTGTGCCCGCCGCGCAGCATCCGCGGACCGGGATCCAGCCGGTGTGCCCGCCGCGCAGCATCCGCGGACCGGGAGCCAGCCGGCCCGCCGCGCAGCATCCGCGGGAACCCTTCCACGATCCGCCCGAACCCGTCGGTCACCGTCGCGGCCGCGACCGGCGCGCACTCGGCGCGGGTACGCCCGAACGCACGAAGGCCCAGCTCACGGCGGTGTGCTCCGGTTCGCCGTCTCAGATAGTAGGAAGTCCGAGTAATTGGGCAGACAGACGCGGGCCGCTCCCTTAGTTTGGGAGGAGCCGAACGTCTCGCTCCATCCAGCGAATGGCGGTCGTGAGTCGGGCCCTGTGCAGGCAACCCCTGCGGCCGACGCTTTCCGCCCCTTCCGGGGGCACCTCCCGCGCCTTTCGGGCAGCGGGGGAGTCTCGTACCCCCTCACTGCCGTACTCCGCGTTCCGCCGAAGGAGTCGATTCCCATGGCCGAGACGACCATCCGCCGCCGAGTCCGCCACGCGACCCGCGCGAGCGAGTCCGACCGCAAGAACGCCGCCGCCGCCCTCCAGCGCGCCCTGGACCGCCGGGACAACGGTGGCGAGACCGGCCACTGAGCCGGACCACCAGCCGGGAGCCGCACCCGCACGGGGTGCGGCGCGGCGCTCATCCGCCGCGCCGCGGTCCGCGGCGGTCGATTCCCCGCTCGCCGCACTCCGCAGCGGTCGGTCACCCGCCGCGCCGCACCTCGAAGTGGTCGATCCGGCGCCCGTTCTGGGCCAGCGCCGACACCGCGAGCCGCGGTGACGCGCCGGCCCGCACCTCCACCGAGAGCAGCGAGAAGCCGGTGTAGCGGACCCGGGACCACTCCACCGTCTCCGGCGTGCGGTGTCCGCCCCGCGCCCAGGCGAAGGTCGGCACGGTCCCGTGCCGGGTGACGTGTCCCTCGTAGCTGTCCTTGACGCCCGAGGGGAAGGAGTACAGGTCCCGGCCCCCGCCGCCCGCCGTGACGTACACCGTGCCGTCCCTGGTGGGATCGGTGGAGCCGCCCACGGGCACCGCCCGGCCGACCCGTCCGGACCTGATCGCGTCCGTGCGCTCGTACACATGGTTGTGGCCGTTGATCACCAGGTCCACCTGGTGCTTCGCGAACAGCGGCAGCCACTCCCGCCGTATGCCCCCGTCCGAGGCGTGCTGCGAGGTGGAGTAGGCGCAGTGGTGGAAGAAGACGACCAGGAAGTCGATGCCGTCGGCGGCGCGCAGCCGCCGTAGCGTCCGGTCCAGCCAGGCCGTCTGCCGGCCGCCGGTGTGCCCGAGGTTGGCGGGGATCTCGTACGACACGTCGTTGGCGTCCAGCGCGACGAAGGCGGCGTTGCCGTAGGTGAACGTGTACGCGCCCGGTGTGCCGTGCGGGTCGAAGCCGGTCCCGGGGAGGGAGAACCGGGCCAGTTGGCCGCCGTAGCCGTCCGGCGAGTACCAGGCTTCCATGTCGTGGTTGCCGGTCGTCACCATCCACGGCACGGACCGTGCGACCGGCTCGTTCTGCTTCAGGAACAGGTCCCAGAAGGCGGGGTCGTAGCCGTCGGTCTTCCGGCCGGTGCCGTTGGCGTCCGCGTAGCAGATGTCACCGGCGTGCAGGTGGAAGGCCGGCTTCTGGCGCAGCAGCACATCGTCGTTGGCGTGCGCGGCCCGGCCCACGCCCTGGTCCCCGAAGGCGGTGAAGACGAACCGCTCAGGGCGCGCGGGCGCCGTGCGGAAGGAGGCGATGGCCGCGCGGTGGGCGGGGGCCGTGGGTTCCCAGCCGTCGTGCCCGACGCCGTAGTAGTAGGTGGTGCCGGGCGTGAGGCCGTCCACGGCCGCGTGCAGGTAGTACTGCTCCAGTGCGGGGCGCACCCCCTGCACCGCGGGCGTGTGCAGCGGGCGCAGCTCCGCCGCGACGCGGCGCCCGAGGTCGTCCGGACGCAGGCCGACGCGCACGTACGGCCGCTTCACGGCGAACGGCACCTGCCAGGAGATCCGTGTCCCGGTCCTGGGGTCGGAGCCGAAGGCGAGATGGCGGCCGAAGGGGAGGGCCGCCGAGCCCTGCGCCCGCGAGGTGGCCGGCCGCGGCTTCCCGGCCGCGGTGCCGCAGCCCGTCAGCAGGCCGCCCGCCACCGTGCCCGCGGTCACCAGCGTGCGGCGCGGGAGCACGCGGGTGCGCAGGTACTCGTACTGCTCGGCCATGCTCAGCCGCTCGGCGAGCGGACGCGGAATGCCGACGTCAGGGGTCTCCATGTCAGGGAATCTTCCACCGGAGCCCAACACCCGTGCCACCTACGGGTGAACGTGGGCCGACGGGTGGACGCCGGCAACCCGTCCGGGTGTCCGCATGACGGACAAGGTGTGTCATCCCATGGGACGAGGAGTAGGGTGCCGGGCATGTCTCGCAGCATCAATCTCGCAGTGATCCCCGGTGACGGCATCGGCCAGGAGGTCGTGGCCGAGGGTCTCAAGGTCCTCTCCGCCGTCCTGCCGCAGGATGTGAAGCTGGAGACCAAGGAGTACGACTTCGGCGCCCGCCGCTACCACGCCACCGGTGAGACCCTCACCGACGGCGACCTGGAGCAGCTCAAGCGGCACGACGTCATCCTGCTCGGCGCGATCGGCGACCCGTCGGTGCCCTCCGGCGTGCTGGAGCGCGGCTTCCTGCTCAAGCTCCGCTTCGCCTTCGACCACCACGTCAACCTGCGCCCGTCGAAGCTGCTCCCCGGTGTCGCCACCCCGCTCGCCGGCCAGCCGGAGATCGACTTCGTCGTCGTCCGCGAGGGCACCGAGGGCCCGTACACCGGCAACGGCGGCACCATCCGCAAGGGCACGGAGCACGAGGTCGCCACCGAGGTCTCCGTCAACACGGCCTTCGGTGTCGAGCGCGTCGTCCGTGACGCCTTCGCCCGCGCCCAGGCACGCCCGCGCAAGAAGCTCACGCTGGTCCACAAGAACAACGTGCTGACCTTCGCCGGGCACCTGTGGACGAACATCTTCAACCAGGTGGCCAAGGAGTTCCCCGAGGTCACCACCGACTACATCCACGTCGACGCGGCGACGATCTACCTCGTCACCGACCCCGGCCGCTTCGACGTCATCGTCACCGACAACCTCTTCGGTGACATCATCACCGACCTCGCCGCGGCCGTCTCCGGCGGCATCGGCGTGGCCGCCTCCGGGAACATCAACCCCGGCCGGGAGTTCCCCTCCATGTTCGAGCCGGTCCACGGCTCGGCGCCCGACATCGCCGGCCAGGGCAAGGCGGACCCCACCGCCACCGTCCTGTCCGTCGGCCTGCTGCTGCGTCACCTCGGCTACGACGCGGAGGCCGACCGCATCGACGCGGCGGTCGCCGCCGACCTGACCGAGCGTGTCGGCAAGCCCGCCCGCTCCACCTCCGAGGTCGGCGACGCGCTCGCCGTACGCGTAGCCGGCTGACCCGCCGCGCTACACCCAAGCCGCCGGGTCGCTGCCGCACCCGGCGGCTTTTCCTGTGCCTCGCCGGGTGCCACCATCGAACCCGGGCCGCATCACCCCGATTCCGTCCGCTGCCGCCCCCCGCGCGATAATCGAACGCGGGGCCGCGACATGAGGGAATGCTCGGACGTCCTAGCACCGACGACCGGCAGTACAGGCGTGACGCGGCCCGTCACTACAACCGGTGAAGGACACCACTGATGACGACGCCCACGATCGAGCTCAAGCCGTCCGCCAGCCCGCTCGCCGCCACCGAGCGCGAGGCGATCCTGGCCAACCCGGGATTCGGCCGCCACTTCACCGACCACATGGTGACCATCAAGTGGACCGAGGGCCGCGGCTGGCACGACGCCCAGCTCGTCCCGTACGGCCCGATCTCCCTGGACCCCTCCACCCACGTCCTGCACTACGGCCAGGAGATCTTCGAGGGCCTGAAGGCATACCGTCAGGCCGACGGCTCGATCGCGCTGTTCCGCCCCGAGGCCAACGCCCGCCGCTTCCGCACCTCCGCCCGCCGTATGGCCATGGCCGAGCTGCCCGAGGAGCTGTTCATCGCCGCCCTGGACGCGCTGCTCTCCCAGGACGCCGACTGGGTCCCGCCGCACGGTGGTGAGGAGTCGCTGTACCTGCGGCCGTTCATGTTCGCCACGGAGGCCGCGCTCGGCGTCCACCCGGCCAACGAGTACCTGTTCATGCTGATCGCCTCCCCGTCCGGCGCCTACTTCGCCGGTGGCGTGAAGCCGGTCACCATCTGGGTCTCCGAGGACCACGTCCGCGCCGTTCCGGGCGGCACCGGCGACGCCAAGACCGGCGGCAACTACGCCGCCTCCCTGCTCCCGCAGGCCGAGGCCGCCGCGCACGGCTGCGACCAGGTCGTCTACCTCGACGCGGTCACCCGCACCAAGGTCGAGGAGAGCGGCAGCATGAACGTCGCCTTCGTCTACGGCGACCGGATCGTCACCCCGTCGCTGACCGGCTCGATCCTGGAGGGCATCACCCGCGACTCCCTCCTCCAGGTCGCCCGCGACCTCGGCTACACCGCCGAGGAGGGCACGATCACCCTTGAGCAGTGGCGGGCGGACGCCGCCTCCGGCGCCCTCACCGAGGTCTTCGCGTGCGGCACCGCCGCCGTGGTCACCCCGATCGGTCACGTCAAGACCAAGACGGACCAGTGGTCGCACGGCGACGGCACGCCCGGCCCGGTCACCGGCCGGCTGCGCGAGGCCCTGCTCGGCATCCAGCGCGGCATGACCGAGGACAAGCACGGCTGGATGCACCGCATCGGCTGAGCAGCGCCCGCAGGGGCGCGGGGGACTGCGCGGTCGGCCGCGACGGTGCCGCAGCCGCTCCCCAGCGTGTTCCGGTGGTTCCCGCGAGGTCCCTAGTGCTGTGAACCGGAAAGGTTCACCGGCTCGCGGCGCCCGGCACGGCACCTCGCCGCGTTGTCGCATCACCCGAGTACATCCAGTACGCGGGTGATGCTCCGCCTTGCGATGCACCGCACCGGACGCCGCGAGCCTTCCGGCAAACCTTTCCGGCCACAGCGCTAGGCCAGGGCCGCCTCGGATTCTTCGGCGTCCGCGGCGGCCCTCGGCCGTTCCCGGCCCGAGGGCAGCAGCACGTACACCGCCCCGCCCACCGCACCCGACAGCAGGAAGCTGCAGTCCACCCCGCCCGTCAGGGTCAGCAGCGGGCCCTCGTACGACGGCAGGGACACCGCCAGCAGGCCGACCGCCGCGCCGGCCGCCCAGGCGGTGGCAGCCTGTACGTTCCAGCCCGCCCGGTACCAGTAGACCCCGCCCCGCGAACGGCGGTTGAAGACCTGTAGGGCGTCGGCGTCGTACACCCCGCGGCAGCGGACGAAGCCGATGAGGGTGATGACCGCCCAGGGGGTGCCGATGGCGGTCAGCAGGAGCACGAAGGACGTCATCGCCGACTGCGCGTTCCAGGCGTAGTGGCCGGCGAAGACGCAGGCGGTGGCCACGACGGCGACCGTGCAGGTGGCGCGGGCGCGGGAGGCGCGGGGCAGGATCGCGTCCAGGTCCAGGCCCATGGAGTACAGCATCAGACCCGCGTTGCCGGCCGAGCCGGCCGAGGCGGCCAGCAGCAGCGGCACCAGGTACCAGCCGGGGGAGGCGGAGACCAGCGGGCCCGCGTAGTCGGTGGCCGCGCGGGCCGCGTACGCCGTGAACGTGCCGAACAGCTGGGGCACCAGCAGCCCGAGGATCAGCCCCAGCCAGGTGGCGTGCAGGACCTTGCGGCTGGAGTGGCGGGCGGGGGAGATGTAGCGGGTGTAGTCGCCGAGCAGGGTGATGAAGGCGATCGGTCCGGACAGGCCCGCGGCCACCGCCGCCAGGAACCAGGTGGGCCAGAAGGAGCCCAGCAGATAGCCGCCCGCGTCCGGCAGCGCGGCGGTGGTGAAGTGCGGGGCGTAGGCGAGCACGCCCAGGAGCAGCAGGGCCGTCATGCCGATGGCCAGCACCCGGGACATGGCGAGCAGTACCCGATAGCCGTAGACCGCGCCGGCGACGGTCGCCGCGGCGAGCACCGCGTAGACGAGGGCGTACGACACCCCGTCCGCGGGCACCCCGAAGAGCCGGCCCAGGACGTCCAGCATGACGTCGCCGCCGATCCACACCGTCAGCGCGGTGTAGCCGAGGGCGAGCAGCAGTCCGACGACCGAGCCGACCAGCCGGCCGCGTACCCCGAACTGGGCGCCGGAGGAGGTGGACAGGTTGGTCGCGGTGCGCAGGGAGACCAGCGCGAGCGGAGCCGTGAACAGGGTGCCGATGGCCGTCCCCGCCACGATCGCGCTGACCGACGCCCACCACCCGAGCCCGAAGGACGGCGGCAGCCAGCCGAAGATGATCACCCCGAGGCAGAGGTTGGAGCCGAGCAGGATCGACACGAGGTCACGCGGACCGCTGGTCCGCTCCTCCTCCGGGATGGTGTCGACTCCGTGCTGTTCGATCGGCATGGCTGGTCTCCTTCGACGGCCGCCACTGGTTTAGAGCGACGTTCAATGTGACGTGAACCGTCAGCTCCGGTCAATGCTTCTGTTCGGTGAATTCTGTGTTTAGAGTGATGTTCTAACTTGCGGAAGACAAGGAGGTGCCGCGTCGTGAGACTGACCCCAACGGAACGTGACCGGCTGCTGCTCTTCGGAGCCGCCGAGCTGGCCCGGGCCCGCCGGGCGCGCGGCCTCCGGCTCAACGTGCCGGAGGCCACCGCGCTGATCGCGGACGCCGTCTGCGAGGCCGCCCGGGACGGCAGGCGGCTCGCCGAGGCCATCGAGGCGGCCCGGTCGGTGCTCGGCCCGCAGGACGTGCTGCCGGGCGTCGCCGACGTCGTCACCGAGGTGATGGTCGAGGCCGTCTTCGACGACGGCTCCCGGCTCGCGGTCGTCTCCGACCCCATCGGGGGCGGCCTGGGCGAGCGGGCGCCGGGCGCGCTGCTCCCCGGCCCCGAGCACGCCGACCCCGAACCGGTCGTCCGGCTCCGCGTCACCAACACCGCGACCGTGCCGGTCTCCGTCACCTCCCACTTCCACTTCTTCGAGGCCAACCCGCGCCTCGACTTCGACCGCCGCAGCGCCTACGGGATGCGGCTCGCCGTACCCGCGGGCTCCTCGGTCCGCTTCGGGCCCGGGGGGAGCGAGGAGGTCGGGCTCGTACCCGTGGGCGGCGAGCGCGTCGCGATCGGTTTCGCCGGCCTGGTCGACGGGCCGCTGGACGCGCCCGGAGCGCGGGAGGAGGCCCTGCGCAGGGCCGCCGCCTGCGGATATCTCGGCGTCACGACGGAAGGAGGCCGGTGATGAGCCGCTCGAAGGGGCGCGAGGTGAGCCGGTCGATCCATGTCGACCCGCACGCCTACGCGGCCACCCACGGACCCCGCGCCGGCGACCGCGTCCGCCTCGGCGACTCCGGTCTGACCATCCGCGTGGAGTCCGACGCCCAGAAGTACGGCGACGAGTTCCTGGCCGGCTTCGGCAAGACCGCGCGCGACGGACTGCACCTGAAGGCCGCCGCCGTCCGCGAGACCTGTGACGTCGTGATCAGCAACGTCGTCGTGATCGACGCGGTGCAGGGGATCAGGAAGGTGTCCATCGGCATCCGGGAAGGCCGCATCCGCGCCATCGGGCGGGCCGGCAACCCGGACACCCTGGACGGCGTCGACGTGGTCGTCGGCACCGGCACCTCGATCGTCTCCGGCGAGGGGCTGATCGCCACCGCGGGCGCCGTCGACACCCACGTCCATCTGCTGTCCCCGCGCATCATGGAGGCGTCCCTCGCCTCCGGGGTGACCACGATCATCGGACAGGAGTTCGGCCCGGTCTGGGGCGTCGGCGTCAACTCGCCCTGGGCGCTGCGCCACGCCTTCAACGCCTTCGACGCCTGGCCGGTCAACATCGGTTTCCTGGGCCGGGGTTCGTCGTCCCACGAGGCACCCCTGATCGAGGCGCTCGCCGAGGGCGGGGCCAGCGGCTTCAAGGTGCACGAGGACATGGGCGCGCACACCCGCGCCCTGGACACCGCGCTGCGGGTCGCCGAGGAGCACGACGTCCAGGTGGCCCTGCACAGCGACGGCCTGAACGAGTGCCTGTCGGTCGAGGACACCCTCCGGGTGCTGGAGGGCCGCACGATCCACGCCTTCCACATCGAGGGCTGCGGCGGCGGGCACGTCCCCAACGTGCTGAAGATGGCCGGAGTGCCGAACGTCATCGGCTCCTCCACCAATCCCACCCTGCCCTTCGGCCGGGACGCGGTCGCCGAGCACTACGGCATGATCGTCTCCGTCCACGACCTCAAGCCCGACCTGCCCGGCGACGCGGCCATGGCCCGCGACCGGATCCGGGCCGGCACGATGGGCGCCGAGGACGTGCTGCACGACCTGGGCGCGATCGGCATCACCTCCTCCGACGCCCAGGGCATGGGCCGGGCCGGCGAGACGGTCCGCCGTACCTTCGCCATGGCCGGGAAGATGAAGGGCGAGCTGGGTCCGATGGAGGGCGACGGCGAGGGCGACGACAACGCCCGCGTCCTGCGCTACATGGCCAAGCTGACCATCAACCCGGCCCTCGCGCACGGCCTCGCGCACGAGGTCGGGTCGATCGAGGTCGGCAAGCTCGCCGACATCGTGCTGTGGCGCCCCGAGTACTTCGGCGCCAAGCCGCAGCTCGTCCTCAAGTCCGGCTTCCCCGCGTACGGCGTGGTCGGCGACCCCAACGCGGCCACCGACACCTGCGAACCCCTGGTCCTGGGACCGCAGTTCGGCTCGTACGGCGCCACGGCCGCGGACCTCTCGGTCGCGTTCGTCGCCCAGGCCGCCGTCGACCAGGGCAACGACATCATGCCCACCCGCCGGCGCCGGGTCGCCGTGCGCGGCACCCGCGGGATCGGGCCCGCCGACCTGCGGCTGAACGCCCGCATCGGAGCGGTCGACGTCGACCAGCGCACCGGTCTGGTCACCCTCGACGGCGACCCGCTCAGCTCCGAGCCCGCCGAATCCGTCTCCCTCAACCGCCTCTACTTCCTCTGAGATCCCGGGAAAATCACATGACCACGCCCGCAGCCGACGGCTTCCGCATGCCCGCCGAGTGGACCCCGCACGAGCGCACCTGGATGGCCTGGCCCAGCCCCAACCCCACCTTCGACGACCCGGACGACCTCCGCCTCTCCCGCGTCGCCTGGGCCTCGGTGGCCCGCGCCGTCCTCCGCTTCGAGCCGGTCACGGTCGTCTGCGGCCCCGGCCAGTCCGCGCAGGCGCAGGCATTGCTCGGACCCGGCATCGAGACGGTCGAGCGCGAGCTGGACGACGCCTGGATGCGGGACATCGGCCCCACGTTCCTCACCAATGACCGGGGCGAACTGGCCGCCGTCGACTGGACGTTCAACGGCTGGGGCGCCCAGGACTGGGCGCGCTGGGAGCACGACTCGAAGATCGGCGCGTACGTCAGTGACCTCGCGGGCGCCAAGACGTACGCCTCGAAGCTGGTCAACGAGGGCGGCGCGATCCACGTCGACGGCGAGGGCACCGTCCTGCTCACCGAGACCGTGCAGCTCGGCCCCGAGCGCAACCCGCACTGGTCCAAGGCGGAGGTCGAGGCCGAGATCCACGCCCACCTCGGCACCAGCAAGGCGATCTGGCTGCCCCGCGGCCTGACCGGCGACTACCCGCCCTACGGCTTCGGCACCCTCGGCCACGTCGACATCGTCGCCGCCTTCGCCCGCCCCGGCGTCGTGGTCGCGCACCACCAGCCGGACCCGGCCCACCCCGACCACGAGGTCACCAAGGAGGTCATCGGCCTGCTGAAGTCGGCGACCGACGCCCGGGGCCGCAAGCTGGAGGTCGTCGAGGTGCCCGCCCCGACCGTCCTGGAGGCCGACGGCCACTGGGCCGACTACTCCTACATCAACCACTACCTCTGCAACGGCGGCGTCGTGCTGTGCGGCTTCGACGACCCGCGCGACGAGATCGCCGCCGGGATCTTCCGCCGTCTCTTCCCCGAGCGGACGGTGACCCTCGTGGACGCCCGCACGATCTTCGCGGGCGGCGGCGGTATCCACTGCATCACGCAGCAGCAGCCGAAGGTCCGGTGAGGAAAGCCGGTCGGGTAGAACATACGCGTGGATGTACTGCTCAGCGCCGCGTGCGGCCGCCGACCGACCGAGCCCGTCCGGCCTCCCGACGCACTGTCCGGGTCCCCCGGCCGGGACGGCGGGCCGGGACCGGGCGGGCGGTGGCCCACCCGGTTCGTTCCCGGTGGCACAGGGGAGGTCCCGGCATGAGCGCGGCTCCTTCCCCCCGCCGCCGTACCCCCGCCCCGCCCCGCGAGGACGTCCTCGCCGCGGCCATGAACATGATCGCCGAGCGGGGTCTGGAGAAGCTCACCATGGCGGCGCTGGGCCGCGAGGTCGGCATGAGCAGCGGGCACCTGCTGTACTACTTCCGCTCCAAGGACGAGCTGCTGCTGCGGACCCTGGAGTGGAGCGAGGGCCGGCTCGGCGGGGAGCGGGGCCGCCTGCTCACCGGCCCCGGAACCGCCCGCGAACGGCTGTCCGCCTATGTCGACCTGTACGTACCCGACGGCCACCGCGACCCGCACTGGACGCTCTGGCTGGAGGTCTGGAACCGCTCGCAGAACGCCGACGACGACGCGAGGGCCCGGCAGGCGGCCATCGAAGGGGCCTGGCACCGCGACCTGGTCGCCCTGATCGCCGAGGGCGTCTCGCGCGGGGAGTTCCGGGCGGTGGACGCGGACCGTTTCGCCACGAGGCTGCGTGCACTGCTCGACGGGTTCTCCATCCATGTCGCCATCGGGCTGCGCGGTACCGACCGGGAGCAAGTGCTGGCGCATGTGCGGGAGTTCATCGCGGACGCGCTTTTGGCGTCCGACGCCCAGTCGCCGTAGGAGCACCTGGCGCCTGGCGACCGCGGGTCCGCCGTGGCTGATCGCGCGGTTCCCCGCGCCCCTTCGTGGCGCCGTCGCCGGGCAAAGGAATCGTTCACTCCGCCGCCGGGCAGGTAACGGCTCATGGGACGACAACACTGGAAGAAGATCTGGGTCGGCTCGGCCGGCAACATGGTGGAGTGGTTCGACTGGTTCGTGTACGCGAGCTTCGCCACCTATTTCGCCGGCGCGTTCTTCCCGAGCGGCAACCCCACCGCCCAGCTGATGAACACCGCGGGCATCTTCGCCGTCGGATTCTTCATGCGGCCCGTGGGCGGCTGGCTGCTGGGCAGGGTCGGCGACCGCAAGGGGCGCAAGGCCGCGCTCACGCTGACCGTCTCGCTGATGTCGGCGTCGGCGATCCTGATCGCCGTGGCCCCGACCTACGCGGTGGCCGGCTACGGCGGCGTGCTCGTCCTGCTCGTCGCACGCCTGCTCCAGGGCCTGTCGGTGGGCGGCGAGTACGCCGCCAGCGCCACCTATCTGACCGAGGCGTCGGACCCGGCCCGGCGCGGCTTCGCCTCCAGCTTCCAGTACGTCTCCATGACGGCCGGCCAGATCGTCGGTCTAGGCCTGCAGATCATCCTCCAGCGCACCATGTCCGACGACGCCCTGCACAGCTACGGCTGGCGCATCCCGTTCGTCGTGGGAGCCCTCGGCGCGGCGGTCATCTTCTACCTGCGCCGCAGCATGCTGGAGACCGAGGTGTACGCGGAGGACACCTCGCACGCCGAGGAGCGCGGCACGCTGCGCGCCCTGTGGCAGCACAAGCGGGAGGCGTTCCTGGTCATCGCCCTCACCATGGGCGGCACGGTGGCCTACTACACGTACACCACCTACCTGACCAAGTACCTCTCCAACTCCGCGGGCCTGTCGAAGGAGACGGCCACC
Organism: Streptomyces sp. NPDC053076; assembly: GCF_044546845.1. Classification (NCBI taxonomy): domain Bacteria; kingdom Bacillati; phylum Actinomycetota; class Actinomycetes; order Kitasatosporales; family Streptomycetaceae; genus Streptomyces; species Streptomyces sp. NPDC053076. The sequence goes on along the minus strand of NZ_JBITZL010000004.1, from coordinate 229,907 downwards.
CTGGTCTCCTTCACCGCACTGATCGTCTTCGCCGCGCTCCAGCCGCTCGCGGGCGCCCTGTCCGACCGGATCGGCCGCCGCCCGCTGCTCATCACCTTCGCGGTCGGCTCCACCTTCCTCACCGTCCCGATCATGACCCTGCTCAGGCACGTCGACGGCTACTGGCCCGCCCTCGGCCTCGCCCTGCTCGCGCTGGTCGTGGTCACCGGCTACACCTCCATCAACGCCTGCGTGAAGGCCGAGCTGTTCCCGACCGGCGTGCGCGCGCTCGGTGTGGCCCTGCCGTACGCCATCGCCAACGCCCTCTTCGGCGGCACCGCCGAGTACGTCGCCCTGTGGTTCAAGAACGGCGGCATCGAATCCGGCTTCTACTGGTACGTGGCCGGCTGTGCCGCCGTGTCCCTGCTGGTGTACGTCACCATGCGCGAGACGAAGGACCTGGATCTGGCCCGGGTGAAGGCCGCCGAGGAATCCGGGGAGTCCAGTCTGACGACCGCATCCTGAGACGGGCGGTGAGCCGGGGGCGGTGCTGTGCCAGACTGCCTCCGTGCTCTCGTTCGCCATGATTATGGGCAGCAGGCGCGCCGGTCCGCAGTGACCACCTCGTACGACCAGGTGCGGGTGGCCACCGTCGTTCTCGACCCGCGCGCAGACCTCTCGCACCCGCGAGGGGTTTTTTCGTTTTCCGGCCCACCTTCAGCCGGGAACGGAGCGCGAGGGAGTATTGGGGGGACGGTGGAGCCGGTCATTCCGGTAAGACCGAAGATTCACAACAGGAGCCTTGAGACCATGACCGAGACGGAAACCAGCGAGCTCGACGACTCGTTCCACGTCTTCGACACCACGCTGCGCGACGGCGCGCAGCGCGAGGGCATCAACCTCACCGTCGCGGACAAGCTCGCCATCGCCCGGCACCTGGACGACTTCGGCGTCGGCTTCATCGAGGGCGGATGGCCCGGCGCGAACCCCCGCGACACCGAGTTCTTCGCCCGCGCGCAGGCGGAGATCGAGTTCCGGCACGCCCAGCTGGTCGCCTTCGGCGCCACCCGCCGCCCCGGTGCCAAAGCCGCCGAGGACCCCCAGGTCAACGCGCTGCTGGAGTCCGGCGCCCCGGTGATCACCCTGGTCGCCAAGTCGCACGACCGGCACGTGGAGCTGGCGCTGCGCACGACCCTGGACGAGAACCTGGAGATGGTCCGCGACACCGTGTCGTACCTGAAGGACCAGGGTCGCCGGGTCTTCGTGGACTGCGAGCACTTCTTCGACGGCTACCGCGCCAACCCCGAGTACGCCAAGGCGGTCGTCCGTACGGCCGCCGAGGCCGGCGCCGACGTCGTCGTCCTCTGCGACACCAACGGCGGCATGCTCCCCGCCCAGGTGCACGCGGTCGTCGCCACCGTCCTCGCCGACACCGGCGCCCGGCTCGGCATCCACGCCCAGGACGACACCGGCTGCGCGGTCGCCAACACCCTCGCCGCCGTGGACGCGGGCGCGACCCACGTGCAGTGCACGGCCAACGGCTACGGCGAGCGCGTCGGCAACGCCAACCTGTTCCCGGTGGTCGCGGCCCTGGAACTGAAGTACGGCAAGAAGGTGCTGCCCGAGGGCAAGCTCCGCGAGACGACCCGCATCTCCCACGCCATCGCCGAGGTCGTCAACCTGACGCCGTCCACGCACCAGCCGTACGTGGGCGTCTCGGCCTTCGCGCACAAGGCCGGACTGCACGCCTCCGCCATCAAGGTCGACCCCGACCTGTACCAGCACATCGACCCCGAGCAGGTCGGCAACACCATGCGCATGCTGGTCTCCGACATGGCCGGCCGCGCCTCGGTCGAGCTGAAGGGCAAGGAGCTGGGCGTCGACCTGGGCGGCGACCGCGAGCTGGTCGGCCGGGTGGTCGAGCGCGTGAAGGAGCGCGAACTCAAGGGGTACACCTACGAGGCCGCCGACGCCTCCTTCGAACTCCTCCTGCGTGCCGAGGTCGAGGGCAGGCCGCTGAAGTACTTCGAGGTCGAGTCCTGGCGGGCCATCGTGGAGGACCGCCCCGACGGCACCCACGCCAACGAGGCCACGGTCAAGCTGTGGGCCAAGAGCGAGCGGATCGTCGCCACCGCGGAGGGCAACGGCCCGGTCAACGCGCTGGACCGCGCCCTGCGCGTGGCGCTGGAGAAGATCTACCCGCAGCTCGCCAAGCTGGACCTGGTGGACTACAAGGTCCGCATCCTGGAAGGCAAGCACGGCACCTCCTCCGTCACCCGCGTCCTGATCTCCACCTCCGACGGCTCCGGCGAGTGGTCCACGGTCGGCGTCGCGGAGAACGTCATCGCCGCCTCCTGGCAGGCCCTGGAGGACGCGTACACGTACGGCCTCCTCCGGGCGGGCGTGCAGCCGGCTCAGTAGCCACAGTGGAGGCATGACCTCACACGCGAGTGACGTGCTGTCCGGGGCCCGCGTGGCGACCCGGCTGCCCGCGCGGGACCTGGACCGGGCCCGGCGCTTCTACGCCGAGAAGCTCGGCCTGCGCCCGGTCGACGAACGGCCGGGCGGGCTGCTGTACCGGTGCGCGGGCGGGGACTTCGTCGTCTTCCGGTCGACGGGGGCCTCGCCCGGCACGTTCACCCAGATGGCCTTCGAGGTGGACGACATCGAGGCGGCCGTCACGGAGCTGCGCCGCCGGGGCGTGGTCTTCGAGGAGGTCGACGTGCCCGGTATGCGCACCCGGGACGGGATCGCCGAGATCGACGGCAACTACCCGAGCAAGGGCGCGCGGGGGGAGCGGGGGGCCTGGTTCCGGGACAGCGAGGGGAACCTGCTCGGGATCGGCGAGCTGATCCTGTGAGGCTCAGGGCGCCCGCCAGATGTTGTCGAAGGCGATGTTCTCGATGCGGCGCCGCTCGCGTACCGCCTCCAGCTCCGTCACCGCGTCGCCGACCGTCACCAGCACGGTGACGACCGCCTCGTCGCCCGGCTCGGGCGCGGCGGGCCGGTCGTCCGGGATGCCCAGCGTGGAGGCGAGGCCCGCCAGGACGGGCTCGTGGGACCACCAGCGGTCGGCGGCGTGCCGACGGGCGGGGGTGTCGGCCGTGGGGTCGTCCCGGTCGCGCAGCGCGAGCCGGCGCCGGCGCTTCCCGGTGAGCTGCCCCTCGGCCTCCAGGACGTCCCGGTAGGCCGTGGCCAGCCCCTGCCCGCGCCGCCACAGCCAGTCCTCGACCGTCTCGTACGGCTCCGTCCGGACCAGCGCGGCTCCCGCCTCGTCGAGCAACCGGTCACCCGTCGTCAGCACCGGCCCCGGCACGATCCGCCCGTCCACCAGGGTGAGTGCCCCCGCGCCGAGGAGGTCGATCACCTCGGCCCCGGCCAGCGCCAGTGACAGATCCCCCTGCTCCACGGGCTCCTGTCGGGGGATGTCCAGGCTGACGAGGAACAGGTCCTGCGGTGTCGTCATGAAGGCTCCAGGGTCGCCGGGGGTCAGGGAACGGCCGGTCTCCCTCATCGTCCCCCAGCCGCCGGGCGGACGCCGCTCAGCACGCGTCGTGGCGAGCCGCTCGAAAACGCCCGGGGCCGTCACCCGGCCGTCCGCCGGCCCGCGCCCCGTGAGCGGCGGGGTGACGGCGGCACAGCCGCTGAGCGGCCGCGTCCCGCCGACGGTCCCCGCCGTCCCGGCCCCCGTGGGTCACATGTTCCGCTCTACCGCAGGGTCCACTTCTGGTTGGCGGCCCCGGTGCACGACCAGATCTGCGCCCGGGCCCCGTTCGCCGACGAGTTGTCCGTGACGTCGAGGCACTTGTCCGCCGCCGTGTTCACGACCTCACCCGTGGCGGCGTCGTACGACCACCGTTGGGCACCGGTCCCGTTGCATGCGTACAGCTGTGTCTTGGCCCCGTTCGCCGTGGATGCGGAGGCCACGTCCAGGCACTTGCCGAGCGCCCGGACGGAACCGTCGGCCTGGACGGTCCACTGCTGGGCGGCGGAACCGTTGCAGTCGTAGAGCTGCACCGCCGTTCCGTCGGTGCTCGAACCGCCCGCGACGTCGAGGCACTTGCCGGCCAGCCCCACGAGGGCACCGGCGCCGCCGCCACCGCCGGACTGCGTGCCGGACCAGGTGAAGGTGGCCGAGGTCTTCCCGGGCAGCGCATAAGTGGCGTGCTGGGAGCCCCAGTCGATGGTGACGGTCTTCGCCGAGGACGAGTCGTTGTACGCGATCAGCGCCTTGCTGCCGTCCGGGTTGCGCCAGGCCACGTTCGGCACCGAGGCGGACGCCGTGGAGGCTATGCGCTGGGCGCCGGGCCGGACGAACTTCGTCAGATGGCCCATGGTGTAGTACTCGACCGTGTAGTCCACCGTCCCGCTCGCCCCGTCCCCGTTGTGCACGGTGATCAGGCCGGTGCAGGTGCCGCAGCCGCCGTTGTGCGGGCCCATGTTCTGGTCCACGGCCAGCGACCACTTGGTCACCGACTTCGCCCAGTTGCGGGTGTAGTCGATGATGTTGGACATGTCCTCGCGCTGCTGGTTGGCGATCCAGGTGCCGCCGGAGTGCTCGGTGCCGAAGGCGTCCAGCCCGGGGTACTGGTTGTGCACGGTCGTCTGCTTGGCGATGTCGCCGCCGTAGCCGTGCCAGGCGATGCCGCCGAAGTTCGGGTGGTTGCGGACGGCCGCGTCGTCCACGGTCTGGGCGGCGTAGGAGTCGTAGACGTCCCAGTTCCAGTCGTGCGCCAGTACCTTCGTGGCGAGGCCCGCCGAGGCGAGCTTGGGCAGCAGCTCGCTCTTCGTGAAGTAGGCGAGCCCGCCGGCGTTCCAGCTCATCGACGGGTAGCCGGAGCAGCAGGTCGGCTCGTTCTGCGCGGTCACGTACGAGACGTTGACGCCCTGGTCCTTGTACGCCTGGAGGTACTTCACGAGGTAGGAGGCGTAGGTGCCGTAGTCCTCCGACTTCAGCCAGCCGCCGTTGAGCGAGCCGCTGTCCTTCATCCAGGCCGGCGCCGTCCACGGCGAGGCCATCACGGTCAGGGACGGGTTCAGCTGGAGCGCCTGCTTCGTCAGCGGGACCACGTCCGCCAGGTCGTGCGCGAGGGAGAACTTCGACAGTGACGCATCGGTCTGGCCGGCGGGTATGTCGTCGTACGTGTAGCCGTACCGCGCCAGGTCGGAGGCGCCCATCGGGTTGCGCAGGAACGACAGGCCGATGCCGTCCGTCGGCGAGAACAGCTTGCGCATGGTGGCGTCCCGGGTCGCCGGGGACAGCGCTCCACTGCTGTTCATCAGCCAGGCCGCGGTGTCCGTGAAGGAGGCGCCGCCGCCGGTGAAGGTCTGGTAGCGGGTGTTCTCGTCCACGGTGATGTTCTCTCCGCCGCCGCCCGTCCCGGACTGGAAGGCGAACGGTGTCTGCGCCTGGAGGCCGCGTACGACGTGCCGGCCGGCGGAGTCGTCGGTGGTGGTGAGATAGGCGGTGACCTGCTCACCGGCCGCGTGCGCGGGGGGTACGGCCACGCTGAGACCGGCGGCGGAGAGCAGCCCGGCGAGCAGTAGCCGGACTGTGCGGGGGGTTCTCCTCATGGTGCGTCGCCCTTCCTCTCGGGTCGACAGGGCTGACGGGTCGTCTTGACGTGCTGGTGCGCCCTTAGTTAACTCACGGCGTGAGCTAAGCCCTGAGTGAACCACGAGAGTCGAGGGAAGGTCCATGCGAAGAACCGCCCTGCTCGCCTCCGCCGCGCTGTTCGCCGGTCTGCTGCCGTGGGCGACCGCACGAGCCGCCGACGAGCCGGCCCCTGTCCCCGTCGACCGCTTCGAGGGCGAGGTGCCCTTCGCCGCCCAGCCCGCCGAGGGCATCTTCACCTGGGGCGGCGACGGCGACGACCCGCCCGCCCTCCGTCTGGCCGGCCGCGCCGACGCCCCCGAGGGCGGCAAGGTGCTCGTCGGCAGCTACGACATCAGCGGCTACGGCGGCTTCACCCACGACTTCGCCGCCACCGCGCCCGCCCACGACTGGTCCGCCCACCGGGGCATCCGCTTCTGGTGGGACGGCCGGGACAACGGCAAGAAGATCCCCTTCGAGATCAAGGACGGCGGTGCCAACGGCGAGGCGTCGGAACTCTGGACCACGTCCTTCACCGACGACTTCACCGGCTGGAAGCAGATCGAGCTTCCCTTCACCGACTTCACCTACCGCACCGACTACCAGCCCGTCGGCGGCATCGACCACGTCCTCGGCCTCAAGGAGATGTGGGGGTACGCCCTCACCCTCCCGGCCGGCGTCAAGGGCGACTTCGCCATGGACGACGTCGAGCTGTACGGGACGGCGGACCAGGCGCTGACCGCCTCCGTCACCACCGACGCCCCCGTCCACCCGGTCAAGGAGGGCGCGACCGCCGAGGTCGAGGTCGCCGTGGCCACCACCGGCGGACAGCCCCTCGCCGCCCCGGTCACCGTCACCTACGCGACGGCGGCCGGCACCGCGACGTCCGGCACGGACTACACCCCCGTCTCGGGCACGCTCACCTTCCCGGCCGGCACCGCGTCCGGCGCCACCCGGACCATCGAGGTGCCCACCCGCCGGGACCGGGCGGCCGAACCCGCCGAGACCGTCCCGCTGAAGCTCACGGCCGACGGCGCCAAGGCCCCCGCCGAGACCCCGCAGGTCGTCATCGACGCGCACGGACTGCCGTACCTGGACAAGAGGTTGCCCGTCCGCAAGCGGGTCGCCGACCTGGTCGGCCGCATGTCCCTGGCGGAGAAGGCCGGCCAGATGACCCAGGCCGAGCGCGGCGCGATGACGGCCCCCGGGGACATCGCCGCCTACGACCTCGGCTCCCTGCTCTCCGGTGGCGGCTCGACACCCACGCCCAACACCCCCGAGGCGTGGGCGAAGATGATCGACGCCTTCCAGCTGCGCACCCGGGCGACCCGCTTCCAGATCCCGCTGATCTACGGCGTCGACGCCGTCCACGGGCACAACAACCTCTCCGGCGCCACGGTCATGCCGCACAACATCGGCCTCGGCGCGACCCGCGACCCCCGCCTGGCCGAGAAGACCGGCGCGGTGACCGCCGCCGAGGTCCGCGCGACCGGCGTCCCCTGGGACTTCGCCCCCTGCCTGTGCGTGAGCCGCGACGAACGCTGGGGCCGCGCCTACGAGTCCTTCGGCGAGGACCCGGCCCTGGTCGACTCCATGGAGACCGTGATCCAGGGCCTCCAGGGCCGCGCGAACGGCAAGGACCTGGACCGGGACGACAAGGTGCTCGCGACCGCCAAGCACTACGTCGGCGACGGCGGCACCGAGTACGGCTCCTCGACCACGGGGACGTACACCCTCGACCAGGGTGTCACCAAGGTCACCCGTGAGCAGCTGGAGGACATCCACCTGGCGCCGTTCAGGGAGGCCGTCGACCGGGGCATCGGCACGGTCATGCCGTCGTACTCCTCCCTGGACATCGCCGGCGACGGCAAGGGCGCGGTGAAGATGCACGCCCGCGGTGACATGATCAACGGCGTCCTCAAGGACCGCCTGGGCTTCGACGGCTTCGTCATCAGCGACTGGAACGCCATCGACCAGCTCCCCGGCGACTACGCCGCCCACGTCCGCACCTCCGTCAACGCGGGCCTGGACATGATGATGGTGCCGTACGGCTACAAGGACTTCACCGCCACGCTCGTCGACGAGGTGACGGCGGGCCGGATCAGCGAGGACCGGGTGGACGACGCCGTCACCCGCATCCTCACCGAGAAGTTCGAGCTGGGACTCTTCGAGCACCCCTACGCCGACACCAGCGGCGCCGCCGCCATCGGCTCCCGGGAGCACCGGGAGGTCGCCCGCCGGGCCGCCGCCGAGTCGCAGGTGCTGCTGAAGAACGCGGGCGGGCTGCTGCCGCTGAAGCAGAGCCAGAAGGTGTACGTCGCCGGATCCAACGCCGACGACATCGGCAACCAGACCGGCGGCTGGACGCTCACCTGGCAGGGCGCCTCGGGCGACACCGTCCCCGGTACGACCATCCTCCAGGGCCTGCGCAAGGCGGGCGGGAACGTCACCTACTCCAAGGACGCCTCGGCCCCGACCGGCGGCTACGACGTCGGTGTGGTCGTCGTCGGCGAGACCCCCTACGCCGAGGGCGTCGGAGACGTCGGCAACGGTCACTCCCTGTCCCTGTCCGCGGCCGACCAGGCAGCCGTGGACAAGGTCTGCGGCGCGATGAAGTGCGCGGTGCTGATCGTCTCCGGCCGCCCGCAGCTCATCGGGGACCGGCTCGGCGAGATCGACGCCCTGGTCGCCTCCTGGCTGCCCGGCACCGAGGGCGACGGCGTCGCCGACGTCCTCTACGGCAAGCGCCCCTTCACCGGACAGCTCCCCGTCACCTGGCCGAAGTCGCAGTCCCAGCTGCCGATCAACGTCGGCGACCCGGCGTACGACCCGCAGTTCCCCTACGGCTGGGGCCTGACCACCCTCACCCGGGTCCCGAAGGGCGGTACGGCCGCCCTGCGCGACCTCGGGGCCCGGGCGGCGGCGGCCGAACGGCACGGGGACGACCGGACCGGGCGCGCGCTGGTGACCAGGGCCCGGCTGCTCGTCCAGCAGCGCGCGGGCGGCCACCTGACACAGGCGGTGGCGAAGCCCTTCGCCGACGCCGACCATCTGCTGCTGACCGGCCGCTACGGAAAGGCGGTGCAGAAGCTGGCGGAGGCATACCGGGCGGCCTGACCCCCGGGAAGGGAATGACTGACCGGTTTGGTGGGGCTTCGGGTAGTTTCGAAGCATGAAGGCCGTCGTGCGGACCCGAAGCCTCCCCGCCCTGCTGCTGGCCGTCCTCGCCCTGGTCCTGGCGACCGCGTTCGCGCCCGGGACGAGGACGGACACCAGCGTCTCCACGATCGCCCGGGCCCTGCGCGCGAGCCCGGTCTACGTCGACCCCTCGGCCCGCGACCAGCTCTCCGCGGCGGACGCGGACACCCTCGCCGACCGGATCAAGGACGCGAACAAACCCCTGTTCATCGCGGTCCTCCCGGCCGGCTACCGCACCACGGACCTCTTCGCCGACCTGCGCGCGGCCACCGGGGTCACCGGCCTCTACGGCATCCGTCTCGGCGACCGCTTCGACGCCCGCGCCGACTCCTCCGTCATGTCGGCCACGGCCCGGCAGAACCTGGTCTCCAGCGTCCAGGGCGAGGACGCCAAGGCCCAGCTCGGCGACTTCACCGACCGCGCCCTGGCCAACATGGGCGGTCACGCCCCGAAGAGCTGGGGCGGCTCGGCCGGGGACGGCGGCGGTGCCTCGGCCACGGGACTGATCACCGCGGGCGTGGTGCTGGTGGCCGCCGGTGCGGGCGGGTACGCGCTGGTCCGCCGGGGCCGGCGGCGCCGCGAGCAGGAGCAGCGGGCCGCGCTGGACCGGCTGCGGGTGGTCGTGGACGAGGACATCACCGCGTTCGGCGAGGAACTGGACCGTCTGGACTTCCAGCCCTCGGAACCGGGCGCCGACGACGCCATGCGCGCCGACTACGAGCGCGCCCTCGACGCCTACGAGACCGCGAAACAACGCATGGCCGCCGCGGCGAAACCGGAGGACGTCCGCACGGTCACCGAGGCCCTGGAGGACGGCCGCTTCTCCCTCGCCCAGCTGTGCGCCCGGCGCGAGCACCGCCCCCTCCCCGAGCGCCGGCCGCCCTGCTTCTTCGACCCCCGCCACGGCCCCTCGGTCACCGACGCCACCTGGACCCCGCCCGGCGGCGCCGCACGCCAGGTCCCGGTCTGCGCGGCCGACGCGACCCGTCTGGCCGACGGCCGCGACCCCGTGATCCGCGAGGTCGACACCGACTACGGCCGCCGCCCCTACTGGGACGCGGGCCCCGCCTACGGCCCCTGGGCAGGCGGCTACTTCGGCGGCGGCCTGCTCCCGGGCCTGCTGTTCGGCACGGTACTGGGCAGCGTGATGGCCACCCCGTCCTACGCCGCCGACTACGGCACGGGGTACGGCGACTTCGGCGACTACGGCGCGGGTGGCTACCAGGGCGGCGACGTCTCGGGCACGGACTTCGACGCCGGGGACTTCGGGGGCGGGTTCGGCGACGGGGGCGGGTTCGACGGCGGCGGAGGCGGGGGCGGGGACTTCGGCGGGGGGTTCTGACCCCCGGTTGCCCGAGCGGTCAGCGGGCGATGCCGTCGAGGAACCCGCTCCAGCTGGCGGGGGAGACGGTGAGGACGGGGCCGGTCGTGGCCGCCTTGGAGTCCCGTACGTGGACGGCGGCGGGGTGCGCGGCGACCTCTACGCAGTTGCCGCCTTCGTTGCTGCTGTAGCTGGACTTGCGCCAGTCGTAGGTGACTTCGAGGCAGTCACCGCCCTCGTTGCTGCTGTAGCTGGACTTGAACCACGCGGTCGTCATGACTCTCCTAGCAGTCCGTGCAAGAGGCGCACACTCTCGGCGGGCGTGAGTGCCTGAGACCGCAGCATTCCATACTTGTGGTGGTAGTCAGAGACCTCGTCGGGGTCGTCCACCAGGAAACTAGCCGTCTGTACTTCGAGGTAGACAAGGCGTTCGTGCTCGGGTGTCTCCAGCAGGGTCATGGGACCCGCGAGTCCGGCGTGCGGCATCCGGTCCATCGGCATGATCTGGAAGCTCATGTGAACGGGCTCGGTGTATTCCAGGATCTGCCGGATCTGGTCCCGCATCACCCGTGACCCGCCAACTCGCCGCCGCAGGATGCTCTCCTCCAGCACGAAGTGCCCCACGGGTGGCCGATCGCGCTGCCAGATCAGTTGCCTGTCCATGCGGGCGTCCACCCACTGCTCGGCGGTCTCGCTCCCGAGCGCCGGATAGCGGGAGTCGAACGCCGCGAGACAGTAGTCCCGGGTCTGGAGCAGTCCAGGCACCATTAGTGTCTCGTAAGCCAGGATCCCCACCGCCTCCTGCTCGTGGTCGACCAGCCCCTGCGCGAACTGCACGATCCGTTCCCGCACCGGTAAGCGGGTCACGAAAACGGCCAACGCCCCGCCCGTACCCAGTAGTTCGTCGAACTGCTCGGCGCGGTCCGGCTGGAGGGCCAGTCGGCCCTGTTCGATGGAGCGCACCGTGTCGACGTGGATGTGGGCCAGTTCGGAGAACTGCTCCTGGGTCAGCCGTGCCTGCTTGCGGTAGTGGGCGACCAGCGATCCCACCGCCTGCCACGTACCGACCTTCCGGCTCCTGGGTGTTGGGTTCATGGGCGTTGCCTACCCCCGTGCATGGACGAACCGGTCGTACCGAGGTCGTAGTGAAAGGAACTACGACCTCACTCGTTGGCCCAGCGTAGTGACGCACAGTGACACTCGTTGCATGAACGCGGAACTTCGACCCTTTGCGGTGCGTGCGACCTTCTGTCACCGGGAGCGCAGGTCGGTGCAGCTGGCCCGCATGTTCGCGGGCGTGACCCTGGACGACTGGTCGCTGGCCGAGCGGCGCGACGACGTGCTCCTGTGTGTGAGCGAACTGGCGACCAACGCGCTGCTGCACGGGGTGCCGCCCGGCAGGGGGTACCTGGTCCGTCTGGTGCTGTACCGGGGCGGCGTGCTCCGGGTGGAGGTGCACGACAGCGGCCCGGGTGAGGTCCGCACCCCGGAAACGTCTCCCGAGTCGGAAAGCGGCCGGGGTCTGCTCCTCGTCGCGGCCCTCGCCGACAAGTGGGGCGTGGGGGAGCGGAACCCCGGCAAGATCGTGTGGTGCGAGTTCGCCGTGCGGGGTGGCGGGGCGGCCGTACCGGCGTTCACCTGAAGCCGGCGGACACGGGCCCCGCCTCTCGGATGTCCGCCCCCCGCCGACGCCTCACGCGTTCTTGATGGCGGAGATGTCGAAGACCAGCTTGATCTTGTCGGAGATCAGGACGCCGCCGGTCTCCAGCGCCGCGTTCCAGGTCAGGCCCCACTCGGAGCGCAGAAGCTCGGTCTTGCCCTCGAAGCCGACCCGCTCGTTGCCGAAGGGGTCCGTGGCGGCGCCGTTGAGCTCCAGGTCGATGGAGATCTGCTTGGTGACGCCGAGCAGGGACAGGTCGCCGGTGATGCGGTAGTCGTCGCCGCCCAGGGCCTCGGCCTTGGTGGAGCGGAACGTCATCGCGGGGAACTCTTCGATCTTGAAGAAGTCGGCCGACTTCAGGTGGCCGTCACGGTCGGCGTTGCCGGTGTCGATGCTCGCCATCTGGACGTCGAGCGTGGCGGTGGAGCGGGCGGGGTCGGCGCCGTCCAGGTGGAGCGTGCCGGTGAAGTCGTGGAAGCCGCCCTTGACGTTGGTGACCATGGCGTGCCGGGCGACGAAGCCGATGGTGCTGTGGGCCGGATCGATCGTGTAGTCACCGGTCAGCGCGGTCAGGTCGGGGCCGGCGGTGGCCTGCGCGGCGGGGGCGAGGGCGGTGTCCTTGCGGCTGAAGATACCCATGGCGTGCTCCTAGTTGAACGTTAAACGAAGTGGTCTCCCCGACAGTAGACCCATTCGGTTCGGTTTTCAACATCATCCGGAGCGTATTTTCCTCGCTGCGCACAGTCACCGCGCACGCCCCCTGGCGCACCCACGGAGCGCTCGGGCACCATCTGCCTGCACCACCTGCACAGCCGACCCCACCGGAAGCACGGCCCACCGCAGGAAGGTCCCCATGAAGCCGCTGAAGCTCCGCGCGCTCCTCACCGCGCTCGCCCTCGTCGTCGCCCCCGGCGTCGCCGTCCTCGGCACCGCGACCGACGCCTTCGCCGTCACCAAGATCAGCCACGCCACCGCCACCCAGATGTTCCGCGACGCCGGCATCACCTGGTCGTCCTCGGGCAACTGCTCCGACCGGAACAACTCGACCTGCACGTCCTTCGAGCAGCTCAACCTCGCCACCGCGCAGGGCGCCCAGACCCTCAAGCGGGCCGGCGGCTGCGCCCTCAACATCACCGGCGGCACCGAGACCGGACACGCCTCCGGCACCTACTCCCACTGGAACGGCTACAAGCTCGACTACGGGAAGAACACCTGTGTGACGTCGTACATCAAGAACAACTTCACCTACATCGGCCTGCGCGGCGACGGCGCCCCGCAGTACAAGTCCGGCTCCGGCAACATCTACGCCGACGAGGGCAGCCACTGGGACGTCCTCTACTACAACTGCGGCGGCTGCTGAGCCGGCGGGAGACGGCGGTGACCGGGCCCATGGGCATGACCCGACGCGCACTCCTGCTGGCCGCCGCCCTCGCCGCCACCCCCGCACGCGCGCGGGCTGCCGGCGACGACCCCTACGACACGCTGCGCCGCCGCTGGCTCGGCATCGCGCTCGGCACCGGCTACGACCCGGGGGCCGAGCCGTACGCCTCCCGGCTCGCCCGACTCGGGCAACAGGCGCAGGAGTTCCGGGCCGGCATGGCCCCCGCCCCGGACTCGCTCTGGCCCGGGCACCCCTTCGATCCGCCGTCCGGCATCACCTTCAGTTACGGCCGCCTGTGGACCATGGCCCAGGCGTACGCGCAGGGCGGCACCGGCGCCACCGGCGACCCCGGTCTCCTCGCCGACGTGCTCCGCGGCCTCGACCATCTGTCCGCCACGGTCTACAACCCCTCCACCACCCGGTACGGCAACTGGTGGGAGTGGCAGATCGGCAGCCCCCGCCTGCTCATGGACATCACGGCCGCCCTGTACGCACAGCTCGGCCCGGAGCGGGTCGCGGCGGCCTGCGCGGCCGTCGACCACTTCATCCCGGACGCGATGCTCACCGGCTACTCCGGCACCTCCACCGGCGCCAACCGCGTCGACCTGTGCCGCTCGGTCGTCCTGCGCGGCATCCTCGGCCGGGACCCCGGCCGGATCTCCCTGGCCCGGGACGCCCTCTCACCGGTCTTCCCCCACGTCACCCGGGGCGACGGCCTCTACGCCGACGGTTCCTTCGTCCAGCACACCTGGGTCGCCTACTCGGGCACGTACGGCCAGGTCCTGCTCGACGGCCTCGGGCGCCTGTTCGCGCTGCTCGCCGGGTCGGCGTGGGAGGTGACCGATCCCGCCCGGCAGAACATCCTGGACGGCGTCGAGCACGCCTACGCGCCCCTCGTCCACGACGGACTGGTGATGGACTGCGTCAACGGCCGTGCCATCAGCCGGGGTTACCTGCGCGGCGACGACCTGCACGTCCTGCGCAGCGACCACTACCACGGCCAGGCCCTGATCGCCGCCATCGCCCTGCTCGCGGCCGGTGCGAGCGAGGCGGAGCGGCAGCGCTGGCACGGCAGCGTCAAGGGCTGGATCGAACGGGACACCGCCGCACCCCTCTTGACGTCCCGTCAGTTCGACGTGGCCGATCTCGCGCGGCTGCACGCCATCGCCGCCTCGCCCGGACCCGCGGCCCCGGAACCCCTCGGCCACCGCCTCTTCCCGGCCATGGACCGCGCCGTCCACCGGACGCCCCGCTTCACCGCCGCTCTCGCCATGGCCAGCGACCGCATCGCCCACTACGAGTGCGGCAACGGCGAGAACCCGCGCGGCTGGCACACCGGCTCCGGCCTGCTCTCCTGGTGGCCGCGGGGCCGGAGCGACCAGTACACCGACTGGTACTGGCCCACCGTCGACTGGTACCGGCTGCCCGGCACCACGGTGTCGACCAAGCGGCTCGCCGACCGGGCCGGCGGAGAGTGGGGCGCCCCCAAGCCGGACGTGCGCTGGGTCGGCGGGACCACCGACGGCACCCGCGCCGCCGTCGGCCAGCACCTCAAGGGCCTCGGCTCCACCCTGGAGGCCCGCAAGTCCTGGTTCTTCCTCGCCGACGCCGTGGTCTGCCTCGGCGCCGGGATCTCCTGTGCCGACGGCGTCCCGGTCGAGACGGTCGTGGACAACCGCAACCTGGGAGAGAACGGCACCCAGCCCTTCGTACGCGGCCCGGACTGGGCGCACCTGGCGGAACACGGCGGATGGATCCTGCCGTGCGGCGGCGAACTGCGCGCCCTTCGCGAGGACCGCACCGGCGCCTGGTCCGACATCAACACCACCAGCGACACCGAGCGGCGCACCCGGCGCTGGCAGACCCTCTGGCTCGACCACGGCACCGACCCGGTGGACGCCCGCTACGCCTACGTCCTGCTCCCCGGCGCCACTCGTGCGCAGACCGCCGCCCGGGCCGGCGACCGGCACTGGCTGACCGTCCTCGCCAACGACCCGGCGTGCCAGGCCGTGGCCGTTCCCCGGCAGGGGCTGACGGCCGGCAACTTCTGGCGAGCCGGTACGGTGGGGGATCTGAGTGTCTCGGCCGGCGCGAGCGTGCTCGTCGTCCGCCGGGGCCGTACGGCCACCCTCCGGGTGAGCGAGCCGGCCCGCACCGGAGCCCCGCTGGAACTCGTCTGGGATCACCCGGTGCGCGCGGTCGTGCGGGCCGACGACAGTGTCGAGGTCCTCTCGGCGGACCGCCGTCTGAGGCTCCGTGTCACTCCGGGGATGGCATGTTCCACCCACGAATGTGAGGTGGCTCTCAGGTGATGGCTTTGTGGCCTACCTACAAGCCGCGGCCCTTCTGAGCAGTCGGAACGGCTGCATCCCGCGATGGTTCTGTTCACTGGTACCAGGAAAACGGGCCGGAGACTGTACAGAGTCGACGGCTCGCTTTTCTTCGTGTCCTTCGTAAGGTCACTACATGACCGTTTTGGAAGAGACGACGGGTGAGCCGACCGGCGAGCCGACGGACGCACGCGGACGGGTCGCCGAACTGCACGAGATCCGTGCCCAGGCCGTGGCAGGCCCGAGCGAGAAGGCGACCGAGGCGCAGCACGCCAAGGGCAAGCTGACGGCGCGGGAGCGGATCGAGCTGCTTCTCGACCCCGGGTCCTTCCAGGAGGTCGAGCAACTGCGCCGGCACCGGGCGACCGGGTTCGGCCTGGAGGCGAAGAAGCCGTACACCGACGGTGTCATCACCGGCTGGGGCACGGTGGAGGGCCGTACGGTCTTCGTCTACGCCCATGACTTCAGGATCTTCGGCGGTGCGCTGGGCGAGGCCCACGCCACCAAGATCCACAAGATCATGGACATGGCCATCGCGGCCGGCGCGCCGCTGGTCTCGCTCAACGACGGCGCGGGCGCCCGTATCCAGGAGGGCGTCTCGGCGCTCGCCGGCTACGGCGGCATCTTCCAGCGCAACACCAGGGCGAGCGGTGTCATCCCGCAGATCTCGGTGATGCTCGGCCCGTGCGCGGGCGGCGCGGCGTACAGCCCCGCCCTGACCGACTTCGTCTTCATGGTCCGCGAGACCTCGCAGATGTTCATCACCGGCCCGGACGTGGTCAAGGCGGTGACGGGCGAGGAGATCACCCAGAACGGCCTGGGCGGCGCCGACGTCCACGCCGAGACCTCCGGCGTCTGCCACTTCGCGTACGACGACGAGGAGACCTGCATCGCCGAGGTGCGGTACCTGCTGTCGCTGCTGCCGCAGAACAACCGTGAGAACCCGCCCCGGGTGGACTCCACGGACCCCGTGGACCGCCGCTCCGACGTCCTTCTCGACCTGGTCCCGGCCGACGGCAACCGGCCGTACGACATGGCGAAGGTCATCGAGGAGATCGTCGACGACGGCGACTACCTGGAGGTCCACGAGCGCTGGGCGCGCAACATCATCTGCGCGCTGGGCCGCCTGGACGGTCAGGTGGTCGGCATCATCGCCAACCAGCCGCAGGTCCTCGCGGGCGTCCTGGACATCGAGGCCAGTGAAAAAGCTGCACGCTTTGTGCAGATGTGTGACGCTTTCAATATCCCGATCGTCACCCTCCTGGACGTGCCGGGGTTCCTCCCCGGTGTCGACCAGGAGCACGGCGGAATCATCCGCCACGGCGCGAAGCTGCTGTACGCCTACTGCAACGCGACCGTGCCGAGGATTTCGCTCATCCTGCGCAAGGCGTACGGAGGTGCCTACATCGTCATGGACTCCCAGTCGATCGGCGCCGACCTCACCTACGCCTGGCCGACGAACGAGATCGCCGTGATGGGCGCGGAAGGCGCGGCCAACGTCATCTTCCGCCGGCAGATCGCGGGCGCCGAGGACCCCGAGGCCATGCGTCAGAAGATGGTCAAGGAGTACAAGGCCGAGCTGATGCACCCCTACTACGCGGCCGAGCGGGGCCTGGTCGATGACGTCATCGACCCCGCCGAGACCCGCGAGGTACTGGCCAAGTCCCTGGCGATGCTGCACACCAAGCACGCCGACCTGCCCTCGCGCAAGCACGGCAACCCCCCGCAGTAACCGAGCGGACCCGCCGCGGCAACCCCGCGGACCTCTCATCCACGGAGACTGACACCCATGAGCACTCCTGACATCCGCGTCGAGAAGGGCCACGCCGAGCCCGAGGAAGTCGCCGCCATCACGGCCGTCCTCATGGCCCGTGCCGCCGCCCGCCCCGAGCCTTCGGCCCAGACCCACCGAGGCCGCGCCAAGGCGGGCTGGCGCCGCCTGGAGCGCGAGGGCGGCTTCCGGGCGCCGCACAGCTGGCACTGAGGTTCAGCACATGACCGCAGCCCCGCTCGCCCTTCTGGGCGGCGGGGCTGCGGTGTGTTCAGTCGATGATGACGTGGACGCCGGGGAGGCGCAGTTCGGTGACGGGTCCCGCGCCGGTCTCGCAGTCGCTCAGCTCCAGCCACCTCAGCCGTGCCCACGGGCGCAGGCCGTCCGGTCCGTCGGGCAGGAGACAGCCGTGCAGGCCGAGACCGGTGAGCTTGTCGCGGACCGGCGCGAGTCGCCCGGGCAGATCCCGGGCGTCGAAGTAGTACAGCCTCAGGCTGCGCAGACGGTCCAGCACGGACAAGGCGGCCAGTTCGGGTAGCCCGTTGTGGTGATCACTGACGAGGTACAGATTTTCGACGCCGCTGAGCGCGCTCAGGAAGTCCAGCCTGGTCGCCACTGTCACGCGCGAGCAGACCAGCGTGTCGAGCTTCGGCAGGACCGGGAGGCCCGCGATGCCGGCACCGCCGGCGAGCGGCAACTGCAAGAGGCGCAGCGCGGGCAGGTACGCCAGGTCTTGCGCATTGCGCACCGCCGCAGCACCGAGGAGCTGGAAGCCACCGAGCTCGCCGTGCCCCTTCAGCAGGGACAGGTCAGCCGTGCCCTGCACGGTGCACGTCAGTTCCCGAAGCGGAGCGAGTTCGCCGAGCAGGGACAAGTCCGGCAGGCCGAACTTGATCCACAGCGAGGTCAGCGACCTCAGCCGTACCGTGGCTCGCACCTGGGCCGAGTGCTTCACCTCCACTCGGTGGCTGTCCAACGGAAGCCGGCTCATCACCCGATCGGCGTAAGCATCCGCGTCGAAGTACCCCCAGGCGTCGATGAGCGCGGCGACCACATCACGACGCCCGTCCCGCGCGTAGCCCTCCAGGACCGTCAGCGCCTGCTCCCCGCCGATCAGCGCCACGGTCCGCACCGTCTGCACCGCCGCTTTGGCCGTCAGTTCCCCCAGCGAGCGCGGCAGCCTCCGCAGCAGACTCGGCCCGACCGCCGCCAACGCGGGCGGGTCGGTCTGCCGTCGCGCCGGGAGAAGAGCGGACACGGCCTCCTCCAGCCTCCCGGCGAGGCCGTCGGAGACCTCCGGCACGGTCTCCTGGCAGGCCGCCGCCAGCAGCCGCAGCTTCCTGCCGTACCGGGGTTCCTCCCGGGCCCGGTCCAGGATGCCGCCCAGCAGTTCCTCCCGCTGCGGACGGTTCGCATGGCCCGCCGCCATGACGATCGTCTCGCGCCACAGGTCCAGGTGGGCCCGCTCGACCAGGTTGCCGACGCGGTCCTCCTCCGTCGCCTCCTCGGCGGCCAGGTACTCCTGGAACGTCCGGTGCACGAAGTCCAGACGGCCCTCGGCGGGGGAGCGGAGGACCCCCGAGCGGTCCCGGAGCTGCTCCAGGACCCTGGCGCCGTCCTGCTCCTCCACGTGCCGCATCCCGGTGAGCTTCCTGCCGACGTGCACGGCCGCCTGCTCCAGCCCGATCTCGCTGCGGTTGTTGTCCGACAGCCGCCACGCCAGATCCCGGAGCAGGACCAGCTTGTCGTTCAGGCTCAGCCGGCTGTCCACCGCGCTGGGCACGTTCCGGTCCGCGTCCCGCTCGTGGACCAGGGCGTGCAGGGCGTTGCGGTACAGCTCCATCCGGTCCCGGGGGAGTTGGCTGCCCCGGTTGAGGTGCATCGCGCACAGCATCGCCGCCAGCAGCGGAGTACCCGCCAGGGACTGGAGGTGCGGGCGGTCCTTCAGACTCGTCAGCAACGACTGCTCGTAGCGCGGAAGTTCCTCCACCGGGCACGGCAGGTCGTCGTCCAGCTCCCGTACCGCCCGGTGCCACTGCCGTACGAAGGCCGCCAGGTCGGGCGGGGCCATGCGGTCCAGGTGGAGGGCCGTGAACTCCTCGCGGCGCAGCCAGTCGGCGCGTGCCGCCGCGGGACGCGAGGTGACGACCACCCGCACGTCCCCGTAGGCGGTGAGCAGCCTGCGCAGCCACTCCCGTACGCCGCGCCGCTCGCCGTCCAGCAGCTCGTCCACGCCGTCGACGAGCAGCAGGGCGTTTCCGTCGGCGAGTTGGCGCTCCACCCACGCCTTCGGCATGACGCCGGTGATCTGCCCGGCCACCGAGTCCAGCATCGCCTCCGGCCTCGGCAGCTCCCGCCCGCTGTACTCCCGCAGCTTCACGAACACCGGCGTCAGACCGTTCCAGCCCGCCAGTTCGCCGGTGAAGGCGCCCCGCGCCGCCGTGATCGCCAGCCAGCGCAGCAGCGTCGTCTTGCCCGAGCCCGCCTCGCCGCGCAGCAGCACCCGGGCGGATCCGCCCAGGGCCGCCTCCACCCGCATCCCGGCGCCCTCGCTCCCGGGCTCCTCCCAGTCGCTCATGTCAGGGCGCAGCACGGGCAGGGAGCGGGCCGGACGCCGCCGGCTTCCGTCGTCCCCCGTCGCCCGCAGGCTCACGTACGCCACCGACAGCCGCACCTGCGCACCCGCCCGGTCGGAGGTGCGCCGGAACAGTTCCATCTCGTCCAGGCTCGTGCTGACCAGTTCCAGATAACGGCGCCGGAAGCCCCCGTCCCGGTCCGTGCCCTCCGGAGCGAACAGCGAGCGGTCGGGCAGCCGTTCCAGCACCCGGGCGATCTCCGCACCCAAGGACGTGGTGCGGCCCAGCAGTTCGGTCAGCGCCCGCTCCTCGAAGACCGGCAGCCCGCGCACGACCCGCACGTAGTACTCGACGCACTCCGCGAAGAGCATCTCGTACAGCCGGCTCTCCGCCTCGCCCAGACCGGCCGGCGGCCGTACCTCTCCCGTCACCCGGCGCACGATCTCCGCCGGGTTCAGGTCCGCCGCCAGCACCGCGCCGTCCGACAGGTCCGCCGCCGCGAACGTGTCGCACACCCCGTCGACCACGGCCTGTCGGCTGTTCTCCGCCAGCCCGGGGAACTCCCTGTCCAGGAAGGGTGCCAGCCGGTCGTACACCGCGTCCGCGATCTCCTCGAACTGCCGTTGGACGCCCCGCTGGAAGCGCAGCCCCGACACCCGCAGCCGGATCAGTTCGGCCATGTCCAGCCGGCGTTCCTGCTCCCGCCGCTTCCCCCCGAGCCACATCTGGGCCGCGGCCTTCGCCACGGTCGTCCCCAGCCGTAACGCCGCCACCTCGGCGCCGCTCATCGCCCACCCCCTCCGTGCGCGCTGCGATCCCGGCATTGTCACCCGCTGTGCCGAACCGCGTCCCGGTTTCGCGGCCACACATGCGGACGGCCCCCGTACCTCTCGGCGAGAGAGGCGGGGGCCGGTTCCGGTCGCGTGGTGCGGGGCCCTAGCGCAAGCGTGCCATCAGGGCGTGCTCCACCAGCGTGATCAGGGCACTCTTGGCGTCCGCGCGGTGGCGGGCGTCGGTGGTGATGATCGGGGTGTCGGGTCCGATCTGGAGTGCTTCGCGGACCTCGTCGGGGTTGTAGGGCTGCTGGCCGTCGAAGCCGTTGAGGGCGATGACGAAGGGCAGGCCGCTGTTCTCGAAGTAGTCGACGGCGGGGAAGCAGTCGGCGAGGCGGCGGGTGTCGACCAGGACGATCGCGCCGATGGCGCCGCGGACCAGGTCGTCCCACATGAACCAGAAGCGGTCCTGGCCGGGGGTGCCGAACAGGTACAGGATCAGGTCCTGGTCCAGGGTGATACGGCCGAAGTCCATGGCGACGGTGGTCGTCGTCTTGTCTCCGGTGTGGGTGAGGTCGTCGATGCCGGCCGAAGCGGACGTCATGACGGCCTCTGTGCGCAGCGGGTTGATCTCCGAGACGGCGCCGACGAACGTGGTCTTGCCCACGCCGAAGCCGCCCGCCACCACGATCTTCGCGGAGGTGGTGGAGCGGGAAGGACCGCCGCTAGAGCTTGCGAAGTCCACTGAGCACCCTTTCGAGCAGTGTCACGTCTGGCTGGCCACCGGCGTTCTCGTCGCCGCCGGGCTGATGGATGGCGACCAGGCCCGCCTCCGCCAAGTCGGCGACGAGAATCCTGGCCACGCCGAGGGGGATCGTCAGCAGGGCCGAGACCTCGGCCACCGACTTGATCTCCCGGCACAGGTTGCAGATCCGCTGATGCTCGGGCAACTGGCCCTGCATCTGGTGCGGAGCGGCGGTGGTGTGCACCAGTGCCTCGATGGCGAGCTGGTAGCGCGGGCGGGTCCGGCCGCCGGTCATGGCGTACGGACGCACCAGGGGGTTGTGCGCCGCCGGTGCCGGCTCCGGGCGGCGCTGCGGCTGCACCGGCTGGATCCGCGGGGCCTGGGGCTGGTCGTACGGGGACGGACCGGGGCCCTGCGGGGCGTACGGCTGCCGGTGGCTGGGGGAGGAGGGGAAGTTGTACCGGTTCGCCGAACCGTCGCCCTGCCCCTGACCCGGGCCGTACGACCAGTTACCCGAAGACGAACCGCCTGGGGGTGTTGCCACTTTCTCCTCCTCCGACTGCGCCGGGCACCCAAAACTGTGGAGCCGCGTCCCGAAACCTTACGGCCCCGGGACACGAATACGCACCGTCCGATAACTAGTTGAGAAGGCTTCCCTGGAGCTCCGCGCGGAGATCCGGGGTGAGGACCGTGCCCGCGCGGTCCACCAGAAGGGCCATCTCGTACCCGATGAGGCCGATGTCCGCCTCCGGGTGGGCCAGCACCGCGAGTGACGAACCGTCGGAAATGGACATGAGGAAGAGAAATCCTCGCTCCATCTCCACAACCGTCTGGTTCACGCTGCCGCCCTCGAAGATGCGCGAGGCACCGGCGGTCAGCGAGGTCAGACCGGAGGCGACGGCCGCGAGCTGGTCGGCACGGTCGCGGGGAAAGCCTTCGGACATCGCCAGAAGGAGTCCGTCGGCGGAGACCACCACCGTGTGGGACACCCCCGGGGTGTTGTCCACGAAGTTGGTGATCAACCAGTTCAGGTTCTGTGCCGCCTGGCTCATCGGGCTCACACTAACGCTCCTGGTTGTAGGTGCTGTCAGGCCCACCGTGCTGATGTGTGGTGGCCTGGCCGTTCGTTTCACTGCCTGCGCTGCGTCCGCGCTGGACGCCCCGGCGCAGGTTGCTCAGCCTGCCCCGGACGTCCTCCGGGGCGCGGGAGACCTGTGGGCCGCCCTGGGGGGTGGTTTCGGCGGCGCCCTCGACCAGGTTGGCCTTGGGAACCCGCCGCGGCAGACCGGAGGCGGTGACCCCGCCTGCCTTGGGCTTCCGGAGCTGCGCGGCCTGCTGCCAGCGCTCGTCGTTCGCCGAACGCCAGTCGCCGTCGCCACCCGTCGCCGGGGCGTTGCCCGTCGCCGGGGCCGGCGCCTCCCGTTGCACGCGCGCGGTGCCGTTCGCGGAGCCGGCGCCGTTCGAACCGCTCGTGGCGGCACCACGGCGGGGCAGTCCGGCGTCGGTCAGGCCGTTTCCGGCGGGAGCGGCCGTTCCCGGACGGTCGAAGCCTACGCGGTTCCGCTCACTCGCGTCAGCGGCCTGTGCGGATTCCGCTTCCGGAGCGTACTGGGCCGGATAACCGTTCTGGTAGCCGTCCTGCTGGGGCCAATCGTCCTGGTACGACGGTGCCTGAGCAGATTCCGCATAGGGGGCCGTCTGGTCGGGGTAGCCGCCTGAGGCGGAGAAGCCCTCGTGCTGCTGCACCTCGCCGTTCGGCGCGTAGTACTGCTCGTCGTACGGCTGCTCGTACGACTGCTCGTACGACGGCTGCTGCCGCTCCTCGAAGGTCTGCTGCTGCTCCTGGTAGGGCTGCTGGCGGTCCTGGTACGGCTGCTGCCGCTCCTCGAACGCCTGCTGCTGCTCCTGGTACGGCTGCTGCTGTTCCCGGTACGCCTGCTGCGGCTGTTCCTGGTACGTGTGCTGACCGGTGAAGGGGTCCGTGTACCCGGTGGGGGACTCGCCGGCATCCTGCCGCGGCTCGGACTCCTCGCCGTGGCCCTGGGCCTCCAGCGCGGCGCGGCGCTCCTCACGCATCAGGGAGCGGCCGACGGGATTCAGGTCCCGGATGTCGTCGGGGACCTCCGTGTACTGGCTGTCGTCGAAGCCCAGTTCGGCGGCGGTACGCAACGGCTGCTGCTGCCCGAAGCTCTCACCCTGGAACTGCTGCTCCGGGATGATCTGCGAGACGGTGAACTCCTCGCCCAGCGGCGCCTCGCCGCCACCACCGTGCGTGATCGCGTCCGGCAGCATGACCAGGGAGGTCGTACCGGCCTGCTCGCCCGAGGGACGCAGCTGGACCCGGATGCCGTGCCGGTCGGACAGCCGGCCGACCACGAACAGGCCCATGCGCTGGGAGATCGCGGCGTCCACGGTCGGCGGGTTGGCCAGCTTGTGGTTGATGTCCGCGAAGTCCTCGGCGGTCAGACCGATGCCCTTGTCGTGGATCTCGATCATGACGCGGCCGTCGGGCAGACGGGTCGCGGTGACGCGGACCTTGGTCTGCGGGGAGGAGAACGTGGTGGCGTTCTCCAGCAGCTCGGCCAGCAGGTGCACGAGGTCGGTGACCGCGCGGCCGTGGATCTCGGCCTCCGGCACACCGGACAGCTCGATGCGCTCGTACTGCTCCACCTCGGAGGAGGCGGCGCGCAGCACGTCGACCAGCGGGACCGGCTGGTCCCAGCGACGGCCGGGCTCCTCGCCGGCGAGGACCAGGAGGTTCTCGCCGTTGCGGCGCATACGGGTGGCCAGGTGGTCCAGCCGGAAGAGGTTCTCCAGCTGGTCCGGGTCCGCCTCGTTGTTCTCCAGGTCGGTGATCAGGGTCAGCTGGCCCTCGATCAGCGACTGGTTGCGGCGGGAGAGGTTGGTGAAGATCGCGTTGATGTTGCCCCGCAGCAGGGCCTGCTCGGAGGCGAGCCGGACCGCCTCGCGGTGGACCTGGTCGAAGGCGCGGGCGACCTCGCCGATCTCGTCCTTGGTGGTGATCGGGATCGGCGCGACCCGGGTGTCGACCCGGCCGGGGTCGGTGCGGGAGAGCTGGTCGACCAGCATCGGCAGGCGCTGCTCGGCGATGCCGAAGGCGGCGTTGCGCAGCTGGCGCATCGCGCGGCTCATCTGGCGGGCCACCAGACCGGCCAGGATGAACGCGGCCAGCAGGGCGATGACGACCACGGCACCGGTGATGAAGGCGGAGGTCTTGGCGTCGTCGGCGATGCCGGACGCCTCGGTCACGGCCTTCTCGGCAAGGTCCGACTCGATCTGGCGGTACGCCTTGTACTTCAGCGTGTTCGCCGCCCACCAGTTCTCGGCGGTGATGCCCTTGGTGGCCAGCTGCTGGCGGGTGAGCGTGCTGGTGTCCTGCATGGTGGCGAGCGCCGTCACCATGTCGGTCGGGTCGGACGGGGGAGCGACGTACTTCGGGTCCTCCGCCTTGGCCTTCTCGACCAGGGCGGCGCCGTCCGCCTTGATCTTCTCCTTGGCGTCGTCGAGCTTCTGCGCGTCGGCCTCGGTGCCACCGCCCGTGTACTCCTCGACGGCGATGCGCTCGAGGTACGCGTACGAGGACAGGGAGACCCGCTGGGTCGCCAGGTTCGGGGCGTCCGGACCCGGCTTGACCAGCAGATGCGTGCCGATCGACCGCTCCAGCGACAGCGCCGCCTTGGTCAGGGAGATGGCGTAGACGGTACGGCCGTAGGAGGTGATGTTTCCGGTGCCCAGGCCCAGCTCGTTGGCGAACTCCATCAGCGGGTGGGCGACGGCGACGTAGCCCTCCTCGGTCTGGACGCCGGTCATCTTGGAGGTGTAGGCCGCCTGCCGCAGCTGGGCCAGCTTGGGCTCGGCCTCGCCGAACAGCTTCAGCCGGCGCTGCAGGCCGGACTGGTCCGGCGCGCTCTTCGTCGCCTCGTGGAAGGCGGCGGCGGCCTGGTCCGTGGCCTTGCGGGCGTCGTCGACGGTCGCCTTGCCGGCCGCGTCGTTCTTTTTCAGGAGCAGCGGCGCCGCGGTGACATCGCGCTCGTTCTCCAGGGCATCGGCATAGCTGAGGGAGGCACGCACCAGACGGGCGGTGTTCTCGGCATCGCGGGCCTGCTGCCAGGTGTCGATCGAGCTCTTCACCTGGAAGCCGCCCATGACGAGACCGACAGCCACGGGTATGAGCAGAATCGCGTTCAGCCGGGTCGGCACCCGCCAGTTCCGCGGGGACAGACGGCCGCCGCTGGAAGCGGGAGTGGCCGCCGGTTCCCCGCCGGCGACGGGGGTGGGCGCCGCAGCGCGCGGCGGCGGGGTGAAGTTGCCCCGCGCCGACGGCTCGGGACCGTTCTTGCTTCGCCTCACTCGACCAACAACCTCTCGGCGGTCGGCACCTACGTCGTGCCGCAGTCTCTCAGAGCCCGGTTCGCCACAGACCACTACGGAGTACGTCTTCGACCATTGGGCAGTTCAGGCATTCCAGCACGTGGACCAGCGCACTTCCAAACAGTGGAAACCGGCGGAGCGCACACTTGTAAGCGCCAGATAAAACGGTCATAAAGAGCGAGCCTTGTCAAAAGGCGGGGCGTTCATGCGCACAGCGGCACCGCGCGACCGCGTCGCGTGGTGATACCGGACGATTCCTCTGCCGAACTGTTATGAACGCCGGAGCCGACCGTGTCAAAGGCCACAGTCGGCTCCGATCCCTCTACGACAACTGCCGTAGGTCCTGTCGCATTTGAGTGCTACTTCAAGCGTGCCATCAGGGCGTGCTCCACCAGCGTGATCAGGGCACTCTTGGCGTCCGCGCGGTGGCGGGCGTCGGTGGTGATGATCGGGGTGTCGGGTCCGATCTGGAGTGCTTCGCGGACCTCGTCGGGGTTGTAGGGCTGCTGGCCGTCGAAGCCGTTGAGGGCGATGACGAAGGGCAGGCCGCTGTTCTCGAAGTAGTCGACGGCGGGGAAGCAGTCGGCGAGGCGGCGGGTGTCGACCAGGACGACGGCGCCGATGGCGCCGCGGACCAGGTCGTCCCACATGAACCAGAAGCGGTCCTGGCCGGGGGTGCCGAACAGGTACAGGATCAGGTCCTGGTCCAGGGTGATACGGCCGAAGTCCATGGCCACCGTGGTGGTGGTCTTGTCTCCGGTGTGGGTGAGGTCGTCGATGCCGGCCGAAGCGGACGTCATGACGGCCTCTGTGCGCAGCGGGTTGATCTCCGAGACGGCGCCGACGAACGTGGTCTTGCCCACGCCGAAGCCGCCCGCCACCACGATCTTCGCGGAGGTGGTGGCCCGGCCCCCGTCAGAGCTTGCGAAGTCCACTGAGCACCCTTTCGAGCAGCGTCACATCCGGAGCGCCGCCGTTGTTCTCGTCGCCACCAGGCTGGTGGATGGCGACCAGGCCGGCCTCGGCGAGGTCGGCGACCAGGATCCGGGCCACCCCGAGCGGCATGGCCAGCAGCGCGGAGACCTCCGCGACCGACTTGACCTCCCGGCACAGGTGGCAGATGCGCTGGTGCTCCGGGAGCAGCCCCATGAGCGCTGCCGGGTCGGCCGTGGTGCTGATCAGCGCCTCTATGGCGAGCTGGTAGCGAGGCCGGGTCCGACCGCCGGTCATGGCGTACGGCCTCACCAGCGGCTGATCGCCCTCATCCCCGTACGGCTCCGCGTACGGATCATGATGGGCGGTGGGCGGGGTCATGAATCCTCCGGGCGGGACAGCAAGTCGGTCAGTCAAGCCGTCTGACGGGGCCGGTGGGGGGATTGTGGCGGCCGGACGGTGTTTTGGTGAGGTGGGTGGTGCCGGGGGAGGTCAGTGAAGCAGACTTCCCTGGAGTTCGGCGCGCAGATCCGGGGTGAGTACCGCACCCGCGCGGTCGACGAGCAGTGCCATCTCGTAGCCGACGAGGCCGATGTCCGCATCGGGATGGGCCAGGACCGCGAGGGACGACCCGTCCGAGATGGACATGAGGAAGAGGAACCCGCGCTCCATCTCGACGACCGTCTGCGCCACCGTGCCGCCCTCGAAGATCCGGGACGCCCCGGCCGTCAGGGAGGTCAGTCCGGACGCGACGGCCGCCAACTGGTCGGCGCGGTCCCGTGGGAAACCTTCGGACATCGCCAGCAGAAGGCCGTCGGCGGAGACCACCACCGTGTGCGACACCCCGGGGGTGTTGTCCACGAAATTGGTGATCAACCAGTTCAGGTTCTGTGCCGCCTGGCTCATCGGACTCAACTAATGCTCCTGCTGGTGAGTGGGGCTCGGGAAGCTGCCGGTCTGGCCGCTGCCGGCCTGACGGCCCTGAGCGATGCCCCGACGAAGATTGGTCAGCCGGCCGCGTACGTCATCAGGCGCACGCGAGACCTGCGGACCGGCTTGGTGCTGTTGCTGCTGAGCCGTGCCGGGCACGAGGTTCGCCCGGGGTACGCGGCGCGGCAGGCCGGAGGTGGTGATTCCCCCCGCGGCGGGCTGCCGGACACGCTCGGCCTGCCGGACGAGTTCGTCGTTCGGCGAGGTGCGCCAGGAGCCGGTGTTCGACGCGGGCCGCTGCGCAGCGGACGCGGGCTGCTGAGCCTGCGGCTGCTGCGGCGCGGGTGCGCCCTCCTGCTGCTGACCGTGGAACCAGTTGGTCTCCAGCGTGTCGTACAGCGGGGTACGGCCGTCGCCCGGGCCGCTGGCCGGCGGAAGCGCCCACCCGTCACCCGGCCCCCGGCCGTCATCGGGCCGCTGCGCGGCGCCCCCGTTGTGCGGCTCTGAGCGCACCGGACGCTGCTGGGGGGCCGGAACCTGCGGACGCGAGGCGCCGAAGTCGTTCTGGCCGGCCGGCTGCGGGCGCTCGAACTGCCCGGTCTGGCCGGGGTTCTGGCGGCCGGGCAGGGCGTGCTGCCCGGTGGAGCCGCCGTCGTACGCCTGCGGAGCCTGCGGGGCCGGGAACTGGCCCGTGTTCTGGGCGCCGCTGTCCGGCCGCCCGGCGGCCGGCGTGCCGAACACGTCGGAGCGGACGAACGACCCGGTGTCCTGCTGCGCGCCGGGACCGTCGAAGCGGCCCGGCTGCTGGGCGTTGTCGGGGCGCGCGTACTGGCCGGTCTGCTGGCTGTTGTCGGGGCGCCCGTACTGGCCGGTCTGCTGGGCGTTGTCAGGGCGCGCGTACTGGCCGGTCTGCTGGCTGTTGTCGGGACGCGCGTACTGGCCGGTCTGCTGGGCGGAGCCGCCCGGGCCGGGCAGCTCGGGGCGCTGGAACTCACCCGTCGTGGCCTGACCCTGGGCGTCGATCCGAGGTATCTCCGCGGTCGAACCCGGACCCTGCCGGTCGTCCACACGCGGCATGCGCGCGGTCCGCGTCGGGTCCTGCTCGTCGTGACCGCGCGGCGTGTCCAGCGAGGCGCGGGACACCGGGGCCTGGGAGTCGCTCCAGCCCGGGGTGCGCGACTGCGCCTCACCGCCGGGCAGTTCGGCGCGCGGGCCACCGCGCGGCGGCAGCTGAGGCTGGCGGCCCCGGCCCTGGTCCGCGGGAGCACCGGGGCGCTTTTGGCCACGACCGCCGAACAAGTCCTGCTGCGGTCCGCTCGGGTTGGCGGTCTGCAGGTTCTGCGGGGCACCCGGTGCCTGACCGCCGAAGCCGCCCGCACCGGAACCCGCGGGCGCGGGCCGGCCCTGCTGCGGGGAACCGGGACCGCCCTGGGGACCGCGCGCTCCGCCCGGCGTACCCGGACGGCCGCCCGGGCCCGTACCGGGCAGCGCGGCCCGGTGACCGCCCTGGCCGGAGCCGACCTGGCCGCGCGGGGCGGGACCGCCACCGAGGAGACCGCCACCGGCCGCGCCGCCGCCGTTGTTGCCGTTCTGGCGCCGGGCCGCGGCGGCACCCGCGGCGGCCTGCGCGGCGGCGGGACCACCGGTCGAGGGCGCGCCGGGCTTGCCCGGAGCGGGCTTCCTGCCGCCCTGCGCGACGTCCACGGGCAGCATGACCAGAGCGGTCGTACCACCGGAGTCGGACGGGCGCAGCTGGATGCGGATGCCGTGGCGCTGCGACAGCCGGCCGACCACGAAGAGGCCCATGCGGCGGGAGACGGAGACGTCCACGGTGGGCGGCGAGGCGAGCCGCTCGTTGATCGCCGCGAGGTCCTCGGGGGAGAGGCCGATACCGGTGTCGTGGATCTCGATCAGCACGCGGCCGTCGGGCAGCGCGTGACCGGTGACCTTGACCTTGGTCTGCGGCGAGGAGAACGAGGTCGCGTTCTCCAGCAGCTCGGCGAGCAGGTGCACGAGGTCGTTGACGACCCGGCCGGCCACTTCGGTGGTGGGCACGGCGGCCAGTTCGATGCGCTCGTACTGCTCCACCTCGGACGCGGCGGCGCGGAGCACGTCGACCAGCGGGACCGGGCGGGTCCAGCGGCGGCCGGGCTCTTCACCGGCGAGGACCAGGAGGTTCTCACCGTTACGGCGCATACGGGTGGCGAGGTGGTCGAGCTTGAACAGCGAGGACAGCTGGTCCGGGTCCGCCTCGCGGGACTCCAGCTCGGAGATCAGCGACAGCTGGCGCTGGATCAGGCCCTGGGAGCGGCGCGAGAGGTTGGTGAACATCGCGTTGACGTTGCCCCGCAGCAGGGCCTGCTCGGCGGCGAGGCGGACCGCCTCACGGTGCACGTCGTCGAAGGCCGCGGCCACCTGGCCGATCTCGTCCCGGGAGTGCACACCGACGGACTCGACGGAGGTGTCGACGTCCTGCGGGTCGGACTCCGACAGATGCTTGACCAGCTCGGGCAGGCGGTCCTGGGCGACCTTGGTCGCGGTGTCCTGGAGCCGGCGCAGCGAGCGGATCATGGACCGGGCGACGACGAACGCGCCGACCAGCGAGACACCGAGCACGAGCAGGATCAGCGCACCGGAGATGATGGCGTCACGCTGGGTGGCGCTCTTCAGCTCGCGCGCCTTCTGCTCCATCTCCTCCAGGAGCGTGTGCTCGATCTTCTTCATCTGCTCGATCTTGGTCGAGCTGTCGTCCACCCAGTCCTTGTAGGACCGCGTCGGCTGCTGCTGCAAGCCGTCCGGGGACTCGAAGGAGCGCTTGGCGTAGGTGTCGGCGGACTCGATCGTCGGGTTGCCCTCGTCGATCGGCTTGAGCAGTTCCTCGGCGTTCTGGTCGGCGTAGATCTTCCGGAAGATCGCCAGCTCGGAGCCTTCGCTCTCGTACGCCGACTGGCCGTAGAGGCGGTCGTTCTCGGAGAGGTCGCCCTTGGTGTCGGTGGTCGCGGGCAGCGCGGCCGCGATCACGGCGCGCTGCACGGAGGCGTACTCCTTGGCGGTGGAGAAGGCCGCCAGGGCGCGGGTGCGGGAGATCATCTCCGGGTTGCTGGACGCCTCGGCCATGTCCTGGGAGAGGCCGATCAGCTGGCTGATGAGCCGGTGGTAGGACTCGACCGTCTGGGTGGAGTTGTCCTTGGACGTGTACGCCTTCTGGCGGATCCGGGACAGGTCGTCCAGCTGGTTGGCGAGACCGACGAGCGCGTCGCGGACGCCCTGGAGGTTGCCCTCCTTGCTCGCCGCGTCGATCTGCTCGGAGGAGTCGAGGAAGTTGTCGCGAGCCCGGTCGGTCTTCTGCTGGTAGGCCTTGACCTGGTAGTCGTTCGTCTTGAGACCGCCGTGCGCCAGCGGGCCGGCGGACTGGTCGCGCTCGTCCTGGAGCGCCATGGCCAGCTCGGTGGCCTGCTTGGTCATCTCCGTCAGCAGCTTCATGTTGTCGAGCTGCTGGATGTCGTCCATGTTCTGGTTGATACGCAGCGCGCCCAGCGAGGTGGCCGCGACCACGGGCAGCGCCAGCAGCGACACCAGGCGGGTGGAGATGCGCCAGTTGCGCAGGGCCAGCCGCGAACCGGTGCTGGTGGCGGCCTGTGCGGGCTTCACCGTCGGGGCGGGGCTGCCCGAGGGTGCGGCTGTCGTGGATGCCGACGAGGCCGGCGCGCCGGAACGCCCGCCGCGCTCACCACCGTCCCCGGCCGGGCCCGGGTTCTGGGCGTGCTGGGGCGAGGAGCTGCCTTTCATCGGGCCAGTCCCGTCGTGCGGCTCCGGCTCCGCCGAAGCGCTGCCATCCCTCTTGAAACGTCCCTGCACTAGCGTCGCAACCTCTGGACCAGGCGCCCCCCCGCTGGAACGGAGGGACACGGTGTCGGCGTTTGGAGAGCGCCCTGAATACGCCCCCCGGTGGTCTTGAGTGACCGGCGCTGGTTCCCCCCTATCTTGCCGCCGCTCGGCGCTGTGAGCGCCCCTGCGCGCCGGCTCGATCCTGCGGCGGTCCGTGGAATTCCAGCACAGTGCAGGATCTCCAACAAGGGCAGTGGACCGAGCTGTGACCTCCGTGACGGCGAGTGAGTGACGGATTACCAGCCGTGGAACCTGTTTCGGCCGATAACGGGCATACGCCTGCGAGTCGTCGCTCGGTGTCACGTGTCCCAGTCGCCATGATCAGGAGCGGAATGGTGGCTTCAGGGGGTCAATGTCCGTTTCGTTAGGGCGGGTTGTCGGCCGGAATTGACCGGTTTGCCCGTGAGTTCGTGAGCAAACTCACACGCATCTCATGAGCAGTTGGTGTCTTCGTCGGGGAATCGGATGTTTAGCCTGACGCTTTACAACAGGGACGACTCTGCCAACCCACCCGACACAGAGGCCACAGGACGACAACGGTGAAGACGACGATGATGTTCCGCACGATAGCCAACCCGCGCCGCACGACCCTGGTGCACCTCGATGACGCCGGCGAGCTGCGCACGCCCGAGCTGCCGGAGCACCCCGTCGACCTGCCCGCCCAGACGGCCAACCCCAGGCGCACCGTCCTCATGGAGGTCCCGGCCGGCGCGGGTGTCGCGGCCGGCGAGTGACGACGGTTCCGCCGGGCGCGGTCGCGAGGATCACCGACGGTCCTTCCGGCCGCGCTCTCGTATTTCCCCGGCGAAGCCCGTCCTGTCGGGGACGGTGACTGAGGGCGCTCCACTGACCCGCCTCTGACCTGCGGCAATGCCCCCAGAAGCGATTGACGTCGGATAGCTCCGATAGCCTGGGGTGTCAATACGCCGGTTCTCAGTGAGGGGCGCAAGGATCCCGTGCGCATCGCCAGGTTCTCCATCGACGGGAACGTCGCCTTCGGCGCGGTCGAAGGCGACAAGCAGGACGAACTCGTCCTCGACATCATCAAGGGCATCCCGTTCGCGGACTACGAGCTGTCCGGTACGAAGGTGCCGCTGAGCAAGGTCCGGCTGCTCCCGCCGGTGCTGCCCAACAAGGTCGTGGCGTTCGGCCGCAACTACGCCGACCACGCGCGCGAGCTGGGCAACGAGGTGCCCGAGGCGCCGTTCGCCTTCTTCAAGCCGTCCACCTCCGTGATCGGCCCCGGCGACGACATCCAGTACCCCTCGTTCTCCCGGGAACTGCACCACGAGGCCGAGCTGGCCGTCGTCATCGGCCGCATGTGCCGGGAGGTCCCGCGCGACCGGGTCAAGGACGTGGTCTTCGGTTACACCTGCGCCAACGACGTCACCGCCCGCGATGTGCAGAAGCAGGAGAAGCAGTGGGCCCGGGCCAAGGGCTTCGACACTTCCTGCCCGCTCGGTCCCTGGGTGGAGACGGACCTGGACCTCGCCCGCGCGAACGACCTGACCGTCCAGCTCACCGTCAACGGCGAACAGCGCCAACTGGGCCGCACGAGCGAGATGATCCACCCCATCGAGGACCTGATCGTCAACATCTCCGAGGCCATGACGCTGCTCCCCGGCGACGTCGTCCTCACGGGTACCCCCGCGGGGGTCGGCCCCCTGAACGTCGGCGACGAGGTCGCCGTCACCATCGAAGGCATCGGCACTCTCACCAACAAGGTTGTCAAGCGTGGCTAGCGCACCCGGCTCCCCCGTACGCGTCCGTTTCTGCCCCTCGCCCACCGGTAACCCCCATGTGGGCCTGGTCCGCACCGCCCTGTTCAACTGGGCGTTCGCCCGGCACCACCAGGGCACCCTGGTCTTCCGTATCGAGGACACCGACGCGGCCCGCGACTCCGAGGAGTCGTACAACCAGCTGCTCGACGCGATGCGCTGGCTCGGTTTCGACTGGGACGAGGGCCCCGAGGTCGGCGGCCCGCACACGCCCTACCGGCAGTCGCAGCGCATGGACATCTACGCCGACGTCGCGCAGAAGCTCCTCGACGGCGGCCACGCCTACCGCTGCTACTGCTCCCAGGAGGAGCTGGACACCCGCCGCGAGGCCGCCCGTGCCGCCGGCAAGCCGTCCGGCTACGACGGCCACTGCCGCGACCTGACCGCCGAGCAGGTCGAGGAGTACATGGCGCAGGGCCGCACCCCGATCGTCCGCTTCCGCATGCCGGACGAGACCATCACCTTCACCGACCTGGTCCGCGGCGAGCTGACCTTCACGCCGGAGAACGTGCCCGACTACGGCATCGTCCGCGCGAACGGCGCCCCGCTGTACACGCTGGTCAACCCGGTCGACGACGCCCTGATGGAGATCACCCACGTCCTGCGCGGCGAGGACCTGCTCTCCTCCACCCCGCGCCAGATCGCGCTGTACAAGGCGCTCATGGACCTGGGCATCGCCCAGCAGATCCCGGCCTTCGGCCACCTGCCGTACGTCATGGGCGAGGGCAACAAGAAGCTCTCCAAGCGAGACCCGCAGTC
The DNA here is from genome assembly GCF_044546845.1 of Streptomyces sp. NPDC053076. Classification (NCBI taxonomy): domain Bacteria; kingdom Bacillati; phylum Actinomycetota; class Actinomycetes; order Kitasatosporales; family Streptomycetaceae; genus Streptomyces; species Streptomyces sp. NPDC053076. Next base: position 195,900 of record NZ_JBITZL010000004.1, on the reverse strand, counting down.
GTCGCTCAACCTCTACCGCGAGCGGGGCTTCCTCCCCGAGGGCCTGCTCAACTACCTTTCGCTGCTGGGCTGGTCGCTCTCCGCGGACCAGGACATCTTCACGATCGACGAGATGGTCGCGGCCTTCGACATCTCCGACGTGAACCCCAACCCGGCGCGCTTCGACCTGAAGAAGTGCGAGGCGATCAACGGCGACCACATCCGCATGCTGGAGGTGAAGGAGTTCACCGAGCGCTGCCGCCCGTGGCTGCAGGCGCCGTTCGCCCCCTGGGCGCCGGAGGACTTCGACGCGGCGAAGTGGGAGGCGATCGCCCCGCACGCCCAGACCCGCCTGAAGGTCCTGTCCGAGATCACCGACAACGTCGACTTCCTGTTCCTGCCGGAGCCGGTCTTCGACGAGGCTTCGTGGAACAAGGCGATGAAGGAGGGCTCCGACGCCCTGCTCCACACCGCCCGCCAGAACCTGGAGGCGGCCGACTGGACCTCGGCCGAGTCCCTCAAGGAGGCCGTCCTGGCCGCCGGCGAGGCCCACGGCCTCAAGCTCGGCAAGGCGCAGGCCCCGGTCCGGGTGGCCGTCACCGGCCGCACCGTCGGCCTGCCGCTCTTCGAGTCCCTGGAGATCCTCGGCAAGGAGCGGACCCTGGCCCGGATCGACGCGGCGCTGGCGAAGCTGAACGCGTGACCGACCCGAGCGTGAGGGGCGGCATCCGGAACCCCGGGTGCCGCCCCTCGTGTGTTCGTCACGGGCACCGTGCGTAGCTACGTCGACCGGCAGGCGCCCCGCGTGCCGGCCGTTCGGCGGGTACCGTCGGTGGCATGACGATCAGAGCCGTGGTCTGGGACGTCGACGACACCCTCTTCGACTACACGACCGCGGACCGGGCGGGCATGCGGGCCCATCTCCTGGCCGAGGGCCTGCTCCGCGCGCACGACGGCGTGGAGCGGGCCCTGCTGCGCTGGCGGGAGATCACCGAGGCCCAGTGGGCCCGGTTCGCCTCCGGCGAGGTCGACTTCCTCACACAGCGCCGCGACCGCACCCGCGTCTTCCTGGGCCGGGAACTGGCCGACGACGAGGCCGACGCGTGGTTCCAGCGCTATCTGGTCCACTACGAGGCCGCCTGGAGCCTCTTCCCGGACGTCCTGCCCGCCCTGGACGTCCTCGCGGCCGGCCACCGGCACGCCGTGCTCTCCAACTCCAGCATCAGGGTCCAGGAGCACAAGCTGCGCACCCTCGGCCTCCTCGACCGCTTCGAGGCGGTGCTGTGCGCCGCCGAGCTGGGCGTCTCCAAGCCGGATCCGGGTGCCTTCCTGGCGGTCTGCGAGGCGCTGCGGCTGCCCCCGCACGAGGTGGCGTACGTCGGGGACCACCCGGAGATCGACGGGCGGGGTGCCGCCGAGGCCGGGCTGCTGTCGGTGTGGATCGACCGCGGCACGGTCTGCGCTCGGGGCGCCGGGGAGCTCGTGGCCCACCGGATCTCGACCCTCGCCGAACTACCGGCGCTCCTGCGCGCCGATACCCGTTTTGGAGCCCCGTCCACATTCGGGTAATGTTCTTCCTGCGCCGAGGGGAGCAGGCCGGAAGGCCCAAGACCCGAGGAGCAAGCTAGAACGAGAACCCTTAGGGGCTTGAGTTCCAGTGGCCTATGGTGTAATTGGCAGCACGACTGATTCTGGTTCAGTTAGTCTTGGTTCGAGTCCAGGTAGGCCAGCTCGCAGAGCTTATCTGCAAAGCCCCCGTTGTGTAGCGGCCTAGCACGCTGCCCTCTCAAGGCAGTAGCGCCGGTTCGAATCCGGTCGGGGGTACTGATCCTTCCCGCGGAGGCAATCCGGGTCGCACCCGTTGCCACCGATGCAGGATCGCTAGGGCCCCCGTTGTGTAGCGGCCTAGCACGCCGCCCTCTCAAGGCGGTAGCGCCGGTTCGAATCCGGTCGGGGGTACTGATTGGTCTAAACCATCATTGGTCTATGGTGTAATTGGCAGCACGACTGATTCTGGTTCAGTTAGTCTTGGTTCGAGTCCAGGTAGACCAGCTCGGACCTGCGGAAACGCAGAGTCCAGGCCCCCGTTGTGTAGCGGCCTAGCACGCCGCCCTCTCAAGGCGGTAGCGCCGGTTCGAATCCGGTCGGGGGTACGCAGTCGAAAGGGCCCTCCCTCGGGAGGGCCCTTTCGCGTGTCCGGGGTCACTTCCCCTCGAAGCGTCGGCGCGACTCCTCGGCCTGCGCCAGCCGGCGCAGCCCGAGCAGCACCGGCTCGTACAGGACGGTCAGCGCCACGGCCGCCTCCACCTGCTCGTCCGGTGCGTAGCGCTCCACCAGATCCAGGTCCTCGACGGCGATCCGCTCCATGGCGCGGGCGTACGGCTCCAAATCGGCCGCATCGCACGGGTATCCGAGCCGGGCGAGCGCGGCGATCGCGGTCACCAGCATCTCGTACGGCGGTGCGGCCGGGGTGTCCGAAGCCGCGCCTCCGTAGCGCCAGCCGAGGCGTTCGAGCAGCTCGTCGGCGGTGCGCCGGGCGGTGGCGGTGGCCGGGTCGCGGTCGTCGGGCGCCGGGCCGTGCGGCAGCGCCCACACCGCCGTGCCCAGGCGCCTGTTGCGGCCGAGTCCCTCCTCCTGAAGGGCGGCGAGCACCTCACGGGCCGAGTTCACCGGGATCCGTCCCACCTGGATGAGCGCCCGCACCAGCCGCAGCCGGCGCAGGTGCTCCTCGTCGTACTCGGCCTGGGTGGCCGTGACCCGGTGCCCGGGGTGCAGCAACCCTTCGCGCAGGTAGTACTTGATCGTGGCCGTGGAGACCCCGCTGCGTGCACTCAGCTCCGCAAGTCGCATTCCGTGCGTGTTCCTCTCCTGCTTGCGCCCGCCATTGGGAAGTGGCACTATCCAAGCATGGATAGTGCCACTATCCGAGCACCTGGAGGCTGGGGGATCTCATGGGAGACAAGATCGTCGAGGGGCGCATGACCGCCGCGCACGAAGGTGGCGTCGTCGTCTTCCTCATCGGGATGCGCGTCAACAGCTTCGCGGCCGTGAGCAGTTGGTGGCCGGTCGCGAAGGCGATGGGACCGATGCTCGCCGAACTCCGCCGCGACCCGGACAGCGGGCTGCTCGGCTGCAAGATGCTGCGGGGCGGCATGCGGGAGTTCTACATCGTGCAGTACTGGGAGTCGGAGGAGAAGCTCCTCGCCTACGCCTCCGCGCCGGACCGCCACCACCGCCCGGCCTGGGCGGCCTTCAACCGACGGCTCCGGGAGGGGAGGGGCAAGGTGGGCTTCTGGCACGAGACGTACGTCGTACCGGCCGGCCGGCACGAGTCGATCTACATGAACATGCCCGCCTACGGGCTGGCGGAGGCCACGGGGGTCGTTCCGGTCGGCCGCCGGGGCGACCGGGCGGCCGACCGCCTGCGCGCCTCCTGACGGCCCGGCCCGGCGCCGATCCGCAGGACCGCGCCTTGAGCCGTCGCCCCGGTGCCGGGAGCACGAAAAAGGGCCTGCCGCGGCGTTGGGGCAGGCCCTCCTCGGCGTTCTTCGCGGCGGGCTCAGCCCGAGCGGCGCAGGGCCTCCGAGAGGCGGGCCGCCGCGTCGATGACCGCCTGGGCGTGCATGCGGCCCGGGTGACGGGTCAGGCGCTCGATGGGGCCGGAGACGGACACGGCGGCCACCACGCGGTTGGAGGGACCGCGCACGGGCGCGGAGACGGACGCGACGCCCGGCTCGCGCTCGCCGATCGACTGCGCCCAGCCGCGCCGCCGCACTCCGGACAGGGCCGTCGCCGTGAAGCGGGCGCCCTGGAGACCGCGGTGCAGGCGCTCCGGCTCCTCCCAGGCCATCAGGATCTGAGCCGAGGAGCCCGCCTTCATCGTGAGCGTGGAACCGACCGGGACCGTGTCCCGCAGGCCGGACAGGCGCTCCGCCGCGGCCACGCAGATCCGCATGTCACCCTGGCGCCGGTAGAGCTGTGCGCTCTCGCCGGTGACATCGCGGAGGTGGGTCAGCACGGGGCCCGCCGTCGCGAGCAGGCGGTCCTCGCCCGCCGCCGCCGCGAGCTCCGCGAGCCGCGGGCCGAGGATGAACCGGCCCTGCATGTCGCGTGCCACCATGCGGTGGTGTTCCAAAGCCACGGCCAGGCGGTGGGCCGTGGGTCGTGCCAGTCCGGTGGCCCCGACCAGACCCGCGAGGGTGGCCGGACCGGACTCCAGAGCGCTCAGGACGAGGGCCGCCTTGTCCAGAACGCCGACGCCGCTACTGTTGTCCATGCAACGATACTCACGTCTCACTCTGTGAAACGCAAGTTCAATTTTCCGTGGAAAGCGCCACCCTGGAATCAGACAGCGGCCCGCAGACCAACGGGCCCGGCGGTGGACGCCCGGAATCACGACTTCAGGGGCCCCTCTATTGGGCAGTCTCCGCTTCCTCAAGATCTCTAGTTGGGCCGGTGGACGTTTGCCGGCCGGAGGGAAAGCGATGGGTAGGACACTCGCGGAGAAGGTCTGGGACGACCATGTCGTCCGGCGCGCCGAGGGCGAGCCCGACCTCCTCTACATCGATCTGCACCTGCTGCACGAGGTGACCAGCCCCCAGGCCTTCGACGGTCTGCGCAAGAACGGCCGCCAGGTCCGCCGCCTCGACCTCACCATCGCGACCGAGGATCACAACACCCCCACCCTCGACATCGACAAGCCCATCGCCGACCCGGTCTCCCGCGCCCAGCTGGAGACGCTGCGCAAGAACTGCGCCGAGTTCGGGGTGCGCCTGCACCCGCTGGGCGATGTCGAGCAGGGCGTCGTGCACGTCGTCGGCCCGCAGCTGGGGCTGACCCAGCCCGGCACGACCGTCGTCTGCGGTGACTCGCACACCTCCACGCACGGTGCCTTCGGCGCGCTGGCGTTCGGTATCGGCACCTCCCAGGTGGAGCACGTGCTGGCCACCCAGACGCTGCCGCTGGCCCGCCCGAAGACCATGGCGATCACGGTCGAGGGCGAGCTGCCCGAGGGCGTCACCGCGAAGGACCTGATCCTGGCGATCATCGCGAAGATCGGTACCGGCGGCGGCCAGGGCTACATCCTGGAGTACCGCGGGTCCGCCATCGAGAAGCTCTCGATGGAGGCCCGGATGACCATCTGCAACATGTCGATCGAGGCCGGCGCCCGCGCGGGCATGATCGCTCCCGATGAGACCACCTTCGACTACCTCAAGGGCCGCCCGCACGCCCCGGAGGGCGCCGACTGGGACGCCGCCGTCGCGTACTGGAAGACCCTGAGGACCGACGAGGACGCCGTCTTCGACGCCGAGGTCGTCATCGAGGCCGACGAGCTGTCGCCGTTCGTCACTTGGGGCACCAACCCCGGCCAGGGCGCACCCCTTTCGGCGTCCGTCCCCGACCCGGCTTCGTACGAAGACGCATCGGAGCGCATGGCCGCGGAAAAGGCCCTGGAGTACATGGGGTTGGCGGCCGGCCAGCCGCTGCGCTCCATCAACGTGGACACCGTCTTCGTAGGCTCGTGCACCAACGGCCGCATCGAGGACCTGCGCGCCGCCGCCGACATCCTGCGGGACCGCAAAGTCGCCGACGGTGTACGGATGCTGGTCGTCCCCGGCTCCGCCCGGGTCGGTCTGCAGGCCGTCTCCGAGGGTCTGGACGTGGTCTTCAAGGAGGCCGGCGCCGAATGGCGGCACGCGGGCTGCTCGATGTGCCTGGGCATGAACCCCGACCAGCTGGCCCCGGGCGAGCGCTCCGCCTCCACCTCCAACCGCAACTTCGAGGGCCGGCAGGGCAAGGGTGGCCGAACCCACCTGGTGTCGCCGCAGGTCGCGGCGGCCACCGCCGTCCTGGGCCACCTCGGCTCGCCCGCCGACCTGTCCGACGTCGCACCCCGTACGCCCGCTGGAGTCTGATCAGCCATGGAAGCCTTCACCACCCACACCGGCCGGGCCGTGCCGCTGCGCCGCAGCAACGTCGACACCGACCAGATCATCCCTGCTCACTGGCTCAAGAAGGTCACCCGCGACGGGTTCGAGGACGGGCTGTTCGAAGCCTGGCGCAAGGACGACTCCTTCATCCTCAACCGGCCCGAGCGGCAGGGCGCGTCCGTCCTGGTCGCCGGCCCCGACTTCGGCACCGGCTCCTCCCGCGAGCACGCCGTCTGGGCGTTGCAGAACTACGGCTTCAAGGCCGTGATCTCCTCCCGCTTCGCCGACATCTTCCGCGGCAACTCGCTGAAGAACGGCCTGCTCACGGTGGTCCTGGACCAGAGCATCGTGGACGCGCTGTCGGAGCTGACCGAGCAGGACCCCACCGCTGAGGTCACTGTGGACCTTGAGGCGCGTGAGGTGCGCGCCGAGGGGATCACCGCCTCCTTCGAGCTGGACGAGAACTCCCGCTGGCGGCTGCTGAACGGCCTGGACGACATCTCCATCACGCTCCGGGACGAGGCCGACATCGCCGCCTACGAAGGCAAGCGGCCCGCTTACAAGCCGCGGACGCTCCAGGTCTGACCCGGCAGGAGCCCGGCCCCCCGAGCGGGTCGGGTTTCGGCCACCTCAACACCCCGTCTGTACCCCCGGTCGCCACGATTGGGGGTACAGCCATGTCTGCACCCGAACGGACCTGCTGTCCTGCGCGGGAGCCCTCAACTTCCCATGTTACGAAGGATGTTGTTCGGGTAAGTGAGTGCTGTGTTCGCGGTCTCCGCAAGTGCCTGGAAGGCCATTTGAGGCGGCAGTTGCCCCCTGCGCAGGCGACAACTCGCCCCAGATGGCACAATCTGTGCATGGAACACGACGGCCAACTCCAGCTCTATACGGCGGTCGCGAACCAGCTCAAGGAAGCGCACGCAAAAGTGCGCGCACTGCAAGTCCCGGAGGGCGTACGGATGGCGCTGACCCGGAAGCTGCTGGTCATTACGGCCGCGGCCAAGCACGATCCGGCCGCTGCGGCAAGGCGGCTCGAGCGGTTCAACGCGGACCTCGACGAGGGTCGGATCCCCGACGAGGACCACTGAACAGCCCGAGACCACCGAGTCTGTTGCGGCACAAGGGTGATAGGCCCGTTTCGTGTTTGATTTGCGGTATATATCTGCCTAACGTGCGAAAAAGCTTGAACACTTTCGTTCTGGCGAGGTCTCCGAAGGGGAAGACGTGAACAAGGCGCAGCTCGTAGAAGCGATTGCCGACAAGATGGGTGGCCGCCAGCAGGCCGCCGATGCTGTCGATCATGTCCTGGACGCCATCGTCCGCGCGGTCGTCGCGGGCGAGCGGGTCTCGGTCACCGGCTTCGGGTCCTTCGAGAAGGTGGACCGCCCCGCCCGTTACGCCCGCAATCCCCAGACGGGCGAGCGGGTTCGGGTCAAGAAGACCTCCGTGCCGCGCTTCCGTGCCGGTCAGGGCTTCAAGGACCTGGTGAGCGGCTCGAAGAAGCTGCCGCGCGGCGGCGAGGTCTCGGTCAAGAAGGCGCCCAAGGGCAGCCTGACCGGCGGTGCCGCGGCGACGGTCAAGAAGGCCGCCGCGAAGAGGACCACCAAGGCCGCCGCCGCGAAGAAGACCACCGCCAAGAAGGCGACGCCGGCGAAGAAGACGACGGCCGCCGCCGCCGCGAAGAAGACCACCGCCAAGAAGGCGACGCCGGCCAAGAAGACCACGGCGACCGCCAAGACCACCGCGGCGAAGAAGACCACCGCCAAGAAGGCGACGGCCAAGAAGGCGCCGGCGAAGAAGGTCACCGCCAAGAAGGCCCCGGCCAAGAAGTCGACGGCCCGCAAGACCACCGCCAAGAAGACCACCGCCCGCAAGGCGACGTCGTAAGGCCGCCGGAGCAGTCACGCGCCGGGCCGGACTCCCCGAGGGAGCCCGGCCCGCGGCGTGTGTAAGGGCAGTTAAAGGGTTTGAAGGGTTACGAGGGTGATCCGCAGGCCGGTCCCGGCACCCTCGGTCTCGATCCGCACGCGCTGGCCGGGCCGGAGCAGTCGCAGCCCGCCCGCGTCGAACGCCGCGGTGCCGAAGGGCACGGGGGTCCCGTCGTCGAGGAGCACCTGCCCGCTGCGGGTTTCCGGGTCGTACGTGTATGCGGTGGCCTGCATGGGGCCAGCGTAGTGCCTGCGCAGGTTCGTTGCCGGGCCCGCTCTCCGGCACCGGCCGCAGCCCCGGCCGGACCGTTCGCGCGGCTCCCCGCAGCCCTCCGGGGCGTCGCTCAGCGCGCTTCGAGCAATCCCGCCGACGCCGCGGCCGTGTACCGCCCCACCCCCAGGGCCAGCGCCGCCCGCAAGTCGGCACCGGTGTCCACGTCCTGTCGTACCGAATCGACCCCCGTGAGCAGGAGTTCCACCGCGCCGGAGGCCCGGTGCCGGGAACGGGAATCCCTACCGAAGGCCGGCCGCAATGCGCGATCACCGGCCGCCGCCAGCAAAGTCGTACCCCACTCCGCCGCGTCCGCGAGAAACGCCCGCGGGAATTCCGCGGCAGCGGTCAGCACCCTGTGGAGTTCCTCCGGACGCAGTGCCGGCAGATCGGCGTTCAGGGCCGCGACGGGAGCGCCGGGGCGGATTTCCCTTACGACGGCGGCGCCATGGGCCAAGGCGGCGTTCAGGCCGCCGCCGGGGGCGTCCGGGACGATGCGCGCACCCAGGGCCGCCAGCTCCCGGCCGGCCAGCTCGTCGTCCGTGACGACCGCCACATCGGACACCGCCGCGCAGGCCAGCGCCGCGCCCACCGTGTCCTGCGCGAACGCCAGCGCCAGCCCCGGGCGCACCCCGTCACCGGCGGTGTCCGCGAGCCTGCTCTTCGCCTGCGTCAGGGGTTTCAGGGGGATGACCAAGGTCCACTGCACCGGCGTACCGTCCCTCTCTCGTCCCGCTCATTGTCACCCGGGCCGTCCGCGGCCGTGGGTAACGGCAGGTGCGCGCAGCGCCTTGCGAGGGTGGGGGCGGATGACGGGCGGGCGTACGGTGTTCTCGACAGACCGGCGGCCCGGGGCCACACTTGTGCGGCCCCCGCCGGGGTGGCAGTCCTAGAGGAAGGTGTCCTTGTGCCCCGCCGCAGAATCGGCTTCTGGTACCGCTTCGCCGCGGTGCTCTGCAAACCGCCGCTGGTGGTTCTGGTCAAGCGGGACTGGCGTGGAATGGAGCATATTCCGGCCGAGGGCGGGTTTATCACCGTGGTGAACCACAATTCCCACGTGGACCCCTTCGCGTACGCGCACTATCAGTACAACACCGGACGGGTCCCCCGATTCCTGGCGAAGAGCGGGCTTTTCAAGAAGGGATTCGTCGGCGCCGCCATGCGTGGCACCGGGCAGATCCCCGTCTATCGCGAGTCCACGGACGCGCTCAGCGCCTTCCGGGCCGCGATCGACGCCGTGGAACGCGGCGAGTGCGTGGCCTTCTACCCCGAGGGCACCCTGACCCGCGACCCGAACGGCTGGCCCATGACCGGCAAGACCGGCGCCGCCCGGGTCGCCCTGCAGACCAAGTGCCCGGTCATCCCGGTCGCCCAGTGGGGCGCCAACGAACTGCTGCCGCCGTACGCCAGGAAGCCCAGCCTCTTCCCGCGCAAGACCCACCACGTGCTGGCGGGCCCGCCCGTGGACCTCTCCCGGTTCTACGACCGGGAGATGACCCCGGACGTGCTGAAGGAGGCCACCGAGGTCATCATGGCGGCCATCACCCGCCGGCTGGAGGACATCCGCGGCGAGAAGGCGCCCGAGACGCCGTACGACCCGCGCCGCGAGCGGATCGAGCAGCGGCGCCGCACCCAGGCACAGACACAGGGCAGCCAAGCGGAAGGGCGGAGCAAGTGAGCAAGCCCGTGCGGGCGGCCGTCATGGGTACCGGTTCGTGGGGCACCGCCTTCGGCATGGTGCTCGCCGACGCCGGCTGTGACGTGACCCTGTGGGCCCGCCGCCCGGAGCTGGCCGAGGCGGTCAACTCCACCCGGACCAACCCCGACTACCTGCCCGGCGTGGAACTCCCGGAGAACCTGCGCGCCACCGCGGACGCGGCCGAGGCGCTGCGCGACGCGGACTTCACGGTCCTCGCGGTGCCCTCCCAGACGCTGCGCGCCAACCTCGCCGAGTGGACCCCGCTGCTCGCGCCGGACACCGTCCTGGTCTCCCTGATGAAGGGCGTCGAACTCGGCTCCACCATGCGGATGAGCGAGGTCATCGAGGACGTCGCCAAGGTCGGCGCCGACCGGGTCGCCGTGGTCACGGGACCCAACCTGGCCCGCGAGATCGCCGCCCGCATGCCCGCCCTCGCCGTCGTGGCCTGCACCGACGAACGGGTTGCCCAGCGGCTCCAGGCCGCCTGCCACACGCCGTACTTCCGGCCCTACACCAACACCGACGTGGTGGGCTGCGAACTCGCGGGCGCGGTCAAGAACGTCATCGGGCTCGCGGTCGGCATCGCCGACGGCATGGGACTCGGCGACAACGCCAAGGGCTCGCTCATCACCCGGGGCCTCGCCGAGACCACCCGGCTCGGCCTCGCGATGGGCGCCGACCCGCTGACCTTCTCCGGACTCGCGGGCCTGGGCGACCTGGTGGCGACCTGCTCCTCGCCGCTGTCCCGCAACCACACCTTCGGCACCAACCTCGGCAAGGGCATGACCCTGGAGGAGACCATCGCGGTCACCCGGCAGACCGCCGAGGGCGTCAAGTCCTGCGAGTCCGTGCTCGATCTGGCCCGCCGGCACGGCGTCGACATGCCCATCACCGAGACGGTCGTCGGCATCGTGCACGAAGGCAAGTCGCCGGTCGTCGCGCTCAAGGAGCTGATGGCGCGCAGCGCCAAGCCCGAGCGGCGCTGAAACCCGCACACGAGGGCCCGTCCCGGGCCTGCCGCGCAACGCTGTGCGACCGTCCGCGCGACGCTGAGCGACGGCCCGGGAGCGCGCGCTGACTTGGGCGCTGCCTCCGGGTACTCTCAACGCGATATGAGCACCGAGAACCTTCCCCACAGCCCTGAGCAGCCGTCGCGCAAGCCGCGCGTGGCCGTCGTGTTCGGCGGGCGCAGCTCCGAACACGGGATCTCCGTGGTCACCGCCGGCGCCGTCCTCAAGGCCATCGACCGGACGAAGTACGACGTCCTGCCGATCGGCATCACCACGGACGGCCGCTGGGCGCTGACGGCCGACGAGCCGGAGCGGATGGCGATCACCGACCGCCGTACGCCCAGCGTGGCGGAGCTGGCGGAGTCGCACGAGGGCGGCGTGGTGCTCCCCGTCGACCCGGCCAACCGCGAGGTCGTCTACAGCGAGTCCGGCTCCGTGCCCAAGGCGCTCGGCGAGGTCGACGTGGTCTTCCCGGTGCTGCACGGTCCCTACGGCGAGGACGGCACCCTGCAGGGTCTGCTGGAGCTGTCCGGGGTGCCGTACGTGGGTGCGGGCGTGCTCGCCTCGGCCGTCGGCCAGGACAAGGAGTACATGAAGCGGATCTTCACCTCCTTCGGGCTCAAGGTCGGCCCCTACGTGGTGATCCGGCCCCGCGAGTGGGCACGGGACGAGGCCGCCGCCCGCAAGAAGATCGTCGACTTCGCTGGCGAGCACGGCTGGCCGCTGTTCGTGAAGCCGGCGCGCGCGGGTTCGTCGATCGGCATCACCAAGGTCGACGACCTGTCCGGCCTGGACGAGGCGATCGCCGAGGCCCAGTCGCACGACCCGAAGATCCTGGTCGAGGCGGCGCTGCGGGGCCGCGAGATCGAGTGCGGCGTCCTGGAGTTCGAGGACGGGCCGCGCGCCTCCGTCCCGGCCGAGATCCCGCCGCCGGACGCGCACGCGTACTACGACTTCGAGGCCAAGTACATCGACTCCACGCCCGGCGTCGTCCCGGCCCCGCTCACCGAGGAGCTGACCGCCGAGGTGCGCAGGCTCGCGGTCGAGGCGTTCGACGCGGCCTCCTGCGAGGGCCTGGTCCGCGCGGACTTCTTCCTCACCGAGGACGGCGAGTTCGTGATCAACGAGATCAACACCATGCCCGGCTTCACCCCGATCTCCATGTACCCGAAGATGTGGGAGGCGAGCGGGATCAGCTACCCCGAGCTGGTCGACCGCCTGGTGCAGGCCGCGCTGCGCCGCTCGACGGGCCTGCGCTGACCCCGCACCGGGTCAGTGCCGCATGGAGGCGACCCCGGTCGGGATCGCCTTCTTGACGGCGGCGGCGAGATCCATCAGCACCTGGGCGCTGTCGTCCGGCCCGGACAGCTTCTTCGCCAGCGTCACCTGCACATAGGCGAGGCGACCGGACGTGGTGAACCGCCATGTCCCGTCGCCCTCCTTCTCCATCAGCCACTCCACGCCGTTGACCCCGCCGCCGATCGCGTCGGGGTCCTTGCCCTGCGCCACGGCCGGATCGACCATCTTCGGCGGCCGGACGATGCCGCAGCGCAGTATGATCGCCGGGCTTCCCCAGCCCGCCGTGTAGGCGGACCGGGGTTCGGGGTCCTTGCGGCTCTGCCCGTCCACCTTGCGCGGCAGCACCCGGTCCAGGTCCCGGCAGAGCGGGGCGGTCTTCCCGTCGGGGGTGGGAACCGCCACGGCGTCGCTGTCGTCTGCCGTGGAGCAGCCCGCGACCGCGAGGAGCAGGGCCGGTGCGAGCAGGCCGAGAGGCCGGTGACGGAAGAAGTTCACCGGCCAAGCGTAGACGGGGGCTACAGATGCACGACCGGACAGGTCAGGGTGCGCGTGATGCCGTCCACCTGCTGGACCTTCGCGACCACCATGCGGCCGAGGTCGTCGACCGTCTCCGCCTGGGCGCGCACGATGACGTCGTACGGACCTGTCACGTCCTCGGCCTGGAGCACTCCAGGGATCTTGCCGATCGTCTCGGCGACGGTCGACGCCTTGCCGACCTCGGTCTGGATCAGGATGTATGCCTGTACCACGGAACCTCCAGAGCGGCCACGAGGATCATGTGGGGAAAAGGAACGCCACGGTATCGCGTCGCCGCTCCCCGCGGGGAGACCTGCGGGAACCGGGCTTGCGCGCCAGGGTGCAGGCACCACGGACGTTGACGGCAACCCGACCGTATCGACGGCCGGGACGGCCGTGTGAACGGTCGTCCCGACCGCGACGACAGACACCTCGACCGTATCGGGGACACTGATGACGCGCGACTGGGCACCGTAAGGCAGAGAAGGGGAGCAAGGGACCATGAAGGGCACTGTTGGTGAGCTCGGGGAGTTCGGGCTCATCAGGGAGCTCACCTCCCGTCTCACCACCACCCCGGCGGTCCGGGTCGGCCCCGGCGACGACGCCGCGGTGGTCGCCGCGCCCGACCGCCGGGTGGTGGCGAGCACCGACATCCTGCTGGAGGGCCGGCACTTCCGCCGTGACTGGTCCACGGCCTACGACGTCGGCCGCAAGGCCGCCGCGCAGAACCTCGCGGACATCGCCGCGATGGGCGCCGTACCGACCGCCCTGCTGCTCGGCCTGGTCGTCCCGGCCGAACTGCCGGTCGCCTGGCCCACCGAGCTGATGGACGGCCTGCGCGACGAGTGCCAGGTCGCCGGCGCCTCCGTGGTCGGCGGGGACGTCGTACGCGGCGACACGATCATGGTGTCGATCACCGCGCTCGGCGACCTGCGCAACCAGGAACCCGTCACGCGCGCGGGTGCCCAGCCCGGCGACCTCGTGGCCGTCACCGGCTGGCTGGGCTGGTCCGCGGCCGGGTACGCGGTGCTCGCCCGCGGCTTCCGCTCGCCGCGCGCCTTCGTGGAGGCCCACCGGCGCCCCGAGCCGCCGTACCACGCGGGCCCGGCCGCCGCCGGGCTCGGCGCCACCGCGATGTGCGACGTGAGCGACGGTCTGATCGCCGACCTCGGGCACATCGCCGAGGCCAGCAAGGTCCGGATCGACATCCGCTCCGGCGCGATCGACATCCCCACGCAGATGAACGACATCGGACAGGCCGTCGGCGTGGACCCGCTCCAGTGGGTGCTGACCGGGGGAGAGGACCACGCGATCGTCGCGACCTTCCCGTCCGACACCAAGCTCCCGGCCCGATGGAAGGTCATCGGCGAGGTCCTCAACCCGTCCGCGCTGCCCCAGGTCACGGTCGACGGGGCGCCCTGGACCAGCAAGGGCGGCTGGGACCACTTCGGGGACATCGAGTCATGAGCGCTGCGCAGGTGCCTCCCCGCGTACTGACGGTGGCCGGCTCGGACTCCGGCGGCGGCGCCGGCATCCAGGCCGACCTGAAGACGATGCTCGCGCTCGGCGTGCACGGCATGAGCGTGCTCACCGCGGTGACCGCGCAGAACTCGGTGGGCGTCCAGGGCGCCTGGGAACTGCCCGTGGACGCGGTCCGGGCCCAGTACCGCAGCGTGGTCGACGACATCGGCGTCCAGGCCGTGAAGACCGGCATGCTGTCCTCCGCCGAACTGGTCGAGACGGTCGCCGAGTTGATCTCCGGCACGGACGCACCGGCCGTGGTGGACCCGGTGGGCGTCTCCAAGCACGGCGACGCGCTGCTGGCCGCATCCGCACTGGACTCCGTACGGACCAGGCTGCTGCCCGTGGCCACCGTGGCCACCCCGAACCTCGACGAGGTGACCCAACTCACCGGAGTGCGCGTCGAGTCCGAGGGCGACCTGCGGCGGGCCGCGGCGGCCGTGCTGGCGTACGGGCCGCGGTGGGTGCTGATCAAGGGCGGCCATCTGTCCGGGGAGGCCGTGGACCTGCTCACCGACGGCTCCGAGGAACTCCTGCTCAGGGCCCCCCGCCACGACAACCGGCACACCCACGGCACCGGCTGCACCCTCGCCTCCGCGATCGCCTGCGGCCTGGCGAAGGGGCGCTCCGTACCGGAGGCGGTCACCGCCGCCAAGGAGTACGTCACCGGCGCGATCGCCGCCGGGTTCGCCCTGGGTGCCGGCATCGGGCCCGTGGACCACGGCTGGGCGCTCAGGCGGGATACCCCCTGAGCCCGGTGGCTGTCGTCGCCGCCGTCTCCGTCAGCCGCTTGGAGAACACGGCCGGACACGACGGTGCTCCCGGCCGGGGTGCGGCGGCCGGGGCGGCTGGGTACGGCGGCCAGAGGTGATCAGGCGGGGGCGGCCCGGAGGCGGCAGGGAACGGCAAGAAGCCGGCCCACCCGGAGGTGGACCGGCTTCAGTGCAGCGAACCAGGCAGTGGCCGCGCGCTCAGCTGTAGCGTCAGCGCGAGACCTTGCCGGCCTTGATGCACGAGGTGCAAGCGTTCACGCGCTTCGGCGTCCCGCTCACCACGGTACGTACACGCTGGATGTTCGGGTTCCAGCGGCGGGACGTACGGCGGTGCGAGTGCGAGATGTTGTTGCCGAAGCCCGGCCCCTTGCCGCAGACGTCGCAGTTGGCAGCCACGGGTCACTCCAAAGACTTCAGATGCACTTACGGTTAATCCCGGCATGCCGGGATCGAGATCTAAGACATGAGATCTTGAGTGGCGCTGCCAGGGGAATAGCCCGATCAGATCGGGCAACCGGAGCAGCATACAACGGCTGCGCCCGTTCCACGAAACTACCACGGCAGCTCAGGACCAGGCTCCCGGCCCTCTTCCGGAGGACACCGGTCCGGGGTCTACGCTGCCTCCCACGTCCAGCCAGCTCAGGGAGGCGCAGGTGGCGCAGGTGCCGCAGACATTCTTCGATGCTCTCGCGGTGCGCACCTGGTGCGGTCTGGCGCTCCGGGCACTGGGACGGGCCCGTGAGGAGATCGACGCGATCAACGTCTATCCGGTGGCGGACGGCGACACCGGGACCAACCTCTATCTGACCCTGGAGTCGGCTGCGACGGCCGTGGAGGCGGTGTTCGCAGGCTACGAGACCGGCTGCGCGGAGCCTTCCCTGGCGGACGCGGTACGGGCCATGGCCCACGGTGCGCTCATCGGGGCCCGCGGCAACTCCGGGACGATCCTGGCCCAGCTGCTGCGGGGGATGGCGCAGGTGCTCGCGGAGGCGGGCGACGCCTCCCGCGTCGACGGCCCGGGGCTGCGGCTGGCCCTGCGCCGGGCCGCCGACTCCGGCCGGCAGGCCGTCGCCCACCCCGTCGAGGGCACGGTGCTGACGGTCGCCTCGGCCGCCGCCGACGCCGCCGAGGGAACCGAGGGCGACTGCGGGACGGTCGCGCGGGCCGCCTACGAGGGCGCGCGGGCGGCCCTGGCGGCGACGCCGGGCCAGCTGGCCGTGCTGAAGCGGGCGGGTGTGGTCGACGCGGGCGGACGGGGACTGGTGGCGGTGCTGGGGGCGCTGGTGGAGGCGTTCACGGGGGAGGCGGGTCCCGGCGCCCACGCGCGCGTGGAGACGATGGCGGATTCCGGCGGGCACGTGCGCGTGCAGACCGTGGCGGATTCCGGCGGGCACGCGCGCGTGGAGACCGTGACGGATTCCGGCGGGCACGTGCGCGTGGAGAGTGCTTCCGGTGCCGGGCTGTCCGAAGCCGAACTCTGCGCGGAAGCCACCGGCACCGGCGGGCCCGCGTTCGAGGTGATCTACCTGCTGGAGGCCGATGACACGGCCGTCGCCCGGCTGCGCTCCCGGCTCGACGCCCTCGGGGACTCCCTGGTCGTGGTCGGCGGCGACGGCCTGTGGAACGTCCATGTGCACGTCGACGACGCGGGTGCCGCCGTGGAGGCGGGGGTGGAGGCCGGGCGGCCGTACCGGATCCGGATCACCCACTTCGGGCTCGGCGACGCGCACGCCGGCCGCGCGCGCCCGCCGCGCGAACGCGCCCAGCGGGCGGTCGTCGCCGTAGTACCGGGCGAGGGACTGGCCGGGCTGTACACCGAGGCCGGCGCGACCACCGTCCTGGCCCGCCCCGGAGAGCCACCGGCCAGCGGAGAGCTGGTGCAGGCGGTACGGCGCGCCCACGCACGTGAGGTGGTCCTGCTGCCCAACGACGCCGAGCTGCGCCACACGGCCGCCGCCGCGGCGGAACAGGCCCGCACCGAGGGCATCCGGGTGGCCCTGATCCCGACCCGCTCCGCGGTCCAGGGCATCGCCGCGCTCGCCGTGCACGAGCCGGGGCGCCGGTTCGACGAGGACGTCGTGCAGATGACCTCGGCGGCGGGCGCCACCCGGTACGCCGAGGTCGTCGTGGCCGAGCACCAGTCCTGGACGACGGCCGGCATCTGCCAGGCCGGGGACGTGCTCGGCCTGATCGACGGTGACGTGGCGGTGATCGGCTCGGACGTCACCGCCACCGCGCGGATCGTTCTGGACCGCATGCTCCAGGCCGGCGGCGAACTGGTCACGCTCGTCGTCGGCGACGAGGCGCCCCGGACCGTCGCCGCGCACCTGGAGGCACGCGTACGGGAGTCCTACCTGGCCGTGGACACGGCGGTGTACCGCGGCGGCCGACAGGGGGCGCTGCTGCTCATCGGCGTGGAGTGACGGGCCTGGCTGACGGGCGGGCAGCGGATCCGGGTGGCGTGCTCGGTGGGCAGCGGATGCGGGTGGCGTGACCGGTGGGTAGCGGTCTGGGTGGCTGGCGGGCGGACAGTGATCCGGGTGGCGTGATCGGTGGGTAGCGATCCGGGCGGCTGCCGGGTGGGGTAGCGGTCTTGGTGGTGTGTCGGCGGGCAGCGGATCCGGGTGGCTGGCGGGCGGACAGTGATCCGGGCGGCGTGATCGGCGGGTAGTGATCCGGGTGGCTGGCGGGTGGACAGTGATCCGGGTGGCGTGATCGGCGGGTAGTGATCCGGGTGGCTGGCGGGTGGACAGTGATCCGGGCGGCGTGGCTGGCGGGTAGTGATCCGGGTGGCTGGCGGGTGGGGTAGCGGTCTTGGTGGTGTGTCGGCGGGCAGCGGATCCGGGTGGCTGGCGGGCGGACAGTGATCCGGGCGGCGTGACCGGCGGGCAGCGATCCGGGTGGCGTGACCGGCGGGAGTGACGCAGCCCCGAGGTCCGGACCGCCCCTGCGGCGGTGCCGCGAGCACTGCCGACCCTGCCTTCTCCGCTTCCTCCGTCTCCTCCGTGCTCCGTCTCCTCCGTGCTCGGTCCCCGGCGTGCTCTGTCTCGGCGTGCCTCGGTCCCGTCCGCGTTCGGTCCCGTGCTCCGTCCCCCGGTGCTCCTACGCCTCCGTCTCCTCCGCTTCCTCCGTCTCCTGCGCCTCCACGGCCCCCTGTGTCTCCGGCGGCTCCACCGCCTCCTGTGTCTCTGCCGCCTCCTGCGCCGCCTCCAGCAGCTGGGCCGCCTCCGCCCGCCGCGCGCGGACGGTCTCGTCGCCCTCGCCCTCGCCCTCGCCGTCGGCGGCGTCCTCGTAGGCCGCGAGTACGTCACGCGCGCGTGATGCTGCCCGCGCCGGGCGGCTCAGGTCCGCCTCCAGCCAGCCCGCCGCCAGTTCGGCGCCGGTACGGTCGTGCAGTCCGGCCGCGCCGAGCGCGGCGAACACCGCCACGGCCCGGGTCATCTGCTCCAGCGCCGCCGCGAACGCGGCCCGGATCGCCGTGTCCTCGGCCTCCTCCGGCGCCGAACGGGCCAGCAGCTCCGCGAACTGGCGGTACGTGCCGCCGAGTTCCGCGGACAACTGTTCCCGGTCCACCGGGTCCGCCGCCGCCATCGCCGTCTCGCACTCCCGCACCGCGCTCGCCATCAGCTCGCGCGCGTCCGCCGCGCCGGAGTCCCGGTCCAGCGCCAGCCAGGCGCGGGCGCGCAGTGAGCGGACCAGGAACTGCGCGTTGCCCAGTGAGCGCCACAGGCCGCCCGCGCGCGCGTAGGCCCGGTCCGCCTCCTCCGCCAGGCCGGCATTGGCCAGCGACTCGGCGGCGAGGTGGGCGAGTGTGGCGTGGTCCTGCTGCTCGGGCCAGTGCCGGGCCAGCTCGGCGGCCTTGAGCCGCTGTTCGGCGGCGGCCCGGTGCTCGCCCAGTTCGCCCAGGCAGTCCCCGAGCCACCAGCGGGCCTGGACGACCGCGCCGTCGCCGTGTGTGTCGGCGCTCAGGTCGGCCAGCGCCGATTCCAGGACCTCGGCGGCCTCCGCGTACCGGCCCAGGCGCAGCAGGAACCCACCGAGCTGCTGCCGCGCCCAGGCGCCCAGGGTGCCGCTCTCCCCGGCCTCGTCCGCCCAGTGCGCGGCCTCCAGCGCGTGCTCGGCCGCCTCGCCGGTCGCGTCCCGGCCGCCGAGCACCTCGGCGAGCTGGAGGTGCAGCTGGGACCGCCCGACCGGCTCCACGTAAGGCCCGCCGTGCACCAGGGCCGCCCGCAGTGCCCGCTCGGCCCCGGCCAGGTCACCGGACTGGTGGGCCAGGGCGGCGACCTGCACCTCGTACTCCACCGAGAACCAGGGAAGCCCGGCGGACACGTACGCGCCGGCGGCCCGCCGGAACAGCTCCGCCGCGCGTTCCGTGTCCCCGCTGAGTCCGGCCAGCTCGGCGAGGATCGCCCGAGCCTCGGCGGCCCGCGCCGCCAGCCGCACGTCGTCCCCACCGCGCCCCTCGACGAGCGCGAGCACCTCCCGCACAGCCGCCTCGGCGTCGAGGACGGCTCGGCGGGCGCCGTCCGCGGCCGGCCCGGCGTTCGAAGGGGTGTCCGCGCCGGTCGGCCGGGCGTCCATGGCGTCTCGATCGGCGTCGCCGGCGGCCGGCCGGGCGTCCACAGCCAACCGCTCGGCGTCCACAGTTCCCTGCCCGGCGTCCGCTCCGTCCTGTCCGGCGTCCGTACCGTCTTGTCCGGCGTCCGTACCGTCTTGTCCGGCGTCCGCTCCGTCCTGTCCGGCGTCCGTACCGTCTTGTCCGGCGTCCGCAGCCCACCGCTCGGCGTCCACAGTTCCCTGCCCGGCGTCCGCTCCGTCCTGTCCGGCGTCCGCTCCGTCCTGTCCGGCGTCCGCGGTGCCCAGCCCGGCGTCCGCTCCGCCCTGCCCGGTGGCCGTACCGCCCTGCTGCCCCGCGTCCGCGCCGGCCGTCCCGGTGGATCCCTCGGTGTCGGCGTGCGCGGCGTTCCGAGCCGTGGTCTCGTGGACCCGGCGCATCAGGATCCGGGCCCGGCTCATCGCCACCGACGCGGTCTGGCGCACCCCGGTGCCCTCGTCGGAGTACAGCGCGAGCACCTCGTCGTACAGGCCCGTGACCGTCGCCAGGGCGGTGTCCACCTCTCCCGTCAGCGCGCGGACGTACGCCCCGCGCGCGCGTGCCGCCAGCGCCTCCCCGGGGTCTCCCGCCTCCGCGTACAGCGCCGCCGCCCGCTCGAACAGGGCGAGCCCCTCGGGGCCACGGGCCATCGCCTCGTGGTCGGCGAGCTCCGCGCGGTCCCGCGGCTCCAGCCCGGCGCCGTCCTGCGCGGCCCGAGCGACCGCCGCCCACGCCTCCAGCGCGTGTGGCTGCAAGGTCTCCGACAGCCGCCGTGCCTCGGCGAGCAGGACGGGCAGCCCGGCTTCGGCGGCCGGCTCGCCGGTCGCCTCGACGGGCGGGGGAGGAGCGGCCGGCGGCGTCACCGGGGGCCGTACCGCCCGCACGCCCAGCGGCAGCCGCTCCACCAGCGGGCGCTGGGCCATCCGCGCGCGGATCCGGTCGCCGACGGAGGAGGTGCCGTTGCGGCGGTCGAACCGCTCGGCGAGTTCCGTCGCCTCCACGCGCGCGTGCGCGGCCAGTTCCCGCGCGGTCCAGGTCCGCCCGGCCGGCCCCGGTACCCGCTGCCCGCCGAGGCCCAGCTCGGTCAGCCGGTCCGTCAACAGGGTCACCACGGCCATGAAGTCGAGCCGGCTGCGCGGATGCCCGGTGTCCGTGAAGTAGGCGGGCCGCTCGGCGAGCAGCTCGAGACCGCGCGCCTCGTTGCCGGTCAGCGCGCAGAACTCCACATGGTCGGCGTACGCGCCCCGCATGCTCTCCATGGGCCGCACCAGACGGGATCCGCGCAGATGGTGGGCGCGCGCCTCGTCCACGCGGCCGAGGCGCAGCAGCGGGGCCAGCGAGGAGGCGAGCACGGTGTGCGGCTCGTGCGCGCAGGCCAACTCACCCTCCAGCACCGGCCGCCACAGCTCGAGCGCCTCCGCGTCCCGCCCGCACCGGACCTGCCAGGCGCCCTGCCCGTGCAGCTCGCAGGCGTGGCAGTCGGCCATCCGGTCCCGGTCCGCGGCCAGCCACGCGGCGTACGCCCGCTCCGCGCGCGCGAGGTCCCCGATGTGCGAGGCCACACTGAACTCGGCGCCGCGCACCGCCCGTTCGGAGTGCCCGGCGAGCCGGTAGCGGTGTCCCATCTCGCCGAGCCACTTCTCGATCGAGGCGAGCGGAATGTGCGGCTGGTCCAGCATGCCCGCCGACATCCACTTGAAGGCCCAGTGCAGCGAGTGCGCCTCGTACTCGTCGAAGTCCGCCGGCCGTTCGTCCCACATGCGCAGCAGCCGCGCGAACGGGACGAACATCTTGTCCTTCTCGGAGCTGTAGTTGTAGACCTTCAGCTGGTGCCCGAGCGCCTCGATCACGGCGAGCGGGACGTCCAGCCGTTCCGCCTCGGCGAGCAGCTGCTCCGCGCGCGCGTTGCGGGCCGGACCCTCCGGCTGCCCGGAGTTCTCCGCCAGCGCCCGGCGCAGCGCGTCGAAGTCCGTGATCTCGGTCATCGTCCGTCCCCCTCCCCGTGGGTCGCCCATTCGAGCAGCCCGATGAACGCCCGGTTGAGCAGCGCCGAGTCGGCCGGCCGCAGCGGGCGCTGCGCCATCAGCAGCGCCTGCCCGTACAGCGCCTCGGTCGCGGTGCCGATCAGTTCCGGGTCGCCGAGCGAACCGATGCGCCGGACCAGCGGGTTGAGATGGTTGAGCACCAGACGCGCGCGCGGGGCACTGCCGCGCAGCGAGCCCAGGATGCCCGCCCACAGGTCGTCGGCCCGCTCCTCGGCCGCCGCGCGGGCCTGCTCGTGCCGGGCGGCCCGGTCGTCCAGGTGCAGCGCGGGCACGGACAGCGGGTGGAAGGCCCGCAGGACGACGTCACAGCCCAGCGGGTCCAGCCGGTCCCGGGCGGCGGCCAGGAACCCGGACAGCGCCAGCTCCTCGCCCGGGTCGACCGCGTCCAGGTGCGCGGTCACGGTGTCCGCGTCGAGCTCGGCGACCACGGTCCCGGGCCGCACCCGCGGCAGCGCCTCGACCAGCTCGCTGTCGTACGTGTAGCCGCCGTTGACCACGCCCACGCCCTGCGCCGAGGCGATCGGCGCGACCTGCCGGTACTCCTCGACCGTCCGCGTGAAGTGCACCACCGGGTGCCGCCGCGCGAACTCCTCCAGGGAGATCTGCCCGTCGGTGGTCTCGAACGGCAGCCACGGCAGCATCGTGCGCAGCATCTCCCGGTCGTGCCGGGCGAGGGACTTCACGCCCAGGTGGTGCACGGCGAGGAAGGCCGACAGGCGCTCCGGGTCACCGGCGGCGAGCCCGGTGAGCCAGGACCGGATCCGTTCGCCCAGCGCGTCCCGTACGGCGGCCAGGGTCTCGTCCTCGTACAGCGACTCGCGCGAGGCGGTGGGTCGCAGGCTGTCGGTGTCCAGGACGCAGCGCACGAAGAACGCCCAGTCCGGCAGCAGCTGCTCGGCCCGCTCGGTGAGCAGCATGCCCTTCAGGTGCACGCGGTGGGTCGCCCGCTGGGCCGGGCTGACCGCCGTCGGCAGCACGTACGCCACCCCGCGGGTCCCGGCCAGGGGCACGTCAAGGTCGATCGAGTCCAGCGGCGTGAACCCGAACAGTTCCTGGCAGTGCCGGGCCAGCGCCACCCTCCTGCCGGCCGGGCTCGGATGGGCGCGGTCCCAGGGCGCGGGCAGATCGGCGACCGGCTCGTCACCGACCCGGACGTCGTACGGCAGCAGGGAGCCGAAGTCGCGGGCCAGGGCGCGGACCCGTTCGGGCGCGAGCCACTCCGCCGCTCCGGCCCGTGCCGTCAGGTACACGGTCGTACCCGGCTCGGGCCGCTCCGCGCCGGACAGCGTCCGCACGGTGTACGACCCGTCGTCCCGGGCCGTCCACTCCACCGGCGGGGCCTCGGGCGTACGGGCGCTGCGGCTGACGACCCTGATCCGCTCGGCGACCACGAAGCAGGCGAGCAGCCCGATGCCGAACTGGCCGAGGAAGTCCGAGCGGGCCTCCTGGAGGCCCTCGGCCCGCTTGGAGCTGCGGCCGATGGTCGCCAGCAGGCTGTGCACGTCCGGTTCGGTGAGCCCGACGCCGGTGTCCTCCACCCGCAGCCCGCCGTCCACCGCGTACAGCCGCACCCGCGCCGGAGCGTCCGGCTCGGCGGCCCGCCGGGCGGTGATGGCGTCCACGGCGTTCTGCATCAGCTCGCGCAGGTAGACCTTGGGGCTGGAGTAGAGGTGATGGGAGAGCAGGTCCACCAGACCACGCAGGTCGACCTGGAACGTATGAGGTGTGTGAGGTGAGTGGGATGCCTGGGGTGGCTGTGAGGTCTGCGAGTCCATCGTCACTGCGCCGGAGGGGAGGTGCGGGCGGCGCGGGGTCGGGCGGTCCCGGCGGGGCGGTGACCGCGAAGGATGGCCGGAGCGCGTCATCCTAGAGCCGATCAGCCCACCTGACCAGGAGTTTCCCCGATGTTTACGGCACTGCGCCGGGAAGACGCAGGACGGCGTCTACGGCATTGTCAGTGCCGTGGTGTGCAATGGATCTCGTGCCCGCACTGCGAGAACCACTGAAGCAGCCCCTGAAGTCAGTGCTCGGCCCCGCCACCGCGAAGGTGATGGCCGAGCACCTCGGCCTGCACACCGTCGGCGACCTCCTGCACCATTACCCGCGCAGATACGAGGAGCGCGGCCAGCTCACCCACCTCGCCGACCTGCCCATGGACGAGCACGTCACGGTGGTCGCCCAGGTCGCCGACGCCCGCCTGCACACCTTCGCCTCGGCCAAGGCCCCCCGCGGCAAGGGCCAGCGCCTCGAGGTCACCATCACCGACGGCAGCGGCCGGCTCCAGCTCGTCTTCTTCGGCAACGGCGTCCACAAACCGCACAAGGAGCTGCTGCCGGGCACCCGCGCGATGTTCGCCGGCAAGGTCTCGCTCTTCAATCGACGCCTCCAACTCGCCCACCCGGCTTACGAGTTGCTCCGAAGTGACAGCGCCGAAGCCGTCGAGACCTGGGCCGGTTCCCTGATCCCGATCTACCCCGCCACCGGCAAGCTGGAGTCCTGGAAGATCGGCAAGGCGGTCCAGACGGTGCTGCCCAGCGCCCAGGAAGCCCTGGACCCCCTCCCGGACTCCCTCCGCGACGGCCGCGGCCTGGTCACCCTCCCCGAGGCCCTGCTCAAGATCCACCGGCCGCACACCAAGGCCGACATCGCCGACGCCCGCGCCCGCCTGAAGTGGGACGAGGCGTTCGTCCTCCAGGTCGCCCTGGCCCGTCGCCGGCACGCCGACACCCAACTCGCCGCCGTGCCCCGCACCGCCAAGCCGGACGGCATCCTCGCGGCCTTCGACGACCGCCTCCCCTTCACCCTCACCGAGGGCCAGCAGAAGGTCTCCCGGGAGATCTTCGACGACCTCGCCACCGCACACCCGATGCACCGCCTGCTGCAGGGCGAGGTCGGTTCGGGCAAGACCATGGTGGCCCTGCGCGCCATGCTCGCCGTGGTCGACGCGGGCGGTCAGGCCGCCATGCTCGCCCCCACCGAGGTCCTCGCCCAGCAGCACCACCGCTCGGTCACCGAGATGATGGGTGAACTGGCCGAAGGCGGCATGCTGGGCGGCGCCGAACACGCCACCAAGGTGGTGCTGCTGACCGGCTCGATGGGCATGGCCGCCCGCCGCCAGGCCCTGCTCGACCTGGCCACCGGCGAGGCCGGCCTCGTCATCGGCACCCATGCCCTGATCGAGGACAAGGTCCAGTTCCACGACCTCGGCCTGGTCGTGGTGGACGAACAGCACCGCTTCGGCGTGGAACAGCGCGACGCCCTGCGCGGCAAGGGCAAGCAGCCTCCGCACCTCCTCGTCATGACGGCCACCCCCATCCCGCGCACGGTCGCCATGACGGTCTTCGGCGACCTGGAGACCTCGGTCCTGGACCAGCTCCCGGCCGGCCGCTCGCCGATCGCCAGTCATGTCGTCCCGGCCGCCGACAAGCCCCACTTCCTCGCCCGCGCCTGGGAACGGGTGCGCGAGGAGGTGGCGGCCGGTCACCAGGCGTACGTGGTCTGCCCGAGGATCGGTGACGACGAGGACGACCCGAAGAAGGCCGGCAAGAAGAAGTCCCCCGAGGAAGAAGCCGACAAGCGCCCCCCGCTCGCGGTCCTCGACGTGGCCGGCCAACTGGCCAAGGGCCCCCTCCAGGGCCTCCGGGTGGAGGTCCTGCACGGCCGTATGCACCCCGACGACAAGGACGCCGTGATGCGCCGCTTCGCGGCCGGCGAGACCGACGTCCTGGTCGCCACCACCGTCATCGAGGTCGGCGTCAACGTCCCCAACGCCACGGCCATGGTCATCATGGACGCCGACCGCTTCGGCGTCTCCCAGCTGCACCAGCTGCGCGGCCGGGTCGGCCGGGGCTCCGCGCCCGGCCTGTGCCTCCTGGTCAGCGAGATGCCCGAGGCCAGCGCGGCCCGTCAGCGCCTGAACGCGGTCGCCGCCACGCTCGACGGCTTCGAACTCTCCCGCATCGACCTCGAACAGCGCCGCGAGGGCGACGTCCTCGGCCAGGCCCAGTCCGGCGCCCGCTCCAGCCTCCGGGTCCTGGCCGTCATCGAGGACGAGGAGGTCATCGCGGAGGCGAGACAGGAGGCGGCGGCGGTCGTGGCGGCGGACCCGGAGCTGGAGCGGCTGCCGGGGCTCCGCACGGCCCTGGACGCCCTCCTGGACGAAGAAAGGGAGCAGTACTTGGAAAAGGGCTGACGAGCAGCGCCCCCAGGGGGGCGCGGGGAACTGCGCGACCAGCCACAATGAACGTAAAGTCGCCCAGCAGAAGGACCACACATGACCCGCGTGATCGCCGGCCGGGCCGGCGGACGGCGCCTCGCAGTACCTCCCGGCACCGGAACCCGCCCCACCTCCGACCGCGCACGCGAGGGCCTCTTCTCCACCTGGCAGTCGCTGTTGGGCGGCCCCCTGGACGGCGAACGGGTCCTCGACCTCTACGCCGGCTCCGGCGCCGTAGGGCTGGAGGCGCTCTCCCGGGGCGCGAGCCACATCCTCCTCGTCGAGGCCGACGCCCGCGCGGCGAGGATCGTCCGCGAGAACGTGAAGAACCTGGGCCTGCCGGGCGCCGAGGTCAGAGCGGGCAAAGCGGAACAGGTCATCCGGACACCGGCACCGGAAGAGCCGTACGACCTCGTCTTCCTCGACCCTCCGTACGCCGTCACGGACGACGATCTTCGCGAGATTCTCCTCACACTCCGCTCAGGAGGCTGGCTCGCGGACGACGCCCTCGTCACCGTGGAGCGCAGCACCAGAGGCGGCGAATTCCATTGGCCGGACGGCTTCGAGGCGATCCGGTCCCGTCGTTACGGCGAGGGAACGTTTTGGTACGGTCGCGCCGCCTCTACGTGCGAAGACGCACGATGACCGGACCGGAGAGCGAGGGATCACTAGTGCGCCGCGCCGTCTGTCCCGGGTCTTTCGACCCGATCACCAACGGACATCTCGACATCATCGCCCGAGCCTCCCGTCTGTATGACGAGGTCTACGTCGCGGTGATGATCAACAAGTCCAAGAAGGGCCTGTTCGAGATCGAGGAGCGGATCGAGCTGATCCGCGAGGTCACCTCCGAATACGCCAACGTCCGTGTGGAGGCGTTCCACGGCCTCCTCGTCGACTTCTGCAAGCAGCGCGACATCCCCGCCATCGTCAAGGGGCTGCGCGCCGTCAGCGACTTCGACTACGAGCTGCAGATGGCCCAGATGAACATCGGCCTCACCGGCGTCGAGACGCTGTTCGTACCCACCAACCCCACCTACAGCTTCCTGTCGTCCTCCCTCGTCAAGGAGGTCGCCGCCTGGGGCGGAGACGTCTCCCACCTGGTGCCGCCGCAGGTCCTGGAGGCCCTGAACGGGCGGCTGCGCAAGGACTGATGGGGCTACAGTCGTCCCGTCCGTCTCCAACCCGGCTGTAGAGAGTGGCGAGCACAGGTGGACGTGCAGAAGAAGCTCGACGAGATCGTCTCCACGGTCTCCGGTGCCCGGGCCATGCCCATGTCGGCGTCATGTGTGGTCAACCGCGCCGACCTGCTCGCGATGCTCGAAGAGGTACGCCAGGCGCTGCCCGGCTCCCTCGCCCAGGCGCAGGAGCTGATCGGCGGCCGTGAGCAGATGGTCGAGCAGGCCCGGCTCGAGGCCGAGCGGATCATCGAGAACGCCCATGCCCAGCGCGGCTCGCTGATCTCCGACACCGAGATCGCCCGCCGCTCCCAGGCCGAGGCGGACCGGATCCTCGACGAGGCCCGCCGGGAGGCCGAGGAGATCCGCGCCGAGGCCGACGACTACGTCGACTCCAAGCTCGCCAACTTCGAGGTCGTCCTCACCAAGACCCTGGGCTCGGTCGGCCGCGGCCGCGAGAAGCTCCTCGGCACCGGCCCCGGCCTGGACGAGAACGGCTACGAGGACGAGGACGCCCCCGAGCGCAGCCACGACCCGGAGACCCTGCGCCACAACGCCGACCAGTACGTCGACGTCAAGCTGGGCGCCTTCGAGGCGGTCCTCGCCAAGACCCTGGAGGCCGTCGGCCGCGGCCGGCAGAAGCTGCACGGCCGGATCGCCACCGACGACCTCGGCGCCCTCGCCGACGACACCACGACCTTCCAGCACTCCAGCGACGCCGACTACCTCGCCGACCTGGCTGCCCTCGCGGACAGCGACCGCGCGGCCCAGTCGCAGCCGCAGCCGGAGCGGACGGAGCAGCGGGAGCACTCGTACGAGCCGCAGCCCGCCTACACCCCCGCCTCCGGCTACGCTCCGGCGGAAGGCGCCCCCGTCCAGCAGCAGCCTGACCCGTACGCGGGCTTCCCGCGGCAGTCGGAGTACGTGCCGCAGCAGGACCCGTACGGCTACCAGCAGGCCGATCCCTACGGCTACCAGGGCTACGACGTCCAGCACACCGCCTACGACCCCCAGCAGGCCCATCAGCCGCAACAGCCCCAGCATCAGCCGCAGGACCAGACCCAGGCCCAGCAGGGCTACGCCCTGGACGAGACCAGCCTCTTCGACACGGGCATGATCAGTGCGGAGCAGCTGAGGGCGTACGAGCAGGGCAGGGGCCTGTAGCCGGGACACCGGATTGGGCGCTGAGCGAAAGGTCCAGTATCCTGGCTGTTCGGTCGCGCGTATGCCCCGCGATCAACGCTGCCCGGGAATCCGACGGGTGGCGTCCCTTCGAGTTAGTAGATCGAAAGCAGGAATGGCTTCCAACGCCCGCCTCGACCACCGCAACCCCCTCGTGATCGACACGCACGAGTTGGGTCGGCGTCCTGGTGCGCTGAAGCGCCTGACCCGCGAGATCGACGCTCCCAGGGATCTCGGCATCCCGGGGGTCATCGGAGTGCCGGAAGGCGCCCCGATGGAGCTCGGACTCCGCCTCGAGTCGGTCATGGAAGGGGTGCTTGTCACAGGCACCGCCCGTGCGGTGGCCGAGGGGGAGTGCGTAAGGTGTCTGGAGCCGGTCGAGCTGGAGCTCGAAGCGGACTTCCAGGAGATGTTCTCGTACCCTGACGCCGACGACCGGGGCCGCGTGATCGCGGAACCGGGCGACGACGCCGAGGACGACGAGGACAGGCTCCATGTCGAGGACGGTCTGATCGACCTCGAACCCGTGCTGCGCGATGCGGTGGTGCTCGCACTGCCGATGCAGCCGGTGTGCCAGGACGACTGCCCTGGACTGTGCTCCGAGTGCGGAGCGCGGCTCGCGGACGACCCGGACCACCACCACGACGCCGTCGACATCCGTTGGGCGGCTTTGCAGGGACTCGCCGGTTCGATGACGGACGGCGAGAAGGACGAGATGAGCGGCGCCGAAGCGGGCGTCGACGAGAAGCAGGAGAAGTAGCCGTGGCTGTTCCGAAGCGGAAGATGTCGCGCAGCAACACGCGCCACCGCCGGTCGCAGTGGAAGGCTGCGGTCCCCACCCTGGTTGCGTGCGAGCGCTGCCACGAGCCCAAGCAGCAGCACATCGCGTGCCCGTCTTGCGGCACCTACAACAAGCGCCAGGTCCTCGAGGTCTGAGCGGCTGGTGAGAGGCACTGTGTCCACGCCGAAGAAGAACTCTGCGGACAATCAGGCCTCGTCCCACACGCTTCTGGAAGGGCGGCTCGGCTACCAGGTCGAGTCCGCCCTTCTGGTGCGAGCGCTGACCCACCGTTCCTACGCGTACGAGAACGGCGGTCTGCCGACGAACGAGCGGCTGGAGTTCCTCGGGGACTCCGTGCTCGGCCTCGTCGTCACGGACACGCTGTACCGCACCCACCCCGACCTGCCCGAAGGCCAGCTGGCCAAGCTGCGGGCCGCGGTGGTCAACTCACGTGCGCTGGCGGAGGTCGGCCGCGGCCTCGACCTGGGCTCCTTCATCCGGCTCGGCCGGGGTGAAGAGGGCACGGGCGGCCGGGACAAGGCATCCATCCTCGCCGACACCCTTGAAGCGGTGATCGGCGCGGTCTATCTCGACCAGGGCCTCGACGCGGCCTCCGAACTGGTGCACCGCCTGTTCGACCCGCTGATCGAGAAGTCCTCCAATCTCGGCGCCGGCCTGGACTGGAAGACGTCCCTGCAGGAGCTGACCGCGATCGAGGGACTCGGCGTACCCGAGTACCTGGTCACGGAGACCGGCCCCGACCACGAGAAGATCTTCACTGCTGCCGCCCGCGTCGGAGGCGTCTCGTACGGCACCGGCACCGGCCGCAGCAAGAAGGAGGCGGAGCAGCAGGCCGCCGAGTCCGCCTGGCGGTCCATCCGGGCCGCGGCGGACGAGCGAGCCAAGGCAGCCGCGGAAGCCACGGCGACCGTGGAGGCCGCGGAAGCCGCGGCCAAGGACGGCGACCCGTCGTCCGCCACCGCCTGAGCAAGAAGCAGCACGCGAGCGCCCGCCCGGCCGTCCACGCCGGTGCGGGCGCTCGGTTCATCCACCGGTCCGTACGGTTCTGACGGGGGTCCGATGCCCGAGTTGCCCGAGGTCGAGGTCGTCCGGCGTGGCCTGGAGCGCTGGGTCGCCCACCGGACCGTCGCCGAGACCGAGGTGCTGCACCCGCGTGCCGTACGCCGGCACCTCGCCGGGCCCGACGACTTCGCGCACCGGCTCAAGGGCCACCACATCGGCATGCCCTCCCGGCGCGGCAAGTACCTGTGGCTGCCGTTGGAGGAGACGAACCAGTCCGTCCTCGCCCACCTCGGCATGAGTGGCCAGCTGCTGGTCCAGCCGCACGACGCGCCGGACGAGAAACACCTGCGCATCCGGGTCCGGTTCGCCGACTCACTCGGCACGGAGCTCCGTTTCGTCGACCAGCGCACGTTCGGCGGGCTGTCGTTGCACGACAACACCCCCGACGGCCTGCCCGACGTCATCGCGCACATCGCCCGGGACCCGCTGGACCCGCTCTTCGACGACGAGGCGTTCCACCAGGCGCTGCGCCGCAAGCGCACCACCATCAAGCGGGCCCTGCTGGACCAGTCGCTGATCAGCGGGGTCGGCAACATCTACGCGGACGAGGCCCTGTGGCGCGCCCGCATCCACTACGAGCGCCCGACGGCGAACTTCACCCGCCCGGTCACGGCGGAACTCCTCGGCCATGTCCGGGACGTGATGAACGCGGCACTCTCCGTCGGCGGCACCAGCTTCGACAGCCTGTACGTCAACGTCAACGGCGAGTCGGGCTACTTCGACCGGTCCCTGGACGCCTACGGCCGCGAGGGCCTGCCGTGCAAGCGGTGCGGTACCCCGATGCGGCGGCGGCCCTGGATGAACCGCTCCAGCTACTTCTGCCCCAAGTGTCAGAGGGCGCCGCGCGTCTCGTCGTAACGCGCGCGGGCCGCGAGGACGTCGTCCATCGCGCCCTCCACACAGTGGATGAGGGACAGCAGCCGCTCGGCGACCTGGCGGCCCAGCTGGGTCAGCTCGTAGTCCACGCGGGGCGGGTTCGTCGGCTGCGCCTCGCGGTGCACCAGGCCGTCGCGCTCCAGCGCGTGCAGCGTCTGGGACAGCATCTTCTCGCTCACCCCGTCCACGCGGCGGCGCAGCTCGTTGAAGCGCAGCGACCCCTCGTACAGCGCGCCGAGCGTCAGACCGCCCCAGCGGCCCGTGACGTGCTCCAGCGTGCCGCGTGACGGACACGCCTTGGCGAAGACGTCGTACGCGAGGTCGTCGTGGTCCTGGGTGGGCGCGCTCATGGCGTCAAGGGTACGCCCACGCAGCGCTAGCCACCAGGTTGCACTAACTACAAGTTAGTGCTTTCCTGGGGTTACCGCTTCGGAGCAGCGCTCCCCGTCGAGCCGCCGCTCTCCGCTGCCTTTTCCGAGGAGTTCGCATGACCACGCCCGTCGTTTCCATCGCCTACCACTCCGGCTACGGCCACACCGCCGTCCTCGCCGAGGCCGTCCGCGCCGGCGCCGCCGAAGCGGGTGCCGAGGTGCACCTGATCAAGGTGGACGAGATCACCGACGAGCAGTGGGAGACGCTGGACCGCTCCGATGCGATCGTCTTCGGCTCGCCCACCTACATGGGCACCGCGTCGGGCGCCTTCCACGCGTTCGCCGAGGCAACCTCGAAGCGCTGGTTCGGCCAGGACTGGAAGGACAAGCTGGCCGCCGGCTTCACCAACTCCGGTTCCAAGAGCGGCGACAAGCTGCACACCCTCCAGTTCTTCCAGACGCTGGCCGCCCAGCACGGCATGCACTGGGTCAACCTCGGTCTGCTCCCCGGCTGGAACAGCACCACCGCCTCCGAGAACGACCTCAACCGCCTCGGCTTCTTCGCCGGCGCCGCCGCCCAGACCAACACCGACCAGGGCCCCGAGGGCGTCCACAAGGCCGACCTGGCCACCGCCGAGCACCTGGGCCACCGGGTGACGGAGACGGCGAAGGTGTTCGCCCGCGGGCGCGTCGCCGCGTAAGGCCGGCCGGCACCCCGCCCATGGCCCCGGGCCCCCGCTCCAAGGGGGCCCGGGGCCGCCGCCGTACCCCCGTGGGCGGCCGTGCTCCACCTGCCGGTTGCCCGGCTCCCTGCCGTCGGCCGTCGAGCGTCATCGGCAACAGGGCGGTCAACGGGGCCGGCGGCGGGGCGGCCGACGACGGCACCCCGCCTCGGGTACGACGGCAGCCTGATCCGCCCTCACCCCACCGCCGGCGGGAAACCGCTCAGGCCGCCGTGGCAGTCCCCTCGGCGGCTCAGTAGCCGAATTCCTGCGTCCACCAGGGGCCGCCCGCGCCGAAGTGGACGCCGACACCGAGCGTCTTGAAGCCGCAGTTCAGGATGTTGGCGCGGTGGCCGGCACTGTTCATCCAGACCGTCATCACGGCCGCCGCGTCGGCCTGGCCGCGGGCGATGTTCTCGCCGCCGAGACCGGTGACCCCGGCCTTCGCGGCCCGGTCCCAGGGCGTCCTGCCCTCGGGATCCGTATGGGCGAAGAAGTCCCGCGCGGCCATGTCGTCGCTGAACGTCTCGGCCAGCCCGGTCAGCGCGGAGTTCGCCGCCAGCGGACTGCAGCCGGCCTTGGCCCGCTCGTCGTTGACCAGGTTCAGCACCTCGGCCCCGATGGTGGCCTCCAGGGGCACCGTCACCGGCGTGGAGGCCGGCGACGGCTCCTTCGTGGCCGTACGGGACGGGGTGGGCTTCGGGTCGGCCGAGGTGGCGGACGCGGACGGCGTGGGTGGCGCCGGCGTGGCGGGCGCGGAGGGCTTGGGCGGTGCCGACGTGGCGGGCGCGGAGGCCTTGGGCGGTGCCGACGTGGCGGGCGCGGAGGGCTTGGGCGGCGTCGAGGGGGTGGCCGGCCTCGACGGTTTCGGCTCGGCCTCGGGCTTCGCCGGCACCGGGGGCGCGGCGGGCTTGGCCGGCTGGGCGGGCCTGGCCTTCGGCGCCGGCTTCTTCGCGGCCTGCTTCTCCGTGGCCTTCTTCGGCGGGGCCGGCGTGGGGGACGCCGGCTTGGAGGGGGAGGCGGAGGCGGACGGGCTCGGAGAGGCGGTCGGCCTCGTGCCGCTGGTGGCGGAGCCGTACGAACGGCCGTCCGCGCGGCCACCGCCGCCGGCGCTGCCCGACGCACCGCCCTGCGCGCTCTCCGTGTTGCGGGGAGCCGCCGCACTCTGCACCCGGTCCCCGCCGGCGGTGTGCGAGCCACCGCCGAGGCGGTAGTTGTCCAGGCCCGGCATCACACCCGCGGCCACCGCGACCGTGCCAAGGGCGACGGCGACGGACACGCCGAGCAGACCCGCGCGCACCGGTCGCATGGTCTTGTTCCGCCGCCGACGGTCACCGGACGGCCCGCCGTCCGGGGTGAAACCGCCGCCCGGGGAGCCGTCGCCCCATGAGCCGGAGCCGGAGCCGGAGCCGGAGCCGGGTGTGGCCGACGCCGCGTCGGCGTCCGTCGCGAACAAGTAGGCGCTGGCCTTGGCCGTGGCCTCGGCGTACGCCTCGGGGTTCAGGTAGGGCGCTGTGCCCATGGGGAGCGGGCGCTGCCACGTGGACGAGTGCTGGGCGTCCTCGCTCCCGCTGCCGGAGCTTTGCGTGTGCGTAGCTCCCGTGGAGCGGCCGGTGGCGGCGCGGCCGGCGGCGGAGCGTCGGTGGCGTCCCATGTCCTTGCCCTCTTCCTCGTACGCGCGGTCGACCTGGTGCCCGCACGGCGAGCGACTCGCCGGCGAGTCGCTCCCTCTGGCCGACCCGACCCACTCGATCGAGTGAGTTTTCATATGCGATGCACTGGGTCCGGACGGTACCTCATGCCGCACGGGGGACGACGTGTCCCGGACGACACCGGCTGGTTAGGTTGCACCCATGAGTGAGGATGTACGACTGGTCGCCTGGGTACGTGGACGCGTGCAGGGTGTGGGTTTTCGCTGGTTCACGCGCGCCAAGGCGCTGGAGATCGGCGGGCTGAGTGGTTTTGCTCTCAATTTGGCCGACGGCCGGGTCCAGGTGGTCGCGGAGGGGTCGCGCGAGGGGTGCGAGGGGCTGCTGGACTGGCTCCAGGGCAGCGACACGCCCGGACACGTGGCCGGCGTCACCGAGATCTGGGACACACCGCGGGGCGGCTACGACGGCTTCGCCATCCGCTGAGCCGGGTCCGCCGAGCCCGCGGGCCGGAGCGCGGCAATCTGCCAGAGGCACGTGCGGAAAGCGGAAACGCCCTGGTGGTTGCCAAGAGGGGCGTGGCATGGCAGGCTCCGCTGGTACTGCTGGTCGCCACGCCCTGAGGGCCCGGAGAAGTCGTAGCACCGCCGTTTTCCCGGCCGTGCATCCCGGTTCGCCCGCCAATACAGGGTGTGATCGTGTTGACCGTCAAACTTTTTGGTGAGACGCTGAAAGCCCCGCGCACCTTAGCTGTTTGGCATGGAGCAACACCAGAGCAACACCCGGATGTGCCAAGCACCGCGGGTGCGAATCCCTCACGACCCACACCGCATCGGTCGGTCACTCATTGTGGAGGACCATCCATCATGGCAAAGGCGCTTCTCGGTTACGTCGGCGGCTCCGACCCTCGACTCCTCGCCGAGATGCGACGGCTGCAACAGCGCGTACAGGACCTGGAGTCCGAGCTCGTACGGATCCAGGCTGAGAACGACGCAC
Source organism: Streptomyces sp. NPDC053076 (assembly GCF_044546845.1). Lineage (NCBI taxonomy): Bacteria > Bacillati > Actinomycetota > Actinomycetes > Kitasatosporales > Streptomycetaceae > Streptomyces > Streptomyces sp. NPDC053076. The sequence continues at coordinate 161,281 of NZ_JBITZL010000004.1, read as the reverse complement.
TGACGGCTGCCGCGTCTCAGGACAGGATCATGGAGAGCATCGACGCACGCCAGGCGGAGCCTGCGCTGACCTGATCGCCGTATCGCTCCACGACAGCAGTAGCAGCGATCAGGCTGCCCGTATCAACCGCTCAGTTGATCCGTTCGACTGGAAACCAGTCATCAGAGTTGCAAGGGACGCTTCGGCGTCCCTTCGTTCTTCCCCCCGCATCCTTTCACCTTCTTTAACGTCTGGTCTGCCCTGCGTGTTCAGTGGCGAAACCGAGGGGTTGCGAGTGTTCGTGGAGTGAGATAGCGGCGCCGGGTAGAGTCCGGCGGCGTGCACCTCAAGGCCCTGACCCTCCGCGGGTTCAAGTCGTTCGCCTCGGCGACCACGCTCCGCTTCGAACCGGGGATCACGTGTGTCGTCGGTCCGAACGGCTCGGGCAAGTCCAACGTCGTGGACGCGCTCAGCTGGGTCATGGGCGAACAGGGCGCCAAGTCGCTGCGCGGCGGCAAGATGGAGGACGTCATCTTCGCCGGCACCACCGGCCGCCCGCCGCTGGGCCGTGCCGAGGTGTCCCTGACCATCGACAACTCCGACGGGGCCCTGCCCATCGAGTACGCCGAGGTCACCATTACGCGGATCATGTTCCGCAACGGCGGCAGCGAGTACCAGATCAACGGAGACACCTGCCGTCTGCTGGACATCCAGGAACTCCTCTCCGACTCCGGCATCGGCCGCGAGATGCACGTCATCGTCGGTCAGGGCCAGCTCGACTCCGTCCTGCACGCCGACCCCATGGGCCGCCGCGCCTTCATCGAGGAGGCGGCCGGGGTCCTGAAGCACCGCAAGCGCAAGGAGAAGGCGCTCCGCAAGCTGGACGCGATGCAGGCCAACCTCGCGCGCGTGCAGGACCTCACGGACGAACTGCGCCGCCAGCTCAAGCCCCTGGGCCGCCAGGCGGCGGTGGCACGCAGGGCCGCCGTCATCCAGGCCGACCTCCGCGACGCCCGGCTACGGCTCCTCGCCGACGACCTGGTACGCCTGCGCGACGCCCTCCAGGCCGAGGTCGCCGACGAGGCGGCCCTGAAGGAACGCAAGGAGACGGCCGAGCAGGAGCTGAAGAAGGCGCTCCACCGCGAGTCCCTGCTGGAGGACGAGGTACGCCGGCTCACCCCGCGCCTCCAGCGCGCCCAGCAGACCTGGTACGAGCTGTCGCAGCTGGCCGAGCGCGTACGCGGCACCGTCTCGCTGGCCGACGCCCGGGTCAAGAGCGCCACCTCCGCGCCCTTGGAGGAGCGGCGGGGCCGGGACCCCGAGGACCTGGAGCGGGAGGCCGCCCGCATCCGTGAGCAGGAGGCCGAGCTGGAGGCCGCCCTGGAAGCGGCTCAGCGAGCCCTGGACGACACCGTCGCCCACCGCGCCGAACTGGAGCGTGAGCTGGCCGCGGAGGAGCGCCGGCTGAAGGACGCCGCCCGCGCCATCGCCGACCGCCGTGAGGGACTGGCCCGGCTGACCGGGCAGGTCAACGCGGCCCGCTCGCGTGCCGCCTCCGCCCAGGCCGAGATCGACCGGCTGGCCATGGCCCGCGACGAGGCGCAGGAACGGGCGGTGCACGCGCAGGAGGAGTACGAGGCTCTCCAGGCCGAGGTCGACGGTCTGGACGCCGGCGACGCCGACCTGGCCGGACGGCACGAGGCCGCCAAAAGACAGCTCGCCGAGGCCGAGGGCGCCCTGAGCGCGGCCCGCGAGGCAGTCACCGCCGCGGAGCGCCGGCGCGCCGCGACCCAGGCCCGCCACGAGGCGCTGGCGCTGGGCCTGCGCCGCAAGGACGGCACCGGGATACTGCTCGGCGCCCGGGACCGGCTCACCGGCATCCTCGGCCCGGCCGCCGAACTGCTGACGGTCACCGCCGGCTACGAGATCCCGCTGGCCGCCGCGTTCGGGGCGGCGGCGGACGCGATCGCCGTGACGACCCCGGCGGCGGCGGCCGAGGCGATCAAGCTCCTACGCAAACAGGACGGCGGCCGAGCGGCCCTGCTCCTGACGGGAGCCCCGGACGACACCCCCCCAAGGGCCCCGAGCAACGGCACACCGAGCGGCAGACTCACCCCCGACGATCCCGCACCGAACGACGCCGCCCCATCGCCCCGAAGGGGCGCGGGGAACGGCGCGCTCCACCACGAGGATCCCGCACTGGACGATGCCGCTGTGTCGCCCCGAAGGGGCGCGGGGAACGGCGCGCTCCACCACGAGGATCCGGCACTGGACGATGCCGCTGTGTCGCCCCGAAGGGGCGCGGGGAACGGCGCGCCCAGCCCCGACGCTCCCGCACACGAGGACCCGCCCCGCACCTCTCCCTCCGGCACCCCTCCCTCCGGCACCCCTCTCTCCGGCACCCCCCTCACCCGCACCCCCCTCTTCGCCGCCGACCTGGTCCGCGGCCCCGCCGAACTCATGGCCGCCGTACGCCGGCTGCTGGCCGCGATCGTGGTCGTGGACACCCTGGAGGACGCCGAGACCCTGGTCTACGCCCGCCCGGAGCTGACCGCCGTGACCGCCGAGGGCGACCTCCTCGGCGCCCACTTCGCGCACGGCGGCTCCGCCGGCGCGCCCAGCCTGCTGGAGGTGCAGGCGTCAGTGGACGAGGCCGCCGCCGAGCTGGCCGAGCTGGCGGTCCGCTGTGCGGAGCTGGCCGAGGCACAGCACACGGCGGCCGAGCGCCGCGGGCAGGCCGCGGCCCTCGTCGAGGAGCTGGGCGAGCGGCGGCGGGCCGCCGACCGGGAGAAGTCGGCTGTGGCCCAGCAGTTCGGGCGGCTGGCCGGACAGGCGCGGGGCGCCGCGGGCGAGGCCGAACGGTCGGCCGCGGCGGCGGCGCGCGCGCAGGAAGCGCTGGAGAAGGCCGTACAGGAGGCCGAGGAACTGGCCGAGCGGCTGGCCGTGGCCGAGGAGATGCCGGTGGCGGAGGAGCCGGACACCTCGGTGCGGGACCGGCTCGCCGCCGACGGGGCCAACGCCCGGCAGACCGAGATGGAGGCCCGCCTCCAGGCCCGTACGCACGAGGAGCGGGTCAAGGGGCTCGTCGGGCGCGCCGACTCGCTGGACCGGGCGGCCCGCGCCGAACGCGAGACACGCGCACGTGCCGAGCAGCGCCGGGCCCGGCTGCGGCACGAGGCGGCCGTGGCCGAGGCCGTCGCCTCCGGTGCCCGGCAGCTGCTCGCGCACGTCGAGGTGTCCCTGGCCCGGGCGGAGCAGGAGCGTTCCGCTGCCGAGGCGGCCAAGGCCCGGGGCGAGCAGGAGCTGGCCACCGCCCGCACGGCCGGCCGCGAACTGAAGGCGGAACTCGACAAGCTGACGGATTCGGTGCACCGGGGCGAGGTACTCGGCGCCGAGAAGCGGCTGCGTATCGAGCAGCTGGAGGCCAAGGCGCTGGAGGAGCTGGGTGTCGAACCGGAGGGGCTGGTGGCGGAGTACGGTCCGGGCCAGCTCGTGCCGCCCTCGCCCCCCGCCGACGGCGAGCAGCTGCCGGACGACCCCGAGCACCCGCGCAATCAGCCCCGCCCCTTCGTACGCGCCGAGCAGGAGAAACGGCTCAAGGCAGCCGAGCGGGCGTACCAGCAGCTGGGCAAGGTCAACCCGCTGGCGCTGGAGGAGTTCGCCGCACTGGAGGAGCGGCACAAATTCCTCAGCGAGCAGCTGGAGGACCTGAAGAAGACCCGCGCCGACCTGCTTCAAGTGGTGAAGGAGGTCGACGAGCGCGTCGAGCAGGTGTTCACCGAGGCGTACCGGGACACCGCCCGCGAGTTCGAGGGCGTCTTCGGCCGGCTGTTCCCGGGCGGCGAGGGCCGCCTGGTGCTGACCGACCCCGACAACATGCTCACCACGGGGGTGGACGTCGAGGCGCGCCCGCCGGGCAAGAAGGTCAAGCGCCTCTCCCTGCTCTCGGGCGGTGAGCGCTCGCTGACGGCCGTCGCGCTGCTGGTGTCGATCTTCAAGGCCCGGCCGAGCCCGTTCTACGTCATGGACGAGGTCGAGGCCGCGCTGGACGACACCAACCTCCAGCGGCTGATCCGGATCATGCAGGAGCTCCAAGAGGCATCGCAGCTGATCGTGATCACGCACCAGAAGCGCACGATGGAGGTCGCCGACGCGCTGTACGGCGTCTCCATGCAGGGCGACGGCGTGTCGAAGGTCATCTCGCAGCGGCTGCGGTAACCCCTTTCCGAGATCAACTCACTCTGGGTTCACTTCTTGAACACGGAGTGCCTTGATGTATCTCAAAACTCACAGCCATTGAACTATTGACTTCGAAACTTGAAGGCATAGTCTCTGCAACGTTGCCTTTACCTTCAGGTGTGAGTGGTGTGAACCTGTGCGCCACGGGATACCTGGAAGGGATCACCCCACCCCGGCAGCGTTGCCGCGGCCCGAGGAGTTTTTTCGTGACCAGCACTGCGCAGGCACCTCAGCCAGGAGCCAGGACGGCTCATCCCGAGCATCTCGGGCATGTCATCTTCATCGCGGCGGCGGCCGCCATGGGCGGATTCCTCTTCGGGTACGACAGCTCCGTCATCAACGGCGCTGTCGAGGCCATCCGCAGTCGCTACGACATCGGCTCCGCGGCCCTCGCGCAGGTCATCGCGATCGCCCTGATCGGCTGTGCCATCGGCGCCGCCACGGCCGGCCGCATAGCCGACCGGATCGGCCGCATCCGCTGCATGCAGATCGCCGCCGTCCTCTTCACGATCAGCGCCGTCGGCTCCGCACTGCCCTTCGCGCTGTGGGACCTCGCCTTCTGGCGCATCATCGGTGGCTTCGCCATCGGCATGGCCTCGGTCATCGGCCCCGCCTACATCGCCGAGGTGGCCCCGCCGGCCTACCGCGGCCGGCTCGGCTCCTTCCAGCAGGCCGCGATCGTGGTCGGCATCGCCGTCTCCCAGCTCGTGAACTGGGCCATCCTGAACGCCGCGGGCGGTGACCAGCGGGGCAAGCTGCTGGGCCTGGAGGCATGGCAGGTCATGCTCGGCGTCATGGTGATCCCGGCCGTCCTCTACGGCCTGCTCTCCTTCGCGATCCCCGAGTCGCCGCGCTTCCTGATCGAGGTCGGCCGCAAGGAGCGCGCCCGCGAGGTGCTCAAGGAGGTCGAGGGCGACAAGATCGACCTGGACGCCCGGGTCGCCGAGATCGAGCACGCCATGAAGCGGGAGCACAAGTCCTCCTTCAAGGACCTTTTGGGCGGCTCCTTCTTCTTCAAGCCGATCGTCTGGGTCGGTATCGGCCTGTCGGTCTTCCAGCAGTTCGTCGGCATCAACGTCGCGTTCTACTACTCCTCGACGCTGTGGCAGTCGGTCGGCGTCGACCCGACGGACTCGTTCCTCTACTCCTTCACGACGTCGATCATCAACATCGTCGGCACCGTGATCGCGATGATCTTCGTGGACCGCGTCGGCCGCAAGCCGCTCGCCCTGATCGGCTCGGTCGGCATGGTCGTCGGCCTCGCGCTGGAGGCGTGGGCGTTCTCCTACGACCTGGTGGACGGCAAGCTCCCGGCCACCCAGGGCTGGGTCGCCCTGGTCGCCGCCCATGTGTTCGTCCTCTTCTTCGCCCTCTCCTGGGGCGTGGTGGTCTGGGTCTTCCTCGGCGAGATGTTCCCGAACCGGATCCGCGCCGCCGCCCTGGGTGTGGCCGCCTCCGCACAGTGGATCGCCAACTGGGCCATCACCGCGAGCTTCCCGTCGCTGGCCGACTGGAACCTCTCCGGTACCTACGTGATCTACACGATCTTCGCCGCGCTCTCCATCCCGTTCGTCCTGAAGTTCGTCAAGGAGACCAAGGGCAAGTCCCTGGAAGAGATGGGCTGACCCGCGTAGCGAGGCTCCCGAACTCGGGGAGAAGGGCCAAGTCCCCGCTGCCCCTCTCCTCGTACCGTCCGCCGCCCCCGGCCCGGCCACTGCCCGGACCGGGGGCGGCGGTGTCGTTCCCCCGGTCACCGGCTCAGCACGCGCGGTCCAGCGGTTGCCGGGCTCAGCGCACGGCGGTCCAGTGGCCACCGGCTCAGCACACGGCGGTCCAGTGGCTGCCGGGCTCAGTCACCCAGTGCCGGAAGCACCCGCTCGGCCAGCAGCCGGAGGCTTCGCCATCCCTCCTCCACCGGCATGCCGCCCGCCAGCGGATGCAGCACCAGGCTGTCCAGCCCCTGTGCCACGCACTGCTCCGGGGTGAGGATCCGGTACACGCCCTCCGCGCGCAGCTGATCCACGGTCGTGGCCGCCGACTTCACCGCCGAGCGGATCTGGTCCGACTGCCAGGAGGCGTAGGTCCGGGCCTCGTGCAGGAAGTGGCCGCCGTACTCGGCCCACGCCCGGTCCGGATCCTCGGCGAGGTGCAGCAGCGGGGTCTCGGCGGCCGGCATCATCGTCCAGCCCTCGGTGCCGTACTCGGTGAGCCGCTCCTTGTAATACGCCTCCAGCTCCGGCAGATGCGCGCTCGGGAAGAACGGCAGGCCGAGCCGGGCGGCCCGGCGGGCGGCGGCCTTCGAGGAGCCGCCCACCAGCAGCAGGGGGTGCGGATCGGTGTACGGCCGCGGGGTGAGCCGTACCCTGCGGCCCCGGTACGCGAACTCCTCGCCGGTCCAGGCCATCAGCAGGGTCTCCAGCAGCTCGTCCTGGAGCCTGCCCCGGCGCTTCCAGTCGACGCCGAACAGGGCGTACTCCTCGGGCCGGTAACCGATTCCGGCCACGGTCACCAGCCGGCCGCCGCTCAGCAGGTCCAGCACGGCGATGTCCTCGGCCAGCCGCAGCGGGTCGTGCAGCGGGCCGATCACCGCCGACACCGTGACCGCGATCCGGCGGGTGGCCCCGAACACCGCGCCGGCGAAGGTGAAGGGTGACGGCAGCCAGTTGTTGTCGGCGCCGTGGTGCTCCTCCGTCTGCACGGTGCTGATCCCGTGCTCGTCCGCGTACGCCGCCATCTCCAGCGCGGCCCGGTAGCGGGCGGACAGCACGCCGGGAGGGGCGCCGGGCGCGACGAGGTTGAAGCGTACGACCGTGACGGGCATGGGAAGTCCCCCTCCGGTGCGAAGCGGTGGAGGGGGACGGTAACTGACATAGCGTCAGATGGCCATGGGGACACGAGGACGGGCTCGGGGGGTGACGTGGCCCTCCGGTCGAGCCCGCGGTCAGGCGTCGACGGTCGCCCGCTCCTCGGCCCGCTCGTCGGCGGCCTGGGCCGGAGCCGCCACCGCCGGCTTCGGCAGCACCAGGTACAGCACACCCGAGATCACGATCGTGGCGACCCAGCCGAGGCCGTACTCGCCGATCACGTTGTTCTTCGCGAGCGGGCCGGTGAACCAGTCCGAGGTGGTGAACATCAGGCCGGCCAGCAGGCCGATCGCCCAGGCGGCCACGGCCGCGGGGGAGAAGCCGCCCCGGTACCAGTAGGCGCTGGTGCGCGTGGTGTCCGCCATGGCCCGGCCGTCGTACTCGGTGCGGCGCAGCATGTCCGTCCCGAACACGCCGACCCACGCGGAGAAGGCGACCGCCAGCAGCGACAGGAAGGCGATGAACGAACCCATGAAGCTCGTCGCCACCAGCATCAGCACCCCGCCGAAGATCAGCGAGATCACGGCGTTGACCGAGACCGCCCAGTGCCGCGGCACCTTGAAGCCCAGGGTCTGCGCGGTGAAGCCCGCCGAGTACATCGACATCGAGTTGATCAGCAGCATGCCGATCAGCGCGATGCACAGGTAGGGCACCGCGATCCACGTCGGCAGGATCTCGCCGAGGAAGGAGACCGGGTCGGTCGCCGAGGCCAGGTCGGGCGTGGAGACCGCCATCACCGCGCCCATCAGGACCATCGGGAGCACCACGACACCGGCGCCGCCCACCGCCGTACCCACGATCGCCTTCGAGGACGCCGTACGCGGCAGGTAGCGGGTGAAGTCCGGCGCGGACGGGATCCAGCTGACACCGCCGGCCGCGATCATGCCGATGCCGGTGATCACCGCGGCCGTGGAGCCGGCGCTGTGGTCCATCACCTTCGACCAGTCGGTGTTCGCCACCAGGTAACCCAGGACCAGCACCGAGAAGACGGCGAAGAGGTAGGTCGCGTACTTGTTGCACTTCTGCACGGCGTTGATGCCGAGCCCGGAGATCGCGAAGGTCGCCACGACGAAGACCGCCAGGGTCACCATGTCCAGCACGCTGTTCGTCCTGATGCCGAACAGGATGTCCAGGATGGTGAGCATGGCGTAGGCGCCGGTCACCGCGTTGATCGTCTCCCAGCCCCAGCGGGCGACCCAGATCAGCGAACCGGGCAGCAGATTGCCGCGCTGACCGAAGACCGCGCGCGACAGCGCCATGCCCGGCGCGCCGCCCCGCTTGCCCGCGATGCCGATCAGGCCGACGAGGCCGTACGACACGATCGGCGCGGCCACGGCGACGACCAGCGCCTGCCAGATGTTCAGGTGGTACGCCACGACCAGGCTCGCGCCCATCGTCAGCAGCAGCACGCTGATGTTCGCGCCGACCCACGTGGGGAACAGCTCTCGGGTCTTCGCGGTGCGCTCGTGGTCGGGGACCTGCTCGATACCGCGGGTTTCGAGAGCGCCTTCGGTCTCGACGGATTTGCTCATGAAAGAGGTGCCAGACGTGGGGGGACAGTGTGACGTGGGGACTCTACGCGCGTGGATAGAGGTCGCACCATCGTACTTTGCTCCGAGTCCTCATGCTAAGTGGCCTTTGTCTCTCGGATGAAGGCACAAACGGCGCTGCCGAGTACCCCATGGCCGATACTGGTCGGGTTATGGAAATCGTCATCCTTGCTGTAGTCATCGCCGTGGTCGTGCTCGGCGCGCTCGGCGGGCTGATCGTGGGCAGCCGACGCAAGAAGTCGCTGCCCCCGCCACCCCCGAAGACGCCCGACATCACCGCGCCCCCGGCCGAGCCGCACGTCGGCGACGAGGCCGAGAAACCGCGCGACGAACCGCGCCGGACGATCGAGGAGGTGGATCTCCCCGGCGGCCCCGCACCGGTCGTCGTCGAAGAACCCCCCGTCGGCCCCCCTCTCGAGGTTCCCGAACTCGAGATCCCGGAGCCCACCGCAGGCCGGCTGGTCCGCCTGCGTGCCCGCCTGTCCCGCTCGCAGAACGCCCTCGGTCAGGGCCTGCTCACCCTGCTCTCCCGCGAGCACCTGGACGAGGACACCTGGGAGGAGATCGAGGACACACTGCTCACCGCCGACGTCGGCGTGCAACCCACCCAGGAACTGGTCGAGCGCCTGCGCGAACGCGTCAAGGTGCTCGGCACCCGCACCCCGGAGGATCTGCGCGGCCTGCTGCGCGAGGAACTCCTCAAGCTGGTCGGCACCGATGTCGACCGCACCGTGAAGACCGAGCCCGAGGACCGCAAGCCCGGCATCGTGATGGTCGTCGGCGTCAACGGCACCGGCAAGACCACCACCACCGGCAAGCTCGCCCGCGTGCTCGTGGCCGACGGCCGCACGGTCGTGCTCGGTGCCGCCGACACCTTCCGGGCCGCCGCCGCCGACCAGCTCCAGACCTGGGGCGAGCGCGTCGGCGCCTACACCGTGCGCGGCCCGGAGGCGGGCGACCCCGCCTCCGTCGCCTTCGACGCGGTCAAGGAAGGCAAGGAGATGGGGGTCGACGTCGTCCTCATCGACACCGCCGGCCGTCTGCACACCAAGACCGGCCTCATGGACGAGCTGGGCAAGGTCAAGCGCGTCGTCGAGAAGCACGCGCCGCTGGACGAGGTACTGCTCGTCCTGGACGCCACCACCGGACAGAACGGCCTGGTCCAGGCCCGCGTGTTCGCCGAGGTGGTGGACATCACCGGCATCGTGCTGACCAAGCTGGACGGCACGGCGAAGGGCGGCATCGTGGTCGCGGTCCAGCGCGAGCTGGGTGTGCCGGTCAAGCTGGTCGGGCTCGGCGAGGGCGCGGACGATCTCGCGCCGTTCGAGCCGGAGGCGTTCGTGGATGCCCTTATCGGTGAGTGAACCCGCCTCCGGACGCGGAGGTGTCCCGCTCATCCTGGGAACGTTCCCAGGACCGAGGAAGAAGCGCCCGCCCCCAAGGTGCAGTCGGGGACGGGCGCTTCGCCTTGCGGCGGCGGGTCACGTACGCGACCGGTGGGCGACGTACGCCAGCGTGCCGAGCAGCAGCCGCGCCGCCGGCGGCCGGGTCGCCGAGTCCAGCGCGGGCGGGCGCAGCCAGCGCACCGGGCCGAGGCCGCCGCGGTCGGAGGGCGGGGCGGTGATGTGTGCGCCGGGGCCGAGACCGCGCAGGTCCAGCGCGGCCGGAGCGTCCCAGCCCATGCGGTAGAGCAGCCGGGGGAGGTCGGCGGCGGCGCCGGGCGCGACGAAGAAGTGGGCGCGGCCGTCCGGGGTGGCGGTCACCGGGCCGAGGGGGAGGCCCATGCGCTCCAGGCGGACCAGGGCACGACGGCCGGCCGGCTCCGAGACCTCGATGACGTCGAACGCCTGGCCGACCGGCAGCATCACCGAGGCGCCCGGGAACTCGGACCAGGCTTTGGTCACCTCGTCCAGCGTGGCCCCGGCCGGCACCTGGGGGGCGAAGCCCAGCGGATGCGCGCCCGGCGCCGGGCAGCCGGACCGCCCGCACGAACAGGCGCCCCCGGCGGCCCGCGCCCCCGGCACCACGTCCCAGCCCCACAGCCCGGTGAACTCGGCGACGGCGGTGCACTCCGCGGAGCGGCCGCGCCGACGCGTGCCGGAACGGATCTCGCGGATGCCGCCGATCGTGAAGCCCATGCCCCCTCCAACGGGTCCGGCGCGCCGGTGGTTACGACGCGGAACGAGACGTAAGCGGAACGTAACGCTACGGCTCCGCCTTCCCGTGCGGTCGAGCGGCCAAGGCGGCGCCTTGGAGCGCACCGGGTGGTACCGGGGAGCCATGCGCCCCCGCGTGCATCACTCCGCCGACTTCCAGTCGTCCTGTGTCAAGTGAATCGCGCGGAGCCGACCGTGAGTTCATTCGAAGGGGTGGCGAATGGTGGCGTTTCTGGGATCCCCGTGGCTGGACGCGTGATCGTGGGATTACTGTGAGTGTGCGAGTCCTGGGGGCACATGCACCCGTGGGTATGCCGGAGGCAAGTCGTCGACTCGTTCGAAGAGTGAGAACCGGCGGACGGGGAGCCGTATTTACCGGCATTCTGATAGGGCTTGGCGCAGCAGGGCGACAAGTGGTCTCGGGAGTGGGGGCGTTCCAGTGGGCGGCAACGGCGGTAGCGGGACGAACGCTGACAAGCGCCCCAACGAGCTGCTCGGCTCGTGGTTCGTGCGCAGCGGCTGGTCCAAGGGCGAGCTGGCCCGCCAGGTGAACCGCAGGGCACGCCAGTTAGGTGCCAACCACATCTCCACCGACACCTCGCGAGTGCGCCGCTGGCTCGACGGGGAGAACCCCCGCGAACCGATCCCGCGCATCCTCTCGGAGCTGTTCTCGGAGCGCTTCGGCTGCGTGGTCTCCATCGAGGACCTCGGCCTGCGCGCCGTCCGCCAGTCGCCCGCCGCCTCCGGTGTCGACCTGCCGTGGACCGGCCCGCAGACGGTCGCCCTGCTCGGCGAGTTCTCCCGCAGCGACCTGATGCTCGCCCGGCGCGGCTTCCTCGGGACCTCGCTCGCCCTGTCCGCCGGACCCTCCCTGATCGAGCCCATGCAGCGCTGGCTCGTGCCCACCGCGGCCTCCCCGGCCCCGGCCGAGCCCCAGTCCGCGCTGGACCCGCGCAGGCCGGGCCGGCTGTCCCAGCCCGAGCTGGACCTGCTGGAGTCGACCACGCGCATGTTCCGCCAGTGGGACGCCCAGTGCGGCGGCGGCCTGCGCCGCAAGGCGGTCGTCGGCCAGCTGCACGAGGTCACCGACCTGCTCCAGGAGCCCCAGCCCGAGGCCACCACCCGCACGCTGTTCCGGGTCGCCGCCGAACTGGCCGAGCTGGCCGGCTGGATGTCGTACGACGTCGGCCTCCAGCCCACCGCCCAGAAGTACTTCGTGCTCGCCCTGCACGCGGCCAAGGAAGCCGGTGACAAGCCCCTCGGCTCGTACGTCCTGTCCAGCATGAGCCGCCAGATGATCCACCTGGGCCGGCCCGATGACGCACTGGAGCTGATCCACCTCGCCCAGTACGGCAGCCGTGACTGCGCGAGCCCGCGCACCCAGTCCATGCTGTATGCGATGGAGGCCCGCGCCTACGCCAACATGGGCCAGCCCGGCAAGACCAAACGCGCGGTCCGCATGGCCGAGGACACCTTCGCCGAGTCCGACGAGTGGGACGAGCCGGACCCCGACTGGATCCGCTTCTTCTCCGAAGCCGAGCTGTACGGCGAGAACTCCCACTCCTTCCGCGACCTCGCCTACGTCGCCGGGCGCAGCCCCACCTACGCCTCCCTCGCCGAACCGCTCATGGGGCGAGCCGTGGAGCTGTTCGCCAAGGACGCCGAGCATCAGCGGTCGTACGCGCTCAACCTCATCGGCATGGCCACCGTGCACCTCCTCCAGCGCGAGCCCGAGCACAGCGCCGAGTACGCCGCGCAAGCCATGGACATCGCCAAGAAGGTCCGTTCCGAGCGGGTGAACACACGTATCCGAAAGACGGTCGACACGGCCGTACGCGACCACGGCGACCTCGCCGCCGTGGTCGGCCTCTCCGAGAAACTCGCCGTCGACCTGCCGGAGACCGCAGAGGCGGTCTGACCCACCCCCGGTCACCTCGAGCACCACATGCCCCGGCCGCGGCCGGTCCTCCCGAACTGCCCGACTCGGCTCCCCCATGCCAGGTCATCGAGAGGCCCGCCGCGGCCGGTCCGTTCCTGCGCCTGGGCCGGCGCCACTCCCGCGGACGTGGTTGCTCCCGCGGACGTGGTTGCTCGCCGTCGTCGTTCCTCGACCGATGGTCGCGATCGAGCCGGCGTCCGGTCGCGGTCCCGGCCGCGGCGATTGCGTCACGATAACGATCGGCGTGCCCGGCATCCGGCAGTTCATGGACGCGTAACACGCAGGGCGCCTTCGTCACCCCGGCGAAACAACGAGGGGCTTCCACCGAAACCGCGCTGCGCCAGTCTCATGGCGCATAACCGGCCCACCCCTCAACCGACCGGACCGCTCAGGCACCGCCCGCACGGGGCCGCACCAACCGACGAGGAGACGCCGATGGCACCAGCCATCATGCTTGCGGCGGACGCACCCAGACTGTCGTCCGCCAACACAGGCTTCATGCTCATCTGTTCCGCCCTGGTGATGCTCATGACCCCGGGTCTGGCCTTCTTCTACGGGGGCATGGTCCGGGTCAAGAGCACCCTGAACATGCTGATGATGAGCTTCATCAGCCTCGGGATCGTCACCATCCTGTGGGTGCTCTACGGCTTCTCCCTCGCCTTCGGCACGGGCAACAGCCTCCTCGGCTGGAACGCCGACTGGATCGGCCTCAGCAACATCGGGCTGACGGAACTCTGGGACGGCTACACCATCCCGATCTACGTCTTCATGGTCTTCCAGCTGATGTTCGCCATCATCACCCCGGCCCTGATAAGCGGCGCCCTCGCCGACCGGGTCAAGTTCTCCGCCTGGGCGCTCTTCGTCGCCCTGTGGGTGACGATCGTCTACGTCCCGGTCGCGCACTGGGTCTGGGGCGCCGACGGCTGGGCCTACAAGCTCGGTGTGATCGACTTCGCGGGCGGTACGGCGGTCCACATCAACGCCGGCGCGGCGGCCCTCGGCGTCATCCTCGTCATCGGCAGGCGGGTCGGCTTCAAGCGGGACCCGATGCGCCCGCACAGCCTCCCGCTGGTCATGCTCGGCGCCGGTCTGCTCTGGTTCGGCTGGTTCGGTTTCAACGCCGGCTCCTGGCTCGGCAACGACGACGGCGTCGGCGCGCTGATGTTCGTCAACACGCAGGTCGCCACCGCCGCCGCCATGCTGGCCTGGCTCGCGTACGAGAAGATCCGGCACGGCGCGTTCACCACGCTCGGCGCCGCCTCCGGCGCGGTCGCCGGTCTGGTCGCCATCACCCCGTCCGGCGGCGCCGTCTCCCCGCTCGGGGCGATCGCCGTCGGCGCCATCGCCGGTGTCGCCTGCGCCGCGGCCGTCGGACTGAAGTTCCGGTTCGGCTTCGACGACTCCCTCGACGTCGTCGGTGTGCACATGGTCGGCGGCATCATCGGCTCCCTGCTCATCGGCTTCTTCGCCACCGGCAAGGGCCAGTCGGAGGCGACCGGCGTCTTCTACGGCGACCACTCCTTCGACCAGCTGTGGAAGCAGTGCGCGGGTGTCTTCGCGGTCCTCGCCTACTCCCTGGTCGTCTCCGCGGTCCTCGCCTTCCTGCTCGACAGGACCATCGGCATGCGGGTCAGCGAGGAGGAGGAGGTCTCCGGCATCGACCAGGCCGAGCACGCCGAGACCGCGTACGACTTCAGCGGCACCGGCGGCGGTGTCATCGGCTCCACCTCCACCGCCCCGGCCCCGGCCGCCCCGCAGAAGAACAAGAAGGTGGACGCATGAAGCTCATCACCGCGGTCGTCAAGCCCCACCGGCTGGACGAGATCAAGGAAGCCCTCCAGGCTTTCGGCGTCCACGGGCTGACGGTCACCGAGGCCAGCGGATACGGCCGGCAGCGGGGACACACCGAGGTCTACCGCGGCGCCGAGTACACCGTCGACCTCGTCCCCAAGATCCGCATCGAGGTGCTGGCCGAGGACGACGACGCCGAACAGCTCATCGAGGTCGTCGTCAAGGCGGCTCGTACCGGCAAGATCGGAGACGGCAAGGTGTGGTCCCTTCCGGTCGAGACGGCCGTACGGGTCCGCACCGGTGAGCGCGGCCCGGACGCGCTCTGAGCGGGAGCAACGGAACAAGGAGTCGCTGGGTGACCGGTACGGATGTACGGAAAGAGACAGAAGACTCGGGACCCGGCGGCTACGCGGCGGCCCGGCTGCGCCTCCTCACCGAGGGGGCGCGGTCCGGGCCGCCGCGCCGTACCGCCCTCGCCGAACTGACCGACGGCTGGCTCGCCCGGCTGTTCACCGTGGCGGCGGAGCGACTCCCGCAGAAGGGCGGTGGGCACCGGGAGGGCGGACTCGACGGCGTCTCGCTCGTCGCCGTCGGCGGCTACGGCCGTGGCGAACTGTCCCCGCGCAGCGACCTGGACCTCGTCCTGCTGCACGACGGCTCCGACCCCGGCGCGGTCGCCGCCCTCGCCGACCGGCTCTGGTACCCCGTCTGGGACCTCGGCCTCGCCCTCGACCACTCCGTGCGCACCCCCGCCGAGGCCCGCAGGACGGCCGGTGAGGACCTGAAGGTCCACCTCGGCCTGCTGGACGCCCGCCACCTCGCCGGCGACGCCGGACTCACCGCCGGCCTGCGCACCGCCGCCCTCGCCGACTGGCGCAACCAGGCCCCCAAACGCCTCCCGGAGCTCCAGGAACTGTGCGCCGACCGCGCCGCACGCCAGGGCGAGCTCCAGTACCTGCTGGAACCCGACCTCAAGGAGGCCCGCGGCGGCCTGCGCGACGCCACCGCCCTGCGCGCCGTCGCCGCCTCCTGGCTCGCCGACGCCCCCCGCGAGGGCCTGGCCGAGGCCCGCCGCCGCCTGCTCGACGTACGCGACGCCCTCCATCTGGCCACCGGCCGCGCCACCGACCGGCTCGCCCTCCAGGAACAGGACCAGGTGGCCACCGAGCTGGGCCTGCTCGACGCGGACGCCCTGCTGCGGCAGGTCTATGAGGCGGCGCGGGTCATCGCGTACGCCAGCGACGTCACCTGGCGCGAAGTGGGGCGCGTACTGCGCTCACGAGCCGTGCGTCCGCGCCTGCGCGCCATGCTGGGCGGCGGCAGGCCCGTCGCCGAGCGCTCCCCGCTCGCCGAGGGCGTCGTCGAACAGGACGGCGAGGTGGTGCTCGCCCGCACCGCCCGTCCCGAGCGCGACCCCGTCCTCCCGCTGCGGGCCGCTGCCGCCGCCGCACAGGCCGGCCTCCCGCTCTCGCTGCACGCCGTACGGCGCCTGGCCGCCGCCGTGCGCCCGCTGCCCACCCCCTGGCCCGCCGAAGCCCGCGAACAGCTGGTCACCCTGCTCGGCTCCGGCCGCCCGACGGTCGACGTCTGGGAGGCCCTGGAGGCCGAGGGCCTGATCACCCGCCTGCTCCCGGACTGGGAACGGGTCCGCTGCCGCCCCCAGCGCAACGCCGTCCACCTCTGGACGGTCGACCGGCACCTGATCGAGACCGCCGTCCGCGCCTCCGAGCTCACCCGCCGAGTCAGCCGCCCCGACCTGCTCCTGGTCGCCGCCCTGCTGCACGACATCGGCAAGGGCTGGCCCGGCGACCACTCGCTGGCCGGCGAGATCATCGCCAAGGACGTCGCGGCGCGGATCGGTTTCGACCGCGCCGACGTGGCCGTCCTGTCGGCACTCGTCCGCCACCACCTGCTGCTGATCGAGTCGGCCACCCGCCGCGACCTGGACGACCCCGCCACCGTCCGCTCCGTCGCCGAGGCGGTCGGCACCCACAGCACTCTGGAGCTGCTGCACGCCCTCACGGAGGCGGACGCCCTCGCGACCGGCCCGGCCGCCTGGTCCTCCTGGCGCGGCTCCCTCGTCGCCGACCTCGTACGGCGCGTCTCCGCGCTCCTCGCCGGAGACGCCCCCGACGAGCCCGAGCCGGCCGCGCCCACCGCCGAGCAGGAGCGCCTCGCCATCGAGGCCCACCGCACCGGCGGCCCCGTCCTCGCCCTGCGCGCCCAGACCGAACCGGTGCCGGACGAGGAGCAGCCCGGCGATCCGGAACCGCTGGGCGTGGAACTCCTCATCGCCGTCCCCGACCAGCCGGGCGTACTGCCCGCGGTCGCCGGCGTCCTCGCCGTGCACCGCCTCACCGTCCGCACGGCGGAACTGCGCGCCCTGCGCCTGCCGGACGACGTGGACGACGAGGGCAGGCTCCTCCTCCTCAACTGGCGGGTCGCCGCCGAGTACGGCTCCCTGCCGCAGGCGACCCGCCTGCGCGCCGACCTCGTCCGCGCCCTGGACGGCTCCCTGGACATCGCCGGCCGCCTGGCCGAACGGGACGCCGCCTACCCGCGCCGCCGAGGCTGGACCGCCCCGCCGCCCAGGGTGACGGTGGCCCCGGCGGCCTCCCACCACGCCACGGTGATCGAGGTCCGCGCCCAGGACGCGCCGGGCCTGCTGCACCGCATCGGGACGGCCCTGGAGAAGGCGGGTGTGCGGGTGCGCAGCATGCATGTGAGCACCCTGGGCTCCAACGCGGTGGACGCGTTCTACGTCACGACGCCGGCGGGCGACCCGCTGCCCGGCGGGGACGCGACATCGACGGCCCGGGCCCTGGAGGAGACGCTCCGCGGATGACCCTGCCCCGGTCCCCGCCACGCCGGGATACCCTGGAGGGCGATTCCTACAAGACCGTCACCGACCCCGAGGACCGCGAGCGCCGTGTTCGACACTCTCTCCGATCGCCTGTCAGCGACTTTCAAGAACCTGCGCGGCAAGGGACGGCTCGCCGAGGCGGACATCGACGCCACGGCCCGCGAGATCCGTATCGCGCTCCTCGAGGCGGACGTCGCCCTGCCCGTCGTCCGTACGTTCGTCAAGAACCTCAAGGAGCGCGCACTCGGCGCCGAGGTCTCCCGGGCGCTGAACCCGGCCCAGCAGGTCCTCAAGATCGTCAACGAGGAACTGGTCACCATCCTCGGCGGCGAGACCCGGCGTCTGCGCTTCGCCAAGCAGCCGCCGACCGTGATCATGCTGGCCGGTCTCCAGGGTGCCGGTAAGACCACCCTCGCGGGCAAGCTCGGCCGGTGGCTGAAGGAGCAGGGCCACTCCCCGCTGCTGGTCGCCTGTGACCTCCAGCGCCCGAACGCCGTGAACCAGCTGAGCGTCGTCGCCGAGCGCGCCGGCGTCGCCGTGTACGCCCCGGAGCCGGGCAACGGCGTCGGTGACCCGGTGAAGGTCGCCAAGGACTCCATCGACTTCGCGAAGTCCAAGGTCCACGACATCGTGATCGTGGACACCGCCGGCCGCCTCGGTATCGACGCCGAGATGATGCAGCAGGCCGCGGACATCCGGGACGCGGTCTCCCCGGACGAGATCCTGTTCGTGGTCGACGCCATGATCGGTCAGGACGCCGTCAACACCGCCGAGGCATTCCGCGACGGCGTCGGCTTCGACGGCGTGGTCCTGTCCAAGCTCGACGGTGACGCCCGCGGTGGTGCCGCGCTGTCCATCCGGCAGATCACCGGCAAGCCGATCATGTTCGCGTCGAACGGCGAGAAGCTGGACGACTTCGACGCGTTCCACCCGGACCGGATGGCCTCCCGCATCCTCGACATGGGTGACCTGCTCACCCTGATCGAGCAGGCGGAGAAGACGTTCAGCCAGGAAGAGGCCCAGAAGATGGCCTCGAAGCTGGCGTCCAAGAAGGGCCAGGACTTCACCCTGGACGACTTCCTGTCCCAGATGGAGCAGGTCAGGAAGATGGGCAGCATCAGCAAGCTGCTCGGCATGCTCCCGGGCATGGGCCAGATCAAGGACCAGATCGCCAACCTGGACGAGCGGGACGTCGACCGCACCGCCGCGATCATCAAGTCGATGACGCCGGGCGAGCGCCAGGACCCGACGATCATCAACGGCTCGCGCCGCGCCCGCATCGCCAAGGGCTCCGGCGTCGAGGTCAGCGCGGTGAAGAACCTGGTCGAGCGGTTCTTCGACGCCCGCAAGATGATGTCCCGCATGGCTCAGGGCGGCGGCATGCCGGGCATGCCGGGGATCCCGGGCATGGGCGGCGGCCCCGGCCGGCAGAAGAAGCAGCAGAAGAAGGCCAAGGGCAAGCAGCGCTCCGGCAACCCGATGAAGCGCAGGCAGCAGGAGCTGGAGGAGGCCCAGCGCCGCGAGGCCGCCGCCCAGGGCGGGGGCGCCTTCGGGCTGCCGCAGCAGGGCGGTCAGGACTTCGAGCTGCCGGACGAGTTCAAGAAGTTCATGGGCTGACCGGGCCCGTGCATCGCCGGGGCGCCCTTCCGTCGGAGGGGCGCCCTTACGCATGCCGGGGCCGGGGCGATGTCGTACCGTCCCGGTATGACCAACCCCGCTCCGCCGCGCAAGTCGCCGGACCAGCCCTGGCGCACCGAGGGCGCCCCGGAGCAGCCGCCGCAGCAGTCGCCCGGCGGCGGGCGGAGTATGCGGGGCGGCTGGTGGCGGCTGATCCTCACCGCGCTGATCGTGTACCTGATCGCGAACCTGGTGCTGTCGTACTTCGACCAGGCGAACGAACCGACGATCTCCTACACGGAGTTCAGCAAGCAGGTGAACGACGGCAACGTCGACAAGATCTACGCCAAGGGCGACTCCATCCAGGGCCAGCTCAAGAAGGAGCGGAAGAACCCGGAGGGCGGCGGCCAGTACACCAAGTTCAACACCGAGCGGCCGTCCTTCGCTGACGACGATCTGTGGGCGAACCTGACCAAGCACAAGGTCAACGTCACCGCCGCGCCGGTCGTCCAGCACCGGAGTTTTCTCGCCAACCTGCTCATCTCGCTGGCGCCGATGCTGCTGCTGGTCGCCGTGTGGGTGTTCATCGCGCGGCGGATGAGCGCGGGACTCGGCGGCGCGGGCGGCATGCTCGGCCGGAAGGCGCCGCCGAAGCCGGTGGAGCTGGTGCCGGGGGAGAAACGCACCACGTTCGCCGACGTCGCCGGGATCGACGAGGTCGAGGGCGAGCTGAACGACGTCGTGGACTTCCTGAAGAACCCCGACGCCTATCGCCGGATGGGCGCCAAGATGCCGCGCGGTGTGCTGCTCGCGGGACCGCCCGGCACGGGAAAGACGCTGCTGGCGCGGGCGGTGGCCGGAGAGGCGGGCGTGCCGTTCTTCTCCGCCTCGGCCTCCGAGTTCATCGAGATGATCGTGGGCGTGGGCGCCTCCCGGGTGCGGGAGCTGTTCGCGGAGGCCCGCAAGGTCGCGCCGTCGATCATCTTCATCGACGAGATCGACACCATCGGACGGGCGCGCGGCGGCGGTGCGTCGGTGGGCGGGCACGACGAGCGCGAGCAGACGCTGAACCAGATCCTCACCGAGATGGACGGCTTCTCGGGCGCGGAGGGCGTCATCGTGATCGCGGCCACCAACCGTGCCGACATCCTCGACCCGGCCCTGACCCGCCCCGGCCGCTTCGACCGGGTGGTCCAGGTCTCGCCGCCGGACCGCGGCGGGCGCGAGGCCATCCTGGAGATCCACACCCGTGACATCCCGCTCGGCGACGACGTCGATCTCGCGCAGGTGGCCCGTACGACCCCGGGCATGACGGGTGCGGATCTGGCCAACCTCGCCAACGAGGCCGCGCTGCTCGCGGTCAAGCGGAAGCAGCAGCGGGTGACCCGCGCCGACCTGTCCGACGCGCTGGAGAAGGTCCAGCTGGGTGCGGAGCGTCCGCTGGTGATGCCGGCCGAGGAGCGCCGGCGCACCGCGTACCACGAGAGCGGGCACGCCCTGCTGGGCATGCTCCAGCCCGGCGCCGACCCGGTCCGCAAGATCACGATCGTGCCGCGCGGCCGGGCGCTCGGGGTCACCCTGTCGACCCCGGACGCGGACAGGTACGCGTACACCGAGGAGTATCTGCGCGGCCGGATCATCGGCGCGCTGGGCGGCATGGCGGCCGAGCACGTCGTCTACGACGTGATCACCACCGGCTCCGAGAGCGACCTGGAACAGGTCACCAACATCGCGCGCGGCATGGTCTCGCGCTGGGGCATGAGCGTGGAGGTCGGCAGGCTCTCCGCGCTGCCGAACGACGCCCAGCAGGCGTACGGCCTCGCCGCCGCCCCGCAGACCCTCGACGTGATCGACTCCGAGATGCGGCGGATCGTGGACGAGTGCTACGAGGAGGCGTGCCGCAAGCTCCGCGACCACCGCGGACAGCTCGACGCCCTGGCCCAGGCCCTGCTGGAGAGCGAGACGCTGGAGGAGGCGGACGCGTACCGGATCGCCGGGATCACCCGCCTGACCAAGGACAGCGACGCCTAGGGCGCTCGCCCCCGGCCGGGCCGGCTCCGGGTCCCGCCGCTCCGGCGGGACCTAGGGCACCCGGGCGATCAGGTAGCGGAAGACGTTCGGCATCCACACCGTGCCGTCCGGGCGGCGGTGCGGGTGCAGGGCTTCCGTCAGCTCCTTGTCGACCTGCTTGGCGTCGGTCGCCCCGATCGCCGCGTCGAACAGACCGGTCGACAGCAGCCCCCGGGCGGCACTGTCGAGATCGGCGTACCCGAAGGGGCAGGAGACCCGGCCCGAGCCGTCCGGCTTCAGCCCGGCCCGGCCGGCGACCTCCTCCAGGTCGTCACGCCGGGCGGGCCGCCAGCTGCGCGCACTGCGCAGCGGATCGGCCAGCCTGGTGGCCACCCGCAGCACCGAGGAGGTGGCGCAGCGCTCCGGCGGACCCCAGCCGGCCAGCACCACGGCCGCCCCGCGCGCGGCCGACGGAAGCGCGCCGGCGAGCAGTTCGCCGAGCCATTCGGAGTCACCCGCGAGGCTGCCGATCGGCTCGAAGACCGTGACCAGGGTGTACGGGGCCGTCTTGGGGCCGGCCGCGTCCGCGGGCGGGCC
The DNA here is from genome assembly GCF_044546845.1 of Streptomyces sp. NPDC053076. Taxonomy (NCBI): domain Bacteria; kingdom Bacillati; phylum Actinomycetota; class Actinomycetes; order Kitasatosporales; family Streptomycetaceae; genus Streptomyces; species Streptomyces sp. NPDC053076. The sequence goes on along the minus strand of NZ_JBITZL010000004.1, from coordinate 139,676 downwards.
GTCGAGGAGTGTCGCGGCCGTAGCGGCGCGCGTGCCGCGCCGTGCGCCGCCGTCCCTGCCGGGCTGGGTGTCCGGCAGCAGACGCTCGCGGGCGAGGGCGAGCCGTTCGGGGGAGGCGGAGTCGGCGCCGGTGACCTCGGCGCCCCTGGAGGCCGCCATCAGCAGGGCGAGCCCGGAACCGCAGCGCAGGCCCAGCAGCCGGGTGGCGGGGCCCACTTCGAGTCGGTCGTACACGGCGTCGAAGAGCGGTACGAGCATCCGCTCCTGGATCTCGGACCAGTCACGCGCGCGTGCGCTCAGGTCCACGCGGGGTGCGGAGGCCGCGTGAGACACGTGCTGCCGCACGAGCGTAGGTGTCATGGAAGCGCCCCAATCGCCGACAGTTCGCCGCTGTGCCCGGTCGTGCGGCCCCCGTGTCGTGCGCGCGCACTTCCCACGTATGCCACGTAACTCCCGGCTCGCGGTGCCGTCCAGGGGTCGTGGGCCCCGGCTTGGGGTCACGGCGCGGGTGTGGCGAGATTTCACATCCCGGCAACCTGGGTGGCCGTACGGTGTCCGCGCCCGGGGACGGGCCGGTGGCGGGGGGCGGGGCGGTGCGCGGTAACGCCACGAGGGCCGCAGACGCTGACCAGGGTGAGAGCACGCGCCGAGAGCGGCCGAAACACCCCTTGCGCAGCAGACGGCCACCGCCGCATCAGCGCTCACGGGCGGGGCGTAGCGCGGACTACGCACCAGCTTGGTATGAGCTGTGCCGCTTCTCCGCAGATCAGCGCACCCGCCCTCGTCAGGACGCATCAGCGGCAAACTGACGGGTACGTGCAAATTATTTGGGATGGCCCGGAATAGGAACACAGCGGCACCCCCGCTCGTTGTCATTACGTGAGCACGACACAGACACCACCTGTCCTCGCCGCGGAGCTGGCGCAGGCGTGGGCCGACATTCAGCGGCACCACCCCGAGTTGCCGGACCTCGCCGCGCCGGAGTCCCTGATCGGAGAGTCGTCGTCCGCGTGCGGTCACGAACTCTCCTTCGAGCGACTGCTCCACGAGGCCGTCCACGGCATCGCCGCCGCACGCGGCATCCGTGACACCTCCCGGGCCGGCCGCTACCACAACCGTCGTTTCCTCGCGATCGCCGAGGAACTGGGCCTGGACCACCCCGAGGAACCCCACCCGAGCAGCGGTTTCTCGCTGGTCACGCTCAACCCGGAGGCGAAGCGGCGCTACCGCCCGACCATCGAGCGGCTGCAACGCGCGCTGAAGGCCCACACCGCGGCCACCTCCGCCGACACCTCCCGCACCTTCCGCGGCCCGGCCGCCCGGCACGGCTCCTCCGGCGGCGGCGTCCGGGTCAAGGCGGTGTGCGACTGCGGGCGCAACGTCCGGGTCGTGCCCTCGGTCCTGGCCCAGGCCCCGATCGTCTGCGGCGGCTGCGGCAAGCCGTTCAGGATTCCGGAGGTCGTGGGGGCGGCATAGGCGCGGGCCGCGGACGTACCGGCATCTCGTGGGTGCCGGGACCGCGGACGACGGGGGGCGCCACACCGCGGCGTCCTGCCCGTGCCGGTCGCCGGCGCACCCGACGTGACCTCACCTCCACGCCGGGTGCCGCACCGGCATGCCGTAATGCGGTGCACGCACCCTCCGCCAAAAGCGACTCGCAGGGTGTGGCAGAATGGCTAGCTGTACTCGACAGCCGCACAGGACCCCTCTCTCCTCCGGCTGACGCGTCCATCGGGCACTCGGGTACCGCAACCCCACGCGGCAACTCGCCGTGCCCACCCACGTCAGATCCAGGAGAATTCACTCCAGTGGCAGTCAAGATCAAGCTGAAGCGTCTGGGCAAGATCCGTTCGCCTCACTACCGCATCGTCGTCGCCGACTCCCGTACCCGCCGTGACGGCCGGGCCATCGAGGAGATCGGCAAGTACCACCCGACCTACAACCCGTCGGTCATGGAGGTTGACGCCGAGCGCGTGGCGTACTGGCTGGGTGTCGGCGCGCAGCCGACCGAGCCGGTTCTCGCCATCCTGAAGAAGACCGGCGACTGGCAGAAGTTCAAGGGCGAGCCCGCCCCGGCGCCGCTGCTGGTGGCCGAGCCGAAGTCGACCCGCCCGTCGTTCGAGGCTCTCGGTGGTGACGACGACGGTAAGGGTGAGGCCATCACCCAGAAGAAGAAGGCTGAGAAGAAGGACGAGGCCGCGGCTGAGTCCGAGTCGACCGAGGCCTGAGCACCATGCTCGAAGAGGCGCTTGAGCACCTCGTGAAGGGCATCGTCGACAACCCTGACGATGTGCAGGTCGCCTCGCGTGACCTGCGCCGCGGGCGCGTGCTGGAGGTCCGGGTGCACCCCGACGACCTCGGCAAGGTGATCGGCCGCAACGGCCGTACCGCGCGTGCTCTGCGTACCGTCGTGGGCGCCATCGGCGGCCGCGGTGTCCGCGTCGACCTCGTCGACGTGGACCACGTCCGCTGACGCTTCATCGCAACCGGCTCGGGCCGGGGAGGGCCACTGGCCGTCCCCGGCCCGCAGTCGTATGAGCAGGCCGCATGAGGCCGTACGAGCAGGATGCGCGAGCAGCAGATGACAGGAGAATTGGACACGTGCAGCTGGTAGTCGCACGGATCGGCCGCGCCCACGGCATCAAGGGCGAGGTCACCGTCGAGGTACGTACCGACGAGCCCGAGCTGCGGCTCGCCCCGGGCGCCGTCCTGGCCACCGACCCGGCCTCCACCGGACCCCTCACCATCGCCACCGGCCGCGTCCACAGCGGCCGGCTGCTCCTGCGCTTCGAGGGCGTCACCGACCGCAACGCCGCCGAGGCCCTGCGCAACACCCTGCTGATCGCCGAGATCGACCCCGAGGTACTCCCCGAGGATGAGGACGAGTACTACGACCACCAGCTCATCGACCTGGACGTGGTCACCGCGGACGGCACGGAGGTCGGCCGGATCACCGAGATCTCGCACCTGCCCTCCCAGGACCTGTTCATCGTGGAGCGCCCGGACGGCAGCGAGGTGATGATCCCCTTCGTGGAGGAGATCGTCGCAGAGATCGACCTGGCCGAGCAGAAGGCGGTCATCACGCCCCCGCCGGGCCTGATCGACGACCGTGCCGAGATCGCGTCCGCCCGGGATTCCGAGGGCTTCGGGGAAGAGGCGTAATGCGTCTCGACGTCGTCACGATCTTCCCCGAGTACCTCGACCCCCTGAACGTCTCCCTCGTGGGCAAGGCCCGCGCGCGCGGGCAGCTCGACGTCCAGGTGCACGACCTGCGCGCGTGGACGTACGACCGCCACAACACGGTGGACGACACCCCGTACGGCGGCGGCCCCGGCATGGTCATGAAGACCGACCCCTGGGGCGACGCCCTGGACACGGTCCTCGCCGACGGATACGAGACCGGCGCCCGGGCCCCCGCGCTGATCGTCCCCACGCCCAGCGGCCGCCCCTTCACCCAGGAACTGGCCGTCGAGCTGTCCGAACGCCCCTGGCTGATCTTCACGCCGGCCCGCTACGAGGGCATCGACCGGCGCGTGATGGACGAGTACACCACCCGCGTGCCGGTCTACGAGGTCTCCATCGGCGACTACGTCCTCGCCGGTGGCGAGGCGGCCGTACTGGTCATCACGGAGGCCGTCGCCAGGCTGCTGCCCGGCGTCCTCGGCAACGCGGAGTCCCACCGGGACGACTCCTTCGCCCCCGGCGCGATGGCCAGCCTCCTCGAAGGCCCCGTCTACACCAAGCCGCCCGTCTGGCGCGGCCGGGACATCCCCGAGGTGCTGCTCAGCGGCCACCACGGGAAGATCGCCCGCTGGCGCCGCGACGAAGCCCTCCGGCGGACCACCGCCCACCGGCCCGACCTGATCGAGCACTGCGATCCCAAGGCGTTCGACAAGAAGGACCGCGAGATGCTGTCCATCCTGGGCTGGGAACCGGACCCGGAGGGGGAGCGGTACGGCCGATTTTGGCGCCGGGCCGAGGGCGTGGAAGAATAGACCGCTGTTGTGCGTCCGTCCGGCGTGCGCCCCTGCCACAGGGGGACACGACGCCCGCCCCGACCCGCACGGCAGTCCTCATGGAACCCTAGTTCCGTTGATGACCTGTGGCATCAGCGAAGAAAGCAGACGAAATGTCTCACCTGCTCGACTCCGTCGACGTCTCGTCGCTGCGCAGCGACATCCCGGCCTTCCGTCCGGGTGACACCGTCAACGTCCACGTCCGCGTCATCGAGGGCAACCGCTCCCGTGTGCAGCAGTTCAAGGGCGTGGTGATCCGTCGCCAGGGCTCCGGTGTCCGCGAGACCTTCACGGTCCGCAAGGTCTCGTTCTCCGTCGGCGTCGAGCGCACCTTCCCGGTGCACACCCCGATCGTCGAGAAGATCGAGCTCGTCACCCGTGGTGACGTGCGCCGCGCCAAGCTGTACTACCTCCGTGACCTGCGCGGCAAGGCCGCGAAGATCAAGGAGAAGCGCGACAGCTGAGCGCTCTGAAGGAGTCCATGGCGGGTCGGGATAGCATCTCGCCCCGATGGACACCGAAGCACAGCCGACGGAACGCGACCGCTCCTCCCGCCCCGGTACGCCGGGTGCGGAGGGCCGGTCGCGTTTGCCGTTGGTGGCACGGGTCGCCGACTGGCTCCCTGGCGGCCGGATCACCCTCTCGATCCTCACCGGTCTGGCGTTCCTGCTGGTCCTCAACACCTTCGTGGCGCAACCGTTCGAGATCCCGAGCGGATCCATGGAGCAGAATTTGAGGATCGGCGACCGCGTTCTCGTAAATAAGTTGGCGTACCGTCTCGGTGCCCAGCCACGTCGCGGCGACGTGATCGTGTTCGACGGCACCGGGTATTTCGGGGACGCCGACTACATCAAGCGTGTGGTCGGGGTGGGGGGAGACCACGTGGTCTGCTGCGACAGGAAGCGGAGGATCGAGGTGAACGGCCGGGCGGTCGACGAGACGGCGTTCCTCCATCCCGGGGACAGCGCCTCCAGCGTGCCCTTCGACGTCGTCGTGCCCCCGGACCGCCTGTTCGTGCTCGGTGACCACCGCAGCGACTCCAGCGACTCCCGTGATCATCTCGGCTCGCCCGGCGGCGGCATGATCCCCGTCGGCGACGTCATCGGCCGGGCCGACTGGATCGTGTGGCCGTACCGCCACTGGACACATCTGACCCGGCCGTCCGCCTACGCGCGCGTGCCCGCCGCCCCGGCGGAGGGCGTCCATGGGTAACCGCGGCAAACCACGCGGGGTGCCCAGCACCCCCGCCGACAACCTGCTGCCCACCGGGGTCCGCCGCGCCGCCGCGCCCGGAGGCGGCCGCACGCGCGCGGAGCGCCGCAAACTCCAGCGCAAGGTCAAGCGCAAGCGCAGGCGCTCGACCGTTCGGGAGATCCCCCTTCTGGTCGGTGTCGCCGTTCTCATCGCACTCGTCCTGAAGACATTCCTCGTCCAGGCGTTCGTGATCCCCTCCGGCTCCATGGAGCAGACGATCCGGATCGGCGACCGGGTCCTCGTCGACAAGTTCACCCCCTGGTTCGGCTCCAAGCCGGAGCGCGGGGACGTCGTCGTCTTCCACGACCCGGGCGGCTGGCTCCAGGACGAGCAGACCACCAAGAAGAACGACCCCGTCGTGGTCAAGCAGGTCAAGGAAGGGCTCACCTTCATCGGCCTGCTGCCTTCCGACAACGAGAAGGACCTGATCAAACGGGTCGTCGGGGTCGGCGGCGACCACGTCAAGTGCTGTGACGCGCAGGGGCGCGTCACCGTCAACGGCGTACCGCTCACCGAAGGCGACTACCTGTACCCGGGGAACTCGCCCTCCTCCACCCCCTTCGACATCACCGTGCCCAAGGGCCGGCTCTGGGTGATGGGCGACCACCGGGACAACTCGGCGGACTCCCGGGCCCACCAGGACACGCCCTACGGCGGCACGGTCTCCGAGGACTCGGTGGTCGGCCGGGCCATGGTCATCGGCTGGCCGGTCGGCCACTGGACGCGCCTGGACGAACCTAAAACCTTCGCAAGCGTCACCGACTCGGCGTCGGGGGCGACTGCTGCTCCCCAGCCGTCGCATAGGGTTGATCCCGAGAATCGGAACGGAATGACCCAGCTCCCGACCCCTGCGGAACTCCCGCTCGTTATGGGAGTGGTGGGCCTGCGTCGTGTGTGGGGCAGGCGGCGGCACAGAGTGAGGAGTTGGCGTGGGGGATGTGGCGGTTGGCGCACGGTCGGGACACGACGGCGAGGAGCACCGCGGGCGCCCCGTGGGACCGGACGGTCCCGTCCCGGACGGCGCCATGACCTCCGGGAATGACGCGGCAGCGGGCGACGAGGGCACGCCGGAGGGCGAGCCAGGGCCCCGCGCCGGGACCTCGGACGCGGACGCGGGGACACAACGGCCGAGGAAACCGCGCTCCTTCTGGAAGGAACTGCCGATTCTGATCGGCATCGCGCTGGTCCTGGCGCTGCTGATCAAGACCTTCCTGGTGCAGGCGTTCTCGATCCCGTCCGACTCGATGCAGAACACCCTCCAGGAGGGTGACCGCGTCCTGGTCGACAAACTCACCCCGTGGTTCGGCTCCGAGCCCGAGCGCGGTGAGGTCGTCGTCTTCCACGACCCGGACAACTGGCTGGCGGGCGAACCGACACCGAACCCGAACCCCGTGCAGAAGGTCCTCAGCTGGATCGGCCTGATGCCCTCGGCGGAGGAGAAGGACCTCATCAAGCGGGTGATCGGGGTCGGCGGCGACACGGTCGAGTGCAAGAACAGCGGCCCGCTGAAGGTCAACGGCAAGGCGCTGAACGAGCCGTACGTCTACCCGGGCAACACCCCGTGCAGCGTGGACGACCAGGGCGGCCAGTTCAAGGTGAAGGTCCCCAAGGGCTACATCTGGGTGATGGGCGACCACCGCCAGAACTCCCGCGACTCGCGCTACAACCAGTCCGACAAGCACCACGGCATGGTCCCGGTCAAGGACGTCGTGGGCCGCGCGATCGTCAAGGCATGGCCGATCAACCGCTGGGGCACCCTGCCGATCCCGGACACCTTCGACCAGCCCGGCCTCGACCGGCAGTCCGCCGCCGCCGCGTCCCTGACGGTGGCCCCGCAGGGCGCGGCCGTCGCCGCGGTGCTGCCGCTCGTGGTGTGGCGGCGCAGGCGCAGGTAGACGTGCACGTCCCGGACCTGGTGACCCCGGCCGGGAGAGGGGGCTGCCCCCGTTCGGAACCGCCGGGTAGGGTGCGGGTCCATGGGTGGCGAGAGCATGACGCGTACGGCCCCGCAGGGCGGCGGCACCGGCACGGCACAGGCCGGCGGCGGCCGACTCGGGCAGCGGCTGTCCGGACTGGCCGTGGCGCTGGGTCTGGTGCTGTTCCTGGGCGGATTCGCGTGGGGAGCGGTGGTCTACCGGCCGTACACCGTGCCCACCAGCTCCATGACCCCCACCATCGACGCCGGTGACCGGGTGCTGGCCCAGCGCGTCGACGGCGCCGAGGTGCGCCGTGGTGACGTGGTCGTCTTCGAGGACAAGACCTGGGTCACCAACGCCAAGGTGGTCAAGCGTGTGGTCGCGGTGGGCGGGGACACCGTCTCCTGCTGCACCGACGGCAAGCTGACCGTCAACGGCAAGCGGATCGACGAGCCGTACCTGCCCAAGGGCAGCCTGGCCGAGATCACGAACTTCGGCACGGTGACCGTGCCCGAGGGCCGGCTGTTCCTCCTCGGCGACGAACGCCAGGGTTCCCTGGACTCCACCGCCCACCTCACGGACGCGGCCAAGGGAACCGTCTCCCGCGACGCCGTCTCCGCCCGCGTGGAGGCCGTCGTCTGGCCCTGGAACGGCACGCTCAAGCGGCCCACCGGGTTCGAGTCGCTCGGCGCCCTCTCCCGGCCCGGCCCGCTGCGCACGATCGAGCTGATGGTCCTGGCCGGAGCGGTCCTGGTCCTCGGCGGCGGCGCCTACGGCCCCATCGCTGGGCGGCTGAGCCGCTCCCGCGGCCGTACGGCCCGCCCGGAGGCGGCCGGTGCCCGCTGAGACCACGCGGCCGGCGGAGGAGTCCTGCGAGAGCGGAGACGAACCGCGCCGGGTGGCCCGCGTGGTGCTGCTCGACCCGGAGGACCGCATCCTCCTCCTGCACGGCCACGAGCCGGACGACCCGGCCGACGACTGGTGGTTCACGCCCGGCGGCGGCCTGGAGGGCGCCGAGACGCGCGAGGAGGCCGCGCTGCGGGAACTCGCCGAGGAGACCGGCATCACCGACGTCGAACTCGGCCCCGTGCTCTGGCGGCGGCGGTGCTCGTTCCCGTTCGCGGGCCGTCGCTGGGACCAGGACGAGTGGTACTACCTGGCCCGTACGCGCCAGACGGCCACCGCGGCGACGGGGCTGACGGAGCTGGAGCGGCGTACTGTCGCCGGAGCGCGCTGGTGGACGTGTCAGGAACTGACCCGGGCACATGAGACGGTGTATCCGACCAGACTCGCCGAGCTGCTGCGCACGCTGCTCGTCGAAGGTCCCCCGGCCAGGCCCGTGACCCTCGACACGGAAATCGTCTGAGGACCCCGGGGACTGGCGCACAATGGTGGGATCGCACGGCTGAAGGGGAACATGCCATGAGCGCCGAGGACCTCGAGAAGTACGAGACCGAGATGGAGCTGAAGCTCTACCGGGAGTACCGAGACGTCGTCGGTCTGTTCAAATACGTGATCGAGACCGAGCGGCGCTTCTACCTCACCAACGACTACGAGATGCAGGTGCACTCGGTCCAGGGCGAGGTGTTCTTCGAGGTGACCATGGCCGATGCCTGGGTCTGGGACATGTACCGGCCGGCTCGCTTCGTCAAGCAGGTTCGCGTGCTGACGTTCAAGGACGTGAACATCGAGGAGTTGAACAAGAGCGACCTGGAGCTGCCGGGCGGGTGATGACCTGCGGCTTCGCGCGGTGTTGCCCGTCCGGGTGACGGAGTTTTCCACAACCGCCGAGTGATCCACCAAGATCAACATCGGGTCGCGGGATGCGTGACGGTTGGCGCCGGAGGTGGTGCCGACATGAACGCACGAGAAGCAATCGGCAGGTACGGCGAGGATCTGGCCGCGAGGCGGCTCGCCGAGGCGGGCATGACGATCCTGGAGCGCAACTGGCGCTGCGGACGGTCCGGCGAGATCGACATCGTGGCGCGGGACGGTGACGCGCTCGTCGTCTGCGAGGTGAAGACCCGCAGGGGCGGCGACTACGAACACCCGATGGCCGCGGTGACCCCCGAGAAGGCGGCCAGGCTCCGGGACCTCGCCGAGCACTGGATCCAGGCCCATGGCGGAGCCCCGCCGGGTGGCGTCCGCATCGACCTCGTCGGCGTTCTTCTGCCCCGCCGTGGCGCCCCGTCCGTCGAACACGCGCGGGGGGTGGCCTGAATGGCGTTCGCCCGTACGTGCTCGGTGGCCCTGGTCGGCGTCGAGGGCGTGGTCGTCGAGGTGCAGGCCGACCTCGAACCCGGCGTCGCCGCCTTCACCCTGGTCGGCCTCCCGGACAAGAGCCTGACGGAGAGCCGGGACCGGGTCCGGGCGGCGGTGGTGAACTCGGGTGCGGCCTGGCCGTCCAAGAAACTCACCGTCGGCCTCAGCCCCGCATCGGTGCCCAAGAGCGGCAGCGGCTTCGATCTGGCCGTCGCCGCCGCCGTCCTCGGCGCCGCCGAGCGGATCGACCCCCGCGTGCTCGCCGACATCGTCATGATCGGAGAGCTGGGGCTGGACGGCCGGGTGCGACCGGTCCGGGGCATCCTCCCGGCGGTCCTGGCCGCGGCGGACGCGGGATACGAACAGGTGGTCGTGCCCGAGTCCGCGGTGCCCGAGGCATCACTGGTGCCGGGCGTCTCGGTGCTCGGCGTACGGAGCCTGCGCCAGCTGATCGCCGTCCTCACCGAGGAGCCGGTGCCCGACGAGGAACCCGTCCCGGGAGACGTCCGCCCCGATCCCTTCCTCGCCGGTCTGGCCCTCCCCGGCACCGGGCTCGGGACGGGCGCCGCCTACGGTGCCCACGCCGCCGACCTGGCCGATGTCGCGGGCCAGCACACGGCGCGGGCGGCGCTGGAGGTCGCGGCGGCCGGCCGGCACCACGTCTTCTTCAAGGGGCCGCCCGGCGCCGGCAAGACGATGCTCGCCGAACGGCTCCCCGGGCTCCTGCCCGAGCTGGGCCGGGCCGAGTCCCTGGAGGTCACCGCGGTCCACTCGGTGGCCGGCCTGCTCCCGCCCGGTCATCCCCTGGTCGACAAGCCCCCGTACTGCGCACCCCACCACTCCGCGACCATGGCCTCACTCGTCGGCGGCGGGAACGGCCTGCCCCGGCCCGGCGCGGTGTCCCTGGCCCACCACGGGGTCCTCTTCCTGGACGAGGCCGCCGAATTCCACAGCAGCGTCCTGGACGCCCTGCGCCAGCCCTTGGAATCCGGCCACGTCGTGATCGCCCGGGCGGCGGGGATGCTGCGGATGCCGGCCAGGTTCCTCATGGTGCTGGCAGCCAACCCCTGCCCCTGCGGCAGGCACGGGCGAGGCGACGACATCTGCGAGTGCAGGCCGTCCTCGATCAAGCGCTACCGCGCCCGGCTGTCCGGCCCTCTCATGGACCGGGTGGACCTGCGTGTCACCGTGGAGCCGGTCGCCAGGGCCGAACTCCTCCGGATGCACACCGACGCCGAGCCGACGGCCGTCGTGGCCGACCGGGTCAGGCTCGCCCGGGAACGCGCCGCCCGGCGCTACGAAGGACTTCCCTGGCGAACCAACAGCGAGGTGCCCGGACACGAACTGCGCACCCGCTGGCACGTACGGCCCGGGGCGCTCGCCAAGGCCGAGGAAGACCTGGACCGGGGCCTGCTCACCGCCCGCGGCCTGGACCGCGTCCTCCGCGTCGCCTGGACACTCGCCGACCTGGGCGGGCGCGACCGGCCCTCGGCGAACGACGTGAACTGGGCACTGGAACTGCGCACCGGCGTCCGCCGCGGTGTCCTCCTGGAAGGGAGCCCCGGGTGAGGGCCGCCCCACCCGGCCGCGCCGCACGCCCGGGCACCGGCGCGATCCCCGTGGCGCTCGGCGGACCACACGTCGGCGGTGACCGCGCGGTCGGTGGTGGCTGCGTGTTCGGTGGTGGCTGCGGGGTCGGCGGTGATTGCGGGGTCGGTGGTGGTGGTCCTCGTCCGGCCGGCGCCCGGCCGTTCGAACCACCGGCCGCACCGATCGCGGCTGCCACGGCAGGAGCCGGCACATGAGCGGCGAGCGGTCGGGGGAGCGGTCGGGGGATGGCCGCCGGGAGCCCGAGGGGGCGCTCGCGGCGGCGGCCGGGGGCCCCGAGCCGGGTGACGAACTGCTCGGGCGCGTCTTTCTCGGGCGGGTGATCGAGCCGGGGGACGAAGCCGGTGGGCGATGGGTGCGGGAGTTCGGGGTGGCTGAGGTGGTGCGGCGACTGCGGTGCGGCGGGAAGGCGCTGCCCGGTGCGAGCCGGACCCGGTGGGCGGGGCTCGTCGCGCGGGCCGGGCGGGCCGAGCCGGAGCGGGATCTCGCGGAGGCCCGCGCCGCGGGGGCACGGTTCGTGTGCCCGGGGGACGGCGAGTGGCCCCGACAGCTGGACGATCTCGGAGACGGGCGGCCCCTCGGACTGTGGGTGCGCGGCCGGCCGAACCTGCGGATGTGGGCGCTCCGCTCCGTGGCCGTGGTCGGCGCCCGCGCGTGCACCGAGTACGGCACCCACACGGCGGCCACCCTCGCCGGTGGCCTCGCCGAGCGCGGGTGGGTCGTCGTGTCGGGCGGTGCGTACGGCATCGACGGCGCCGCCCACCGGGGTGCGCTCGCCGCCCGCGGCGCCACCGTCGCCGTTCTGGCCTGCGGTGTCGACCAGCCCTATCCACGCGGCCACACCGCGTTGATCGCCCGCATCGCGGAACAGGGACTGGTGGTGGGCGAGTTGCCGCCCGGTGACCACCCCACGCCCAGCCGGTTCATCCTCCGCAACCGCGTGATCGCCGCCCTGACCAGGGGCACCGTCGTCGTGGAGGCGGCCTGCCGCAGCGGCTCGCTGGCCACCGCGCGGGCCGCACAGCGCCTCGGCCGGTTCACCATGGGCGTACCGGGCCCGGTCAGCAGCGCCCTCTCCGCCGGCGTCCACGAACTGCTGCGCGACGAGGCCACCCTGGTCACCGACGCCTCGGAAGTCATCGAACTCGTGGGCGACATGGGTGACCTGGCACCGGCCCGACGGGGCCCGGTTCTCCCACGCGACCTGCTGGAACCGGCCACCCGTTGTGTGCTCGCCGCTCTGCCGGGCAACCGCGCGGCCCCCGCCGAGGAGATCGCGCTCGGCGCGCGTACCACACGGGACGAGGCGATCGCGAGGCTGTACGAACTCCGAGCACTTGGTTACGTCGAACGACACGGCGATGGCTGGAAGTTGACACGCCAGGCGGTGATCTCGGTCCGGGGCGGCCGCAGCCCATGCTGACCGACCGTGTTCGGCCGTCCGGGGGAACTCCCGACGCCCTTGACGTTTCCCGGAGTTGGCGTCCGAGGCCGGTCACGGAGAGCGAGCCGCGGGGCGCGGCGACACGCCCCGCGCGAGCCCCCCGCGCAGGGGTGGTGCCGCACTGTTCGCACACCGCGACTCCTCAGTCACGCTACGCTCACGACGGTGGTGGCGCAGACCGCGTCAACCCGGCACCAGACAGACACCTCACCCAGTCAGCCCACTTCATCGCACGGACCTCACTCCCACCCACTTCGCAGCACTTCACGGCACTTCACGGCAGAACGGCACAAGGCGACGAATGCCCCAGCACACCTCCGGGTCCGACCGGGCGGCGATCCCCCCAACCGCCCGCGACGGTGGCAGCGTGCGACCGCCCGCCCCCTCGACGCTCGACGAGCTGTGGCGGTCGTACAAGGCGACGGGGGACGAACGGCTGCGGGAGCAGCTGATCCTGCACTACTCGCCGCTGGTCAAGTACGTGGCGGGCCGGGTGAGCGTCGGACTGCCGCCCAACGTGGAGCAGGCCGACTTCGTCTCCTCGGGAGTGTTCGGGCTGATCGACGCGATCGAGAAGTTCGACATCGACCGTGAGATCAAGTTCGAGACGTACGCGATCACCCGGATCCGCGGCGCGATGATCGACGAGCTGCGGGCGCTCGACTGGATCCCCCGCTCGGTCCGGCAGAAGGCGCGGAACGTCGAGCGTGCCTACGCCACGCTGGAGGCGCGGCTGCGGCGGACGCCGACGGAGGGGGAGGTCGCCGCCGAGCTGGGCATGGAGGTCGATGAACTCCACGCCGTGTTCAGCCAGTTGTCGCTGGCCAACGTGGTGGCCCTGGAAGAGCTGCTGCACGTCGGCGGCGAGGGCGGGGACCGGCTCAGCCTGATGGACACGCTGGAGGACACCGCCGCCGACAACCCGGTGGAGGTGGTCGAGGACCGGGAACTGCGCCGTTTCCTGGCCCGGGCGATCAACACGCTGCCCGAGCGGGAGAAGACCGTGGTCACCCTCTACTACTACGAGGGGCTCACCCTCGCCGAGATCGGCAATGTGCTCGGTGTCACCGAGAGCCGGGTCAGCCAGATCCACACCAAGTCGGTGCTCCAGTTGCGTGCGAAGCTGGCGAGCTTCGGACGGTGAGTCCTCCCTTTCGGGATGGCGCGTCCGTAAAGTGGTCGACGTGCCAAGGATTCGAGCGGCCTCCGTGGCCGAACACCGGTCGATGCAGCGAGCCGCCCTGCTGGACGCGGCTCGGTCCCTGCTGTCCGAGGGCGGGACGGAAGCGCTGACCTTCCCCGCGCTGGCCGAGCGGACGGGGCTGGCGCGGTCGAGCGTGTACGAATACTTCCGGTCACGGGCCGCCGTGGTCGAGGAGCTGTGCGAGGTCGACTTCCCGGTGTGGGCGGCGGAGGTCGCGGCGGCGATGGAGCGTGCCGACTCGGCCGGGGGAAAGGTCGAGGCATATGTGCGCCGGCAGCTGGCGCTGGTCGGGGACCGGCGGCACCGGGCGGTCGTGGCCATCTCCGCGAGTGAGCTGGACGCCGGGGCGCGGGAGAAGATCCGGGCGGCCCACGGGGGGCTGGTCGCGATGATCGTCGAGGCGCTGGGGGAGATGGGGCACGGGCAGCCCCGGCTGGCGGCGATGTTGCTGCAGGGGGTGGTGGACGCGGCGGTGCGCCGGATCGAGCTGGGGGCGGCCGAGGACCCCGAGGCCATCACCGACGCCGCTGTGGCCATGGCCCTGCGGGGTGTGCAGGGCTGAGCCGAGCCGTGGCCGTGGCGTGGTCGTGTCTCTGGCTGTGGCCGTGGCCGAGCCCTGCCGTGGCCGCGGATATGGGTGTGGCCGAGCCCTGCCGTGGCCGCTCCTATAGGTGTGGCCGAGCCCTGCCGTGGCCGCTCCCCTAGGTGTGGCCGAGCCGAGCCGCGCCATGGCTATGGGTGTGGCCGTGCCGTGGTTGTGGCCCCGGCCGTGTGGTGGTCCGCAGCTCAGGGAGGCGGTACGGGGAGCAGTCTCGACGGACCCGTCCGCAGCAGCCACGGAGGCAGCAAGGACAGCGGGTCCAGGTAGGTCGTGTCTCTCAGCAGGCCCCAGTGCACGCACGTCGCGGTCCCGCAGTGCGACCCGGCCGGTTCGACCACACCCACCACGTCACCCGCCCTCACCTCCGCACCCTTTCGCACCGAGGCCCGCACCGGCTCGTACGTCGTCCGCAGATCCGTGCCGTCCAGTTCCACCGACACCACGCCCCGCCCCGCCACCCGTCCCGCGAACAGCACCCGGCCCGGCGCCACCGCGCGCACCGGAGACCCGGCCGGAGCCGACAGGTCAACACCCCGGTGACCGGGGCCGTACGCCGTCACCGGTGGTTCCCAGCCACGCAGGACCGGTGGGCGCAGGCCGACCGGCCAGCCGCGTCCGATGGCCGGAACCGGTGCCGCCGGAGCCGGCGGCGGAGCCGGGAGCGGGGTGTTCGCCCGGGCCAGGGGCGTGAGCAGGGTGCCCGCCGGGGCCAGGGGCATGAACGTGAACACCGGCAGGCCCAGCAGCAGGAGCGCCCGCAGCGCCGCGCATCGCCTCACTCGTCGCATGACGGAACCGTCCCGCACATCGGCCGATCACGACCCCGGCCTGTGGACTACTCGCCGGTTGTGGACAGTGGCGTCACCCGGCGCCTCGTCGGTCCCGTACACTTCTTCTGGCGATCCGGGTCACCGGGTCGACTTCGCACGCCCCGGTACGACAGCCGGCAACGGTTCGTACCAAGCGCCTCTCGGTCCTTAGCGGCACGGCGCATCGCGGGCGTCAGGCGCGACCGCCGTCCGGCGGGCGCGGCACAACCGAGAACACCAAGGAGATACGGCCATGGCCGTCGTCACGATGCGGGAGCTGCTGGAGAGCGGCGTCCACTTCGGTCACCAGACCCGTCGCTGGAACCCGAAGATGAAGCGCTTCATCTTCACCGAGCGCAACGGCATCTACATCATCGACCTGCTCCAGTCGCTGTCGTACATCGACCGCGCCTACGAGTTCGTCAAGGAGACCGTCGCCCACGGCGGCACGGTCATGTTCGTCGGCACGAAGAAGCAGGCGCAGGAGGCCATCGCCGAGCAGGCCACCCGCGTCGGCATGCCCTACGTCAACCAGCGCTGGCTGGGCGGCATGCTCACCAACTTCTCGACCGTCTACAAGCGCCTGCAGCGCCTGAAGGAGCTCGAGCAGATCGACTTCGAGGACGTGGCCGCCTCCGGCCTCACCAAGAAGGAGCTGCTGGTCCTCTCGCGCGAGAAGGCCAAGCTGGAGAAGACCCTCGGTGGTATCCGCGAGATGCAGAAGGTGCCCAGCGCCGTCTGGATCGTGGACACCAAGAAGGAGCACATCGCCGTCGGTGAGGCCCGGAAGCTGAACATCCCGGTCGTCGCGATCCTCGACACCAACTGCGACCCCGACGAGGTCGACTACAAGATCCCGGGCAACGACGACGCGATCCGCTCCGTCACCCTGCTCACCCGCGTGATCGCCGACGCCGTCGCCGAGGGCCTCATCTCCCGCTCCCGCGTCGCCACCGGCGACAAGGGCGAGAAGGCCGCCGCCGAGCCGCTCGCCGAGTGGGAGCGCGACCTGCTCGAGGGTGAGAAGAAGGACGAGGCTCCGGCTGCCGAGGCCGCCGCCGAGACCGCTCCGGCCGCCGAGGCTGCTCCGGCCGCCGAGGCCGCCGAGGTCACCGAGGTCACCGAGGCCGCTCCGGCCGAGGAGAAGGCCGCCGAGGGCGACCAGGCCTGACGTCAGCGTCGACGGCGGGGGCGGTACCGCAACCGAGCGCCTCTGGCGCGGTGAAGTCCGCCCCCGCTGTTCACCCGTAGGTCGGCACGCCGTCCGCGATCCGCGATCACCTGTGGATCGACAGACCGTGCGGATCAGAAGATCTCCCAGACTTCGAGAAAGACTCACAGACTCATGGCGAACTACACCGCCGCCGACGTCAAGAAGCTCCGTGAGCTCACGGGCGCCGGCATGATGGACTGCAAGAAGGCGCTGGACGAGGCCGAGGGCAACGTCGACAAGGCCGTCGAGGCGCTGCGCATCAAGGGCCAGAAGGGCGTCGCCAAGCGCGAGGGCCGCTCGGCCGAGAACGGCGCCGTGGTCTCCGTCATCGCCGACGACAACTCCTCCGGCGTCATCGTCGAGCTGAAGTGCGAGACGGACTTCGTCGCCAAGGGCGAGAAGTTCCAGGCCGTGGCCAACGCCATCGCCGAGCACGTCGCCAAGACGGTCCCGGCCGACCTCGAGGCGCTGCTGGCCTCCGAGATCGAGGCCGGCAAGACCGTCCAGGCGTTCGTGGACGAGGCCAACGCCAACCTCGGTGAGAAGATCGTCCTGGACCGCTTCGCGCAGTTCACCGACGGTTACGTCACCGCCTACATGCACCGCACCATGCCCGACCTGCCCCCGCAGATCGGTGTCCTGGTCGAGCTCGACAAGCCCAACGCCGAGGTCGCCAAGGGCGTCGCCCAGCACATCGCCGCCTTCGCGCCGAAGTACCTCTCCCGTGAGGACGTCCCGGCCGAGGTCGTCGAGACCGAGCGTCGCGTCGCCGAGGAGACCACCCGCGCCGAGGGCAAGCCCGAGGCCGCGATCGCCAAGATCGTCGAGGGTCGCGTCAACGGCTTCTTCAAGGACGCCACGCTGCTCGGCCAGCCGTACGCGCTGGACAACAAGAAGTCGGTCCAGAAGGTGCTGGACGAGGCCGGTGTCACCCTGAAGCGCTTCTCGCGCATCAAGGTCGGCATCTGAGTCCGTACCGCGATCGACGCGTGACCCCCGGGGAAACCCCGAGGAATTCCCGGTAGGGTCGACCGCAGTCGTCCGCGCACACCGCCACACCCGGGCGTTGTGCGGACGGCAGCAGATCTGACGAGGAGGCCATTGCCGCGCATGGGAGCGAAAAGCGACCCCATCGGCAATGGCCTTCTTCGTATGTGCAACACATGAAAGAGGCGGGATCCCCCATGACCACCAAGGCCCAGAAGAGCGACGACGGCAAAGTGCGCGGCCGGTTTCTGCTGAAGCTGTCCGGAGAGGCGTTCTCCGGTGGCGGGGGCCTGGGCGTCGACCCGGATGTGGTGCACAAGATCGCCCGCGAGATCGCGGCCGTCGTGCGCGACGGGGCCCAGGTCGCGGTAGTCATCGGCGGCGGCAACTTCTTCCGGGGCGCCGAACTCCAGCAGCGCGGCATGGACCGCGCCCGCTCGGACTACATGGGCATGCTCGGCACCGTGATGAACTGCCTCGCCCTCCAGGACTTCCTGGAGAAGGAGGGCATCCAGTCCCGCGTGCAGACCGCCATCACCATGGGCCAGGTCGCGGAGCCGTACATTCCGCTGCGTGCCGTGCGCCACCTGGAGAAGGGCCGCGTGGTCATCTTCGGCGCCGGTATGGGCATGCCGTACTTCTCCACCGACACCACCGCCGCCCAGCGCGCCCTGGAGATCGACGCCGAGGCGCTGCTGATGGGCAAGAACGGCGTGGACGGGGTCTACGACTCCGACCCGAAGACCAACCCGGACGCCGTCAAGTTCGACGCACTCGGCTACGGCGAGGTCATCACCCGGGACCTCAAGGTCGCCGACGCGACCGCCATCACACTGTGCCGTGACAACAAGCTCCCGATCCTCGTCTTCGAGCTCCTCGCGGAGGGCAATATCGCCCGTGCCGTCAAGGGTGAGAAGATCGGCACGCTGGTGGGTGACCAGGGCAGCCGGGACTGACCGGTACGCCCCCGTCGCCCGGGGTACGCCACCTGTCCGGGGGACGGACGGGACGCGCCCTGGCCGGGGGATGGACAATGTCCTGCCGGTCGGGAACCGTGCAGGAAGAAGACGCGACGCAGCCGGCCGCCGCCCCGACAGAGGAACCGCAGCCGGGCCTCACTCAAGACACGCAGGAGCAAGTGGTGATCGAAGAGACCCTCCTCGAGGCCGAGGAGAAGATGGAGAAGGCCGTCGTGGTCGCCAAGGAGGACTTCGCCGCGATCCGCACCGGCCGTGCGCACCCGGCGATGTTCAACAAGATCGTGGCCGACTACTACGGCGCCCTGACGCCGATCAACCAGCTGGCCTCGTTCTCCGTGCCGGAGCCGCGCATGGCGGTCGTGACCCCGTTCGACAAGAGCGCACTGCGCAACATCGAGCAGGCGATCCGCGACTCCGACCTGGGCGTCAACCCCAGCAACGACGGCAACATCATCCGTGTGGTGTTCCCCGAGCTGACGGAGGAGCGCCGCCGCGACTACATCAAGGTCGCCAAGGCCAAGGCCGAGGACGCGCGCGTGTCCATCCGCTCCGTGCGCCGCAAGGCCAAGGAAGCCCTCGACAAGCTCGTCAAGGACGGCGAGGTCGGCGAGGACGAGGGCCGCCGTGCGGAGAAGGAGCTCGACGACACCACGCACAAGTACGTCGCTCAGGTGGACGAGCTTCTGAAGCACAAGGAAGCGGAGCTGCTCGAAGTCTGATGAGCGACTCTTCCTGGGGAGCGCCGCCGACGGGTCGGACCGGCTACTGGGGGCCCACCGAGGGTGGGCCTGTCCAGGGGGCTGCCCCGGCGGGTCCCGCGTACGATGCGCCTGAGGCGCAGCAGACTCGCCCCATGCCCCTCGTGCCCGACGTGCCCGGCGTACCCGCGTACGGCGGAGACCAGGACGACGACCGGAGGGCCGCCCGGACGGGCGGCCCCCTGTTCCGAGATGAGACGTTCCAGGTCCGGGAACTCCCGGCCGAGACCCAGAACCCGGAGCACCCGGAGCCCATGCCCGACGTCCCGCAGACGCCGCCGGCGCCGCAGAAGAAGAGCGCGGGCCGTGACCTGAGCGCGGCCATAGGGGTCGGGGTCGGGCTCGGTGTGCTGATCGTCGCGTCCCTGTTCATCGTCAAGGCCGTGTTCGTCGGCGTCATAGCGGTCGCCGTCGTCGTCGGGCTGTGGGAGCTGACCAGCAGGCTCCAGGAGCGCCAGGGCATCAAGGCACCGCTCGTGCCGCTCGCGGTCGGCGGAGCGGCGATGGTCGTCGCCGGCTATGTGCGCGGCGCCGAGGGCGCGTGGGTCGCCATGGCCCTCACCGCCCTGGCCGTTCTGGTGTGGCGTATGACGGAACCACCCGAGGGCTACCTCAAGGACGTCACGGCCGGCGTCTTCGCGGCGTTCTACGTGCCGTTCCTCGCCACGTTCGTCGCGCTGATGCTCACCGCCGACGACGGTCCCTGGCGGGTGCTGATCTTCCTGCTGCTGACGGTCGTCAGCGACACCGGCGCCTACGCGGTCGGCTGGCGCTTCGGCAAGCACAAGCTCGCCCCGCGCATCAGCCCCGGCAAGACCCGCGAGGGCCTGGCGGGCGCGGTGCTGTTCGCGATGGTCGCGGGCGCGCTGTGCATGCAGTTTCTGATCGACGACGGCGCCTGGTGGCAGGGCCTGCTGCTGGGCCTCGCGGTCGCGGCCAGCGCCACACTGGGTGACCTCGGTGAATCCATGATCAAGCGGGACCTGGGCATCAAGGACATGGGCACCTTGCTCCCCGGTCACGGAGGCATCATGGACCGCCTGGACTCACTCCTGCCCACGGCACCGGTGGTCTGGCTGCTGATGGTCGTGTTCGTCGGCAGCAGCTGAGGCCGGGCCGCGGTCCGGCCGCCGGTGGTGCCACGCCGGGGCAGCGGTACAGGGGCCGTCACCGGCTCCGCGTGAGCCGCTCGGCGTATGTCTTCCGGGCCCCCGTCCTGAGCACAGGGCGGGGGCCCGTCGCCGTGTCGCGCGCCGAGGTGAGCCGCACCCGGATGCCGCAGCATGAATCGGCGGCCGGGGCCGGCTCGCGGCAGACTCCCTCAGAGGACGGCGTCCCACCGTCACCGCGACCCCGACCCCGACCCCGACCCCGACCGCGACCGCGACCGCGACCGCCCCCGCCACTGCGACCGCCCCCGCGACCGCGACCGCCCCCGCCACTGCGACCGCCCCCGTCACCGCGACCGTCACCGCGACCCCGACCGCCCCCGCCACTGCGACCGCCCCCCGCCCCCGCCGCCGCCCCCGCCACCCGGCGACGCAGCACGGAGTGTGCCCGATGCCCCTCGACCCCGCACCCGCCCGCCCCTCGCTCGACCCGGCCCCGATGGGCAGGGCCGTCGGTCCGCCCGTACCGCCGGTCAGGTTCTGGCCCGTCGACGACCTGCCCGCGCTCGACCCCGATCCGTTCCTGGACGAGCTGCTGCGCGACGAGCCCGTCACCCGGATCGCACTGCCGCACGGCCAGGGGTGGGCCTGGCTGGTCACGCGGTACGAGGACGTCCGCTTCGTCACCTCCGATCCGCGCTTCTCCCGGGCACAGGTCGCCGGCCGCGAGGTCACCACCATGCGGCCGGTGCCGGTGGCCTCGCAGACGGCCGGGGTGCAGTACGTCGACCCGCCCCGGCACACCTTGCTGCGCCGGGTCGTCGCCCGCGCGTTCACCGGCGGGAGCATGCGGCGCCTGCGACCGCTCGCCGAGCGCAGGGCCGCCGAGCTGCTCGCCGGGATGGCACGCGCCGGCGCCCCCGCCGACCTTGTGGAACACCTGCACGGTCCCTTCCCGATCGCGGTGCTCCGCGACTTCCTGGGCGTGGCGGAGAAGGACTGGCACCACTGGGCCACGACGGGCGAGGCCCTGCTGTCCTCGGGCGCCGCGTCCAAGGAGCGCGCCCGGGAGGCCGCCGGGGCCACCCGTGCCCGGATCGCCGAGCTGCTCCGGAGCCGTCGCGACGACCCCCGCGAGGATCTGGCCGGAGTGCTGGCGCAGGCCGCCGCCACGGGCGAGATCACCGAGGACGAGGCGATCTCGCTGGCCATCGCCGTCCAGGTCAGCGGCGGTCACGCGGTCCGCAACAACAGCGGTTCGATGATGTACGCGCTGCTCACCCACCCCGAGCACCTGGACCGGCTGCGCCGCGAGCCGGACCTGCTGCCCCGGGCGGTGGAGGAGCTGTTCCGCTACGTCCCGCACCGCAACGGCGTCGGCATTCCCCGGGTCGCCACCGAGGACGTCGAGGTCCGGGGCCGGCTGATCCGGGCCGGTGACGTGGTCTACAACGCCTATGTCGCCGCCAACCGCGATCCCGGGACGTTCCCCGACCCCGGCGCCCTGGACTTCGACCGCGAGGGCGCCCCGCACGTCGCCTTCGGCCACGGACCGCACCACTGCCTGGCCGCCGCCATGGCCCGCATGGAGGCCGAGGTCATGATCGCCTCCGTCCTGTCCCGCTTCCCCGGCATCCGGCTGGCCGTGCTCCCCGAGGAGGTCGAGTTCCAGCGCCAGGGCCTGATCCGCGGACCGAAGACCCTGCCGGTGACCTGGTGAGAAAAGCCCCCGGGCGCGCCACCGACGACGAACGCCGAACGAGGCCCGTACTCGCCCCGCAGGTCACCCAAGTGGATCTGCGACACTGGTAACGCTATGCCTAAGCCCGGAGAACTCACTTTCGTCGCGCCGCGCGGAGCCAAGAAGCCGCCGCGGCATCTCGCCGACCTCACGCCCGCCGAGCGCAAGGACGCGGTGGCCGAGATCGGTGAGAAGCCGTTCCGTGCCAAGCAGCTCGCGCAGCACTACTTCGCGCGGTACGCGCACGACCCGGAGCAGTGGACCGACATCCCCGCCGGTTCGCGAGCCAAGCTCCAGGAAGCCCTGTTCCCGGAGTTGATGACCGTCGTCCGGCATCTGTCCACCGACCAGGGGACCACCCGGAAGACGCTGTGGCGGCTGTTCGACGGGACCCTCGTCGAGTCCGTGCTGATGCGGTACCCGGACCGGGTGACCATGTGCATCAGCTCGCAGGCCGGATGCGGGATGAACTGCCCGTTCTGTGCCACCGGGCAGGCGGGTCTGGACCGGAACCTGTCCACCGCCGAGATCGTCCACCAGATCGTGGACGGGATGCGGGCCCTGCGCGACGGAGAGGTGCCGGGCGGCCCGGCACGGCTGTCCAACATCGTCTTCATGGGGATGGGCGAGCCGCTCGCCAACTACAACCGGGTGGTCAACGCCATCCGGGCGCTCACCGACCCCGCCCCGGACGGCCTCGGGCTGTCGCAGCGCGGGATCACCGTCTCGACCGTCGGGCTGGTGCCGGCCATCCACCGGTTCGCCGACGAGGGCTTCAAGTGCCGGCTCGCGATCTCCCTGCACGCCCCCGACGACGAGCTGCGCGACACCCTCGTCCCCGTGAACACACGGTGGAAGGTGCGCGAGGTGCTGGACGCCGGGTTCGAGTACACCGAGAAGTCGGGCCGCCGGCTGTCGATCGAGTACGCGCTGATCCGGGACATCAACGACCAGGCGTGGCGCGGCGACCGGCTCGGCCGGCTGCTCAAGGGCAAGCCCGTGCACGTCAACCTCATCCCGCTGAACCCCACGCCGGGGTCGAAGTGGACCGCGTCGCGGCCGGAGGACGAGAAGGCGTTCGTCGAGGCGATCGCCGCGCACGGGGTACCCGTCACGGTCCGCGACACCCGTGGCCAGGAGATCGACGGAGCCTGTGGCCAGCTCGCGGCCACCGAGCGGTAATCTGGCCACGTCCACACATCTTCATATTCCGACAGGGGAGCGCCACAGCGCTGAGAGTGCGGCAACCGGGCCGCAGACCCTCTGAACCTCGCCCAGGTCATTCTGGGTAGGAAGTTCGGTCATCACTCAAGCTGTTGCGCCCTGCCCGGGTCCCCTCGGGGACTCCGGGCAGGGCCGCGTCTCTTCCTGGCCCACCCCAGGAGGACATCCAGTGCACAACAAGACCCTCGTGGCCGTGGCGGCGGGGCTCGGCCTGCTCGCCGTGCCCGCGCTGACCGGGTGCGGCTCGTCCGACGGCAAGGGCTCCTCGGACCCCAGGACCGTGACCCTGGTCAGCCACAACTCGTGGGCCGTCTCCAAGAACGTGCTCAAGGACTTCGAGAAGCGGACCGGCTACCACGTCAGGGTCCTCGAGGACGGCGACGCCGGGCAGGCCGTCAACAAGGCGATCCTGACCAAGGGCA
Organism: Streptomyces sp. NPDC053076; assembly: GCF_044546845.1. Taxonomy (NCBI): domain Bacteria; kingdom Bacillati; phylum Actinomycetota; class Actinomycetes; order Kitasatosporales; family Streptomycetaceae; genus Streptomyces; species Streptomyces sp. NPDC053076. Next base: position 116,128 of record NZ_JBITZL010000004.1, on the reverse strand, counting down.
ACCCGCAGGGCGACGTCTTCTTCGGCGTCGACAACACCCTGCTGTCGCGGGCGCTCGACAACGGTCTCTTCCAGCCGTACACGGCCAAGGGCCTCGACACGGTGGGCGCCGCCTACCAGCTCGACAAGGACAAGCACCGGGTCACGCCCGTCGACTACGGCGACATCTGCGTCAACTACGACAAGGCGTACTTCAGCGAGCACAAGCTGACCCCGCCGCGGACCTTCGCCGACCTCGCCGAGCCCCGGTACAAGAACCTCCTCGTCACCGAGAACGCGGCCACCTCCTCGCCGGGGCTCGGTTTCCTGCTCGGCAGCGCCGCCAGTTACGGCGACGAAGGCTGGCAGGACTACTGGAAGAAGCTCAAGGCCAACGGCGTCAAGGTCGTCGACGGCTGGGACCAGGCGTACTACCAGGAGTTCTCCGGCTCCTCCGAGGGCAGGAAGGCGGGCGGCGACCGGCCGCTCGTGGTGTCGTACGCCTCCTCCCCGCCCGCCGAGGTCATCTACGCCAAGAAGCGGCCCGGCACCGCCCCGACGGGGGTGGCGACCGGCACCTGCTTCCGGCAGACCGAGTTCGCCGGGGTGCTCAGCGACGCCGGGAACCCCAAGGGCGCCAAGGCGTTCGTCGACTTCCTGATCTCCCGGCAATTCCAGGAGGACATGCCGCTGAACATGTACGTCTACCCGGTGGTGCGGGGCGCGAAGGTGCCCGCCGAGTTCACCGAGTACGGTCCGGCCGCCGAGCATCCCGAGACCATGGCGCCCGGCGAGATCGCCGCCAACCGCGACCAGTGGGTCAAGTCGTGGACCTCGCTCGTACTGAAGTAGCCGCCCGCACGAGGGACCTGCGCGGGAGCGCGGCACGGCTCGGGCTGATGGCCCTGCCCGTCGCGTTCTTCGCGCTGTTCTTCGCCTGGCCCGTGGCCGCGATCGTCGCGCGCGGGCTGAAGGTGGACGGCGCCTGGCGGTTCGGGCGGATCGCGGACGTCGTCACGCAGCCGGACATCCGGCACGTGCTGTGGTTCACCACCTGGCAGGCGCTCGCCTCCACCGCCCTCACCCTGCTGCTGGCGCTGCCCGCCGCCCATGTCTTCGCCCGGCTCGACTTCCCCGGCAAGCAGGTGCTGAGGGCCGTCGTCACGGTTCCGTTCGTGCTGCCGACCGTCGTCGCCGGCAGCGCGTTCCTCGCCCTTGTCGGGCATGGCGGGCTGCTCGACGAACTGTGGGGCGTACGGCTGGACACCACGGTGTGGGCCATCCTGCTGGCCCACGTCTTCTTCAACTACGCGGTGGTCGTCCGCACGGTCGGCGGGTTGTGGGCCCAGCTCGATCCCCGGCAGGAGGAGGCCGCGCGGATGCTGGGCGCTTCCCCGCTGCGGGCCTGGCGCAAGGTCACCCTGCCCGCGCTCGCACCCGCCGTGGCCGCCGCCGCGCTGATGGTGTTCCTGTTCACCTTCACCTCCTTCGGTGTCGTGCAGATCCTCGGCGGCCCCACCTTCTCCACCCTCGAAGTGGAGATCTACCGGCAGACATCCGATGTCTTCGATCTGTCCGCGGCCGCCGTCCTCACCCTCGTCCAGTTCGTGGCCGTCGGCGCCATCCTCGCCGTGCACGCCTGGACGGTACGGCGACGGGAGACCGCCCTCCGGCTCGTCGACCCGAAGGTGACCGCCCGCCGCCCGCGCGGGGCCCGCCAGTGGGCGCTGCTCGCCGGAGTCCTCGGCACCATCACCCTGCTCCTGGTGCTGCCGCTCGGCGTCCTCGTCCGGCGCTCTCTGGACGCGGACGGCTTCGGCTACTACCGGGCGCTGACCGACTCCGACGGCGGTACGTTCCTGGTGGCGCCCGTGCACGCCGTGTGGACCTCGCTGGAGTACGCCGTCGCCGCCACCGCCATCGCCGTGGTGATCGGAGGTCTCGCCGCCGCCGCGCTGGCCCGCCGGGATGCGGGACGGCTGGTGCGGGGCTTCGACGCGCTGCTGATGCTGCCGCTCGGCGTCTCCGCCGTGACCGTCGGCTTCGGCTTCCTGATCGCACTCGACAAGCCGCCGCTGGACCTGCGCCAGTCCTGGATCCTGGTGCCGCTCGCCCAGGCGCTGGTCGGTGCCCCCTTCGTCGTACGGACCATGCTGCCCGTGCTGCGGGCGGTGGACGCCCGGCTCAAGGAGGCGGCGGCCGTGCTCGGGGCCTCGCCCTGGCGGGTGTGGCGGGAGGTCGATCTGCCGCTGGTGCGGCGGGCGCTGCTGGTCGCGGCCGGGTTCGCGTTCGCCGTGTCGCTCGGCGAGTTCGGGGCGACCGTGTTCATCGCCCGGCCCGACAACCCGACCCTCCCGGTCGCCGTGGCCCGGTTGCTGAGCCGCCCCGGCGACCTCAACTACGGCCAGGCGATGGCCCTTTCGACCATTCTGATGGTGGTGTGCGCCGCCGCGCTGCTCATTCTGGAGCGACTGCGCACGGACCGGACGGGGGAGTTCTGATGCTGCTGAGTCTGGACGGCGCGACCGTGCGCTTCGGCGGCCGGGCCGTTCTCGACGCGGTCGGCCTCGAGGTCGCCGAGCACGAGGTGGTGTGCGTGCTCGGGCCCAGCGGCAGCGGCAAGTCGACGCTGCTGCGGGCGGTCGCCGGACTGCAGCGGCTGGACTCCGGGCGGGTGTTGCTCGCCGGCCGGGACCAGACGGGCGTACCGGCGCACAAGCGGGGCGTCGGGCTGATGTTCCAGGACCACCAGCTGTTCCCGCAGCGGGATGTCGGCGCGAACGTGGCGTTCGGGCTGCGCATGCACGGTGTCGGCAAGAGCGAACGGGATGGCGAAGTAGGTCAGTTGCTGGAGCTGGTCGGGCTGCCGGGAGCCGCCCGGCGGGCCGTGGCCTCCCTGTCCGGCGGCGAGCAGCAGCGCGTGGCCCTCGCCCGGGCGCTCGCGCCCCGGCCCCGGCTGCTCATGCTGGACGAGCCGCTCGGCCAGCTCGACCGCTCGCTGCGCGAACGGCTGGTGGTCGAGCTCCGGGAGCTGTTCGGCCGGTTGGGGACGACCGTGCTCGCCGTGACCCACGACCAGGGCGAGGCGTTCGCGCTGGCCGACCGGGTGGTGGTGATGCGGGACGGGCGGATCGCGCAGTCCGGGACGCCGGTCGAGGTGTGGCAGCGGCCCGCCGACGCGTTCGTGGCCCGTTTCCTCGGCTTCGAGAACGTGGTCCCGGCGACCGTCGCCGGCACGGCCGCCGACAGCCCGTGGGGCAAGCTGCCCGTGCCGGACGGCTCGGCGCAGGGCAGCCGCACGGTCCTCGTGCGCCCCGCCGGGGTCCGGCTCGTGCCGGCCGACCAGGGTCTGCCCTGCACGGTGACCGCGCGGACCTTCAGGGGCACCCATGTGGCCGTCCACCTCCAGCCGGGGGACGGTCCTCGACTGGAGGCGGCCTGCGCGCTGCGGGACGCACCGGAGCCCGGCGACTCGGCCGGCGTGGAGTTCGACGTCGCCGAAATCGTCGTGCTGGACTGAACGCTCGCCTCTGGGGTGCGGCCATGCCTTTGCTCGCGCATGACCGTCACTGCGATGAAATCCTCCTTCAGGTCGCACAGTTGAGAGCCGTGGTGACCTCGTGCGCCGACCTCTCGGCCACCGTGCCGACCTGCCCGGACTGGTCGCTGCCGGAGTTCTGGCCGGAGCGGGCCACCTTCGGCTGACCCGGGTGGGCCGGACGCGACCGCGGCCCGTCCCCTGGGGATAGGGGGACGGGCCGCGACGCGGTACCGGGTGAGACGTCAGCCGGTGTACCGCGCTCCAGGTTCGGGCGCGGTACACCGCCGGGCGTCAGCCGTTGCGGCTCGCGCCACGGCGGCGCATGCCGAACCAGACCGCGCCACCGCCGACGACGACCAGCGCCGCCGCGAGACCGGCGATCAGACCGGTGTTGGAGCTCGCACCGGTCTCGGCGAGGTTGGAGTCACCGGCCGCCGGGGACGGCGCGTTGTTCGAGGTGCCCGCCGGGGCGGAGCTGGACTCGGAGGCCGACGGGGTCGGGGTCGCCGACTCGGGCGGCGCGGACGCGGACGCGGACTTGGAGGGGGACGGCGACGGCGTCATGCTGGCCGGCGGCGTCGGGGTCTGGCTCTCGGTCTTGCAGGCGGTGGACGGGGTCACCAGGTCGGGCTGGATGTCCTCGTCGACGGCCTTGTCGGCCTTGACGTGGACCCGGTAGGTGGCGTTCGGCTTCCAGTCCTCCGCGAAGGTGATCCGGGTGCCCTGCTTCGACCCCTTGACCGGCTGCTCGCCGACCTTCGTCTCTATGCCGCCGACGCCCTTGAGGAAGACGCTGACGGTGGCGTCGACGGCGGAGGGGTCCGTGTCGGTGACGACGATGACGCCCTTGTCGCCGTCGCACTTGGCTTCGGCGGAGAAGTCCTTGATGTTGCAGGCGAGAGCGGAGCCGGCCAGGCCCAGCACCAGCGCCGTCGACCCGGAGGCGACACCCAGGAGGCGCACGGAACGGCGTACGCTACGGCGAGTCATGGACAACGTTTGTCCTTTACAGAGTGCAATTGCGGGGGGTTGAGGGGGAGTCGGAGCGACGGATGAGGTGAGGCCCCGGCACCCCCAAGAGGCTCACAGGTTTATAAGTGCCGCGTCAGCAGTGTCAACGCATATGCCGCCAACGGTCGTTGACTTTGCTCGCTTATTAACCGCCCAGACGTTTGATCGCCTCCGGCGCCTGCTCGATCCGGTCAACGAGGGCGATACGGGACTCCATCGCCCGTCCCCGTGCCAGCGACTGGAGCAACGGCCAGGCCGGCAGCTTCCGCGTCCAGTGCTCGCTGTCCACGAGCACCATCGGGGTCGGCTCGCCGCGCGACTCGTAGTAGTTGGGCGTCGCGTTGTCGAAGATCTCCTGTACGGTCCCGGCGGCGCCCGGCAGGAACACCACCCCGGCGGTGGAGCGGGCCAGCAGGCCGTCCTCGCGGGTGGCGTTGGCGAAGTACTTGGCGAGGTGCGCGGCGAAGGCGTTCGGCGGCTCGTGGCCGTAGAACCAGGTGGGGATGCCCACCGACGTCCCGCCGCCCGGCCAGCGCTCGCGCACCTCGAAGGCGGCCCGCGCCCAGTCCGTGACGGACGGCCGGAACGAGGGGGCCTTGGCGAGCAGCCGGAGCGCGTCGTCGAGCATGCCGTCGGCGAACGGGGCGGCGTACGCGCCGAGGTTGGCCGCCTCCATCGCGCCCGGGCCGCCGCCGGTGGCCACCGTGAACCCGGCACGGGTCAGTTCGCGGCCGAGCCGGGCGGCACCGGCGTAGGAGTCGGTCCCGCGGGCCATCGCGTGGCCACCCATGACACCCACCACCGGGGTGTCGGCGAGGAGTTCGTCCAGCGCATCGGAGACGGCGTCGTCGTGGACGGCGCGGAGCATGGAGGCGAAGATGTCACCGTCGGCCTTCGTCCGCTGGAACCAGGCGTAGGCCCGCGCGTCCGGTGTGGCCTCGTACCCCTCGTCCAGCGACTCGAACAACTCGTCGGGCGTGTAGACGAAGCCCCGGTACGGGTCGAAGGGGAGACCCGGGACCGGCGGGAACACCAGGGCCCCGGCCGATCGGACATGGGCGGCGGCCTCGGCGTCCATCGGGCAGCCGAGGAAGACGGCACCGGTGGTGTCGAGACGGAGCAGAACGGCGGTGCGGCCGGTCAAATCGACGGCCTGGACACGGAACTGGGCGAGCGAGCCGTGCTCGGCGACCACCTCGTCGAACTCGGCGAGGGACTCTATCTCGCGGTCGTGGGTGGCGCGGGGCGGCTGGGCGGGTGTCGGATGCACCCGCCCATGCTGGCACGGACCTTCGGGCCGTGGGGGTCAGCCCTGGACGGCCGCCGGGTCCATCCACATGACCTCCCAGGTGTGGCCGTCGAGGTCGTCGAAGGCACGGCCGTACATGCAGCCGTGGTCCTGGACCTGGCCGCTCGCCGTGCCCCCGGCCGCGATCGCCCTGTCGACCAGTTCATCCACCTTCTCCCGGCTCTTGGCGCTCAGGCAGATCAGCACCTCGCTGGTGGTCGTCGCGTCGGCGATCTCCTTCTTGGTGAAGGTCGCGTAGAACGGCTTGGTCAGCAGCATCGCGACGATGGTGTCGCTGATCACCACGGAAGCCGCGTTCTCGTCGCTGAACTGGGGGTTGAGCGTGTAGCCGAGTTCCGTGAAGAACTTCTTCGAGGCGTCGAGATCGTTCACGGGCAGGTTCACGAAGATCATCTGCTGGTACATGCGGGTCTCTCCCATCGGGGTGGTGCGCGGTGCGTCACGTTCGGGGGGTAGACCGGCGGGCCGCCGCGGACTCATCGGCGCCCGGCGATCTTTTTTCCCGACTTTTTCCGGCGGGCCGGGGGAGACCCGGCCGGTGGTCAGCGGGCCACGGGCAGTGCCGACAACCCGGCGATCAGCAGGGTGAGCGGGCCGAACAGGGCCAGCAGGGCGACCGTGCGGAGGGCGGCGGCCCCGCGCAGCATGGTGGCGGGCGCGCCGAGGCGGAGCAGCGCGGCGGTGGTGTCGGCGCGGCACTGGCGGGCCTCCACGGCCGCGGTCAGGAGGGTGGCGACCGTGGAGCCGGCGACGACGAGAGCGCCGAGGGCGGACAGCGGTCCGAAGGCGCGGGCCGAGCCGTCGTGCAGGGCGGTCATGGCGTAGCCGGCGGACGCGACCGCGCAGACCACGCCGAGGGGGCGGCCGATCCGGGCGGCCTCCGTCATGAGGACCCGGCCGGCGAGCAGCCGGAGCGCGCCCGGGCGGGTGGACTGCAGGAGCAGGCCGCAGAGGTGGGTGAGGCCGGGCGCGGCCAGGACGAGGCCGGTGCCGGTGAGGAGCCAGCCGCAGAGTACGGCGAGGGCGGGGGTGGGATCGAAGCGGCCCGCGTACGACTGCACGGCCAGGCCGGCGGTGACGAGGGCCACGCCCCAGGGGAGGTCGGCGGGGACGCGTCCGGGAGGCCGGGAGGGGCCGGCCCGGTCGGCGTCCGGCGCGGGGGCCTCGGAGCCGGTCACACTGCCCGCTGCGGCCTGGTTGCCCTCCCTCCGCGGGACGGGAGCCGCCCCGGCGGCGGCAGGACCGGCCGCGGGATCACGCGGAGACTGCTCGCCGCCGTCCGCGCCGCCCGCGCGCGGGCCACCGGGCCGCTCGCCGTCCTCGGTGCGTGTCGCGTGCGGGTTGCCGGGCCGTTCGGCGTTCTCGGTGCTTGCCGCGTGCGGGCCACCGGGCCGTTCGGCGTTCTCGGTGCGTGTCGCGTGCGGGTTGCCGGGCCGTTCGGCGTTCTCGGTGCGTGTCGCGTGCGGGTTGCCGGGCCGCTCGCCGTCCTCGGTGCTCCCGGTATGCCGGCGGGCGGCCTGGTCCCCCTTGTCGGCGCCCCCCGGCGGTCGCCGGCCGAAGCGGGCGCCGAATCGTCCGTACGCCCCGAACGTCTCCTTCGCCGTCGCGTCGCTGTACGCCCCGAAGCGGCCGAACCCCCGGGGACCCCGCACGGCCGGGCGGGGGTCCCGGGGGCGGAGGGCGGCGGCCACCGTCGTGGTCGCCGTGGCCGGGAGCAGGGCCAGCAGGGTCAGCGTCGCCGGGAGGGGGAGGGGGCGGTCCGCGGCCAGGAGGTTCGGCGCCGCGCCGTCGAACGGCATGCCCGTCAGGTCGCCGCGCAGGTGCAGGAAGACCAGCAGGGCCAGCATCGAGCCCAGGGTGCAGGACAGGGCCGTCGTCAGGGCGGAGACGGCCATGAGGCGGGCCGGCCCCAGACCCACGGCGGACAGGCCGGGGCGCGGCCGGGTGCCGGGGTCGGTACGGGCGACGGCGAGCGCGAGGTACACCGTGGCGGCGAGCGGCACCGCGCACCAGGCGAGGCGCAGCGCGGCGGCGCCCGCCGCGTCCGGGTGTTTCAGCGCGTGGCTGAGGCAGGCCAGGAGCAGGAAGCCGGTCCCCGCCGAGGCCGCGGCCACCAGCAGACGGCGCAGCTGGACGGCGGGCCGGGCGGCACGGGTCAGACGGAGAGCGAGCACGCGGCCCGGCCTTCCGCGTCGGGTGCCTCGGGCAGGTGCACGGTGTGGACGCGCCGCCCGTCCAGCAGGGCCACCGTACGGTCGGCGAGGGCGGCGGTGTCGGGGTCGTGCGTGGCGAGGACGACCGTGATGCCGTGCGAGCGGGCGGCCGTGGCGAGGGTGCGCAGCACATGGGTGCGGTCGGTGTGGTGCAGGGGGGCCGTGGGCTCGTCGGCGAAGAGGATCGTGGGCCCGGGGGCGAGCGCGCGGGCGACGGCGACGCGCTGACGCTCGGCGTGCCGCAGCTCGTGCGGGCGGCTGCGGGCCCGGTCGCCGACGTCCAGGCGCTCCAGCCACTCCAGCGCGGCCACCTTGGCACGGCGGCGGCCGGCGCCGCGCAGCATCAGCGGGAGCGCGGCGTTCTCCCAGACGTTCAGCTCGGGCACCAGGACCGGCTCGGGGTCGATCCAGCCGAAGCGGTCCCGGCGCAGCCGCTCGCGGGCCACGGGGCCGAGGGTGTGCACGGGGGAGCTGTTGAACCAGACCTCTCCGCAGCGCACCGGCACCAGGCCGGACAGGCAGCGCAGCAAAGTCGTCTTGCCGCTGCCGCGCGGTCCGCTGACGGCGAGGATCTCGCCCTCCCGTACGCCGAGCGAGACCCCGGCCAGACCGGGAGAGCCGTCGCGGTGCGTGAAGTGCAGGGAGCGTGCCCAGAGCACGTCGTTGTCCGGCGGGGCCTCCATGGGCGTACACCTCGGTTCTGATCCGTTTTCCCCGTGCCTGTTCCCCCGTGCGGGGGAACGAAGGCTGGGCTGATCGGTCACTGGCACGCTAGGCAGGTCCCGGACGGGAGCCCGGACAGCACACGGCCCCGGGCCGCCGTTCTCACTCGAACGGACGGCGCCGGGGCCGGGTCGATCATCCCATCGGATGATCACAGTCGCCGCTGACGACTCAGAGCTTCGTCCACGCCTCGGTGAGGGTGGCCCGCAGGATCTGCTCGATCTCGTCGAACGTCTCCTGGTTGGAGATCAGCGGCGGGGCGAGCTGGATGACCGGGTCGCCACGGTCGTCGGCACGGCAGTACAGGCCGTTGTCGAACAGCGCCTTGGAGAGGAAGCCGTACAGGACGCGCTCGGTCTCCTCGTCGTTGAAGGACTCCTTGGTGTTCTTGTCCTTCACCAGCTCGATGCCGTAGAAGAAGCCGTTGCCGCGGACGTCGCCGACGATCGGCAGGTCGTGCAGCTTCTGCAGGGTCTTCAGGAAGGCGCCCTCGTTGTCCAGCACGTGCTGGTTGAGGCCCTCGCGCTCGAACAGGTCGAGGTTGGCGAGGCCCACCGCGGCGGACACCGGGTGGCCACCGAAGGTGTAGCCGTGCAGGAAGGTGTTGTCGCCCTTGTAGAACGGCTCGGCGAGCCGGTCCGAGACGATGCAGGCGCCGATCGGGGAGTAGCCCGAGGTCATGCCCTTGGCGCAGGTGATCATGTCCGGGATGTAGCCGAACTTGTCACAGGCGAACGTCGTGCCGAGGCGGCCGAAGGCGCAGATGACCTCGTCCGACACGAGCAGCACGTCGTACTGGTCGCAGATCTCGCGCACGCGCTGGAAGTAGCCGGGCGGGGGCGGGAAGCAGCCGCCGGCGTTCTGCACGGGCTCCAGGAAGACCGCGGCGACGGTCTCCGGGCCCTCGAAGAGGATCTGCTGCTCGATCTGGTCGGCGGCCCAGCGGCCGAAGGCCTCGGGGTCGTCACCGAAGATCGAGGCGCGGTAGATGTTGGTGTTCGGCACCTTGTGCGCGCCCGGCACCAGCGGCTCGAAGGGGGCCTTCAGGGCCGGCAGGCCGGTGATGGACAGGGCGCCCTGCGGGGTGCCGTGGTAGGCGACCGCACGCGAGATGACCTTGTACTTGGTGGGCTTGCCCTGGAGCTTGAAGTACTGCTTGGCGAGCTTCCACGCGGTCTCGACGGCCTCGCCGCCGCCGGTGGTGAAGAAGACCTTGTTCAGGTCGCCGGGGGCCTCGTGGGCCAGGCGCTCGGCCAGTTCGACGGCCTTGGGGTGGGCGTAGGACCACACCGGGAAGAAGGCGAGCTCCTGGGCCTGCTTGGCGGCGGCCTCGGCGAGCTCGGTGCGGCCGTGACCGGCCTGGACCACGAACAGGCCCGCGAGACCGTCCAGGTAGCGCTTGCCCTTGTCGTCGTAGATGTAGGTGCCCTCGCCCCGGACGATGGTCGGGACGGGGGAGTTCTCGTACGAGGACATGCGGGTGAAGTGCATCCACAGGTGGTCGTACGCGGTCTTGCTGAGGTCCTTTGAACTCACGGTTATCGGGTTCCCCACATGTAGGTCTGCTTCTTCAGCTTCAGGTAGACGAAGCTTTCGGTGGAGCGCACGCCGGGCAGCGCCCGGATGCGTTTGTTGATGACGTCCAGCAGGTGGTCGTCGTCCTCGCAGACGATCTCGGCGAGGATGTCGAACGAGCCCGCGGTCATCACCACGTACTCGACTTCCGACATGACAGTCAGCGCGTCCGCGATCGACTCGACATCGCCCTCGACGTTGATCCCGACCATCGCCTGCCGGCGGAAGCCCACGGTGAGCGGGTCCGTGACGGCGACGATCTGCATCACGCCCTGGTCCAGCAGCTTCTGGACGCGCTGGCGCACGGCCGCCTCGGACAGGCCGACGGCCTTGCCGATCGCGGCGTACGGCCGGCGGCCGTCCTCCTGGAGCTGCTGGATGATGGCGAGGGAGACGGCGTCCAGCTGGGGACTGCCGCCGTTCCTGGACTCGCGGGACGAGTCCCTCTGGTCTGCGCTTCGACTGGCCACGACCTCACTCTGCACGACGTCTCGATAGTTTTGCAAGGCCCGAGCGATGAAATTCGTTGTTTGCGGGTCAAGACCTTGCGGATTTCGCAGAACCGATGGCGGTGGGGGTGTTGAAAACGCGGGTACGGCGATTAGGGTGGGGTGTCTCAGCGATTGGACAGCCCGAGCAGGCTGGACAGGCTGGACGCTCGAACCCTCGAACCAGATCAGGAGGCCGGCAGTGAGCACCGAGCTGCGTCGTCTGCGCAACTACATCGACGGTGAGTTCCGGGACGCCGCCGACGGACGGACCACCGAGGTGGTCAACCCCGCGACGGGCGAGGCGTACGCCACCGCGCCACTGTCCGGCCAGGCGGACGTGGACGCCGCCATGGAGGCCGCCGCCCGCGCCTTCCCGGCCTGGCGCGACACCACGCCGGCCGAGCGGCAGAAGGCGCTGCTGAAGATCGCGGACGCGTTCGAGGAGCGCGCCGAGGAACTGATCGCGGCCGAGGTGGAGAACACGGGCAAGCCCGTCGGGCTGACCCGCTCCGAGGAGATCCCGCCGATGGTCGACCAGATCCGCTTCTTCGCGGGTGCGGCCCGGCTGCTCGAGGGCCGCTCGGCCGGCGAGTACATGGAGGGCCTGACCTCGATCATCCGCCGTGAGCCGGTCGGCGTCTGCGCGCAGGTCGCCCCGTGGAACTACCCGATGATGATGGCCGTGTGGAAGTTCGCCCCGGCCATCGCCGCGGGCAACACGGTCGTCCTCAAGCCGTCGGACACCACCCCCGCCTCCACCGTGCTGATCGCCGACATCATCGGCTCGATCCTCCCCAAGGGCGTCTTCAACGTCATCTGCGGCGACCGCGACACCGGCCGCGCGATGGTCGAGCACCCGACCCCCGCGATGGCCTCGATCACCGGCTCCGTCCGCGCGGGCATCTCGGTCGCCGAGTCCGCCTCCAAGGACGTCAAGCGGGTCCACCTGGAGCTGGGCGGCAAGGCCCCGGTCGTCGTCTTCGAGGACACCGACATCGCCAAGGCCGTCGAGGACATCTCCGTCGCGGGCTTCTTCAACGCCGGCCAGGACTGTACGGCCGCGACCCGCGTCCTCGTCCAGGAGTCCATCCACGACGAGTTCGTCGCCGCGCTGGCGAAGGCGGCGTCCGAGACGAAGACCGGTCAGCCGGACGACGAGGACGTCCTCTTCGGCCCGCTGAACAACCCCAACCAGCTCAAGCAGGTCTCCGGCTTCATCGACCGGCTGCCGGCCCACGCCAAGGTCGAGGCGGGCGGCCAGCAGGTGGGCGACAAGGGCTACTTCTACGCCCCGACCGTCGTCTCCGGCCTGAAGCAGGACGACGAGATCATCCAGAACGAGGTCTTCGGCCCGGTCATCACGGTCCAGTCCTTCGCCGACGAGGACCAGGCCGTGCAGTGGGCCAACGGCGTCGAGTACGCCCTCGCCTCCTCGGTGTGGACCAAGGACCACTCCCGCGCGATGCGCATGTCCAAGAAGCTCGACTTCGGCTGCGTGTGGATCAACACCCACATCCCGCTGGTCGCCGAGATGCCGCACGGTGGCTTCAAGAAGTCCGGCTACGGCAAGGACCTGTCGGCGTACGGCTTCGAGGACTACACGCGCATCAAGCACGTGATGACGTCCCTGGACCACTGATCGCCGGACCAGCTGACCGCGAGGCCGGCCGTTCGGCATGACCGCCGTTCGACATGACAGCCGGTCAGATGACGGCCGGTCAAGGTGACGACGGGTCAATGCGACGGCTGGGCGGCAGGTTGGCTGGTCGACAGGTCGACAGGTCGGCTGGTCGCGAGGCGGCTGGTCGCCAGGACAGCAGAGCGGCCCCGGACAGGACACCTCCCGTCCGGGGCCGCCGCGTTGTCGCTCCCCCCCCGCTCCCCCCGCTCCCTGCGCTCCCCGCGCTCCCCGCGTGCGACGAGGTGTCGACAAGGTGTCGGGCAGGCACCGGCCCGCTCGACGCACCGTCGATTGTCCGCTTGCCCGGCGGGGCGGCATGCTTCCGGGGTGGCCCAGACATCTTCTCGTACGACCATGTCGTCCCGCCGTTCCCTGCTGCGCGCCCTCGGTGGCACCGCGGTGCTCGGCGCCCTGGCCGGCTGCGGGGTGCCCGCCGCCTACGTCCAGCCCGGCGACCGGGCCGTCGCCGACGAGTCCACGGCCGACAAGAGACTGACCTGGGCGAACTGGCCGCTCTACATCGACACCGACGACGACAACCCCAACCGGCGGCCGACACTCGAGGGGTTCGGGAAGCGCACCGGGATCTCCGTCGACTACGTGGAGGAGATCAACGACAACGACGAGTTCTTCGGCAAGATCAGCCCCTCGCTGATGAACCACCAGTCCACCGGCCGCGACCTGATCGTCATCAGTGACTGGATGTGCGCCCGGTACGTCCGGCTCGGGTGGGTCCAGGAGATGGACCGCGCCCAGCAGCCGAACGTGGCGAAGTACCTCGACCCGCTGCTCCGGTCGCCCGCCTTCGACAAGGGCCGCCGCTGCACGGTGCCCTACCAGTCGGGCATCACCGGCATCGCCTACAACCACCGCAAGCTCGGCCGCGAGATCCGCACCGTGAAGGACCTCTGGGCGAAGGACCTCAAGGGCCGCGTGACCCTGCTGTCCGGCCTGGACGAGTCGTTCGCGCTGCTCATGCAGGGCAACGGCGTGGACATCACCCGCTGGACCGCGGACGACTTCCACGAGGTCTGCGACCAGGTCGAGCGGGAGGTCCACCGGGGCCAGATCCGCCGCTTCACCGGCAACGACTACACCAAGGACCTGGTCAGCGGGGACGTCCTGGCCTGCCAGGCGTACTCGGGCGACGTCATCCAGCTCCAGGCGGACAACCCCGACATCCGCTTCGTCGTCCCCGAGGAGGGCGCCGAACTGTGGTCGGACTCCCTGATGATCCCCAACCGGGCCCGCCACAAGGCCAACGCCGAGCGCCTGATCGACTACTACTACGACCCCGAGGTCGCCGCCAAACTCGCCGCCTGGGTCAACTACGTCTGCCCCGTCCCGGCGGCCCGGGAGATCCTGGCCGACGCCGACGACGCGGACACCGCCGCCCTCGCCGACAACACCCTGATCTTCCCGGACGCCGGGATGCGTAAGCGCCTCGCCGTCGCCCGGGACATCACGTCCACGGAACGGACGGAATACGCCCGGCGGTGGAACAAGATCGTGGGGCTGTAGCGGCACCGGGACCGGCGGCTCATCCGGGAGTCTCCCGCGGCTCCGGGCCGATGACGACCAGGATCTGGTCCGCGGTGACGATCTCGGACACGGCGCAGCGGATCTCCTCCACCACACCCGCGGCGGGGGCGAGCACCCGGTTCTCCATCTTCATCGCCTCGACGATCGCCACCGTGTCGCCCTGCCGCACGAGGTCACCCGCTCCGACGGGGAGTTGGACCACCGTGCCCGGCATGGGGGAGGTGACGGCGCCGGTGCCGGCCGCGCCGTCGTCCTCGCCGGCGACGGCGAGCGTCAGGGCGACGCGGCGGCCGTCCACGACCAGTTCGAGGCCGTCGGCCCGGCGCAGACCGGCCCACCGCACCTCGCCGGCCGTACCGCGCACCAGTGCCCCGTCCGGCGCGCAGGTGACGCCGTACCGTTCGCCGGCCACCGCCACCGTGAGCGCGCCGGCCCGCCGGGAGAGCAGCGCCGCCTCCAGCGGGCGGCTGCCGACGCGGCAGGCGACGCGACCCAACGGGGCTCGTGGGTCGAGCAGTTCGCGGTCCAGCGCGCCGAGGCTCCCGCTCCAGGGTGATTCCGCCGTGGCGCCGGGGGGCCGGGCGGGCAGGGCCATCGCCGCGGCGCAGGCCGCCGCCAGTGGCTCCAGGTCCCGGGGCTGTTCGGCGGCCCGGGCGGTGAACTCGTCCACCAGGTGGGTGTCGAGCAGCCCGGCGCTCACCCGGGTGTCGTCCAGCAGGTCGGCGAGGAACCCCAGGTTGGTGGTGAGGCCGAGGACGGCGGTGTCGCGTACCGCGTGCCGCAGCCGGGCGAGTGCCGCCGGGCGGGCCGGGCCGTGCGCGACCAGCTTGGCGATCATCGGGTCGTAGAAGACCGGGACGTCGCCCGTGGTGTCGAAGGCCGCGTCCACCCGGAGGCCGGTGGGCCATCGGGCGTCCAGTATCCGGCCGGGGGCGGGGCGGAACTCCGCGTCGGGGTCCTCGGCGTACACGCGGACCTCGACGGCGTGACCGGAGGAGGTGATCTCGTCCTGCGACAGCGGGAGTTCCTCGCCCGCCGCGACCCGCAGCTGCCACTCGACCAGGTCCAGCCCGGTGATGGCCTCGGTGACCGGATGCTCGACCTGGAGACGGGTGTTGACCTCCAGGAAGAAGAACTCCCCGGTGCGGTCGAGGACGAACTCGAACGTGCCCGCGTTGACGTAGCCGATGGCCCGCGCCCCGCGTACGGCCGCCGACAGCAGGGCCTGGCGGACGTCCGCCGGCAGGTTGACGGCCGGTGCCTCCTCCACGATCTTCTGGTGCCGGCGCTGGAGCGAGCACTCCCGCTCGAAGAGGTGCAGCACATTGCCGTGGGCGTCGCCGAAGACCTGGACCTCGATGTGCCGGGGGCGGCGCAGATACCGTTCGACCAGCAGGCGCCCGTCGCCGAAGTTCGCGCGGGCCAGCCGCACCGCGGCCTCGACGGCGGCAGCGAGGTCGTCCTCGCGCTCGATGACCCGCATTCCCTTGCCGCCGCCTCCGGCGACCGGCTTGAGGATGACCGGGTACCCGGTGCGGGCCGCGTGTGCCCGTATCTCGGCCGCCGACTCGGTGGCGTCCACCGAACCCGGCAGCACCGGCACGCCCGCCTCGGCCATCAGCCGCTTCGCGGTCGCCTTGTCGCCCATGGCCGAGATGGTGTCCGCACCCGGCCCGACGAAGACCAGGCCCGCCTCGGCCACGGCCGCCGCGAACCGCGGGTTCTCCGAGAGGAATCCGTACCCCGGGTGGACCGCGTCGCAGCCGGTGCGCAGTGCCGCGTCGACCAGGGCGTCGACGCGCAGGTAGCTGTCGGCCGCGGGGGAGGGGCCGAGCAGGACCTGCTCGAAGGCGCCCTCGAGGTGGGCCGCGGCACGGTCCGCCTCGGAGTGGACGGCGACGTACTCGATGCCCAGGCGGCGGCAGGTGCGGGCGATGCGGCGGGCGATCTCACCCCGGTTGGCGATCAGAAGTCGTTTCACCATGACGGTCCATCACATCCTGAACACGCCGAAGCGTGTCTGTCGTTGCGGTGCTGCCGCGGCCAGGGCGAGGCTCAGCGTCAGCCATTCACGGGTGTCGACGGGGTCGACCAGGGCGTCCACCCACAGCCGGGCGGCGACGTAGAGCGGCTGGCCCTCGCGGTCGTAGTTGTCCCGGATCGGCTTCTTGAAGGACTCTTCCTCTTCCGGGGTCATCGCGCGGCCCTGCTTGGCCAGCTGTTCGTTCTTGATCAGCGCCATGACGGTCGCGGCCTGCTCGCCGCCGACCACGGAGGTCCTCGCGTTGGGCCACATGGCCATCAGTTGCGGGCCGATCGAACGCCCGCACATGGCGAGGTTGCCCGCGCCGTAGCTGCCGCCGATCAGCACGCTGAACTTCGGGACGGCGGCGCAGGACGCGGCGTTCACCATCTTCGCGCCGTGCTTGGCGATGCCGCCCGCCTCGTACTCGGCGCCGACCATGAACCCGTTGATGTTGTGCAGGAAGAGCAGCGGGATACCGCGCTGCGAGCACAGCTCGATGAAGTTCGCCGCCTTCTGGGCGCTTTCGGAGAACAGCACGCCGTCGTTGATCAGCACGCCCACCGGGTAGCCGCCGATCCGGCCGGTGCCGCACACGATGGTCGGCCCGAACCGGGCGCGGTACTCGGTGAACTCGCTGCCGTCCAGCAGCCGGGCGAGGATCTCCCGGGCCGGGATCGGCTCGCGCGGGTTGGCGCTGATGATGCCCGGCAGCTCGGCGGGGTCGTACAGCGGCGGCACCGGCGTCTCGGGCGGCGCCGCCGGGACGTCCCTGCCGTGCCGGGCGGCGATCTCCCGGACCAGGCCGAGCGCGTGCTCGTCGTCGAGGGCGAGGTGGTCGGCGACCCCGCTGGTCGCGGTGTGCAGGTCGGCCCCGCCCAGGGTCTCGGTGTCGACGATCACGCCGGTCGCCGCCCGCACCAGCTGCGGGCCGCCCAGGAAGATCGACCCGTTGCCCCGCACGATCACCGTCTCGTCGCACATGGCCGGGATGTACGCGCCGCCGGCGGTGCACGAGCCCAGCACGGCCGCGATCTGCGGCAGACCCATCGCGGACATCTCCGCGATGTTGCGGAAGATCCGGCCGAAGTGGTTCTCGTCCGGGAAGATGTCCTCCTGCATCGGCAGGAACACGCCTC
Source organism: Streptomyces sp. NPDC053076 (assembly GCF_044546845.1). Lineage (NCBI taxonomy): Bacteria > Bacillati > Actinomycetota > Actinomycetes > Kitasatosporales > Streptomycetaceae > Streptomyces > Streptomyces sp. NPDC053076. The sequence continues at coordinate 98,902 of NZ_JBITZL010000004.1, read as the reverse complement.
CGGAGTCGACCAGGTAGATGCAGGCCAGCCCGTTCTCGCGGGCGACCTGCTGGGCCCGCAGGTGCTTGCGGACGGTCAGCGGGTAGTAGGTGCCGCCCTTGACGGTCGCGTCGTTGGCGAACACGACCGTGGGGCGGCCCTCCACCACGCCGACGCCGGTGATCAGGCCCGCGGACGGCACGGCCTGCTCGTACACCTCGTGCGCGGCGAGCTGGCCGATCTCCAGGAACGGGGTGCCCGGGTCGAGCAGCCGGCTCACCCGCTCGCGGGCGGTGAGCTTGCCGCGCGCCGTGTGCCTGGCGAGCGCCTGGGCGCCGCCGCCGGCCGTGGCCGCCGCGCGGGCCTCGGCGATCCGTTCGCGCAGGGCGTCGTACGCCTCGCTGTTGCGGCGGAACACCTCGCTGGAGGGGCTGATGTGGGAACGCAGAACCGCCATGTCACTTCCCTTCCGTGGCGACGGGTGCTGCCGAGGGGACGGCGATGCGGGTCATGAGCCAGGCGACGGCGCCCAGTGCGGCGGCGACCGTGGCCCAGGCGAGGTCGGCGTGCAGCAGCGCGGCGCTGGACGCGGCCACGCCCGCCATCGACTGCTGGAGGAAGCCGCACAGGGAGACGGCGTAGGCGCCGTGGCCCTGCTGACTGCTGACGGCGGCGGCCATGCTGTTCGGGAACAGCACGGACTGGCCGAACGTGGTCACGCAGTACAGCGCGACGAAGGCCACCAGCGCGCCGGTGTCCGGCAGGCCGGGCACCGACCACAGGACGATCATCAGCACGCCGGCCGCGGTCATCACGACCGACCCGGCGGTCATCAGCCGCCCCGAACCGGACCTGGCGACCAGCCGGTTGACGGTCATCGCCCCGCCGAAGTAGGCGGCGCCGAGGAGCAGTCCGAGGCTGCCGTACTGGTCGGTGGCGAGGTCGAAGTGCTGCTGGAAGACGAACGGGCTGACCTCCTGGAGCACCACGATCGTGGCGAACCCGGCGCCACCGGCCAGGGCCGGCAGCAGGAAGGCGCGCTGCCTGCTGATGGTGAGGCAGATCCGCAGCACCTCGGACGGCCGCTGCACGGCACGGCTCGACTCGAACGGCACGGTGAAGGTGAGCAGCGCGGCGGCCGTGCCGACCGTGGCGAGGACGGCGAAGCCGGTCTCCCAGTGCGCGTAGCGGCCGATCAGACCGCCGAGGAACTGGCCGCCGCCCATCGCCGTGATGAACGCGATCGACAGCACCGACAGGCGCTTGGCCAGCTCGTCACCGCTCCACCGGTCCCGTACCAGGATGCGCGCGATGATCGCCGCGCCGCCGGCGCCGATGCCCTGAAGCGCCCGCAGCACCAGCAGTGCCTCCGGGGAGCGGAGCAGCGCGATCGCGGCGCTGGTGAGGACGAACAGCGCCAGCGAGGCCAGCAGCGGGCCCCGGCGGCCGTACCGGTCCGCGGCCACGCCCCACAGCACGACGGGGGCCGCGGCCCCGACCACGAACACCGAAATGGAAAGCGCCGCAAAACTGCGGGACATTCCGAAATCGTGGGCCACGATCGGCAGGGACGGGAGATAGATGGTGGTGGCCATCTGGGCCATGAAGACCAGCAGACAGGAGAGCGCCATGATGCGCCGGTTCACCTGCCGGCGGGCGTCGCTTTCTCCGGATTCCAGCTTTTCCGGATCCGCGGTAATCTCAGTCATTTCGGCTCCGCAGATCATTGACCAGGCGGCCGAAGTGCTCGATGTCCGTCGTCGTCATGTCCGCGCGCAGCATGATGCGCAGTCCGGCCTTTCCGCGGGCGATGACGGGGAAGAAGAGGGCGGACGTGTAGTACCCCTCGGACAGGAGGGCGCGGCCGATGTGGACCGTCTTCTCCTCCGAGCCGATGTCGATGAACCGGATGGGCAGTCCGTCACCGCTCTGCGCGGTGGGCACCAGGGCGTCGAAACGGTCGATGTTCTCCCGCAGGCGGCGCTGGAGCTCCTTCAGCTCGGGCGAGCGGTGCAGTTCGGCGGAGGCGATGACCGCTCCGAGTCCGGCCGTGTTGATCCGCTGCGACCAGGTGAGCGGGCCGCCGTAGCGCAGGGCGAGGTCACGGCGGTGCCGGGAGCCCCGCGGGCCCAGGAAGATCGCGCCGCCGGACGCCCCGAAGCCCTTGTTCAGCGAGGTGATGATCAGCGTGCGGTCGTTGATCTCGCCCATGGTGTCGAGGACGAGCCCGCGCCCCTGGTCGCCGCAGGTGGACACCCCGTGCGCCTCGTCGAAGAAGAGGAACAGCCCGTACTTCTCCTGGAGTGCCAGCAGTTCGCGCACCGGGGCCGCGCCGCCCGTGCTGTACACGCCGTCGGCGACGTAGGCGACGTTCGGGTGCGTGCGGCACAGCTCTTCCAGGGCGTCGAGGTCGTTGTGCGGGATGGTCCTGACCTCGGCCTCGTCGGCGACGCTCGGCTTCATCGCGTTCAGGCAGAAGTGCGCGTGCTTGTCGAACACCATCAGCGGCGGCACGTCGCCGGTGAAGGCGCCGGAGGCCACCAGAGGCAGCGCGGACCAGGCAGCCGCGGCGCAGGAGGCGAGCGTGACGGTCTCGGCCCGGAACAGGTCCGCGAGCGCGTCCTCGGCGTCCCGGAGGATCCCGAAGTGCACGCGCATCCGGGAGACCGAGGTGTTCAGCGAGGCGTTGTCGGTGACCGCGTCGGCCGCCGCGCGGATCAGCGCCGGATGGGAGTCCAGACCGAGATACGAGTACGACGACATGTTGAGGAACTCATGGCCGTCGGTGTGGGCCGTGTAGCGGCCGGCGCCGAGGTTTCCGGCCACGATTCCCGCCATTCCGGAAGCGGCCGTGACGTTCCAGAAGTCGTTGCTCATCCCGATCGTCTTCTTGATGTTCATGAAGGCATGCAAGGTCGCTCCCGAAGCGCTGCTCAGTCGAGTTCCGAGATTCGCAACCGGGTGTAGCGAATGTCAACGGATGCAACCGGCAATGTTCTGCCGGTCGGGCGGGCTGGCGGGAAACGCGTGGCCGAAAGGGTTCACGGAAAGAAACCGGCAGAAAATTGCCGGTCGCCGGACCGGCCGAGAGGTGCCGGTAACGGGCGGTGGAAAAGCGCCGGCCGCCGGACCGGAAAATCTTTGCCGGTCGGCGGCCATGGAAATGCGCCGTCGTCCTAGGGAAGACTGAGGCGGTCGGTGGGCCCTGCGGCTCAGCCGTCCTGGAGGCTGAGGAACGTGAGCCGCAGCCCCGGATAGCCGACGGGATGCAGCACCTGCGCGACGACGTCGACGGTGCGCGGAGCGAACCGGGGGATGGTGAGGCGGAAGGTGTGCCCGTCCCGGTTGGCGATGATGACCGGGCCCTCGTCCCAGATCCGCCGGCACTCGGGGTCGGCGAGTGCCTCGCGCAGGATCCCGGGGAGTTCGGGGTGGTCCGGGTACTGCGCCAGCGCGTAGCGCAGCATGGCGAGGTACGCCCGTCCGTGCCACGGCCAGTCGCCCAGCTGTTCCCGTGCCTCGGGATCGGTCAGTCCCCAGCGGACCAGGTTGGCGCCGGGGACCCGCACCCACGGGAACCACTCGGCCATCGCCGCGTTGTGGCCGAGCACGTTCCAGGCGTTGTCGGTGAGGTACGCGGGCTGTGCGGGCTGGAGATCGAGCAGCCGGCGCAGCGGTGTCAGATCGACGCCGTCGCCGGGCGACACGGCGGGGAAGGGCTCGCCGCCGGCCGCGTACAGGAAGAGGGTGGCCCGTTCGTCGGCGCACAGCCGCAGCGCGTCCGCCAGCGCGGTCAGGGTCCGGGCGTCCAGCCGGGGCAGGGTGCCGCGTTCCAGGTCCCGGTACCAGCGCTCGCTCATGCCGACCGCGGCGGCGACCTCCGTCTGCGGCAGCGGCTTGCCGAGGCCCATGGTGCGGCCGGCTCGTGCCCGCCAGGCCCGCAGCAGCACCGCGAGTCCCACCGCCTCGTCCGGCAGCTGTCCGCCGGTCCGGTCCGTGGAGTTGTCGCGCTGCATGAAACTGGGCCCCTGCTCTGACTGCTGCCTCGTGCCGTGGCTCCCGGGGGAGCGGCCGGCGTGGGAGTGCCACGCAACGGCGTCGCCCGCACCGGGTCGGGTGCGCGGGCGCGGTACGGCCACCGCTGGTCAGGTCCCCTGCATAGGGTAACCGGCGTGCCGCACCCGGCCCTTCCTCCCCGGGGCGTGGCCGGCCCGGATCCGCGGCCCGGGAGCGAACCGCCCGCACCGACGGCCGCCGTCCTCGGCGCCGACCGATTTTGAACACGTTCAATTATCGGCGTACGCTCCCGCCATGAGCGACAGAGCCGCCCTGCTCAAGGGCATCCGTGTCTGGCTGGCCCTCTTCGTCGTATGCCTGGTCCTCAGCGGAGCCACCGCCTTTCCGCTGGTCCACGAACTGCGCTGGACCGAGGACGCGTTGCGGGCGCTGTCCGTGCCGGAGTACCTGCCCGGGCTGATGGCGTGGATCTCCCGGGTGCGGGACGGCCTGGACACCGTCGACGCCGACTACCCCTTCGTCCTGTACGGCACCGACTGGCTGGCCTTCGCCCACCTCGTCATCGCGGTCGCGTTCTACGGCCCCTACCGCGACCCCGTCCGCAACATCTGGGTCGTCGAGTTCGGGATGATCGCCTGTGCCGGGATCATCCCGCTCGCCCTCGTCTGCGGACCCGTCCGCGGGATCCCCTTCTGGTGGAGCCTGATCGACATGTCCTTCGGGATCTTCGGTGTCGTCCCGCTGTATGTCGTACGGAAGAGGATCAAGCGGCTGGAGGCGCTCGGTGCGCCGGCCGTCACCGGTTGAACGCGGGGTACGCGAAGCGCTGGGCGATGGGCAGGCCGTCGCCCTTGGCGTCCGTGGAGCCGACCGAGTACACCAGGGTGCGGGACAGATCCCGGGTCGCGGCGATCACCGTGGCGTAACCCGGCCGCGAGCCGGTCTTGCCCCAGATCACCTTTCCGTTCAGCTCGAACCGCTCCAGCGCCGCGCCGTACCGCGCCCCGGGCACGTCGGGCAGGGTGAACATCTCCTTCAGCTGCGGCTCGGGCACCACCCGGCCGCGGAACAGCCCCACCAGCAGCCGCTCCAGGTCGGCGGTCGTCGAGATCAGGTCACCGGCGGCGAAGCGGTCGGTCATGTTCCAGTCGGTCACGTCGACCAGCTTGCCGTCGATCCAGTCGTACCCCCGGTTGTGCGGCCTGTGGATCCGGGGGTCCGCGCCGACCGGGAACGAACTGTCGCGCATGCCCAGCGGCCGGAACACCCGTACCGCCGCCTGGTGCGCGTACGAGTCACCGGTCACCTTCTCGACGAGCATGCCGAGCACGGTGTAGTGGATGTTGCCGTAGTCCTGTCGCGCGCCGGGCGTGTACGCCGGTCCCAGTGCGACGGAGGCCGCCACCACCTGGCGGGGTGTCAGCGTCTCGAAGCGGTGCCGGTAGCCGTCCTCGACGGTGTCGCCGAGAGACGCACCCGGGCGCAGGCCGCTGGTGTAGTTCAGCAACTGCCGTACGGTGATCGGCTCGAAGTCCTTGGTGAGCAGGCCCGGCAGATAGTGCTGCACCGTGCCGTCGAGGTCGATCCGGCCCTCCGCGGCCAGTTGCAGCACGATCGCGGCGGTGACCACCTTCGTCACCGAACCGGCCCGGAACCGCGCGTTCTCCAGGGCCGGCGTGCCGGTGCGGACGTCCCGCACGCCCGCCGTCCCCCGCCAGGTGCCGTCACCGCCGACACGGAGCAGCGCCGCGGTGGCGTCGTGGTCGGGCAGGCCGGCGATCGCGGCGCAGAGGGCCTCGGCGTCCGGGCCGGCCGCGGTCACGGCGGAGGCCGGGGCGGAGGACACGGCGGAGGCCGTCGGCGCGGGCGTGGCGAACGCGGGTACGGCCAGCGGGCCGGCGGCCAGCGCGGCGACGAGGCCGGCGGCCAGGAGAGCGGAACGACTGCTACGGCGCATGACGGGCTCCTCGGAGATCGGGTGCAGGTGCGTGATCATCCTCCGGTGCCGGGCCGCCGCCCGGATCCTCAGGAAGGAGGGCGTGCGACCCTTGCCCGACCCCGATCAACCCAGCCTTGCCGAAGGGGAGTTGTCGGGGATGGCCCCTACGGGTGGTCCGGCCGGGGCCATCGGGTTCAGCGCTCGCGGGTGTAGCGGTCCTGGGCGGCCATGACCTCGTCGCCGTGCTCGAAGGCCCACATCCCGAACGCGTCGATCGGCGTGAGCAACGTCCGCCCCAGTGGGGTGAGTTCGTACTCCACGCGAGGCGGCGATCCGTCGTACGCCCGGCGCGCCACCAGTCCGTTGAACTCCAGCCGGCGCAGCGTCTCGGTCAGTACCTTCTGGCTGATCCCGCCGATGTGCGCGCGCAGCGCGCCCGGCCGGCGTGGACCGTCCCTGAGGGCCCACAGCACCACCGAGTTCCAGGTGTTGGCGAGCAGGTCGAAGGCCAGGCGGGCCCGGCAGTCGGCGAGGAAGGGCTGGTCATGGCTCACACACCGAATGGTGCCCGAGCGGCTTCCTACTGTCGTGTCCCTATCCAACGGGACGGCAGTGGGAGGCAGTTGTGCGCATCGGAATCCTCGGCAGGGGAGACATGGCCCAGGCGCTGGGCGAGCAGTGGGAACGGGCCGGGCACCAGGTGGTCGCGGCCAGCCGGTCGCGGGGCGACGTCCGCGCGGCGGCCGAGCACGGCACCGACGCGGTGCTGCTCGCCGTGCCGTACCCGGCGGTCGTGGACGCGGTCGCCGGACTCGCGGACGCCCTGGCCGGGCGGGTGCTGATCGACTGCACCAACCCGGTCGGCCCGGACTTCGGGCTCCGCACGGCCGGCGGCCCGGCCGCGGCCGAGCGGATCGCCGCCGCCGCGCCCACCGCCCGCGTGGTGAAGGCGTTCAACCTGTGCCATGAGAGCGTCTGGCGGCTGACCCCACCGGTCTTCGCGGGCCGTCCCCTCGCCGTCCCGCTGTGCGGGGACGACGAGGACGCCCTCGCGGTCGTACGACGGCTCGTGCGCGACCTGGGCTGCGCGCCGCTGCACGCCGGCGGGCTGGACCGGGCCGGGCTGCTGGAGGCGACGGCCGCACTGCTGATCCGGCTGTGGGTGGGCGAGGGCGCCGACGCCCAGGCCATCGCGCCACCGATGGAGTTCGCCGGGGGCTAGGGCCACTCGTTTGGATCACGCCGGGCTCGCGGGCCCTGGTGCCGGGCCTCGCCGCGTTGTCGTCGGTTGCCGGGGCTCCGCCATGGCACCCTCCTCCGCCTTGCGATGCTCCCCCACCGCCTGAACGGCGCGGAAGGTGCCCCCACCACCAGACCCCGCTCCCTGATCCGGCCTGACCCGGCCTGATCCAAACGAAAGACCTAGACCGAGGTGCGCAGGGTGTGCAGGAGGGCGATGCGGTTCGTCGTGATCGAGTCGACGCCCAGGTCGAGCAGGCGGCTCAGGGAGCGGCGGGTGTCCGGGGTCCACACGGACAGGAGATACCCCTCGCGGTGGATGCGGGCGGCCAGCTCCCGGCTCACCAGGGAGAAGCGGTAGTTGAGCCAGCGCGGGCGGACCGCGGCCAGCAGCGCGGGCCGCGGCGGGGCCAGGGTCGTCCAGGTCAGGGCGATCTCGGCGGCCGGGTCGGCGGCGCGGACGGCGAGCATCGCCTCCGCGTGCGCGCTGTAGTAGACGCGGTCGCGGGCCCCGCACCGCCGGACCACGTCCAGGGTCCGCTCGACCGTCCTGCGGTCGACCCGCCCGCACAGGTCCACCATCACCCGGCTGTCACCGGTCGCGGCCAGCGCCTCCGCCAGCGTCGGCACACCACCGGCCGTCAGCCCGCGCAGTTCCTCGGCGGACAGCGTGCCCAGCGGCCGGCCGACTTCCCACAGCCGCTGCAGCGTCTCGTCGTGCAGCAGCACGGGCACGCCGTCGCGGGTGAGCCGTACGTCGATCTCGACGGCGTCCGCGCCCTGGTCGAGCGCGGAACGCAGTGAGCCGAGGGTGTTCTCACGGAAGCGGTAGGGGTCGCCGCGATGGGCCACGGCGGTCACGGTCTGCATGGCCCCCATTGTGACCGTCCCGTGGGACCGCGCGGGCCGGACACGGGACTCGTGTGGGGTCTGCGACGGGTCCGCGGCAGCTGGCGCGAGCCCTCGTGGACTCCGCGTGGCCCCGCGCGGACCCGCCCGGGTTCAGTTCAGTGGGCGAGCCAGGCGGCGGTGTAGGTGTCGATCTCCTCCGCGATCCGCGCCTTGCCGGCCGGGTCCAGGAAGGACGCCTCCACGGCGTTCTTCGCGAGGCCGGCCAGTCCGCGCTCGTCCAGCTCCAGCAGGCGGGCGGCCACCGCGTACTCGTTGTTCAGGTCGGTGCCGAACATCGGCGGGTCGTCCGAGTTGATCGTCACCAGTACCCCGGCCCGCGCGAACTCCTTGACCGGGTGCTCCTCCAGGGTGCGCACCGCGCGAGTGGCGATGTTGGAGGTCGGGCAGACCTCCAGCGGGATGCGGTGCTCGGCGAGGTGGGCGAGCAGCTCGGGGTCCCGCGCGGAGCTGGTGCCGTGCCCGATCCGCTCGGCACGCAGCTCGGTGAGCGCGTCCCACACCGTCTCCGGGCCGGTCGTCTCCCCGGCGTGCGGCACGGAGCGCAGCCCGGCGGCGACGGCCCGGTCGAAGTACGGCTTGAACTGCGGCCGGGGCACGCCGATCTCGGGCCCGCCGAGCCCGAACGACACCAGGCCCTCCGGGCGGAGCCGGTCCTCGGTGGCCAGCCGCGTCGTCTCCTCGGCCGCCTCCAGACCGGCCTCGCCGGGGATGTCGAAGCACCAGCGCAGTACGGTCCCGAACTCGGCCTCGGCGGCCTTCCGGGCGTCCTCTATGGCGTCCATGAAGGCCCGCTCGTCGATGCCGCGCCGGGTGGACGAGAAGGGGGTGAGGGTCAGTTCGGCGTACCGCACCTGCTGCCGGGCCATGTCGCGGGCCACCTCGAAGGTGAGCAGCCGGACGTCCTCCGGGGTGCGGATGAGGTCCACGACCGACAGATACACCTCGATGAAGTGCGCGAAGTCGGTGAAGGTGAAGTAGTCGGCCAGGGCCTCGGGGTCGGCGGGGACCTTGGAGTCGCGATGGCGGGCGGCCAGTTCCGAGACGATGCGCGGGGAGGCGGAGCCGACGTGGTGGACGTGCAGTTCGGCCTTGGGCAGCCCGGCGATGAAGGCGCGCAGGTCGCGGTCGGCGGTGCCGACGGCGGGTACGGAGGTGTCGGTCAAGGGGTCCTCCCCGGGAACGGCGCCCGCGGACCAGGTCCATGGTCCGGGCGCGGTGATCGGCTGATCGATGGCGCGGGCTCATCGTAGGCCCCGGGCCGTGCCGTCCCGCCCGGCCCGTAGCATGACGGGACGTCGACCAAAGGGGTCCCTTCACCATGTCCGACAAGGAGCCGCGGTCCACGCCGGCGCAGCAGACCGCAGGGCACCGGTCCGCGATACCCCCGGTGTCCCTGGACAAGGGAGCGGTGGCACCGGCGGCGGACAAGGGAGCGGTGGCACCGGCGGCGAACGAGGCACCGGTGCGGGACGCGGCTCCGGCCCCCGGCTCCGGCCCCGTCCACGACCAGCAGACGCTGACCTCGCTGCCGACGCCCTCGGCTCCGCTCGCACCCACGGACGCCGCACCCGCACCGTGGGCGAGCCCCACCGACGCCGCACCCGCACCGTGGGCGAGCCCCACGGACGCCGCGCCCGCACCGTGGGCGAGCCCCACCGAGGGGACCGCATCCCCGGCTCCCGCGCCGCAGCCGAACCCGTTCGCGCCTCCGGCCTCCGTGGAGCAGTCGAACCCGTTCGCGCCTCCGGCCTCCGCCCAGCAGCCGAACCCGTTCGCGCCTCCCGCGCCGACGCCCGCGGCGAACCCCTTCGCGTCTCCCGCGCCCGCGTCCGCGGCCCCGGCGAATCCCTTCGCCCCGCCGGCGTCCCCCGCGTCGCACGGGGGAGCGGAGCCGGTGCCCCCGCCGCCCATCGCCCCCGGTGGTCCCGGCCAGGTGCCGTACGGCTACCCGGGCACCACGCCGACGTACGGATACCCGGGTGCGCCGCATGCCCCTTACCCCGCTGGCCACGGTTACGGCTACGGCTGGCCCGGCATGCAGCCGGTCCCGAGCAACGGCATGGGTACGGCCTCGCTGGTGCTGGGCATCCTGTCCGCGGTCGGCTTCCTGCTCTGGCCGATCGCCATGGTGCTGGGCATCCTGGCCGTCATCTTCGGCGCGCTCGGCCGCGGGAAGGCGAGCCGGCGCGAGGCGACGAACCCCGGCGTGGCCCTGGCCGGCCTCATCTGTGGCGCGGCGGGTCTCGTCCTCGCGGTGGGCTTCTTCGTCCTCGTCATCGTGGTGAACACCTGACACGGACGATCTCCCGGCCCGGGCACCGGCTCATCGCCCCGCCCGACTCCCCGCCCTGACGGCGCCGCCCCGCACCACACCCCCGCACCGATGATCGCCCCGCCCCGGCCGAGCCACTCCCCTCAGGACCGCTCCGCCCCGCCACACACCAACGCCACCGCTCCGCTCCCGGACAAGCCCCCTGCGCCGACGGCACGGATCAGCCCCGGCCAGGCCCCCTGCGCCGACGGCTCCGCCCCCCGGGGCAGGCTCCCTGCGCCGACGGCTCCGCCCCACCCCGGACAAGCCCTGCGCCGACGGCACCGATCAGCCCCGGCCAGGTCCCCCTGCGCCGACGGCTCCGCCCCCCGGGCAGGCCCCCTGCGCCGACGGCTCCGCCCCGCCCCGGCCAGAGCCCCGCAGGGCTACGCTCCGGCCCCCGCCAACCGCTCCCGTGCCTCCATCAGCGCGAAGCCCAGCAGGTTCGGCCCCCGCCACCGCTCCGGGTCCGAGGCCGCCTCGTCGTCCGCCGCCAGGCCGATGCCCCAGATCCGGTCCACGGGGCTCGCTTCCACCAGTACCCGGTCCCCGGTGTTCAGCAGGAACAGCCCGAGGTCGTCATGGGCCGTGAACTTGTGCACGCTGCCCTCGACCACCAGCCGGAAGCGCTCCCGCTCCCATGTCTCCTCGTCGAAGTCCCGGACCAGCCGTCCGGCCTTCTTCGCCTCGGCGGGGTGCTCCGCCGCCAGCACCCGGCGTTCCGCCTCCGCGTCCCCGAACAGCCGGGCCTTGCCCGCCATCATCCAGTGCTCGGCCGTCGCGTACTCCACACCGTCCACTACGAACGGTGACGGCCACCACTGGCTCAGACAGCTCGCGCCGACGCGGCCGTCCGGCAGCGGGCGGTGCCCCCAGAAGTGCAGGTACCTGATCCGGGACCCGGCCCGGACCTCCCTGATCAGGGCTTCCAACCCGTCGATCTTCGCCATGCACGCGAGTGTGGCACGCACCACGGACACTCCGTCCGTCCTTTTCCCTGGTGACTCGACACCTGGTCGACAGATTCCGTCGCGTAACCAAAAGGCAACAACGGAATCACTTGTTGGAGCCCTATGGCTCTGTCAGGATCGGCACTCAAATCGAGCTGGAGCTACGCCACCCACCCCCGGGACGGGGCGAACGGCGGAGGAGAGCGACATGCACAACCCGAGCACCGCCACCCCGGAACGATTCCCCGCGCAGGACCGGTTCGCGGACGGCGCGCAGTTCATCGCCGGACGGCTGACCAAGGGCACCTCGGGCCGCCACCACGCCGTGGTCGACCCGGCCACCGGCGAGGAGGTGTACACCTACGAGCTGGCCGGCGCCGACGACGTCGACGCGGCCGTCGCCGCCGCGCGTGAGGCGTTCCCGGGCTGGGCCGCCGCCACGCCGGGCGAGCGCTCGGACGCCCTGCACCGGTTCGCCGCCGTGCTCGCCGACCGTGCCGAGGACCTCGCCCGCGCCGAGTCGCTCCAGTGCGGCAAGCCGCTCAAGCTCACCCGCGAGTTCGACGTGCCCGGGACCATCGACAACACCGCCTTCTTCGCGGGCGCCGCCCGGCATCTGCAGGGACAGTCCGCCGGCGAGTACTCCGGGGATCACACGTCGTACATCCGGCGCGAGCCCATCGGGGTCGTCGGGTCCATCGCGCCCTGGAACTACCCCTTGCAGATGGCCGCCTGGAAGATCCTCCCGGCGATCGCCGCCGGCAACACCATCGTCCTGAAGCCCGCCGAGCTGACTCCGCTGACGTCGCTGCTGTTCGCCCAGGCCGCCACGGACGCCGGCATCCCGGACGGTGTGATCAACATCGTCACCGGGACCGGGAAGGAGGCCGGCGAGCACCTCGTCGGCCACCCCGACGTCGCCATGACCTCCTTCACCGGGTCCACCGCCGTCGGCAAGCGCGTCGCCGAGATCGCCACCGCCACCGTCAAGCGGCTGCACCTGGAGCTGGGCGGCAAGGCGCCCTTCGTCGTCTTCGACGACGCCGACCTGGAGGCCGCCGCGCACGGCGCGGTTGCGGGCTCGCTCATCAACACCGGGCAGGACTGCACGGCCGCCACGCGCGCGTACGTGCAGCGTCCGCTCTACGAGGCGTTCGTGGAGCGGACGGCCGCACTGATGGAGACCGTGCGGCTCGGGGACCCGTTCAGGGCCGGTACCGACCTCGGACCGCTGATCTCGCACGTCCAGCGCGACCGGGTCGCCGGTTTCGTGGAGCGCGCGCGTGCCTACGCGCGCGTGGTGACCGGTGGCGAGGTCCCTCAGGGCGACCTGAAGAACGGCGCCTACTACCGGCCCACCCTGATCGCCGACGCGGCCCAGGACAGCGAGATCGTCCAGTCGGAGATCTTCGGTCCGGTACTGGTCGTACTCCCGTTCGACAGTGATGATGAGGGAATCCGGCTGGCCAACGACACCCCGTACGGCCTCGCCGCGTCCGCGTGGAGCACCGATGTCTACCGTGCGAACCGGGCGACCCGTGAGATCAAGGCGGGCTGCGTCTGGGTGAACGACCATGTGCCGATCATCAGCGAGATGCCGCACGGGGGCTACAAGGCATCGGGCTTCGGCAAGGACATGTCGGTGTACTCCTTCGAGGAATACACGCAGGTCAAGCACGTAATGTTCGACAACACGGCGGTGGCCGAGAAGGACTGGCACCGCACGATCTTCGGGGACCGCTAGAGAACGACCAGGCCAGTGACCAGGCCGATTCCTCCCGAAAGGGCACCACGCGCATGGAGCAGTACGAGCCCGACCGCCTGACCCCGCCCCAAGTGGCCGCCATGCGACGCAGCATGCGAAGCGGCCGGGCCGCCCTGACCCGGCGCTCACTGCTGCGGGCCACCGCGGGCGGCGCGCTCGCGGCCGGCGGCCTCGGGGCGCTGAGCGGCTGCGGCATCCCCGCGGCGGGCAAGACGCAGGGCGGCACCTCGGCCCAGGATCACTCGGCCCGGGAGAAGAGCGTGAACTTCTCCAACTGGACCGAGTACATCGACGTCGACGACAGCGGCAAGCACCACCCGACGCTGGAGACCTTCCGCAAGCGGACCGGGATCGAGGTCAACTACACCGAGGACATCAACGACAACAACGAGTTCTTCGGCAAGATCAAGCCGCAGCTCGCCGCGGGCCAGGACACCGGGCGGGACATCATCGTCCTCACCGACTGGCTGGCCGCCCGGCTGATCAGGCTCGGCTGGGTCCAGAAACTGGACCCGTCCAACCTGCCGCACGCGTACACCAACCTGTCGCCCCAGTTCCGCGACCCCGACTGGGATCCCGGGCGGGCGTACTCGTACCCCTGGCAGGGCATCTCCACCGTCATCGCCTACAACAAGAAGGCGCTCGACGGCATCGAGGTGAAGTCCGTCTCCGACCTGCTCGACAACCCCCGGCTCAAGGGGCGCGTCGGCTTCCTGTCGGAGATGCGCGACAGCATGGGCATGACCCTGCTCGACATGGGCAAGGACCCCGCGCGCTTCACCGGCGACGACTTCGACGCGGCCATCGCCCGCCTCCAGAAGGCCGTCGACAAGGGTCAGATCCGCCGGTTCACCGGCAACGACTACACCTCCGACCTCACCAAGGGCGACCTCGCCGCCTGCGTGGCCTGGGCCGGTGACGTGGTCCAGCTGAAGTCCGACAGCCCGGACGTGGACTTCGTCATCCCCGACAGCGGCTACGTGACGTCGACCGACAACCTGTGCATCCCCAACAGGGCGCGTCACAAGACCAACGCCGAGCGGCTGATCGACTTCTACTACGAGCCCGACCAGGCCGCCGCGCTCGCCGCCTACATCAACTACGTGACTCCGGTCGACGGGGTGAAGCCCTACCTTGCGAAGATCGACAAGGATGCGGCGAACAATCCGCTGATCGTTCCCGACAAGGCCATGCAGGCGAGGTCCCATGCCTTCCGCTCCCTGAGCCAGAAGGAAGAGACGGCCTACGAAGAGAAGTTCGCGAAGCTCACAGGGGCGTGACGACGATGAAGACGACACCAGACAACAGCGGCGACGTCCGCCTCTCCGGTATCTCCAAGACCTACGACAACGGCTTCACCGCCGTACACCCGCTGGACCTGACCGTGCCCGAGGGCTCCTTCTTCGCCCTGCTCGGCGCCTCCGGCTGCGGCAAGACGACCACCCTGCGCATGATCGCCGGCCTGGAGGAACCTTCCTCCGGAGCCGTGCGCCTCGGCGACCAGGACGTCACCCACCTGCCGCCGTACAAACGGCCGGTCAACACGGTGTTCCAGTCCTACGCCCTCTTCCCGCACCTCGACATCTTCGAGAACGTCGCCTTCGGCCTGCGCCGGCGCGGCATCAAGAGCGTGAAGAAGCAGGTCGAGGACATGCTGGAGCTGGTCCAGCTCGGTGAGCAGGCGCGCAAGAAGCCGCACCAGCTCTCCGGCGGCCAGCAGCAGCGTGTCGCCGTGGCCCGAGCGCTGATCAACCACCCGAAGGTGCTCCTGCTGGACGAGCCGCTCGGCGCCCTCGACCTCAAGCTGCGCCGTCAGATGCAGCTGGAGCTCAAGCGCATCCAGACCGAGGTCGGCATCACCTTCGTCCATGTCACGCACGACCAGGAGGAGGCCATGACCATGGCCGACACGGTCGCCGTGATGAACGGGGGCCGGGTCGAGCAGCTCGGCGCGCCGACCGATCTGTACGAGAACCCGCGGACCACGTTCGTCGCGAACTTCCTCGGCACCTCCAACCTCATCGAGGCCGAGGTCGACACGAAGAACGGTGACGACATCGTGCTCAAGGCGGGCGGCGGCAAGCTGGTGCTGCCCGAGGCGCGATGTTCCGCCCCCACGACGGCCGGCGGCAAGGTGCTGGTCGGCATCCGCCCCGAGAAGATCGCCCTCACGCACGCCGACGACGCGGGCGCCGTCCCCGAGGGCCGCAACCGCATCACCGGCACGATCGCCGACGCGAGTTTCATCGGCGTCTCCACGCAGTACGTGATCGACACCCCGGTCTGCGACGAGTTCGCGGTGTACGTCCAGAACGTCGAGCGCGACGGCCGGCTGGTCCCCGGCGCCGACGTCGTCCTGCACTGGAGCCCGGCCCACACCTTCGGCCTGGACGCGGCCCAGGACATCGACGCGGGCACCGAGGAAGAGGCGGCGGCCTGATGTCGACGCTCACCGAGGCGCCCCCACCACTCGCCCCCGCCGAGCCGGAGCCGAAGGCCCCGCGCAAGCGAGGCCGGTTCACGCCGTACTGGCTGCTGCTGCCCGGCATGCTGTGGCTGATCATCTTCTTCGCGCTGCCGATGATCTACCAGGCATCCACCTCCGTCCAGCAGGGCTCCCTCGAAGAGGGCTACAAGGTCACCTGGCACTTCGCGACCTACTGGCACGCGCTCACCGAATACTGGCCGCAGTTCCTGCGGTCCGTCTTCTACGCCGCCGCCGCGACCGTGCTGTGCCTGCTGCTCGGCTACCCGCTGGCGTACCTGATCGCCTTCCGCGCGGGCCGCTGGAAGAACCTGATCATGATCCTGGTGATCGCCCCGTTCTTCACCAGCTTCCTGATCCGCACCCTGGCCTGGAAGACGATCCTCGCGGACAACGGCCCGGTCGTGCACACCCTGAACTCGCTGCACGTGCTGGACCTCACCAACTGGCTCGGCTGGACGGCCGGTGACCGGGTCCTGGCCACCCCGCTCGCGGTCGTCTGCGGCCTGACGTACAACTTCCTGCCGTTCATGATCCTGCCGCTGTACACCTCGCTGGAGCGGATCGACGGCCGGCTGCACGAGGCGGCCGGCGACCTGTACGCCAAGCCGTGGACCACCTTCCGCAAGGTCACCTTCCCGCTGTCCATGCCGGGCGTGGTCTCCGGGACGCTGCTGACCTCCATCCCGGCGGCCGGTGACTACGTCAACGCCGAACTCCTCGGCTCCACCGACACCCGCATGATCGGAAACGTCATCCAGACGCAGTTCCTGCGCATCCTGGACTATCCGACGGCCGCCGCCCTCTCGTTCATCCTCATGGCCGGGATCCTCGCCATGGTCACGATCTACATCCGCCGGTCCGGGACGGAGGACCTGGTCTAAATGCCCTTCGTCAACTGGCTCAAGCGCCGTCTCGTCGTCATCGCGGGGCTCCTGACGCTCGCCTACCTGCTGCTGCCGAACGTCATCGTCACGGTGTTCTCCTTCAACAAACCGAAGGGGCGCTTCAACTACGAGTGGCAGCAGTTCTCCACGGACGCCTGGAAGGACCCGTGCGGCGTCGCCGACATGTGCGGCTCGCTGTCCCTCAGTCTCCAGATCGCCGTCTGGGCGACGGTCGGCGCCACGATCCTCGGCACGATGATCTCCTTCGCGCTGGTCCGCTACCGCTTCCGCGCGCGCGGCGCCGTCAACTCGCTGATCTTCCTGCCGATGGCGATGCCCGAGGTCGTCATGGCCGCCTCGCTGCTCACCCTGTTCCTCAACATGGGCGCGCAGCTCGGCTTCTGGACGATCCTGATCGCCCACATCATGTTCTGCCTCAGCTTCGTCGTCACCGCGGTCAAGGCGCGCGTGATGTCGATGGACCCGCGTCTGGAGGAGGCCGCCCGGGACCTGTACGCCGGCCCCGTGCAGACCTTCCTGCGGGTCACCCTGCCCATCGCGGCACCGGGAATCGCCGCGGGCGCGCTGCTGTCCTTCGCGCTCTCCTTCGACGATTTCATCATCACCAATTTCAACGCCGGTTCGACCGTCACCTTCCCGATGTTCGTATGGGGGTCGGCGCAGCGCGGAACACCCGTGCAGATCAACGTGATCGGCACGGCCATGTTCCTCATCGCCGTTCTCCTCGTCCTGACCTCGATGGTCGCCGGCAATCGCCGGAACAAGCAAAAGGCATAGCCCTTTTCGGCAAGTCCTCTGTAGGGAGTTGAAATCATGGCCCCAAGCGCCATGAGCCGTGGCCAAGACAACTGGATCGCCTCACTCTCCGAAGCCCAGCCGGTTCCGTACTGGCTGGAAGACCCCGGAAAGCCACCCGCCGAGCCCGCCCTCACCGGCACCGAGACCTGCGACCTGCTGGTCGTCGGCGGCGGCTACAGCGGGCTGTGGACCGCGCTGAACGCCAAGGAGCGCGACCCGCAGCGCGATGTGGTGCTCCTGGAAGGCCGCGAGGTGGGCTGGGCCGCCTCCGGCCGCAACGGCGGCTTCTGCGCCGCCTCCCTCACCCACGGCCTGCCCAACGGCCTCAGCCGCTGGCCGGACGAGATCCACAAGCTGGAGGAGCTGGGCCGGCGCAACCTCGACGAGATCGAGGCCGCGGTAGCCCGGCACGGCATCGACTGCGACTTCGAGCGCACCGGCGAGATCGACGTCGCCACCGAGACCTACCAGGCGTGGGAACTGCGTGACTGGCATCGGGAGCTGGCGGAGCAGGGGCTCGCCGACGGCATCGAGTTCCTGGACGCCGACGCCGTGCGCGAGCAGGTGAATTCGCCCACCTTCGAGGCGGGCCTGTGGGACCGCCGGGGCGTGGCCATGCTCCACCCGGCGAAGCTGGCCTGGGGCCTGAAGGAGGCGTGCATCAGGCTCGGGGTGCGGGTGTACGAGCACACGCCCGCCCTGACCCTGAAGAGCTACGGCGCCGGGATGGCCGTACGCACGCCGTACGGCGCCGTCCGCGCGCGCAGGGTCGCGCTCGGCACGAACATCTTCCCGAGCCTGCTGCGGCGCGTGCGGTCGTACACCGTCCCGGTCTACGACTACGCGCTGATGACCGAGCCGCTCAAGCCCGGCCAGCTGGCGGAGATCGGCTGGAAGAACCGGCAGGGGCTGGGGGACAGCGCCAACCAGTTCCACTACTTCCGGCTGTCCGCGGACAACCGCATCCTGTGGGGCGGCTACGACGCGATCTACCCGTACGGCGGCCGGGTGCGCGCCGAGTACGACGACCGGCCCGAGACGTACGCCAAGCTCGCGGGTCACTTCTTCACCTGCTTCCCGCAGTTGGAGGGCGTCCGGTTCACCCACGCCTGGGGCGGCGCCATCGACACCTGCTCCCGCTTCTCGGCGTTCTTCGGCACCGCCCACGACGGCCGCGTGGCGTACGCCGCGGGCTACACGGGCCTCGGTGTCGGCGCGACCCGGTTCGGCGCGGACGTGATGCTGGACCTGCTGGACGGGGAGCGCACCGAGCGGACCGGGCTGGAGATGGTCCGCAAGAAGCCGCTGCCGTTCCCGCCGGAGCCCTTCGCCTGGACCGGGATCGCCCTCACCAAGTGGTCCCTGGCCCGCGCGGACGCGCACGGCGGCCGGCGGAACCTATGGCTGCGCACGATGGACCGGCTGGGGCTGGGCTTCGACAGCTGACGCGGCCGGGCGCGAGCCGGCCCACGCGCGGCGGGCGCGAGCCGCCCCACGCGCGGCGGGGCGCGAGCCGGTTCACCACAACAAGTTGACCGAACCCGCGTAATGCCCCCCGGCGGCCTCCCTCTCTTCTCCTGGCGCGACCGCGTCGCACGTGCAAGCGCGCGAGAGAGGGAGGCTTTCTGATGACTGGGGCGAAGACGGCGGTCGAATGGCTGGCATCCGTCGCACCGGACCCCGAGACCTGCCGCTGGAAGTGGGAACGCAACCCCCTCGGGGTCGCCCTGCTGCCCGCCGGCAAGGCGTGGGACGTCCTGATCCTGCCGGGTGACCTCGGCTATCCGACCCTGGACGTACTCACCCGGATCCTGGACCGACCCGGCCCGGTGCTCGTCGACTTCGGCGACAACCGGGTCGGGTTCTTCGTGCCCCCGGGCACCGCGGCCCGCTGGCTGGGCACCGGCATCCGTACCGCCGGAGCGGGGACCTGGATCGTCGTGCCGTATCCCGGCCGGGCGACCCGCGGTGTGCGCTGGCTGGTGCCGCCGGACGGCTCGGGCATGCTGACCGACCCGGCGCTGCTGGAACTGGCGATGCACGAGGCGGCGGCGGGGCCGGCCCGGGAGAGGGGCGAGGGCGGGTAGCGTCCGGACACCTTGACAAGAGGATTGGTCTGGACCAAGTTGTGTGCGCTCCGCTCCCCCAACTCCCCGACCACGGAGGCCCTTGTGGACCGCGCCAGACGTCCCAGATCCGTCCTCGCCGTGCTCACGGCCGCACTGCTGGCCGTGCCCGGCATCACCGCGCTCTCGTCGGCCGCCCGTGCGGCCGACGCGGACGTCGCGACCAACGGCGGCTTCGAGTCCGGCCTGACCGGCTGGACCTGCACCGCCGGTACGACGGTGAACACGCCCGTCCACAGCGGGAGTTCGGCCCTTCAGGCGACGCCCGCGGGCAGCGACGACGCCCAGTGCGCCCAGACGGTGACCGTCCAGCCGAACGCGCAGTACACCCTGTCCGGTTACGTCCGCGGCTCCTACGTCTACCTCGGCGCGAGCGGCACCGGCACCACCGATGTCTCCACCTGGACCCAGTCCGCACCCGACTGGCAGAAGCTGAGCACCACCTTCCGCACCGGCGCCGCCACCACCAAGGTCACGATCTACACCCACGGCTGGTACGGCACCGGCGTCTACCAGGCCGACGACATCACCCTGATCGGCCCCGGCGGCAGCGGCACCGGACAGCCGCCCGCCGCGCCGGCCGGCCTCAGGGCCACCTCCGTGACCTCGTCCTCCGTCGGCCTGTCCTGGTCGGCGGCGACCGGTGCGACGAGCTACGCGGTCTACCGCGACGGGGTCAAGGCGCAGACGGTTTCCGGGACTTCGGCGACCGTGTCCGGGCTCACGGCCTCGACCGCGTACAGCTTCCAGGTCACCGCGGCCAACGACGCCGGCGAGTCCGCGAAGTCCACGGCCGTGACCGCGACGACCAGCGCCGGCGGCGGCGGATCGGGCGGCCTGCCCGCCCACGCGCTCGTCGGCTACCTGCACGCGAGCTTCGCCAACGGCGCCGGCTACACCCGCCTCGCCGACGTCCCCGACAGCTGGGACGTCATCGACCTGGCCTTCGGCGAGCCCACCTCGGTCACCTCCGGCGACATCCGCTTCAACCGCTGCCCGGTCACCGAGTGCCCGAACGTGGAGAGCGACGCCGACTTCAAGGCGGCCGTCAAGGCCAAGCAGGCGGCCGGCAAGAAGGTGCTGATCTCGATCGGCGGTCAGAACGGGCAGGTCCAGCTGACCACGGCCGCGGCCCGCGACACCTTCGTCTCCTCCGTCTCGAAGATCATCGACACCTACGGTCTCGACGGCCTCGACATCGACTTCGAGGGCCACTCGTTGTCGCTGAACGCGAACGACACGGACTTCAAGAACCCGACCACCCCCGTGATCGTGAACCTCATCTCGGCCCTGAAGACCCTGAAGGCCAAGTACGGCTCCTCGTTCGTGCTGACCATGGCCCCCGAGACCTTCTTCGTGCAGAACGGCTACCAGTACTACGGCACCGGCAAGTGGGGCGGCCAGGACCCGCGCTGCGGCGCCTACCTCCCGGTCATCCACGCCCTGCGCGACGACCTCACCCTGCTGCACGTCCAGGACTACAACTCGGGCCCGATCATGGGCCTGGACAACCAGTACCACTCCATGGGCGGCGCCGACTTCCACATCGCCATGACCGACATGCTCCTGACCGGCTTCCCGGTCGCCGGCGACCAGAACAACGTCTTCCCGCCGCTGCGCCCCGACCAGGTCGCCATCGGCATGCCGGCGTCGACGAACGCGGGCAACGGCTACGTCTCCCCGTCCGAGGTCACCAAGGCCCTGGACTGCCTGACGAAGAAGACGAACTGCGGCTCGTACCAGATCCATGGGACCTGGCCCGCCCTGCGCGGTCTGATGACCTGGTCGGTGAACTGGGACCGGTACGCGAACTGGGAGTTCCAGAAGAACTTCGACGCCTACTTCGGCTGAGGCCGAAGACGAGGGACAGGGTGGTCAGCAGCACGGTGCCCAGACACCAGCTGGCCACCACGTCCAGCGGCCAGTGCCAGCCCCGGCGGACCAGGCCGTACGACACCCCGAGCACCAGCACCGCACAGCAGGCCACCAGCGAGCGGCGGGCGGCCGGCGAGCGCAGCCAGGGGAGCAGGAGCAGGGTCGCGGAGCCGTAGGCGACGGCCGCCGTGGCCGTGTGCCCGGAGGGGAAGTAGCCGACCGCCGGGGGCACCACGGGGGTCCCCGGCCGCGCGGTCCAGTCCTTCAGCGGTACGACGATCACCGGGACCAGCGCCATCAGGACGGCCGCGGCGAGCGGCGGCAGCCACCACCGGTCCGTGCCGGCCGCCCGGCCCCGCCACAGGGCGAGGGCCAGGGCGAGCGCCAGCACCGGGACGGCGACCTGGATGCCGCCGAGGTCGGACAGCAGCTCGGAGAACCGGTCCGGATGGACGAGGGCCCGGCTGAGACGCGCGTCCGGGCCGAGCAGCGGACCGTCGGCCACGACCTGCCAGGTGATCAGGGCGAGCAGGACGGCCGGAAGGACCAGGAGCAGGACGCGGCGGACTACGGTCGACACGGCGCCCAGCTTCGCAGACGAACCCCCGCGTGCGGGGAGGAGGTCGGCCGCCCCGGAACAGGGGGGGTGGTTCCGGGGCGGCCGACCGGACCGGAACGTCGCTCGCCCCGGGGGGTTTGGGGCGGCGACCGTCCGATCGGTGAGGAGATCCCGGCGTCAGGCGCCGGTTGTGTGCGCGAGGGCACGACCAGGTCGAAGCTGGGGAGGCCCCGGCCTGGAGTCGCCCACAGTCCCCTGTGGGCGGGGTGTATCTCTCATCTGGGATGAACCTACGGCAGGCCGGGCCGCTTGGGCAGACGCAATCCGCTCCCGTCATCCACCCCGCACACCTTCTTCACACACCTGCCGCAGGCGCCCTTCAGAGGTGCAGACCTATCGCTCAGATGCGCGCGAAGCCCTGCTCGATGATGTCCAGGCCCTCGTTCAGCAGGTCCTCGCCGATGACCAGCGGCGGCAGGAAGCGCAGCACGTTGCCGTAGGTGCCACAGGTCAGGACCAGCAGGCCCTCGGCGTGGCATGCCTTGGCCAGAGCCGCGGTGGCCTCCGGGTTGGGCTCCTTGGTGCCGCGGTCCTTGACCAGCTCGATGGCGATCATGGCACCGCGGCCACGCACGTCACCGATGATGTCGAACTTCTCGGCCATGGCGGTGAGGCGACCCTTCATGATCTCCTCGATGCGCTTGGCCTTGCCGTTGAGGTCCAGCTCCTTCATGGTCTCGATGGCGCCGAGCGCACCGGCGCAGGCGACGGGGTTGCCGCCGTACGTACCACCGAGGCCACCGGCGTGCGCGGCGTCCATGATCTCCGCGCGCCCGGTGACGGCCGCGAGCGGCAGACCGCCGGCGATGCCCTTGGCGGTGGTGATCAGGTCGGGCACGATGCCCTCGTCCTCACAGGCGAACCACTGGCCGGTGCGGCAGAAGCCGGACTGGATCTCGTCGGCGACGAAGACGATGCCGTTGTCGTTGGCGAACTTCACGATCTCCGGCAGGAAGCCCTTGGCCGGCTCGATGAAGCCACCCTCGCCGAGGACCGGCTCGATGATGATCGCGGCGACGTTGTCCGGGCCGACCTGCTTGGTGATCTGGTCGATGGCCTGCTTGGCGGCCTCGGGGCCGGCGTTCTCCGGCCCGGTCGGCCAGCGGTAGCCGTAGGCGACCGGCACGCGGTACACCTCGGGCGCGAACGGCCCGAACCCGTGCTTGTACGGCATGTTCTTCGCCGTCAGCGCCATGGTCAGGTTGGTCCGCCCGTGGTACCCGTGGTCGAACACCACGACGGCCTGGCGCTTGGTGTACGCACGCGCGATCTTCACGGCGTTCTCGACGGCCTCGGCGCCGGAGTTGAACAGCGCGGACTTCTTGGCGTGGTCACCCGGGGTCAGCTCGGCCAGCGCCTCCGCGACCTCCACGTATCCCTCGTACGGGGTGACCATGAAACAGGTGTGGGTGAAGTCGGCGAGCTGGGCGCTCGCGCGCCGCACCACGGCCTCGGCGGACGCGCCGACGGAGGTCACGGCGATGCCCGAGCCGAAGTCGATCAGGCGGTTGCCGTCGACGTCCTCGATGATGCCGCCGCCCGCGCGCGCGGTGAACACGGGCAGTACGGAGCCCACGCCCTGCGCGACCACGGCGGTACGGCGGGCCTGAAGCTCCTGCGACTTCGGGCCGGGGATGGCGGTGACGACGCGGCGCTCCTGCGGAAGTGCGGTCATGGGGGGCTCCCTGATGATCTTGCGTACCGGGCGGTCCCGGGCGGTTCCGGGCGGTGCGTTTACGGACGCATACCTTCTTTTCTCGCAGGCTAAGACCGGTTCCGGAGGGTGGGCATGCTCCATGTGGGCGTTGTCGGTGCCTGCCGTTGTCCGCGGTGGACATAGGCCGCCCGGGCGGGCCCGGCCCCTCTCGGCCACGTAAGCGGTGAACTCCCCTTGCCGGGGCGTTAGATTGACTCGCTGACGGCGGACGCAACGGCGGACGCAACGGCGGACGGAACGGCTGGTCAGGGGGCAAGGTCGATGGAAAGCGACGGAACGCGGGACACCCGCGGCACGCACCCACACCCTGTACCGCGCCCGACGGCGCCACCCGAGGGGGCGGGGGTGCCGCCCATGCCGCCGGGCATGCCACCGGCGCCCTCCATGCCACCCGGCGCGCCGCCGAAACCGGACGGCTCTCCCTTCCTCACCTGGCTGCGGACCCCCCGCCCGGAGGCAGCACCGGGCGTCTGGCGCTTCGGCCACCGGCCGCGGCCCGAGCAGGAGCCCGAGCGGATTCCCTCCCGGCAGCTTCTCAGCGGCGCGGTGATCGCCTTCCTGGTGGGCTGGCTGGTGTGGTCCCTGTTGTGGAACGGCTACCTCGGCACCTGGTGGGTGCTGCCGCTGGACCTGTTCACCCCCGACTCCTGGCGCCAGGGCAACGACCGCGTCGGCAACGCGATCCTCTGGTACTCGTACTACACCGTCATCGCCATCGCCATCCTGCTGGTCGTCGGCCGCCTCGGCCGCTGGGGCGAGGTCTGGCGCCGTTACGGACCAGGCGCCTGGCGCCGCGCCGCGCCCACGACCGAGCACCCGCCCTCCCCCGAGGACGACCCCGCCGGGTGGCCCCAGCTGCGGCAGGCCGGGGCCTACGAGGCTGCCGAGCGGCTTGCCGCCGAGACGCGGGCCGGGCTCATGCGGGATGTGGACCACGCGCGGATCAGCCGGGCCTGGCAGGGCGTACGGTCCGGCCGGCACAGCCTCGCCACCTTCACCGGCGCCGTACTGAAGGACGGCGCCGCCGCCTGCCTGCACCCCTCCGGCGAACGCGACCTGCCCGCCCGCTACGCCCGGCACGACCTGCTCACCGGCCAGGTCCGGCTCGGCACCACCGCCGACGATCCCCGCAATCCCTACCACTACCGCGGCGCCGGACTCGCCCTCGGGCCCGACCTGCTCGGCACCTCCCTGCTCGCCGTCGGCCCGGCCGGCTCCGGGAAGACCGGTGCCCTGGTGCGACCGCTCGCGGAGTCCCTGTGCCTGCACGCCCTGGCCGGCAGGGCCACCGTCGTGGTGGTCGGCGCGGCGGGCGCCGGGCTCGGCCCGGCCGAGTACTACGACGTCGTCGTACGCGTCGGCCAGCCCGACTCCGTGTACGACCTCGACCTCTACGGCGGCACCACCGACCCCGACGAGGCCGCCGCCATACTCGCCGAGGCCCTCGTCGGTGACCTCGCCGACCCGCACCCGGGCAGCGACAGCCGCCGCTCCACCACCGTCCTCGCCCAGCTGCTCGGACCCTTCCGCGCCGTCCACGACCGCTTCCCCTCGGTGCCGGAGCTGCGTCAGCTGCTCGACGGCGCCCCCGGCCCGCTGGCCGCGCTGCGCAAGGGACTGACCGACACCGGACACGCGTCACTGCTCAGGGAACTCGATGCCCGAGAGCGTCAGATGGCCCACCCGGGCGATGTCGGCACCGTCCTCGCCGACCGGATCGCCCTGCTCGACCGGCCCGCCTTCGCCGCCTTCTTCGACACCTCCGGTCAGGGCCGGCCGTTCTCGCTCAGGGCGCTCGACCACCCCGTCCGGGTCCGCATCGACCTGCCCCAACGCGGCCACGCCGACGCCTCCCGGATCCTGGCCCGGCTGGTGCTCGCCCAGTTCACGGCCTCCGTGACGGTGCGGGAGGACCGGTCGCTCTTCGCCTGCCTGCTGCTGGACGATGCCAGCGGAGTCGTCACGCCGGAATCCGTGCGCGGCATCCAGCGACTGCGCAGCGCCAACGCCGGAGTGGTGCTCACGTTGCGCACCCTGGACGACGCGCCCCGACCGCTGCGCGGCCCGCTGCTCGGTGCGACGGGCTGCAGGGTGGCGCTGTCCGGGCTCACCCCCTGGGACGGACAGGACTTCGCCGAGGTGTGGGGCAAGGAGTGGACCGAGACCCGGGACGTCACCGACCGGCAGATCATCGCCGAGACCCAGGCCGGCAAGGCCGTGCACATGCTGCGCCGGGTCATCACCGGCCAGGCGCCCACCGCCCGCGCCGTCACCGTTCGGCAGGTCGAGCGGGAGCGGTGGTCGGCTTCCGAGTTGGCTCATGGGGTGCCGCCCGGGCATGCGGTGTTGTCGCTGACCACCGTGCAGGGCGAGCACGCGCCGCCATTGCTGGTGGATCTGCGGGGGTGAGCCGCCGACGGCCCGTCGTACGGTGAGGCAGAATCGGCGTAGGCCGTTCATACGCGGCGGCCAAAAGATCACCGCGATCGCCGGATCTCCCTCACCGTGAAGGCCCCATGCCCCCGACTCTCGCCTCGCTCGTCCACCACTCCGCGCTCAAGCTGACCGTGCGCGCGGGCGAGGACCGCCTGGACGTGCCCGTCCGCTGGGCGCATGTCAGCGAGCTGGCCGACCCCGTGCCCTACATGGAGGGCGGCGAGCTGCTGCTGATCACCGCGCTGAAGCTGGACGCGGAGGATCCCGAGGCGATGCGGCGGTACGTACGCCGACTGGTCGGCGCGGGAGTCGTCGGGCTCGGCTTCGCCGTCGGCGTCAATTACGAGGAGACCCCCAAGCCCCTCGTCGACGCCTGCGCGCAGGAGGGGCTGCCCCTGCTGGAGGTGCCCCGCCGCACCCCCTTCCTCGCCATCAGCAAGGCCGTCTCCGCGGCGATCGCCGCCGATCAGTACCGCGCGGTCACGGCCGGCTTCGCCGCCCAGCGCGAGCTGACGCGACAGGCGCTCACCACCGGCCCCGAGGGAGTCCTCACCGCGCTCGCCGCGCAGGTCGACGGCTGGGCGGCGCTGTACGACGCCTCGGGCGCCGTCGTCGCCGCCGCGCCGGAGTGGGCCGGCCGCCGCGCCGCCCGCCTCACCGCTGAGGTCGAACGGCTGCGGGAGCGGCCCGCCCCGGCGTCCGCCGTGGTCGGCGGCCCCGAGCACGAGGACCGGGTCGAGCTCCACTCCCTCGGAACCGGCCGACGGCCGCGGGCGGCCCTCGCCGTGGGTACGGCCGCCACGCTCGGCACCGCCGAGCGGTACGCCGTCCACTCCGCCATCGCCCTGCTCACCCTCACCACCGAACGCTCCCGCTCCCTGCACGCGGCCGAGCAGCGTGTCGGTACGGCGGTGCTGCGCATGCTCCTCGCCGGCGAACCCGACCACGCGCGCGCCGTCGCCGGGGACCTGTACGGCGGCCTGCTGGACGCCCCGTTCCGGATGATCGTCGCCGAGTCCGGGTCCGGTACGGCGGGCGAACCGCTCAGCGAACTCGCGGAGGCCGTGGAGTCCGCCGCGGCACGGTCCGGGGAGGCCGTGCTGGTCGTGCCGGAGGGGGAGCGGCTGGTGGTGCTGGCCGCCGACGAGGGCACGGCGGTGGCGGCGTGTGCCGCGTACGCGGCGGCGCGGGAGGCCGAGCGGGCGGTGCCCGAGCAGGGGCGTGCGGACGAGGACGAACTCGTCGTCGGTCTCTCGGCGCCCGCCGGGCCGATCGCGGCGGCAGCGGCGTACAAGCAGGCCCAGCAGGCGCTGTCGGTGGCGCGACGGCGGGGACGGGTGTTCGTGGAGCACGAGCAACTGGCCGCGGGGTCGGTGCTGCCGCTGCTGGCCGACGACGCGGTGAAGGCGTTCGCCGACGGGCTGCTGCGGGCGCTGCACGAGCACGACGCGACCGGGCGGGGGGATCTGGTCGCCTCGCTGCGGGCGTGGCTGTCGCGGCACGGGCAGTGGGACGCGGCAGCGGCCGACCTGGGGGTCCACCGGCACACGCTGCGGTACCGGATGCGCAGGGTCGAGGAGATCCTCGGTCGGAGCCTGGACGATCCCGACGTCCGGATGGAGCTCTGGCTCGCGTTGAAAGCGACGTCAGGCGAGTGAGCGTGAGCGCCGGGCGCCGGGCGCGTGAGCGTGAGCGCCGGGCGCGTGAGGCGGGCGCCGGGTGCGTGAGCGTGGTCCTGGCTGAGCGGGTCTCCGGTCGGGGCGGCCTCCGGCTGGGCGTGCCTCCGGGGTCGCCTCGGGCTGAGGGTGCCCCGGGTCGTGGGTGCCCTCCGGCTCTGGGTGCCCCCCAGCCGAGCAGGCCCCTTCGGTTGAGTGCTCCTGCCGAGGTCGGCGGGTTCGGAGGGGCCTGTGTGGTGTCGGTGGGTGGCCTGTTCAGTGGGGGCGTGAGGTGCGGGTGACACCGCCCGGCTCCGGCCCGCCCCGTCGACTTCTCCGGCCGGGGGAGAGGGACGGCCGGCCGGGCCGTCCCCACGCGCTCTCGCGGGCGGCCGGAAGCCGGCCCATCGCGCCAAAGCGGCGTGGACCCCACCGCGACTGCTACGACTCGGACAAACGACCCCCGGCCGCCCCCGCCCTACCGTGGAGCACGCAAACCAAGCACACCCCCCAACGCGGAAGGGCCGGGACTCGTACATGACTTCCACCCATGCCTTCTGGCTCGCCGGCCGCCAGGTCACCGGCGAGGACACCTTCGACGTCACCTCCCCGTGGGACGGCCGGCTCGTCGGCAAGGTCAGCGTGCCGACCGACGCCCAGGTCGAGGAGGCCGTGGCCGCCGCGTACGCCGTGCGGGACGAGTTCGCCGCCACCCCGGCGCATGCGCGTGCCGCCGCTCTCGACCACGTCAGCAAGCGTCTGGCCGAGCGCACGGAGGAGATCGCCCAGCTGATCTCCGCCGAGAACGGCAAGCCGATCAAGTGGGCCCGGGGTGAGGTCGGCCGTGCCGTCTCCGTGTTCCGGTTCGCCGCCGAGGAGGCCCGCCGGTTCAACGGCGGCGAGGCCCAGCGCCTCGACACCGACGCCGGCGGTCAGGGCCGCCTGGGCCTCACCCGGCGTTTCCCGAAGGGGGTCGTGCTCGGCATCGCGCCGTTCAACTTCCCGCTGAACCTGTGCGCCCACAAGGTCGCCCCGGCGATCGCCGCCGGCGCCCCGATCATCCTGAAGCCGGCCCCGGCCACCCCGCTCTCCGGCCTGATCCTCGGTGACCTGCTCGCCGAGACCGAGCTGCCGGCCGGCTCCTGGAGCATCCTCCCGGTCGCCAACGACAAGATGCCCGCCCTCGTCCAGGACGAGCGCCTGCCGGTCATCTCCTTCACGGGCTCCGAGAAGGTCGGCTACGCGATCATGGACTCGGTGCCGCGCAAGCACTGCACGCTGGAGCTGGGCGGCAACGGAGCCGCGGTCGTCCTCGGCGACTACGCCTCCGACGCCGACCTGGACTGGGCCGCGACCCGCATCGCGACCTTCTCCAACTACCAGGGTGGCCAGTCCTGCATCTCGGTGCAGCGGGTGATCGCCGACGCGTCCGTGTACGACCGGCTGCTGCCGCGGATCGTCGCCGCCGTCGAGGCCCAGGTCACCGGTGACCCCACCGACGACAAGACCGATGTCGGCCCGCTGGTCAGCGAGGACGCCGCCAAGCGCGTCGAGTCGTGGGTGAAGGAGGCCGTCGAGGCCGGTGCCACGCTCCTCACCGGTGGCGACCGCGACGGCGCCTCCTACGCGCCGACCGTCCTCACCGACGTACCGGCGACCGCGACGATCGCCTGCGAGGAGGTCTTCGGTCCCGTCCTCACCGTGACGAAGGTGGACGGCGAGGCCGAGGCGTTCGCCGCGGTCAACGACTCCAAGTACGGTCTCCAGGCGGGCGTGTTCACCCACGACCTCCAGGTCGCCTTCCGTGCCCACCGCGCCCTCGAGGTCGGCGGTGTGGTGATCGGCGACGTCCCGTCCTACCGCGCCGACCAGATGCCGTACGGCGGCGCCAAGCAGTCCGGCGTCGGCCGCGAAGGCGTCCGGTTCGCGATGGAGGACTACACCTACGAGCGCGTGCTGGTCCTCACCGGTCTCGCGCTCTGACCTGCCACGGACAGGTCAGCAACAGAACGGCCGCAGCCCACTGTGCGGGGGCTGCGGCCGTTCTTCTTGATCTCGCCACGGTCCTCCACGGGGGACGGACTCTTTCCCCGTTGTCAGTCGGCCTGTCTAGTCTTTGTGCGGCAGTCCGACCCACCACGGAGGCAGCGTGGCCCGACCCGCACGGCAGCCCGTGGTCATCGACGGGAAGATCAGCTCACTTCCGTTCCACGACATGCCCTGGGACGACTTCGAGAAGCTGGTGTGGGAACTCGTCCAGGCGGTGGAGCACCTGTCCCCATGCCATCGTTACGGAACGCCGGGGCAGGCACAGGGCGGCATCGACATCGCCGGACGCGCACCGGACGGGAGTTGGTCCGCCTTCCAGGTGAAGCAGGTGGCACAGTTCACCGAGGCGAGTGCGAGAAAGGCCCTGGACGCGTTTGTTCGAGGGCTGCGCCCCCACGGTGCCACGCGTCTGGTTGTCGTGACCTCCTGCCGGGGGACGCGAACCCAGGTACGCGACGTAGCTCACCATTACCAGGACCGGTACCCGGACCTGACCTTGGGCGAGATCTGGGACGCCGAACATCTGGGTCACCTTCTGCGGGGTCAGCCGCGCATCGTCGCCCGTTACTTCGGAGACGGGGTGGTCCGCCGGTTCTGTGACAGCGACGCGCTGTCAGCGTTCTTCGCCACGGCGGGCCCCGCCGAGCCGGGGATTCCGCTCGTCGCTGCGGACCCGTTCGGGTTGGAGATCCATGAGGCGATCTCCGTCGGCGACGACGACACACAGGACAGCCCGCTCCCCAGGTACTTCCACCGGTCGTTCGACGACCTGCTCGACACCGCCGTGGACCGGGCACGTGGTGGGCGCAGCGTGATCAAGGTACTTGTCGGTGACTCGTCCACGGGAAAGTCCCGTGCGGCCTATGAGGCCGTCAAGCGTCTGCCGGAGGACTGGCGGCTGTGGCATCCGGCCGGCCAGGACGACCTGCTGCGCTCGCTCGACTCGGTGGCGCCTCGCACGGTCCTGTGGCTCAACGAGATCAACCGGTACCTCCTCTCCGACAGCCCCGTGCGGGACGAGCAGGTCGCCGGGAGGCTCGCCCAGCTGTTGCACGATTCTGAGCGGGCGCCGGTACTCATTCTCGGCACGGCCTGGTACGAGCACTGGGCCGCGATGACCATGGCGCCACGAAATGAACGCATCCGTGCAAGGTCCCTGCTGGCCAGGGACTGCATCCGGGTGCCGGAGACCTTCAGCGAGGACGAACTCCGCACCCTCGCGGCGGAGCCTGGCCGGACCGACGACAGAATGCTGCAGGCCGCACGCTTGGCCGAGAGCGGACATGTGATCCAGTATCTGGCCGGTGGCCCCGCCCAGCTCGAGCGTTACGAGATGGGGTCTCCGACAGCCCGCGCGGTGCTGCAGGCGGCGATGGACGCCCGCCGGTTCGGCCACGGCCTCGATCTGCCCGCTGCCTTTCTCGAGGCCGCTGCAGCGGCGTACCTCACGCCGTTGCAGCGCGACGTGGCGCCTCGCCACTGGTTCCGACAGGCAGTGGAGTATCTGTCGGCCCCGTGTCGTGGCGTCCGTGGCCCCTTGGCACCGGTTCCCGGCTTCTCGGCGACGGACGCACAGAATCCGAGTCATTTCCGACTGTCGGATTTCATCGAAATGTATGCGTGGCGCCACCGACGGACGGTGTGCCCGGCCGGGGAGTTCTGGGCCGCGGGCGAACAGCACTCCGTCGGCGCGAAGGACAAGGCCGCTTTGTCACGCGCGGCTCTGGCCCGTGGCCGGACCACGGAAGCCGAGTCCTTGGCCATGGCGGCGGCAGCGGAAGGGGACGGTGCGGCCCTCTTCGCGTTTGCCGAATGGCTCGCGAAGCATGGCAAGGGTGAGGATGCGCTGCCCTACCACGAGCTGGCGGCCGAAGCCGGCGATGCCCACGCTCAGATCTTCCTTGCCTGGCGCCACGAGGGGGCGGGGCGACTCGACGACGCGGAGGCGTGGTACCGCAAGGCCGCACAGGCCGGCGAAGGATTCGACGCGGTCGTGGGAATCGCCTCCGTCCTGAGCGAACGGGGACAGGGCAAGGCCGCGGCCGAACTCTACGCGAGCGTGCTCAAGCGTGGCTTCTTCGGCGCCCGGGCTGTCGAGTACCAGGCTCGTTGGCTGGCCGGCCGCGGCCGGCATGAGCTCGCTCTGCTCCTCACCAGGTGGTCGTTCGAAGCCGGCAACACGGAAGCCTTCACCGGGCTGGCTTGGAGGTATCGGTACGAGGACACGCAGCGGGCGGTCGACGTGCTCCTGTACGCGATGGCAGCGGGTGACACCCATGCTCCTCGCGAACTGGCCTGGATCCACGAGGAGGAGGGCGACTCCGTCCGAGCTGATCACTTCTGCGAGGTCGCCGTCTCTCTCGGCGAGACGAACGCCCTGCGCGGGCTGGGAATGATCCGTCGCAGCAAGGGCGACCACCGTTCGGCCGCCGCGTTGTTCTGGAGGGCGTACAACCTCGGTCTCGACGACGCCTTGCTGGAGTTGGCCGCTCTGAGGGAGAAGGAAGACAACCACAGGCAAGCGGAACGTCTCTACCGGCGTGCTCTCCGGGAAGGACAGGATTACGCGGCGCATCACCTGGTGCGCATCCTGGAGACCAGCGGGCGGACCCGGCAAGCCGAGGAACTGGCCGGTGGCTCCCCGGACCTTCTGCGAGCACTCGCACGGGCGCGCGCGGATCGGGGTGAGCCGGAGGCGGCGGAAGACCTGCTGACCGGGCTCATCATCCGCGGTGAGGTGGAACTGCTGGTGACCGTCGCCCGACTCCGGCAGCGCCGGGGGGACCTGACGGGAGCGGAACGCGCCCTGCGCGAGGCGCTGGACGCCGGTGTGTCCTCGGCCGCGGAACAGCTGGCGAAGCTGCAGGGAGACAAGCCGGTCTGACAGCCGGACGCACGGCACGCGGGTGTGTCACGACGCGGCCGGCGCCGGTCCCGAACTCGTCCGGACCGTCAGCTCGGGGGCGAGCAGTACGACCTCGTCGCCGCCCCGGCCGTCGAGCTTGGCCACCAGGTTTTCCACGGCGTGCCGGCCCATCTCCTGGGCGGGGACGGCGACCGAGGTCAGTCGCACCGACGCCTGGACGGCGACCTCGTCCGGGCAGATCGCGACCACGGAGACGTCCTCGGGCACGGCCCGGCCCTGCTGGCGCAGCAGTGCGAGCAGCGGCTCCACCGCCGACTCGTTCTGCACCACGAAGCCGGTCGTCGCCGGCCGCTCGTCGAAGATCCGGGCCAGGGTGCGGGCCATCGCGTCGTACCCGCCCTCGCACGGCCGGTGCAGCACCCTCAGGCCCGACTCGCGAGCCCGGGAGCGCAGTCCGTCGAGGGTGCGCTCGGCGAAACCGGTGTGCCGCTCGTAGACCGCCGGGGCCTCGCCGATGACAGCGATGTCGCGGTGGCCGAGTTTCGCCAGGTGTTCCACGCACAGCGCGCCGGTCGCGTTCCAGTCCAGGTCCACGCAGGTCAGGCCGGCGGTCTCGGCGGGCAGGCCGATCAGCACGGAGGGCTGGTCGGTCGCCCGCAGCAGCGGCAGCCGCTCGTCCTGCAGCTCGACGTCCATCAGGATCATCGCGTCGGCCAGACCGCTGCCGGTGACCCGGCGCACCGCGTCGGGGCCCTCCTCGCCGGTGAGCAGCAGGACGTCGTAGCCGTGGGTCCGGGCCGTGGTGGCCACCGCGATGGCGATCTCCATCATCACCGGCACATACAGGTCGGTGCGCAGCGGGATCATCAGCGCGATGATGTTCGACCGTCTGCCGGCCAGGGCGCGGGCGCCCGCGTTCGGGTGGTAGCCGAGCTCCCGGATGCTCTGCTCGACCCGCTGCCGGGTGGTGAGGGAGATGGACCGCTTGCCGCTGAGGACATAGCTCACCGTGCTCGCCGAGACTCCGGCGTGCTGGGCGACCTCGGCGAGGGTGACCATCCAGCTCTCCAAGCTTTGTGAAGCGCTTCGACACCAGGCGCTGCAAGTAGAATGAATGAGGGTGAGCTCGACACTAACTCCGGGCACCCAGAGTGTCCATAGGTCATCGAAGCGCTTCGACAGCGATTCCCGGCCCCGGTCGCTACGGCGGAAGCGATTCCCGGCCCCGGTCGCTACGGCGGAAGCGATCCCCGGCCCCGGTCGGTACGGCGGAAGCCATACCCGGCCCCGGCCGGTGTGGCGGAGAAGAGCAGGAGACGCCGGCGGCCCCGGTTCTCGGTCGGGCTTTCGGCCGATCGGACGCGCGAGGGGTGGTGGGGTCGGCCCGTTTCGGGTACCAACGATCCAGTAGCACTGGTCGGTAACGAACGGTCCGTAATCATCCCTCTTCGCGGCGAGGTGAGCCTCATGTCCGCCCCCACCACCCAACGCTCCACCGTCTCCGAACGCGAGGCCCGTCAGGTGGCGGAGGCCGCCCGGCAGCAGGACTGGCACAAACCCAGCTTCGCCAAGGAACTCTTCCTCGGGCGCTTCCGGCTCGACCTCATCCACCCCCATCCGCTCCCCGACGCCGAATCCGTACGGCGGGGCGAGGAGTTCCTGGCGAAGCTGCGCGCGTTCTGCGAGACGACGATCGACCCCGCCCGCATCGAGCGGGAGGCCCGCATCCCCGACGAGGTCGTGGTGGGCCTGAAGGAGCTCGGCGCCCTCGGCATGAAGATCGAGCCGAAGTACGGCGGCCTCGGCCTCACCCAGCTCTACTACAACAAGGCCCTCGCCCTGGTCGGTTCCGTCAGCCCGGCCGTCGGCGCGCTGCTCTCCGCCCATCAGTCGATCGGCGTACCGCAGCCGCTGAAGATGTTCGGCACCCAGGAGCAGAAGGACGCCTTCCTGCCGCGCTGCGCCCGCACCGACATCTCCGCCTTCCTGCTCACCGAGCCGGACGTGGGCTCCGACCCGGCCCGTCTCGCCACCACGGCCGTGCCCGACGGCGACGACTACGTCCTCGACGGGGTGAAACTGTGGACCACCAACGGGGTGGTCGCCGACCTGCTCGTCGTCATGGCCCGGGTGCCGAAGTCCGACGGACACAAGGGCGGCATCACCGCGTTCGTGGTGGAGGCGGCCGCGGAGGGCATCACCGTCGAGAACCGCAACGCCTTCATGGGTCTGCGCGGCATCGAGAACGGCGTCACCCGCTTCCACCAGGTCCGGGTACCGGCCGCCAACCGGATCGGACCCGAGGGCGCGGGCCTGAAGGTCGCGCTCACCACCCTGAACACGGGCCGGCTGTCGCTGCCCGCCATGTGCGCGGGCGCCGGCAAGTGGTGCCTGAAGATCGCCCGTGAGTGGGCGGCGGAGCGCGAGCAGTGGGGCAAGCCGGTCGCGCTGCACGAGGCCGTCGGCTCCAAGATCAGTTTCATCGCGGCCACCACGTTCGCGCTGGAGGCCGTGCTCGACCTGTCCTCCCAGATGGCCGACGAGGACCGCAACGACATCCGCATCGAGGCCGCCCTCGCCAAGCTCTACGGCTCCGAGATGGCCTGGAAGATGGCCGACGAACTGGTCCAGATCCGCGGCGGACGCGGCTACGAGACGGCCGAGTCCCTCAAGGCGCGCGGCGAACGCCCGGTTCCGGCCGAGCAGATCCTGCGCGACCTGCGCATCAACCGCATCTTCGAGGGCTCCACGGAGATCATGCACCTGCTGATCGCGCGGGAGGCCGTGGACGCCCATCTCTCGGTCGCCGGTGATCTGATCGACCCCGACAAGTCCCTGTCGGACAAGGCGAAGGCGGGCGCGGGCGCGGGTGTCTTCTACGCCAAGTGGCTGCCGAAGCTGATCGCCGGCCCCGGTCAACTGCCCACGTCGTACGGTCAGTTCAGGCAGGTGGTCGACCTCTCCGGCCATCTGCGCTACGTCGAGCGCACCGCCCGCAAGCTGGCCCGGTCCACCTTCTACGCCATGTCCCGCTGGCAGGGCCGGATGGAGACCAAGCAGGGCTTCCTCGGCCGGATCGTGGACATCGGCGCCGAGCTGTTCGCGATGAGCGCGGCCTGTGTCCGCGCCGAGCGGCTGCGCGGCGAGGGCGAGCACGGCCGCGAGGCGTACCAGCTGGCCGACGCCTTCTGCCGGCAGGCCCGCATCCGGGTGGACGAACTCTTCGCGCGCCTGTGGACCAACACCGACGACCTGGACCGCAAGGTGGTCAAGGGCGTCCTCGGCGGGGCCTACACCTGGCTGGAGGAGGGCATCCTCGACCCCTCGGGGGAGGGCCCGTGGATCGCCGACGCGACCCCCGGACCCTCGGCTCACGACAACGCCCGCCGTCCCTTCGGCGGCTAGCAGTACTTGTCGCTCGGGTCCCGCGTCGTCCAGGAGCAGGACGCGGCCTTGGTGCCGCTCGCCTTGGTCAGCGTGGCCGTGTCCTTGTCGTTGTTCCAGACGTAGGCACGCCGGTCCTGGTACTTGTCCGACGCGGTGTCCGAGCCACTGCCGGTGTGGATCTTGAGGTACTTCCCGGCGCCGATCTTGACGTTCGGGAAGACGTACCTGTGGTTGGAGGCGTCCTTCAGTACCCAGCCCTTGAGCGAGACCGCCGAACCGCCGGTGTTCTTCAGCTGCACCCACTCGCCGTTCAGGCTCTTGTTGGAACGGTTGTCCGAGCCGGGGCTGTCGAACCACACATGGTGGATCTTCACGCCCCCGGCGGCCTCGGCCGGAGTGCTGAGCAGGGTGCCGGTGAGCAGGGCCGCGCCGGCGAGGGCGGGCAGGGCTGCGCGCAGCCGCACAGTACGCATGGAGAGATCCCCCCAGGATGTCGTCCGCGAAAGCATGTGGAAGGAAGTGTTATCACATGATCTTCACGTTGACTTCACATCGGAGGAAGTAGCGGAGAACCGCTCGGTCCGGCGAGGAAGGCCACCGATGCACCCGCCCGAGGGACGCACTGTCCAGGCCGTCACCGCTTGCGGCAACAATGGGGGGATGACCGACAGTCCCGCCAGTCCGGCGCCCCTCGCCGACCCGCACCTCGTCTACGACCCCGTCCCCGGTGACGGACCCAAGGACGTGGTGATCCTCGGCTCCACCGGATCCATCGGCACCCAGGCCATCGACCTCGTGCTGCGCAACCCCGACCGCTTCCGGGTCACCGCCCTGTCCGCCAACGGCGGCCGGGTGGCCCTCCTCGCCGAGCAGGCGCACCGGCTGCGGGTGCGGACCGTGGCGGTCGCCCGCGAGGACGTCGTACCCGCGCTGCGCGAGGCGCTCTCCGCCGAGTACGGCAGCGGGGAGCCGCTGCCCGAGATCCTCGCCGGGCCCGACGCGGCCACCCAGGTCGCCGCCTCCCGGTGCCACACCGTGCTCAACGGCATCACCGGCTCCATCGGCCTCGCGCCGACCCTGGCCGCCCTGGAGGCGGGCCGCACCCTCGCGCTCGCCAACAAGGAGTCGCTGATCGTCGGCGGCCCGCTGGTCACCGCGCTCGCCAAGCCCGGTCAGATCATCCCGGTGGACTCCGAGCACGCGGCCCTCTTCCAGGCGCTCGCCGCCGGCACCCGTGCCGACGTCCGCAAGCTCGTCGTCACCGCCTCCGGCGGCCCCTTCCGCGGCCGGACCAGGGCCGAGCTGGCGCACGTCACCGTCCAGGACGCCCTCGCCCACCCCACCTGGGCGATGGGCCCGGTGATCACCGTCAACTCCGCGACGCTGGTCAACAAGGGACTGGAAGTCATCGAGGCCCACCTCCTCTACGACATTCCCTTCGACCGCATTGAGGTGGTCGTGCATCCCCAGTCGTATGTCCACTCGATGGTCGAGTTCACCGATGGATCCACGATCGCCCAGGCGACGCCCCCCGACATGCGCGGGCCCATCGCCGTCGGTCTGGGCTGGCCCGAACGCATTCCCGACGCGGCGCCCGCCTTCGACTGGAGCAAGGCATCCACCTGGGAGTTCTTCCCACTGGACACCGAGGCGTTCCCGTCGGTGGACCTCGCCCGGCACGTGGGGCAGCTCGCGGGGACGGCTCCGGCGGTGTTCAATGCGGCCAACGAGGAGTGCGTCGAGGCCTTCCTGGGCGGCGCACTGCCCTTCAACGGGATCATGGAGACCGTCACCCGGGTGGTCGAGGAACACGGCACCCCGGTCACGGGAACCTCACTCACCGTGTCGGACGTCCTCGAAGCGGAGACCTGGGCGAGAGCCCGGGCCCGGGAACTCACAGCCAAGACGGCGACCGCGGAGGCGCGTGCATGACGACCTTGATGTTCATCCTCGGCATAGTGGTCTTCGCGGTGGGCCTGCTCGTCTCGATCGCGTGGCACGAGCTGGGGCACCTGTCCACGGCCAAGCTCTTCGGCATCCGCGTCCCGCAGTACATGGTCGGCTTCGGCCCGACCGTCTGGTCGCGCAACAAGGGCGAGACCGAGTACGGCATCAAGGCCATCCCGCTGGGCGGCTACATCCGCATGATCGGCATGTTCCCGCCCGACGACCAGGGCCGGGTCTCCGCCCGCTCCACCTCCCCGTGGCGCGGCATGATCGAGGACGCCCGCTCGGCGGCCTTCGAGGAGCTCAAGCCGGGTGACGAGACGCGCATGTTCTACACCCGCAAGCCGTGGAAGCGGGTCATCGTCATGTTCGCGGGCCCGTTCATGAACCTGGTGCTCGCGATCGGCCTCTTCTTCACCGTGCTCATGGGCTTCGGCATCCAGCAGCAGACCACCACCGTCGCCTCCGTCTCACCCTGCTCCATCGAGCAGAGCGAACACCGCGACACCTGCAAGAAGTCCGACCCGGTCTCCCCGGCCGCCAAGGGCGGCCTGAAGGCGGGCGACAAGATCGTCTCCTTCGACGGCGTGCCGACCGGGAACTGGAACACGCTCTCGGACCTCATCCGGGACAGCGCGGGCAAGAACGTCGCGATCGTCGTCGACCGCAAGGGCCAGGAGATGACCCTGCACACGACGATCACGACGAACAAGGTCGCCAGGAAGGACTCCAGCGGCCAGTACACCGACGGCTACGTCGAGGCCGGCTTCCTCGGCTTCAGCGCCGCCACCGGGGTGGTCAGGGAGGACTTCGGCGGGTCCGTGTCCTGGATGACCGACCGGGTCGGCGACGCCGTCGACTCCCTCGCCGCCCTGCCCGCCAAGATCCCCGCCCTGTGGGACGCCGCCTTCGGCGACGGCCCGCGTGAGCCGGACTCGCCGGTGGGCATCGTCGGCGCGGCCCGCATCACCGGTGACATCGCCACGCTCGACATCCCCGCCTCCCAGCAGGTGGCGATGTTCGTGATGCTGCTCGCCGGGTTCAACCTGTCCCTGTTCCTGTTCAACATGCTGCCGCTGCTCCCGCTCGACGGCGGCCACATCGCGGGCGCGCTGTGGGAGGCGCTGCGGCGGAACGTGGCCCGCGTGCTGCGCCGGCCCGACCCCGGTCCGTTCGACGTCGCCAAGCTGATGCCGGTGGCGTACGTGGTGGCCGGGATCTTCGTCTGCTTCACCATCCTGGTGCTGATCGCCGACGTGGTGAACCCGGTCAAAATCTCCTAGCCGTCCGACGTTCCAGGCGGCCCGGAACCCCGTGGTTCCGGGCCGCCTTCCATCGAGTGGGTTTTACGGGAGGGATGTGCTGGCGTCCGTCCCTGTGCCGTAATCTCGGAGTCTGGAGCCCGCCGTTCACGGGACCGGATCTTGATCCACGACATGGGGTTGCACAGCAGATGACTGCGATTTCTCTCGGCATGCCGTCCGTTCCGACCAAGCTCGCCGAGCGCCGGAAGAGCCGGCAGATCCAGGTCGGAAGCGTGGCGGTCGGCGGAGACGCGCCTGTCTCGGTCCAGTCCATGACCACGACCCGTACGTCCGACATCGGCGCCACCCTCCAGCAGATCGCCGAGCTGACCGCCTCCGGCTGCCAGATCGTCCGCGTGGCCTGCCCCACCCAGGACGACGCCGACGCCCTCGCCACCATCGCGAAGAAGTCCCAGATCCCGGTCATCGCGGACATCCACTTCCAGCCCAAGTACGTCTTCGCCGCCATCGAGGCCGGCTGCGCCGCGGTCCGCGTCAATCCCGGCAACATCAAGCAGTTCGACGACAAGGTCAAGGAGATCGCCAGGGCCGCCAAGGACCACGGCACCCCGATCCGCATCGGTGTCAACGCCGGCTCCCTGGACCGGCGCCTGCTCCAGAAGTACGGCAAGGCCACCCCTGAGGCCCTGGTCGAGTCCGCCCTGTGGGAGGCGTCCCTCTTCGAGGAGCACGACTTCCGCGACATCAAGATCTCCGTCAAGCACAACGACCCGGTCGTCATGATCGAGGCGTACCGCCAGCTCGCCGCGCAGTGCGAGTACCCCCTCCACCTCGGCGTGACGGAGGCCGGCCCGGCCTTCCAGGGCACGATCAAGTCGGCGGTCGCCTTCGGCGCGCTGCTCTCCCAGGGCATCGGCGACACCATCCGCGTCTCCCTGTCGGCCCCGCCGGCGGAGGAGGTCAAGGTCGGCATCCAGATCCTGGAGTCGCTGAACCTCAAGCAGCGCGGCCTGGAGATCGTCTCCTGCCCGTCCTGCGGGCGCGCCCAGGTCGACGTCTACAAGCTCGCCGAAGAGGTCACCGCGGGCCTCACCGGCATGGAGGTCCCGCTCCGCGTCGCCGTCATGGGCTGCGTCGTCAACGGCCCCGGCGAGGCCCGCGAAGCCGATCTCGGTGTCGCCTCCGGCAACGGCAAGGGCCAGATCTTCGTCAAGGGCGAGGTCATCAAGACCGTCCCCGAGTCCAAGATCGTGGAAACGCTCATCGAGGAGGCCATGAAGCTGGCCGAACAGATGGAGGCCGACGGCGTGACCTCGGGCGAACCGTCGGTGTCGGTGGCGGGCTGAACGATCCGGCTCCGGGCGGGTCAGCGCCCCGCAAGGGGCGCGGGGGACGGCGCGGCCGGCCACGCGCGACCCGCACCCGCCGGAAGACCGGAGCCCACGGACTCCGAGGCGCACGGCCGAGGCAGCGCAGTTATAGTGCCGGGACCAGCAGAACCCCAGGGTGAGGCCCCGCACGTGTTGACCCAGACCACCTCCCGGGTGCTCGAACCGAGCGACCTTGACGCCGCGCTCGCCGTCCTCGACCGCGAGCCGGTGGCGAACGCCTTCGTGTCCTCCCGGGTCCAGGTCGCGGGCCTCGACCCGTGGCGCCTCGGCGGCGAGATGTGGGGCTGGTACGAGGACGGCATGCTCACGTCCCTGTGCTACGCGGGCGCCAACCTCGTCCCCATCTGCGCCACCCCGCGCGCCGTACGCGCCTTCGCCGACCGCGCCCGCCGGGCCGGCCGCCGCTGCTCCTCCATCGTCGGCTCCGCCGAAGCCACCACCCAGCTGTGGCGGCTGCTGGAGCCGCACTGGGGCCCGGCCCGAGAGGTCCGCGCCCACCAGCCGCTGATGGTCACCGACCGCATGCCGGCCGACATCGCCCCCGACCCGTACGTCCGCCGCGTCCGCAAGGACGAGATGGAGACGATCATGCCGGCGTGCGTGGCGATGTTCACCGAGGAGGTCGGCGTCTCCCCGCTGTCCGGCGACGGCGGCCTGCTCTACCAGGCCCGGGTCGCGGAACTCGTCGGCGCCGGCCGCTCCTTCGCCCGCGTCGACGACCAGGGCCGGGTCGTGTTCAAGGCGGAGATCGGCGCGGCGACTCGCGACGCCTGCCAGATCCAGGGCGTGTGGGTGGCCCCCGAGTACCGGGGGAGGGGCCTGGCGGTCCCCGGCATGGCGGCGGTGCTGCGCTACGCCCTGGCGGACGTGGCCCCGGTCGTCAGCCTGTACGTCAACGACTTCAACACGGCGGCCAGAAGGACATATCGCAGGGTGGGCTTCCAGGAGGTGGGAGCCTTCATGAGCGTTCTGTTTTGACTCCCCTGTACCCTCCCGGCATGGACCTCGTGATCGGCCCCCTGGACCTCGCAGACCACGTCGACGAGGCCCTCGCCGTGCAGGCCCTCGCCTTCGGGCTCGGGCCGGACGAAATCGCCGTACGCCGCCAGATCGTCCAGCGCCACATGCAGTACCAGGGCGCACGGGCCCTCGGCGCCACCAGCCACGGGCAGTTGGTCGGGTTCGTCTACGGCATGCCCAACAGCCGCACCCACTGGTGGTCCACCGTCGTGGAGCCCTATCTCCGCGCGGGCGGCCACGACCACTGGCTCGACGACTCCTTCGTCATCACCGAGCTGCACGTCCACCCCGACCACCAGAACCGCGGCATCGGCCGGCGCCTGATCACCACCATCACGGACAGTGCCACCGAACCCCGCTCGATCCTCTCCGCGATCGACACCGACAGCCCCGCCCGCGGGCTCTACCACTCCCTCGGCTACACCGACCTCGCCCGCCAGGTCCACTTCCCGAGCGCGCCACGGCCGTACGCCGTCATGGGCGCCCCACTGCCACTGCGCAGGCGCTAACCGATTTCCACCGGCCCAGTCGGCCCGGCTAACCTCCTATGCCATCACCATCCCCACGCTCGGCTTCGCTCGCGCGGGGGGACCACCATCCGGCAGGAGTACGAGAACCATGGCGAACGCACCGGTCCAGCGCATGTCCCAGTTGATGGCGAAGACTCTGCGCGACGACCCGGCCGACGCCGAGGTCCTCAGCCACAAGCTCCTCGTCCGCGCCGGCTACGTCCGCCGCACGGCGGCCGGCATCTGGAGCTGGCTGCCCCTCGGCAAGAAGGTCCTCGCCAACGTCGAGCGCATCGTCCGCGAGGAGATGGACGGCATCGGCGCCCAGGAGGTCACGCTGCCCGCCCTGCTGCCGCGCGAGCCCTACGAGGCCACCGGCCGCTGGGACGAGTACGGCCAGGAGCTGTTCCGGCTCAAGGACCGCAAGGGCGGCGACTACCTCCTCGGTCCCACCCACGAGGAGATCTTCACCCTCCTGGTCAAGGACCAGTGCACGTCCTACAAGGACCTGCCGGTGATCCTCTACCAGATCCAGACCAAG
Source organism: Streptomyces sp. NPDC053076 (assembly GCF_044546845.1). Taxonomy (NCBI): domain Bacteria; kingdom Bacillati; phylum Actinomycetota; class Actinomycetes; order Kitasatosporales; family Streptomycetaceae; genus Streptomyces; species Streptomyces sp. NPDC053076. Next base: position 56,196 of record NZ_JBITZL010000004.1, on the reverse strand, counting down.
TTCCGCGACGAGGCCCGCCCCCGCGCCGGCATCCTGCGCGGCCGTGAGTTCCTGATGAAGGACTCCTACTCCTTCGACACGGAGGACGAGGGCCTCGCCCAGTCGTACGCCCTGCACCGCCAGGCATACCAGCGGATCTTCGAGCGCCTGGGCCTCGACTACCGGATCTGCGCGGCCACCGCCGGCGCCATGGGCGGCTCCAAGTCCGAGGAGTTCCTCGCCCCGGCCGAGGCCGGCGAGGACACCTTCGCGGACTGCCCCCACTGCGACTTCGCCGCCAACACGGAGGCGATCACCTACGAGCTGAAGCCGGTCGACGGCTCGGCCGTGCCCGCGCTGGAGGAGATCCCCACCCCGGACACCCCGACCATCGAGACGCTGGCCGCCTCGCTCGGCGTCCCGGCCTCCGCCACGCTGAAGAACCTGCTGGTCAAGGTCGACGGCGAGATCGTCGCCGTGGGCGTGCCCGGCGACCGTGAGGTGGACCTGGGCAAGGTCGAGGCGCACTTCGCCCCGGCCGCCGTCGAGATGGTCACCGAGACGGACTTCGCCGAGCGCTCCGACCTGGTCCGCGGCTACGTCGGCCCGCAGGGCCTCGGCGAGAAGGTGAAGTACATCGCCGACCCGCGCGTGGCGCCCGGCACCGCGTGGATCACCGGAGCCAACAAGGAGCACACGCACGCCAGGAACGTCGTCGCCGGCCGGGACTTCGAGGTCGACGAGTACGTGGACGTCGTCGTGGTCCAGGACGGCGACCCCTGCCCGAAGTGCGGCACCGGCCTGAAGCTGGACCGCGCCATCGAGATCGGCCACATCTTCCAGCTGGGCCGCAAGTACACCGACGCCCTCAAGCTGGACGTCCTCGGCCAGAACGGCAAGCCCGTCCGCGTCACCATGGGCTCCTACGGCATCGGCGTCTCCCGCGCCGTCGCCGCGCTCGCCGAGCAGACCGCCGACGACAAGGGCCTGGTCTGGTCCAAGGAGGTCGCCCCGGCCGACGTGCATGTCGTCGCCGCCGGCAAGGCCCTGCAGACCGAGCTGGCGCTGGACGTCGCGGAGAAGCTCGCCGCGGCGGGCGTCCGCGTCCTGGTGGACGACCGGGCCGGGGTGTCCCCGGGCGTGAAGTTCACCGACGCCGAACTGATCGGTGTCCCGCAGATCCTGGTCGCCGGCCGCCGCTCCGGCGAAGGCGTGGTGGAGCTGAAGGACCGCAGGACCGGTGAGCGCGAGGAGCTCTCCGTCGAGGACGCGATCACCCGCCTGACGGCCTGACCACGCCGGACCCCCGCGCCCCGGAGGGGCGCGGCGGCCAGACCGACGGGCGGGTGTCCGGCGTGCGGCTGCCTGGCGTGCAGGTGTCCGGCGTGTGGCTGCCTGGCGTGCGGCTGTCTGGCGTGCGGTGGTCCGGCGTGCGGGTGTCCGGCGTGTGGCTGTCCGGCGGGCGGTGGTCTGGCTGCGGGTGTCCGGCGTGTGGCTGTCCGGCGGGCGGTGGTCTGGCTGCGGGTGTCCGGCGTGCGGCTGTCTGGCGTGCGGGTGTCCGGCGTGTGGCTGTCCGGCGGGCGGTGGTCTGGCTGCGGCTGTCCGGCGTGCGGCTGTCTGGCGGGCGTCTGTCCTGGAATGCGACTGTCCGGCAGGTGTCTGTCGGGCGTGCGGCTGTCCGGCGTGCGGCTTTCCGACGTGCGGCTGTCCGGCCCTGGCCTTCGGGCCGAGGCCGGCCTGAACAGGGGCGCGGGGAACTGCGCGATCAGCCGCGGCGAAGCCCGCAGGCACACGACGGCCTGCACCCCCCCGGACCGCCCCTCGCGTCATCGCCCCAGAGCCACCCGGCGGGCCTGCACCTCCCCGGACCGCCCCGCGCGGCACCGTCCTAGAGCCACCCGGCGAACTCGAGCAGCAACTCCCCGTCCTTCGGCCGCCCCACACGCAGCGCACGCACACCGGACTCCACCGCCCGGAACAGCGTCCACCCCCGCAACCGCTCCTGATCCACCTCCAGGGACTCCGCGAGCCGCTTGATCCGGCGCCGGGTGGTGGCGGATCCGGAGGACGTCGCGATCAGGTCCTCCACCCGGTCCCGGACCAGCCGTGCCAGGTCGAAGGCGCTCTCACCGACCACCGGGTCCGGGCCCACCGCGAGCCACGGCATCCGCTCGCCCGCGAGCACCTTGCTCTGCCGGAAGGTGCCGTGCAGCAGCAGTCGCTCCGGCGGATCGGCCAGCAGCTCCTCGCGGGCGGCGAGCGCCGGCTCCACGAGGGCGGCGGTCTCCGGATCCGTCCCGGCACTCGCCCGCATGGCCGCCGCCTGCCGCCCGGTGCGCTCGGCGACGGTCTCGAAGGCGTGCCCGGCCGGCGGCGTCACCCACAGCCTGCGGAGCGTGCCCGCCGCCTCCAGCAGCGCCTTCGCCTCCGGCAGCGAGCGTACGGACACGTCCGGGTGCAGCCGCTCCAGCAGCAGCGCCCCGTCGTCCGCGTCGGTCTCCAGCAGCTGTACGGCGCCCAGCCCGGCCCAGTGCGCCAGTGCCGCCCGCTCGCTCTCCGGGCGGGCCCGGGGCGGCGCCAGCTTCAGCACGGCCGGAGTGCCGTCCGGCCGCCGCACGAGCACGACCAGGCTGCTGCGGCCGCCCGGCATCTGCACCCGCTCGACGGTCAACTCGCGCCGGACGACGGCCCGCTCGGCCGCCGCGGGCAGCTGCGCCAGCCAGTCGTCCCCGGCCGGTGCCGTCTCACCGAGCGCACGCACCAGACGCGGCGGCGGTTCGATAGCCATGCGCGAGTCGTTCCCTTCCTGTCGGGGCCTGTCGGGGCCTGTCGGGGCCTGTCGGGGCCTGTCCGGGAGCCTGTCGGGCCTGTCCGGTGACCTGTCGGCTTGTCGGCCTGTCATACCGGCCCGGGCGGCCGCGCCGTACCGCTGCCTAGCGCTTCGCCGAGGCGGCGGCCGACGGGGTCGTGCCGGCGGCGCCCGTGTGCTCGCCGGACCGCTCGGCGAGTCCAGGGAAGGCTACGCTCTCCCCGCTCCAGCGCACCGCCCGCACCGCGGTCTCCCGCAGCGCCCCGGCCGCATCGGCCCGCCGCGTGCCGGTCGCCGCCCGCACCAGGTCCGAGTACACCCCGGCCACCCGCTCCTCCAGCCGCGTGGCCAGCCGCACCGCGGCCGTCCCGTCCTGCACCGGGAACGGCAGCGCGTACCCGGCGCTCGCGGCGACCGGAGTGCCGCCCAGGTCCCGCACCGCGCGCACCAGCGCGTCCCGGCGGGCCCGGTGGGCGTCGTACGCGGCCCGCGCCTCGGTCCGGTGCCGCTCGCCGATCCGCCCGCCGACGACGCCGTAGCCGTACACCGCCGCGTGCTCCGCCGCCAGCGCCGCCTGGAGCGCGGTCATCTCGGCCTGCTCGGCCTGGTCCGTTCCGTCGCTCACGTGGCCACCTCCGTCAGCAGGTACGCGTGTGCGGCCCCGGCCGCCGCGACCGACGCCAGCAGCCGCGCCAGCTCGCCCGGCACCGCCAGCAGATCCTTGGCGCGCCGGTCGGCCAGGGCGCGCTCGGCGGCCGCCAGCCCGGCGACGGCGTCCTTCTCTGCGGCCGGGACGGGAGTGGCGGCGGCCGACGTCGCGGCGGTGGCCGTCGCGCCCTCCTCGAAGGCCGTCGCGTGTGCGGCGACCTGCGCGCGCAGCGGGCGCAGCCGGTCCGCCAGCCCGGGATGCGCGGCGAGCACGGCGTCGTACCGTGCCAGCAGCCCCCGGCTGTCCCGGGCCGCACGCGCGCGTGCCCGGGTGGCGGCCGACGGGCCGTCCTCTCCGGAGTCCGGGCCGGCCGAGCAGCCCGCCAACAGGGCGGCGCCGGCGGCCGAGGCGAGCAGGGATCTTCTGCGCGGCCCCGGGCGGGTGCGCGGCGGTGGGGGATACGGCACTGCGGACGTCCTCGGGAACTCGTACGGAGGGAACGGCGAAGCGGCACAGCCGGCGGGCGGCACGCCCGTGATCACCGTACCCGCGCGCCCCGCGCGCACCACTCACCGGCACCGCCCGGCCACAGGTGGACGGCAACAGCCCCCACGACCGGATACCCTTTGACCTGACACGCGACCCATCCCACAACAGCACACGCGGCCGAGGAGTCACCCGGATGAGCACCACCCAGAGCGAGAGGCTGCGAGAGCTGCTGGAACCGCTCGTCACTTCTCAGGGGCTGGATCTCGAAGAGATCGCCGTGGACTCCGTAGGACGCAAGCGGGTGCTGCGTGTGGTCGTCGACTCCGACGCCGGGGCGGACCTGGACGCCATCGCCGATGTGAGCCGTGCGCTCTCGGCGAAGCTCGACGAGACCGACGCGATGGGTGACGCGACCTACGACCTGGAGGTCGGCACCCCCGGCGCCGAGCGCCTCCTCACCGAGCACCGCCACTATGTGCGCGCCACCGACCGCCTCGTGAAGTTCCAGCTGACCGAGGGCGGCGAACTGGTCGCCCGGATCCTGGAGGTCGACGAGGACGGTCTCGACGTCGAGGTTCCCGGGGTCAAGGGCCGCAAGGCCACCACTCGCAGACTCGCCTTCCCGGAGATCGACAGGGCGCGCGTGCAGGTCGAGTTCAACCGCAAGGACAAGAAGGACATGAAGGAAGAGGAGGAGGCGTAGCCGTGGATATCGACATGAGCGCCCTGCGGGGCTTGGTCAGGGAGAAGGAGATCTCCTTCGACCTGTTGGTCGCGGCGATCGAATCGGCCCTCCTCATCGCCTACCACCGCACCGAGGGAAGCCGCCGGCACGCGCGCGTGGAACTCAACCGGCAGACCGGACATGTGACCGTGTGGGCGAAGGAGGACCCGGAGGACGTCGAGGAGGGCCAGGAGGTCCGCGAGTTCGACGACACCCCGTCCGGCTTCGGCCGTATCGCCGCCACCACCGCCAAGCAGGTGATCCTGCAGCGGCTGCGCGACGCCGAGGACGACGCGACGCTCGGCGAGTACGCCGGCCGTGAGGGCGACATCGTCACCGGTGTGGTCCAGCAGGGCCGCGACCCGAAGAACGTGCTCGTGGACATCGGCAAGCTCGAGGCCATCCTGCCGGTGCAGGAGCAGGTGCCGGGCGAGACCTACCCGCACGGCCTGCGGCTGCGCTCGTACGTCGTACGCGTCGCCAAGGGCGTCCGCGGCCCCTCCGTGACCCTCTCCCGTACGCACCCCAACCTGGTGAAGAAGCTCTTCGCCCTGGAGGTGCCCGAGATCGCCGACGGCTCGGTGGAGATCGCGGCGATCGCCCGTGAGGCCGGTCACCGTACGAAGATCGCCGTGCGGTCCACCCGTTCGGGTCTGAACGCCAAGGGAGCCTGCATCGGCCCCATGGGCGGCCGGGTGCGCAACGTGATGGGCGAACTGAACGGCGAGAAGATCGACATCGTCGACTGGTCGGATGATCCGGCCGAGATGGTGGCGAACGCGCTGTCACCCGCTCGGGTGAACAAGGTGGAGGTCGTCGACCTGTCCGCCCGCTCCGCCCGGGTGACCGTGCCGGACTACCAGCTGTCGCTGGCGATCGGCAAGGAGGGCCAGAACGCCCGCCTGGCGGCCCGGCTCACCGGCTGGCGGATCGACATCCGGCCCGACACGGAGCAGGCCGGGGAATAGATCCGAGCCGTACGCCGCTGAGATCACGACAACGTCCGTTCGATTCTTGCCCCGAAGGGGTGAGGTCGGTGCGGGGAGGTAGACTTAACTGTGTCTGGCCGGACGCCCGCCCGAGTATGCCCTGAACGCACCTGTGTGGGGTGTCGGAAGCGGGCGGCCAAGAACGATCTCCTGCGGATCGTGAAGACCGAGGACGCATGTGTCCCCGATCCTCGCGGTACGCTGCCCGGCCGGGGTGCCTACGTGCACCCCGCCCTGGTCTGTCTCGACCAGGCGGTACGCCGCCGGGCGTTCCCGCGGGCACTGCGCGTCCCGGGAGCGCTCGACACAAAGGCGTTGCGCCAATACGTCGAGGAGACGACAGTTGCCGAACAGGCAACACCGTAAGACGTGTCGTACGGAACCCCGTGCGGCTTGGTACCTCGCGAGTCGAAAGCAGGTCGAGATTGCGATGAGCACTCGATGAGTACGCGATGAGTACGCCCATGAACTAGCGACGGTCCGGCTTCAACCCGGACCTCAAAGGAGCGAAGTGGCTAAGGTCCGGGTATACGAACTCGCCAAGGAGTTCGGTGTAGAGAGCAAGGTCGTCATGGCCAAGCTCCAGGAACTCGGTGAATTCGTCCGTTCGGCGTCTTCGACCATCGAAGCGCCGGTTGTACGTAAGCTGACCGACGCCTTCCAGGGCGGTGGCAACGGCAAGTCCGCCGGTAAGCCCGCCCCGCGCAAGGCCGCCCCCAAGCCCGGCGCGCCCTCTCCGGCGCAGTCGGCACGTCCGGCTGCCCCGCGGCCGCCGGCCCCCAAGCCTCCGACGGCGCCCGCTGCCGAGCAGCCCGCTGCCGCGTCGGCGCAGCCCACCACCCCGTCGGCGCCCGCCGCGGCGCCCGGCCCGCGTCCGGTGCCGGGTCCCAAGCCCGCGCCGCGTCCGGCTCCCGCCGCCCCGGAGTTCACCGCTCCGCCGGCCGCTCCGGCCGCTCCGGCCGCCCAGACCCCGCAGGCCCCGGCCGCGCAGGGTCCGCGTACCGGCGCCCGTCCGGGTGCCCCGAAGCCCGCCGGCCGTCCGGCCCCCGGTCAGGGACAGGGCCAGGGCCGTCAGGGCCAGGGTGCCCCGCGTCCCGGCGGCCAGGCCCCGCGTCCGGGCGCCCGTCCGTCCGGTCCGCGACCGGGCAACAACCCCTTCACCTCCGGCGGTAACGCCGGCATGGCCCGTCCGCAGGCCCCGCGCCCGCAGGGCGGTCCGCGTCCCGGTGGCCCCGGTGCCCCCGGTGGCGGCCCCCGTCCGCAGGCGCCCGGCGCCCAGGGCGGCGGTCCCCGTCCGCAGGCTGCCGGCGGTTCCCGGCCCTCTCCGGCCGGCATGCCCCGCCCGCAGGGCGGTCCGCGTCCCGGCCCGGCCGGTCCGCGCCCGAACCCCGGCATGATGCCGCAGCGTCCCGCTGCCGGCCCGCGTCCGGGCGGCGGTGGCCCCGGCGGCCGCGGTCCCGGCGCCGGCGGTCGTCCCGGTGGTGGCGGCGGCGGTCGTCCGGGTGGCGGCGGCTTCGCCGGTCGCCCGGGTGGTGGCGGCGGCGGCTTCGCCGGCCGTCCCGGTGGTCCCGGTGGTGGCGGTGGCGGCTTCGCCGGCCGTCCCGGTGGTCCCGGCGGTGGCGGCGGTGGCCGTCCCGGCTTCGGTGGCCGTCCCGGTGGTCCGGGTGGCCGCGGTGGCACGCAGGGCGCCTTCGGTCGTCCCGGCGGTCCCGCGCGTCGTGGCCGCAAGTCGAAGCGGCAGAGGCGCCAGGAGTACGAGGCCATGCAGGCCCCGAGCGTCGGCGGCGTGATGCTGCCGCGCGGCAACGGTGAGGCCATCCGCCTCTCCCGCGGCGCGTCGCTCACGGACTTCGCGGAGAAGATCAACGCCAACCCGGCGTCGCTCGTCGCGGTCATGATGAACCTCGGCGAGATGGTCACGGCCACGCAGTCCGTCTCCGACGAGACGCTGCAGCTCCTCGCGGGCGAGATGAACTACACGGTTCAGATCGTCAGCCCCGAGGAGGAGGACCGCGAGCTGCTCGAGTCCTTCGACATCGAGTTCGGCGAGGACGAGGGCGACGACGAGGACCTGGTGGTCCGCCCGCCGGTCGTCACCGTCATGGGTCACGTCGACCACGGTAAGACCCGACTGCTCGACGCCATCCGCAAGACGAACGTCATCGCGGGCGAGGCCGGCGGCATCACCCAGCACATCGGTGCCTACCAGGTCGCGACCGAGGTCAACGACGAAGAGCGCAAGATCACCTTCATCGACACCCCGGGTCACGAGGCGTTCACCGCCATGCGTGCCCGTGGTGCGAAGTCGACCGACATCGCGATCCTGGTCGTCGCGGCCAACGACGGCGTCATGCCGCAGACGGTCGAGGCGCTCAACCACGCCAAGGCGGCCGACGTGCCGATCGTGGTCGCGGTCAACAAGATCGACGTCGAGGGTGCCGACCCGACCAAGGTGCGCGGTCAGCTGACCGAGTACGGCCTGGTGGCCGAGGAGTACGGCGGCGACACGATGTTCGTCGACATCTCCGCCAAGCAGGGTCTGCACATCGACAGCCTCCTGGAGGCCGTCGTCCTCACCGCCGACGCCTCGCTCGACCTGCGGGCCAACCCGAACCAGGACGCGCAGGGCATCTCGATCGAGTCCCGTCTCGACCGCGGCCGCGGTGCCGTGGCGACGGTCCTCGTCCAGCGAGGCACCCTGCGGGTCGGCGACACGATGGTCGTGGGCGACGCCTACGGCCGAGTCCGCGCCATGCTCGACGACAACGGCAACAACGTCGCCGAGGCGGGCCCGTCGACGCCGGTCCAGGTCCTGGGCCTGACCAACGTCCCGGGTGCGGGCGACAACTTCCTGGTGGTCGACGAGGACCGTACGGCCCGTCAGATCGCCGAGAAGCGTGCCGCCCGTGAGCGCAACGCCGCGTTCGCCAAGCGCACGCGCCGCGTGTCGCTGGAGGACCTGGACAAGGTGCTCAAGGCCGGCGAGGTCCAGCAGCTGAACCTGATCATCAAGGGTGACGCTTCTGGTTCCGTCGAGGCCCTCGAGTCCTCCCTGCTCCAGCTGGACGTCGGCGAAGAGGTCGACATCCGCGTCCTGCACCGCGGTGTCGGTGCGGTCACGGAGTCCGACATCGACCTGGCGATGGGCTCCGACGCCATCGTGATCGGCTTCAACGTCCGTGCGGCCGGCCGCGCGGCGCAGATGGCCGAGCGCGAGGGTGTGGACGTCCGGTACTACTCGGTCATCTACCAGGCGATCGAGGAGATCGAGGCGGCCCTCAAGGGCATGCTCAAGCCGGAGTACGAAGAGGTCGAGCTCGGTACGGCGGAGATCCGCGAGGTCTTCAAGTCGTCCAAGCTGGGCAACATCGCCGGTGTGCTGGTCCGGTCGGGCGAGGTCAAGCGCAACACCAAGGCGCGCCTCATCCGCGACGGCAAGGTGGTCGCGGAGAACCTCACCATCTCCGGTCTGCGTCGCTTCAAGGACGACGTCACCGAGATCCGCGAAGGGTTCGAGGGCGGTATCAACCTCGGCAACTTCAACGACATCAAGGTCGACGACGTCATCGCGACGTACGAGATGCGCGAGAAGCCGCGGGCGTAACGCCTACGGTTCGTGCCGGCCGACGGGACTCTCTGTCCCGTCGGCCGGCACGCCGTTTGCGGCCCGTTCGCATGGTCCACGGAGCGTAATATCCGTCGATCGCGTGGGCCGCTTCGTTGTACGGTTCTTGATGTCCCCGGCCACACGGACCCGGGGCCATCGATCCCGCACCGGCGGGTGAACCGGTTACACACATGTACGTGGGGACTCTGTCCTTCGACCTCCTCCTCGGCGACGTCCACTCGCTGAAGGAGAAACGCTCCGTCGTCCGCCCGATCGTCGCCGAACTCCAGCGGAAGTACGCCGTGAGCGCGGCCGAGGTGGACCACATGGACCTCCACCGGCGAGCGATCATCGGCCTGGCCATGGTCTCCGGCGACGCGGCGCACCTCACCGACGTACTGGACCGGTGTGAGCGGCTGGTCGCCGCCCGCCCCGAGGTGGAGCTGCTGTCCGTACGACGGCGCTTCCACGGCGACGACGACTGACCACGAAACGCAAGCAAGAGAAAGAACGGGAGACGGACCAGTGGCCGACAACGCGCGGGCGAAAAGGCTGGCGGACCTCATCCGGGAGGTGGTGGCCCAGAAGCTGCAGCGCGGGATCAAGGACCCGCGGCTCGGCTCGCACGTCACCATCACGGACACCCGGGTCACGGGTGACCTGCGGGAGGCGACCGTCTTCTACACGGTCTACGGCGACGAGGAGGAGCGGAAGGCGGCGGCCGCCGGCCTGGAGAGCGCCAAGGGCGTCCTCCGCTCGGCCGTGGGGGCGGCCGCCGGTGTGAAGTTCACGCCGACCCTGACCTTCGTGGCGGACGCCCTCCCGGACACCGCCCGGACCATCGAGGACCTGCTCGACAAGGCGCGCCAGTCCGACGAGAAGGTGCGCGAGGTGTCCGCGGGCGCCGAGTACGCCGGTGACGCGGACCCCTACCGCAAGCCGGGCGAGGAAGACGACGAGACGGACGACGCCGCCGAATGACCAGCAAGCCCACCCCGCCCGACGGCCTCGTCATCGTCGACAAGCCGTCGGGCTTCACTTCGCACGACGTGGTCGCGAAGATGCGCGGGATCGCGAGGACCCGCCGCGTCGGCCACGCCGGCACCCTGGACCCCATGGCGACCGGCGTGCTGGTCCTCGGGATCGAGCGCGCCACCAAACTCCTCGGGCACCTCGCGCTCACCGAGAAGGAGTACCTGGGCACCATCCGCCTGGGCCAGAACACCCTCACCGATGACGCCGAGGGCGAGATCACCTCGTCCACCGACGCCTCCAAGGTGACCCGGGACGCCGTCGACGCCGGCATCGCCAAGCTCACCGGCGAGATCATGCAGGTGCCGTCCAAGGTCAGCGCCATCAAGATCGACGGCGTACGGTCGTACAAGCGGGCCCGGGAGGGCGAGGACTTCGAGATCCCCGCCCGGCCGGTGACCATCTCCTCCTTCACGGTGTACGACGTCCGGGACGCGGTCGCCGAGGACGGCACGGCCGTGCTCGACCTGGTGGTGTCGGTGGTCTGCTCCTCCGGCACCTACATCCGGGCGATCGCCCGTGACCTGGGCGCCGACCTGGGGGTGGGCGGACACCTGACCGCGCTGCGCCGGACGCGCGTCGGACCGTACAAGCTGGACGCCGCCAGGACGCTGGACCAGTTGCAGCAGGAACTGACCGTGATGCCGATCGCCGAAGCCGCGTCCGCGGCGTTCCGGCGCTGGCAGGTCGACGCCAAGCGGTCCCGGCTGCTGCTGAACGGCGTCCGGCTGGAGATGCCGGACGAGTACACGGGCGCCGGTCCCGTGGCCGTCTTCGACCCCGAGGGCCGCTTCCTCGCGCTCGTGGAGGAGCACCGGGGCAAGGCGAAGAGCCTGGCCGTCTTCGGCTGAGTCCTTGGGGGACTGGCTCGATCCGGCCCCCTGGCTGCCTGTCGTGGAGCGGCGGCCGGCCACGGGGTCGGCCCCCGCCGCCGCTCCACGATCCCCCCTCGGTTCCCCCACCCCTAGGGTTATCCAGCAGCGTTCGCGTATTCACCCGACCGGGCGGGCGCTCGGAGTGAACCGGGGGAGCGGAAGGGGGCGCGTTCGCCGCGTGCCCTGTCCTGCCGATCATCACGCGCCTACCGTCGATGACAGGGCACGGGGACGGGCGGGGAGGTACGGCCATGGCGGGACGGGGCCCGCGCACCGGAGGCGGGCGCCGGGAGGATCACCGGGACGACTCCGAACAGTCGAGTCGCTCAGGTCACTCCCATCGCGCAGACGCTCGCCGGACGCAGGAGGAACGCACGGAGCGGGGCCGCGCGCTCGGGAACAGCGTGTACGGGGAGGGCACGTACGGCGGTCCAGGCGTCTATGGCGGTCCGGGTGGGAACGGGGGGCCTGGCCGGGGCGGGGGGATCCGGGACGTCACCGGGAGCGCGGGTGGCGTCGGCGCCGTGGACACCGCCCGTGTCGATGCCGCCCTCGTGCGGATCCGGGACCTGGCCGGCCGCCCGCGCGGCCTCGGCTTCCTCGCCGACCACGAGGGCACCCTGCTCACCAGCCACGAGACCGTCGACGGCCTGGCCCGGCTGGTGCTGAACGCCACCGGCGACCGCACCTGCGTCGTCGACGCCGATGCCGTCACCCCGCTGCCCGACCTGGACCTCGCCCTGGTGCGCACCGAGGGCCTCGACGTGGAGCCGCTGCCGCTGACCGTGCGGGAGCGGATCGACGCCGGGACATACGTCCAGGTCCCCGCCGGATGCTGGCGCGAGGCGCGGGTACTGGCCGCCACCGAGGTGACGTACACCGCCACGGACCGCTTCCACCTCCTCGACGACGCGCTGGAGCTGGCGATCGGCACGGCGGGCCGGGACGCCCTCCGGCTAGGTGGCGGCGCGGCCGGCGGACCGGTGCTCGACGCCCGCACCGGCACGGTCGTCGGCGTCCTCGGCACCGCCCTGCACACCGCCCGGCACGACGCGGGCTTCGCGGTCCCGCTGCGGCCCGCCGACGGTGTCCTCGCCGCCCTGCTCGCCCGCAACGCGGCCACCGTGCCCGGCTACGGCGCCGACCTCAACCTCGCCGGCATCCTCCAGCTGACCACCACCTCGGTGGCTCAGGACGGTCCCCCGGACGTCCTCACCGGCCACCCGGACGCCACCGGGCCGGTCGAACGCGCCGATATCGCGCGGGAACTCGCCGCCTTCACCGACGGCGACCGTCCCGTGCTCGGCCTGGTCGGTGCCCCGGGCAGCGGTCGTACGACGGAACTCGCGGCCCTCGCCGCCCGCCGCGCCCGGGGCGAGCTGCCCGCCCCCACGCTGTGGCTCCGCGGCGCCGACCTGACCGACGCCGACGACTCGGTCGCCGACGCCGCCCGCCGCGCGCTCGCGCGTGCCGCCCGGATCGTCGCCGCCTCCCGCTCGGTCCAGCCCGAGAACCTCGGCGACGTCACCCCCGAACACCTGGCCCGCCTCGCCGCCCGGGCCGGCCGCCCGCTGCTGCTCCTTCTCGACGGTCCCGAGGAGATGCCCCCGGTCCTCGCCCACCGCCTGCCCGACTGGACCCGGGGCACGGCCGCCTGGCTGCGCGAGACCGGCGCACGCCTGGTGGTGGCCTGCCGGGAAGAACACTGGGAGCGCGCGGGAAAGGCGTTTCCGCCGGGCCTGCTCCACGTCCCGGGGGGCGGCAGCGAGCCGACGCGCACGGCGCCGGATCCCGGGGCCACGGCCGAGAATGCCGGGACGGGTTGCGCATCGGGTCCGGTATGCGGTGCGGAGCCGGTCCGTGTGGCCGCCGGCGCTGAGGGTTCGGTGGGGGTTGCCGGGTCGGGTGGTGCTCCGGTGAGCACTTCGGGTCCGGTGGATGGGAGGGAGCCGGGGTGCATGGCTGCCGGCTCCGAGGGTTCGGTGGGGGGTGCTGCGTCGGGTGGTGCTCCGGTGGGCACTTCGGCGGTGGATGGTGCCGGCGCGGTCCGTGTGGGTGCCGGCTTTGCGGGTTCGGTGGGGGTTGCCGGGTCCAGTGGTGCTTGGGTGGGCACTTCGGGTCCGGTGGACGGCACGGAGCTGGGGCACATGGCCGCTGGTCCCGTGGGTACGGCCGGTGGCGCGGAGATGGGTGGCGCCTCGGTCGGCCGGGGCGTTCCGGTGGGCGGTGGTGAGGCGGGGGGTGCGCCAGGGAACGCCGGTGTCTCTGAGGGCGGCGGTGGCGCGGCGGGGGTGGGATCGGCAGGGGCCGCCGGTCCGCTTCCGCCCTGTGTGCGGGTCGGTGACCTCACCGCCGACGAGGGACGGCGGGCCCGGGCTCGCTACGGGATTCCGGACGGCGTGCTCGCCGAGCGGGACGCCCGGCATCCGCTCACCCTCCGGTTGCTGTCCGAGGTCCGGGCCGCCGTTCCCGACGCGCCGGCCACCGGTTCCCTCGACCGGCACGACGTCTTCGCCGCCTACCTCGACCTGATCTGCCTGCGTGTCGCGGTCCGCCTCGCCGCCGACGGCGGCCTGCGCGGCACGGCCGTACGACGGCTGGCGGCGCGGGTGGCGGGGCGGGTGCACGAGGCGGCCCGGCGCAGTCTCGGCCCTGGGCAGGGGGAGCTGGACCGCGAGTCCTTCGAGGCGGTGTTCCCCTGGGGGCCCGCCCCGGCCCGGCTCGGCGGCGGCACCGGCTGGGCCTCCGCCGTCCTCTCCGAGGGCCTCCTCGTGCCGGCCGGTGGCGGCTACCGCTTCGCCCACGAGGACCTGGCCGACTGGATCCAGGGCATGCACCTGGACCTCGACGAGGCCCTGCGCGCCTTGGTGCACCGCGCGAGCCGTCCGTGCGAGACCCGCAGCCCCGTCCCGGTGCCGCACCACCGCGTCGGCCCCGTCGTACAGTCCCTGCTGCTCCTGGCCCGCCAGCACAGTCCCCTGCAACTCGCCCTGCGACTAAGGGAATTGATCGACGCCCTGGACCACGACACCGGCTCCTGGTGGGCCGCCCGGCTGCTCGCCCGGACCCTGCTCCAGGTCCCGGACGCGACGCCGTACACCGAGGTGCTGTGCCTGCTCACCGACCGCGTCGTCGCCTGGCGCCGCGCCCGGCGGCCCGTACCGGCCGAGTTCGGCCCCGCCTTCTGGACCGCGCTGCCCGTGCGCGACACCGAGCGCCTCGACCTGCTGCGCCGGCTCGTACTGGCGGACCCGGCACCGCCCGCGGCGGGTGACCGCTACCTGGACGCCGTCGCCGGACTGCTCGCCGCCGCCCCGGACGTCGTACAGCCCCTGCTCACGCACTGGTTCGCCGACGAGCGGCCGCTGCCCGCGACGCCGTACGCCACCGTGGCCACCGCGGCGCAGGCGCTGCTGCACACCCACCGGCACCGCGCCCTGGACGGGCTCACCGAGGTGCTCGTGGCCTGTGCCCACCGGCGCGCCGACGAACTGCTCGGCGTCCTCGCCGAGGAGGAGCCGCCGGCCGTCTGCCGGGCGGTCGACCGCTGGGCGCACGACGAACGCCCCGCCCGTCGGGTGGCGGCGGTGTCGTTCGGACTGCGCGCGGCCCCGTACGTCCGTTCCGACGCGGACCGCGAGCTGCTGCGCTACGCCGCCCTGGCCCTGCTCGCCCGCCCCGCCGACTGCACCCTGCACGGCGGTGCCCTGGCGGTGCTGGTCCACGACCCGCACACCCGCGACCGGTATCTGCCCGACGCCCTGCGCCATTTCGCCGACGGCGACCCGCAGTTCCCGCCGAGCGCCCTCGTCCCGGCCCTGACCACGCATCCGGAACCGGTCCTGGAGGCGTTCCGCGCCCGGCTGCGCGCCCCGGACGCCGGCGGACCGGAGACCGGAGCGGCCCTGCGTTCCCTCGCCGAGGTCACCACGCCGGCCCTCGCCCGCCGGGTCGCCGTCCTGGTCCGGGAGGCGGTGCGGTTGCGCCCGGAGACCGCCGGGCATGTCGCCGGCTATGTCGACCGCCGTCTCGAACAGGGCCCCACCGCCCGCTCGGTCCTGCTGCCCCTCGTCACCGGCCTGCTCGACGGCGGGTCGGAGCAGGTCCGGTCGGCCCTCGCCACCGTCCTGGCCGCCGCCGGCACGCCGGCCTCCCGCCCGCTGCGCCGCGAACTGCTGGAGGTCCTGCTCGCCCGGGAGGAGGACCCGGCGGTCCTGGACGCGGTCCTGCACGCGGCGGCGACACAGCACGCGGCGGCGACACAGGGGGAGGGGGACGGGGAAGCGGACGTTGACCGGCGCGCGGACGGCGGAGACGCAGGCCGGAGCGGGGACGGTGGGCACGTGGGCCGGAGCGGCGACGGGGACGGCGACGTCAGTGGGGGCGGGTATCGCCGGGAGGACGAGGTCCGTGGCCTGGTCCACCGCACCGGGCTGCTTCTCGTCCGCACGCCCGAGGGCGCCACCCTCTTCGACCGCGGCCTGGTCGACCTCGGCCGGCACGTGCCCGGTTTCGCCGTGCGCATGGCCCGCTGGCTGACCGACGCCCCGGACGACTGGGCCGCCGTGGTGGGCCCCAGCGCCCGCCGCATGATCGAGAACCTCGCGGGGGTACGCGTACCGGCCTGAACAGCACACCGAACGTGCGCCCCGTCACAGCCTCCATGCCGATGCTGGCACGGGGCACCCGGCATGGCACCCTTAGACCTGCACAACGAGGTCAAGGTAGATACGGACAAGGGTTCGAGGAGCGGTCACAGTGCAGCGCTGGCGTGGCTTGGAGGACATCCCCCAGGACTGGGGGCGCAGCGTCGTCACCATCGGTTCCTACGACGGCGTCCACCGCGGCCACCAGCTGATCATCAAGCACGCCGTCGACCGCGCCCGGGAACTGGGCGTCCCGGCCGTCGTGGTCACCTTCGACCCGCACCCCAGCGAGGTGGTCCGCCCCGGCAGCCACCCGCCACTGCTGGCCCCGCACCACCGCCGTGCCGAACTGATGGCCGAGCTGGGCGTCGACGCGGTGCTCATCCTCCCGTTCACCACCGAGTTCTCGAAGCTCTCGCCCGCCGACTTCGTGGTGAAGGTCCTGGTCGACAAGCTGCACGCCAAGGCGGTCGTGGAAGGCCCCAACTTCCGCTTCGGCCACAAGGCGACCGGCAACGTCGAGTTCCTCACCGAGCAGGGCAAGATCTACGACTTCGAGGTCGACGTCGTCGACCTGTACGTCACCGGCGAGGCGGGCGGTGGCGAACCGTTCTCCTCGACGCTGACCCGCCGCCTGGTCGCCGAGGGCGATGTGGAGGGTGCCCGCGAGATCCTGGGCCGCCCGCACCGTGTGGAGGGCGTCGTCGTCCGGGGCGCCCAGCGCGGCCGGGAGCTGGGCTTCCCGACGGCCAACGTCGAGACGCTCCCGCACACCGCCGTCCCCGCCGACGGCGTGTACGCCGGCTATCTGCACGTCCAGGGCGAGGCCATGCCGGCCGCGATCTCCGTCGGCACGAACCCGCAGTTCGACGGCACCGAGCGCACGGTGGAGGCATACGCCATCGACCGCGTCGGCCTCGAACTGTACGGCCTGCACGTCGCCGTCGACTTCCTCGCGTACGTGCGCGGCCAGGCGAAGTTCGACACGCTGGAGGCCCTGCTGGAGCAGATGGCCGTGGACGTGAAGCGCTGCCGGGAGATCGTCGCCGCCGAGGCGTAGACCTTCGCGCGGGGACGCCGGGCGGCGAAGACGCGGAGAAGCGTTCGGTGCTGGGCGGCGGGGGCGTGGTGATGCGTTCGGCGCTGGGTGGCGGGGGCGTGGTGATGCGTTTGGCGCTGAGAAGCAGAGGCACGGAAAAAGGGCGGCCGGTGCGGTGAGCACCGGCCGCCCTTCTTCATGCCGTCCCTACTGCTGCTGGGGCGGGGCCTGCGGCGGCTGCTGCCCCTGCGGCGGCTGGGGGTAGCCGTACAGCTGCTCGGGCTGCTGCGGTTGCCCCTGCGGCTGCGGCTGCGGCTGCGGGTACGGCTGCGGCTGCTGGCCTTGCGTCCCCTGCGGGTAGGGCTGCTGACCCGGGGCGGCCTGCGGGTAGGGGTGCTGACCCGGGGCGGCCTGCGGGTAGGGCTGGCCCTGTTGGGCGGGATAGGGCTGCTGGGCCGGGTAGGGCTGCTGGCCCTGCGGGTACGGCTGGCCCTGTTGCTGCGGGTACTGCTGGCCCTGCGGGTACGGCTGCCCCGGCATCTGCTGGCCCGGCATCGGCGGGGCGGCCATCGGCGGCGGGTTGCCGTCGTTGGTCCACAGCCCGTGCGACTGCTGGTGGCGTACGAAGTCCTCGGCGATCAGCGCGGCGAGGTTGAAGTACGCCTCGCGCGTCCGCGGTCGCATCATGTCGAGGTCGACCTCGGCACCGGCGGCCAGATGCTCGTCGAAGGGCACGACCACGACCCCGCGGGTCCGGGTCTCGAAGTGCTGCACGATGTCCTCGACCTTGATCATCTTGCCGGTCTCGCGGACACCGGAGATGACGGTGAGGGACCGGGAGACCAGGTCGGCGTACCCGTGCGCGGACAGCCAGTCCAGCGTCGTACTGGCGCTGCTCGCGCCGTCCACGGACGGCGTGGAGATGATGATCAGCTGGTCGGCGAGGTCGAGCACCCCCCGCATGGCGCTGTACAGCAGTCCGGTGCCGGAGTCGGTCAGGATGACCGGGTACTGCCGGCCGAGCACGTCGATCGCCCGCCGGTAGTCCTCGTCGTTGAACGTGGTCGAGACGGCCGGGTCCACGTCGTTGGCGATGATCTCCAGACCGGAGGGCGCCTGGGAGGTGAACCGCCGGATGTCCATGTACGAGTTGAGGTACGGGATCGCCTGGACGAGGTCACGGATGGTCGCCCCGGTCTCGCGGCGCACCCGTCGGCCGAGCGTGCCGGCGTCCGGGTTGGCGTCGATGGCGAGGATCTTGTCCTGCCGTTCCGTGGCGAGGGTGGAGCCGAGCGCGGTCGTGGTGGTCGTCTTGCCGACGCCGCCCTTGAGGCTGATGACCGCTATCCGGTAGCAGGACAGCACCGGCGTACGGATCAGCTCCAGCTTGCGCTGCCGCTCGGCCTCTTCCTTCTTGCCGCCGATCTTGAACCGGCCGCCCGCCGCCGTGGGCCGCCCGCTCTTCGCCTTCTGCCTCTTGTTGTTGAGCAGCCGGTCCGCGGACAGCTCGACGGCAGCCGTGTAACCGAGCGGCGCGGCACCGGGGTTGGTCGGCTGCCGCTGGTCGTGCTGCACGGGCTGCGGCCACGCGGCACCGGAGCGGGGGTCGACCGGGGCCTGGGGGGCCGCCTGCGGCGCGTCGGGGGCGGCGGTGGGGCCACCGCCCGGGCCCTGCGGAGGCTGAGGGAAGCCGTAACCCCCCGGCTGCGGCTGCTGGTTGGGGATTCCCGGCTGCGGGAAGCCGTACCCGCCCGGTTGCGACGGGGGGTTGGGCACGCCGGGCTGCGGAAAGCCGTAGCCGCTCGGCGGCGTGGGGCCGTTGGGGTTCGGCTGGGGCGCCGGAGCCGCGGTCTGGGTGATGCCGTAACCGTCCGGCTGGGCCGGGGGGTTGGGTGCGCCGGGCTGCGGGAAGCCGTAGCCGCCCGGCGGCGTGGGGCCGTTGGGGTTCGGCGGAGCGGGGCTGTTGGGGGCCGGCTGCGGGCCGGACGCCGGCGCGGTGGACTGGTGCGGCTGGAAGGGCTGGTGGGGCTGGTTCGGCTGGTTCCACGCGGCGGGCGCGGGCTGTGGGGCTTGCGGCTGGAACGGCGGCTGCGGGCCGGGTACGCCGGCACCGGCACCGGGTACGCCGGCCGGACCCTGCCCGGCCGGCGGCTGCGACTGCTCGCCGGGCAGCGGTCCGGGCTGCTGCGGGGCAGCCTGCTGCTGTCCCGGCTGTCCCGGCTGTCCCGGCTGTCCGGGCTGTCCGGGCTGCGCGGACGGTCCGGGCTGCTGCGGGGCAACCTGTTGGTGTCCCGGCTGTCCCGGCTGTCCGGTCTGAGCGGGCCACTGGGCCGCGGGAGCGGGGGCGGCGGGCTGGTACGAGGGCGGCAGCGGGGGCAGCCCGTTCTGCGGCGCGGGCGGTGGGGCCCAGCCGGGCTGGGCGCCCTGCGGGGCCGGTGGAGCGGGCGGTACGGCGGCGTGCGGGGTACCGGGGCCGGGCTGCGGGGCGCCGGCCTGCGGGCCACCGGGCTCCGAGGTTCCGGGCTGGGCCGCGGTGGGCTGGGGGAAGCCGTAGCCGCCGGGCTGGGAGGCGCCGAACTGCGAGGTGCCCGTCTGCTGGGCGTCCGCGTGCGGCGTGGCTGCCTGCCGGGCGGTGTCGTCCGAGGCGCCGTCGGTCGGCGTGCCGTCAGCCCGGGTGCCGTCGGTCGGCATGCCGTCAGTCGGGATGCTGCCCTCCGGCGCGCCCTGCTGAGGCACATTGCCCGGGGTCACGGCGCCCGTCGAGCCCTCGCCCGCCGTCACGGCGTCCGAGTGCCCCGGGGTGCCGGACCGCGCGGCGTCGGTGGAGCCCTCCGGCGCGTCGGGACGCACGGCCTCGGCGGCGCCTTCCTCGGCGGCGGTCTTCTCGGCGACACCCACTTCCGCCGAAGTCTTCTCGGCGGCGGTCGGCTCCAGGGCACCCGGTACCGCCGAGCCGTCGGCCGCGTCCGTCCGGCCGCTCTCGCCCCGCTCCTCGTCCCCGTCGGAGGCGGAGCCCTCCGGGGCGGCGCCCTGCGCGACCGCGTCGTCCTGCGTGGCGGCCTCGCCACCGGACTCCCCGGCACCGGCTCCCTCGCCCGGGCTTTCGGCACCGGAGACGTCCAAGGCGTCGCCGGAGCCTGCGGCGCCGGAGGCAGCCGAGGCGGCGGGGCCTGCCGTACCGGAGGCAGCCGAGGCATCGACGGAACCCACGGCACGGGAGGCGTCCGAGGCGTCGCCGGAGCCTGCGGCGCCGGAGGCAGTCGATTCGGCGGCGGAACCTGCCGTACCGGAGGCGGCCCCGGCACCCTCCTGGCCCGCCGAAGCCGAGCCCTCCGCCGAGCCCTCCGCCGAGCCGGCCACGGAACCCTCGCCCGCGGACTCGTCCGGCGTCCCGAGGGCTGCCGCGCGCTCGGCGATCTCAGCCATCTGGCGCTTCAGGGCGACGGCGGAGAACCGCATCGTCGCCCCGCTCTCCAGATCGCCGTTGTCCGTCTCCGGCTCGACCGCAGCGGAGGCGGCCGGTGCCGCCTGCCGATCGGGCTGAGGCTGCTGCGGCTCGAAGCCCTCGGGCAGCCCGGGCACCGGGGCGGGATCGCCGACCGGCGGCGCGGGCTGCGCGGCCGGGGCGTACGGCGTGCCCCCCGAGCCCGCGGGAGTGCCCTCCGCGCCGGCGGCCGGGGCGTACGGCGCGCCCTCCGCACTCGCGGGCGGGACGTACGGCGTCCCCTGCGCAGGGGTGAAGGAGGGCCCCTGCGCGGGCGTTGCGTAGGCGGTGCCCTGCGGCGGGGTGAACGGGGCACCCTGCGGCGCGCTGAACGGAGCACCCTGCGGCGGGGTGAACGGAGCGCCCGGTGGCGGGCTGAAAGGGGTGCCCTGCGGAGGGGTGCCCGTCGGCGGGGCGGCCGGCGGCGGCGTGGGACCCGGAACCGGTGAGCCCGTCGGGAACGACGGCGCCCCGGAGGCGGCCGGAGTGCCCGATTCACCGACGGCACCGGAGCCGCCCGGCCCACCGAAACCGCTCATGCCTCCGGGGCCCGACGGGGCGCCGGAGCCCCCCGACGTACCGGACGCGTTCTGCGTGTACCAGGCGGGGGGAGCGTAGTCGATGGTGAATTCACCGGTGGTCTCGACGGCCTCCGCGTCGGGCTGGTCATCGCCGGGTGTGTCCCAGCCCCCGCGCATCCCGTCCCGATCGCTGCTCACAGTTCCTCCTGGTGTGGTCGAGCACCCTCATGCCGTGCCGGGGCGACCATGTCGTGTCGTACCGAGTCGTGCGTAGTCGTCGAGGCAGTCCGATTCACCGGACCTTCCCCCGCGACACCGACGCCCGGTCCACGGTTCCTGCCATCGCGCCCGCTCCCAGCCTAATCACCACGAGGCACACCTCGGCAGGCCCGCCCGCCTCTCCGCACCCGCCCACCTGGTCACCGCACGGCCGGAGAGCTCCGCCACCCCCGCACAACCGCATACGACACCCTGAACAAAAGGGACAGGTAAGGGCAGTTCAGTCCATTCGTCGAGGCGTGCCCAACAATCCGGTCTCTGCGTCGGTGGGTTGCGTCAGCACGTACTGGCGGTCACGGTCGGTGCACCACAGGGTGACGCCGTCGGGCAGCGCCGGCAGCGATTCCACCTCGGTGCGTGACAGCCCCATCGTGCGCCCCAGTTCGGCCGCCTCGTCCGGCGAGACCCGCTGGATGCCGGCGAGCCGTGCCTGCCGGAGCAGCCGGGGCGCGACGGGACTGAGATACGGCAGCAGGGTCAGCACCGACTGCCAGGGCCCGGAGACCACCCGGCCGCGCGGGGGCCGCATACCGCAGTCCCGCACCACCAGCACCGGCGTACCGGCGGATGCGCCCTGTGGGGGAACCCGCCCGACGTCGTACACGGACAGTCCGTTCTGCCCGCCGCCCATGGCGTGCACCATCTGCATCCACGCCTGCGGCCGGCCGGTCTCCACGGCGACCCGGGCACCGGTGGCCGCCGAACGCAGCGCCAGCACCTGCGCGGTCCACAGGCCGCCGATCAGGACGACGTCGTACGGCGTGGGCCGGTTGATGCCCAGCACGGCGGGCTGGCCCTCGGCGTCGACGCCGGCCACCACCCCGTCGTCCCCGATGGGCAGGGCGAGCGCGTCCAGTTGCTGCGCGGGCAGACCGTGCCGGCCGTGCCGGGGCCCGACCAGTCCGAGCCCGTGCCGCAGCCGCTCGGCCGTCCGCCGCAGCCCGGACGGCTCCTGCGCCCCTTGCGCAGGGCCGCCCGGCGCCGGGGCAGTCGTCGGAATCGTCGTCACCGCACACCTCCGAGGGGCAGAGTGGCCAGCATGCCGGGCAGCTGCTCGCGGTCGAGCCGGGCCAGACCGGCCCCGGACTGCCGGGCCGCACCCTCCAACGCGCGGCGCGCGGCCACGAGTTCGTCGTCGCTGCGTCCGGTCACCCGCAGGTGCCCGCACAGCGACACCTCCTGCCGGTCCCCGCGCGCGAGAGTCAGACTGAAGGTGGTCGCCAGGGCCGGTATCGCCGTGACCCGGGCGACGAACTGCGGCAGGGACTCGGCCCGGCCGCCGCCCAGCTGGGGCCAGCGCCGCACCCAGTACGTCGTGTGCCGCCGGTTGTCGCAGCGCCAGCTGCGCCCCGACTCCTCCGTGCGCCGCTCCCGGGTCTCGCTGCGCCCCGCCTCGGCGGTGACCAGCGGATTGGCGCAGGCCGAGGTGGCGAGCGCGGCGACCAGTTCCTCCTCGTCCAGCACCCGCGCCCGGAACCCGGCGCCGGTCAGCCGGCTCGACAGATGGTCCGCGACCCGCACGACGCACTTCTGCGCCCCGCCCAGCCCGCCGCCGCGTGCTGCCACGGCCTCCGCGCACAGCTCGGGATCCAGCTTCAGGGCGATCCAGGTGATGCGCACCGCCGGGGCACCGGTCTGCTCCTGAAGCGGAAGGTAGTTGGCGACGGCCACGGACTGCTGGGGCAGGTGCAGCGCGGGCGCCGGCTGGGTGTGCAGCACGATCTGGGCCGACTCCAGGCGGATCCCGTCCACTTCCAGCGCGTCCCGCACCAGGCCCAGCGGCAGCGGCTGACGGCTCCGCTCGGCCCGCAGCGCGGTCGCGTCGGCCTCCACCTGGAGCACGGCCGTGACGAAGGTGCCGTCCCCGACGATGCCGACCGGCCGCCGGTCACGCGCGCCGTACGAGTACGTGCGCAGGGCCGGTTCGCACTCCACCGCCGGGACCAGTCCGGGCTCCGTGCCCGGCGGTATCGGGGTGTTCTCGGCCCGCTTCTGCCGCGCCCGCAGCTCCCGCGCGGTGGCGAGCCACTCCGGCAGGGACCGCCCCCGTCGCCGTACGAAGGCCAGCAGGACCAGCACCAGCGCGACCACCGCGGCCGGCACCAGGGCCGCCATGCCGACGGCCCAGCCGACGACCAGCACGGCCGCTGCCAGCTCCACCAGCACGAGCCGTTGCAAACGGAACGAACCGGCCTGGCCCGGCCGCTGCCTGAGGCCGAGGGCGACCTGCTGTCGCTCGCCGCCGCGCTGGGCGGACCTCCCGCGCGGCGGCGCCCCGGACCCGGCCGCGCCGCCTCGTGCCGCCGAGCGGCCGCGCGCTCGCGTCCGCGTTCCGGAAGCCATCACTCCATCCCCCCGATTTGCTCACAACTCGCTGGAACCAGGCCACTGAACAAGGCCCTTGAGGGCCCGGGTACCCTACCCGCTCCACGAGACCCGCTCCGTACCAGGCATAGTAGGGGCCGGGTCCGACAACGGAGGGCGGGGGAGCGTGGTCCCCGGGCGCGCTCCGCGTGAGACACGGGGAGAAACAGGCACAGATGGCATCTCGGCGGGACCAACTCAACGCCTACACCTTCGCGAAGCGCCGCATGCTCGCGTCGTTCGTGCAGTCGTCACCGGATGGCTCCGACGAGGGGGCGCCCCGGCCGCTGCGCGCGATCGTGCCCAGCGCGATCGTCGGCGTGGTCGTACTGGCGGCCTTCGGGGCCTGGGGCATGTTCAAGCCGACGGCCCCGCAGGGCTGGGACCAGCCAGGACAGAAGGTGATCATCGCCAGCAAGTCCACCACTCGGTACGTCGTGCTGGAGACGAAGCACAAGGTCCAGCTCCACCCGGTCCTCAACATGGCATCGGCCAAGCTCGTCCTCGACACCCAGAGCGACGTCGACGTCGTCACCGTCGACGAGTCGATCCTCGACAACGGCAAGATCCCGCACGGCGTCACCATCGGCATCCCCTACGCCCCCGACCGCCTGCCCTCCGGCAAGGAGGCCGGCGCGGCCAAGGAGTGGGCCGTCTGTGAACGCCCGAGCGGGAGCGGCAGCTCGATCCAGAAGGCCGCGTTCGTCCTGGCCGAGCGGGACCAGGACAAGCTCACGGGCCCGAAGGAGAAGCTGCACGGCGGCGAACTCCTCTACGTCGTGACCCCGGACAAGAAGCAGTACGTGATCGACGCGCACGGCCGGGCCTACCCGGTGGACGCCGACGACAGCCTGCTCCTCCAGACCCTCGTCGGCGCCGACCGCACTCCGCAGCAGGTGACCAAGGAGTGGATCGAGACCCTGCACCAGGGCGACGCGATCACCTTCCCGCCGATCACCGGTGTCCCGGCCGCCGCCGCCAACGCCCCCGGCCAGCTGGACCAGGAGGCCAACCGCGTCGGCATGGTGCTCCGCGCACCGGTCAACGGCCAGGAGCAGTACTTCGTCGTACTGCCCGGCCGGGTCGCCCCCGTCTCCGACTTCGTCGCCCAGCTCCTGCTGACCAGCGAGGACCTCGTGAAGCTCGGCCAGGCCGGGCACGCCCTCGAGGTCAGCGCGGGCGCCATCACCCGGGGCGAGCCGTTCGCCGCCGAGCACACGTGGCCGACCGAGAAGCCCACGGCGGTCAACAGCCCCTCCACGGCCGACGGCAGCCGCAACACCATCTGCAACGTCCTGAACCATGTCGACCCCGACAACGGCGAGACGACCCTGAGCACGTGGGCAGGCACCGACTTCCCGGCCGTCCTGCCCACCGGGTCCTCCAGCGCGTACGTCACCGCGGGCTCCGGCCAGCTCTACCGTCAGTTCCAGGGCACGAAGACGACCGTCGGCGGTGTCTTCCTGGTCACCGACACCGGATTGCGCTACGCCCTTCAGTCCAACGACGACAGCGCGGGCGACGACAAGGGCATCGGCATGTCGGCCACGAAGCGCAAGCAGCTCCAGCAAGAGGCCAAGTTGGCGCAGACCCGCCTCGGTTACGCCGACGTCGCCCCCGCCCCCATCCCCGCGCCCTGGTCCGAGTTCCTGCCGACCGGACCCCGCCTGTCGACCGCGGCGGCCCGCCAGCCGCAGGGCTCCTGAGGGGTACGACGATGCTCCCGAGGCATACACCGATGACGCTCCCGCTCCGCCGCCGCACCACCCTCACCCCCGCGCTCCGCCGCACCACCCCGACGGCGGTCGCGGCCATGGCCGCCACCCTGCTGGCGGCACCGGCCGCCACGGCGGACCCGGCCTCCGACCAGTGCACGTTCTCCAAGACGAACCACAAGTACTCCAGCACCCCCTGGGCGCTGCAGCGCGTCAACCTCGATGAGCTGTGGACCGAGTCGAAGGGCAAGGGAGTCAGGGTCGCCGTCATCGACACGGGCGTCGATCCGGCCAACCCGCAGCTCACCGACGCCGTGGACGCATCCCTGGGCGCCAACTTCCTGCCGAAGAAGGACAAGAAGGGGCAGCCCATCGAGGACCGCGGCAACGACAAGGGCACGACGGACACGGTCGGCCACGGCACACGCGTGGCCGGCATCATCGCGGCCCGCCCCACGAAGGGCACGGGCTTCGTCGGCCTCGCCCCCGAAGCCACGATCATCCCGATCAAGCAGAACGACGCGGAGAGCCACGGCACGGCCGCCACCCTCGTCACGGCCATCCGGCACGCGATCAAGGAGAAGGCCGACGTCATCAACATCTCCCAGGACACGACCGGCACCCCGGACGAGGACCTGCACGCGGCCGTGGACGAGGCACTCCACGCCGGCATCGTCGTGGTCGCCTCGGCCGGCAACAACGGCCTGAACGGCAAGAACAAGGACACCTATCCCGCTTCCTACCCCGGTGTCCTCGCCGTGGCCGCCTCCGACCGCAACAACGAACGTGCGCCCTTCTCCCAGCCCGGCGACTTCATCGCCGTCGCGGCCCCCGGCGTCGACATGATCTCCACGGTCCCGAAGGGCGGCCACTGCTCGGACAACGGCACGAGCTTCTCCGCGCCGTACGTGGCCGGCGTGGCCGCACTGATCAAGTCCAAGCACAAGGACTGGACGCCCCGCGAGGTCGTGGCCCAGATCGAACAGACCGCCGAACGCTCCATCCCCGGCCACGACCGGCTGGTCGGGTGGGGGGTGGTGGACCCGGTCCGCGCCCTCACGGAGGACGATCACCCGATCGAGTCCCCCCGCGCCGACGCGGGACTCACCCATGCGGAGGCCCCCACCCCCGCCCGGCTCACCCTCGGCGAGACCCCCCAGGAGCGTACGGCCCGGATCGCGACGTACGTCGCGGTGAGCGTGGCGGTCCTGGTGGCGGCCTTGGGCGGGGGAGCGGTGGCCCTGCGCGACGCCCGAAGGAGACGACGGGCCGTGGAGGGCCGGGCCTGAAGTCCGTGCCGGACTCCTCCGCAGGCTTCACGGCCCGGGCCCGACATGACCACGACTTCCGAGGCGGGCGTCCGGAGCCAACCGGTGCTCAGGACGCCGCCTTGCAAGGACGCCGCTCTTTCAGTGAATCCGTGTATCCCCGAATCAGCTTCTTCATGGCCGCTTCGTCCTGGCGGCCGGGCTTCAGAACCTTGATGAGGATGCTGATGTCCTCTTCTCTGACCGCAGCGCCACGGCACTTGATCAGCGACACAGCGGCCTGATCCGTATAGGCGAGGGAGTCGCCGTCCGCGGACTTCTGCATCTGCAGGGAAAGCCGGCTCCGCAAGATGTCGTGTGCCGAACCGCCGGCATCGATGCGCTCGTCACTGATCACCAGCACCGTGTCTGCGTCCACTTTGACCTCGCACAGCGCCGAGCCGTCATCCAGGCTTCCCGTCGGTGCGACCGTGACACGCTCACCCGAGGCAGGCAGGAGACGCGAGAGGGCGTCGGCCGGGACGGACACCCCGCAGAGGGACTTCGGAACGGAGAACTCCTGCTTCGGCTCCCCTGAAGAGCACCCTGCCGCCATCGCTGCGGCGGCGAAGAGCGACACGACACGGAGAACGTACGATGCGGATCTCAATGCTTGTCACTCTCCGATTTCCACTGGGCGCCGTCCGAGTGGCTGTGACCGGCGGATGTCCGCGCTGCTCTTCTCAGGTCCTCCGCGGTGTCCGGGTCGATGGCGTTGTTGCTCACCAGCGCGTGATCGACGGCGGCTCGCGCAGAGTCCAGGGCGGCCTGCCGACCGTTGGTGTACTCCTGGCCGGCCTGAGCCTCGGCTTCACTGGTGGTGTCCTGCTGGATGCTCTTCATGACGGACTCCTGGATGTCTTCGGAGGCCCACTCAAGAGGAGCACCGGCGATCGGGACCCGCTCGCCCACCTTTTCGATGCCCATGCCGAGAATGCGGTTCACCCACTTCTGCTTCTCCGCCGCAGCCTCGTTGAACTCGGTGTCGGAAGCAGTGTGGTATTCGTAGATCGCATGGGCTCGCGCATCACTCATGATCCCGGCAATGGCGGATCCAGGAGCGACCGCGTCGCCCACTCGCCCGTCCAGCGAGGCTGTGGAATGGCTTGAGCCGTTGATGACGTGATCCACCACGTCGGACGTGTAGGCCTGCTGAGCGGTCGTGATGGCCGAGTAGGCATCGGGGTCCTGGCCGACTTCCCCCAGGAAACGAGCGACGTTGTTGGGGTCGAGATCGGCTGGGGCGCCGAACGTCGGGAAGAGGTCGCTGCTCGCATCCTCGTCGTACATGGCACGCTGGAAGTCGCCCATGTACTCGGCGGTGATGTCCCCGAGGCTCCCGCGGAGGCCGTACAGCGGACCCGTCTCCTCGTCCTCAAGGTCCCCGTTCTCGTTGTGCCTGATGAGTTCGGGGTCGGATCCGAACTTGTTCACGATGTCGCTGACCAGATGCGCCTGCGCCTCGTTGTGCTTGATGGCGTCGGCCGCGTCGTCGCTGTCGTACGGTCGTCCGGTGGTCGCCGCCTCCAGGGCATGTCCCAGTGCCTCCGGGCCGAAGGTCAAGGCCGCCTTGGTCTTGTCCTCGTCCGCCAGGACGTTCGCGGCGTTCGTGTCCACCGTCCACTCGAAGTCCTTGTCGGTGAACAGGTCCAGGTAGGAGCTGAAGCCGGGATCCCCCTTCTTCACGGTGCCGTCTTCGTTGTAGGCCGTCGGCGTTCCGGTGAAGAATTTCTCCGCGGCTTCGGGACTGTGACCGAGCGACTCCAGGACGCTGTTCAAGGGGTCGTTTCCGGTGCCCAGCTTCCCGGAGGGATTGAAGCCGTAGGCGTCCGGGTTCCCCGCCGGCTTGTTCGACAGGAAGAAGTACGGGTCCTTCTTGTGGAGCTGGGTGATGTGCTCCGCGATGGGGGTGAGGAACCGCGAGTCGTAGTTGCCGTACCGCAGCAGGCCCCCGAGCACCTGATAGCCGTACGGCTTGTTCCACTGCCCCCGCTCCCACCCGATCTGCTGGGTGCCGAGCCGTCGGAACTCCGGGCCCCAGCTGTCCGGCAGATGGTGCGTGTGGTCCGGGTCCGTGGCGTTGGCGAGCGTGTAGCCCATGACCTTCTGCAGGTCCTGCACCTCGTTGAGGCGGGTCTTGGCCGCGTCGGCGCCGGTGCCGTCGATCGACATCTCGGCGTAGAACTGAAGCGCCTTCTCCGGCCCGCCGAGTCCCTCGTAGAATTCGGTGGCGAACTCGCCGTCCTTCTCGCCCGAGTTGAAACGCAGCAGCCGATTGAGCTCGTGCAGCTCCGCGTCGGACATCTTGTCGCCTTTGCGTGCCAGTTCCAGGGCGCGCTCGACCTCGGCGTCATTGAGGGACTCGTACGTGCTGTGGCCCGCGTCGTAGGGGTCGTTGCCATGGCTCTTGCCCAGCGCACGGGCGACAGAGGCATCGATCTCGGCGGCATGGGCGAGGATCCCGTTGATACGGCTTTCCAGTGCCTGCTTCTGGTCGAGCTGGCCCTGGGTGCGCTCGTCGGTGTCGCCGCGGACGTGTGGGAAGAAGCAGCGGACCTGGCCGTCTCCGATGTCCTCGACGCGGACACCCAGTTCCGCGGCGTCGTCCTCGATGGCCGTCTTCAGCTGCTTCTGCAGTGAGGCGAGTTCGGTCTGCCCGTCTTCGAGGACCTGGTAGATGCTGTTCGCCTCGGCGTGGAGGTCCGTGATCTCCTTGGCCGTCTTCGCGATGAATTCCCGTGTCACCGTGGCGTTGACCCCGGCCCACCGCGCCGAATCCGACTTGGCCTGCATCTGTGTGCGGGCGTTCTCGGCCGACTTCTTCAGGCCGTCTACGGCCTTCTTCCAGTCGGACACGGCGGCGGCGAGTTTGCCGAGGTCGACCTCGAGGAGGTCGGTGGAGGTGAGAGCCATCAGAGGGTCACCTACTTGAAGTATTCGTTGAGCTGGGACACGGGCATGGCCGAGCCGTCACGGCCACGGAGTACGGCACCGATCTTCGCATCGTCCCCCGCATGCAGCTTCTGAGAGAAGTCCAAGTGGTCGGAAATGTGCGCACATGCCTGCAGTACGGCCTTGACCTGCGAGGTCCACATCTCCACGGTGGTCTCCAGGGCGCTGCCCGTCTGGAATCCGTGCGACTTCAGGGTGGCCGCGGCCTGCATGGTCGAGCCGGCTGAGCCCTGGCCGGCCCCGGCGGCGATGTCGGCCTGGCTCTTCACGTCGTCGTAGAGGAGGTTGGCCTCGTGCCCCACGACGCCGAGGTCGTCCTGATGGACCACCAGGTCACTGGTGCCGCCCCCACCGTCCGCGGCCAGCTGGTTGAGTCGCATATGGGTCGATCTCCCGCTGGCGGTCTCCGCCTTGAGTTGCTCCCACTCGTCCCATGCCATGGAAGGGCCCCTTCCCCTGCGGACACACCACTGGGCGGTCACGCTAGCAACCTGGCCTGAGGAGGATGTGCGCCATGCCCGGCATGGGCGCCTTGTCGGGCGTGAAAATTCGGCGGAGATACCCCCGCCCATCCGACCGACCCGCCACAGCGGTCCCGGGTCAGCGGACGGACGCGGCCCGGCAAGCGTCGCTGCGGGCCACGGCGGTCGCGTACCCCTCGATGAGAGCGCGCACAGCCGACGTCTTCACGTCGTGTGAGGTCCGCGCGGTAACCCGTGCGCTGTTGCCGGCCGAGGCGGATCCGGGGCATTCGGCGAGGCATACGGCTCCCGCTTTCGTAGGGATGACGTGGGCCCCGTCCACGCGCGCGAGTGCGCCGCGCTGCCGATGTTCTCCCGGTCCTGGTGACCCATGTATGCGTGATGTGTCCAGCGTGACGACTCGGCGGAGGCAGGCGTGCCGGCCGGCCGACGGGACCGCACCGACGGGCCGGTGGAGGTGTGGGTCCGAACTGTTCGGCAACGGCAGACCGACTGCCCAAGGGGTGAGGTTTTGTGGTTGCAAAGTTCCTCCCCGCAGCGCCTCCAGGGTTGCGTCCGCCGCACACATGTGAAGCTTCTGCGCAGATGCCCGACCCCTTCTGTCTTTATTGACCGTCTTGTCGATCTCTGTCGGCCACGGGTCGGTCATTCCGGGGCGGCATTGCAACTGAACTGTCGCAGAGTTCAGTTGGCCGCGATTTACACAGTGACTACAGTGGTCGGCGATAGATCGGATGCGGCCGGGTGTCGCTCGGTCTGTCCGGCTGTACCAACGGGGACACGGGGAAGGGGTCGCGGTGGCTGACGGTGGCGGCTCGGGCATGAGGCGCGGCATCGACGCGCTGCAGGCGTTCAAGGGCAAACTCGACGAGGCGCTGACGGACTTCGAGGACGGGCACGGAGGCCCCTCCAAGGTCGCGCAGCAGTCGCTCAGCCGAGCGTCGTTCGGCGGCACGAACGCCCAGTTCGACGAGGCGGGTGAACTGCACTCGGCGTACGAGACCGTGCACTCACGCCTCACTCACCTGTCGAAGACTCTGGGGCTCCACATCGAGTCCCTGAAGCTCGCATCGCAAGCGGCTGATGCCACCTACGACGGGACCGAGGACGAAGTCCGGCGGCGCTTCTGGCAGATTCACACGCAGATCGCTACGCAGTACCAGGAAGACGTGAAGAAGACCGCTGCCGCCGACAAGCAGGACGCGGGACACAAGGGCGGCAACAAGTCGACGGGGGAGGCGGACCTCACGTGAGCGACGACTGGAAGCAGAAGCCGGAATACAAGTCCGCTGCGGAGGAGATCGACAAGGAGGTCGGCCAGCAGGTCGCCCCCCTCACGACCGCGCAGAACATGCTGGCGCACATGCCGTTCTTCGGTGGTGGCGTCCGGGTCAACCTCGTCGGATCGACGAACTTCGAGGACCACAACCTCAACGACATGATCGACCTGGTCGAGCATGCCAACCCTGAGCACCTCGAACTGACGAGCAAGTCCCTGTTCGACGCCGGCAAAGCCATCCGCAAGGCCGCGAAGGACCTGGAGCAGCACCTCAAGGTCGACTGGGAGGGCCAGGGCGCCGAGTCCTTCCACGGGTGGACGCAGCAGCTCATCGGCTACACCAACGGCCTGGCGGGTTACGCCGACCAGGCCGGCACCCACATCTCGGTGGCGGCCACGGGCCTCGCCTCCGCACGCGTTTCCATGCCGCCCAGGGACACCCGGCCGGCACATGAGCAGAAGCTGCCCACCGAGCTGCCCAAGGCCAAGCAGGTCGACGGCAACCCGGACTACGCGGCCGCGGTGAAGGCCGAGAAGCACCGGCAAGAGGCCATCAACCAGATGAACCGGCTGGCCTCGTACTACAAGGTCGCGGCGACTGACCTGAGCAAGCAGGAGGAGCCGAAGCCGGTCGAGCCGATTCCGAATGTAGGAGTTCCGGCGCCGCCGCCATCGTGGGGCGGTTCCGACAAGACGCTGCGCAAGCCTGGTTCAGGGGCTCCGACACCGACGGCCACGGTCCGTGATGATTTCACGGAGGGCCATGCCGGAGAGGTCACGTCTCGCGGAGCAGACGCCCACGGGCACGTACCCCCCCTAAGGGAAGTCCACGAACCCATCGCGCCTTCCGGCCATGATGTCGGCACGGAAATCAACACCACGACGACCCTGCCCCCTCAAGTGCCCACCACACCGCCCAGCCCCCCAGCACCCACTTTGCCGACCACTAGTGGTGGCGGTGGGCAGATGCCCCCGCTTCCGACAGGGCCTATGACGCCTCCCGTCACACCCATGTCGGGTCGTACCCCCGGATACGGGCCGGCTGGTCGGCCTCCTGTGACCGCCCAGGGACGTACGAGCGGGGGCGGCCGAGTGCCGCAGGGGCCCGCAGGCCAGACAGGACGTACCGTCTCCAGCGGACGCGTTCCGCAGGGCCCGACGGGTCAGGCAGGGCGGACCGGTCCTGGTGGTCGTGTGCCGCAGGGGCCCATGGGACAGGCCGCTCGCGCCATGGGACGGGCGAACCCTGCGGGGCAGCCAGGTGCGCGAGGACCCGTTCAGTCCGGTCGTTCGCCGATGGGGCGCCCTGTCACCGGCGGAACTCCCAGGACGACCAACACGCCTGGCGGGCGCACGGGAACAACCGGCCCCATCGGTCAGGCGCGCAACGGCGTCGTCGGGGGCAAGCCCGTCACCGGCCGTACGCCCGGAGGGCCGGCCAACCCCCGTGTCCCGCGCGGTATGGTCGTCGGCGCCGAGGAACCGGCTACCTCCACGCCGTCGAAGGGGACCATCGGACAGCGAGGAGTCGTGGGCGCTCCTGCGGCGAAGGCCCAACCCGACGCGGGCCAAGCGGCGCTGCGCTCGGCGAGTAACCGCGAAGGTGTCATCGGCGCGCCCCGGAAGCCCGCGACGAGCGCCGAGTCCAGCGGTGCGGGGCTCGGCCGTGGTGCCATGGGCGGTCGTCAGACCCCGGGTGGAGAGGCCGGCCGCCCAGGTGGAGCGACCGACAGGGAACAGCGCCGCCCGTCGCAGAAGCGGCGCGATGTGCCTCAGACGAACGACTGAACACGAGCGAGGACGTACACAGGCATGAAGCCAGGGACCGGCCGACGCGGCACGAGGGTGGCCCTCCTGACGAGACGCAATGCACGGCGCCTGTCCGCTGTGTGTTCGGCACTCGGTGCGCTTGTCATCACGTCGGCAACGCTTGCTCCGGAGGCCGTCGCCCTCGACGTTCAGTCCAAGGAGTGGTACCTGGACGCGATGGGCGCTGACGACATCTGGAAGATCAGCACGGGCAAGGGGGTGAAGGTCGCCGTGATCGACAGCGGAGTCAATCCGGCGACTCCCACTCTCAAAGGCCAGGTACTCGTCGGTGACGTCGCCAAGGCCGTGGCCTACCACGTCACGCACGACTACACGGGGCACGGCACTTCCATGGCCGAGATCATCGCAGGTACGGGAGCGGGGGGCGGCATCAAGGGCCTCGCTCCGGGAGCGAAGATCATTCCTTACCGGATCGTATTGCGCGGCCTGAACGACGAGCAGGAGCAGAGGCGAAATGCCACGACCGCCGATGCGATCCGTGCAGCTGCCGACAGCGATGCAAAGATCATCAACATGTCCTTCGGAGGCCCGACCCCGGATTACGACACCAAGTCCGCGATGAAGTACGCGGCGTCCAAAGGCAAGCTGATGTTCGTCTCCATCGGTAACTTGGGAGACGAGGGGAACACGCCGGATTACCCGGCCATCTATCCCTATGCGATCGGCGTGGCCGCGCTCGACAAATCCGGCACAGTGGCTAAGTTCTCCACATACGGCGACTACGTTGATCTGGCGGCTCCGGGACTGAGTGTCCCCTCCTGGTGCGACGGTAAGTTCAACGAGTACTGCGACAGCGACGGCACCAGCCCCGCCTCCGCCATCGCCTCCGCCTCCGCCGCCCTCGTCTGGTCCGCGCACCCGGACTGGACGGCCAACCAGGTCCTGCGCACCCTCATCGACACCGCCGCCCGTTCCTGGCCGAAGAGCAAGCCCAGCAAGTACCTCGGCTATGGCGGCATTCGCCCCCGGCGCGTACTCATCAACAAGGACATCAACCCCGGGCCGGCCAACGTCGACCCGCTCGCCAAAGAGAATGGCGACGGCACGTCGGCGACCCCCAGCCCCTCGGCCAAGAACCCCTCCGGCAAGCCCACCAAGGACGCCGGCTCCGCCAACGGTCCCACCTCCGCAGCCGCGAAGGACACCGACTCCGGTGGCGATACCCAGACCTGGGTGATCATCGGCGCCGTAGCCGCCGTACTAGTCATCGGAGGCGCTGGTTTCGCCGTGCTGCGTGCACGCCGTAACGCCTGAGCGGTCTCCCGTGAACCTGCTCATTCGCCGAGTGAGCAGAAGTCCGCTTGCCATCAGTACCGACGCCCGCCCACGGCTCGGCACCCGGCAAGGTCAATCAGAACGAAAGGCATGGAAATGGCGACAGGGCGTCAGAAGGTAAGCGACGGCGACATTGTTGCCCTCGAAAAGGAGCTTGCGCACCGCTTCGAGGGAATCAAGGGCCAGCTCAGGGACCTGCAGAGCATCATCGACAGTCTCGAAGGTCACTGGAAGGGCATCGGCGCC
The DNA here is from genome assembly GCF_044546845.1 of Streptomyces sp. NPDC053076. NCBI lineage: Bacteria > Bacillati > Actinomycetota > Actinomycetes > Kitasatosporales > Streptomycetaceae > Streptomyces > Streptomyces sp. NPDC053076. Next base: position 21,624 of record NZ_JBITZL010000004.1, on the reverse strand, counting down.
GGCGCGTTCAACGCCAAGCAGACCGAGATCAACGAGCGCATGGTCCGCATCGGCAACATCCTCGCCAAGTTCATCGAGGCCATGAACAGCACCCGGAAGATCAAGGACAGCACCGAAGACGAGGTCCGCTCGCAGGTGCAGAGCATCGACGTGAACTACGGCGGCTCGCACTCCGCGCTGTCCAGCTACTGATCCCGGCCGCAACAACTTCTCAGCATCGGAGGCAATCATGAGCGCCCAGAACCTCGGCGACCTCGAAGTCTCGTACGGCAACCTCGACCACACCGCCACGCAGCTGGCCGACCACGCACGCAAGCTTGAGGAGAGCCTGGAGGCCATCAAGCAGAAGGTCGCCAGTGTGGCCGACATGTGGGAGGGCGAGGCCCACACCACGTACACCGAGCAGCAGGCCGCCTGGGACCGCGAGGCCCACGGCATCCACGAGGCCCTCGTCGCCATCGGCAAGGTCGTGCACTCGGCCGGCGGTGACTACCAGGGCGGCGACCGCAAGGCCGCCAGCTACTTCATGTAAGTCGGCTCCGCCGGACGGCCGGACCAACACAAGATCGCAGAGGGTGGGCACGCACGGGAGGTGCCCACCCTCTGGCGTGCCTGATGAAACAGCGGAACCAGACCAGACCGGAACAGGGAACGCACGCCACCGAGAGGGTCACGGCAGTGGTCACCGGGGGAGGAGCGGGTACCGCCGCCACACCGCGCCGACGGGTGGGTCCCGACACCCTGATCACCGCCCCGGACGACACCCGGGCCAAGGTCCCCGCCCCTGAGTGACGGTACATATCGTGACCAGCAACGACCACCCTGTGCTTCGCCAAGGCCACGGTGTCTGGGGCCCGGGTACGCCCCTTGCCGCTCCCGCTCCCGGTCTTCTTTGCGCTCCTCGGCGACGGGGCACATGCCTGGTACTCCGCCTATGCCGCGGGCGGCACCGTGAACGACCCGGTGATGCCCGTGCCCGGCTTGCACCCCAGCAGGCGGGAGAGCACGCGACTGGAACCGTGCAGGGCACGAAGGTAGTCCTCACGCGCCGTGGCGAGCGGCTCAGTGACCCTGTACAGGGGATCCACCTCCGCACGTACCAGTTGGGTGGATCCCTCGAACTTCGTGCTGGAGCAATCGAAATAGAGGAAACCAGCCCTGTTGCTGACGCGGGCTACTCTACCCATGCGATATGCCTTGAACTCGGAGTCGGCCGTGTCCACCGGCGGGGACTGCTGAGTAAGCGAGAAGTTCACCGTCAGAAAATCCGGTCGGGACGAACCCGTATGGAACCCACAGAAGGTGAAATGATCCCGGTCGGCTTTCCCGGTCAAGTACTGCGTGACCAGTTGGTCGGCCGTCAGTCGGACGTCGCCCGAATACTCAGCCTTTGTCGACGCGGGGACCCCCGCGAGCCGAAGCATCGCCGCTTTGGTCTGCGCATCCAGGACCTCGGCACAGGACTGTGCCGAGGTGCGTCGGGCAGACGGACTCCCACTCTCCGATTCCCCGCCCTGACAGCCGGCCACCGCCAACGCCAGGGTGAGCAGTACGGCAGTGGCGGCCAGGTGCTTCGTTCGGCGTGCGGATCGGCTAGGCATCGGACAGCACACCACGCTGACTCTCTCCGTTGGTTCCATCTATGTACCCGGTTTTCAGAGCCTCTTCCAGGTCCTGCCCGAATCCGCCGTCATCGTGTCGGATCCCGTGGTTTCCCATAAAGCTTTCCATCGGTGATGCAGCGGCTTTCTTGCCCTTGTCGTACACCTCTGCGGTCTGCTGGTGAATGGAGTCCGCGCTGTCCTTCTGCATCGTCTCGGCACTGTCACCGATCACGTTCGCTATCTGCTGCCCGATCGCGCCTTTACCGGCATCGGTGAAGACGGGAATGAGAGTCCCCGCAACGCCCGCTGCGGCCACCGGGGGGAGGAAAGCGGCGCCGGCGGCGATTCCTACACCGGCGCCGAACTGGAACCAGCCGGTCCTCTTCTGCAGGCTCTTGTTGTAGGCCTCGTCCGCGGCGATCCCCTCAGCCTTGATCTGGTCTGCGCGGGACTGGTCAAGAATTCCCTGTACCTGCGCGCCTGTACGGACGATCTCCCGCGCGTGTGGCTGGTTGATATGGCCGTCGTGAGCCTGTGCTTCCAGCGCGGTCGTTCCGTACACCTGTTGAGCGGTGGAGATCTCGGAGTATCCGTCCGGATGCTGTCCGACCGCGCTCAGGAACTTGATCGCGTTGGCCTCGCCGAACTGTGCATGGCCGCCGTCCGTCGGGTAGTATAGGCTGTCGGTTCGGTTGCCGTTCAATGCCCAGTTCAGGTCGTCGATGTATCCGGCTCCCATGCGGCCGAGGCTGTCCGCCATGGGGTCCTGAATTCTTTCCGGGTCGCTGTATGCCTCCACGACCTTTGCCATGATCGCGGCCGAGGTGTCGTCCCGCTTGAGCGTGGGCGCCGGGTCATCGTAGGAGTGTCCCAGGGTGGCCGCTTCCAGAGCGTGCCCCAGGGCGTCCGGGCCGCCCTCGCGGACATGGGTGGCGGCGTCACTGCCCGGCGCGACCAGGCTGTCCGGCGGCCACTCGAAGTCCTTCTTCGTCAGTTCGTCGAAGTATGAGTAGTCGAGGGTGGCGCCCGTCTTCACCGTGCCGTCCTCGTTGTACACCGTGGGCGTCATGTCGTCGGAGAAGAATTCTTTCGCCGCCTCTGGGCTATGGCCAAGCCCCTCCAGCACGCTGGTCAGCGGGTCATATCCGGCACCGTCCTTGCCCGACGGATTGAATCCCCAGTCGGTGTCGGAGCCACCTGTCATGGGTTTGTTGCCCATGAAGAACTCGGGGTTCTTGTGATGCAGTTGGACGATGTGCTCAGCGAGGGGATTGATGAACCTCGGATCGTAATTTCCATACCGCAGCAGGCCGCCGAGGATCTGGTACCCGTAGGGGGAGTTCATGGCACCGGGGTAAAGGTCGATCGACTTTGCACCCAGCTTCCGGAACTGTTCTCCCCAGCTGGATGGCAGATGCGACGTGTTGTCCGGGTCGGTGGCGCTGGCCAGGGCCACGCCCATATTGCGTTGGAGCTGTTTGGTCAGTTCCAGGCGCTCCTTGTTTTCACCCTCGGTTCCGTCGAGCGCCATATGTCCGTAGAATTCCAGCGCCTTCTCGGGACCGCCTAGTGACTTGTAGAACGCGGTGCTGAAGTCGGCGTCCTTCGCGTTCCACTTCATGATCGAGTTGAGTTCGGCGAACTGGCGGTCGCTCATCTTGGTGCCCAGCTTCGCCAATTCCGTGGCGCGCTGTTGCTCCGCATCGTCCAGCGAGGTGTACGTCTCGTGCCCGAAGTTGTGGGCGTCTTTGCCATGGCTCTTGGCGAGCGCGCGCGCCACCGAAGCGTCGATCTCCTGCGCGTGGGCCACGAGGTTGGCGATGTGTGTGGCCAACTCGTGCGCCTTGGCGCGCTCCTCGTCGGTGTGGGTGTCGTCCGTTGTCCGGTCGTGCGGAAAGAAGACGTGGATCACCGGGCCGTCGCCCTGGTTGCCGTAGTCGTCCACTTTGACGCCGAGCGCGGGCGCGTCCTTCTCCAGTGCCGATTTCAATTGCTTCTGGACTGGCACGAGTTCGGTGTGTGCGTCGCTGAGTACTTTGTAGATGCTGTCAGCCTCGGCGTGGGCGTCCCTGAACTCCTTGACTGTCTTGCGGACGAACTCTCGCGTAACGTCCGAGTTGACACCGGCCCACCGGGCGCTGTCGGCCTTCGCCTGTAATCCCCTCTCGGCTCTTGCCGCCAGATCATCGAGTTTGCCGACGACGGACTTCCAGTCGGTGACGCTGGACTCCAGTTTGCTCAGGTCGACTTCCAGCAGGCCGGTCATCGTGAGGCCGGACATCGTGTCCCCCGCTACTTGAAGTACTTGCTCAGTTCCGAGACGGGCACGGCGGAGCCGTTTGCCTGCTTGAGGCTGGCGGCAATCACGCCATCGTCATGGGCGTGCGTCTTCTGCGAGTAATTGAGGTGATTCGAAATGGTTGCGCAGGCCTGCAGGAGAGAATTCACCTGGTCGGTCCAGGTCGTGACGGTCTGGGACAGCGCGGCACCCATGGCGAAGCCCTGCCCCTTGAGTTCGTTCGCGGCCTGCATCGTGCTGCCGTTGCCCTGCTTGTCGGAGCCCATGCCGTCGATGTCCGCCTGCTTGTGAAGAGCGACGTGCAGTTCGTGTGCCTCATGCCCGACGGCGCCGAGGTCGTCCTGGTGGACGATCAGGTCCTGATCACCGCGGCCACCACCACTGTCTGCCAGTTGGTTCAACTGAGTGTGCGGGTTTTCCCCGTCAGCTGCCTGACGCTTGAGACTTTCCCACTCGTCCCACGCCATGGACGCTCCCCGTGTGCCGACTCCGAATGTGGCTGCTCAGCACGCGACGCTAACGGTGGGCCGGCAGTCGTCGCAAGGGATTCCGGTGAACTCGGCCGTAACCGGTCGCTTGGCTGCGATTTCTCTATACGCCGAATCCGGCGGCCGATGGACCGCCGGATTCAGAAAGGCGTTCTACTGATGTCGTTGCTTTGGAGAGCCCTCAGTACTCCACATCCACCAACCCCGTCTGAACCAACGGCTTACCCCGCTTCCGGGACACGAAGACGCCGCGGCCCGGCGGCATCGGACGCGGGCGGACTCCGCCGAGGACGTCGCCCTCGGCCGGGTCGCCGGCCATGATGAGGCCCTGGGCGCCGAGTTCCTTCATGCGCTGCATGAACGGCTCGTAGGAGGCCCGCCCCGCGCCCGCGGAGGAGCGGGCGATGATGAAGCGGACGCCGACGTCGCGGGCGAACGGCAGCATCTCCGTCAGGCCGCTGAGCGGGTTGCCGCTGGACGTGGAGACCAGGTCGTAGTCGTCGATGACGACGAAGACCTGCGGACCCCGCCACCAGCTCCGGTCCCGCAGCTGCTGCGCCGTGACGTCGGCCGTCGGCGTGCGGCGCTGCATGAGGTCGGCCAGGGCCGCCATGTGGTGGTCCATCTGGCTCGACATCGGGATGTACTCCGCCAGGTGGGACGCCGGCGTGACGTCCAGCAGCGAGCGGCGGTTGTCCACCACGAAGAACTTCGCCTCGTCACCGCCGTACTGCAGCGACAGCTGCCTGATCAGCAGCCGCAGCAGGTTGGACTTGCCGGACTCGCTCTCGCCGAAGACGAGGAAGAACGGGTCCTGGTCGAAGTCGAGGAACACCGGCTCCAGGTTCTCCTCGTCCAGCGCGAAGGCGATGCCCCGATCCCGGAAACGGTCGCCCGGCGGCAGCTTGACCGCCTCCAGCTGGCGCGGCAGCAGCCGCACCTTGGGCGCGCCCGGCGCCTGCCAGTGACGCCCGACCTCGGTGGTCAGCGCGGCCGTGGCCTCGGCCAGGTCCGTGTCGGAGGTGAGCCCGTCGATGCGCGGCACCGCCGCCATGAAGTGCAGCTTCTGCGGGGAGAGGCCGCGGCCGGGGACGCCCGCGGGGACGTTCACCGCCACCTTGCGGTCGATCTCCGAGTCCATCACGTCACCCAGCCGCAGCTCCAGGCGGTTCATCAGGTGGTCCTTGAGGTTCGCCCGGACCTCCATCGAGCGGGACGCCGTCAGGACGAGGTGGATGCCGTAGCCGAGGCCGCGCGCGGCGATGTCCAGGACCGCCGGCTCCAGGCCCTCGTAGTCCGTACGGAAGTTGCCCCAGCCGTCGATGACGAGGAAGACGTCACCCCAGGGCTGGTCCGTGACGGAGATGTCGCCGCGGGCCCGCCGGGCGCGGAAGTCGGCGATCGAGGCGATGCCGGCCGTACGGAAGTACTCCTCGCGGCGGGTCAGGACGCCGTACACCTCGGAGACCGTACGGCGGACGCGTTCGGGGTCCAGGCGCGAGGCGATGCCGCCGACGTGCGGCAGACCGCCCACCGCGGCCATACCGCCACCACCGAAGTCCAGGCCGTAGAACTGCACCTCGTGCGGGGTGTGCGTCAGCGCGAAGGAGCAGATCAGCGTCCGCAGGAACGTGGACTTGCCGGACTGGGGACCACCGATGACCTGCATGTGGCCGGCCGCGCCCGAGAAGTCGAGCATCAGACGGTCGCGGCGCTGCTCGTACGGCTTGTCGACCAGACCGGCCGGGACGACCAGGCGGCCCGCGCCCTCGTAGTTGGGCTGGGTGAGACCGCGGCCCTGCACCGCCGCCAGGCCGGGCAGCAGCGCGTCCAGCGACGGCGGGCTCTCCAGCGGCGGCAGCCACACCTGGTGCGCCGCCGGGCCCTGCGCCTCCAGCCGGCGCACGATCACGTCGAGGACCGTGTCGGCCAGCGCCTCGTCCACCTCGGGCTCGGACCGCGTGCGCTGCTGCGGGATCGCGCTGTACTGCACCGGCACCTCGGCGGCCGTGAACAGGACCGGCCGCCGGTCCACCGGCAGCTGCCCGCCGGGCAGGGCGGCCCGCTGCGGCCCCGCGCGGTACACACCGGAGACGTACGCCGCCTTGAACCGCACCATCTCGTCCGTACCGAACTTCAGGAAGCCGGAACCGGGGACGTTCGGGAGTTCGTAGGCGTCGGGGACGCCGAGCGCGGCACGGGACTCTGCCGCGGAGAAGGTGCGCAGACCGATGCGGTACGACAGGTACGTCTCCAGGCCGCGCAGCCGGCCCTCCTCCAGGCGCTGCGAGGCGAGCAGCAGGTGCACGCCCAGCGAGCGGCCGATACGGCCGATCTGCACGAACATCTCGATGAAGTCCGGCTTGGCGGTCAGCAGCTCGCTGAACTCGTCGATCACCAGCACGAGGGAGGGGATCGGCTGGAGCGGGGCGCCCGCCGCGCGCGCCTTCTCGTAGTCGTGGATGTTGGCGTAGTTGCCGGCGTCGCGCAGCATCTCCTGGCGCCGGTTGAGTTCACCGCGGATCGAGTCGCCCATGCGGTCGACCAGGGTGAGGTCGTCGGCGAGGTTGGTGATGACGGCCGCCACGTGCGGCATCTGCGCCATGCCGGCGAAGGTCGCACCACCCTTGAAGTCCGCGAGGACGAAGTTCAGGGTCTCCGAGGAGTGGGTGACCGCGAGACCCAGCACCAGCGTGCGCAGCAGCTCCGACTTGCCCGAACCGGTCGCGCCGACGCACAGGCCGTGCGGGCCCATGCCCTCCTGCGCGGCCTCCTTCAGGTCGAGCATCACGGGCCGGCCGTCCTCGCCGAGACCGATCGGCACCCGCAGGCGTTCGGCGAGCGCGCGCGGGCGCCAGGTCCGCTTGGTGTCGACGGACGCCGCGTCACCGAGGCCCAGCAGGTCGGTGAACTCCAGGTTGGCAAGCAGCGGCTCGTCGTCGTCACCGCCCGACGCCACGCGCAGCGGTGCCAGTTGCCGGGCCAGCGCCTCGGCGGACTCGTAGGAGAGGACGTCCGGGCTGCCCTCGTACACCTCGCCGTGCCCGGACTCCAGGCGCAGCAGGCCGGGCTGCACGACGATGGACAGGTCGCCGCCCGCCGTCGTGAGCTCGCCCGGCACCACCTCCAGCACGGTGACACCCTGGAGGCCCTCCGGGTTGGCGAGCACCGAGTCCGGCAGCAGGGAGAGGTCGTCCAGTACGAGCACGATGTGCGGCTCGTCCAGCAGCGGCCCGGCACCGGGATGGAAGCGTGGCCGGCCGGTCAGCCGGGTGGACAGCAGGTCCTCCAGCTCGCGCGGGTCGGTGCCGATCAGCCGGCGCGAGCCGGCGCCGTCCAGTGCGCCGGGCACCTGCACGTGCGGCAGCCACTTCGCCCAGTCCCACTGGGGCAGCGCCTCCCGACCCGCGGCCACCGCGATGACCAGATCCTGCGGGGAGTGCAGTGAGGCCAGCGAGCCGACCAGGGCGCGGGCCGAGGCCCGTACGGACTGCGGTTCACCGCTGACCGTGACGTGGTAGAAGGCGCGCAGCGACACCGCCATCGGCAGGTCGCCGACGGTGGCGTGGGCGGCGAGGAAACGCTGCATCGCGCCCGCGGTCAGCGGCTCCAGCTGCTCGACGGGACCGGTCTCCGGGGCGACGAGCGGGGTCGCCAGCGGCTGCGGGCCCAGGCCGATGCGAACGTGCGCGAAGTCCTCGTCGCCGGGCCGCCGCTCCCACACCCGGCTGCCCTCGGCGACGAGCGCCCACAGCTGCTCGGGGGAGGGGTGCAGGTAGTACTGCGCGTCCCGCTGCGTCTTCGCCGTGCTGACGGCGGACTTGCGCGTCTGCGACAGATAACTGAGGTAGTCGCGGCGCATGTCGGCCAGCTGGCCCTGCGAGCCGCGGCGGAAGCGGACCACCATCGCGATGGACATCGCCACCGTCGAGGCGATCATGATCATGCCCATGATCTTCATGAACGGCTGGCCGTTCGTGAAGAAGAAGACCACCGAGCCGCCCATGCCCAGCGTGGGCAGGAGCTGCATGAGCACGCTCTCCTGAGCCCCCCGCGGCAATTCGGGCGGTGGCTGGACAGCGACCTCTTCCGTGGGCACTTCGGACGGAAGCGCCCGTGGAGGGCGCTTTACGACGATCTGGCTCACCGCTCACCAATTCCCTTGCCCGACCCAGGCGTTCCGCCCACCGCCCCGTGTCCGGCGAGCGCAGGCCGCCGCGTGATCCTACTGAGTTCATCCGGCACGGGTGAGCGGTAGGGTGCCGGATGTTCGCGTGAGCACACGCCGAGCCGGCTGGATACACCGGGGCAAACCCCTCAATGGAGGGGCGGTAGGACCCCGGGATCCAGTCGTGCGGAACCCGTGCCGCCGTCCACCGGGCAAACCGGCACGGGACCTTCACGACATACACGCACCACCACCACTGAGGGGGAGCAGCAGGTGAGCATGACGGCCGCCGCCACCGGCGGACCCGGGACGGGAGCCCCTTCCGGGTCCGGCACCGGACTCGGCTTCTGCCGGGTCACCATCGTCGCGCCGGACAGCCGTATCGACGTGGCACTGCCCGACGACGTCCCGGTCGCCGACCTCTATCCGGAGATCCTGCGGCTGTCCCAGCAGAGCCCCGCGGCGGGCGCCCCGGTCGGCTACCACCTCGTCCGCACCGACGGCACCGTGCTGGACAGTGCCCGCTCCTTCGCCGCCCAGCGCATCCTGGACGGCGAACTCCTCACCCTGCGCCCGTTCGCGGAATCGCTGCCGCCGGCCGTCTTCGACGACGTCGCCGAGGCCGTGGCCTCCTCCGTCACCAAGCAGCACAAGTTGTGGAGCGGCGACCTGACCCGGGCCGCGGGCCTCGTCGGCGGCGGCGTGCTGCCCGCACTGCTCGCGTTCGTCGCCTGGACCGCCGACCCGCGCCACGACATGCACGGCCTGGCCGGCATCCTCGCCGCCGTCACCGGAATCCTCCTGGTCGTGCTCTCCGCGGTCCGCGCCCGCGTCTACGACGACCGCGGCTCGGCCGTCGCCCTCGGCCTCGGCGCGCTGCCCAACATCGGCGTCGCGGGCAGCGGGCTGCTGCCGCTGAGCGACGGCGAGGGCATCGGCAGACTCCAGTTCCTGCTGGCGTGCGCGGCCGTGCTCGTCGCCGCCCTGGTCCTCGCCCTGTGCTCACCGCACGGGGACGGCCCCTTCGTCGCCTTCGTGTTCGCCTCGACGATCGCCCTGATCGTCGTCTTCGTCGCCACCCTCACCGACTGGGCGCCCAGGGAGATGGCCGGCCTGTGCGCACCGGTCGCCGTCGGCGCGCTCGCCTTCCTGCCCGGCATGTCCATGCGGTTCGCCCGGCTGCCGATCGGCTTCGAGAACCCCAGCAGCGGCGCCCCCCGCTCCGCCTACGGCGCCGAGACCGCGACGCAGGAGCCGGTGGACACCGACCGCATCGAGGCGCAGGCGCGACGCGGCCATGAACTCCTCGTCGGACTGGTCGGCGGCTGCGCGCTGCTCGCCGTCGGCGCGTCGGCCGTGCTGGGCTTCTCCGACGACGTCTGGGCCCAGCTGCTCGCGTTCGTCACCGGCGTCGCCATGCTCATGCGCGCCGGCCTCTTCCGCTACACCGCCCAGGTCGCCTCCGTGCTGGCCGCCGGCCTCGCCTCCCTGGTCCTGCTCGGCCTCGGCCTCGCCCTCAACCCGCCGCAGCACATCATGCGCGCGGCGCTGGCCGGCGACCGTACCGACCTCGACATCCGCACCGTCTGGCTGATCGCGGCCATCGCCCTGGCCGCGACCCTGGTGACGGCCCTGGGCCTGATCCTGCCGCGCCGCGGACTGACCCCCTTCTGGGGACGCTTCCTGGAGATCTGCGAGGGCTTCGTCCTGCTGACCCTGATCCCGCTCGCCCTGGCCGTCTTCGACGTGTACGCGAAGGCCCGCGCCATGACCAGCTAGCAGCCGGAAAAGGGGGAAGGGGCGGCACGCGCGCGTGCCGCCCCTTCCCCCTTTTCCGGCTGCTGCTCACTGCACGTCGAGCCCACCGTTGTGCGCCATGGGCTTCAGATCGAACTCCCCGTCCCGGGCTCCCAGCACGAACGCCCGCCACTCCGCCTCGGTGTAGCGCAGCACGGTGGCAGGGTCGAGGGAGGACCGCATCGCCACCGCCCCGCCGGGCAGGTACGCGATCTCCACCCGCTCCTCCTGCTCCTCCGTGCCCGGCGCGCAGTGCCACTCGACGCCGGAGATGTCGAGCGCGTACAGCTCGTCCCGCTCCCGCTCCTTGCGCGCCTTGATCTCCGCTTCCGTCTCCGCCATGGTGCAGCGACCCCTTCCCGAGGTAGGTACGGTCCCGGCGCTCACCCTAGTGGCGGACGCCGCGCCGGCAGGACGGTTCGCCGACCGTGCGTAAGGCACCCGCCATCGGCTGGTACCCTGAGTGACGGCCGTTTGTGTACGCACCCCCGGAACCCTTCGTGTTCTGGAGGCCGCGCCCAGCGGATCCCCGCCTCCCGAGTAACGGAAGCTCCCTCGCGATGAAGACCGGGGGCACTCGGTGGCCATTCACAGACTATGAGGAGTACGCGTGTCGCTCGACGCCGCCACGAAGAAGCAGATCATCTCCGAGTTCGGTACCCAGGAGGGTGACACCGGCTCCCCCGAGGTCCAGGTCGCTCTGCTCTCCCGTCGGATCTCCGACCTGACGGAGCACCTCAAGACCCACAAGCACGACCACCACTCCCGCCGTGGCCTGCTGATCCTCGTCGGTCAGCGCCGTCGCCTGCTGCAGTACCTGGCGAAGAAGGACATCCAGCGCTTCCGTGCGCTGGTCGACCGCCTCGGCATCCGTCGCGGTGCGGCGGGCGCGAAGTAAGACGCCATGAGGGGAGCGGTTCCCGGACGAAGTCGGGGACCGCTCCCCTTGCCGTTTGCGGGGCTCCGCCGCGCACCCGGCACCCTTCGTCGTACAAGCGGAAACGTGCGGAGTGTCACTCACGCTTTGTAGTGTGGTAGCACAACGCAAGACGTACGACACAGAACGAGGAGACGCGCACCACGCCGCCGCCGGTCCTCGGTAGTGGCCCCCGGGGGGAAGCGAGCCCCGGGTGCTTCGATCGAAGACCGGCCCGCACCGCACGGAGCGCCTCTCCACCACCGTCCCCCTGCCACACGGGCAGCACAGGGACGAAGACGAGGAGAAAACGCTAGTGGAGAACGAGACCCACTACGCCGAGGCCGTTATCGACAACGGTCCCTTCGGCACCCGCACCATCCGTTTCGAGACGGGCCGCCTGGCCAAGCAGGCCGCCGGCTCCGCCGTGGCGTACCTGGACGACGACACCATGGTGCTGTCGGCCACCACCGCCTCCAAGAACCCCAAGGACCAGCTCGACTTCTTCCCCCTCACGGTGGACGTCGAGGAGCGGATGTACGCCGCCGGCAAGATCCCCGGCAGCTTCTTCCGCCGTGAGGGCCGCCCCTCCGAGGACGCGATCCTCACCTGCCGCCTGATCGACCGCCCGCTGCGCCCCTCCTTCAAGAAGGGCCTGCGCAACGAGATCCAGGTCGTCGCCACGATCATGGCGCTCAACCCCGACCACCTGTACGACGTCGTGGCGATCAACGCCGCGTCCGCGTCCACGCAGCTGGCCGGCCTGCCCTTCTCCGGCCCGATCGGCGGCGTCCGCGTCGCACTGATCCGCGGCCAGTGGGTCGCGTTCCCGACGCACACCGAGCTCGAGGACGCCGTCTTCGACATGGTGGTCGCCGGCCGCGTCCTGGAGGACGGCGACGTCGCGATCATGATGGTCGAGGCCGAGGCCACCGAGAAGACCATCAAGCTGGTCGAGGACGGCTCCGAGGCGCCGACCGAGGAGGTCGTCGCCGCCGGTCTGGAGGCCGCGAAGCCCTTCATCAAGGTCCTGTGCCGCGCGCAGGCCGACCTCGCCGCCAAGGCCGCGAAGCCGACCGGCGAGTTCCCGATCTTCCTCGACTACCAGGACGACGTCCTGGAGGCCCTGACCGCGGCCGTCCGCCCCGAGCTGGCCCAGGCGCTCACCATCGCCGGCAAGCAGGAGCGCGAGGCCGAGCTGGACCGCGTCAAGGCGCTCGCCGCCGAGAAGCTCCTGCCGGAGTTCGAGGGCCGCGAGAAGGAGATCTCCGCCGCGTACCGCTCGCTCACCAAGCAGCTGGTCCGCGAGCGTGTGATCAAGGAGAAGAAGCGCATCGACGGCCGCGGTGTCACCGACATCCGCACCCTTGCCGCCGAGGTCGAGGCCATCCCGCGGGTGCACGGCTCCGCGGTGTTCGAGCGTGGCGAGACCCAGATCCTGGGCGTCACCACCCTCAACATGCTGCGCATGGAGCAGCAGCTGGACACCCTCTCCCCGGTGACCCGCAAGCGCTACATGCACAACTACAACTTCCCGCCGTACTCCACCGGTGAGACCGGCCGCGTCGGCTCCCCGAAGCGCCGCGAGATCGGCCACGGCGCCCTCGCCGAGCGCGCCCTCGTGCCGGTGCTGCCGACGCGCGAGGAGTTCCCCTACGCGATCCGTCAGGTCTCCGAGGCGCTGAGCTCCAACGGCTCGACGTCCATGGGCTCGGTCTGCGCCTCCACCATGTCGCTGCTCAACGCCGGTGTGCCGCTGAAGGCCCCGGTCGCCGGTATCGCCATGGGCCTGATCTCCCAGGACATCGAGGGCGAGACGCACTACGTCACGCTCACCGACATCCTCGGTGCCGAGGACGCCTTCGGTGACATGGACTTCAAGGTCGCCGGCACGAAGGACTTCGTGACCGCCCTCCAGCTCGACACCAAGCTGGACGGCATCCCGGCCTCCGTCCTGGCCGCGGCCCTCAAGCAGGCCCGCGACGCCCGCCTCCACATCCTCGACGTGATGATGGAGGCCATCGACCGGCCCGACGAGATGTCCCCGAACGCTCCGCGGATCATCACCGTCAAGATCCCGGTGGACAAGATCGGTGAGGTCATCGGCCCCAAGGGCAAGATGATCAACCAGATCCAGGAGGACACCGGCGCCGACATCACGATCGAGGACGACGGCACGATCTACATCGGCGCGGTCGACGGACCGTCCGCCGAGGCCGCCCGCGCCACGATCAACGGCATCGCCAACCCGACGATGCCCGAGGTCGGCGAGCGCTACCTGGGTACGGTCGTCAAGACCACCACCTTCGGTGCGTTCGTCTCCCTGCTGCCCGGCAAGGACGGTCTGCTGCACATCTCGCAGATCCGCAAGCTCGCCGGCGGCAAGCGCGTGGAGAACGTCGAGGACGTCCTCGGTGTGGGCCAGAAGGTCCAGGTCGAGATCGCCGAGATCGACTCGCGCGGCAAGCTCTCCCTCATTCCCGTGGTCGAGGGCGAGGAAGGCGACGAGACGCAGAAGGACGACGCCGAGCAGTGACGTCCCGTAGCTCCAAGGCGACGGCCCGCACCTCTTCGGAGGCGCGGGCCGTCGCCCGTACCCAAACCCTCATCAAGGGCCAGAACGGCATCGGCACGGTCCGCAAGACCACCCTCCCGGGCGGCCTGCGCATCGTCACCGAGACCCTGCCCTCGGTCCGCTCCGCAACCTTCGGCATCTGGGCGCACGTCGGCTCCCGCGACGAGACCCCGGCCCTGAACGGCGCCACGCACTACCTGGAGCACCTGCTCTTCAAGGGCACCGCGAAGCGCAGCGCGCTGGACATCTCCTCCGCCCTCGACGCCGTCGGCGGCGAGATGAACGCGTTCACGGCCAAGGAGTACACGTGCTACTACGCACGCGTGCTCGACACCGACCTGCCGCTCGCCATCGACGTGGTCTGCGACATGCTGACCGGCTCGCTCATCCTCGAGGAGGACGTCGACGTCGAGCGCGGCGCGATCCTCGAAGAGATCGCGATGACCGAGGACGACCCGGGCGACTGTGTGCACGACCTGTTCGCGCACACCATGTTCGGCGACAACGCCCTCGGCCGCCCGGTCCTCGGCACGGTCGACACCGTCAACGCCCTCAGCGCCGAACGCATCCGCCGCTTCTACAAGAAGCACTACGACCCGACCCACCTCGTGGTCGCCTGCGCCGGCAACATCGACCACAACAAGGTCGTACGCCAGGTCCGCGCGGCCTTCGAGAAGGCGGGCGCCCTGCAGAACACGGACGCTCAGCCGATCGCCCCGCGCGACGGCAGCCGTCGGATCCGCGCCTCCGGCAAGGTCGAGCTGCTGGCCCGCAAGACCGAGCAGGCGCACGTCGTCCTCGGCCTGCCCGGCCTCGCCCGCACCGACGACCGCCGCTGGGCCATGGGCGTGCTCAACACCGCCCTCGGCGGCGGCATGTCCTCCCGCCTCTTCCAGGAGGTCCGGGAGAAGCGCGGCCTCGCCTACAGCGTGTACTCCTACACCTCCGGCTTCGCCGACTGCGGCCTGTTCGGCGTCTACGCCGGCTGCCGGCCCAGCCAGGTCCACGACGTGCTGCGGATCTGCCGCGACGAACTCGACCACGTCGCGCAGAACGGCCTCACCGACGACGAGATCGCCCGCGCGATCGGCCAGCTCCGGGGCTCCACGGTCCTGGGCCTGGAGGACACCGGCGCGCTGATGAACCGTATCGGCAAGAGCGAGCTGTGCTGGGGCGAGCAGATGTCCGTGGACGACATGCTGGGGAAGATAGCCGCGGTGACGCCGGACGAGGTCCGTTCGGTCGCCCGCGACCTTCTCGGGCAGCGTCCGTCGCTGTCGGTCATCGGCCCGCTCAAGGACAAGCAGGCCGCCCGGCTGCACGACGCGGTCGCCTGAAACACCACCGGTTAGGAAGCAGGAACATGAGCAAGCTGCGCGTGGCGGTCCTCGGTGCCAAGGGCCGGATCGGGGCCGAGGCGGTCAAGGCGGTCGAGGCCGCCGAGGACATGGAACTGGTCGCCGCCCTCGGCCGGGGCGACAAGCTGGAGACCCTGGCGGACACCGGCGCCCAGGTCGCCGTCGAGCTGACGACCCCCGCCTCGGTCATGGGCAACCTCGACTTCTGCGTGCGTCACGGCATCCACGCCGTCGTCGGTACGACGGGATGGACCGAGGATCGCCTCGCGCAGCTGGAGGGCTGGCTCGCCCAGTCCCCGGGGACCGGCGTGCTCATCGCGCCGAACTTCTCCATCGGGGCCGTGCTGACGATGAAGTTCGCGCAGATCGCCGCGCCGTACTTCGAGTCGGTCGAGGTCGTCGAGCTGCACCACCCGAACAAGGTGGACGCCCCCTCCGGCACCGCCACCCGCACGGCCCAGCTCATCGCCGAGGCCCGCCGGGCGGCCGGCACGGCCCCGGCGCCGGACGCCACGGTCACCGCCCTGGACGGCGCCCGCGGCGCCAGCGTGGACGGCGTCCCCGTGCACGCCGTCCGCCTGCGCGGCCTCCTGGCCCACCAGGAGGTCCTCCTCGGCGGCGAGGGCGAGACCCTCACCGTCCGCCACGACTCCCTGCACCACAGCAGCTTCATGCCGGGCATCCTGCTCGGCGCCCGCCGTGTGGTGACGACTCCGGGCCTCACGTTCGGCCTGGAGCACTTCCTGGACCTGAGCTGAGACAGACGCCTGCGATGCGCGCGAAGATCACCTACCTCGTCACGGCCGCCGTCCTGGTCTTCTACTTCGTCCTGGTCGGCAGTCGCGGCGTCATGCTCATCCAGTCCGGCACGCTCATCACCGTCACCTTCGGCGTGGCGGTGCTGGTCCTGCCGGTCATCGGCCTGTGGTTCCTGTGGAAGAACACCCAGTTCGTCCGCAGGGCCAACCAGCTCGCCGCCGAACTCGAGGCCGAGGGCGGCTTGCCCGTCGACGAGCTGAAGCGGCTGCCCAGCGGCCGGATCGACCGGGACTCGGCCGACGAGGTCTTCGCCAAGCGCAAGGCCGAGACGGAGGCGTCCCCCGGCGACTGGCGTTGCTGGTTCCGGCTCGCCGTCGCCTACCACGACGCCCGCGACACCCCACGCGCCCGCAAGGCGATGCAGCGCGCCATCGCCCTGCACGAAGGACGCCCCGCCCGGGCCTGACCCACCCGGGCACCGGAAGGCGGCCCACCTCACCGGAAGGTAGGCCGGCCTCGGGTGACTCACACACCGAAGGGCCGGCCCGCGTCACCGCGGGCCGGCCCTTCGGCTTCGTTGCGGAATCAGCCACGCCGGTGCTCCGCGGCCCACGCCTCCACCGCGTCCGCCGCCCGGTCGAAGCCCACCGGCCGGCCGACGAAGTCCAGGCCGTGCGTGGTCAGCAGCGGCGGGGTGTCCTCGGCGGGCCGGTCCCTGCGCACGAGCGCCAGCGCCTGGCCCTGCACCGTGCGCGGCAGCCCCAGCCAGCGCACCGGCTGCTGCACCGTCCGCACCGAGAGGACCCGTGCCCACGGCAGCGTCCGCGTCAGCAGGAAGCCGGTCCGGCGAAGTCCGTGCCTGCTCACCCACACCCCCATGCGCAGCAGCCGCAACGAGCCGGCGACGATCGCCAGGCCCGCGACGAGGACTGCCCCGCCGGACGAGACGGAGCCGGTCAGCGTGATGAGCACCGCGCCGAACAGGACGAACGAGGCGAGCAACAGCCCCAGCGCGGCCGTGCCCACGCGCCAGGGGCCGGGCCGGTAGGGACGCCGCCAGCGGTCCGGGTCGTCGTAGGGCAGCGCACTGTCGGCTGCCATCTCGAAGGTGCGGTCGGCCGTCAGAAAGGGCAGGGGCACGGCTGGTCCTCACTCGCTCCTCGCGTGGGCTGTGCCCGGTGAGGCTATCCGGCCGTGTTGTCGCTCACCAGCCTGGAGCGTCCGGAAGGGTCAGTGCCCCCGCTCAGTGCCCCTGGGACGCCTGGGACTGCTGAGCCGGCGTACCGGACGGCGGAGAGAGCGCCGGAGTGCCGACGATCAGGGCACCGACGAGCCCCGCGACGAGGGTGAGGCCCAGCAGCCAGCGGCCGGCCATCTCGCCGAAGGACACCCGCTGACGGGGCGGGGGAGTGACATTGCTGCGGAACCTCTGGGCCTCGGCCAGGAAGGCGAAGGGGACGGGCTCGCGCCGACGGAACATGGGGGAAGCACCTCTCCTCTCGGGATCGAACGGGTGGTTCTCACCGGTACAGACGCTTCAGTGGCACAAAAGGTGCCCATGTCGGGAAAACTCGTGCGGTTGTGCGGTGAGGTCACGGTTCGGGTCTGCGGCGGGTGCCCCGATACAGTGGGCGCGAATCCCAGAAGTGATGGAAGGACCCTCGTGACCAGCACCCCGGACGGCGAGTTCAAGATCGATCTGCGCGGAGATGTCACCGTCGAACTGGTCAAGCACAGCGCGGCCGACGCCGACGTGCTCTTTGCGGCCCGTGTCTCCACCGCCGGCGAGCAGTCCCTGGACGAGCTGAAGAAGGACCCGGAGCGCTCCAAGGGCCTGATCAACTTCCTGATGCGCGACCGGCACGGCAGCCCGTTCGAGCACAACTCGATGACGTTCTTCATCAGCGCCCCGATCTTCGTCTTCCGCGAGTTCATGCGGCACCGCGTCGGCTGGTCGTACAACGAGGAGTCCGGCCGCTACCGGGAGCTCCAGCCGGTCTTCTACGTCCCCGACGCCGACCGCAAGCTCGTGCAGGAGGGCCGCCCCGGGAAGTACGTCTTCGTCGAGGGCACCCAGGCCCAGCACGAGGCGGTCAGCAGCACCCTGCGGGAGTCCTACGAGCAGGCGTACGCGGCCTACCAGAAGCTCCTCGCCGAGGGAGTGGCCCGCGAGGTCGCCCGCGCCGCCCTCCCCGTCGGCCTCTACTCCTCGATGTACGCCACCTGCAACGCGCGCTCCCTCATGCACTTCCTCGGCCTGCGCACCCAGCACGAGCTGGCCAAGGTGCCGAGCTTCCCGCAGCGGGAGATCGAGATGGTCGCCGAGAAGATGGAGGCGGAGTGGGCGAAGCTCATGCCGCTGACCTACGCCGCCTTCAATGCGAACGGGCGTGTGGCCCCGTAGCGAAGGTCTGTTCCCCTGCCGGGAACGGATGTATGGGTCAGCCTCGTGAAGTGTCCGGATTGCGGCATTTAGTGAAGTTCATCTAGCCTGATCAAACGGACCCGGCACTGCTTGAACCCCCGAGCAGGCAGTGCCGGGCTCCATTTTTGTCCTGACTTTCCCGACACCCCACGGGCGCACCCCACATCTGGCACCGAGTAGCGTGTTACCCATGGCTCCGACCTCGACTCCGCAGACCCCCTTCGGGCGGGTCCTCACCGCCATGGTCACGCCCTTCACGGCGGACGGCGCACTCGACCTCGACGGCGCGCAGCGGCTCGCCGCCCACCTGGTGGACGCCGGCAACGACGGCCTGATCGTCAACGGCACCACCGGCGAGTCCCCCACCACCAGTGACGCGGAGAAATCGGATCTCGTACGAGCCGTCCTGGAGGCCGTCGGCGACCGCGCCCACGTCGTCGCCGGCGTCGGAACCAACGACACCCGCCACAGCCTCGAGCTGGCCCGCGAGGCCGAGCGCATCGGCGCCCACGGCCTCCTGGTCGTCACGCCGTACTACAACAAGCCCCCCCAGGAGGGCCTGTACCGGCACTTCACGACCGTCGCAGACGCCACCGGCCTGCCGGTCATGCTCTACGACATCCCCGGCCGCAGCGGCGTCCCGATCAGCACCGAGACCCTCGTCCGGCTCGCCGAGCACCCCCGGATCGTCGCCAACAAGGACGCCAAGGGCGACCTCGGCCGCGCCAGCTGGGCCATCGCCCAGTCCGGCCTCGCCTGGTACTCCGGCGACGACATGCTGAACCTGCCGCTGCTCTCCGTGGGCGCGGTCGGCTTCGTCTCGGTCGTCGGCCACCTGGTCACCCCGGACCTGCGCGCCCTGGTCGACGCGTATGTCTCCGGTGACGTCGTCAAGGCCGCCGAGATCCACCAGAAGCTGCTCCCGGTCTACACCGGCATGTTCCGCACCCAGGGCGTCATGACCACCAAGGCCGCACTCGCCCTGCAGGGCCTGCCCGCGGGACCGCTGCGCTCGCCCATGGTCGAGTGCTCGCCCGAGGAGATCGCCCAGCTCAAGATCGATCTTGCGGCCGGCGGGGTACAGCTCTGACAACAGACTTTGCACCACCTGAGCTTCACAACTGAATCCACAACCGCATACACAGGCCACCGGTGCCTGCATCCACAACGACAACTGCTTCGCACGAACGTCATACGCGCCACGTGCCCTACCGGTACGTGGCGCGCATGGTTGAGGAGGGTCTTTTGAGTCATCCGCATCCTGAACTCGGCTCGCCGCCGCCGCTCCCCGAGGGCGGCCTGCGGGTCACCCCGCTCGGCGGCCTCGGCGAGATCGGCCGGAACATGACGGTCTTCGAGTACGGCGGCCGTTTGCTGATCGTCGACTGCGGAGTGCTCTTCCCCGAGGAGGAGCAGCCCGGAGTCGACCTGATCCTGCCGGACTTCTCGTCCATCCGGGACCGCCTCGACGACATCGAGGGCATCGTCCTCACGCACGGGCACGAGGACCACATCGGTGGTGTCCCCTTCCTGCTCCGCGAGAAGCCGGACATCCCGCTGATCGGCTCCAAGCTCACGCTGGCCCTGATCGAGGCCAAGCTCCAGGAGCACCGGATCCGCCCGTACACCCTGGAGGTGGCGGAGGGCAACCGCGAGCGCGTCGGCCCCTTCGACTGCGAGTTCGTCGCGGTCAACCACTCCATCCCGGACGCCCTCGCGGTCGCGATCCGTACCCCCGCCGGCATGGTGGTGCACACCGGCGACTTCAAGATGGACCAGCTCCCGCTGGACAACCGCCTCACCGACCTGCACGCCTTCGCCCGGCTCAGCGAGGAGGGCATCGACCTGCTCCTCGCCGACTCCACGAACGCCGAGGTCCCGGGCTTCGTCCCGCCCGAGCGGGACATCTCCAACGTCCTGCGCACGGTCTTCGCCAACGCCGACAAGCGGATCATCGTGGCCAGCTTCGCCAGCCACGTCCACCGCATCCAGCAGATCCTGGACGCGGCCCACGAGTACGGCCGCCGGGTCGCCTTCGTCGGCCGCTCCATGGTCCGCAACATGGGCATCGCCCGCGACCTCGGCTATCTGAAGGTGCCGCCGGGCCTGGTGGTCGACGTCAAGACGCTCGACGACCTGCCCGACCACGAGGTGGTCCTCGTCTGCACGGGCTCCCAGGGCGAGCCGATGGCCGCCCTGTCCCGCATGGCCAACCGCGACCACCAGATCCGCATCGTCGACGGCGATACGGTCATCCTGGCGTCCTCGCTGATCCCCGGGAACGAGAACGCGGTCTACCGAGTGATCAACGGCCTGACCCGCTGGGGCGCCAACGTCGTCCACAAGGGCAACGCCAAGGTGCACGTCTCCGGCCACGCGTCCGCGGGCGAGCTGCTGTACTTCTACAACATCTGCCGCCCCCGAAACCTGATGCCGGTGCACGGTGAATGGCGCCACCTGCGCGCCAACGCCGAACTCGGCGCATTGACGGGCGTCCCGCACGACCGGATCGTCATCGCCGAGGACGGCGTGGCGGTGGACCTGATCGACGGCAAGGCCAAGATCTCCGGCAAGGTCCAGGCCGGTTACGTCTACGTCGACGGCCTCTCCGTCGGCGACGTCGGCGAGCCGGCCCTGAAGGACCGCAAGATCCTTGGCGACGAGGGCATCATCTCGGTCTTCGTGGTCGTGGACTCCTCGACGGGCAAGATCACCGGTGGTCCGCACGTCCAGGCCCGTGGCTCCGGCATCGAGGACTCGGCCTTCGCCGACGTCCTTCCGAAGATCACGGAGGTGCTGGAGCGGTCCGCCCAGGACGGCGTGGTGGAGCCCCACCAGCTCCAGCAGCTCATCCGGCGGACCCTCGGCAAGTGGGTCTCGGACAGGTATCGCCGCAGGCCGATGATCCTGCCGGTGGTCGTGGAGGTCTGACGCCCCGTCGGTGCCGGACCGGAGCGGGTCGCCTCGATTTGCATCGGGGGGACCCGCTCCAGTACGTTTACGGCTCCGCCCAACCGGGAACCCCAGCACTTCACGCGCTGGACACGGATGCCCGGAGCGGGTGGGAAAACCGACTCAGAACTTCTGATAAAGTCGGAACCGCCGGAAAGGGAAACGCGAGAGCGGGAACCTGGAAAGCACCGAGGAAATCGGATCGAGAAAAGATCTGATAGAGTCGGAAACACCGAAGGGAAGCCCGGAGGAAAGCCCGAGAGGGTGAGTACAAAGGAAGCGA
>NZ_JBITZL010000003.1:909188-916067 GCF_044546845.1 Streptomyces sp. NPDC053076 | reverse complement strand
CCCGCGGAGCGGGTACCACATCGCTGCGCGATGTGCAAGCGAACACCCGTGCTGCGCACGGGTGTTGCGCACGGGTGTTGCGCTCCCGCTCCGCGGGAGCGCTGGCTGACCGCTGCGCGGTCAGCTCACCCGCCCTGCTTCGCAGGGCGGGTGACGCTCCGTCCGCTGCGCTCCCGGAGCGGTGGGGGCTACGCCCCCACCCGGTGCCTTCGCTGCGCTCTAGTCACCGGGTGGCGCTGTGCGCCACGAGGTGCCGGCCCCGCTGTGCGGGGCGGCTCAACGGGCCTGCGGCCCGAGCGGCAGCAAGGGGCGGGGCTCTGCGGAGGGCTGGCCTGAGTGTGGGTCAGCGTCTACGGGACCAAGTGCTCCCGATTCCCGCAACGTGCAGGGCCAGTGCGGTCAGTCCCAGGAGCATGACGTTGACTGACGAGAACGTGTGATTGGTGCTGACTTCGGCTGCGTTGATGAGGAATGCGATGAAGAACAGCACTGCTGCGACTATGCCGAGCATGACGGACCACATAGTTCTCAGGCGTGGGCGTGGCGGTTACTTGCCGCTTTGTGCGGGGCGGCGTGATGCGCGGGCCGGCCTGTCGGGGGGACTGCGAGACGCCGCAGGGACAGGCCGGCGGTGGCGAGGAGAGCGGTGAAGACGGCCAGGAGGAGGACGGACACCCACATCTGCCGGCTTCCGGGTGCCTGCCAGCCGGTCCAGGCGGCGGATGCCGCCCACAGTAGGACGCCCGCAGCGTAGAAGGAGCGGACGCGGTGCAGCTGCCGCACGGCCCGCAGGAACTGGATGCGTTCGGTCTTCGGTGCCATGCGGGGCGTGTACCCCAGCGCACTCTGTTCAGCAGCCCGGGTTTCCGCTCCTGCCGTATCACTCACCTTTGTTTTTGCTGCTGAGTGCGCCCTTCGAAGTCGCGCCGTGCTGCTGCACCTTGGTCTTCGACCAGCCCTGCACTGTCAGGGAGGTCCAGGACGGCGCCGCAGTGGTTGCACAGTTTCCCGTCTTCGGCCGGCGTGCCGCACGCCTTGCAGAACCGGTTGCCTTTGCTGTCCTCAGTCTTCTGTGTCATGACTCTCCCCGGGCAGAGTGGGCTGTGATCTGGCAGTGATGAGTACCCGCGGCTTCCGTGTCGATTCTCCCGGATCTCTGCTTCATTTTTGTTCTGCGATAGACTCTGGACTTAAGGTAGCCCACAGCTATGGGGTGTGTGGCCCGCGCGAAAGTAGATCTGTGCCACCTGCGTCGGGGGGTGTGGGGCCGGTTTGCGGCGGGGTGCTGTGTCCCAACCTTGGGTGTTTGCAGGCTAGTTGTTGCTGTTCAGTGTGTGAGGGCTGTCGTTCCGGCTCGCAGGAGAGGGTAGACCGAAATGACGGTGAAGGAACTTCGTCCTCATCAACGAGAAGCCGTGGACGCCGTACTCCGGTCGCTCGAATTGCCTGCAAGATCCACTGTGCCGGAGCGGGGCCTGCGGACTCAGGTGATCATGGCGACCGGATCGGGCAAGAGCCTCGTCGCTGTCCGCAGCGCGGAGGAGCTACACGCGGGCCGGGTGCTGATCCTCGTGCCCTCGCTGGACCTGCTCGCCCAGACCGAGGCCGCGTGGCGCGAGGGCGGCCGCACAGGCCCGATGATCGGGGTCTCGTCCCTTAGAGGTGAAGAGGCGTCCTTCCCGAACACCACGGACGTGGACGAACTGGTCGACTGGGTGCGACCGCTCGACAAGGTCACCGTGTTCGCCACCTACGCCTCCCTCGGACTCGGCACACTGGAACGCGCACACGCCGCCGGCCTTCCGGGGTGGGCGCTGATCGTCGTGGACGAGGCGCACAGAGTTTCCGGCCGGATCGGCAGGCCGTGGGCGGTCGTCCACGACAACACCCGCATCCCCGCCCTGCGACGGCTGTACATGACCGCCACACCACGGCTGTGGCAGCTCGACGAGGACGCCGAGCAGGGCGCGCCGGGCGAGCTGGTGGCCTCGATGGAGGACGACCCCAGCGGCCCGTTCGGCAGCCGCTGCTACACCATGACCCTGTCCGAGGCGATCGACCGGGGAATCTGCGCGCCCTACCAGGTGGTGTGCGTCGACATTACCGACACCCAGCTCCAAGCCGCCCAGCTGCTGGGCGCTGAAGCGCGTTCGGACCAGGTGCGCGGGGCGCGGCTCGCCGCGCTGCAGACCGCGTTGGTGAAGGCGTCGGCCGAGGAGGGTTTCCGCAGGACGCTGGTCTTCCACCACGTCGTCAAAGAGGCCGAGGCGTTCGCGGCCGGCCTCCCCGACGTCGCCGCGCAGCTGCACGCCTCCGACCCCGAGCTGTACCCCCAGACGATCTGGGCCAACTGGCTGTGCGGAGAGCACAAGCCACTCCACCGGCGCCGTATCCTGGACGAGTTCTCCAGAGGGATCGCCACGGACGGCACGGTCGTGGAGAAGACGTTCCTCGGGTCCGTTCGCGTGCTCGGCGAAGGCATCGATACATCCCCCTGCGACTCCGTGTACTTTGCCGACGTGCGGGGCTCCATGCCCGACTTGGTTCAGGCCGTGGGACGGGCGCTGCGGGTACAGCCCGGCGAGGGCAAGGTCGCATCCCTCGTGGTGCCCGTCCTCCTCGGGCCCGGAGAGACAGCCGACAACATGCTCACCAGCCGGGCCTACGGCGGCCTAGCCAGGCTGCTCGAGGCGCTCCGGGCGCACGACGCCCGCGTCGTGGAGGCGCTCGCCGAACAGCAAGCACAAAGCCGCGTCAAAGGCGTCCAGACCCGCAGCAGAGAACAGCAGGGCGAGGAGGCCGAGAGCGACCGAAGCGACCGACTGTCCCTGCCAGCCCGCGCGCTGCTGAAGTTCAGCACCCCCCGCGACCCGGCACAGCTGGCCGCGTTCATCAACCTCCGCGTCCTCAACCCCGAGCACGCACACTGGCGGCGTGGCGTGGAGGCCGCCGTCATCTACCACCGGCTGCACGGGGACCTGAAGGTCCCGTTCACCTACCGCGTGCCCACCAAGGACGACCCGGAGGCAGAAGCCGAGGGATGGCCGGCCACGCTCGCCGCCTTCCCGCTGGGCCAATGGACCGCCGACGCCCGAAGGCTCTACGCCCGCGGGGACATGGATGAGGACCGGATCGCACAGCTGGAGAAGCTCGGCATGGTCTGGTCACACTTCGATGTCGCGTGGGAGGAGGGCCTGGCCGCCGCCCGTGGGTGGGCGGCCCAGGCGGGCCACCTCCTGGCGCCCACAGACGCCACCTACAGGGGGTACCGCGTGGGCATCTGGCTGAAGAACGCCCGGGCAGCGGCCCGGAAGGCTGCCGACATCGAGCAGCGGCGGGCCGAAGGACTGCCGGTAGGGTCGTCGGCCGGCGTCTTGTCGCAGGAGCGGCGCGAGCAGCTGGAGGACATCGATCCGTCGTGGTGCCCGGCCTGGCCGGTGGAATGGCAGCGAGGCTTCCACCTCACCCGGCAGCACCTCGAGGCTGGCGGCACACTGCCGATGCAGCCGAACACCGTCGTGCACCAGGGTCAGGACCTCGGACGGTGGGTACGGTCCGCCCGGCTGGGCTGGGACAAGCTCACAGGCGCACAACAATGGCTGTGCGAGCAGGTCCTCGGGATCGAGCCCGCCACCGAAGACGAGAAACCCAGGCCACGCCGCACTCAGGCCGACAAATGGGCCATGAACTACGAGGCCGCCACCCAGTACTACCGACGCGAAGGCCACCTGCGAGTACCCAGGAAGCATGTCGAGACGATCGTGGTCGGCGTGGGCCAGGAGGAGCGGCAGATCCGCCTTGGTGCATGGATCGGGAACCAGCGAAGCAGGGCCGCCACGCTTTCACGAGAGCGGGTGGAACAGCTCTCCAACATCGGCATGCGATGGGGCGGCCTGTGAGCA
This sequence comes from Streptomyces sp. NPDC053076, assembly GCF_044546845.1. NCBI lineage: Bacteria > Bacillati > Actinomycetota > Actinomycetes > Kitasatosporales > Streptomycetaceae > Streptomyces > Streptomyces sp. NPDC053076. Next base: position 912,165 of record NZ_JBITZL010000003.1, on the reverse strand, counting down.
GGACGCCTCCAGGCAGTCGGTTCGGGTTAGCTGCAACCGTACATGTTGCGGACCTGGAGCGTTCGTTTTGCGCCCCAAGTGCGTACGTATGTGAGCCCACAGAACCCGGGTGCCGCCGGATCCGCAGGAGCCTCGGGCCGGGCCCGCGAGAGCGCAGCGATCTCCCGGGGGAAGCTCCCCCGGCTCGGCACCAGCGCCGGTCTGCAAGGGCCCACATCTGGTCGGACAACTCCAGCCGGGCCCGCGGCCTGCGCTCGACGCGGCCCTCCGTCCGCGCCGCATCCAGCCAGCGCCACACCGTGCGCACATTCACCCCGCCGACCTGGGCGCCCGCACGCACATGCGCCGTGGTCAACGCCCCAGCCGCCTCGAGCTCCAGCAGCCGCGCAACCAGCACCGGTCTGGACGCCCTCAACCCCGCCGTGACCTCACCCCACACGCCCGGCTCCCCCACCCCGCCCCCTTCCGCCCGCGCGAGACCGACACGGACCACCGTGCCGCCGCGCAGCCCTCGGAAGGATCAGAAGTGCCGTTCTCAAGACAGTGGAACGGAGCGGGGTGTACCGCCCCCACGACAGCCGCACCGCTACAGAAACCGCCCCACGACACTGACCCCGCCCGTCCTCAGCCTGACATGCCGTCACTGACAATCACCCACCGACACCAAACCGGCACATCGCAGCGAGGTGCCGTTCGCGTTGCCGTACCGGCGGTACCGGCCGGAGACGATGGGCGACTCCTGGTGGGCGCTGAGCTGGCTGCGGGGGACGTACTTCCCGCTGTCCGTCACGGACGTCGACACCGAGGCTCGGACCGCCCAGGGCTTGCGGATGGTCTCCACGACCCACGTCACGGTGGAGCTCACCGAGGACCAGGTGGAGGCCGTCGGCCTGCCGCCCGGTCACGGCTACCAGGTCACCGGGATGCTGCTCGATGCCGAGGGCGAGTCCGTGGAGCTCCCCCGGGTCGGCACGCTCACCGTTCCGCTCCGCTGGCTGCACCCCATGGACACGCCCGTCTCCGGCGGCCACCACGACGCCTCACTCCGGGGCCGGAGCACCAGCTGGGCTTCGGTGAGACAAACCCCGGGTGGGAGCGGATGTCCCGTGCCGCTGAACCTTCACCGATTGCCCCTCAAAGGTTGACCGGACATGGTTTCTGTCACACGGACGGCGGCGCGCACCCGCCGGATGTGCCGAGGCACGATAGGCGTGACACGGGCACGCCACCTGTCACCAAGATCAGCGCGGTGGCACACGTGCGGAAAAGGGGGCGCCGGAGGTACGGGTTGCCCTACACGACAGCCTTTTTGCAGTTGAAGATGTTGATGCGGCCGACGATGGTGTCCGGGTCGTCGGGCGCGGTCAGCTCGACTGGGGCTTCGAGCCGGTACATGTCGCCCCTGGGCGGGTAGTGGGTGATGTCGGCGATCAGGACCATCGGTTTCTTCGTAACCAGGGTGACTGGGTCACCCTCCTCCTTCTCGAACGTGGCGGTGAACTCAAGAACGTCGCGTTGCTCGAACTTCGGAGGGAAGGTCTGGGTCACGCGCAGGCTGCTGCGGGCATCCACGTCGACGTCGCTCTGCTGGAGGGTGACGCTCACGCCGTCCGCCTCGCCGGACACTCTGAAGCCGACGACGCGCAGCATCACGCTGTTGACCGGGTCGTTGGGGTTGACGTCCACGCGCTGCTTGATCCCGCCCCTGAACTCGAGGGCCAAGGCGTTGCCCTCGACTTCGACCTTGGCGTCGATGGCGTGCATGGAACAGGGGATCTCCGCGCCGATAGGGGGCAGCAGTGACATGAATGGGGCTCCTTGATCGTCGTTACCGCCCACCATCGCCGATCCGTCCCCGCGAGACCGGCTACCACCCGGGCAGGCCACCCGATCAAGTACCCCGCCTGTCCGGTTGATCGTCGGCGCGGGACAGCGGAGCGTGATGACCTGCGCCCGCCCCACCAGCCGCATTGTCACGCGTCACGCTGTCACGCAGAATCGGCCTGGAAGGGGGTGCAGGCCCGATCCACGCCCCGAGAAACGGACATTAGCGAGCATTTTTGCGACTGCTGTCACGCTCCAACCGGCGGGTGTGACAACGCGGTTGGGGGTGCGTGAAGCGGACCCCCAGTAGGCCGGTCGTCCGATTGCCCGGGGCGCCGCGCGGCGGGCATGCTGCGCGTTCCGGAGATGAAGGGGTGAGCGTGTCCGAAGACGACGACGCAGCGGCGGCGGAAGCGTCGCTCAGAAAGGCCGTGGAGCAGCTGAGCGGCAACGGGGCGGGCGATGATTCCCAGGCGCCCCATGTGCCGGTGGCCGGTCGCCGTGCTGCGGGTGTGGGCGTCCTTGGAGGGTTTATCGGGTTCTGAAGCGGCGGTAGAGGTTGCGGGCTACGTAGACGCCGGGGCCGCCGAAGCCGACGATGTCGACGCGTCCGTCTCCGGTGATGTCGTCGACGAAGCGGGGGTGGTGGCCGACCCGCCAGGCGCCGGCGTCGTCGTTGTAGCCGAAGCCCCGGCACACCAACTGCGCCTGCTCGAACCGGCCGTCGCCGCAGTTGTGCGACACCCAGACCCCTTCGTCGCCGAAGCCGACGATGTCCGGGTTGCCGTCGCCGGTGACGTCGGCGAGGAACCGGAGGTGCTTCTTGCTCGTCCACCCCTGGGCGGTTCCGAAGTCGTTCAGGACGAGCTGGGAGGGCTCGAACGTGCCGTCGCCGCGTCCGCGGGAGACGACGACGCCCTGCGGGCCGAACCCAACAATGTCCACCGCTCCGCCAGCGGTGATCTGGAGCAGGAGCCGGAGGTGCTCCGCGACCGAGCTCCACCCCTGGTCCACCCCGAAGTCGTCGAGAACGTACAGAGGGTCGGCGAACGTCCCGTCCTCGTCCTGGAGTGAGATCCAGACGCCGTCGTCGTGGAAGCCGACGATGTCCGTGCGGCCGTCACCGGTCGTGTCGGTGACGAAGCGGGGATGC
>NZ_JBITZL010000003.1:684142-909091 GCF_044546845.1 Streptomyces sp. NPDC053076 | reverse complement strand
CCGGTTCCGCGGCGAGTGGTGCGAACTTCCCGTCCTCGTCCTGGAGTGAGATCCAGACGCCGTCGTCGTGGAAGCCGACGATGTCCGTGCGGCCGTCACCGGTCGTGTCGGTGACGAAGCGGGGATGCTTGTCGGCAAGCCAGCCACCCGCCTTCTCGTTGTGGCCGAATGCCCGGAGAGCCGGTTCCGCGGCGAGTGGTGCGAACTTCCCTTCCTCGTCCTGGAGTGAGATCCAGACGCCGTCGTCGTGGAAGCCGACGATGTCCGTGCGGCCGTCACCGGTCGTGTCGGTGACGAAGCGGGGATGCTTGTCGGCAACCCACCCGCCGGCCGGCTGCCCGTGGCCGAACGCCTTGATGACCGGCTCGCCACCCGCGGGTGCGAAGCTCCCGTTTTCATCTTGCAGGAACACTCGGACACCGTCGGCGGCGAGTGTGACGGCGTCGGGCTTGCCGTTGCCCGTTGTGTCCGCGAGAGTCCACAGATCTTTGGAACTCGGAGAGGGCACGGGTGGGTGCAGGACGCGCTCGTCGTCCTTGAAGGTGCCGTCGCCCTGGCTGGCGGCCGTCACAGGCCCCTTCCCGGGTTTGAGCCCGACAATGTCTACTCGGCCTCCTCCGGTGGTGTCGGCGAGGAACCGGTCACCGAGCCCGGCCCACCGGCCCGGTTGCCCGCCGGTTGAGCTGCTGGCTCCGACGCTCTGCCACGCGTCGGCGTCCTGGTCGCTTCCGAACCGCTTGACGACCAGCAGCATGTCGCTGAAGGAGGGTGTGGCGTCGGGTGCCGGCCGCAGTGCGGCCGAGCGGGCCAGTCGCCAGGACTGGCGGCTGTTCCAGTGGCTCAGTGGTGCCCAGTGCAGGACGGGGTCGCTCGTGCGCTCGGGGGCGGCCGGGACGAGCCGCCAGTGCTGGCTTGCCGCGCTGTCGTCGTACTCGCGCAGGACGACCCGGATCTCGTCCGCTGCGGGGTCGGCGAGATCGAGAACGGCGCCGTCGGTGGCGTCTTCGATGAAGTAGAGGCCGGCTTCGCCCTCCACGGGGACGACGCGCCACTGCTGGGCCTTCTTGCCGGCGGCGGCATCCCATTGGCGGATGCCGCGGTCTGCGGCGGCGGGGTTGTCGAGGACCTTGCTGCAGAGCGCGTTGCGGATCACATAGGCCTGTTCGTCTTGTGTTTGTCCGCCTTGCGCTTGCACGGGGGTGAGCTGCCATTGCTCCGGGTCCGGGCCACCGTCAGGGAAGTCGCGCACGACCAGTGCCCCGTCCGTTCCCGGCGTGGACTTGGCGCCGAGGATCTTCCGCGTGGCCGCGTTGACGATCTGAAGTTTCAGTTCTTGCGTGGGCACGGGCATCGTGGTGCCTCTTCCAGGCGGTGCGGGCGTGGGCTGGGGACAGGTGTGGTGGGGAGGCGGCCGCGGGTCACGTGAAGACGTGGTGGTAGGGGACGCTCCACTCGTTGGGCAGCCGCGGGTAGAACGTGTTGATGACCGTCCCGGTGAAGTCCCCGCCCCAGTTGTAGGTCACGCGCACCTCGCTGTCGGCTGCCACCGCGTGGTCCTTGAACCCGAGGATGGTGTCCGGGTGGGTGATCGGCACAAAGGTGATCCCGCCCCACGGCGTCAGCGTGACGACCCAGAGCTGAGTGTCCTCCGGCGCGCCGTTCTTCCCGCGCCACAGGTCACCGACCTTGTCGGGCAGGCCCACCTGGACGGTGTCGGCCGTGGTGCCCGTGGTGCCCGTGGGGGCGTCCTGGTGGACAGTGATCCGCCGGCGCTGCGGCCTGGGCACGCCGTCGTCGCCGCGCCCGGCATCGGCCTGGCCGGCGCCGGCGGGCTTGGGTGTCACCTGGCCCGCAGCGCTCTCGATGAAGTACAGCGGCCGCTGCCCGAAGAAGCCTGCCGGGGTGATGTACCAGAGGTGGCCCTGCGCCTCCTGGGTGAGCGTGTCGAGCTTGATGGACAGCTGGACCCCCTTGTCGTGGACGCTGTCCTTCAGGTCGGCAGGCCGCAGGAAGCCGCCGTTGAAGGCGTGGACGAGCATCACTGGCCGGTTCTCGACGAGCGCGGCCACGATCGCGTTGTCGTAGCTGTTCACCGCCACCGGGCCGCCGACCACCAGGTTCGACATCGTCGTGCGTTCTTGGGTGTACATCGCGGAACCTCACCTGTTTCGACGTGGAGAACAATAGGCCAGCCACAAGGGCAGCGTTTTTCCGCACGGCATTACCGCCGCATTCATCCGACCCGCATCGACGTAGTCCCGACATTCAAGGGACGACCGAAACCGACGCCTCCCCCGCCAAGCGGGCACCAGCACACCATGCGTACACGGAAATTCGCGAAGGAATCGATCGAGCGACTGACAGCGCCTCAACTTACCGTAATCGGCGGCGAGTTGGGAGCGGTCGGCGATTCATTTTCACTCGATTGAGCGCGATGCCCGAAGATACCTTCCCAGAAAATCAGGCCTCTGATAGTTTCGAATTTCGGAAAGCGCGCGGATATCTGCTCCATTCCATCGAGCGCGTTTCGGACAGATCAGTCGAGGACGGGGAATGCCTTCCACTGCATACAACCTGGAACGGTTCAAGCGTCATCCGCTGACGAAAACGAACCTGCAGGAACTCAACATCGACCTGCAGGCCCTCCTGAACCACCCCAACCTGGTCTACACCGACAACAACGGCGTGCAGCACAAGCCTGTCGGCGTCTCCATCAACAAGGCAAGGTCCTCCAACGCTTTCCCGGGCTCTGCGTTCGATCTGGGCTGGCTCGCCTACATGAACCTCGGGGAGCCGCTGATCGAGGAGCGGGGTGACATCACTCCGCCCCGGCCCGACACGTTCTCTTCGCGCGTCTACGTGAACCGCAGCCAGAAAAACTCAATGACCTTCACCGACTCGGTCGAATTCACTGTGTCGAACGGGGTCACGTGGTCGCTTCACGGGGACGCCAAGCTCACCTTCGGCGGCAGCATCGGCGCGCAGCTGCAGTTGCAGTTGCAGAACCAGCTCAAGATGGATCTCCAGGCGCAGTTCGGGACGCAGATGCGGAACGACATGGCGAACAAGAACGCCAACACGGTGACCAACAAGAACAGCAAGGACAGTGTCGGGGTCGACAACGCCAATGGCACGGAAACGGCCACGACGAACTCGACGGGGAACTCGACTTCGAATTCGGTGACGGACTCGGTGGCGTTCACGACCCAGGGCAGTGCCTCCGGCAGCGCGTCGCTCAACGCGCAGCTGGCGCTGGGCCTCGCGGCCACCGTCGGCGGTTCCCTGACGACCAGCTGGACCTCGAAATCGCAGATCGGCGGCACGGTTCCGGCAGACTCCCGCGTGGAGACCATGGCCACGCAGCGGCGCGTCCACAGGCATTACGAGTACGAGATCCCGGTGACCTTCGCCGGGTACCTCGCGGTGCAGTACGCCGTATCGGTTCCGGTCCTCTCTCCCCCGCAGCCCGGGAGTCCCGGGCTCGCCCAGGTGGTCGCCCACGACATCGCCAACATCAACCTGGCCGGCGGCGGATTCCGGATGAAGGGGCGGATGGAGGTCGTCTCCGCCCTGGACGTCCATCACACGATGTTCGAAGAAGAGGGCCTGGTCTACAGCCAGCGAGCCCTGTACAAGGGCCCTTGACCGGGCGGCGACACCACCACCGCCACGACGACGAGAGGCCATGACCATGGTGTTCGACAACATTTTCGGTTTCGCGAAAGGCAGCGCGGCGCTCTTCTCGGTGAAGCCCGGCACCGCGCAGTCGCAGCCGGCTGCGGACGTCGACTTCGAGGACGTCACGCAGGACGCGTACGACGACAGGAGCACGGACCTGTTCGTCAATGGGATCCACGGGGCTTCCTGCCGGGCGAAAGTCGTCCGGGAGCAGTCCCCCGAAGCGCGGGTCATCATGGGCATCCTCGGCTCCTTCATCCAGACCACCCGGGATTCGGCCCACACGCAGAGCCAATCGGCGCATGCCGGCACGGTCTCCGGCACAGCGTCCGCCGGCATGGCCAAGGCGAGCGAAACGATGAAGAAGGAGGAGGGGCTGCAAAAGAACGGGGGCCTCCGCAGCAACCCGGACAGGGCGGCATACGCCAAGGCCCCCGAGGCGCCGAAGACACCCAAGGCCGCAGAGCCCCCCAAGCCGCCTCCAGCGGCCGCCGAGACCCCGCAGAGGCTGGGGGAGACCAAGACGACCGGGACGACCGGGACGACCACCGAGGAAACATCCGGTTCCCAGTAGCGTCCAGGTGGTGAGGGGGCAGGGGCATGACCGCCCCTGCCCCCTCGGGCGTCATACCGGGATCAGCTGCCACTGGCGGTCCCGGGGGTCGCCCTGCGCCTCCTGCTGCGTGAGCACCGTGCGGGCGTTGGTGTCGACCCGCAGCAGCAGACCGCTGTTGCGGTTCGCGATCTCATACACGCGCGGGGAATCGGTCACCGGACCCACCGGGATCAGCCGCCACTGCTGGTGGTGCGCGTCAGCACCCTCGTAGGCGCGCTGTGCCACCACCGCCCCCTTGGTCTCCTGCGCTCCCACGACCTCAAGGACCTTGCCGCTGCGCACATTCTCGATCCGGTACAGGACGTTGCCGTTGTCCTGGCCCGCCGCCACCAGCCGCCAGCGCTGATGCTCCCTGGGGACGGCGAGGGTCTGGTGCACCTCGGCCCCGTCCATGGTCGACTCACGCACCACCGCCATCCGCAACCTGCTGCGGACGTTGGCCCAGGAGACCACCGTGCCCGAATCGGGCAGCCCCGCCAACTTCGCCGAGCTGACTTTTCGGACCCGGTTGTTGCTGTAGTCGGTGATGTAGAGGGTGTCGACGCAGTCCACGGCGAGCCCGTGCGGGGAGCTCAGCTTGGCCGAAGCGGCCGACTCGCCGTCACCACCGAAGGCCCCGGTACCCGTGCCGGCGAGCGTGCTGATCGTTCCGTCAGCCGCGACCTTCCTGATCCGGTGGTTGTTGGTGTCGGCGATGTGGAGGGTGTCGGTGCTGTCCACCGCCACTGCCATGGGCGAGTACAGCGGTGCGGAGGCAGCCTGGACGCCGTCACGGACATAGGTCGCGGCGCCCGTGCCAGCGACCGTGCGGATTTTCCCATCGGCCTTAGCGACCTTCCGGACCCGCTGGTTGTTGACGTCGGCGATATAGAAGTTGCCCGCACTGTCCACCGCCACGGCGCTTGGGTTCTTCAGCTGGGCGGCGGTGGCGAGGGCACCGTCAGGGGCCAAGCCAGGAGCGCCCGTCCCGGCAACCGTGCTGATCTTGCCATCAGCCGTGACCTTCCTGATCCGGTGGTTGCCGTGGTCGGCGATGTAGACATCGCCCGCGCTGTCCACCGCGACATCGTGCGGCGTTGACAGATGGGTAGCGGTGGCCAGGACACCGTCACCGCCATTGGCCCCGGTGCCCGTCCCGGCGAACGTATGGATCTTCCCATCGGCCATCGTGATCTTCCGGATCCGATGGTTGCCGCTATCGGCGATGTAAAGATCGCCCGCGTTGTCCAAAGCAATCCCGCGCGGGTAGCTCAGCGGGGCCGAGACGGCCGAGACACCCTCTGCCCCACGTCCCGCGCTTCCCGTCCCCGCGACCGTACTGATCTTCCCGTCAGTCGTGACCTTCCGGACCCGATGGCCGCCGTACTCAGAGATGTACAGGGTCCCGTCGCGGTCCACCGCGCCCCCGTACGGACCGCTCAACTGAGTCGAAAGGGCCAGCTCCTTGCCCTCCTTGGGCACCCCTGGGGTAGCTGTTCCCGCAACCGTGCTGATCAGGCGAGCAGCATGCTCACCATCTGCAGTTCCCGTGTCAGTGCTCATCTTCGTCCCTTCACCCATTCACGCGACCGCCGACCTGATGGTGACGTCGAGAGCGGACAAACAGAACGAAAAGCAGGACGCCGGATCACACCCTTGTCTTGAAACGGAGCGTTTACCCATCTGCGGCCTGTGAGGCGCCTCCTGCACAAGGCGAACCACGCCACCACACACGACCGAAAAGTCAGCCACCCCCCACAGGGGAACGATCAGGTGCGGCGTTGACGAAGCCCGGATCCGCTGTCGCTGTTGCGTCGCGGTATGCGGCGGCGGAATCGGCTGGAGGGCCGCCACGGCGTGGCGGTCCTCCAGCCGGTCCCCCTGCCCTCCCGACGCTCACGCCCGGCGAACCCAGCGCATCCGATACTGCCGCCGCGTTACCACTTCATCGCGAGGGCGGCCTGGTCCGGGCAGAGGGGACCGCCGAAGTGACCACGGCCGGCAGGCCCGGGCCAGCGGGCGGCCTGCTGCTTGCCGGGGCCCAGGGCCTCGGCAGCCAGTGTGGTGGCGTCGGTCGTCGATAGTTCCGCCAGCGACCGGGTCGGCACGGTCCTCGGGTCCACGCCCAGGCCGCGCAGAGCATCGCGGACCGCGGGCAGTCCGTAGGGGCGGGCCGCCATGAGGATTTTCGCCTCGGGCCGTTGACGTCGCACGTGCGAGATGAAGGAGCGCAGCCCCGCGGCCTACTCCTGGGCATCGTCGATCACCACGAGAAGATCGCCCATGGCAGGCAGCAGCTCGAATGCCTCCGGCGGGGCGTCTCCCGAGGGCCACCCGGACGGTGACCGGCGTGTCCTGCTCCAGACGACGACACACAGCCTTCAGCAGGCGGCTCTTGCCGGCGCCGGCCGCGCCGGTCAGCAGGCCTAGCACCAACGCGCGTTCAGGCGCCGTTCGCGGACTGTGGAAGGTGGGCATGTGTAACGGCGTTCACCTCCACGTGGCGAGCGGCCACTCGGCCTGCTACGGCCCCTCCCACCCACGCGACCTGGTGTGACGCCCCGCCGAACGTGACATCGGCACGCGGGCGCTTACCGACCGGGACACCGTGACCGGCGCCGTCCCGTTCGCGAAGGCAGCCACCACTGCCGGGATCCAGCCCGTCTTCGGCGTCGCCGCCGCACCCCGCCGAGCGCCGCGCTCCACCGTCCGCCCCCCTCGTACGCCGGCGCGCGGTGGCGCGCACGTGGTGGAGCCGCCGCTGCGGGTCACACTGCTCGCGCGGACCGCCGCGGGGTGGGCGCGGCTGTGCCGTCTGGTGTCCCGCGCACGCGGGCGCCGCGGGACGGGCCGCCGGTGGTGTCCTGGGAGACGCTCGGGCAGTACGCCGACGAGGAGCTGCTGGTCATGTTGGGGCCGGTGTTGTGCGATCCGTTCAGCCTAGGTTTTGACCCGACCAAGCACACCGATCAACGTAGGGATTCATCGAGCCGCAGGGCCTGGTCTCCGATCGGCTGAACATCGCTCCCGCAGGACGCGACCGCTCGTACGCGCTACTCCTGGACCGAGCCAGCTCGGAGGCTTTCGCGAGACGACGTGACGTGCGGGATCATGCTGCGCCACGGAATGACCGCCAAGGTGGCCGCCAGGGTCACAGCCCCTGCGGTCAGCGCCGTCTCCGTGAGGCCGTCGACAAATGCGGCCGGGGACGGTGGTAGTACGGCGGTGGGCAGGGACGGCCTGGAGAAGACGGAACTCATCCCCGTTCCCGCCCTGGCCGCGCCTTCCGCCGTCAGCGCTGTGCTGCCTGCCCGATGGACGGCAGGCACGGTCTGCTTCCCAGGTCGCAGGAGCAGTGGGAGCACGCCGAGGGGCTGCTGTCGTGGGTGGAGTCCGCGGCCGTGTACGGGGATGACAAGTACGACGCGGCCTCGCGGAAAGTCGGCACCGGCCAGTTCCTCCGCGTCCATCTCGATGCCGACGCTTCGCAATCTGGGAGCAGATCACCGGCGTCGCCGGGCTCGCCACCGCGGTCTGACCACAGCCCGGAACCGGGCTCCACCACGCCACGACGTGCCATCAGCACCTACCCACCCAACAACGTGACAGCGCCGTCTGCGGGGATGCCGCCTGCCTGCGACTTTCAACGCTTCACGGCGTGTTATACCCGGCGCCCCGGAGAGACCCCGTACGAGGGAGCCGCGGGCACGGCGGAACAACTGGGCGGCAAGACCACGGTGAAGCCGACGTCATGGGCCAGGATCACGGCCCGTACAACCACCCCAGCTGCGTTGCGCCCGCCGCAGACGACTACCTGCTGAACGGCAAGATCCCCATGTTCGGGGCGGCCTGCTCCTGAGTGATGACGGTGGATACACTCCTGCGCCGGAGGGGATCACGGGGTGAGTGAGATAGAAGAGGCGCCCGCGGAGCCTGGTTGGCTGCGCCGGGCGTTGTCGCACAGCAGGCGCGGCCCGTTGCTGCTGATATCCGCGCTGGTGCTCGTGCTTGCGGGTACCGGGCTCGGTACGTGGGCGGCGGACACGTGGCCGTGGCCGAAGGACCGCTACTGCTGGGGCGCCTGGGAAGAGGACAGCGGTCCGGGCTTCCTCGGCGACGAGGCCTTCGGCGAAGATGACGACGGGTCACGCACCGGCAGGGAGACGGCACCTACCCGCGAGCGTCCGACCGGCAGCTGCGAGGTCGCCATCGCCAGCGACTACAAGAGCAGTTACGACGGCGACAAGGTCACCACCGACCAGAAGGTGTCCGTCGAGTACGGCCCGGTCCCCAAGGCCGCGGAGGCCCGGCTCGCGATGGTCCAGGACGGTTTCCTGGGCGGTGACATGGTCCCGCTCCCGGACGGCCTGCCGGGCACGGTGAACGGGCGCGGTGGTCTGCTGGTGCTCCCGAAGTCCTGCGATACGCAGGACGGCCGGCCGACCGTCGTCACCATGCACGCGTCCGGCACGTACGCCAGCGGCCCCTCGTACACCAAGAACGATCCGGCCGACCTGGGCGGCGCCCGGCAGGCGGCGGTGCTGCTCGTCGCGGCGGCCAACCGAGGTATGGCGGCGGCCGGTTGCGCGCCGCACGAGCCACTGCGGGTCAGCTCGCCACTCTACGACCTGCCGGGCAAGCAGGAGCGCGTCTTCAGCACCTCTGACGACGTTTGCGGCATCCGCGGCCTGCGCCTGGACACGGAGGACATCGAGTACCAGATCGGCGCGGTCACCCGCGACCTGCAGACGTGCAGTGTCCGTGGCGATCGCGACGGCGTGCCATACCTGGACCTGGCGATGGTCGCGCAGCCCCGGCTGGCCGCGGTGTTCGACGGCATCGCGGGCGAGCGGCCCGCGGCCCGTGGCTGGCGCGGCTCGGGCACCCTGGGCAAGGAGCACGCGATCGTACAGGCCGACTGCGCCGGCCGGCCCGTCATCTTCTTGATGGGCGTCTCCACCGACCCCGGTCACCTCGCCGTCTTCGCCAACGCGGTCGCGGCCCGCCTGGGCTGCGCCCCCATCGCCCCCAAGGGAGCCGGCCGGTGAGCAGCACTGCGGACGAGCCGAACCGATACGAGCAGCCCCTGGCCGCCGAGCGGGAACTGCTCAGCGAACGGCGCCTGCGCCGGTGGCACTGGCGCAGGCTGCTGCGCGGCCGGGTCCGGCCGCTGCTGGCCGCGGGTCTCGCCGGGATGTTGCTCGGCGCCGGGGGCATGGCCTGGCAGACGCAGGCCGGGCCGTTCGCGCCGGACGAGGTGTGCTGGGGCGCCCTGTCCCGCGACGACCTCGCCGCAACCTTCCGCAAGCCGGAGGACGTGAAGGCGGTCGAGGCTCCCGTGCTGCACGGTGGGCGATCCATGGACGGCCCCACCGGCAGTTGCCAGTTGACGAACAGCGACGGCGACGCATGGGCGCTCACCGCCCGGGTGCACCGGCTGGACGACCGCAATGGCGACGACGGCAAGTGGGCCGACGAGTTCCTCTCCGCCCGTCTCACCCCGCTCGGCGGCGGCCTGCTGGGCATGGCCTCGGACAACCGCGCCTGGCTCGCCATCCCGGACGGCTGCCTGGGGCGCCCCGGCGACTTCGACGGGCCGACCGTCGTGGACATCGCCCAGGGCAGCTGGATCACCGACATGGAGCCGCGTACCAAGGAGCGGGACGGGATGGCCCGCATGGTCGTGAAGCTCGCCAACAAGGTCAGCGCGGACCTGGGCTGCACCGGCACGATCGCCGATCCGGTCGACCGCCTGCCGAAGGCCGCCCGCTACACCCGCACAGAGAAGCCGAACGCGCTCTGCGGCATCAAAGGGCTGACCCTAGGCAAGAAGCGCCAGCTGCACCAGTACCCCATGATCACCGACGGGCACGGCCCGGTGCGCACCTGCGACCGGGACATCACCGGCTCACAGCCGAAGCAGCGCCTGATGACCGTCGAGGACCCGAGGCTGGCCGGGATCTTCACAAGAGTGGCGCTCTACGAGGGCGATCGGGTGCGCTCCGCCGCCGGCTACGGCGGCCTCAGCCCAAACATCGGCATCTTCCAGGCCCGTTGCCAGGCGGGCAAGACGGTATTCGTCGTACAGGCCAATGGGGACGGGGCGAGCGCGGACCTGCGCACCCTCTTCCCCCGCTATGTCGAGGCCGAGGCCGCCCGCCTCGGCTGCGGCCCGCTGAAGCTGAAACTGCCACGGCCGGGCGAGGGTCGCTGACTCCCGCCCGGCCGCCGTGCCGTAAGTCGCCGCAGATCCCGCCGATTAACACACCGTTAAGCGTTGGAAGTTCCACGCCTGCCCGATTCGCGACCTTGTTTCGGCCGAAACAAGGTAGCCCAACTTCGGCCCCCGAACGGACCTTGGGGGTCGGCACCTACGTCACGAACATGCCGTACGTGCCTGAACAACCCGCTGATATGTGTCAGGCACTGGCCCCTTGGGCCACATGACAAACATGCCTGACGATCAATCTGCACCCGCGATAACGGCGGCCCGCACGGCACGTACGGGGCCGCGGAGGTCGAGAACGCTCACCCCGTCGATCGGCGCTGTCACGGGTCCAGGTACGCGCCGGTCTCGCGGCGCAGGTACGCCTCGATCGGGTGGACGTCGTAGCCGAGCTCCTGGGCGTAGGCGACGGTGTGCGTCTGGTACCAGGCAGGTCCCGTCGGCCGGGAGCCGTCCGGCGTGAACGGCGAGGGCAGGCGCGGGTCCAGCTCGATGTGGGACAGGTCGACCAGCCAGGAGCCGGGGATCTTCGGGTTGAACTTCGGGGCGTGCAAGTGGTCGGGAGCGCTGAGGCCGACGACCAGGCGGGCTGCGGCGGCGAGGAACGCGGTGTTGAGGTCCAGGCCGACCGCGAAGGGCATCATGCACTTCTCATCGCTGAGCGAGTCCACCGACTGCACCCCCTGGTGCGCCTCCTCGTTGAGGAACCCGCCGGTCCAGCCGGAGTTCACCACGACGGGGTGCTCCGGGGTGGCCTCCGGCGGCGCCGGGTCCATCGGCTCCGTTCCCAGCGAGCCCGGGTTGTGGCCCGAGATCCAGTTGCCGGTCTCCTCATCGCGCTCCGGCTTCGTGGCGGGCGCAGCGCCGTCATCAGCTCCAGGCCGAGACGGCGGTGGATCCGCGCGGGGTGATGACCCGCTGGGCGTACACCCCGAGGACGCGGGCGATGTCGGCCGGCTCCATCTCGGCAACACCGGGCCAGGACCGCTCATCGAGGGCGTCCCACGACAGGATCGCCAGCTGCACACACTGCCGCTCGCGGCCCTGCGCCTTGCGGTAGATCCGCACCCACGGGCCGAAACGGCGCTGCGTGAGCTGCCACTTGGCCTTAGACGCCGTTTCTTATGGCGTGACCGTTCGTTGAACCTTGCATGGCGGATCTGGCTGAGCGGTTGGTGCCGGATGAGTTGTGGGTGCTGTTCCGGCGGGTGGTGCCTCCGATAGAGGTGAACCGTCCGCAGGGCGGGGGTCGACGGCGGGCGGGTGACCGTGAATGCCTGGCAGCGATCATCTTCGTGGCGACCTCGGGCTGCACCTGGCGGCAGTTGCCGCCGGTGTTCGGGCCGGCCTGGCCCACCGTCTACCGGCGCTTTGCGCGGTGGAGCCAGGAGCGGGTCTGGGCCAGGCTCCACCGCGTCATCCTCGATGAACTCGGTGGCAGAGGTGAGCTGGACTGGTCGCGGTGCGCGATCGACTCGGTCAGTGTCCGGGCGGCAAAGGGGGGCCACTGACGGGACCGAATCCGACCGACCGCGGCAAGCCGGGATCGAAAATCCACCTGGTCACGGATCGGAACGGACTGCCTCTGTCACTGGGCATCTCCGGCGCCAACATGCACGACAGCCTCGGCTTGAAGCCCCTTGTGCGCGGGATCCCGCCATCCGCTCCCGCCGTGGGCCCCGCCGCAGGCGCCCTGCCAAGCTCCACGCCGACAAGGGCTACGACTACGACCACCTGCGGCAATGGCTCCGTCAGAGGGGCATCCGCCAGCGCATCGCCCGCAAGGGCATCGAGTCGTCCCACCGGCTGGGCCGTCACCGCTGGGTGGTGGAGCGGACCGTGTCCTGGCTGGCCGGCTGTCGCCGCCTGCACCGCCGCTACGAGCGGAAATCCGAACACTTCCTTGCCTTCGTCGGCACAGCCGCGGCCCTCATTTGCCACCGTCGACTCACCAACTGAAACAACGCCTAAGGCTCATCGAGTTTGCAGTGCGCGCCTAGGGACTGCCCACCACAGCGCCGTTGGTGCTCGCCGTGGAGCTGGCGTTCTTCCGGGCCTGCCGGGCAGCGGCCTGAGCAGCCGTCTTCGCCGGCGCGATGAAGACCCCTTCGAGCACCATGTCCATCAGCTCAACGATCGACTCCGCTTCTCCGGCACTGATCGGATCGTCGACCAGGTCACCATGGGCGGCGTCGTTGCCGGCGAACCGGACTTCATGTGCGGCATCCCGGACGTGCTCATAGATCAGGCGCTGAGCGTAAAGAGCGTCGATCTTCGCCACGAGGTTGCCCGTCGTGATGCCCTTCGCCTTGGCCGTCGCCTCCACGGTCGTCCGCGCCATCAGGACGGCAGCCTGCACGTTGCCCACCCGCAGCGAGCTGTGAGCCTCTGCCGCTGCCGCAGCAATGGCCTTGGGCACGCTGTCGGGATACTCCTTCACCGGAGGCCTGTCGGGAACCCACCGCAGAAAGACGCCGTCGTCCTCGTCGCCTTCGTGGGCAACCAGTGCGATGCTCGCCGCCTTACAGGACGGGCAGGTGTACATCTCCCAGAACGTCGGCGCAGCGCGCGGACGTCCGTCGGGGGTCTTGGACACAACTGCGTTCCGGCCTGTCACCGTCACACTGAACGGAACGAATTGCATCGCTGCGAATGCACCACACCATCCGCAGTTCGCTGTCGGCACTCTCATGGGGGAAGCCTAGAGAGGCAACCGTACCGACGGTCCTGATTTTCCGACTGCCTGCGTTTGTATGCGCGTTCGCCCAACCCGGCCCGGGAACGAGCGCGGAGGCCCCGCCGACAGGCAGCACCGGTATGCGCGCCCCGATCCCCGGCTGGGTCCGCGCCGCCCATCCCGCCGGCCCTCCCTCTCCCGCGACTCCAGCCAAGGGACATAGGCGAAAGCGGGCCGCAATGGGGATGTCAGCACCTCGACCACGCCCGTACGCCGCGGTCCCGCAACCTGCCCCGGCTTTCCAGGCGACGGTGGGTCAGAGGTCGAACTCCAGGTGCTCGATGTCGGTGAAGCGGACTTCCTCCAGCTGTCCGGCGCGGCGGCCGTTGTCCTGGAAGTACACCTCTTTGAGTGCTTCGGCGGCGATCTGCTGGAGCTGCTGGTCGGTGGCGCCGGCCTGCTGGGCGTCGAAGAGGCGGGCGGCGTGCTGCGGCGGCAGGGCGACCGTCAGGTGCCGCAGGCGGTCTTCGTCCGTCGTCCCGATAGGTGCGGTGTAACCGATCCGGGCGCGGGTGTCGATGACGATGCCGCCGGTGGTCGCCGCCTTCTGCCGCGCCTTGGCACGGATCTGCGGCTGCCACCGCTTCTTCACCTCGGCCTCCAGGCGGGCGGCGAGGTCCGGGCGGGGCTTTTTGATCTGGTCCTTCACGTACCGCTCTACAGTGCGCTGGGAGATCCGCAGCATCCGGGCAACCGCCTTGGTGCCCTTGAGCTGCTTGACCAGGTATCGCATCTGCGCGCCCGCGTTCTTGGGCACCGGGCGGGTGAATGCCTCATCGCGGTCTACTCCCCGGTGTCCTGGTCGGTGACGGTGCCGTCTTTGACGTACCGAGCGAGGTTGAGGTCCGGGGCGTTGAACTGCTCGCGGACGCCCTCGCCCCACAGCACGCTCTGGGTGCCCTCCCACTTCCCCAGCCCGGGGTTCACGCCGAGCTTGAAGCCTCCGGGCAGCGGCTTGCCGTCCCGGTAGGGCAGGAAGTCCAGCGGCGACGGCCGGAGTCGCGTGGAGCGGGTGTCCGGTCGGCGGTACCGAAAGGCGTCAGGTCACCGCCGGTGGCAGCGATGGACTCAGCACCGAGCCGCGGCCCCGTGCCGGGCAGGCTGCGAGCTGTCACGGAGTTCAGCGCGGACGCGGCCGGTACCGTCACCCGGTCCGTGTTCTGCGGGTGCGGGACGACGTCACCGCGGCAGACGTGCCACCGGGCGCCTATGCTGCACCGAGCATTTCAAGATCATCTGAACGAAACTCATGGGGACATGAACAAGTACACAGTGACGGCCGTCGGCCTCGTCCTTGCGCTCGGGCTGGTCTCAGGCTGCGGCTCCTCCGGCGGCTCCGACTCCGCGCCCAGGTCGAAGGACGGCAACTCGGCCGGCCCTGACGGCACGACGCCCAAGGGCCCCGCGTACAGCGGACCCGCGATACCCGGCCTCGCCGCCCGCCCCGCGTGGAGTCTGCCGCCCGCTGACGCCATCGACCTCGGTGGCACCCTTCTGTTCGTCAAGGATGCCCAGGGCACGTACGCCAGCGGTCACGGGTACACGTGGGAGCCGGTCGACGGCTCGGTCGGAACCCTCCACTTCACCGACGACCCGGAACCGGCCACCTTGGAGTTCCGGGATGTGAAGACCGGGCAGGTGCGCAAGACCCTGAAGGTGAAGACCGATCGCGTGGCCGCCACGACCTGGCACGACGGCGTCCCGGCGGTCGCAGTGTTCGCCGGTGCCACGACGGAGTCGGACGGTCTGAGCGAGGAGAAGACCACCACCGAGGTCACCGTCTACGGCGGTGACGGCACCCAACTGGGGAAGGCCACGATCGAGGGCGACGAGTTCGACCTCCACGAGGGGTACATCATCGAGCAGGAGGGTGACGAGAGCCTGATGCTCACGCCCGTCGACGGCGGCGCCGCCCGCAAGGTCACCTGCACCGGACAGCTGGCGAAGTGCACCTTCGACCCGCGCAACAACGAGATCGACGGTGGCCAGGCCCACGCGCCCTTGATCACCGGCAAGTACGCCTTCCACGTGGAGAACGCCTCCACCTACGAGGACGAGCCCGAACAACTCGTCATGACGGACCTCGCCACCGGCAAGAAGGCTTGGAGCACCGCAGACGTCACCCCGCCGGCGGGCGTGGAGCTGGACGAGGACGGGAAGCGCACCAGCGGTGCCCTCCGGGTCCTCGACGTGCGCGACGGCCGTGTCCTCACCGCTTGGGGTGCGGGCGCCCTCGCTCCCGACACCTGGGTGACGGCGACGTACGACATCACGAGCGGCAAACAGGTCGGCGGCTCCTCGAAGTACTCGTACGAGGACAGCCCCACCGACACCGTCAACACCGAGGGCTCCTCCGTCTTCGCCCCTGACCACACGCTGGCCGCTGCTCACACGGAACAGGGCACCGCCGTGTGGCAGCCCGCCGACGGCAAGGAGGTCTGGACGCAGAAGGAGGGCGAGAAGGCGATGAACCCGCTGCGCTTCTCCCCGAACGGCATCCTCTACGGCACCACGAAGGACGGCTTCAGCCCGAGCGTGTTCCTCGCAGTCGACGGCCGTACCAAGAAGGTGCTGGCCAAGAGCCTGCCCGAGGAGAACATCCCGCTCTTCTCACAGCAGTCGGGGTACGGCTACATCAGCACGCAGAAGGGCTTCTTCGTCTTCCCGGCCCAGGGCTAGTGGCGCGTCGACCGGCTCGGGTTCTGCCGGCCGGCACAGCGCGGGTGGGCGTGGTGTGCCAGCCAGGTCGATGAGGCAGTGAGCTTGTGCAGCGCTCCACCGATCGCACCAGAGCCTCGGCGTCCGCGACCCACGAGGCTCCCGTGCCGTTGGAGGAGGTGTTCTAGCCGCAACCACTGGTCGCGGGGGCCTCGTTGACTTCCCTGTCCCAGCAAAGTCCCTTCCGCAGCAGCGTGGTCATGCACAGCGACCACGTCCTGGTCCTTGACCGGCCGGGCGCCTACTGGACGCCAGGGGAGATCATGAGCCATGCCCTTCGACGACTGGTACCTGACGGACGACCTCACGGAATACCTGGCCCGCGCCGGCGGTTTCCTGCGTTCCCGGCCGGACCGGCACACCGTGCAGCTCACCGTGACGGAGAATTTGCGCGTCCGCGGCGGACGGCACTACGGCGACGCCCCGCCCGAGTTCGGGAGGCTGGAGGCGGACGGCGCCGTGCGGGCAGCCTTCTTTCGCACCCCGCCAAACCCCCTCGTGGTCACCTCGCTGACCGAGGAGGAGGCCGACGGCCTCGCCCGCCGGCTGGCTGCGGCCGGGCGCATGCTGGGCGGCGTCAACGCCGACCGCGACACCGCCGCCGCCCTCGCCGCGGCATGGGAACGGCACACCGGCGCTCCGTCCGTTCTGTACAAGCGCCTGCGCCTGTACAGGCTGGGGGAGCCGACGGTGCCGCAGCCGGTGCCGCCGGGCCGGGCCAGGGCGGCCGGAGCCGCGGACCGCGCGCTGATGGCGCGCTGGTACGCGGAGTTCTGCGCCGAGGTCGGCGAGCCGGCCGGCCGCGACCCCGGACACTGGGCCGACGACCGGGTGGAGCGCGGCGACCTGCTGTTCTGGGAGACTCCTGACGGCACTCGTGTCTCCATGGCCGGTACGTCCCCCCGGGTCGCCGGGCAGATCCGGGTGGTCGCCGTGTACACCCCGCCGGAGTTGCGCGGCCGCGGCTACGCGGGTGCCGTCACCACCGAGGCCAGCCGTGCCGCGCGCTCCTCCGGGGCGGACGAGGTGCTCCTGTTCACCGACCTCGCCAATCCGACCAGCAACTCCCTGTACCAGCGCATCGGATACCGGCCGGTGTCCGACTTCGCGATCTACCTCTTCGGCGACCGGAACCGCCCCGCTCCGGGGTGAGCCGGACGTGCAGCGGATGCTGCACCGCCCCGACCCCGCCATCATGGCCACGGCAGTGCGGCCGGCCCTGGCCGATAACAGCGGCTAACAGAATGACTTGAGTTGTCGGTGTGTGATCAGGCAGCAGGCGAGTTTGAGGAACGCTTCGTGGATGTCTGCTCGTCGTTCCCAGCGCACGCGCAGTCGGCGGAAGCCGTGGAGCCAGGCAAAGGTCCGCTCGACCACCCACCGGTAGACGCCGAGACCGGAGCCGTGCCCGGTGCCGCGTCGTGCGATGTCCAGTCCCTCAGCCGCCGCCAGCACGTCATGCCCGAACCGAACCCCGGTTCCTTCGGCAGGTGCTCCCACTGGATGTCCGTGTGCAGCACATACAAGATCCCGCACAACACCTGCCGGTCCGGCAACGGCTTCCGGCCCGGATACCGGAACCGGCGCTCCCGCCTCGGCAGCAGCGGCTCGATCCGCTCCCACAACTCATCCGACACGATCCACGGCGATGCCCCATACACCCGCAACGGCCCAACCCACCGCACGGATGCGGCCCACCGCACCACCTCACCTCATTGTGTTAGCCGCTGTAAAAGGCGACGACGTCCACCACGCCATGCTCGCGAATCGCCCACCTGCACAACCTCATCCCTGCCGGGTGATGTAGAAATCAGCAGGCCACCAGAAATGTCAGAGATCATTTACGGAGCATTCCCAAACGTCCCGAGTCGCTCGGTGGGGCCTCCGCACCCCTCCCCCTTCCGAGAAAGGGAACTGCGGCACCAAGACGGGCTGCCTGCGAGTCTGCGCTCCAGCCATGCTCCGCACCCCACTCGTCATACTTCTGCGTAAGGCACTGGTGCTCGACCACGCACGCCGGGGTGAAGAGCGCACTAGCTATATCGAGGAACTGAGCGAGGGGACGACCTACACCGAAGAAGAAATTCCCCACCCAACTGTCGCTGTCGCCGGGACCCTTGACCGGTGCCGCACAGTCTCGTGGAAGACCGGTTCGGGCGCAGCGATTGCCCGCGTTGGAGTCGCTAGTGCCGTGACCGTGAAGGTTCACCGGGGTGGTGCCTTCGGTTTGCTGAAGGCGGGGGCGTGAGTGAAGCGAGCGTGGTGGGTTGCACGGCGTCGGCTGCGGCCGAGCCGCGTAGCAGTTCGGTCAGGTCGTAGGGCTGAGCCTGTTCGGTGGTTGGAGCCGCTGCTGTGATGCGGTCCAGCCGGAAGCCCCGGCCGGCCTGTCGCGTGCGGCACCAGGCGATGAGGTACCACTGGCCGTCGGCGTTGAGCAGTCCGGCCGGTTCTACCGCGCGGTCGCTTTCGCGACCTGCCGCGTCGTTGTAGGACAGCCGTAGCACCGTGTTGGTGGTGAGGGCTTGTTCCACTGCGGCGCGGACTGTGGAGTCGGTCGGCGAGGACAGCGTGACGATCCGTGCGGCGAGTTCCTGTGCCGCCGCCGCGGCGGGGCCGGTCATCGAGGCCGCGATCTTCTGGGCTGCTGTGCGGGCCGCGCCGGCGTACGGGGTGGAGGCGTCGGCCGCGGCGAGGGCGACGGCCAGCGCCGAGGCTTCATCGGCGGTGAAGTGGATCGGGGGCAGGGTCATCTCCGGGTCGATCGACCAGCCCCCGCCCCGCCCGGGTGTGGTGCGTACCGGGACACCGGTCTCCATCAGCACCTGGAGGTCGCGCTGCACCGTACGCGTGCTGACCTCGAATCGCGCGGCCAGCGCCGCGACCGTCAGCGGCCGCGGCGCCGCCGCGCGCAACTCCTCCACCAGCGCGTACAGCCGGGCAGTGCGGTTCATGCCGGCGACGCTACCGTCCCGCGGTGGACAGGAAGTCCCGCTCGCGCCGCAGTTCGCGCTCGGTGACGGTCAGCGGGAACAGCGTGAAGCCATGCATGGCCCCGGCGACGACACCGAGCTGCACAGGCGCGCCTGCCGCCTGCCACCGCCCGGCCAGGAACAGCGAGTCGTCCCGCAGCGGATCCTCGGTACCGACGACGATCCGGGCCGGCGGCAAACCGGCAAGGTCGGCGAACAGCGGTGAGACCTCGGGATCACGGCGCTGCTCCGCCCCCATGCCCGGTGTGAACAGCTCATAGGTCCGCCGCAGCGAGTCGGTATTGCTCAGCAGCCGCTTGGAGCCGAACGATCGCTGGCTTGGCGTCATCGACAGGTCGTAGGGGCCAAAGAGCAGGTGCGCCGCCCGGAACGCGCCGGTGATGCCGTGCCGGTCGCGCAGGCGCAGCAGCGTCACGACACTGAGGTGGGCACCGGCCGATTCACCGCCGATCAGCAGCCGTTCGGTGCCGAACTCGGCTGCGGCGTGCTGTACCAGCCACCGGGCGGCCGCTTCGCAGTCGTCGGGCCCGGCGGGGAACGGGTGTTCCGGTGCGAGACGGTAGTCCACGCTCACCACGGCCAGCCGTGCCCGCTCGGCGAGCAGCCATAGCCTCTCGTCCTGCCCGTCCGCGGAACCGAACGCCCAGCCGCCTCCATGGATGTGTAGGTACACGCCGTCAACGTGGTCCGGCACGAACACCCGTACCTTCACCCCGCCCTCAACGACGCGGTCTTGGCCATGCGGCAGTCTTACCGGTGGTGTGTCGCCACCGAGCCGGTTACGCCGCAGGCTGGCCAGCAGGGCTGCGTCCGGCGCCGCTTCGCGCACCGGTCGGTTCGCGGCAGCGGCCTCGAATTGGTCGTTGAATGCCAGGGTCTCGGTGAGGCAGTCCTCGTCTGTGATCGTCATGCTGGCGACGGTCGCAGCCGTCCGCGACAACGTCCTGTCACTATTTCCCGGTGAGCCGCGTCACCCTCCTGTCGTATCACCTACCAGGCCACCACCCAGCCCCGCGGACCGCATGACCAGCGTCGTCCCCGTCCAGCGGCGCCGCCCTGCTGTGACCAGAATCCATTCACCAGGCCGGCATCGACCAATCTCGTGCCTATCCCTACTGAGCGTCGGTTGGACGTGACGACACGTCCGATCGACGCGGGGAGACCGGATGGCACAGCCGGTGAGGCTACGGAGACTGACCGAGCAGGAGGTGCAGAAGCTGCAGCGGACCGCGCGCCGGGGCACTACCAGCACGGTGCGGTTCCGACGGGCGATGATGCTGCTGGCCTCGGCGGGCGGGAACAGCGTTCCGGTGATCGCGCGGCTCGTGCAGGCCGACGGGGACACCGTCCGCGATGTCATCCACCGCTTCAACGAGATCGGGCTGGCTTGCCTGGACCCTCGGTGGGCGGGAGGCCGTCACCGCCTGCCGACACCTGACGAGGAGGACTTCGTCATCCAGACGGCCGCCACTCGCCCCACCAAGCTCGGCAAGCCCTTCACCCGCTGGTCGATCCGGAACCTCGCCGACCACCTGCGCTGCAACATCGCCCGCACGATACGCATCGGACGCGAGGCCCTGCGACTGCTGCTGGCCCGCCGCGGGATCACGTTCCAGCGCACCAAGACGTGGAAGGAGTCCACCGACCCGGACTTCGATGCCAAGCTGGAGCGCATCGAGTACGCCTTGAACGAGCGGCCTGATCGGACCTTCGCCTTCGACGAGTTCGGTCCGCTGGGCATCCGCCCGACCGCTGGCTCGTGCTGGGCCAGGCAGGGCAAGCCCGACCGGCTGCCGGCCACCTACCACCGCACCCACGGCACCCGCTACTTCCACGGCTGCTACTCCGTCGGCGACGACACCCTGTGGGGAATCAACCGGCTCCGCAAGGGCACCAAGCCCACCCGGGGCGCCCTGGAATCGATCCGTGCGGCCCGTCCGGACGGCGCCCCGATCGAGGGCCGCGACGCTGTCACCGGACCGCATCGAGGGCCGCGACGCTGTCACCACCGCGATCGGCATGCGATGGGCCTGACCGGACCTGCTGCACCGCGTGTGCCGACCGTATCGTGGAGCGTTCATTTTGCGTACCAAGTACGTACGGATGCCATCGGGGTGCTGCGGTTCTGCGGGACTCCGTCCACCGCCACTCCCCCTCCCGCTGATCCACTTCATCCAGGGTCAGACCGGGCGCGGATGCGACCAGCGCATCGATCCGATCGAAACAGCTCACGGCGATGTGCAGATCCTGCCGATCCGTGCCGGCCGGCGGCGCGCCTGGTCCTGTCCACACCCGATGGGCGGCTGTGCTCCGCGCTTCCTCAGCTGTGATAGAGCGCTGGTTGGAGCACACCTACGAGGTAGTTCCCAAGGGCCGGGAATCGCACCTGCTTGATCTGGACGAGGAACTGTGCGCGTTGCTGGAAGAGGCCACCTGAGGCCCCGCAGGCATTCGGTCGCGCGGCGTGCCCACGGACCCGCAGCCCGGAGTGGCGAAAAAAGGGCCCGAAGTCCTGAGTGGCGGCGAAGCCCCAGGCGCCACTTCTGCCGCCAAGACGCCCAGCTCCTGCTGCTGGTCGGCGGTCAGCGATGCGCCCGGCTGCCTGCGGTAGACGCACAGCGTGCCCGTGCAGTGTCCCTGGGACGTGATCAGAAGAAGTCCGTACACGGCGCGCATACCCGCCGCCAGGAGGGCCTGGCCGGCGGATCAGCCGCCAGAACGGTGTCGGCCGCCACGTCGGGCCTTCGGCCATGGTGACGGCAAGGAGCGTCGAGCCTGGCTGAAGCGCACCACCGCCAGCAACTCGCGTGAAGCGGGCCGGATCCGAGATCAACGGCTGCGATACGGCGGCCGGACGGCTGCCACCACCTCCCCCACCCTGCAAGCGCGCCCCGAAGGCAGGAATCCCGCACCCGGCTGCGCCGAAGAAGTAGCCCGGTGCGGGATCTCTCTTCACGCTGGTTTGCCTTCGCCCGCTGGGTACTCGATGCCAGAAATGCCCACTCCCAGACCAAGGTGACCGTAATGACCACTTCTCACGGGCCGTCCATGGAGACCCACCCCGATCTCATCGACATGCGGCAACGGCACGAAATCGCCGAACGCGCCACGAGCACCCCGCAAGGCCAGGCCGTCGGCATGCTGGCCTTCCTCACCGGTATCTATCTGGCAGCGTCACCGTGGATCACCGGGTTCAACGGCCTGTCCACCCTCGCCGTCAACAACCTCCTCGTGGGCCTCGCCTACGCCCTGCTGATGAGCGGGGGCTTCGGCCGAGCCTACGAACGCACTCACAGCATGGCCTGGGGAGCCTGCCTCCTGGGCGCATGGACGATCATCGCGCCCTGGGTGGTGGCAGGCAACGTCAGCACCACCAAGACCATCACCAACAACGTCATCACCGGCGCCATCGCACTCCTGCTCGCACTGGCTGCCAGCGCCGCCGCCCGAGCTGCCGAATCACCCAAGATGCGACGCGGAACGGCGACGCCGTACCCATCGGGCCGCTGACCTCTGTGCCGTCGGCCTCGTATGAAGGCGTCACAGGGTTGGCGCCTTCTGAACGCGCATGTCTGGGCGATAGGCACGAGCCCGGCACAGCAGGCCGCGCCATAGGGCTTCGGCCGCGGTACGACCCTTCCAACAGGGCAGGAGGCAGAGAGGTCCCCACCGGCCGGGTTGCTCAGCGATGACACGGAAAGCCCGTCCGTCACCAAGGGTTCGCCGCTCCGGGACTGAGAGCCTGGCCGGGGGCGATCATGGCGGCCTGCGCTCGCATGGCGTAGCCGCCGGTGCGGCGCTCATGGGCGGGGATGGACGCGATGCCAGCGTGGGCGTGCGTCGCTGCCGCGGCGTCCGGCCACGGAGGCGCAGCGTGGGCACACCCGCTGCACCCGGTCGGCGGCGCCGCCGGATTCAGGGTAGGTGTCGGGCCAGCTGACGTGCGGGAAGCGCGTGAGTTGCGAGCGACTGAGGGACAGCCCGCAAACGGTCTCGTTGCGGCCCGGCTCCCAGGCATGGACCTCGCCGGCGGGTAGCCTGCGCCGGCCGTCCTCCTCGTCGGTCCACTGCCCGGAGGCGGCGACTGCGTACTGCTTGCCGCGTTTCATCGACTGGACCGCCTCGTGAGAGGCCTGTTCTCGTTCACTTCGGCACCGTCCTCCACTGGGGTGGTACGCCCCCTCTGCTCGGGCCGGCGCGCGCCCTGTCCCCCACCTATCGGCGCCGGCGCCGCTGGCCAGGGGCTGAGCGCTGCGTGCCTGAGGGTTGGGCCCAGGGCCGTGCCTCCTTCGAGTCGCAGCGAACCCTCCTATCGAGCCGTCACTCGCAGGGTTTCGGCGGTGGGGTCGGCGGCATCGGGGATGAGCATGCCGGCGGCCACGCCACTGGTGAGGTAGTCGACGACTTCGCGGGTAATGACCTCGCCGGGGGCGACGACGGGGACACCGGGCGGGTAGGGGCTGATCGTCTCGGCCGCGACGCGCCCGACGGCCTGGGAAGCGGGGACGTGTTCGGCGGTGGCGAAGAGTCACGCGGGAGCATGGCCTGTTCCAGCTGCAGCGCGCGGGGCTCGGGCAGGCGGACCGGCGGCCGATTCTCGATCGTGCCGGCGTCTTCGACAAGGCGGTGCAGGGAGTCGATGAGGAGGTTCTCCGTCCGGCCGTTGTCGGCGTGGGTGATCTGTGCGCTGATCCGGCAGGTGTCGGAGGACCCGATGTCTACATGGCAGTGGGCAC
The DNA here is from genome assembly GCF_044546845.1 of Streptomyces sp. NPDC053076. Taxonomy (NCBI): domain Bacteria; kingdom Bacillati; phylum Actinomycetota; class Actinomycetes; order Kitasatosporales; family Streptomycetaceae; genus Streptomyces; species Streptomyces sp. NPDC053076. The sequence continues at coordinate 885,411 of NZ_JBITZL010000003.1, read as the reverse complement.
GCAGCCATTCGGTGGCCTGCATACCGTGCGCGGCGTACGTCGTCGGGCTCCGGCGGGTGGGCCAGGTGCCGTTCGGCGTCGAACTTCGGATGCACCCACACCGGGTGGACACCGTTGACGATGACGCCGGCGATCACCGACTTGTGGGCGTTGCGCGAGACGAGGAGCTTCTCGCCCGGTCCGGCCACCGCCAGCATGGCCGTCTTGACCGACAGGGAGCTGCCGCAGGTGGAGAAGAAGGCTTGTTCCGCGCCGACCGCGTCGGCCATCAGTTCCTCCGCCTGGGTGAGCACCCCTTGTGACTCACGGCGGTCGTCGAGTCCGTTCAGGGACAGCACGTCCGAGGCGAAGACGCCCTCCCCCACCACGTCGAGGACGCGGGGATCGGCTCCCAGCCCCTGCTTGTGTCCGGGAGGCCCGTACACCACGTCGCCGCGACTCCGGAACTCCTGCAGTGCCTTCCAGGACAGGGGCACGGGAGTGATCCATCGCTGCTCTCCTCGTCGGGGGGCTTTTCGGTGACCGCACGCCCGGCGTGCGTCAGGATGCCGGCCTGTGCAACCCCCGTCCGGGTTGCACGGGTGCCGGGGACCGAAACGGAACGGCGTCGGAGCACCATGCGGCGGATGCGTCGCTGCCGCTCAGGCGCGCAGCCGACGGGGGAGGTCTTCGAGCAGGTAGGCGAGGGACTCGGCGCCTTGGAGCAGTGCCTGCGCCTCGGCCTTCTCGTCGGAGTCGAGCGGGCGGGCGGGCGACGTTGAGACGTGTACGAGGCGATGGGGCATTCGCCGTGAGGCATCCTCTGTGCGCGTGCGAGTTCGGTGGGCGCGATGGTGAGCTCAGCCAGGCTCGGGTACCCGTGGCGGCATGATGAAGCGCGCGCTGTGGCAGGGCCTCATCGCCGGTGCGGCCGGGGTGGGGGTGATGACGCTGGGTGAGAAGGCCGAGCAGCGCCTGACCGGTCGGCCCAGCTCGCACATTCCGGCACGCACCCTGGAGCGAGTGACCGGGCTGCCGGAGCGGCGCGGGCGGCAGCCGCTACCGGTGAACTGGGCGATGCACTACGGCCAGGGCGCCCTGCTCGGTGTCCTGCGATCGGTGATGGCCCATGCCGGGCTGCGTGGCCCCTGGTCGTCGGCGAAGTTCACGGTGGTCCGGCTGACCAACGACCAGATTTTGGAAAATGCCACGGGAGTCGGAGCCCCACCGCAGACCTGGCCGCGCCAGGAACTCATCGTGGATCTCTTGCACAAGGCCGTCTACGCCTTCGTCACCGGAATCGTCGCCGACGCCCTGGCCGCCCGCTCCGGGCCCGGGCCCGGACAGCGGCACGCTGCGCAATCAGGTCGTCACGCGGACGCCGGGCCGCTGCCCCGCCGGGAGGCGTACGGACGGTGAAAGCCAGCGGGCGGTGGAGGCGGCACCCGGCCCCCAACCAAGACCCCCCAGCCCTCAGCAACGGCGTCGTGATCCATGCGGAACCGGACAAGCGGGGCGCCCGCCGGTACAGACGTAGAAGGTGAGCTGGCCGCAGATTACGGCGCGGTCATGGGGTCACGGCGCGAGGAACGTTCGACCGGGTGGACGTTGCAGCCGAGTTCCTGGCGCAGGTGACGGTGTGCGTCTGATACCCGGGGCGGACCGTCGGGGCGCTCGCCGGCCGTCGTGAACGGCGAGGGCAGGCGCGGATCCACCTCGACATGGAACAGCTCGACCAGCCAGGAACCGGGGTGCTTGCGACGGCCCTTGACCACTGCCATCCACTCCTCATCCCGTACGGACTTGGGGTTGCCGCCGGAGTCGGCTGGGTCGGCCTTGGAGGATTTGCGTGCGGCTGCGAGCTCGTGATGTTCATCGAGCGGAGACCCCACTACGCTTGCACTATGACAACGAACTCCACTCGGCTACGAGCGGCGATCGGGCGGCGGCTTCGGCGAGTACGTCGCGCTGTGGTCGTGGGGCGGAATCCTCCGCGCACGCGCCGTCCGGCCTGGTCCGGGCGCAGTTGAGGACGGTGACCGACATCCACAAGCAAAAGCGGCCGGGCCGGTTCTCCGTCCACTCCGAGGTGGTCGACGGCATCCTGGTGGTGACGGTGGACGGCGAGATCGACCACGATGTCATGGGCGACTTCGGTCGGGCCCTGCTGTCCGAGGACGCCACAGCACCGCCCCGGATCGTGGTGGATCTCAGCGGTGTGACGTTCATGGACTCCAGCGGGATCAACGTCTTCATTGCCGCCTACCGCCGCGTGAGCGAGGCTCAGGGGTGGCTGCGCATCGCCGGCGCCCAGGACCCGATCCTGGATCTGATGGAGATGGTCGGCATCGACGCCCTCATCGACTGCCATCCCGGCGTCGAGCAGGCCCTGAAGGCCTGACACTCCTACCGCGGACGATCAGGGCCTCACCGTCGGGCGTTTCTTCGACGGAGTGCCCCTGCTGGACCAGCACACCTGCCACTGCCGCCTCGACCATCGCTCGCATACGGTCGCCGCTCGGAGCCCGGCCGGCTTGTTCACGGGCCAGAGAAGTGAACCCGTCCGAGGCGGTCCAGCTGACCAGGACCCCGGCATCCACCTCCGTCACCCGCAGTCCCGGGACGCCGCTCTCCGCGTTCCCCAGTTCATGGAAGCCGGCCTGGAACAGGGCAGAGCGCACCTGCGACATAAGGTCAGCAGACGCGCCAGGCACTCCAGCCGCCTGCCCGCAAAAGCACAGACCATGGCACCCGATTTCTCTGACGTCGATCATGCAGACGGCTGGCACGCGAGGCTCAGACGCGCGTGCGAGACAAAAGCGACCACGGGCGAAAGACCGACCCGTGTCGCCGGGCGGGTGCCCGGCATGGTCGAATGTTCGCTCGTTTAGGGGTAACGGGACATGAGGCGGATGTATGGACCTGGTTGGGCAGGACGAGAGCCAAGAGCCCCTCGTTGAGCGTCCGATCATGGTGTTCGTCGCGTTCGAGGGCAGTGAAGAGATCGCCGCCGCCCGCGACACCGCACGCGACTTCCTCACCTCCGTACAAGCCGTGCACGGACTGCCCGTGTCGAAACGGGCCTTGGGCATGGTGCAACTGGTGGTCAGCGAGCTGGTCACCAACGCCCGCAAATACGCACCCGGACCCTGCCTGCTCGACCTGGAAATATGCGGCGGCACCGTTGAGATCAGCGTGTGGGACAGCAGCCCCACCCTGCCCTCGGTACTGGCGCCCGACCCCGGCCGGATCGGCCAGCACGGTCTGGAGATCGTGATGGCGGTGTCCCAGAGCTTCGCTGTCCACCGCGAACCCGTCGGCAAACGGATCACCGCAGCCGTGGTCCTCGCCGACGACCCCGACGGAGACGTCGCCGGCCACCGGGCCCTGTAGCGCCCACCGCCCCGCCCACTCTTAAGAAGCGGCGTGACGGGCGAGAGCCGCGCGCACGGTGTCGAGCGCTTGGGCGCGGCTGTCGATGGCCAGGGTGAGTATCTGGGCGGGGCACGTCACGACGTGACGCCTTTCCCCGACTGGCCCCGTCAGGCAAAGGTGATGCGGTCTACGCGGCGTACGTCGAACGCGCCTCGGCCGCGGGCCGCTTTTGCATGCGTGCGCGGCAGCCGGCGTCCTCGGCATGAGGGAGAGCGCCTTTGACCACCTTGTACGGGTCGGACTGCTCACCCACTCCGAAATGGTCTAGGGACGCCTCACTCTCAGGTCCGCCTCTCTCGGCAGGCCGGCCTGGACCGGCTCGCCCGAAGCCGCCGCATCGACTGGCCGGCCATCCACGCGGTCCACCGGGTCCCCGCTCGCCTCCCTCCCCGCCCAGAAGACGGCCGAACAGTGAACGGCAGGGTGGGGTAGAGCGACTCCTCCTACTCACTTGGTTTCCTCGCGGGCGAGGGGGCCCCACGGTCCGGGCTGCTCGGTGATGATCCGGCACGCCTGCGTGATGACGTGATCAGCGATCCAGCCGAGAGGCTCAACGTCTCTCACCAACGGTTCGTTGTCCGGGCCGCGGGCGGCTTCGACACCCTGCAGCACCCACGGCCGAGCACGGGCGTCCTTGACGTGGGGAAGGTGGCAGTAGTCGTACAGCCGGCGGGCGACCCAAATGTGTGCGGGACGCTCGCCCCACCACTCTTCGATGTCGAGCGGATTGGCCGACAGGCCCGGGAGCTGGACACCGGTCAGGTCGTCCCTGCTGCTCGCTCGGGGCAGATCGCGTTCCGGGCCGCGGGACCAGCGCACGTAAAGGCCATGGCAGCCGGTGACGAGCCGGGTGAGCTCGTCGAGGCTGGCCAGAACCGGCAGGTTCGCTGTCGTGCTCATCGTGCTGGTAACTCGGGGCGACGGCCTGCTACGGGTCAGGTGGTGAGGAGGGAGTCGTCCTGGGGGCGGGCGCCGGGCAGCTGGTGCCGGGCGGCGATGAGGGCTGCGTCGATGTCCTGGGTGCCGGTCGACACACACAGCGTGTACGCGATGTCGTCCATGCGCTGACGAACCTCGGCACTGCCGTCTTCGGCGTGCAGGATGCGCAGCGTGTCGTACTGCTCGATCAGGTTCCGCAGGACCGCGGGATGCGCCATGAGCATAAGTGTCGCCCCCTTGTTCACTTTCCCATGGGTAGTACATCGACCCGCTTACCCCGCGCCCCGGCCGCCACACCTGTTTCGGGACTGGACGGCCGGGGCTGCGTGTCGACGACAGATCCAGAGCGGATTCAGTCGGTGGACAGGGCCTGGAGCAGGTCACCGACCCCGCGGGTGCCGGCAGCACTGGTCCATGGCGTACCGGCGAGCCCAGATCGCGCACCGACGAGTTTCCCGGGCCGCGCTGGTCTATACGCCGGACACCCACGGACGGAAGGCTGCGCCATGCGGAAACTGATCTACGGCATGAACGTGACGCTGGACGGCTACATCGCCGCGGTCGGCGACGACATCGGCTGGAGCGGACCGCCGAGCGACGAGCTGTTCCAGTGGTGGCTCGACCACGAGCAGGCGAGTGGCCTGTCGCTGTATGGGCGCAAGCTGTGGGAGACGATGAGCTCCTACTGGCCAACCGGCGACCAGCAGCCCCACGCCACCCCGGCTGAGATCGAGTTCGCGCGGAACTGGCGGGACACGCCGAAGGTGGTGTTCTCCTCGTCGATCGACAAGGTCGGCTGGAACACCCGCCTGGTCACCGGCGACGCGATCGCCGAGATCACCCGGCTCAAGGCCGAGGACGGCGGCCCGATGAACATCGGCGGCGCAACGCTCGCCGGGGCGGCCATGCGCGCCGGGCTGATCGACGAGTACGCGATCGCCGCCTATCCGGTCCTGGTGGGCAGCGGCACGCCGTTCTTCACCGCGCTGGACAGCTGGGTGAACCTGAACCTGGTGGAGACGCGGACGTTTCCCGGCGGCGTGGTCCTGACCAGGTACGAGACGAGGCGCTGAGCAGCAGCACCCACGCGCTAGTCTCACGGTGATGTCGTAGACGACATCGGTACGACACGGCCCGTGAGATTACGGCATCAGCCGCGAGACCCTACTCGTCGCCGCCCTTGATGCGGCGGGCGGGGTTGTAGCCCTGTTCCATCAGGTCGACCGCCCACCGCATCGGCTGGACGCCCTCCAGCCTGGCCAGGCCGGGGGTGGGCCCGAGACGGAAGGCGCCGGGCTGGGGCTTGCCGGAGGCGCTGTAGGGCAGGAAGTCCAGCGGTGAGGGGCCGGGGCTGGGGTAGACGACGCAGTCCGACAGCACGGCAAGGGGGTACAGGCCCGTCATATTCGCCATGTTGGTGAGCTTGCGGTGCAGGTTGACCCGTGCCTTGGAGATGACCGCGGCCCGGATGTCGGGACGCCAGGTCGGCCGCTCCAGAGCCGGCCACCGTTCGCCCTCCTTGTAGCGCTTGCGCGGTGGGTGTTCGCGTAGCTTGCCGATGCCGCCCTTCACCGTGGCCTCGATGGCGGACAGAACGGCGGCCAGGGCAGGGTCGGCTTGCTTGTGGCGCTCCATCGCCGCCAGGAACTCGGCGTCGGAGAGGTCTCGGGTGACGCCGAGGTCGGCGAGTGTGTCGACGTACGCCGTCTTGAGCCGGTCGTGCCACGGGGCGAGGTACGCGCCGGTCTCACGGCGCAGGTATGCCTCGACCGGGTGGACGTTGTAGCCGAGTTCCTGGGCGTAGGCGACGGTGTGCGTCTGATACCAGGCCGGGCCGTCGGGGCGCTCGCCGGCCGGCGTGAACGGCGAGGGCAGGCGCGGATCCACCTCCACGTGGGACAGGTCGACCAGCCAGGAACCGGGGGTCTTCGGGGTGAACTCGGGGCTCACGAAGTGCACCGGCTCCGACAGGCCCACCACCAGGCGGGCCGCGGCCGCCAGGACGGCGGTGTTCAGGTCCAGGCCGACCGCGTAGGGAAGCTGGCACTCCTCATCGGTGAGCAGGCCGACGTCCCGGACCCACTGGTACGCCTCCTCGTTGAGGAAGCCGCCCGTCCAGCCGGAGTTCACCACGACGGGGTGCTCGGGGGTGGCCTCCGGCGGCGCCGGGTCCATCGGCTCCGTGCCCAGCGAGCCGGGGTTGTGGCCCGGCACCCAGTTCCCGGTCGCCGGGTCCTGTACTGCCTTCGTGGGCGGGCGCAGCGCGGTCATCAGCTCCAGGCCCGACGTTGCCGTGGAGCCGCGCGGGGTGATGACGCGCTGTGCGTAGACGCCGAGGGCGCGGGCGATGTCGGCCGGCTCCATCTCGGTCACTCCCGGCCAGGAGCGTTCATCGAGGGCACCCCAGGACAAGATCGCCAGCCGCACGCACTGCCGCCGGCCTTCGTGAGCTTTGCGGCAGACCCTGGCCCAGGGGCCGAACCCGCGACGGGTCAGGTGCCACTTCGCCTTCACCAATTGTTTGACCACTGCGTGGTCTTCTGGCAGGCGCTGCTCGTGGCCCTCCAAGCGCTCCGGCAGCCCGAGCTTCACAGCCGCCGATGCGGTCAGCACGATCAGCGGATCGGCGTCCTTGCCGTAGCGGTGCAGGCGCGGCGCCCCGAGACCGGATTCGGTAAGCGTCCACTCCCCCAGCTCCACGATGGTGGTGGCCGGGCAGTCCAGCACGATGCCGCCCGTGCCGTACGCACAGCCGTCACCATCCAGTACCGCGAGCGGACCATGCCGGAACCGTGGATCCGTCGTGGTGGGCTTCGCGGCCCCGGCCTTCTTCACGGCCGGACGCCGCGCCGGCGACAGCTGCTCGGGGCCGGCCAAGGCGGCAAAAGTGGCAGGAACCTCCGCCGATGTGGCCGGCTCCCCGGCAGACGATGCGGAGACGGTCACAGGTGTTTCAGGAGCGGCCGGAACGGCGGCTGTGCGGGAGGCGGCGGACGCGGTGACGGCAGCGGCGGAAGCAGGCGAGGGGGCGGGGGCCGGGTGCTTCGCCGCCCAGCCCTGCAGCAGCCGCTGGTACGCCGACAGCCGCGGCTCCTTCGGCTCCGAACGGCCGTTCTCCCAGTTCTTCACCGTCTGCGTCGTCGAGCTCAACACCTTCGCCAGACGCGCCTGCGTGATACCGGCAGCCTCACGAAGGCGCGCACGCTCCGCCGGAGGCGGCAGCGGCGGCTCCTCCTCCAGCAGCGCGTCCACCGCCGCGAACAACTCCTCCTGAGACGCCACACACACCACCTCACCAGCGACTTTAACCCGATATTTACCCTCATGCTTGTTTTGAGGAGCTGTGTGGGACCCAAGAGCCGGTCACCACTGCCGCCCCGAGAAGGGCGGAGCCGGCCCGTCGGGCAGCCCTCGGGGCAGCCCTCGCATGAACTGACCAAGTCGATCCCAAGCCACGTTGCTCCAAACGGCGGCCATGGTGGTGTGCGCCTGGGAAGTTCCCCGCCGATGAGTTCTCGGCAGTTGTGCCGTCTACCCGTCGACGAAGGGAGCGCACCATGCGCGAGATCATCGTTTGCACGTTCCTGTCGCTGGACGGCGTCATGCAGGCGCCGGGTGGTCCGGATGAGGACGCCGAGAGTGGATTCGAGCACGGCGGCTGGCAGAAACCGGTGGCCGACGACGAGGTCGGCACGGCCATCGCCGGTTGGTACGAGCACTCCGACGCGATGCTGCTCGGCCGCAAGACGTACGAGATCTTCGCGTCGTACTGGCCGACCGCCGATCCCGGCAACCCGTTCACCCATCGGATGAACGGCATGCACAAGTATGTGGCGTCCCGGACCCTGACGTCCGTCGAGTGGCAGAACTCCACGCTGCTGGAGGGCGACATCGTCGATGCCGTACGCAAGCTGAAGGCGTCCGACGGCGGCAAGATCAATGTCGTCGGCAGCGGCGACCTCGCCCAGACCCTCATGCGGCACGATCTCGTCGACGAGTACCGGCTGACCATCCATCCGGTGATCATCGGCACCGGCAAGCGGCTGTTCGCCGACGGAGCGATCCCCACTGCGCTGGAGCCGGTCAGCGTCTCGACGACGAAGGGCGGCACCGTCGTCGGCGTCTACCGGTCGAACGGTAAGCCCAGCTACGACAGCTACTAGGTGTATCCGGGGATGACCTTGGTGACAGTCGGCTGGTCGGGGGCCGGCCTGCGGGCGCGGTATGTCGGCGTCGAGTGTTGTAGAAGGTCAGTCAGCCACGGCGCCGGCGCGCGGTCGCGTTCGGTGTTGCTGGTGAAGACCTAGGCGCCTTGCGAGTCTTCGTCAGCGGGGTGAGCTTCGGGGAGCTTGCTGAGTCGTGTGGGCCCTGATCAGGCCAGCGGTGGTATCAGGTGAGGGCGGCGACGAGCAGGGTGAAGGCGGCGATGATGACGGCGACGCGGACGTAGTGGTAGCGGTCCCAGCGGCGCAGCTGCTGCTTCCAGTCGGCGGGCCGGTTGTCGGGGGTCCAGGTCTTGTTTCGGTTGTTGATCGGGACGAGCAGCAGCATCGACATGACCACGCTGACGATCAGCAGTCCGGCGGCGGTGATGACGAGTCCGGCGCCGTGGTGGTGCCATCCGGCGATGGCCCAGATCGCGCTGAGGACGAGCGAGCCTACGTACCAGAACGGCATCAGGGCGCCGAGCATCCGGCCGCCGTGGGCGTGGCCGAGCTGGCCGCTGTCCTCGGGAAGCGCGTCCAGGATCCGGTTCATGATGAAGGCGACGGAGAACTCCACCCCCACCATGAGCCCGACGACGACGGTGGTGATGACCTCGAGTGCGTTGAGCATGACGACCCCTCCGTGAACTAGCGTTGCTAGCTGATGAGGCAACGCTAGTACTGCTAATGCTCGATTGTCTAGCGATGCTAGGATCGATGCATGTCGGTACAGGAACGCAAGCAGCGCGAACGGGCGGAGCGCGAGCGCCTCATCGTGGCGACAGCCCGCGAACTCGCCGAGCAGCAAGGCTGGGACGCAGTCACCACCCGCCGGCTCGCCGAGCGCATCGAATACAGTCAGCCCGTCCTCTACAGCCACTTCCGCGGCAAGCGCGAGATCATCGGCGCCGTCGCCCTTCAGGGGGCCGCCGAACTGGCCACGGCGGTGCGGGCCGCGACCTCCGCCGCCGACGGCCCGCGCGCCCGGGTCGCCGCCCTGGCCCGCGCCTACCTCGACTTCGCCGCACGCAACCCGGCGGTCTACGACGCCTTGTTCCAGCTCGACGGCGGCCTGGCGTACGCGCAGGAGGACACCCCCGAGCCTCTGAAGGACGCCTTCGCCGCCCTGCTGGAGACTCTCGGCGAGGTCGCCGGCGACGGCGTCCCCCCGGGGTTGTTCACCGAGGTGTTCTGGGCGGCCCTGCACGGCCTTGCGACCCTGACCCGCGCGGGCCGCCTGCTGCCAGAGGACGCCGAGCCGAGGGTGGAGCTGCTGGTGGACCGGCTCGCCATGGTCTGACACACCGTCCCGGCAGGCCCGCAGTCACAACACGTCGGGTGCACTCTCCCGGGCGGGATCCTTGGATGCCGGGTGATCTGGACCGCCGGCCGGGGCGGCGGCACGCAGCGCCGCTTCGACCCGGCGGTTGCTGGTCATGGATGCCGTGACGGCCGTCATCGCCAGGAGGAGGACGGCGGCGGCGTAGAGCGGGGTGCGGATGTCGTAGGTGGTGGCCAGCCAGCCGCCGAGGAAGGCCCCGACGGGGGCGGCGCACATGGCCAGCATGCGGGAGGTGGAGGCGACCCGGCCCATGAGGTGGGCCGGGACGATCGCCTGCCGGAGGGAGGGAGCGAGCACCATCGTGGCGCCCATGCCGGCCCCGCAGACGGCGAGCGCCAGCCCGGCCACGTACGGGTTCGGGGCAGCGGCCAGGCCCAGGATGGCAAGCCCTTCGACGGCGGCCGTGCAGGTCAGTGCGGTGCCGGTGCCGAGTCGTCGGCCAAGGTGGGAGGCGATGCCTGCACCGAGCAGGCCGCCGGTGGCCTCCGCCGTGAGGAGCAGGCCGAAGCCGTAGGTGTCGATGCCCAGGCGGTCGTGCGCGAAGAGTGCGAGGACGGTCTCCACAGCGAGGAAGGCGACGTTCCCGACCGCCGGGCGGAGCGCGAGCCCGAGCAGCACCCGGTCCCGGAAGACGTACGAGGCCCCGGCCCGCGCCTGCCGAAGCAGCGACTCGCGGACCTCCGGCACGGGGCGGGGCGTGGCGGGCAGCGTACGGACGAGCAGTGCGGAGAGCAGGAACGACACCGCGTCGGCGAGCAGCGGAACCGCCCGCCCGAGCGCGAGCAGCGCACTGCCCGCAGGCGGCCCCGCGAAGCCGGACATGGCGGTCTGGGCGCCGCGCAGGCGGGAGTTGGCGCGCTCCAGGAGTGCGGGGTCGCGGCGGAGCAGATCCGGCAGGTAGGCCGTGGCGGCCGTATCGAAGAAGAGTCCGCCGAGGCCGAGCAGGAAGGCGACGGCCGCGAGCAGCGGAATGCTCAGCACGTCGAGCACGGCCGCCGCCGCGGGTATCGCCAGCAGCACCGCACGCGCCGCGTCCGCGACCCACATCGTGCGCCGGCGGTCCCAGCGGTCCACCAGCGCACCACCGAGCACCCCGAAGAGCAGCCACGGCAGCGTCCCGGCGGCCGTGACGACGGCGAGCGCCATCGGATCCCGCGTCAACGTCAACGCGATCAGCGGCAGCGCGGCATGCGACACCCCGTCACCGAGCGAGGACACCGTCTGTGCGGTCCACAGCCGTCCGAACCCGGTCGGCAGCGTCCGGACGTCTGAGGTCACTTGGCGCCCCCTTCGGCCTGCTCGCGCGATGCCGGGTGGAACAGCGCGAAGACGAGTGACGCGTCCGGCAGCGACGGATCGGACAGCTTCCGGTACTCGTCCGCCAGAGCCTGCAACCGCTCCCCCAGCTCCGCGAACTGCTCCTCGGTGAGCCGCAGATGCGCCATCCGCACATGCCGCTCGGCATCCACCGGCGACGCCTCCAGGTCCGCCACCGCATGGCGCATCAGCACATCCGGCCCTCCCTCGCCCGGATCCGGCAGCACGATCGCCCGCGCGGCCATCGCGTAGTACCGCTCGGTGACACCCCGCACCTTCCGCGTCCGTACCACCTTCACCAGGCCGGCCCGCTCCAGCAGCCGTACGTGATAGCTGGAACTCCCCTTCGCAAGGCCCACCCGCTCGGCGATCTGTGTGATCGTCGCGGGCTCGAAGCGGAGCACGGCCATGATCCGGTGGCGCGTGAGATTGGAGACGGCGCGCAGCTGCTCGTCCGTGGTGACGTGAATCGTCTCGGGTAGATCATCGGCAGGCATGCGAGCAATGGTCAACGATTCTTGACCATTGGGCAAGGGGATTTCGCGCGGACTTCCGGAATCTGCTGTAGACATGAGCCGGGGCCATGACGACCGTTCGGTAGCCAGCGCACGACGCGGACGCGCGCGTTCCTCGGGCCGGGGCGTGGGAGTGGTCGGGCTCCGGCAGCACCGGCGAGAAGGCCCTGCCCGGGTGCGTGCTTCATCATGCCGCCACGGGTTACCCGACTGGCGCGCTCACCACTACTTGACAAACGCACACCCACGGCGGAGGCCCCGGATGAATGCCCCATCTCCCTCGGACACGTCTCGACGCCGTCCGCCCGCTCATGGCGCGGACATGAAGTTGCTCGGCATCTATCTCAACGACCATTTGGCCGGCGCCACCGCGGGCACGCTGCGGTCCGGGTACCTGGCGCGGGCCACCCGCGGTTCCGCCCTGGGGCGGGCGGTCGCTCCTGTCGCCGCCGAGATCGCACAGGACCGGGCGGCGCTGCTGAGCATCATGCGGGACCTGGGCGTCCCGGTTCGCCACTACAAGGTCTGTGCGGGCTGGGCGGGCGAGAGGCTGGGACGGCTGAAGGGCAACGGGCGCCTGATACGGCGCTCACCGCTCACTAACGTGCTGGAGCTGGAGGGGCTGCGGCTCGGGGTGGAGGGCAAGGCAGCCGGATGGCAGACCCTGCGCCGGCTCAGCACTATCGACCAGCGCCTTGATCCGGGGCAGCTGGACGTGCTGCTGGAGCGGGCCCGGCAACAGCAGAAGACGTTGGAGGAGTGGCGCGTCCGCGAGGTCGAGACGGTCCTCCACCCCACGAATGATCAGGCAAGCGGAGAGTAGGGCGGGGTGGGAGGCCGCCGGCGCGTTGTTTCTTCTGCATGGCGTTTCTTCTGCATGGCGCGGATGATCCATGCGCCGGAGCCGGAGGCCGCCAGCCAGCCGGAGGCCGCCAGCGCCCCGCCCCCACTGCGCCATGAAGTGCGCCCAGTGGCCGCCTGCTATCCCTCGTCGTCGCTGTCCGTGTCGTCGCCCTCCGCCTGAGAAGGCGTCGTCCGTGGCGACTGCTCCACCTCGTCCTCGTCACTCCCGGTCCCAGGTTGGGGCTCGCCCTCGGCCTGGGACGGCGTCTGTTCACTCATGCCGGACCTCCGTGTGGCGTCGTGCGGTTCGTGTCAGGGCGTACTCGAGCATCGGGGCCGGTGGGCATCGCTTGCGCTCGGCTGTCTCCTCCCCGGCGCCTTCTCCCGTACGGCCCCCTGGGTACCCGGGTGCAGGGTCGTCTACGCCGCGCCTGAGGCGGGACCCAAGGTTCCTGTTCGGCAGCCTTCGCTTGGCATACGAGGGGGTTCGTTTGCTGGCTCCGCCGCGGGCTACGCGGGCAGCAGGCCCCGTGGTCCTGCCGGAGGAGCCCCTCATGCACGATGACCAACACGGACGTGCGCCGATACCTTCTCTCCCCTCCGAGGGGAGAGGCCGTCGTTCGCTGCGCACCGGCACGGAACCTGCGACCGCACGCAGTGCCCTGGGGTTGCGGCTGGCGTTGTCCGCTGTCTTTTTGCCGCTTTTCGCCGCTGCCGCCGCGGGTTTCGCGGTGTGGGCCGCGCATCAGGGGCCGGGTGACAGCCCGGGCAGCGGCCCGCTGACCGTGCTCGCGGTAATCTGCGGGATTCTCGCCCTGGCCGCGGCCGTGGACCTCGTGGTGGTGACGGCACGGCGGCGACGCGAGCGTGCCGATGGCACCGCACATCCGTAGGACGGGACAGCAGCGACCGGTCACGAACCGGGCCGGGTCCCCGCGACCTGTTCCGGCTGGTTTGCCCGTGGCGCACGCTCTCCAGGGCCGGCTCGGCTCGTCGGTGTCAGCGACACATGGTGCCGCAGTTCATCGCCCGCGGCCCTTCACGGCGTGAGGACGACCTTCTCGCAGTGGTCCTTCTTGTTCTTGAACAGGTCGTAGCCGGTCGGTGCCTCGGTCAGGGGCAGGCGGTGGGTGATGATCCGGGTGGGGTCGATCTTGCCCTGTTCGATCATGCCCAGCAGCGGTTTCATGTACTTGTGCACGTGGCACTGCCCGGTGCGCAGGGTCAGGGACCTGTTCATCCAGGCGCCCGCCGGGAACTTGTCGATCAGCCCGCCGTAGACGCCGATGACCGACACCACGCCGCCGCTGCGGCAGGACAGGATGGCCTGGCGCAGGGCGTGTGGCCGGTCGGTCTCGGAGCGGACCGCCTGCTTGGCGCGGTCGTAGAGGTGGACGTGGGAGGCACCGTGTGTGGCTTCCATCCCGACCGCGTCGATGCACTTGTCGGGGCCCCGGCCGCCGGTGAGTTCCAGCAGCGCCGACCGTACGTCGGTGTCTTCGAAGTCGATGGTCGTGTAGCCCTCGGCGGCGGCCATGTCGAGCCGGTAGGTCTCCTTGTCGATCGCGATGACCTTCTCCGCGCCCAGGACCCGGGCGCTGTCCATGGCGAACTGGCCGACCGGCCCGGCGCCCCAGACGGCGACGACGTCACCTTCCTGGATGTCGCACATGTCGGCGCCCATGTACCCGGTCGGCAGGATGTCGGACAGGAACAGCACCTGCTCGTCGCTGAGGTCCGAGTCGATCTTGAGGGCGTTGGCGTCGGCGAGCACCACGCGGGCGTACTCGGCCTGGCCGCCGGCGAAGCCACCGGTGAGGTGGGAGTAGCCGTAGATGCCGGCGGTGGGGTGACCGAAGAACTTCTCCGAGATGCCGGCGTTGGGGTTGGTGTTCTCGCAGCACGAGTACAGCTCCGCGCGGCAGGACGCGCAGGCGCCGCAGGCGATGGGGAAGGGCACGACGACCCGGTCGCCGACGCGCAGTGTGCCGTCGCTGATGCCGGGGCCGACCTCGACGACCTCTCCCATGAACTCATGGCCCATGATGTCGCCCTTTTCCATGGTGGGGACGTAGCCGTCGAGCAGATGGAGGTCGGAGCCGCAGATCGCCGTCGAGGTGATCTTCACGATGGCGTCGCGGCTGTTCAGGATCGACGGTTCGGGGACGTCCTGCACCTCGACCGAGTTGCGTCCCGTCCAGCAGTTCGCCTTCATCCCAGGGCCTCCTTCAGTTCGTCCTCGGTCAGCGGTCGGGCCGGGTGCTGCGGGAACTCGCCGCGGGCCCGCTTGCCGCCGGGTGCGCCCTCGGAGCGGACGACCTCACCGGTCTCCGCGATCTGCTTGAAGCGGCGCAGGTCGTCGTCCAGCTGCTGGTGCGGTTCCTCGCCGAAGTAGCGCGCCGCGGCCTTGCCCAGCGCCCCGCCGGGCAGGTCGTAGCGCAGGGTCACCCGGATCTCCGTGCCCCGGCCGCCGGGGGCGGGCACGAAGCGGACCTCGCCGGAGTTGTCGATGTCGGCACCGTCCACCGACCGCCAGGCGATCAGCTGGCCGGGGACGTCCTGAGTGGTCTCGGCGTCCCATTCGACCGTCTCGCCGAACGGCGCGGCGGCCCGCCAGTGACTGGTGCGCGGGCCGGTGACGCGCACCTCGTCCAGGTGTGCCATGAAGTCCGGCAGTCGCTTCAGGTCGCTCCACAGGCCGTAGACCTCGTCCGGGGGCTGGGTGACGGTGGTGGTCGCGGTCAGTTCCACGGGGGCGCTCCTACGGGTGCGGGTCACGGCCGTGTAGACGTCCGTGGCCGTGATGGCGGTGACCGCGGCGGTCGCGGCAACGGTGCGGCCCAGGCCGCGGCCGTTGTGGTTCTTCAGGGCCCGGGTCAGCATCGCCACATCCATGAGGTCGCCGCCGACGCGGCCCCAGAGCCAGGCGGGATGCGGCCGCCCCAGCAGACCGGTCGCCGCCGCCAGCTCGCGTACCCCGACGGCGGTCGTGGCCGAGCGGTGCCGGAAGGTGTCGTCCACGCCCAGGGCCCGGGCGAAGCCCGCCGGGGCGACGACCTGGGGCACGCCCAGGAGCGCACTGGCCCAGCCGAGGCCACGCACGAGCGGATCGTGCCGTAGGCGGGAGGTGGAGCGGGTGTCTGTCTTCATGAGTGCTCCCCACGTGCGGTGAGGTGAACGGAAGGCGGGCCACTCGAGTGAGAAGGGGAAGGGCGCATACCGGACAACATCGGGGTTTCCGCGTGGCCCGCGTCCAATCCTCAACTCCCGTCACCGAACCGGCGGCGCAGTCGTCCGGTCGCGGCGAGCTGTGCTGATCCAGTAAGCGTCGGTGAACTTCTCAACGCCTCGAGGATCTGGTCTTCGTCTCGGGCAGCCAGGAGGGGTATCACACGCACGTGGTAGCCGGTGTCGGTGCCCTGAGTGTGCTGACGAAGACCCGCAGGCGTGGTGTCAGAGCGGTCAATGTGCGGTCGGTAGGGAAGAGCACGGCGAGGCCAGCCAGGGCGAGCGCGGTCGGTAGGGAAGGCCACGGCGAGGCCAGCCAGGGCGAGCCGGACCGCAGGGCATTCGGGTTCCCGCCGGGTCCGGCAGATCCGCAGTGCAGAACTGGACCGCGCTGCGGGCCCGGCCTCGCTGTCCGGATCGGCATGCACCAACAACTCCACGACAACCGCTGAAGCAACGCGGCGCGACCGCGCCGGAGGCTGTGTCCGAGCTGGGCCTGGGGCTGCGGGATGACCGATCACATCATTCCTCACCTTGCAGCGCCGGCTCCCCCTGCCAAGAGTTCGATCTGGTTGAGGTCACGCGCGTTCACCGACCCACGGACACGGCCTCCACGTCGCTGCGCAAGACCCGCTCCTCCGCGTCGGCCAGCCAGAAGAAGACCGGCGGCAGGCTGAGCTCGATCACCGCCAGCGCGATCTGGAACCACTGAGGCCAGCCATGCACGGCCAGGGAGAGCAGCCGGCCCACGCCGCCCAGCAGGAAAACGCCGGCCAGCCACCGCACCGCCTGAGTCGGGATCGGACGCTGCCGCGCGGCCCAGAGCCAGGCCAGCCCGTAGCCGACGAACCCGGCTCCCATGAACCGGCCCCAGCTGTCGACCGTCGTACCGGCGGAACCGGCCCCGGGGATCGCCGCGTTGCCGAGTGCCACGTGGAACAGGCCGATCACCACACACGTCCCGCCCATCAGGTGCGTGAGTATGCGCAGAGCCCTGGCCATGGTCCCTCCAAGCCGTCCCGGCGGAGCTTAGTTGACATGCGTCTACTACAATGGGTGCGCTAGTAGACTCATGTCAACTAAACTTCTCTCGTGCCTCCCCGTCAGCGACTCACCCCAGCCGACCGCCGCGCTCAACTCCTCGCCGTCGGCGCTCGGCTCTTCGCCGCACATCCGTACGCCGACGTGCTGATGGAGGATGTCGCTGAAGAGGCCGGCGTCTCACGGGCCTTGCTCTATCGCCACTTCCCCAGCAAGCACGCCCTCTTCGCAGCCGTCTACCAGCAGGCGGCGGACCAACTGCTCGCGCAGACGCGGCTTGACCCCGCCGACTCCTTGGTGGAACAGCTCATCCAGGGGATGGACGTCCATCTCGACTACTTCGTGGCGCATCGCAACGCCGTCCTCACCGCGAACCGGGTCCTTGCGGGCGACCCGGTGATCCAGACGATCATGACGAATGAGCTGGACGCGCTGCGTGCACGGCTGCTGGCCGTACTCCCCCTCGCGGACGAGAGCGCCCGCGAGGCCGTGTCCGGCGTCCTGAAGAGCTGGCTGGTCTTCGTCCAGGTCCTCTGCATCGACTGGCTCACCCACGAGACCTGTACTCGCGCCCAGTTGCGCGACGTCTGCATCGGCGCGGTTCTCGGTGCCCTCCGACCGCTGCTCGCCGAAGATCCCGCCCCCGACTGGCCGCGACAAGGGCCCGGCACGGGTGCCTAGGGTGCCTAGGTGTGTCCGGGGAGGCTGGTGACGCGGCCGGCTGATGGTGCCCACCAGACGCCCGCGTACCGTCCTGCCGTGAGGGTCCAGTCATAGCCCGATCGACAGCAGGCCGGCGTTGCCACGGGCGCAGGGCGGCGCGGTCCCGGGCATCCACTCCGCCATACACCGCCACCGGCCCCGCGGGCATCGGAGGTTAAAAATCAAGCTAAGGGAACGCCCCCGGCCCTGCCCGCCCCGCCGCCCGTCAGCGTTCGATGGCAGCGCGATGGACGCCTACGGCAATAAGTGTGGAGCTAAGTTTGACCATAAATGTGGAGCTAAGCCAGAGCTAAGTTACGGGCTAAATCACCCCGTATCGGATCGCCGGGACGGGGCAGTAAGGACCGCTGGCTCCCCTTACAGGCCGAGGGGAACGGCCGCAGCCGTCCCACTCGGGCGTCTGTCAGATCCCCCGACCGTGTCCGGCCGCTGGCGGCTGCTCTGGACTCAGCCGCCGCTCTTGCGTCGGAAGGACCGCTGGTTCGACGCCGGGCCGTGCGCGCCGCGGACCTTTGACGCGTCGGTGTTCGCGGCGAGTTCGGCGGAGTCCGCCTGCATACCGCGCTTGCGCGCCAGGGCCTCACGGAACTTGCGCTTCAGGTCGTCCTGGCCGTCATCGTCGGGCGAGAGGGAAGGGGCCTCGACGTCAGCCGACTCCGAACCTTCGTGTGATGCAGACTCTGCGGCCATGGTGACCTCCTGGGTTCGGACAGTGGAGATCACAGCTTGTCATGCCGGACACCCCATGAGGCGTCCGCGGCCGGCATCGTCAGCCGCCGTAGCGGCCCGAGGGGCCTCGGCGTCCCACCGGCCTGCTTGCTCGTCCGCACGCGCCCCTATGCCCACGGCCTCCGTCGGGGCGACGCCCTCTCGTTGGGTCAGGCGCGGGGCAGCAGGAGGCGGGACAGGGCGGTGGTGGCGATGAGCAGAGCGGCGACGGTGAGGAGACCGATGCGCATGCCCGGCAGGGAGAAGTCTGCGTGGGGGCCGGAGAGCAGGCTGCCGAAGAGGGCGACGGCGAGCGCACCGCCGGTCTGGCGGAACGAGTTGAGCAGCCCCGAGGCGGTGCCCGCGCGCTCTCCTGGGACGGCGTCCATCAGCAGTGCGGTCAGCGCGGGTACGACGAGTGCCCCGCCGATGCTCAGCGGCAGCAGCAGGACCAGCACCAGCCACACGGGGGTGTGCGCGGCCAGCGGCAGCATGGCCAGCATCGCTCCGGTGAAGATCAGCTGGCCGGCGACGATCACCGGTCGCCGCCCGATCCGCTCCGCCAGTCGGGGTGAGACCAGGTTGGTCGCCGTCACCACCGCTGACATGGGGATGAACATCAGCCCGGCTGTGATCCCCGACATCCCGCGCAGCTGCTGGTAGTACAGGCCGAGGAGGAAGATGCCGCCGTAGAAGGCCGCGTTGACGGCGAATCCGACCGCCAGCGGGACGCTCACCCGGCGGTCTGCCAGCATGCCCAGCGGGACCATGGGCTGGCGGTGCCGGGCCTCCACCGCGCGGAAGGCGCATCCGGAGGCGATGGCGAGGGCGGCGGCGGCCAGGACGGGGCCGCTGGTCCAGCCCAGGTGGCCGCCCTCGATCACGGCGAAGGCCAGTCCGGCCAGGGCCAGTACGGCGGTGAGCTGGCCGGCGCCGTCCACCGCGGCGGGCCTGCGCGCGGAGCGCGGCACCCGGACCAGCAGGCCGAGGATCACCGCGCCCACCGGGAGGTTGAGCAGGAAGACCGCCCGCCAGCCGGCCGTCTCGGTGAGCAGCCCGCCCAGCACGGGGCCTGCGGCCATCGCCAGTGAACCGCCGACCGTCCACAGTGCGATGGCGCGGGCCCGTGCCCGGGCGTCGTCGTAGGCTTGCCGGATCAGAGCCAGCGAGGCCGGCATCACGATCGCGGCGGCGCCGCCCTGCGCCACCCGCGCGCCGACCAGTGTGCCGATGCCGGGTGCCAGTGCGCAGCCGAGGGAGGCGAGGGTGAACAGGGCCACGCCCCAGGCGTAGGCGCGGCGGGCGCCCGCACGGTCGGCGAGGGCGCCGGCGGAGAGCATCAGGGCGGCGAACATCAGGGTGTAGGCGTCCACCACCCATTGCAGTCCGGTCATGCCGGCGGTGAGGGAGTTGCCTATCGCGGGCAGGGCGATGTTCACGGCCGAGACGTCGATGGTGATCACGGTGAAGCCGAGCAGCGAAGCGACCAGTGCGGCGGCGCCGCGTTGCGGCTCGGTGGGGGCGTCGGCGGGCGGTGCGGCTGGTCGCAACCGGTGTGGGTGTCGTCGCAGGCGTGTGGACGGTGACGGCTGCTGACGGTGTTCGTGGGCGGGTGCGGTGGAGGGGGGCGTGGAGGAGACGGGGGTGGATCGCAAGGTGGGCTCCAGGGCGGGGGGGGTGAGTGGATGGCTGGTGATCGATGGGCGGGCGGCTCCGGCCTGTCGGGGTCGGTGCTCGATGGGCGGGCGGCTCCGGCCTGTCGGGGTCGGTGCTCGATGGGCGGGCGGCTCCGGCCGTCGGGGTCGCGGTCCTGTGTCTCGCACTCCCTGGGCCCCGGTGGCCGGGCCGCCCGCTGCGGGACCAACTCTGCGGCCTTGGGTGGCTGCTTGGCAGACCGGGCTGTTCCCGGGGTGCGGTGTTCCAGGTCCTGACAGGGCCCCCCACGTGCCGGGTCCACCTGCCACAATGGGTCGAATGGCAGCAGCAGACGCACGGGGCTCCGAGCTCGGCAGATATCTGAAGGCCCGTAGGGCGCAGGTCCGTCCGGAGGATGTCGGCCTTCCGGCCGGTGCGGGACTGCGCCGTACTCCTGGACTGCGCAGGGAAGAGCTGGCCGCGCTGGCCGGAGTGAGCGTCGACTACTACATCCGCCTGGAGCGTGGCCGGGAGACGAACCCCTCCCCCGCCGTCGTGGACGCCCTCGGTCGCGCCCTGCGGCTGCGCGGTGATGCTTATGAACGCCTGTACGAGCTGGTGGAGTTGGCCTCCGGCCGGGTCGGTGAGCTGCCCGCCTCCTCCGAGCACACCGTTCGCGACTCGGTGCTGCGGATGCTGGAGTCGGTGCGTCCGCTGCCCGCCTATGTGGTGAGCCGCTACAACCGCGTGCTGGCCGCGAACCCGCCGGGCCGGCGGCTGCTGCCGGGACTGTGGGACTGGCCGCAGGACCAGCGCAATCTGACCCGCTATCTCTTCCTCCACCCGGTCGGCCGGACGCTTTATCAGCCGTGGGAGGAGACGGTCGCGCTTTCGGTGGCGCATCTGCGGGCGGTCGCCGGAGCCGATCCTGACGACCCCGAGCTGACCGCGCTCGTCGGTGAACTGGTGCTGAAGTCCGCGGAGTTCGCGCGGCTTTGGGAGCGTTACGACGTCTGCGAACGCGGCGGCGGGCAGAAGTCCTTCCAGCATCCGCAGGTCGGACCGATGACCCTGACCTACGAGGTCATGCAGCTGGCCCGGACGGGCGGCCAGCGCATGGTGGTCTACCAGGCGGCTCCCGGCACCCCGGACGAGGCGGCCATGCTCCGCCTGGACTCCGTGGGCGCCCGGCCGGAGTCGGCGCCCTTGGATCGTCCGGAGCCGGCCGCCGAGCCTTGTCCCGCCGGCGTGGTTGCAGCGGCGCACGCCTCCGCCGGCTGACCCTGGGCCCTCACGCTCGCCTCCGCCGGCTGACCCTGGGCCCTCACCCTCGCCTCTTCGGTCACCCCGGCGCCGGCGAGAGCGGGCTCAGCGGTGATCCTCGCGTCTCGCGCCTCGCGCCTCGCGTCTTCAGGGATCATTGCGAGGTGGGGGCTGCGAGGGCATGGCGCGGTCATGGAGTTGCTCGAAGGCGCAGCACATCGCAGGCGGTGTCGCCGGGTCGGTGGTGGAGAGCGCACTCGCGCGGCACACCGCGGGCGTTATGGGGGTACTCGGGGCTTTGATGGGTACGCGGGTGCGGCGCCCTCCTGATGAGCGTCTGTATGGGTACCCGTTGAAGCAGTGGGAGAAGACATGAGGCTCCGCCAGTCGGCTTTGGCACTGTCGCGGTGTTCGACGGAAGTGCTGGCCGGGCGGTATCGCCTGGACTCGGTCATCGGTTCAGGTGGCGCCGGCGATGTCCACCGCGGCTTCGACCTGCGTCTGAAGCGAGCGGTGGCGGTCAAGGTTTTCCGTGCCGGCGCCGAGATCGACACGGAGGAACGCTTCGACCACGAGGCGGTGATCCTGGCCCGGTTGCAGCACCCCGGCCTGGTCACCGTCTACGACGCCGGACGGCACAACGGCCGCGCGTATCTGGTCATGGAGCTGATCGAAGGCCCTACGCTCAAGGAGCGCATCGCCACGCGTCCCCTGGCACCCGGCGAGACCGCCGACATCGGTGCGGACCTCGCCCGGGCTCTGGCCCACGCGCACGAGGCAGGGATCGTTCACCGCGACGTCAAGCCCTCGAACATCATCCTGGACATGTCCGGCCGCCCCCACCTGACCGATTTCGGCATCTCCCGGCTGCTGGACTCCACCACCCGCACCGCTACCGGCGCACTCGTCGGTACGGCCGCCTACCTCTCCCCCGAGCAGGTGCTCGGCCAGCCTGTCGGCCCGCCCGCCGACGTTTACGCCCTTGGGCTGGTGCTCCTCGAATGCATCACCAGCAGGCTCGAATACGACGGTGGTCCCCTGGAGGCCGCGATCGCGCGGCTCCACCGCCGGCCCGAACTGCCTGGCTTCCTGCCCGAGCGGCTGGCAGCCCTTCTGCGGGACATGACCGCCCTGGAGGGGTCGGCCCGCCCATCGGCGCACGACTGCGCCCGGACACTGACCGCCCTGGCCGGCACGAGCGGTCGTCAGGCCGTCTCCTCCGCAGCCGGCGTCACGAGCCTGACGCGCAGGGAGGCCCCCGGGAGGGCCGACTTCACGCACCCCCGTGCGTTGCACACCGCGGGTGCGGCCCCGTCGCGGACCGCGCCCGGCCGTGGACGCCTCCTGGTCGTCGGTGGAGCAGCCGCGCTGGCCGCTGCCATGGCCGGCACTCTCGCCCTCTCCGACGGCTCCGCGCACCAGGCAAACGGCGACAAGACGGCACGGGCCGCCAGTAGTCCCCACCCGGAAGCAGATTCCCCGGGCACGCCCGCTCCGGAGAGGAAGGCGACGACTGTGGCTGCGGCATCCACCACCCGCGATGCCTCGGCCGGACAGCTTCCGGCCCGCGCTTCCGGTCACAGCTCCGGCTCGTCCTTCGTCGCCCCGAGCCGGGAGCAGGTCGCCGGCACAGCCGCCCATGACCCTGCTTCTCCCCCGCCACCTTCCACCGCGGGTGGCGCATCGGAGGATCGGGGCGGGAAGCCGCACCTGCCGCAATCGCACGCCGAGCCGCAGACGCAGGCGTCCGGCGAACGGTCCCACAAGGCCGGGAAGACAAAGCCTCAGGCAAAGGCCAAGGCCAAGGCCAAGGCCAAGAAGAAGAAATAACGATCCGCGGGAGTAGCACTGCCCGCCGTTCAGAGGGCAGTTCGCGCCCTGGCCGGGCGGTGACGGCCCCGGACTTGGGGTATCTCGGCGCAGGTGCTGCAGCCGCTCTCGTCGGCGTCCACCAGTGCTTGAAGGGCAGTGCGCCGGTGCCACCGGGGCGGATGAGGTCGCTCCGGTCGGTGCGACCGTACTGCCCGGAGCAGGTCTTGCCGTTGACCGTGAAGCGGCCACATGCGCCGGTGGTCAATCCAGCTCTCGCCGGTTGGGGGTGCAGTCACCGGTGGAGGGGAGGGAGACCGGCGTCGGCGGCCTTCTCGGCGCGGGCCGTTGCGGGCTGCGCGTCGGGTTCAGCGGGGGCGCCGTTGCACGACGTCGGCGAGCACCGTGGTCACCAGTCTGTTGACGGTGGCCGTGGTCGGTGGGTCGGGGTCGCGGTCCGCGAACAGCAGGTGCCCGCCTCCGACCAGGGAGAGGGTGAGTGAGTCGATGTCGGCGTCGGCCGAGATACGGCCCCTTGCGCGCTCGTCGGCCAGATATGCGCAGACCGCGGTCGTGACCTGGGCGAGGATCGCGATGCCGCCTCCCGGCATGGCTTGCCGCAGCCGCGCCGGGAGCAGTCCTACACGCGCGAGCAATGGCTGGACCTGCTCCCCACCACCGGCGGCCTCACCCGGCTTCGCCCTGATCAGCTGGCCGGGATACTGGGCGCGGTCGGCCATGCCATCGACGCTCTGGGCGGCCGCTTCACGATGCAGTACACCACTCTGGCGACCACCGCCGTACGCGCCGGCACCTCTTGATCCGCTGCCGCGCGCTCGCGCGGGCCCGCGCACGCTCCTCGCCCTCGGGGCACGCCCGGATCACGCAGCGTGCGCAGGCCCCCGGGCAGCTCGGGCAGTGGGCGCAGGGCCCCCGGGCACCGGCCGTCTGCTGGCGACGGCTATAACGGGTTCGTCCGGCAGTTGCGGTGCTCTGCGCGGGCGGTTGCCCCGGGCGTGCCGTTACTTCTCCACGGTGTAGCGCAGCTGGGCGAAGCCGCCGACGTCGGCGGCCGAGTCCAGGCGCAGCGGGACGTCCTCCAGCAGCTCCCCGAAGAGCCGGTGTCCGGCGCCGATCAGGACCGGGGCGACGCTGATGTCGTCGAGTCGCGGGTGTGCGCGGCGCCATGGACACGGAAGGAGGGGATCGCGGAGGTCGAGCCGGCCTGAGATGGTGTCAGGCTCCGTCGCGCTCCTCGTCGTTGAGCGGCAGCGCCGGGAAGGCTCAGTAGCCGACGGTGAAGCGTGCGCGGTGGTGTGTGGGGTGTTCTGCCTCGTCCAGTACGGCCACGGCGAGGTCTTCCATGGAGATGGTGGAGTTGCCGTCGGCGTCCACCAGGAGTTCGTCGGTGCCGACCCGGTAGGTGCCGGTGCGTCTGCCCGGTTCCAGGACGGCGGCCGGGCTGAGGTACGCCCAGTCGACGTGCTCATCGGCCTGGCAGACCGCCAGTTGTTCGTTGCAGGCCAGGGCGATCGGCCGCCAGTCGGCTGGGAAGCCCGGGTCTTGCACTACCGTGCGTTCCCCCTCGCCCGGCAGGCGCAGGCTCCCGGCGCCCCCGAGCAGGATCAGCCGGACGCCGGTGCGGGAGAGGCCGGCCAGCAAGGCGCGGGCGGTGTCCGGGAGGTCCTGTTCCTGTCCGGGCGCCGGCCGGGTGGCGCTGATCACCAGGTCCTGCCCGCTGCTCAGCGCGGCGACGGTGTCGGGGTTCAGGGCGTCCCCGACGACGTGTCGGGCGCCGGGATGGAGGGCCGTGAAGCGGGCCGCGTCGCGGGCGACGGCGGTGACCTGGTGGTTGCGGTCGATGGCTTCGGCGACGATCCGGCTGCCGGCGGCTCCGCCGGCTCCGAAGACGGTGATGCGCATGATGCGGTTTCTCCTCAGTGGATGCGGGTCTGGCCGGCCGGGACCGGGGACGCGGGACGTCCGGCCGGTGCACGGGACGGGGCGGGTCGGGAGGGGTGAAGCTGGGCGAGTGTCACCGCGGCCAGGGTGAGTGCGCCGCCCAGCAGCTGCGGCACGGTGAGCTGTTGTCCCAGGGCGATCCACCCCAGACTGGCGGCGACCAGGGGGCTGAGCAGGCCGAGGAAGGTGACCTTGGTCGGGGAGAGTGTTCTGATGCCGCGGAACCACAGGGTGTAGGCGAGCGCGGCGCCGATCACGCTCAGGTAAACATAGCCGACCAGGTTGTCGATGCTCAGGGTGGCCGGCGGGGGCCCTTCGACGAACAGGGCCACCGGCAGCAGGAGCAGACCGCCGGCGACCAGTTGCCATCCGGTGGTCGCCAGCAGCGGAGCCGGGGAGGTCCAGCGCTTGCTGAGGACGACTCCGCTCGCCATGACGACCGCACCGCCCAGGGCGGCGGCGATCCCGAGCGCGTCCAGCCGGGCGTCGGCGCGGAGCACCAGCATGGCGACGCCCGCCATGCCTGTCACGCAGGCCAGCAGGGTCCGTAGGGTCGGACGCTGGCCGAGCAGGGCGGCGGACAGGCCCGCCACCAGCAGCGGCTGGACGGACCCGACGGTGGCGGCGACTCCGCCCGGCAGCCGGTAGGCGGCGATGAAGAGCAGGGCGAAGAAGACGCCGATGTTCAACGCGCCGAGGACCACGGACTTCCACCACCAGTCGCCCCGCGGCAGTCGCCGGGTGATGAGCAGCAGGAGCAGCCCGGCGGGCAGAGCCCGCAGCACCGCGGCCAGCAAGGGCCGGTCCGGTGGCAGGAGTTGGGTGGTGACGAGGTAGGTGGAGCCCCAGATGGCCGGGGCCAGGGCGGTGAGCCAGGTGGCTGTCCGCATGCCCGGTGCTGACGACAGGGCAGGGGTGTTCATGGTCTTCTCCTGGTCGCGGGAGACAAAAAAGGGGGGCGCCGGGGACGGGATGCCTGAGGCGGCGCAGGCGGAGTACCGGAGGGGGCGCAGGCGGGTGCCTGAGGGAGCGCGGGGTGCCTGAGGTGGCCGGGGGGGCTGGGCGCCTGAGGGGGCGGGGTGCCGGGTGCCTGAGGCGGGGGGCGTGCGTGGGCCCGGGAGGCGGCTGCGGAGGTGAGCTGGTTTCCGGCCGGCGTGCGGGTGGCGGCGTCTCGGCGGCGGTGCGGGCACTTCAGGTGAACAGGGCGGGCGCGGGTTGCTCGTTGTCAGCCTGCGGCGCGGCTGGCTTCCTCCCAGGAGGCCCAGATCGCTTTGCGGCTGTCGGCGGCCTGCTGGGCGACGTCGTACATGGCGCTGCCGAGGATCAGCCGCAACGGCGGATCGTCGCTGTCGGCGAGGGTGAGCAGGGCCTTTGCTGCTCCGGCCGGGTCGGCGTCCTCGGCGTCGCCCCACATCTGGGCGAGCGCGGTGTGCAGGGGTTCGTAGGCCGGGTGGGCGGGTTCGGTGCGCATGGACGTGTACAGGCCGGTGGTGTATCCGCCGGGTTCGACGATGCTGACCTTGACGCCGAAGGGTGCGACCTCCTGGGCGAGTGCCTCGGACATTCCCTCCAGCGCCCACTTGCTGGCGCTGTACAGCCCGGTGGTCGCGAAACCGATGACGCCGCCGATGCTGCTGATCTGTATGAGCCGGCCTCCGCCCTGGCGGCGCAGGTGGGGCAGGACGGCCTGGGTGACCCAGAGCGCGCCGAAGAAGTTGGTTTCCAGCTGGGCGCGGGCGCCGGTCTCGGTGAATTCCTCGACGGTGCCGCTGCCCATGATGCCGGCGTTGTTGACGACCACGTCGAGCCGGCCGTGCGCCTGGGTGGCCCGGTCCACGGCGGCGAACACCGCCCTGCGGTCGGTGACGTCGAGGGGCAGGGCGTCAAGTCGTCCGGGGTGCTCGGCGACGAGCGCGGTGAGCGGCTCGATCCGGCGGGCCGCCCCGATGACCCGGTCACCGGCGGCCAGGGCGGCGCGGGTGAGGGCGAGGCCGATGCCGCTGGAGGCGCCGGTGACGAACCAGAGGCGGTCCGAGGTGGTGGTGCGGGTCATGGAATCTCCCAAATCGGCCGAGACGACTCGTCTCAAGCCGTGTGCGTGTGCGGGTGCGTGCGCCAGGGCCTCGGCTGCGCCGGGGCCCGTGCGGCTGCAGGTTGTGCTTCGCGTGATGTCCGGTGTGCTCAGCGCGGGTACCGGGCGCGGACGACGGCGTGGCCACGGCCACGGGTGGGCGTCACCGTGCTGACCGGGGCGGTCATGGCGAACGCCGGCGTAGGGGTGCGTGGCAGGGGGGACATGTCGTTGTCCTGGGGGGCGAAGGCGGTCAACTTGCGTGCGGACCAACCCTGCAACGCGGTGGGGACGTCAACAAGGTGACATAGTGGAACGCTTGTTTAGCCAGGCTCAATGATCGGGGGAACAGTGCTGGAGCGGCTGGAGCTGGAGGCGTTCTTGACGCTGGCCGAGGAATTGCACTTCGGCCGCACCGCCGAACGCCTGCACCTGACGACCGGCCGGATCAGCCAGACCATCAAGAAGCTGGAACGCCGCGTGGGGACAGCGCTGTTCGAACGCACCAGCCGCCAGGTCCGCCTCACCGAGGCCGGGCAGCAGCTTCACGACGATCTTCTTCCGGCCTGCCGGCAGATCGAGGCCGCGCTGGAGAGAGCGATCAACACCGCGCGGGGTGTCGACAGCGTCCTGCGGGTCGGCTTCGTCGGCGCCGCCTCGGGCCAGCTGGTCTTCGAGACCGCCCAGTTGTACGCCCGGCGCAATCCCGGCTCCCGCATCCTGCCCAGGGAACTGCAGATCATCGACGCGTTCCCCCGGCTGCACGACGGGGACGTGGAGGTGCTGATCGTCTCCCTGCCCCACCAGGAACCGGGGATGCTCAACGGCCCGGTCCTGTTCAGCGAACCCCGGATGCTGGCGGTGTCCTCCCGTCACCCCCTGGCCGGCCGCAAGGCCGTGTCCCTGGAGGATCTCGCCGCGGTCAGGCTTTTGCAGGCGGCCCGGACAGTTCCCGACTACTGGCGCACAGCACGCACACCCCTGCTGACCCCCGCCGGCAAGCCCATCGAACGCGGTCCCGAGTTCGGGACCTTCCACGAGGCACTGCTCCTGATCGCTGCCGGCCAGGGCGCCTTCGTGGTGGGCGCCCAGGCCGTCCGCTACTACTCCCGCTCCGACGTCACCTACATCCCCATCAGCGACGCACCGCCCCTGGAGTGGATCTCCACCTGGCTCGCCTCCCCCACCCCGGCCACCACAGCCCGCATCCTCTCCTTCAACAGGGCAGCCCAGGACGTCGTCACCCGCATCCGCCTGACCGCCGACACCTCCCCGCTTGACGGGGCGGTCCCCTGACGCCGCGCATCCGCCCGTCACCGAGGTCAGCAGGTGCTCGGCGCGGTCCGGCCGGCGAAGCGGCCCGCGAGCCAGGGCAGACCCTCGCCGCTGGTGGCCTCGGTCCGGCACCCTTGACTTTCAGTTCGGGCGCGCAGGAGGGGGCCGGTTCGGCGGCGGACGCCGCCGCGCCGCCGCCCTGCGAGGCATGTACGTGTGGGCTCCGGGTGTGCCGATGCCCTGATAGTCGGTCACCACCACGGCATAGCCCTGATCGAGGAGTTTCTTGAGAGGCAGTGCCTCGTACTCGGTGCCTTCGGCCAGCCGGCGGGAGGGGGCGCACCTGTCCGCCAGACCCTGGGTGCCGGGGGCGAAGGCGATGATCGGGCGTGGGCCGTGCTGCGAGGTTCTGGGGGCGAGCATGGTGCCGGTGACGGCGATGGCCTTACCCGCGCGGTCGGTGGTGCGGTACATGGTCCGGTGCACGCTCGCGTTGGCCTTGAACGCTTTGAGCGG
This sequence comes from Streptomyces sp. NPDC053076, assembly GCF_044546845.1. Taxonomy (NCBI): domain Bacteria; kingdom Bacillati; phylum Actinomycetota; class Actinomycetes; order Kitasatosporales; family Streptomycetaceae; genus Streptomyces; species Streptomyces sp. NPDC053076. The sequence goes on along the minus strand of NZ_JBITZL010000003.1, from coordinate 856,605 downwards.
ATCCAGGTAGAAGACGCCCGGCCGCGAGCTGAGCACGTCACCGTTGTGGGCGGGCAGGCTCAGCCGTTGCTGTGTGCGCAGGTGGTCCGGCGGCGGCCGCCTCGCCCGAGGGCACGCCGAAAGTGAGCACGGCGCAGGCTACGGCGGTGCATGCTGCCACAGCACGGACGGGCACCCCGGGCGCGACGACAAGGCACGAGGGCTCCTGGGTCAGGGAGATCCACTACCTACCCGAGGCACGACATCAAACCATGGAAATATAAGCCAAAGCGGGACATTCATGCCATGGATCGGCCCCATGCGGTCATCCTTCGATTGCTCAGACCGCGGCAGGCGCGCCGTCCGGCACAAGCCGGCGGTGCCGGTCGCAGTCCGCGCAGAGGGGCTGCGACCGGCGTTCTCCCGGCAGACCCTAGTACCAGCCGGTGCAGGTGATCGCTGTGCCGTAGCCGGAGTCACCACAGGCCCGCATCAGCTGGCCGTTTCGGTCACGCCACGCTTCGGTGTGGACACTGGTGCCGGCGTCGATCTGCCGCCAGCCCAGCTGCGGCTCCCAGGTGCGGCCCCCGTCGCTGCTGCGGTCCACCCAGACGTGCATGCCGGGAGAGCCGTTGGTGACCCGGCCCCAGGCACAGGTGTTGGTCCCCGAGCCGTTGTACCTCAGCTCGAAAAGCTGGCCCCTGCCCCCGGTCGCCGAGCGGGCGGTCCCCGTCACCACGCTGGTGCTGCAGCCGTCCGCGGCGCTGGCGGTGGTGGCCGCGGACATGGTCAGCAGTCCTGTGCTCATCATCAATGCCGAGACCGTGGCCGCGGCCTTCTTGTTCATGCGCATCTTTCGTTCCCCCTAGTCAAGCCCTGAGGCTCTGGTGATCGGTTGAGGCCCGGTAGGAGCTCACCCGGCGTGGTCCGCTGGTCGAGCCCGGGCGGTCCGTCGTGAAGCGCTGACCGCGCTGTCCTGCACCATCGTGCTGGCGCGTGGTGCGGGCGAACAGCTCACGAACCGTTCACTTATGACCGGTCCGCTGGTCGCGGCATACCCCGGCCGAAGGCCGCGGACCGCCTGGCGCGGGAGGTCACCGGGCCTGGCCGGCCACCGCGCCGGTGGGGTCACCGGGCCTGGCCGGCCACGGCGCCGGTGAGGAATTCGTCGTGCATGCGCTCGAGGCGTTCGGCCGGTCCGGCCGGTTCGGCCGGTTCGGCCTGCGGGCGCGCCGTGATCTGCGTGCGGCCGGCCGGGTTGCCTGGGGTGGGTGCGGGGGCATCGTTCGCGCGTCGCAGTCGAGTGTTTGCGGCGCGTGCCCCTGAGTGACGTCAGGGGGCGCTGTCCGGGGCGTCTTCTTCGCCGAGGCCGTCGAGGTGTCGCTGCACCTGCTCGGCCTCCTGGTCACGTCCTTGGTGCCGGTACAGCCGCCGTGCTTCGAGCCAGACCGCACGGGCCTGCTCGTGGCATCCCAGGGCGGCGTGGGTGTGACCGAGCCGGCCGAGGGTGTCGGCGGCTTCGTAGGTGTTGTCCAGGTCGCGGTAGAGGCTGATGGCGCGGCGATAGTGCTGGACGGCGTCGTGGTGGTGGCCGCTGTGGTGCTCGATGTAGCCGAGGCTGTCGCGGGTCTGCGCCTGGCCGTTCACGTCCTGGTGGTGCTCGTAGAGGGCCAGAGCGGCCTGGCAGTGCTCGCGGGCGGTGTCGTCATGGTCGCCCAGGAGCGCGGCGTACCAGCCCACGGCGTTGAGCGCGTTGGCTTGCGCGATCGGCTGGTCGAGGCCGCGGTAGAGGTCCAGGGCGCGTCGGGCATGCTCCAGAGCGCGCCGGCCGTCCGGCCAGATCGAAGCGAGCGTGTAGTGCGCCTGGGCCTGCAGGGCACGGTCGTTCAGTTGCTCGCTCAGGGCGAGAGCCTGGTTCAGAGCTTTGATCGCCTCCTGATGGTGGCCGAGCACGACGTGGGCGCGGCCAAGGAGGCGATAGGTGAGGATCTGGGCGCCCGGATCGGGCAGTCGGCCCGCGGAATCGACCGCGATCCGCCATACGGCGAGCTGGTCGTGTCGGTGTCCTCGCCGGTAGTGGAAGTTGTACAGCGTCCAGGCCAGCTGCCAGGCCGTGCGGTGCGATGCGTGGGCGGCAGCGGTGCGCTGGGCGGCGAGCAGATTGCGGTGCTCGGTGTCGAACCAGTCCATCGCCGCTGGGATGTCGGGCAGCGCCTGGGGGTGGCAGGCGGGTGCCGGCGGGGTGAGCTCGATGGGTTCGCGGTGGGAATCCAGGAGGCGGTCGGCGCCGTACGCGGTGTGCGTGTAGAAGTCGAGCACGCGCCGCAGCGCTGCCTTTCGGGTGTCGTCGGCCAGGTGGTGGGCGGTGGTTGCGTAACGGCGTATCAGGTCGTGCATGCGGTAGCGGCCGGGGGCGTCCTGGGCGATGAGCGACGCCTGTTCCAGCCTGCGCAGCATGGTCCTGGTCCGGCTTGGGCTGCGGCCGGTGAGGCTGCTGGCGGCGGCCAGGCCGATGTCGGGTCCGGGCGCGAGCGCGAGCAGCCCGAACACCTCGGCTTCCTCGTCGCTCAACGCGCGGTGGGACAACGAGAGCACGGCGGGCAGGCTTGCGGCGGGGTCGGCGTCGTCGAGTACGTCGAGTGCGTCATCGTGCAGTTCGTCGGCGAGGTCGGCCAGGGACAGGTGCGGGTGGGTGTGGGCGCGGCCGGCGATGATGCTCAGGGCCAGCGCGAATCCGCCGCACCGGCTGACGAGTTCGTCCACCGCGGCGGCTTCGGCCTCGATGCGTGCGGTGCCGAGGCGGGCGGCGAGCAGGTTGCGGGCTTCCGGGTCGGTGAGGGTGTCCACGAACAGGTGGTGCGCGCCGTGTCCGGTGATCAGGCCCGACAGCCGGTTGCGGCTGGTGACCGCCACGGTGCAGGTGCCGCCGCCCGGCAGCAGCGGGACGATCTGGGCGGTGTCGGCAACGTTGTCGAGCAGCAGCAGCATCCGCTTGTCCGCCACCAGGCTGCGGAACAACGCCGCCTGCGCGTGCGGGGCGAGGGGGATGCGGCCGGGCTCGACGCCCAGCGCGTCCAGGAATCCGCGGACTGCCACAGCCGGGTCCATCGGCTCGCTGTCGGGGCTGAAGCCGCCTAAGTCGACGAAGAGTTGCCCGTCGGGGAACCGGTCGGCGTTGCGGTGGGCCCAGTGCAGCGCGAGCCATGACTTGCCCACCCCGCCGGCGCCGGCGATCGCGGAGATGACCACGGTGCTCGCCGTGCCCGAACCGGCCCGCACCATGGCGTCCAGCCGGTCCAGTTCGTCGCGGCGGCCCACGAACGGCGCGGGTGGGGCAGGCAGCTGGCGCGGTACCGGGATCGCCGGGGGTTCGGCCGCGCCCGCCGCGGCCAGCAGTTCCTCCTGTTCGGCCGGCCGCAGGTCGAGTGCGGCGATCAGCTGGCGCACCGAGGCGAGCTGCGGGTTGCGGCGGGTGCCCCTCTCCATGCCGCGGATCGTGCTGACCGAAACACCCGACCGCTCGGCCAGGGCTTCCTGGGTCAGCCCCGCGCGCAACCGGAACCCCCGGATGACCGCGCCGAAGTGGTCTTCCATAGGGCTCTTCCTACCAGGACGATCGGCCGCAGAAGAATGCGACGCGACGAGAGGGCTCAAGGAGTTCGGTGGTTCAGGGGCTGACGGCGTGACCGGTAGCCTCCGCCCTGTCCGGCTCAGGACTCGACATGTCCCGCACGCTACCCGACCGGTGCCCGCAAGGCATGGCGGTTGCAGCGGCCTTGGCCTGTGTCACCCCCGTCATGTCCCGTAACACCTGGGCGTTCGCGGCATGCTTTGCCTGTCGCGCCGCGCAACTGCCCGCCGCCGACGTGGAGCTGGAGAGGCGCGCGGTCCTCGTATCGTGGCGGTGAGGTGGGCGCAAGCGGAACCACCGGCTGCGGGGGCCTGCGCCTGGGAGGCGATGGAGTGGGTCGCAGCCGAGGCCGTCCCGCGGCTCGCCCGATGGCCGTGGCGAAAGGGGCCGCCGGGTTGATCCTGCTGCCGTGTCCCGGCAGCAGGGGCCGGTCTGTGTCCGCTGGCAGTTCCCGGGCGGAGGCCGCGCGGGCCCGCGCCGTCGCCCGGGCCGGACACCGCCCTCGGCGTCTTCGGCCGGCGTCTTCGGCCGGCGTCTTGCGCCTGGATCAGGCCGGGTGGAGACGGCGGCGGGGGCCGGCGCAGGTGGCGTGGAAGCTTTCTGCGCTCCGGCCTTCCGCCCGCGTGGCGCTACTTCTTCCTGCGGCCTTGCGCACGTGGGGTGCTACTTCTTTCGGCGGCGCTTGGCGGGCTCCGGCTCCGGGGTCGGGGTCCTGGGGGTGGTGCGGAGCATCACCGTGTAGTTGCGGTGCTCGAAGAGCTGGTCGATCTCCGGGTTGCTGGAGGAGCCGACGCCGCAGCACGCGTAGTGGACGATGAGCGGCGACGCGTCCTCCTGTGCCTGCTGCTCGCGGGCCGCGGCCAGTTCAGCGACCTTCTCGCTCAGCGTCCCGGTGTCGACCGAGGTCGCGCCCTCGGCCAGGTGCTTGGCGTCCAGGGGCATCAGCTTGTAGTTGATGACCTCCTCGCCCGCGCCGAAGGTCTTCGGGTAGCCCTCGGGCATGGGCTTGCGCTTGTTGTTGCTGCCGACGAGTTCCAGGTCGTCGGCGCCCGGCGGGTTACCGGACTCCACGAGCTTGGCGACCTCGTTCTCCAGCCAGGCGCCTGGCGGGGCGTACACGATGAGCTCGATTCCCTCCGGCACGGTGAAGGTGGCCTTCAGGGCGCGGCTGCGGGTGCCGGGGAACTTGGGCAGGCGCTGGTTGTCACCGAATCGGCCGTGCCCGCTGAGCACCGTGGTGTTGGGGTCCTGGGCCTGCTCCCCCGCTTCCTGCTGAGCCGGTGCGGAGGTGCTCGGCATGCGTTGCAGGGGAAGTGCCCGGTCGGCGAGCATGCGGCGGGCGACATCGTTGCCGACCGACTGCTGAAGGCGGCCCATCAGGCCACCGGCCGGGGGGGCTGTCAGCGACGAGGAGGCAGGGGAGCCGGGGCGCCGGGAGCCGTGTCCCTGCCGGCCCTCCAGCAGCTCCTCATGCTCGTGCTTGCGCATAACTGACTCCCCTTGACACGCAATCCTCGTGGTACGGCAAGGAGACGACTTTAGGAGGGCCGTTCGGGCCGTGGACAGGGCGGCAAGGGCACAACCGGGGCAGCGGGGGCTGCCCCCGGGTGCGATGCTCAAGCGCCAGATGTTCGGCCGATCCGGTTCCAGTCTGCTACGCAAGCGCGTACTGCCGGCCGCCTGATCAACCACCCGGCTCTCGGTGAGAGGACTCTCATGAGAGTCGAGCTAGCGTCGTGCCAGCCGCGCGATGCCGTTCCCGCCCGGCCCCGTGACGGCTCAAGCAGCGCGGACGGGTTCAGCAGGTCGTGACAGGCATGCGGTGGGCTGGTACTCCGGTGCGACTTCGTGACCCGGCTAGGCGTCGAGGTAGCGGTAATCCCCATCCGGCAGGCCGATCACCAGGCTGCCGTTGTGGACCCTCCACTCGCTCATGCCGTCGACGTCGTGGGTGACCAGAAACAGCCCCCGGGGCCTCTCGTCGTACTCTTCATCCTGAGAGGAGGCCGGGATCCGGGCGATCTGACGCAACCTCTCCTCGAACCAGTCGAGCGACACCGCGCGGATGTCGCCCCCGTAGAAGGCCCACTTGACGTAGTTGTACTGCCGAGCGGGGAAGGCCCAGCCCCCGCTGTAGGTGCGCTCCGGATCGTCTGCTTCCACGATCTCCCTGATCTGGGCCAGCTGTCCGTCGTCACACTGCAGCCAGCCCCTGACCGAGACCATGGTTCCCACGGCGGTTGCTCCTCATTCGTGTGGCGCGCTGCCCTGACGCACGGTTCCTATGCGCTTGCACGCTAGGGGCGACCTGTTCGGTCGCGCAAAGGGATTGACGGGTGGATCAGCCGGCTCGGGCGAGAGCGCGCCATCCCCACCCGGTCGGCCCTCGCGATGCTGCACTGGGCCCGGGACCGCACGGTGTCCAGGCCGCCACCGTGGCCGCCTCACTGCCCCGGGACACCTGGCACCGGCAGAGTGCCGCACCACTTTCTGGCCTGGTCACTCCGGCGCAGGCTCCACTACCCGGCCGCGGAGTCCGGCGTTCTGTGGGAGGAAGCCCGCGACACGCACCTGGAGCGCCTCACCGACGAGCAGCCCCCTGTCGCCTGAGCACCCACCGCGCGGTCCCAGGCCGTCCTGGTGGAGCCCGCGCTGAGCCAGCTGGCGAAGCTGACGGCAGCCGAGACGCACCGCCTGGACCGCGCGATCGTCGCGATCCGGCTCGTCCCGGCACAGCCGAACGACCTCGCCGCCGGGCTCAGCAGTCGCCCACGCAAAAACGCCCGGCCGGGAAACCCCGGCCGAGCGCTCGCCAAGCTTCTGGTGACTGCCAGTTGATCACTGTGCCGCTACGACCCTCTGGCATTCGCCGAGTGGTCCGGGCCTTCGTCGCGCGGTGGGCGTCACTGTGCCGGTCGCTGGTGGCCAGGACCCCGTACTGCCGCTTTCCGGAGATGAAGGCGCTGCTGGCCTGCATCGCCGCCCCTCCGGCGCAAGGGGCTGGTCGTTCGCTGCGCCGGGCCGGGGTGCGGGGGGGCTGGCCGCTCTGTGGGGGGCTGGCCGCTCTGTGATGAGGGGGCCGAGACGGCCTCTTGTCGTGACGCGGGCCGCGGATCGTCACAGCGGCCCGGCGCGTCGGCCAGAGGGGGTGGCTCAGTACGCGGGGTGGCTCAGTACGCGGAGTTGACGTTGTCGATGGAGCCGTAGCGGTGCGCGGCGTAGTTGGCGGCCGCGGTGATGTTGGCGACCGGGTCGGTGGCGCTGTGGGCGGTCCCGGCGACGTGGTAGGCGTTGAAGGTGGGGTCGATCACCTGCAGCAGGCCCTTGGAGGGGCTGCCCTTCTGCGCGTTGACGTCCCAGTTGTTCTGGGCGTTGGGGTTGCCGCCGGACTCGCGCATGATGTTGCGGTGCAGGCCCTCGTAGCTGCCGGGGATGCCCTGGGCCTTCATGATGGCCAGGGACTTCTTGATCCAGGCGTCGAGGCTGTTCGCGCCGCCGGTGCCGGTGTGGCTGTCCTGCGCGGGGGCCGTGACGCTGTGGGCGCTCTGCGGTGCCTCGGCGGCGTGCGCGGAGGCGGGCATCAGGGTGAGGGCCGCGGCCGCGGCGCCGGTCGTGGCGATGCCGGTCAGAGCGAGGGAGCGCAGGCGGGCAAGGCGGCGGGGGGCGGTGATCGCGGTCATGAGGAAGGGTCTCTCCTGTAAGACGTCTGTCGAGGCGCCGGCCGGTGGTACCGGTCGCGGCCTAGGGCGTCGGGGCGGCCCTGTGCTGCACGGCGCGGGGTGCGAGGCGATCGACGCCCGGTCGGCCCTGCGGCTTGCGGCAACGACCAACATGGTTAGCGACCCGACCAGACCAGGGCAAGAATGTGACGTACTATCCCACGTAGGAGAATTAGCCCAAATCGGTCATTTAGTGGCTCTGGGTGCTGGTTGCCGCAGTGCGGCTCTACGGTCCCGCTTAGGACGTGACATGGCCCCTATGGGCCGCGTCACCCGTTTCGCGGGGAAATTCGCCCTCTGCCGGGCTCTCACCGGCCCCCGGGCGGGGCCGGGAGCCCTCCTGGAACCCTTGACGACCGACCACGAAAACGACACGTCCCGCCACGGACGGGTCACGGCGCGCACCGGCCCGGACCAGGTTCGCCGGGCTCCCGGGCCAGGTTCGCCGGGCTCGCCGGGCTCGCCGGGGCAGGTTCGCCGGGCTCCCCCGGGGCTTTCAGGACTCCAGGCGTGCGCGGTCGCCCATCACCACGACGGGCTGCTGCGCCGGGTCCAGGGTGCGCAGCAGGGTCTTCATGCCGGGCTCGGGGACGGTGACGCATGCCGAGGTGCCGTCGCCGTGGTCCGAGTGGAGCCATATCCCGCCGCCCCTCTCCACCCCCTCCGGGCGGCTCCAGTCGAACGGCGGAACACCCTTGAGCCGGTTGTAGTCGATGGCGATGACGTAATCGAAGTCATGGGCGTGGGCCTGCTCGGGGGACAGCATGGTCGCGTAGGCGTGGTCGTCGTGCCAGTACCTCAGCCGGCTCCCGGGATCGGCGAGCGTGCCTCCCGCGTCGGTGAGCGTGAACACGCCGACGGGACTGTGCTCGTCGTCGATGCGGTGATCCTCCGTCCAGCCCAGCCTGCCGTTGTGTGCGGGCCAGCTCGCCGTCCGCACCCACGTCGCATCCCGCTTCTGATAGAGCACGACCAGGCTGTCGGGGGAATCAGGGCGCTCGCCGTAGACGACCACCACCTGCCCGGTACCGGCCGGCACCTGGCTCCACATCCGCTCCCCGACGCCCGGAAGGGGACTGCCCACGCCCTGACCGGGATAGGCGGACGCCGCGCCGGGTGCGCCGACGGAGATCTTCCGCTGCGCTCCCTGGCCGCAGGCCGTGGCACCGGCCAGCAGGACGCCACAGGCGAGGGCCGCGGCTATGGCATGACGCACACCGCCGCGCCGTACCGGCCGACGACAGGACGGGGTCACCGTGAGCATCCGCATGGTCAGGATCTTGTGACGAGGCGGACACGACGCGCACCCGGACGCGGCATCCGGCCCAACTGTTCTGCGCCCGCCCACCGGTGCCGCACCCGCGCCCGCCGCACACCCCGCACACCAGCACCGGCACCGGCACCGGCACCGGCCGGGGAGAGCCCCTGGCCGGCCATCTGCGCCACGCCGGTCCCGTTCCCGCCGCGTCCCGGACCGGCCTGCCGCGGCGACTCCTTCCCATGGGGCCCGGCCCCTGGGTGGCGCGGCGCCGTGCACCAGCCCGGGCCGGTGCGCGGCGCCGTTGCCCGGAAACAGGGCCGCCGGGGAGCGGAGTGCCGGCCGACGCTCCGTTTCCCCGGGGCCTTGAGCCTGGACGCGGGCGCCGGGCATGGCGCTGTCGGGGAGCAGCACCGTCTGTTCATGTTGTATCCGCCGCTTGCCGGGAAGACGGGAGAGGCACAGTGGCCGTCCGGAGGAGGGACAGTGGCGCAAAATTCATCACTGAGGGCTGTGGGATGGGCTCGGTCTCTGCCGATCAGCAGCGGCGTGAAGGCGGCCAGGGACTGGACGCGTGTGCACCTGGCCTCCCTCGGCTGGGACCGGACGGCACCGGATCTGGTGGACTCGGTTGTTCTGGCCGTGTCCGAGCTGGTCACCAACGCGCACGTCCACGCCCGCAGCAACGCGCAGCTCGTCCTGACCTGGGACGAGCGGTGCCTGCACGTGACCGTGCATGATGCCTCGACCCGGCTGCCCGAGCAGCGCCACGCCGGTGATCAAGCCCTGGGAGGACGGGGGCTGTTCCTGGTCGAGGCCGTCGCCGATGCCTGGGAGGCCCGTCAGTGCCCTCGCGGCAAAGACGTCACCGCTTGCTTCGAACCCCCTTCCTCCGCCCGGCCCGACACGAGCGGCGCCGGGTGAGGTCAGAGGCGGGGACACGGCAGGAGGCCGCGCGGCTTCCCTGCCACGCTGGTTTCCTGTCGCGCTGGTTTCCTGCCACGCTGGTTTCCTGCCACGCTGGTTTCCTGTCGCGCCGAGGGCTGTCCCGTCACCTGAGACTGCGTGGGGCGGTTCGTTCGTCGATGGTGCCGCCGGGCAGGTACCAGCCCGCCTTCTTGCGGACTGCCGGGCTTGCGTCTTGGGCGTGGCAGGTTTGCAAGGCGGCGACGGTGCGGGCATCGGTGTGGGCGAACTTGCCGACGAGTTCGACGGCCATGCTCCGGACATGCGGGCCGGGGCCAGAGTCCAGGTGTTGCAGTGCGGAGTGAAGGGGCCCGGTCCGCACCTGGTGCGCAGGTTTCGCCCTTGCACCGCTCGCAGGTCTTGAGCCCCGCCGGGAAGCGTCGCAAGGGGATTGAGTGGGTGTGCTTGCGTGTCGAACATGCCCGCAGGGCCCGGCCGGTTACGGCCGGGCCCTGCGTCGGGGCCTGGGGTGCGGCGTCAGGTCACCATCGATACCAGCGTCCGCGGCCACCGCCGGCAGACGTGGAGCGCATGACGAAACCGAGCAGCCACAGCACCAGGACGGCAAGGGCCACCCACCACAGGATCTTGACGGCGAAACCAGCACCGAAAAGGATGACCGCGAGCAGCAGAACGAGCAACAGGGGAACCATATTTATCAACCTCCTGAGGCTCCGTCTTCCCTGTCATGGCCCCTGCATTCCCCACAAGCGGTCTTGTTTATGAAGGGAAGCGAGGGGCACGAGCCGGTTACCGCGACAGCGGCTCGAAGCTACGAGGAGGCGTGTTCCATGACTGCCGACGAGAAGGCCAAGGCGAAGACCGAGCAGGCCAAGGGCAAGACCAAGGAGACCCTGGGAAGTGCCCTCGGCAACGACCGTATGGCCGCAGAGGGTCAGGCGGAAAAGAGCACCGGGGACGCCCGCGAGGCCAAGGAGAAGGCCAAGGACGCTTTCAAGCACTGACGCTGTCTCTTTTTTCAGAAAGGGCCTTCTTGCGGGAAGGCCCTTTCTGCTGCGAAAAAAGGGGGACGCTGATCCGTCATCGTCACCCCTGCCCGCGCCGGACGACCACAACGCGAGGTGGTCCAAGCCTTCCTGGCCGCGGCCCGCGACGGTCGGTTCGAGCAGTTGCTACGGCGAACACGTCGTGCAGCACGAACGCCAGTCGTTCGTCAGGGCGCAGCGAGTCGAGGACCGTGAGAAGCGCGAGGCCGACCGAGTCCCCGAGTGCCACAAGGTCTTCCACAGCAGGAGCGTCGTCGAGCGTCATTGTCGACCCGGGCCGGCTGGCAGGGGTTGTGGGGAACGGCAACGGCCTGTGGTTCTCCCCCAAGCACAAGAGCTTCGGCGGCGGCATGGCGTTCCCGACTGCTGCGGACGGTACGGCCGTTGTGGACCTGGCGGCGTCAAGACGGCCGGGCCCGGCGGCCGTCAGACTGCGGCGGCTGAGGCCCGGTGGGGGCGCGCCATGTGCGGCCTAGGCTGTGCAGGTGATCATCAAACGTTCCTCCCGTCCGGCCATCACGGTGGTGGTGTTACTGCTCGCTGTCGCAGGATGCGCCGGTCCCACGGGCCCTCGTTCTTCCGGTGCGGCGCCGGCGTCTTCCGCGTCCGCCTCGGGGGGAGCCACGGTGGCGCCGGCATCGCCTTCGGTGCTGAAGCCGGCGCTCACCGCCCGCGATGCCGCGCAGCAGTTCGCTCAGGCTCTTGCCCGAGGCCAGGCCGAACTGGCCTGCGGGCTGGCCGACGCCCGGCTCCGTTCCGTCGTCCCGGGCGGCTCGTGCGCCGCGGCGTTCACCGAGCTCGCAGCGGACGAGCGGTACGTCTTCACTCAGCGCGCGTGCGTCGACTCGCCGGACAGCTACAAGACCGGTGGTGACCCGCAGGACACTGCGGACTCCGTCCGTGTCGACATCGACTGCGAGCAGGGCTACACCTGGCTCCGCGTCGACCGCATCGGCTCCCTGTGGCGCGTCATCGACATCAACACGCCATAACGGTCGCGGCCGGTGCAGGGGGGCGGCCGATGCAGGGGGCGCCTTGCGAACCTCCGGCCGGAGCCCCGCCTGTGCTGCCGGCTCAGACGCTCTCTTCGGTGTGCGTCTTTGCCGCGGGGGTGGCGGGGCCGCGGGTGTGTGTCTTTGCGGCGGGGGCTGCGGGGCTTGTTCGTCGGTGCCTGCTGCGATCATGCCGTGGTGCTGGTGGAGGAGATAGACGCTGTGGACTGGGCGGCGATTCCTGCGCCCAGGTTGCGTGTGCCGCGGGTCGGGCGGGAGGCGCCCCAGTGGTTCGACCTGCCCAGCCCTGGTCCGGGGCTTCGGGCTCTCGCCACTGCGCGCACCCTTCCCGCAGTGGCCGCCGCGACGTCGTCCTTGGCCGGCAGTGCCCTGCTGTGGGGGCACATGGGGGCTGTCTTCCCGGCCGCGGTGACCGCCGCGCCGTTCCTGCTGCGGATCGCCGAGGGGGACTTCGTCCACGCCAGGCAGTCAGCTCTGTCCCTGCTGTCCGACATGATGGCTTCCGCGCCGTTCGCCGGCTTCAACCGTGTCACCACCGCCGGCGGAGCCGCCACTCCCCTGTGCTGCGCCGGCCGAGTTGATCCGTGGGCGGCGCACCTGCCTGCGGGGGCTGGGAAAGCGCGGCAGGCTCCTGCTGGCGGAATGCGACGAGCACTGGCGGTTCGAGGTACGGGAAGCCGTCCCGGACGGCGGCGATGTGATCGCGTTGGGGGCCCTGGGCGGGGTGATCGCCTCCTCCGGGCCGGCTGGAGAGCTTCACCACGCGGGTGACATCGTGCCGGTGGCCCGCGTGGTGCCGGAGTATCCGTACGACGATGCCGTCGGGGAGGCATGTCTGCGTCTTCGCGGCGCGGCACCGCAGGACCGCCACTGCAGGCCGGGTGCCGTCGTCTTCCCCGCGCAGTGCGGGAACTGGGTTCACTGAACCTCACTTGTGCCCCGGCCGACCGCTCACCGTGAGCCGGACCGGGACCTGGACTTGGGCCGGGACTTGGACCGGGGCCTGGACCGGGACCGGGACTTGGACCGGGGCCTGGGCCGGGGCCCGAGCCGGGACTTGGGCCGGGGCCGGGGCCGGGATTCGGGTGAACGGGCGGCTGAGGCTTCGTGGGAGGCCGGTGCCGTGGGAGGTGGCGCAGGGTAGGGCACACCGGGTCGTCGGGGGCGCGGGTGGGGTGGGTGGGGCGGGTGGGTCCGGTCCGTCCTCGGGGGGGGGCGGCGCGGTTACCGGGAGCTGGTTGCGGCGTGGTCAGTGCTCTTTGACGGCGTGCAGCAGGGTGATGCCGAGCCACGGGCCGCCGTACCAGTACCCGGGGCCGAGTCCGCGCAGCGTGCCGTGCCCCATGTGGGCGGCGTACTTCTTGGCCATGGGCCAGAAGTCGGCGATGAGCAGGTGGCCGCCCGGGCGGAGCACTCGCATGGCCTCGTCCACGGCGCGGTAGCGCCCCTGGCTGGAGGGGATGTTGTGGATCGCCAGCGCGCTGGTCACGATGTCGAAGGAGCCGTCCGCGAACGGCAGGGCGGTCATGTCGGCCGTATGGACGTCGACCCGGTCGGCGACTCCTGCCGCGGCGGCGTTGGCGAGCGTGGCCTCGGGCCGGTTGCCGCTCTGGTCCTTCGACCACAGGTCCACGCCCACGGCGCGTCCCCTCGGCAGCCGTCTGGCCGCCTCGATCAGTACCGCTCCGCGGCCGCAGCCCAGGTCCAGCAGCCGCTCGTCGCCCTTCAGGCGGGCGTTGTCCAGTTCCCGCCGCCAGACGCGCCGCTTGCCGTGGAGTGTGGTGTGCAGATAGATGCCGGTGTTGGCGAGCAGTACCGTCCCCGCGGTGGCCATCGTTTTTCGTCCCGGCCCTCGCCGGCCGGCGGCCAGCAGGCAGGCGGTGCCGGCGGCGCCGAGCAGCGCCGGCAGCGGAGGGGCGTCAACGCCGTAGCGCGGCCACCGAAGGAGCGGCGGTGGGGGGTTGTGGCTGCTGTTGGACATACGCGCAAGCCTTACAAGCTCAGCTGGCGGGCGTCTTGTAGAAATGTTCCGCCGCGGCCGGTGCGCGGGCTCTGGCGCCTGCCGGGCGGGCGCCGCCGGGTGGCGGCTGGGGGGTGTTCGGGGGTGGTCCACGCGACGTTGTCGATCGCGAGCCAGGGCGCGGCCGCGACCGCCGCAGGCGTCACACCGGTGAAGGCCATGACGTCCCGGTGGAGGTGGGACTGGTCGGCGTAGCCGAGTTCCGCCGCCACCCGTGCGGCGCTGCGGCCCGCGGCCAGCCGGTGGGCGGCGTGGTCGAAACGGACGAGCTGAGCGGCGCGCTTGGGGTTGAGGCCCATCTGGTCGCGGAAGCGGGACCACAGCCGCTTGCGGCTCCAGCCGGCCTCGACTGCCAGGTGCTCGACCCGGACTGCTCCCAGGTGCCTCACCATCTGTTCCCAGGCGAAGGCGACCTCGGGATCGATCGCCCGGCCTGTCTCGTGTCGTCGTAGGAGGGCCGTCTGGGCGATCGCGAACCGTTCGTCCCAAGAGCCGGCGGCGCGCAGTTGCTCCTGGGTCCGCCGGGCGTCGTGGCCCCAGAGGTCCTCCAGGCAGACCACCGTCGCGTCCCGTTGCCAGGAGGGGCCCAGCACCGTGTGGGCGGCCACCGGTGACAGGCGGATCTGCAGGCACTCGATGTGGCGTCCGCCTCCTCGGACGCCGCTGGGCGCCAGTGCGACGACGACGCTGTCCTGGTGCTGGCGGCCACTGACGCCGTCGAGGACGAGCAGTTCGTCGCCGAGGTTGACGACCACGGTGACGGCCGGGTTCGGGACCATGCCGAGGTCGACGGTGTCCGTGCCGCGGGCGCGGAATCCGGCCATGCCGAGCCCTGGCAGCAGGCAGGGCCGTGACGGGGTGGCGATGTCCCACGCCGCCGCTGGGTCGTGGGCCGGCTCGGCGGATGGCATGTCACCAAGCTAAGCGACAGCGCCTGGCGGTGGTGTCGCCCACGCTGTGCTTGCGACGGCTTCCCGCAGCGCCGCGGACCGCTTGCCGGTAGCGGGAGTGGAGGGCGGCAGGCGGTGCGCAGCGCGCACGTGGGCAGGGGGTAGGCCCGTCAACCGGGTGAGGAAACGGGCCGGCCGGCCGCGGGTTCGGCCCTGGGGTGGTGGGTGCCCCGGCGGCATCGGTTGCTGTCCTCACCGCACAGCAGTGGGGGATTTCGCGGCCCGGGACGGCGGGCCGCGACTGGTCGGGGACCTTGTGGGGGCGGCCGCAGGACGTGCACCGGGCGGTCCCCGAGATGCAGGCGGGGCGGTCCCGGAGACGTGCACCGGGCGGTCCCGGACGCGTGGACGGGGCGGTCCCGGAAACGTGCACCGGGCGGTCCCGGACGCGTGGGCGGGGCGGTCCCGGAGAGGTGCACCGGGCGGTCACCCGGATGCGTGGGCGGGGCGATCCCGGACGCGTGGGCGGGGCGGTCCCGGAGAGGTGCACCGGGCTGCGCCGGGCGCGTGGGCGGGGCGGTCCGTGAGGGAGCGGCGGGCGGATGCCCGCGCAGGGTCAGGCGGCGTTCGTGAGTGTCTGGCGGACGACGATCGCGTTGAGCCGGACCGCGAACGGTGCGGTGTCGGTGGGGTTCAGGTGTGCCACGCGGGACTTGGCGAGGCCGACGGTGACGTCGGCGCAGAAGGCGATGGCGTACAGGTAGGCGCCGGCTTCCTCGTCCTGGAGGGCGAAGAACAGGTCGCGGTAGTAGCTCGTGCGGTCCGCTTCCTCCTCGTAGTAGGCGAGCCCCGGTTCGCCCTCCTTGGCCGCCAGCGCGGTGAAGGCATCGACGAGTTCACGCTCGATGGTGTCCCAGAACGACGCCTGAGCGGCCTGGGGCGGGAGCGCCTGGCGGACCGCCTCCTTGAGGGAGAGCGCCATCACCACGATCGGTGCTTCCTCCTGGAGTCCCCAGCCGCGGACCATGTTGACGATGTCGCTGTCGGGAAGCAGGGCGGCGGCATCGCGGATGTGGCCGAAGTCGTAGTTGACGGTGGCGGGCGCGATCGCTTCCTGGAAGGCGTGTCCCAGGGCCCGTGCTTGGGCAAGGTGAGTTACTCCCACCTCGGTGACTGTCTTGAAGCTGGCTGCCAACTCCCCCTCCTTCAACGTTTTGTTGAAATGGTGAGGCGTCAGTATGCCCCAGGGTCCGTGGCACGGTCACGGGCGGGTCCCCGTCGCGGGCGCCGTCGCCGGCACCGGCCGCGGGGGCAGGCGCCCGGTCCCGCGACCGAGCGGGCGGGTTTGCGCGTCCTTGCCGCAGAGCCCGGCCGGGGCCGTGGGGTGCGGAGCGACCACCGCCCGGGAGAAGCGCCATCGACTCGTTCGCCGCCGGCCGGATCGGCCACGCCGCGCGGCCGGCCCGGCTCAGGGCACGGACCGCCGTGTTCCTGTGGGTGCCGTCGTGGGTGCCGTGTCGGCCGTCGGGGTGCCGGCTGCGCTGTGGTGGCCGCTGACCGAGGTGACGTACCGCAGCGCCGCGCCCTCGCCGGTCCTCTACGACGACCGCTCGCCGCACTCCTCTGGGGCTGGTGCACGAACACACCCTGTCCGGGCGGCACGCGTACCGGATGGTGATCGGCCCGGATCCCGGCCTGTCCTACGGGCACCGGGTGGACGTCGATGCGGACCTGGGGGCCCTGGGCACCGAGTCCACCACGTGGACCAGGCCGGGGGTGCGGGTCCGTTTCCCCACCGGTCACGAGACGTTCGTCCCCGCCCGGTTCTTCCTGCAGGGCAGGTGAGCCGGCCCGCCCCGCCCGGCCGTTGTCCGGGGCCGAGGCGGGGAGAAGAAGCGGCCCGGCGGCGGTGCCTGACGGCATGTCAGGTGCGGCTGGGGGCCGGTTGCGGCCCGGGAAGAAGCGGTGCGGGGCGGTGCGGGAGCAGCAGCGGGGTGGCCAGCACGAGCACGCCGGCCAGGGTGATGGCCGTGCGCGGGCCGAGCAGGACGCCCAGCACGCCCCACAGGGCCGTCAGGAGCGCGGTGGATGCCTTGGTCGTCACCGCCCAGGCGGACAGTGTGCGGGCGGTGCGCTCGGGTGCGGTGCGCTGGAGGCGGTAGGTGGCGCTGACGGGGTTGAAGAGCCCGCAGCAGAAGATGAGGCCGAGTTCGACGCCCGCCACCAGCAGCAGCCCCGCGGTGCCCGGCCGGACGAAGGCCAGGCCGACGGGCCACAGGGCCCGCAGGGTCCCGGCCACGAGGAGGACCCGGTGCTGTCCGTACCGGGTGACCAGCCGCCGGGCCAGCCGCGCGCCGAGCAGCCCGCCGACCGAGGGCGCGGCGAAGGCGAGGCCGTACTGCCACGGCGCGAACCCGAGCCGGCCGAGCATCAGGACGGCCAGCAGCGGGTCGGCGGCCATCACCAGGGAGTTGAACGCGGCGGTGTTGAAGAACAGCGGACGCAGTGTCGCGTCGGCGAGGATGTAGCGCCAGCCGTCGAGGAGGTCCCCGGCCCGCATACGCGTGGCCTGCCGGCGTGCGGGCGGCGGCTCGTGGCCGCCCGTCGCGCCGATGCCCAGGGCGCAGAGCAGGTAGCTGACCGCGTCGGCCGCCACCGTCGCCACCGGGCCGAGGAGCCCGATCGCCGCGCCGCCCAGCGGCGGGCCGATGATCGTGCTCGTCCAGGTGGTGGACTCCAGCCGGGCGTTGGCAAGGAGCAGGTCCCCGGCCGGCAGCAGCGTCTTGAGGTAGGCGCCTGAGGCGGCGCGGAAGGTGATGTCGGCCGCCGCGACCAGGACCGAGACGAGCAGGAGCTGAACGAAGGTGAGCACGCCGAGCGCGAACGCGGCGGGGACCGTCAGCAGCGCCGCGAACCGCAGCAGGTCCATCGCGATCAGTACCGGCCGCTTGCGGCGGAACTCCACGAGCGGGCCGAGCGGCACCGCCACGGCCGCGCCCACCGCAGCACCCACCGAGGAGAGCGCGGCGACCTCGGCCGGTCCGGCGTGCAGCACCCGGATGGCGATCAGCGGGAACGCCCCGAAGGCGAGCCAGGTACCCAGCGCGCTGGTCCCGTACGCCGCCCACAGCCACCCGAACGGCCGCCCCAGCCGGTGCCCGGACGGCCGCCCCGGCCGGTGCCCGAACGGCCGCCCCAGCCGGTGCCGGAACGGCCGCCCCGGCCGGTGCCCGGACGGCCGTCCCAGCCGGTGCCCGGGCAGTCGCCCCGGCCGGTGCCCGCTTCTCATTCCCGCCGCCCCTCGCCACTCATCCGCACAACCGATCCGTGATCGGTCAGCATCAAAGCGAGCACCCCACCCTGGGATCAAACAACCGCAGGGTCGCCGGTCACAACCTATGGTTGTGGCCGTAGGGTGTGGGCATGGACCTCGACACCGTCCGGACGTTCGTCGCCGCCGCGGATGCGGGTCAGTTCCAGCAGGCCGCCGCCGAGCTGGCCGTCACCCAGCAGGCCGTCTCCAAACGCATCGCCGCGCTCGAGCGCGCCCTGGGGGTGCGGCTGTTCACCCGCACCCCGCGCGGCGCCGAGCTCACCATCGACGGGCAGGCGTTCCTGCCCCACGCGCGCGAGCTGCTGCGCGTCGCCGAGCGGGCGGTGGCGTCGGTGCGCACCGGCCGCCGTCCGCTGCGCGTCGACGTGATCGCCTCCCGCGGCGCGGCGTCGGGCCTGATGCGCGGCTTCCACCGCGCGTATCCCGAGATCGACCTCGACGTGCTGATGCTCTTCGACATCGAGACGGCCGTCGCCGCCATCCGCTCCGGTGAGATCGACGCCTCCTTCCGCGCCGTCGCCGCGCCCGGCCGGCCCCTTGCCGAGGACATCGACTCCGTCCGGGTCCTCGACGAGCCGCTCGAACTCCTCACCGGCCCCGGCCACGCGCTGGCAGGCGCCCGGTCGGTGAGCGTCGCCCAGCTCGCCGGGCACCGGATCTGGATGCCCGGCATCGTCCCCGGCACCGAATGGGCCGCCTACTACGACGACCTCGTCGCCGAGTTCGGCCTCACCATCGAGGCGACCGGCCCCAACTTCGGCTCCGACGCGCTCCTGGACACCGTCGCCGACACCCCGGCCCTGGCCACCTTCATGGGCGGACAGACCCGCCTCGTCTGGCCCGCCGGCCATGACCTGCGCCGCATCCCGGTGACCGACCCGACACCCGTCTACCCGCACTCGCTGCTCTTCCACCGCGACAACCCCCACCCGGCGCTGGCCACACTGCGCGCCCACCTCGCCGCCACAGCGGCCGGCCACGACGCCAGCGGCACCTGGACGCCGGACTGGGTGCTTACGCACTGAACGCCGCCGATCCCCACGCACCCGCCAAGCCCCCCCCGGGGGGCCGCTTCACGGACGCGGGCCGGGACCGAGCAAGGCCGCTTCACGGACGCGGGCCGGGACCGGGCAGGGCCGCTTCACGGATGCGGGTCGGCTGCGGGGCACGGGCCCGGGTCGGCGACGGCCGGCGGCCTCGCCCCCCTGCGTTCACCGCGCTGTTGCGGTGCGATGACATGCGGCACGCGGTTGTTGCCCGAGTGCCTACAACGGGCGGGGCTCGCGGCCGGTCGTACTGGGTGAACGCAGGCATCAGGCCCGCGGTCGATGAGCCGGTCGGGGACGCCGCACCGGAGCTGAGGGAAACGGGGAGAGCAATGTCAGCAAGGAAGCGTGTGCTGCAGGGTGCGGTGGCCGTCGGTGCGAGTGCGCTCGCCTTCATCGCGCTCGCACCGCAGGCGTCGGCGGCGCCCGCTGCCACGGCAGCGGCAGCGGCAGCGGCTTACAACGGTGCCTGCGGCACCGGCTACAGGGTCGTCAACTCCGCACCGGTCGGCGACATCGGCACCGCCTACCTCACCTACAACTCCGCCACCGGCAAGAACTGTGCGGTCGCCGTCCGGCACGTCGCGGGCGACCCGGTCTCCATGGAGCTGTTCATCCGGCGCAGCGGCGGCGAGATCTTCGACGACAGCGACGGCGGCGAGCTGCGTTCCTACGTCGGCCCGGTCTACGTCAAGGCCGCCGGTTCCTGCGTGGACTGGTGGGGTGACATCAACGGGGTGTACTTCGGCAAGTACGGCACCAACTGCGGCTGATCCCCTCTCCCCCGAGGCAAGAAACCGGCCCGGCCCGGCCCTGCCCGGGCGGCGGGCGGACGGGCGGACGGGCGGGCGGGCGGCCCTCGGGCCGACTGACTGACTGACTGGCCGGCTGGCTGGCTGGCCGGCCGGCTGGCTGGCTGTCTGTCGCGCGACTGCCGGCGGTGATCGGTGTCATGACGCAGACGCCGCGGCCGGGGGCGGGGGCTCGCAGACCGTGTGCGGCCGGCTCGCTGCCCGGGCCGGCCGCACTCTCCGCCTGCCCTCCCCAGCTGCTGCCCGGCACATCGTCACGGCGTCGCGGTGATCACCCGGCTCGTTACCTGCGGCGTAATCGACGCGGTGTGCGCAGTGCAGGAGAGTCGACGGCAGACGCAGCGGTATCACCACCGACGGGGAAAGGACTCGCTCACCATGCCGTACTTCGAAGGCTCCGGCGGCACAAGCCTCTTCTACACCGACTGGGGCCGGGGAAAGCCGGTGGTGTTCGTGGCCGGTGCCTGGCTCAGCAGCAGTGCGTGGGAGTGTCAGATGCTCCCGCTGTCCGAAGCGGGACTGCGCTGCATCGCCTTCGACAAGCGGGGCCACGGCCGCTCGGACTGGGTCGGTCACGGCTTCGACTACGACACCCTCGCCGATGATCTCGCGGCGCTGCTCGATCATCTCGACCTGCGTGAGGTGACCCTGGTGGCGCACTCGATGGGCGGCGGGGAGGTGATCCGCTACCTGTCCCGGCACGGCCACGGCCGGGTGAGCCGGGTGGTGCTGATCTCGGTCACGGCACCGTTGATGATCCGGACACCGGACAACCCCGAGGGCATCGACCAGAGCGCCTTCGACGCCCTGCTGGCCGAGCAGACAGCCGACCGCCCCAGGTGGATGGCTCACAACGCACAGGCCTTCTTCGCCACCCATCTGGGCAACAACGTCTCCGCCGAACGTGTGCAGTGGACGGTGCAGCGGTGCCTGGACTGCTCGGCCAAGGCGGCCGTGGAGGTGATCAGAACAGGGTGCTGCACCGATCTGCGCGAGGAGACCGGCACACTCCACATGCCGGTCCTGATCGTGCACGGCGACGCCGACGCCTCCGCTCCCGTCGATCTGTGCGGGCGGCGGCTGGCGAAACTGCTACCGGACGCCGTCTACAAGGAGTACCCCCGAGCCGGACACGGGCTCTTCATGACCCACGCCGGTCAACTCAACCAGGACCTGCTCGACTTCATCGAAACCACCACCAGCTGAACGACACACCCCCGCCGTCCGCCCGCAGGCCGCAGGCCATAGGCAGTGCGGGCCGGCCGAGGCCCGCTGCCCGCTGACTGCCCGCTGCCCGCTGCCCGCTGCCCGCTGCCCGCTGGCTGCCGGTTCCCGACTGTCGGCTGCCGACTCCCGGTTTCCGGCTGTCGGTTGCCGGCTGTCGGTTGCCGGCTGTCGGCTGTCGGTTGCCGACTGTCGGCTGTCGGCTGTCGGTTGCCGACTGTCGGCTGTCGGCTGTCGGCTGTCGGTTGCCGGCTGTCGGCTGTCGGCTGTCGGCTGTCGGTTGCCGGCTGTCGGCTGTCGGCTGTCGGCTGCCGGCTGTCGGCTGTCGGCTGTCGGCTGCCGGCTGTCGGCTGTCGGCTGTCGGCTGTCGGCTGCCGAACGCTGCTGCGGCACCTTGGGCCGACGTGACCGCACCGGGAAACGGAAGCATCCGACACGGGCCGCCGGACGAGCAGCGGCCGGGACGGCCGGACGGGCGCGCGGCCGGGACGGGCGGGACGGGCGGCGGTCGGGGACGGCCGGGAGGTCGGGGGTCTTGGGCCGGTGCGCTTGGGTCAGTTGCCGGCCGCTGAGGGCCGACGGGCCCAGGTGACGACGGCTGCCAGGTCCGCGCCGGCCCGGAGCAGCGACACGGTGCGTGCGGCGATCTTCTCGAGGCGTTGCTGCACCAGGTGCTGGGTTGCTTCCAGGCCGTCCGTGCGGTGCAGGGAGTTCATGATCTCGCGTACGGCGGGAATGCCGTATCCGGCGTTGCGCAGGGCGGTGACGATGCGGGCCTGTGCGATGGCTGACAGGTCGTAGCGGCGTGCGCGTAGTGACGTCACTCGTTGCGGGGCGAGCAGGCGCTCCTGCTCCCAGAACCGCAGGGTCGAGGAGCGCACACCGAGGGCCCCGGCGAGCTGCGTGATCGTCATCGCGTCGCTGTGGTGTTCCACGTCGGCCGGGTGGGCGTCGGCTTCGGCCTGGATCGCGCGCAGTGCCTGCTGGGCGTGCAGAGCCTCCTGACGTTCCCGGGCGAGCTGGACGTGGAGGGCGCTGACGGCCGAGGCCGCCTGGGTGATCGTCGCCTCGCGCAGCTCGGCGAGCATCAACCGGGCCGCGGCGGGCCCGATGGCTTCGGCGACCGCCCGGTAGGCGCCAAGGGCCTGGATGTGGATCGGCGCGTAGGAGCGGTAGCCGTTGCCCGACCGGGCGGCCGCAGGGATGACTCCCAGCCGCTCCAGGTCGCGGACCTGCTGCGGCGAGTACCCCGACTTTCTGGCGACGTCGGCGGTTCGCAGCGGTGCCCGCTGCGGCCCGCTCCCCTGCGGCCCGCTCCCCTGCTCCTGCTCCTGCTCCTGCTCCTGCTCCTGCATCACCAACCCCCCATCAGCACTTGAAGGTGATGCTTGAACCATGAGTATGGAACAGGTCATCGCGGCCGTGCGCGGCTTCGACAGCGTGCTGGTGGTCCGCCCGCAGCCGGCAGACGGCTGCGCGCAGCCGGCGTGGGGGGATGCGTTCTTCTACTACGCCCCTGCCGGACAGGTACCGGCGAACGTCCAGCCCTACGGGACGATCACCACCCGCAACCACCCCGGCGACACTGCCTGCGACCTGGATCCTCCGGGCCGCTGGCGTGTGAACATCCATGTCGGTCGGGCGGTGTTCGTCGAGCTCACCGGGGAAGAGCCGCGCAGCCTCAGCCGCCCCCGCGACCATACGGCTCCCGACAGCGTGCTGCCGCACCCCCTCTACGGTCCGCTCGGCTGGATCTGTGTCGTCAACCCCGGTGAGAAAACACACGCGACACTCGTGCGGTTGCTGCGCGACGCCCATGACGCGGCGCGTGCCAGGTTCGAGCGGCGGCACGGGCCCGACCAGACCGCCGGCGGGAACTGACCGATCAGCCGCTCGCCGTCGAAGAGGTCACCGCTTGTGCCGGGGGCGGCGGCCGTGAGCGGCCTTCACCCCCCTGGGACAGGCGGCGGGATACCACAGCACCGGCGTCAGGCGTCGCTGGGGAAGCGGCGCCCGAGGTCCTCAGCGCCGGCCGCCGGGCGGCTCGCCGTTGTCGCCGGTGTCCAGGAGATCTCTCAGGAACCGGCCCGGTGACGCCAGGAACGCGCGGGTCAGGCGCACCGGGAGGGCCTGGTCGAAGTCGACCTGCTCCAGGACGCCTTCGCCGGAGATCTCCATGATGGTCGCGCCGGGCAGCGCGAGGAGGACCGGCGAGTGGGTGGCGATCAGGAACTGGCTGCCCTGCCCGACCAGTTCGTGCATGCGGGCCAGCAGAGCCAGGCAGCTCTGCACCGACAGGGCCGCCTCCGGCTCGTCCAGCAGGTACAGGCCCGCGGGACCGAAACGGTGGATGGCCAGGTCGAGAAACGATTCCCCGTGCGAGCGTTCATGCGCGGACACCCCGCCGTAAGCCGGCATCAGGGGCCGTCCCCCGGCCGCGTGGAGTCTTTCGATCTCGCTGGCCACGTTGTAGTAGGACTCCGCCCGCAGGAAGAAATCCGTGCGGGGCTTGTGCAGCCCCCGCGTCAGGACCAGATGGTCGCCCAGCACGGACTCGGTGGCGCGGGTGGAGAAACGGAAGTTCCGGCTGCCGCCCTCCGGATTGAAACCCGCGGCCACCGCGACCGCCTCGATCAGCGTCGACTTGCCCGCACCGTTCTCACCCACGAGGAACGTCACGCCCGCCGGCACACTCAGCCCACCCGAACGGGCGAGATGCCTCACCGCCGGCAGGTTGAACGGATACCGGTCCTCCCCGGCGCCGGGAACCAGACGGATCTGCCGGATGAACCTTCCCCGATCCGACGTCATGAGACCTGCGCCACGCTCGCACCCACAGCCGCGGCGGCACGGTGGGCACCGGGCGGTGAAAGGACGTCGTCCACGGCCAACGTGCGCTCCAAAAGTCTGGACTGTGCGGCGAAGGGGCCGGCTTTCCCCGGCCACGCTACCGGGCGCCCGACGCCGTCGACGGCGCGGTCACACACCGACGCGACGGGCAGCACGTGATCACCCACCGACGGGGCGACCGTGCGCGGACACACGCAGACCGGGACGGCAGTACGCGGTCACACGCCGACGGGGCGGTAGTGCGTGGTCAACCGGCCTTCGTGCAGGACGTGGAAGGCCAGTGCGGGCGGCTGGTCCAGGTGGACGTGGTCCTGGGGGACGCCGGGGTGTTCCCAGGGAAGCCGGAGGGTGGAGACGACTGCGGGGGCCACCAGCAGCGGGCGTCCGGCGAAGACGGTCGCTGCGGCCGTGTGGGCGTGACCGCACAGGAACGCCACGATGTTGCGATGGCGGTCGGCGAGGGCGGCGAGCCGCTGCGTGCCGAACTGGCGGATACCGTCGATGAACGGAACGTGCAGGTCTACCGGCGGGTGGTGGAAGCCGACCAGTACGGGCGTGCGCGGCGAGGTCTGTGCCAGCACCTCCTCCAGCCACGCCAGGGTTTCGTCCGCGAGGAAGCCCTCGTCCTTGCCCGGCACGGACGAGTCACACAGGGCGATCACCGCGCCGGCGCTGCGATACACCTGGTTGACGGGCTCCCCCGAACCCTCCCGCGCCAGCAGGTGACGGCTAAAGGCCGCACGCCTGTCGTGGTTACCGGGACAGAACATCACCGGATGCCGGGAGCTGAACAGCAGGCGCGCCTGCTCGTACTCGGCCGGCAGACCGTGGTCGGTGACATCCCCGGTGACCACGATCGAGTGGAGGTCGTAGGGCAGCTCCTCCAGATAGCGCATGACAGCCCGGGTGCGTTCGGTGCTGCGCGGCCCGGTGTCGATATGAGTGTCGCTGAGATGGGCGATCACGATCATGTGCTGCATCCCGTCGGTGTGAGCCTGTTGATCACGTGGACTGCGAGGCTAGGCAGGCACCGGACACGGCACAAGATCCACTCCCGGGCCGAAACCCTGGTCCAGTTCACGCCTCCGCCGCCTCGGCCCGCCTCGCGATCCCAACCCCTCAAAACCGCCTCGCGATCCCAACCCCTCAAAACCGCCTCGCGACCCCGACCCCCCAAAACCCGCCTCGCGATCCCGGCGCCGCAAAAGCGGGCGGTGCCATCGGCCGGAGCGGATGGGTCGTACCGCGGATGGATGGCCATACCGCGGGCGGTTTGGTCGTACGGCGGGTGGATTGGTCGTACGGCGGGTGGATTGGTCGTACGGCGGCGCCGGGTGCGCTCGATAGCGGGCCTCGTCCGGTTCGGCTTCCCACGGGTGAATTCCGGCCGTGAGGTGAGTGGCGGCGGGCGTGATGGCGGAAGAACCCCTTCTGGATACCGGCCACGTCACGGGCAGGGAGCACCCCCATGCCGAAGTTCCTCATCCAGGCCACCTACACGGCCGAGGGCACCAAAGGTCTGCTCGCCGAAGGCGCCAGCGGCCGCCGAGCCGCCGTCGACCAGGTCGTCGCCGGACTCGGCGGGACGGTCGAGGCGATGTACTTCGCCTTCGGTGAGGACGACCTCGTGTGCATCCTCGACTTCCCCGATCCCGTCTCCATGGCCGCCGTCAGCCTCAGCGTCAAGGCCAGCGGCGCGCTGCGCACCCGGGCCACCGCCCTGCTCACCGTCGACGAGATCGACGAGGCCACCCGCCGGCAGGTCTCCTTCCGCCCTCCCGGCACGTAAGGACATGACGGGCCGGACGGCCCTGGCGGGCGGCCGTACCGGGCACACCCCGGACGGGCCAAGCACACCCCGGACGGGCCAGGCACACGCCGGACGGGAGCACACGCCGGACGGGCCAGGCACACGCCGGACGGGAGCACACGCCGGACGGGCCGGGCACACGCCGGACGTGTGGGTGGCGGACGGGTGTTGAAGGTGTGCCGCATCGTGCGGGCGGCCAGGGGATACACCACAGGACGGGCCGCTCCGCCCGCCGGGCGGCGGCGTCCCCACGGCGCGGGACGATCCCACGGCGCGGGACGATCCCACGGCGCAGGGCGATCCCGCGGCGCGGGGCGATCCCGCGGCGTGTCCTGGATGTGCGTGTCTGCGATGGCCGCCGCCCTGTGCGGGCCCTAGCGTCGAACCATGCACTCGCCTCGCGGTGAGCCGGCCGAAGACACCGTGCCCGGCCTGTCCGCCGGGCCGGTTGCGCTGGCCTGGCTGACGCAGTTCCTGGTGGGAACCGACCTCTTCGTGGTGGCACCGCTGCTGCCCCATATCGCCGCGTCGTTCGCCGTCTCCGCAGCCGGCACCGGCCTGCTGGTCACCGCCTTCTCGATCGCCTACGTGGTGGCTTCGCCCGTCGCCGGCTGGATCTGCGACCGGTGGGAGCGCGCCACGGTCCTGGTGGCCGCTCTGGTGCTGTTCTCCGCGGCCAACGTCGCCACCGCTGCGGCGCCCGGTTTCGGCGTACTGCTGGCGGCCCGCGTGGTGGCCGGCCTCGCGGCCGCCGCGACCGGTCCCACCGTGTACGCCCTGGTCAGCACCCGTGCGCGGCCCCAGGCCCGGGCGCAGGTACTGGCCGTGGTGGGCTCGGGGCTGCTGACCGCCCTGTGGGTGGGCGCGCCGGCCGGGTCGCTGCTGGGGCGGTACGTGGGCTGGCAGGCCGCCTTCGTCATCCTGGCGGCGGGCACGTTCCTGCTGGCGTTCCCGCACGCGTTCATCTGGCGTACCCGCCCCGCCCCGGCGCCCGCCAGGCCACCGGGAGCAACCGGGCCGCCGGGAACACCGGAGGCACCGGGAACACCAGGGGCGGCGGGAGCACCAAAGACGCCGAAAGTGCCGGGCCCCTCGGGAGTACCGGAGGCGCCGAAAGTGCCGGGACCACCGGGAGTGCCGGGACCCTCGGGGGTGCCGGGACCACCAGGGGCGTCGGGGGCGGTGCAGCGGGCCGGGCGGCCGGGTACGGGGGTCGCGGTGTCCGCCGTCGCGGTGACGGCCCTGTGGGCCTTTTGCGTGTACAGCCTGTACACCTTCCTGGCTCTCGCGCTGCACGCCGACGGCAGGGCCACCACCGTGACGTGGCTGCTGGTCGTCTACGGCATCGGCGCCGTCGTCGGCGGGCAGGTAGGCGGCCGGTTCGCCGACCGGGCCGATCCCGTACGCATCACCCGGTCGGCACTGGCGCTGACGGCCGTGCTGGAAGCCGTCGTGGCCCTGGCGTTCCCCGTCACCTGGGCGCTGGCCTGCGCGCTGGCCCTGTTCGCGTCGGCCGCCTACGCCTTCTTCCCCGCCCAGCAGCGCCACCTGCTCGACCTGTTCCCCGAGCGGGCGACCGCCATGTTGTCGTGGAACAACAGCGCGCTGTTCGTGGGCCTGTCCCTGGCCGGCGCGGCGGGCGGGCAGATCATGCGTGCCCTGGGCTACCCGGCGCTGCTGTACATCGGCGCCGCCGTGGCGCTACCGGCGTGCCTTGCCGCCCGTCGCCGGCCGGCCCGGGCCCCCGGGAAACCGGCCCCGCCGCCCGGGAAGAAGGAACGGCCCCAGCACACGCACCGGCTCTGAAGGTGACGCACCGGCTCTGAAGGCACGGGCGCCCACCGGCCACCGGCCGGTGACCGTGCCACGGCCGGTACGGGCCGGCCCTGCCTGCCCGGACACAAGGCAAGGGGCCGGCTACTGCCCGGCCCGGTGTTTCGCGTCCGGGCTGCTGTCCGGCTGGGTGGGTGGGGTTGCGTTCCGGCCGGCTGTCCGGCCCGGGTCGGTGTTGCCCCCCGGGCGGAAGTGTTCATGGGAGGGGACGGAGAAAAATGGGGCCGCGGGTGGGGCGGCGGCAACGGAAGTGGTTCGGTGCCGCTCCGGTAGTTTACGGGCCGCGGAAAGCCCGACAGCCGATATCCTGGCCCCCGCTTTCCTGCCGGATTCAGGAAGGGAAAGTCACGGCACCGCGGATACCGGCGGGCGGTCACCCTGCTTCTGCCGCACGGCTTTGTTTACAGCCGTCTCCGGTATGCCGGCCTCCGTCTCAAGCGGCTCAAAGACCAGGACACTCGGGAGCAGCGGACAAACACGTTCGCGACAGTGTCACCTACGGCCGCGTTCCTGACCGCGGACGCCGTCAGCACCGGATATGCCCTCACCCGAGATCCACGAGCGGTCATAGCACCAGGGGGCCGGTGCCGGAGGAAGCCGGTGCCGGAGGGGCCGGTGCCGGAGGGGCCGGTGCCGGAGGAAGCGGGCCGGGGGGCTGGTGCCGGGGGAAGCCGATGCCGGGGGAACCGGGCCGGGGGGCTGGTGCCGGGGGAAGCCGATGCCGGGGGAACCGGGCCGGGGGGCCGGTGCGGGAACCGGGCCGGGGCGTGCCGTGCCGGGTGCCGGCCGGGGGCCGTCACGGTGCCCGGCGTGACCGGCGCGGGCCCCTGCCCGGCACGCGCCCGGACGGTGTTGAACGCGGCGCGCGGCCGGGCGGACTGCGGCAGACATGCCCGGGCACGCCCCGTCCGGCCCGGACCCGGACTCCCCCGCACGCTTCGGCTTCAGCTTCAGGTTCGGCTTCGGATTCGGCTTCTTTTCCGGCGGCCGCGGTGGAGGCGGTGCGCCCTCTGTACGGGTGACATGCCCGTGTCGCTCTGGTGATGGAGTGATGATTTACGACACTTTGGTCCGGCAGGAAATTCGTATCTGCTATCTACCGCACGAAAGGGCTGCCGTGAAACGCGTAGGCATCTACACAACCCTGTCTATTGCCGCTGCCATGGCACTGACGGGCGCGACAGCGAGCCAGGCTTCCGCGGAATCCCGATACGACCCCGAACCCCCCGCCAAATATACTATTATCGTTAATAACGGCGGGTTTGTCGGTGACGTCGTCAACCACGGGGACGGCAACAGCACCAACGTCCAGGTCGTCGGCAACGGCAGGGGCGGCACGCAGGGCGGCAACGGCAACACCCAGGGCGGTACCGGCAACACGCAAAGCGCCGCGCAGGGCGGTGAACACAACATCCAGGGCGGCGCCCAGGGCGGCGCCGACAACGTCCAGGGCGGCACCCAGCTCGGCGGGACCAACAACACCCAGGGCGGCACGGTGGGCGGCACCAACAACATCCAGGGCGGCACCCAGTCCGGCACGCACAACGCACAGGGCGGCGCCCAGGGCGGCACCAACAACACCCAGGGCGGCACGCAGAACGACGGCACCCGTAACACCCTGGGCGGCACACAGGGCGGCACCAACAACACCCAGGGCGCGACCCAGGGCGCCGGCGACAACGACACCCAAGGCGGCACGCAGAGCGGCACCAACAACACCCAGGGCGGCACGACCGGCGCCATCAAGGGCATCGACGAGGCAACACAGAAACTGATCTCCAGCTCGCTGGAGATGGCCATCGACGAAGCGACGGACAGACTCATCGCGAACTCGTTCAAGATGGCCGACGACGCACTGAGGTCATAACGCCGAGGTCACTAGCGGGCGAGGTCACCACAGCCCCGCTGCCGTGACCAGCGGGGCCCCCGGGGCCGGTGAGCGGGACATGCGACGTCCCCCTCACCACCGCCCGGGGGCCCCGCCGTTATCCACGCCCCGGCAGCCGCGGCAGGGGAGGCAACACGCGGGCCGGGCACAAGGAAGCGGCGTGGCCCTACCGGCGCCGCCGGGCGCGGCGCCGGTATGCGAGCTGCAGCAGCACCCCGGCCGGCGACGCCCCGGGCCGGCGACGCCCCGGGCCGGCGACGCCCTTGGACCGGTGATCTCCCGGGCCGGCGACGCCCTTGGACCGGTGACGTCCCGGCCCGGCGACGCCCTTGGACCGGTGACGTCCCGGCCCGGCGACGCCTCGGGCCGGCGACGCCTCGGGCCGGCGACGCCTCGGGCCGGCGACGCCTCGGGCCGGTGATCTCCCGGGCCGGCGACGCCTCGGGCCGGTGAGGTCCCGGGCCGGTGACCTGCCGTCCCCGGCCGGGTGGGTGCCCTTCTCCGCCGACGAGCCGACGGGCACGTCAGCCGTCCGGTCCCCCGACCGGGGGACCCACGGCAGCCACCGCAGCGGCTGAAATGAAATTACGCAAGTTCACCCACCAGGAACTCGCATCCACCCAAAACTCAGAAGCAAGAGGTTTTCTCATGTACAACTCTCGACGTTACATAGCTGCCCGCATCGCCGGTATTTCCTGCATCGCCGCTCTGGCCGCCGGAGGCCTCGGTATGGCGAGCGCCGAGGCCGCACCGATGAACCACCACGCGGCCTCACACGCCTCCAGCCAGCATCACTATCAGCACAACATGTCCAAGAAGGGCGGCAACACCCAGGGCGGCACCCAGGGCAACGGCCGCGGCAACACCCAGGGAGGCACCCAGGGCAACGGGAACGGCAACACCCAGGGCGGCACCCAGGGCAACGGGAACGGCAACACCCAGGGCGGCACCCAGGGCGGCGGCAATGGGAACACCCAGGGCGGCACCCAGGGCAACGGCCGCGGCAACACCCAGGGAGGCACCCAGGGCGGCGGGAACGGCAACACCCAGGGCGGCACCCAGGGCAACGGCCGCGGCA
Source organism: Streptomyces sp. NPDC053076 (assembly GCF_044546845.1). NCBI lineage: Bacteria > Bacillati > Actinomycetota > Actinomycetes > Kitasatosporales > Streptomycetaceae > Streptomyces > Streptomyces sp. NPDC053076. The sequence continues at coordinate 826,247 of NZ_JBITZL010000003.1, read as the reverse complement.
ACACCCAGGGAGGCACCCAGGGCGGCGGGAACGGCAACACCCAGGGAGGCACCCAGGGCAATGGGAACGGCAACACCCAGGGAGGCACCCAGGGTGGCGGCCGCGGCAACACCCAGGGCGGCACGCAGGGCGGCGGGAACGGCAACACCCAGGGCGGCACCCAAGGTGGCGGCAACGGCAACACCCAGGGCGGCACCCAGGGCGGCGGGAACGGCAACACCCAGGGCGGCACCCAGGGCAATGGGAACGGCAACACCCAGGGCGGCACCCAGGGCTGACAGTGGGAACTGACAGCAGGAAGGAAGGCGGCACCCCGCGGAGGCGATCTCTGCGGGGTGCGGCTTCGTGTGTGCGGTGACCTCGTCGGGACCCCGCGTCCGGGCGGGGTGCCGGTCTTTCCCTCTTCCCCCTCATTTCCCTCCTGCCTTCCGTCTTCCGTCTTCCGCGTGTCCGTCGTCCGGGGGCGAGCGAGCGCGGGAGGGGCTGGGGGGCGGGCGAGCGCGGGAGGGGCTGGGGGGCGGGCGAGCGCGGGAGGGGCTGGGGGGTGGGAGAGCCGAAACACGTTGGGGCGGCGGTGTCGAGAATGTGTGAGCGGCTCCGTCCCCGGGGCGAGGGCGATCACCATGGGCCGCCCCGGCACCGAGGAAAATCACGACGGCCAAGTACCTGCTGCTGAAGCACCACCGCGGCGCGCCGGCTCGAAGCAACTGCGTGCCCATGGAGCAGTGGACACCCGAGGGAGGTCTCGGCGCACGTGCCGTACATGCGCAACTTCGCGGCCCGGCTGCAGCAGAGCGGTGAGTTCATCGACGGCCAGGCGCTCGCGCCGAAGGGGACGTGGGTGCGCTACCACGGTGAGAGGCGCCCACCGGTCACCGACGGCCCGTTCACCGAGACCAAAGACCTCATCGCCGGCTGGACGGTGATCGACGTCGACAGCCATGAGCACGCCCTGGAAACCGGCCGGGCAGCTGTCGGCCGCGCCGGGGGCCGGCCGGGGAACCGATCCACCAGTGGCCGGAGCTGCCCCCGTTCCTGCCCGAGCCACCCACCGCCACGCAGTGCACCCGCCCATGGACGAGGCACCGCTGCGCAGCCTCACCCCCATGTCCTGGCCATCGGCGTCCGCCGCGAAGCCGACTTCACGGCCACCGAGGACGCCGTACAGAAGGCACTGCTCCAAGCGGCCCGCCTCCAGCCGGACGATCCCCCACGCGACCCCAAGGGCCGGCTGCCCACCATGGCCTGACACCAATCCCACGACGCGAGCCGGGCAGACGCCGCCCGCCGCCGCCCTGAGAACCACGCCGAGGAGGAGCCGGCCCCCGGGCCGCCTGTGGCGGTGGACGACACACTCCAGCCGTACCTCCTGTACACCCACCCCTCACTGACACCCACGTCGGCCAACCCGCCCACCCGCACGCCATCAGCGCACTGAGCACCCACCAGACCACCCACACCCACCAGGAACCCGAAGCCACCACGACCCAGCCCATCAGCCAGGCCAAACACACCGCCCCACGTCTGCACCCGGACCACCCCGACGACGTCACCACCGCGGACAATGCCGTGCCCGCCGTTCGAGCGAAAGCGCGCCGACGGCGGACTCCACCTCGCCGGTGCCTGTGGCGGCCCTGACGACGGCGCAAGGCTGACGTTCGGACCCTGGGCCCCCACGGTTCGCCGTCGAGGGCTCGGCTGTTCTACGGAGCCGGGCTGATGTCGCCGTTGGTGTTCATGTCGAAGATGCCCTGGGTCTTGCCGTCGACCTTCAGGTGCTTGAGCCAGTGCATCGAGAGGTTGTGCACGTTCTTGTGTTGCATCTCCCACACCACCGAATGCGCGGCGCAGTCCAGCTTGACCATCAGCTTGTGGTCGCCGGCGATGGCGTTGTAGAGCGCGTGGACCGAGAAGTTGAATTCCGGATCTTCGCTCGACGTGTTCACCTGCCTGTCGTGCTCCCCGTACGCGATGAGGACCGGCACGCTGCCGCCGAGGACGCCGGCCTGCGCCGCGGTGGTCTTGTTCCAGCCCCACCGGACGAAGTTCCTGATGCGACTGCGCCCCTCCCCGTCCGGCCCCCACGTGCTGCCCACCGGATCGCTTTTCATGATTGCGTTCCACACCTTGTCGCGCATCTCTTCTTCGCGCTGGCCCTCGCAGTGCACCTCGTTGCTCCACCCGTTCCAGGTTCCGTCTTTCGTGCTCAGGAACATCGGGAAGCCGGGCTGCGGCAGCGGGTCGGGGGCGTTCGACGTGCCCTCGGGCGGGAAGATCGGCGCCAGCAGGAACAGGCTCGACACCTTGCCCGGGTTCTTCACCGCGTACGGCCCCATCGTGAACGCGGCCGCGGACCAGCCGATGAAGGCCACCTTCTTGACCCCGCGCTCACGGATGATCCACTCCACGACGGTGTTCAGCTCGTCCCGGTCGCTGTTCGAGTTGGTCAGCTGGAACGGATAGTTCGGCGGGCCCGGCGTGAAACCTGGAGGTCTCGGCTTCAGAAGGTTCTGCTGGGCGGGGTTGACGTTGCGAGGGTCGTCCATCTTCGGCCGCGGCGACAGCCCCGAGCCCTGGAGGTCCATCATGAAGACGTCGTAACCGGCCTTCGCCAGCGCATCGGCCCAGCTGTACGACTTGAAATCGAGATCAAAGCCCGCGAGCACCGGAACGCTCCGGCCGTGGAGCATCAGGACGGCCGTGCGCTCGTCGAGGTGGCCGGGGGGCGTGCCGTCGCGCTCCCGCACGAAGAGTTCGACGTCCTCGCCCCTATTCGCGGGGACGGTGGACTTGTGGGGTACCCGGTGGTCTTTCACGGTGACGGGCATGAGGATCCGTTCTCTGAGCTCGGCCGGGGCCGTCGTGGCCCCGCCCAGACCACGCTCGATGCGCGGGACCGTCCGCGCCACAGCAGGGGGCCAGTCGTGTGACGTGCACTTACTCCGTGGCGGCGGCGGCCTGCTCCTGCTCGTCGTCCCTCCAACGAGCCCGCGGCTCATGAGACCTGCGGAGGCATCCCGTCTGGGACTACCTCACCCCGCTAGAGACCCGGCAGCGAACAGCGAGCCGGCCTGCGGCGCGGCCGTCCGAGGCGGCCACGGACGGGCGGGATGGGCGTCGAGCAGCGGCAGCAGCTGAGTACCGTCGTTGCGGTTTTCGCCGGACAGCAGTACCGCGCCCGGTGCCGTGCCGGGTACCGCGGCGGGCGATCGCCGGCACGATGCCTCGCTCGCGGACCTGGTCACGGTAGGCGTCCGGCGCCTGCGCATCCGGTCGGAGCGCCGGGCCGACATACATGACGCATTCCTCTAACTCGCCTGCTGCCTCATAACCCACCGACAACTCACCTCGTTGGTCAGCCCCTAGTAGGCGAGCAGGCTGGAGTCACCCAGGACGATGCCCGCCGATTCGTCGACGAGGAGCGGCACGACCCGCGGGCTTGGCAAGTCCATGCCCGTGCGGGCGTCGAGGACCGCACCGTTGTCGGTTGTGCCGTAGACACGGCCGTGCCAGGCCGTGGTGATCTTGGGAGCGATACGGTCGGCTTGCTTGTCCGGAAGCTGCCACGCCACCTTGCCGGTGGAGGGGCAGGCCGTAGACAACGTAGGACGCGGCGCCCATGCCCTAGCAGATGAGCATGCTCCGGTTGTCGTAGGTGCAGGTCGAGCCAGCGAGGTCAGCGGGAGGGTTTGCAGAGTACGACCGGTGCCGGGGGGGCGGCGAGGCGGTCGTAGGAGCCGTTGTCGTAGTCCTTGCCGTGGACGCGGAGCTGATGCGGGCCGGCAGGTTAATGACGGACGGAGTACCGGGGGCAGAGCGCAAGCGGCACCTGCTCACCGCCACGCTCGGTCTCCTGCTGACCGTGCTGGTCACGCCGGCGTCGACCACCGACCGGGACGCCGCACGCATTCTGCTGTCGGCGGCCAGGGACCGCTTCGGGCGGCTGACACGGATCTGGGCCGACGGTGGTACACCGGCCACCTCGTCGACTGGAGTGCGGCACAGCTCGGAGTCGGTGCTGGTGCTGGCGCTGCTGCTGGCGCAGCGAGAAGGGGGCTGACCCTCACCCCCAGGAGGGGCGGGTGGGGCTTTCGCCGCTGGGCCAACGTGCGGGCGGCGGCGGGCTGTTCTAGCGTCGGAGACAGGAGGGACGGTCCCGCTGAGCCGACGAAGGCCAGGGATCAGGCTTAACTGCCTGTACCGGCCCGTGTCTGCCGCTCGGCGCGCTCGAATCCGCGTATTCCCCCGACACACCCCGCAGAGCAGGTGCTTTTCATGCGCATGTCGGCCCGTACTGTCTCCCGTTGCTGTGGTCTCCTGACCGGTGTGACCCTCGTCCTGGGCGGGGCGGCCCTCACCGCTCCCACCGCCCAGGCGGACATCCCCGCCTGCACGAACATGGTCCAGCAGGCAGGCGTCGGCGTCACGGACGCCGTCACAGCGGCGTGCACCCAAGGCGTCCACAACGACCTACGGGGCTGCGTGAACGCCCTGACCCAGGCCGGCGTCGCAGGCGGCGCCGCCACGGGCGCCTGCCGGATGGCAGCCAACCCCCCGTGACGGCCACCCCCCATCCCAGGCCCGCCTCCCGATCACACCGGTCATGCCCCCCGGCGCGCGGCCGGCCTCGAGTGAGCCTCGAGTGACGGCCCTCCCGGCCCCCTGAGCGCGGTTTGTGCGTCCGTCTCCCCCAGACGGAACAAACCACCCCAGCCTATGGGCGAGCCGTACTTACACCGACCGGGCTGGTGGGCACGGCGGGGGCGGCGGGCACCGCTGAGAACCTGCACACGTGACGGCACTCCCTGCCGACGGGCCGGTCCCACCTCGCGGCACCGGGCCGGGCAACGTACCCTGCGCTACTTGCAACATCCTTGGGCCGAGGCAATTCGGCGAGGCCACCGGCCCGCTCACAACCGGCGACAGACGGCGATGACGGGCACGGGCGCCGATGACAAGCGCGCGGCCAAGGACAGCGTCGCATGGCTGCGCATGCCCTCACGTGGAAACAGATGACCTCGCGTGAAAACAGACAGCCGCGCGGGGATACGCATGTCTCGCATGGTTACGGACGGCCACGCGGGCCTGCGGATGACCTCACGTGGATGCGGACGGCCGCGGTGGTGGTGGGTCGGGTGTGTCCTGTCCGTGTGTTCTGTGCGCCGACGCCGTCGGTTTCGTCTCCCGGGTGTGCCGGCCGGGGTGGCTGTCTATCCGCGGTGCGGGCCCGGCCGGGCGGTGCCGGTGTCGGTGCCGGTGCCGGTGTCATCGGGGGGTGCTGTGGTTTTGGTGTGGAGGACTTCGCGGGCCTGTTCGGCGGCGCGGACGATGCTTTCGCTGATGAAGTCGAGGAAGCGGGCGACGTTTTCCAGACGGGCGGCGGCGGGGGTGTTGGGGCCGAGGACGGCGACGCCCTGGCGTGCGGTGTGCACGAGCTGGTCGTTGGAGCGGGCACTGGCGATCGTCGCCTGGTAGAAGAGTTCGTCGTCGACGACGTAGCGGTCACGGCGGCGTTCATCGCGTTCCCGGCGCACCAGGCTCTGGCTCTCCAGGAAGGCGATTGCTTTGGAGATGGAGGCCGCGCTGACCTGGAGGCGCTGAGCGAGCTGGGACGCGGTGAGGCTGCCCGCGTCGGTGGTGAACAGGCAGGTCAGCACCCGGGCCGTCATCTTGGGCAGGCCCGTGGCCATCAGGACCGTGGTGAGGGTCTCCTCGTACTCGGCCACTGCCTCCGCATCGCGTCCGTGGAGCTGAGGCGCCGACTGCGGCCCGCGAGAGGAGACGGGCCTGCGCCGGTGGGCGCGGCGTTCGGTGGCACGGTGGGCCAGGTCGGCGCGGTAGGCGGTGGGGCCGCCGTTGCGCATCACCTCACGCGTGACCGTCGACGTCGGACGCTCAAGGCGTCGGGCGATCTCGGCGTAGGGGAGGCTGTCGGCCAGCCCCAGCGCGATCTGCTGGCGTTCCTGCTGGGTGAGCCTGCCTCCCGGCAACGCACTCTCCTTGGTGGTCCCTCTGTGTTCCCTGACCACACCACCTTAGCGTTCCCCACCCACCCATTGCAATGATCGGAACAGGAGACGTTGCGTAACCACCGCAACCGTCGCAACAGTTACCCGCCTGCCAGCTGTGCCGATGCTGAATTTTGCGCAACGCGTATGGTGCTGCTCTTTTGGAACGCAACGTAGCGTTTCCGAGGTCAGAAACAATCTCGTCGGAGAGCATGACGCAGACGTTGGACACTCCCGCCCCCGGTCTCCGCCCTCCTGGACATCCCCGGCCGGACGCATCGAGTTCACCGCCGACCGCCCCGACACCACCCTCGAGGCCCGGCCCGCCGACCCCGCCAACACCGCGACGTCAAGACCTCCGGAAAAGCATCCGTCACCTGCAAAGACAGTGCCCTGCGCATCCGTGTCCCCCAGCCCAGAAACCAGCTCTCCGGCGCCCCCGGATCCCTGTACGGCAACCGCCCAGCTGCCCGCCGGCCTCCGGCAGCCAGGCCAGGAGCACCGGCTGCGAACCCAGCGGCACCGGCCGCCTCGGCGACATCACCGTCGACGGCGCCCACCGGCAGATCAAGAGCGACGAGGCCGCGAGCCTCCACCTCACCGCCACCGACGGCCGCCGTCGAGACCGGCCGACTGGGCGGCCCCGCCGAGACCAGCGCCCAACGAGGCGACCTCCGCATCACCCAGGCCCAGTCGCACTGCGCACCCCCTCGGGCGACATTCACATCACCGCCGCCACCCGCACCCAGCGCAGCCCTGAACACCGACACCGGCCACGGCCGCATCAGCAACACCCTGAAGAACCGCACCGCCACCGCCCGCACCGGGCTGTACCGCCTATGCCGCCCACACCGCTCGTGCCGCCTGCGCCGGTGCCGCACCCCCGCCCGAAACCGACGGGCGATGGAACGGCTTACGACGATGACGCCCACCCCCCTTGCCTTCCTGCCCTGAGCCCCCAGCCCCCAGCCCCCTGGAGTGCCACCACGCCGGATAGCGTCTTGACCCTCACACCGTGTCAGACGGTCAGCTCGGAGACATCATGTTCACCATCGGAGACTTCGCCCGGCACGGCCGCGTCTCAGTACGGATGCTGCGTCACTACGACGCCACCGCACTGCTGCGCCCCGCCCACGTCGACCCCGCAAGCGGCTACCGCTACTACACCGCCGCCCAGCTCGCCCGCCTCAACCGGATCATCGCGCTCAAAGACCTCGGCTTCACTCTCCAGCAGGTCCGCAGCATCCTGGACGCGAAGACCGGAGCCGAGGAACTACGCGGCATGCTCCGGCTACGGCAGGCCGAACTGGCAACCGCCGTCACAGCCGCACAAGCACGGCTCATCCAGGTCGAGGCCAGACTCCGAGCGATCGAGAGCGAGGGGCACATGCCCACCAACGACATCGTCCTCAAACACGTCCCCGCCGTCCGGGTGGCCGAACTGACCGCGACCGCCGCGAGTTTCGAGCCCACCGACATCACCCCCGTCATCACACCCCTCTACGACGAACTCTTCCAACGCCTCAAGGCCGCGGGCATCACCCCCACCGGCCCCGGCATCGCCTACTACAACGACACCCCGGAAGGCGACGGAAAGATCACCGTCCACGCCGCCGTCCAGGTCAGCGCCCCACCCCAGAATGACGACACCCTGCACATCCACGACCTGCCCGGCCTCCACACAGCCGCGACCATCATCCACCGCGGCCCGATGGACACCGTGCTGCCCACCGCCCAGACTCTGGCCCACTGGATCGACACAAGCGGCTACCGCTCCACCGGATACCCCCGCGAAATCAACCTCGAATGCCCCGACAACCACAACGACTGGATCACCGAACTCCAGACACCCATCACCCATCCCTAAAGACGTCGCTGCTGATGGCGCGCCCTCGTTGGGTGTTCCGGCGGGTGGTGCCGCCGTCGGAAGTGGTACGTCCGCAGGGCAGGGCCGGCGTCGGGAGGGTGATCGTGGCCCCTGGCAGCGATCACCCTCATGGCGACGTCGGGCTGCACGCGGCGGCAGCTTCCGCCGGCGCCCGGGCCCAGTTGGCAGACGGTCTACGGGAGGTTCGCCCAGTGGAGCCGGGACCCCAGACTCCCCGGTGGACGGCTCAGTCGTCGGCCGCGACGACGAGAAAGGTCCGCCGAGCCGAGCGATGGATGAGCACGAACTCGTGGAAGCAGCCGTGCACCCGTCCCCAGTCATGAACCGCCTCATCACCGAGCTCGCTGAGGCGGTAGATGCCGTCGGCTGCAGCCAGGCGGTCGAAGACCTCCCGCTGTAGATCGGCCTCCAGCTCGGTGGGCGGGTCCCAGAGCGGATCTACCCACTCCCGCAGGATCCCTACGGCCTTCTCCCGACTGATGGGCTCGTAGAGGTCGGGAGTGATCAACCGCAGCCAATACGGACCGTGCCGGGGCCCGGCCGGCCACACGCCGCCGCCTGCATAGTCATCCCGGAACTGCTCATGCCCAATCAGTGCGGCAAGCAGCCCTCTGTCGTCCAGGGACTCCACAGAAAAGCGGAGCTGCTTGATGTCGACCCACCGAAACCCGTGCTCCTTCGGATCCGCGACGTAATGTCGAAAGTTGATGAAAGCACTGCTCTCGTGAGCGAGCCGGTTGTCCATGGCGCCAGCCTAGAAGCCACACACGGGACCTCCGCCGACCAACCGGGGACAGCCCGCCTGGCGAACGGCTCTGTATCTGACGTGGTCGGCTTCGCCGAGCAGCTCTCATGGGCCCTGTACAGGTTGGACCGCAAGGAATATGGCGATGGCCTGTCGAGCGATCAGTTCCTTCACACTCGGGCTGCGGTCGTCACCGCCGGCCGTGTGGAGTATGAGAGCGTAGTCCGGGACCCACAACGGTTCTTGCCATACGCCCACGACCTCGTCTGGGCCGAGGCACTCCTCTACGTCCCCGACAACGCATGCAGGCACCCCACCGGCGCCGAATGGGACCACAGCACCCGACACAGCTACGAGTCGTACTCCAACACTGCCGGGTGGATCAACGCAAAGGCGCCGACGGCCGCTTCTACCCCACCATTTGAGGCGGCTGCCGAGGTCTGACTGGCGGTGTCCGGCCGGCCGGCCGGCCTGCCCTGCCGACACCCATCCGAACGTGCCGCCATGACGTTCCGCGATTTCGTGCGTGCGGCGCCGACTGTGTCAGAGTCGCACAGGCGACCTGGACGTGCTCAGCAGTCGCCCGTGCGCGGGCGTACGGGACGTGGCAGTGGCTGACGCCAGTCACCCAGCCGCGTGAGGAGAAACCGGCGGGCAAGAGAACGGATGTCGTCCCACGCCAGATCTGTGGCCAGGGCGTTTTCCCAGCGACCGACGCGGCAGGTGGTATCGATCTCGTCGAGGCGACGGCCAATGGCCCGAAGATCACGCAGATCCCCGGCCTCGAAGGCTCCGCGCTCCGCCAATCCTTCGCAGACGCGGCAGAGGAGCCCCACCTCTTCGACGACGTCTTCCGTCTCCAGCTCACGCTCGCCCAGCCAGGCAAGCTGATCCTGGGTGTCGGCCGCCAGCAGGGCCACGACGCGCAGCGTCCAGTTGTACAGGTGCGCATCACCGAGATCGTTCATACATGCAGGATCGCACCTAGTGACTAGGGCGTGTATCGAATGTGCTGGTCACAGCCACTCGTTGATGGCAGCTACGAGGACGGTCGCCTCGTAGCGGACAGCCAACTTGTCGTACCTCGTAGCCACGGCGCGGTGCCTTTTGAGGCGATTGATGCCGCACTCGACCGCGTGCCGAGCCTTGTAATCCTCTGGGTCGAACTTCGGTGTCCGGCCGCCACGGGATCCGCGCTACTTGCGGTTCCGCGCCTGGTCGGCCTTGTCCGGGATAGTGCAGCGAATGCCGCGCCGCCGCAGGTAGGCGCGGTTCTTGCGGGAGGCATACGCCTTGTCGGCACGCACGCGGTTGGGCCGGGTGCGGGGTCTGCCCGGCCTGAGCCGCGGCACTCGGACGCGGCTCAGGACGGCCTCGAACTGCGGGGAGTCACCCCGCTGCCCGGCCGTGATCACGATCGACATGGGCTTCTGCCGCTGTTCGACGGCCAGGTGAAGCTTGGTGCTCAGGCCGCCGCGCGAGCGTCCGAGTCCGTGGTCGTCCGGCTCGGCGGCGGGGCCACCGGCGGCTCCTTTTGCAGGTCCCCTTTTTCCGTGCTCCCGCGGCGTGCTGTTGGGCCCGCACGACGGTGGAGTCAACGTTGAGGTCCCAGGTGATCAGGTCCATCGCGTCGGCCTGTGCCTGCAGGGCGGCAAAGATCCGATGCCAGGTGCCGTCCCGCTGCCAGCGGCGAAACAGGTCGTATACCCGGCCCAGGGTCCGTACTCGACGGGCATGTCCCGCCAAGGCACACCGGTGCGGACCCGGAACCGTATGCCGTCGATCAGCTGTCGCCGGGCCCACGTCGGCGGGCGGCCGGACTTCTTGCCCTTCGGCAACAACGGCTCCAGCACCGCCCATTGCTCGTCCGTCAGATCTGCACGTGCCACGAACCAAGATCATCTCACGACCAAGATCCACTTTCGACACACGCCCTAGCGGCGTGACGCGGCGGGATCGGTTGGTCGTGGGGCGCTTCCCAGAGTCGAGTTGTTGGCGTCCTTAAGGAGTAGTAACGTCATTAATGAACGACATACCGTTGGGGAAATGCAGACTCGCGGTATGCGGCCCCCCTCGTTTGGTCCCAAGCGATGATTCAGGGGCCATTCGCGGAGGTCGGCCCGCGGGGGTTCTCTGGGCTGGGACTCCAAATGCCACGTCGTCGAGATTGCGACCACCATCCCGGCTGCGGTGGTAATTTTTTGCCGAGCGATAGGCGAATACCGCCATTTCCTAAATCCTCTACATTTCAGAGGCGTAAGCGAAAGTGTATCCGCTTGACGGGAGGAATGGTGGTGAAGGAGAAGGTAACACGCCGCGTCCTGTGCGGCTCCACATTTTGGCAGCGGCTCGTGGTACCCGCCACGATGCTCATAGTGGCCGCAGCGTCGGGAACGACCGCCCAGTCGGCCTCACGAGATGTAACCGGCAACGTCGTGTTCCAAATTATGGATTACGAGACCTTCGGTAAGAACGAACGCTGCCGCTATGACATTCCAATCGTCAACGAGATGAATGAAAATGAGCCCTGGCGGTACTCGAAGTACTGGTATTTCGGGAAGTGCGGCGGGGAGGTAAGGGCCGAGATCCACTACTACATCCGGCGCTACCGCGATGGTTTGGTCGATGTGAAGGGCGAGCTTCAGCTCTATGAGGGCACAAGCGCGGACACTGACGATCGAGACGGCTTGAATGTTTTCGCTCTCGACGTCCCTCAAGGGCAAACGGGCACCACAAGCATTCACGTGGAAAACACGGACGAGGGGCAGCCCGACGACAAGGCCGACGTAACGTTGACCTTGCACAACTAGAGCGTGTATCGAAAGGGGCCAGAGTTGCTGAGGGTCGCGACTGGCATGCAACGGTGCAGCTGGGCCATGCATTGTCAGCGGTGTTGAGTACGGTCTGTTTATGGATCACCAGGGGACTGGAGACGTACGGCAGGCGTGGGGCCGGGTGACCGCGTGGCTTGAGCATCATGCGCCTGAGGTGTCCGCTGCTCTCGGCGGGCCGGGGAGCCTGACGGCCATCTGCAACGCCGAACTGCCTATGGGCCTAAAACTGCCGGAGCAACTGCGGCAGTGGCTTCTGGGGCACGACGTCGATGCAGGTCGACAGCCTCATGCTGGATCGAGTCTGGTGGCGCTGGGGTGCCCGGGCGTCCTTCCCAGTGGTGGACTCCTACTGGGCCTCATGGACATCGAACGTGTCTACCTCCACAAGATGGCCATGGAGGAATCGGCACGGTCCAAAAGTACTGATTACCCGTCCTGGCGCAGGGAGTGGGTGCCGATAGCCTCGGAGTGTGACGGCTTCTACGGCACGTTCGTGAACACGATCAACGGTATGGTGGGGTCTTGGAGCGAGGGGGCGCTCCCTGAAGAACGCGAGTACGCCTCGTTGTTCGCCTTCTTCCAGGATGTGGCTGACCAGCTTGAGGGAGTTTCCTCGGGTGTCTGGGGACGGACCCAGCAGAGTCCGTAGACGCGATCCGCGTCCGGAGGACGGACCTGTACGTCTCTGGGCTCGTGCGAACGGCTACCCCATTCGCGAGGCATACGAAGCATCCCGATGAGGGCAAAGGCGCCGCTCACAGCCAGTCATTGATCGCGGCGATGAGGACTGTGGCCTCGTAGCGGACTGCTAGCTTGTCGTATCTGGGGGCAACAGCCCGATGCCTTTTGAGGCGGTTGATACCGCACTCGACCGCGTGCCTGGCCTTGTAGTCCTCCCGGTCGGACTTCGGCGGACGGCCGCCAAGGGAACCGCGCTTCCTGCGGTGGCGGGCTTGGTCAGCCTTGTCCGGGATGGTGCAGCGGATCCCACGGCTACGCAGGTAGGCCCGGTTCTTACGTGAGGCGTATGCCTTGTCGCCCCGCACGCGGTCGGGGCGGACGCGCGGCCGGCCCGTCCCGATGCGGGGCACGCGGACCTTTGCCAGTACGGGTTCGAACTGCGGCGAGTCTCCGCGCTGCCCTGCCGTGATCACAATCGACATGGCCTTCTGGCCCTGCTCGACGGCCAAGTGCAGCTTGGTGGTGAACCCGCCACGCGAGCGTCCGAGCCCATGATCACTGGGTTCGGTAAAGACACCCCCGGTGGTTCCTTCTGCAGGTCGCCCCGCTTGCGGGCCCCGGCCGCGTTCTGATGGGCTCGGCACACCGTGGAGTCGACGTTCAGGTCCCAGACGATCGCGCCTTTCGCGTCGGCCAGGGCTTGGAGCCGGGTGAGGATCCGATGCCAGGTTCCGTTCCGCTGCCACCGGCGGAACAGGTCGTCTCGAGGTCCACTTTCGACACAATGCCTAGTGACCTGAGTCAGAGATTCGTCGGCAGTAGGCGGTGACTTTGTCGAGGACCTCGTCGGCGGTCTTCGGACAGACGAATGGTCTGGGTTGTTCGTTCCAGTCGGTGAGCCAGGCCCGGGTGTCGCGTTCGAGGGCTTGGACGGAGCGGTGGACGCCGCGCTTGAGCTTCTTCTGGGTCGGCTCGGCGAACCACCGCTGCACCAGGTTCAGCCAGGATGCGCTGGTCGGCGTGAAGTGCAGGTGGAATCGCGGGTGCGCCAGCAGCCACCGTTTGATGTCGGGCGTTTTGTGGGTCGCGTACGTGTCCAGGACCAGATGAACCTGCAGATCATCCGGGACTTCCTTGTCGAGCTCGGCGAGGAACTTCTTGGACTAGGGATCTGTCCGTACCGCCAGCCGATCCCCACTGTCAGCCGATCGCAAGGGCGGCCGATGCGTCGATGAGGGCGAGTTGGCCCGGGCTGGCTCTCCGGGTCCGGGCCTGTTCCACGAAACGGCCCAGCTCCGCGCGAACGGTGGCCGAGTCGATGCGCTTGATCACGGGCAGCGTGGCCTCGACGATCTGACAGGCGTCGTCGAGGCGGCCGACACCGGCCAGGGCTGTCGCCTGCCGAACCGCGAAGCGGGCCTGAGAGTTGCTGTCCGCCGGGACGGCCGGCCGACGTCGGCGCTCGGCGTCGAAAAGGTCGGCGGCCAGCTCGAAGCGACGGAGGCTGAGCATGCAGGACGCCTCGATGAGCCGAGGGTTGCCGTTCTCGGTGCGCGGACCCCAGTGCGGGGTCCGGTAGCCGATGGCCTCGGCGGCGTGGCTCCTGAACCGCTCCAGTGCCTCCCGGCAGGCCCCCGCATCGCCACGGCGCGCATGCCCCTGGGCCGCGCGTCGCGCGGCGTGCGCGCGGATCACCGGGTTGGCCGCCGGGTGCCCGGCCGCCTGGTCCGCGAATCCGATCGCCGCATAGGTGTCACCGCGGTGCTGGGCGATGAGCGCCTTGCGGACCAGGGCATACGCGGCCACCGTTTCATCCCCGCCGTGTGCGCCCCAGCGGACAGCGAGATTGGTCCAGCGCAACGCCTCCGCGGGATTTCCCGCCTCTTGTGCCATCCACCCCGTGTATTCGGCGAACCTCGAGGCCAGCCGCCAGATCTCGGCACGCTGCTCGCCAACGGCGTGCGGACCGGCGTCCGTCAGGATACGCGTGATCGACTTCATCGAAGCGGTGACGAACCTCGGTCCGGTGGATCTGCCGATGTCCTTCAGCTCCCACAGGACCCGCTCGTATCCGGCGACCACGGGGCCGGCCTCGACGACGCCCCCGGCCTGGGCGCCGCGGCGGCCGGCCCCGGCCAGCTCGACGAGTTCCCCGCCGGTGCCGAAGGCCGCGTCACATGCCGCAGCCACCGCGGGCGTCGGGTTGCGCAACCCGCTCTCCAGATTGCAGATCTGCCCTTCGGACACGTTCGCGCGCCGGGCGAACTCGCGCACGCTCCACCCCCGCCGAGCCCGAAGTGTGGCCAGGACGACGCCGAAGTCGCCCGGCGGCAGACGCGTGCTGGTCGATCTTCCTGCCGAGGCCGTCCCTGCCGCGCTGTCCGCCGGGTCCATACCGGCCAGCGTAACGGAGCCTTGCGGCCGCTATTCAATCCCCGGCGAATAGCCACCGAGCGCGTACTCCATCCGTAGGGTGAGCACGATCCCTGACGTCAAGGCTTGCCAGAGAGGGGGCAATTGTGCCGCGCATCTTCCTCAGCTTTCGCAAACCGGACTCCCGGTGGATGCGAGACCGCGTCTACCGCGCGCTGTCCGACCGCTTAGGTGCCAACGAGATCTTCAAGTCGGGCCAGTCGATACCGCCCGGGGCAGATTTCGCCGAGATCCTGCGGCGGCAGGCCGCCGAGTGCGAGCTCATGTGTGTACTGATCGGGACAGGGTGGCTCGACGCGCGGGGCGAGGACGGTGTGCGGCTCCTGGACCGGGCTCACGACTGGGTCCGCCTGGAGATCGCGACAGCTCTGCGGGCGGGAAACCGTGTAGTCCCGGTCCTTCTGGGTGACGCGACGATGCTGCCCGACGCCTCGGCGCTGCCGGCCGAGATCGCGGAGCTGGCGCGCCTGCAGTTCCTCCGCGTTCCGGAGACCCATCTGCCGGACGGGCTGCGGCATCTGGGCGACGCGGTGACCGCTCTGCTGTCCGACACCGGTACCGGCCCCGCCGGCGCACCCGGGCTCGGCACGGAGCCGGCCACCGCCCCGGAGCCGTCGATCACCATGACGGCCCATGTGTCCGGCGGGGGAAGCGCCTATCAGGCGGCCCGTGACCAGACGATCAGACTGGCGTGAGGGGCGGACGATGGATCATCCCGGAGCAGACGGTGCTCAGCGGATCGGGCCGTATGCGCTGCTCGGACGGCAGAGCACGGTCGGCGGGGGCGAGGTCTTCGCCGCCCGCACGGACGAGGGGCTCCTCGTCACGGTGACGGTCGTGAGGCCAGAGCTTGCCACGGTCCCCGGGTTCGGGGACCGGTTACGAGCCGCCGTCGAGGCGGCACGGCCGCTGCCCGGTCCCTTCCTCCTCCCGGTGGTCGATGCCGACGCCGACGCACCGGTTCCCTGGCTGGCGACCGCGTTCGCCGCCGGACTGCCACTGCGGCAGGCGGTGGACCGCCACGGTCCGCTGTCCGAACCGGCTCTGCGGGTGCTCGCCGACGGCCTCGGCCGGGCGCTGGCCGCACTCCACGCGGCCGGGACGGTCCACGGCGAGGTGAGCCCCGACTCGGTGCTGCTGACCATGGACGGGCCCCGCATCTCCGCCCTGGGGATCGTGGGAGCCACCCGCAACCCGGCACCCTCACCGACGGACGACGTGTTCGGCCTCGGGGCGACCGTGCTGTTCGCGGCTTCCGGGGGCGAGCCGGACACGGACGCCCTCCCGGTGTCGCTGCGCGAGGTGATCGACGGCTGCCTGTACCCGGAACCGCCGGACCGTCCCACCGCGGAGCAACTCGTCGACTACATCGGGCGTCAGAACCTGCCGCACTTGCAGGGCAGTTGGCTGCCACCGGCGGTGAGCGCCGACCTGGCCGCCGCGACCGCGGCCCTCGGATCGGTGTCCGCCGGGGGTGGCGGCCGGGGCCCGTTCCCTGCGCCGCCGGTGAGCGCGGCCGGCTCGGGTATGAGCCGCCGGAAGCTGATCACCGCTCTCGCCGGGGGTGCGGCCGTGCTCGGCGGCGCCGCGGCGGCGCTCGCCTTCTCCGGCGACTCGTCGCCGACGCCCGAGGGCCGGGCCGGCGGGCCCGGATCCACCACGCGGTCCGCCTCTCCGTCAGCCGGGCGTCCCAGGACGTCCTCTTCCGTGTCGCCGTCCTCGACGGACGGCCCGGAACCGATCGTGCTGGCCGGACCCGACGCCACCCAGGCGTGGTCGGGCGCCGGCAAGCACGCCCCCACCTGCCTGGAAGCCTCCGACAAGGTGGTCATGGTGGTCACGGACACCGCCACGTCCTTCCGGGACGCCGCGACCGGGAAATCCGTGTTCCCCCAGCTGAACACGGCCAACAGCCTCGGCACGAGCATGGACAAGTACCCGACGGCGTATGCGGACGGAGTGTTTTATCTGCTCTGCGACACACCGAGTCAGACGGGCCTGCTGGCCGCTTTCGACGCCGCCAGCGGGAAGGTGAAGTGGGCGACCAAGATGGCCGACGTCGATCCCGGCGGCGACACGCGTACGGGGGTGTACCTGAGCCACTATGTGGCGGCCGCGGGAAACACGGTGTACGTGTGCGGGACGTTGCTCCAGACCTCCAAGCCGTACTCGGCAAAGTCCCCGACCTCCGGCTACATCCGTGCGTTCGACGCCGCCACCGGCAAGGGACTGTGGCGGGTCAAGGGCACGGACATCAACAACGTGCTCGTGCCACCCACCGGTTCCCACCTGCTGGCCACCTCGGCCGTTCCGGGCAGGAAACCCGGCCGCGTCCAGATGATCGACGCCGGCAGGAGAGGAGCCCGCGGCTGGAACGTATCCGTCCCGCACGCCGCGTACTACTTCACCACCGGCTGGCCGCTGACGTGCTACGCCGCCGGGCTGTTCCTGTTCGCCGGGGGCAACGGCGACACGCTGTTCGCCGTCGACGCGGCCACGGGCAGCCAGAAGTGGCATCAGCGCTTCGATGCGAAGAACGGGGATCAGGTCCAGATCGGCGCCCCTTTCTCCAGCTTGGACGGCGCGACCGTCTACGTACCGGTCGGCAGCGACCTGGCCGCCCTGGCCACGGCCGACGGCACGCTCCAGTGGGTCGCGACGCTCGACGGGGCCAACGACATGGGCGGTTCCAACATGTTCAAGGCCGCCCTCAGGATCTCCGGCAAGAGCGCGCAGTGTTCGGCCGACACCGTCTTCGCCACCGACGCCGCCAAGACGCTGTGGGCCATCGACGCGGCCACCGGCAGGGCCCGGTGGAAGTACAGCGACCCCGGGCAGCCGGACGTGGGGTTCCTGTGGACGGTGGGCGGCGACCGCGTGTTCATCGCCTCCCACCTGACACTGACCGCGATCGCGGCCCACGGGCGGTAAGGGACAAGGAGAAACATGGAGACGAGTGTGGAACTCGTCGGCCTGGCATCGGCTGCCGCGGCGCGCCTGATCGACCTGCTGGCGACGGACGGCTGGGCCGCGGTCAAGTCCTCGGTCCTGTCACTGTGGCGGTCCGCGCACCCGGAGCGCGTCGAGGAGGAACTCCGCGACGCGCGCGACGAGTTGCTGGAGGCGCGGCAGGCCGGCAACGACCAGGAGCTCCAGGGGATGCTGGTCGCCGAGTGGCAGGCCCGCCTCGTCCGGCTGATGGCGACGCGGCCGGACGCCGTCGACGAGTTGCGCGCCCTGTTCGACACCGCACCGCGCGACGCCGGAGTTACGGAGCAGCAGATCTCGGGATCGATGACGCTGGAGGCACACGTCCGTGGCGGCGACGCGTTCCAGGCCGGCCGCGACATGACCGTCACCAGAGGCGGACAGGCGTGACGGAACGCAGCACCGGTGCCCCGCGCCCCGACGGGCCGCCCCCATGGCGGCCGAAACGGCTGGAGGCGAGCGCGAGTGGCGGGGGCAGCGTCTTCCAGGCCGGCCGGGACCTCCACGTCCGCGTCGGCGACGAGGGGCGCAGAACCGTGCCCGGCCCGGGCGCCGACCAAGTGCTCTGCCCGTACCCGGGCCTGGCCCCGTTCCGCGCGCAGTACAAGCAGTGGTTCCAC
The DNA here is from genome assembly GCF_044546845.1 of Streptomyces sp. NPDC053076. NCBI lineage: Bacteria > Bacillati > Actinomycetota > Actinomycetes > Kitasatosporales > Streptomycetaceae > Streptomyces > Streptomyces sp. NPDC053076. The sequence goes on along the minus strand of NZ_JBITZL010000003.1, from coordinate 808,050 downwards.
GGCCGTGAGCGCATGGTTCACCTCGTGTGCGAGCGGATGGACGCCAGGCTGCGCGAGGGCGGCCCGCTGGTGCTGATCGGCCCCTCGGGTGCCGGGAAGTCGTCACTGCTGGCGGCCGGAGTGCTGCCGGCCCTGGACGAGGGCCGGCTTCCGGTCGCCGGGTCGAGCACCTGGCCGCGGATGCTGCTGACGCCGACGGCATCCCCGCTTCTGTCGCTGGCGGCCGCCGCCGGACTCGACGCAGAGACCGCCCGGCACAGGGCACCGGCCTGGCGGGCCGATCCCGCCCGGTGTCTCGCCGAGCTGCGCGAAGCCACCGGAGCCGGGGATCCGGCGCCCATCGGGGAGTCACCCGGCGCCGGACTGGTCGTCGTGGTGGACCAGTTCGAGGAGATCTTCACGGCCTGCGGCGACGAGGGCGAACGGCAGTGGTTCATCGACGTGCTCGACCGCCTGGCCCGGCCCACGGGCGGTGCGGTCGTCGTGCTGGGAGTCCGCGCGGACTTCTATGCGGCGTGCACGGCGCATCCGCGGCTGCGGGCGGCGCTGCAGGCCGGACCGGTCCTGCTGGAGCCGATGACGGAGGACGAACTCAAGGACGCGATCCGCCGCCCGGCCGGCAGCGTGGGACTCGACGTCGAAGACGGTCTGGTCGAGGTGCTGCTGGCGGATCTGGGCGCGGTCGCGGGACCGGCCGGTGCGCGCACCACGGGTCGGCTGCCGCTGCTCGCACACGCCCTGCGGGCCACCTGGCAGCAGCGCCACGGTCACACGCTCACCGTGGACGGATACCGTGTCACCGGCGGCATCCAGGGCGCCATCGCCACCACGGCGAACAGGCTCTACGACACCCTGCCGCCGCCCTGCCAGGAGGCCGCACGGTGGGTGTTCCTGCGGCTCGTCATCGTGGGGCGCGACGCCGACGACAGCCGCCGGCGCGTCCGGTACGAGGAACTGCTGCGTCACGCGCCGGACCGGGAAGCGACGGTCAGGGTCCTGGACGACTTCACCCGTGGCCGGCTGCTGATCCGGGACCAGGACACGGTGATGATGACACACGAGGTGCTCATCCGCGCCTGGCCCCGGCTGCGGGACTGGATCGAGCACGACCGCGGCGGAAACCTCGTACGACAGGACCTGGAGGAGGCGGCCGCGCTCTGGGAACAGGCCAGCCGGGAGCCGGCCGCGCTGTACCGCGGCAACCGCCTGGAAACCGCCCTCACCTGGGCCGAGACGCACGGGCCGGAACTCAGTGGCGCGGCCCGGGCATTCCTGGCGGCCGCCCGCCACAACCAGCGGCGCGGGCAACGGCTCCGGCGCGCCGCGGTCGCCACCATCACCGTCCTGGCCGTGGTCGCCTCGCTGGCCGCGGTATTCGCCTTCCGGCAGGAGTCCCAGGCCCGGGACGCCGCTGCCGCGGCCCTGCGCTCCCGAGACCAGGCCGTCAACGCCGCCGTCACCTCCGCGGCCGTGCAACTGGCACCGACCGATCCCTCGCTGGCCGCTCAACTCGCGCTGACCGCCTACCGCATGGATCCGACCCGGGATGCGGCGTCCCGGCTCATCTCGACAGCGAACACACCGCTGGACACCCGGCTTCCCGGTCCGCGGGGCGCGGTGTACACCGTGGCCTACAGCCCGGACGGGCACATGCTGGCGGCCGGGAACGTCGACCAGAACCTCGTCCGGCTGTGGGATGTCTCCGATCCCAGCCGGCCAGTGGCGCTCGGCAAACCCGTGCCCGTGGACCGTTCCGTCAACTCGATCCTGTCGCTCGCGTTCAGCCCGGACGGCCGGGTGCTGGCCGTCGGCGGCCACACCAGCCACAACGGCGACGCCGGTTCCGGCGGATTCGTCGACCTGTGGAGCCTGACCAGCCCCAGCCACCCGGTCCTGCTCGGCCGGCTGAAGAGTCCCGCCATTCAGGGATGGGACGCCCTGGCCTCGATCGAATCCCTGGCGTTCAGTCCCGACGGCCGTACTCTGGCCGCCGGCCGGCACGCCGGACTCGTCAGCCTGTGGGACGTCACCCGTCCCGACGATGTCGCCCCCTCCGGAGCGCCCCTGAACCTCGACTGCCCCGACGTCTTCTCCGGTCGCATCGCGTTCAGCCCCACTGGGCACACCCTGGCCGCCGCATGCGAGGACGACGCCGGCACCCTCAGCCTGTGGAACACCACCGACCCGGCCCACCCCCGCCGCATCCGTTCCCTGAAGACCGGGCATCGCGTCTTCTCCCTGGCTTTCAGTCCCGACAGCGGCACTCTGGCCGTCGGAACCAAGGTGGGCACGGTCCGCCTGTGGGAGGTCGTGGACCCCGGCCACCCCGCCGCCCTGGGCAAGCCGCTGACGGGGCCCGCCGAGCCCGTCATGTCGGTGGCGTTCAGCCCGGACGGTCACACGCTGGCGGCCGGCAGCGCCGATCACGCCGTCTATCTGTGGAACGTCACCCACCCCCGGGTCATCGTCCCCCTGGGCCGGCCGCTGACCGGTCCCGGTGACATGGTGACCGACGTCGTGTTCAGCCCGGACAGCCGCACCCTTTCCGCCGGGAACGCCGACGGCAACGTCGACCTGTGGAGTCTGCCGCCGACCCGGATCATCGGAGCCGGCGGCAACGTGGCATCAGTGGCGTTCAGCCCCGACGGGCGCACCCTGGCTGCCGGAAACCAGAACACGACCGTCTCGCTGTGGAACACCGCCGATCCGAACCACCCCGCTCCCAGCGGTGATCCGCTCACCGGCCCCAAGCACCCGGTCGACGCCGTGGCGTTCAGCCCGGACGGGCGGACCCTGGCCGCGGGCGACGGCGGCGGCACCGTCACGTTGTGGAACACCGCCGACCCCAGTCATCCCGCTCGCCTCCGCGAGACCCTCACCGGGGCGGGCGGGCCCATCTTCTCCCTGGCGTTCAGCCCCGACGGCGACACCCTGGCCGCGGCCGGCGACGACGACCTCGGCAGCATCGCCCTGTGGGACGTCAGCGACCCCGCACACCCCGTCGCCCAGCCAGGCATCTCCAACGAGCGCACGCGATCCGTCCTGTCCCTGGCGTTCAGCCCCGACGGCACGATGCTGGCGGTCGGTGGCGACGACAGCAACCACGAGGTCGGCCTGTGGAGTACGACGGATCCCGGGGTCCGCATCGGGCAGCCGATCCCCCAGCCGAACGCCACCTGGGTCGCGTTCAGCCCGGACGGCCGCACGCTCGCCACCGGAAACAGCCGCGGCACCGTCACCCTCTGGAATGCCACCGACCCCAACCACCTCACGCGCAGGGGCAGCCCCCTGACCGTACCCGGCGGCAGCCTGTGGTCGGTGGCTTTCAGCCCGGACGGGCACACCCTCGCAGCGGCCGGCCACACCGACAACGGCACCATCAATCTGTGGAACGTCACCGATCCCGACCACCCCACCCCCATCGGCCGGCCGCTGACCGTGGAGACCGGATTCGTCGCCGTTCTGGCGTTCAGCCCGGACGGTCACACCCTGGCCGCCACCACCGACGACGGCGTTGCCACGCTCTGGGACCTGAACGTCGAGTCCGCCATCAGCCGTATCTGCGCCGGGAGCTCCGGCGCCTTGAGCCGGCAGCAATGGAGCCGATACGTTCCCCAACTGCCGTACGACCCACCCTGTGCGACCACCTAGTGTCCTGGGCCAGAGATCCGTCGGCAGAACTGGCGAGGGAGTGGAGGATCTCTTCGGCGGTCTGGTCCAGATAAAGGGCCTGAGGTCTTCGTTTCAGTCTTTGACCCATGCCCGGATGTCGGCTTCCAGTGCCCGGATGTCCTTGTGCGCGCCTCGGCGGATCATCTGGTGGGCCAGGTAGCCGAACCACCGCTCGCCTTGGTTGATCCACGAGGAGCCGGTCGGGGTGAAGTGCAGCTCGAACCCGGATGTTTGGCGAGCCAGGTCTTGATCGCCGGTGTTCAGCCCATTCCAGGGCCCGTCGGAGCTGGATCTCAACCTGTTCCACGTCGGTGAACTCCACGCTCAGGCCGTGGGCGCGGAGATCGCGATGATCCGCGCCGGACAGGTCAGCGAGGCGTACGACCGCGTCCAGGCCAATGACGTCCGCCACCGCTTCGTGATCGACACGGCCACCGTCTGGCCGGCCCGCAGCTTCACCATCATCGGCTTGGAAGCCGTTGTCTTTCCGATCTTGAAGTGTGGCAGTCGAACGACTGTCTCAATTCAGGCGCGCCTCGCGGAGTATGGGACGGGCCATGCCGACGGCTCAGCGTGCGGTGTGCCCGGAACGGAGCTCGTCAGTGTCGACCGTCGTCAGCGCCACGCTCAGCGGCACGCCGGTGCCAGCCGCGGCGGCCAGCCGCTCACGTACCTCGCGCGGTGTTCGAGGCCGCCAGCCGGGCCCATCACAGCAGCCAGAGTGGAACGTGACACCCGCGTTCAGTAGGGCAGTCAACGTCCGCCACCCAGCGGTGTCGCTCCGCTTCGGCACAGCGAGGTCCTGGCCCGCGTCGATCAACTCTCCACCGCAGCGCGGGCATCGGCTTGCCCACGTGCCGCGCTTCTTGAACGCAGAACGGCAGGGCAAGCACACGTAATGCCGGTTCGGAGTCCCCCCACGGAAGCACATCGCACCAGTATGGCAAGGTCACTTTGCCCCGACTCCCAGTCGGTCAAGGCGGACGCCGTCGTCGAATCCGACAGCCGCGGCTTCGACGGCGGCAAGCTGATCAACGGGCACAAGCGGCACGTCGTGGTGGACACCCTCGGCCTGTTGCTCGCGGTGATGGCCACCGCGACCGATGTCGACGACCGCGTCGCCGCCCAGGCCCTACTCGACCAGGTCGCCGCCGCGCACCACCTGCTGGCCCTGGTCTGGGCCGACGGCGGCTACACCGGCAGCCCCTCGTCGAGTACAGCCTCGCCGCCCTCGCCCTGGTCCTCGCGATCGTCAAGCACAGCGACGACATGCGCGGTTTCGTCGTGCTGCCCACGCGCTGGATCGTCGAGCGGTTCTTCGCCCACCTGATGCAAAGTCGCCGCCTCCTGCGCGACTTCGAGCGATCCACCAGCAGCACGGGAGGCGATGGTCTACTGGTCGATGACGATGCTCATCACCCGCCGCCTGGCCCGGCCACGCCCTTCGCGAGCGTGAACCGGCCCGGCGCCGACTCGACCAGCCAGCCCCGGGCCACCAGCCGCTTCGCCTTCGACCGCAGTGCTTCCACCTTCCCTGGCACCGGGTCCAGGCCGAAGCAAGCGCCCTCTCCTGGCACGTCACAGGTCCTTGACCGAGCCGGCTCGGCTCCGCGAGAGCCTGCACGACGCGCTGGTAGTCCACCGACAGTACCGACCAGGCCGGCCCCGCGCGCCATATCGGCACCACCGATTCGGCCGCTTCTCAGGCCATCGTCCCGCCGGCGCACCCTCCGCTGGCGGCAGTACCAAGCCGGGGCAGTAGCGCCCTGATCGCGGCTCATGCCAAGGGAGGTGTCTGCGGCAGAGTTTTGCCATCCCGCAGAGAACCCTTCGCCCCAAGGGGCGGCGTCCATGAACGCCGGTACGGCCGGCCCGAGGGCGACCGGATACAGTGCGCGAGACGGCAGCCTGGTCAGGGAGGGGAAGCGTGACCAACACCAGCAACACCCGGCCCGACGAGGGTGAAACGCAAGCGTCGCCGCAGAGCCGACTGCACCGCCTGATGCGCTACATCCCGCTGATCGCCCCCGTCCTGCTGTGGGCCGTACCCTGCTGGGTGCTCCTGCACAGCGGCCAGCACTGGCTGCTGCCCGTCACGCTGGTCGGCACCGCCCTGTTCGTCCTCGGCCTCATCGGCATGCCGCTCGCGATGGTGCGCGGCCACGGCCGGCGCCAGCAGGACTGGGCGGCGATCATCGGTGACACCCTGCTGGGCACCAGCTGGGTTCTGTTCACTTGGTCCGTTCTGCTCGGGGTTCTCTTGCGGCTCGCCCTGACCGTGGCCGGCGTCGGCCAGAGCCAGGAGCGGGCCCGCATCGTCACTTGGGCTGTCCTCGGCGTAACCGCTGTACTGCTCGCCTGGGGGTACGCCGAGGCACGCCGCGTGCCACGGGTGCGCCGACTCGACGTACAACTCCCGCGACTGGGCCCCGGGTTGGACGGAGTCCGCGTCGTCCTCATCACCGACACCCACTACGGCCCACTCGATCGCGCTCGTTGGTCGGCGCGGGTATGCGAGACGGTGAACGCTCTGGAAGCCGACCTGGTCTGCCACACCGGCGACATGGCGGACGGCACGGCCGAACGCCGCCGCGCCCAGGCCGCCCCCCTCGGAACCGTGCGGGCCACCCGGGCCCGTGTATACGTCACCGGCAACCACGAGTACTACAGCGAGGCCCAGGGCTGGGTCGACCTGATGGACGAGCTGGGCTGGGTGCCGCTGCGCAACCGGCATCTGCTGCTCGAACGCGGAGGCGACACCCTCGTGGTCGCCGGCGTGGATGACGTCACCGCCGAGTCCTCCGGCCTGGCAGGGCACCGCGCCCACCTCGCCGGAGCCTTGGACGGGGCCGACCCCGACCTACCCGTCCTGCTCCTGGCACACCAGCCCAAGTTCGTCGAACGGGCGGCGGCCGACGGCATCGACCTCCAACTGTCCGGCCACACCCACGGCGGCCAGATCTGGCCCTTCCACCACCTGGTCCGCCTCGACCAGCCCGCCCTCGCCGGCCTCAGCCGCCACGGCACCCGCACCGTCCTCTACACCAGCCGCGGCACCGGTTTCTGGGGCCCACCGTTCCGCGTCTTCGCCCCCAGCGAGATCACCCTGCTCGTGCTCCGCTCCCCGCACCTGACCACCTCGCCGTAGCACTGGATGGCCGAACACATCCGCTTGGAGCAGTCCACGAGTTCTTCGACTGCTCGGCGATGCCGTGGTGACCGACGCGCGTGGCGCGGTCAGCCCGACTGAATCCTCTTGTGCCCGTGCCGGCAGCTGCGCGGTTCATCGTGAAGAGCTGGCACTCTTCCAGCGGAATAAGGCCGTAGTACGGCGACACACCACTGCGTACGGGGACACACCACTGCCGCCCAGGGTTCGTGGGGGGCATCGGGAAGGGTTGGCCGGCGCTGCCGGCAGGTCGGGAACCGGTGCGGGAGAGGACAGACACCGGGAAGGGCTGGACGACCACGCCGGGTGCTTCAAGCCCCCTGGGTGACCATGGGGCCACCCCGACGCGGTCCGGCTCCGCGCGACCAGCGACAGACGACAGGCAGCAGACCGCTGACGGCCGAGGGCCTGACCGCTGACGGTCGATGGCAGCCGGTCGGCGGCCGGCGAGCGGCGGGGTAGGCAGATAGCGGTTGGCGGGGCGAAGCGGGTGGGATGGACTTCGGCTGGTCGTCGGGGGGGCGTCCTGGCCAGCCGCGGTCCGGCCCTACGGCCTCCCTGCGGCATAAAATGGTCACCCTTGACGGTGTAAGCGGCCGGCAGCCCGGCGACACCGCCCGGCGATGTCCACCAGGGACACGCCTGCCACCACAGCCGGGCGGTCGCGGTGCGGCTGCTCGGCACGGGCGGACCCGCCTTTCGGGGAAGCCCCGCATGAGCACCCCAGCCAAGGGCAGCCGCCGACGGACCGCACGCCGGCGGGGATGCACCCGCCTTTTCCACACAGGACGAAAGCGGCGCGAAAACCGCACGCGGCGGCCGGGAAGAGGACGACGACATGAGACCTACGGACGCGTTCGGGCCCGCCGAAGACCGCCCGCCCGAGCGCAGCAACGCGGCCGAGATGGCCGCCCTGCACCTGCAGCGGGCCTTCCGATGGCAGGCCATGCTCCGTCTCGCCATCGTCATCGCCTTCACAGCGGACCTGGCGGTGTTCCCGCCGTCCGAGCAGCTAGCCCTGTCAGTGGCGCTGGCCGCCGCCTACACCCTGTGGACACTGCGGACACTGTGGGCAGCCCTCAGATCCCACAGACCACTGGCGAACTGGATATACCCACTGGTCGACCTGACCCTGCTGACCGCGCTGATGGCCGTCTCCGGGAACTTCTCCGACCCGAACTGGAGCTCCCCGCTATCGGCCGACATCTTCTTGTTCATACCCGTCCTCGCCTCCTTCCAGATGCGGCCGGCCCTCACCGCAGCCTCAGGAGTACTGGCCGCAGCCAGCTACGCCACCGGCACCGGCATTGGACACCTGCAACAGCACTACTGGCACTTCATACTCATCCACACACTGTTCATCCTCGTCGTCTGCGCAGGCTGCGTCCTTCTCTCCGACGTCCAGCAACACCGCGTCAGATCGATCCGACAACTCGCAGAACACCGTCTGTGGCTGATCGAACGCATGATGGCAGCCGAGGAAAGAGAACAACGGAAAATCGCGGAGATACTGCACGACGGAGCACTGCAAAACGTCCTGGCCGCCAGACACTTCATCGACGAAGCAGCATCCAGCCCACGGACAACCGACGCACTCCTCCGAGCCGACGAAGCCCTCACCCAGGCAAGCCGACAACTCCGCTCCTCCGTACACACCCTCCACCCCGAAGTCCTCGTGTCCGGAGGACTCGTCCCCGCCCTACAACACCTCACCCAGCAAGCATCCGAACGAGGAAAATTCCACGCGGAAGTCACCTCTGATATCACCACCGCAGGCAATGCCGACCAACCACTGTTCTGGCTCGCTCGCGAAATCCTGGAGAACATCGTCAAACACGCACAAGCAAAAAACGTTACCGTGACCCTGCAAAAACCAGAACCAAAAAACGTCCGACTGACCATCACCGACGACGGCGTCGGCATCCCGCCCGACGCCCTTACCAAAAGCCTGGCATCAGGACACATCGGCCTCGCCTCACACCGCGCACGCATCGAAAGCATGGGCGGCACCTTCACCCTCCAAACCCACACCCCCGGCGGCACCACCATCCAAGCGGTACTCCCCAGCCCTGACGCCCCCCACAGCTGACACCACCCCCAAGCTCAAACGCGCTCGAACAACACAGCACAAGACGACACACGCTGACACAGGCCCGCCCGGTGAACCGGACGCGAAGCGCGGGACGCCCAGCCCGCGCACAGGGAATGCCAGGTGCAGCCGGCCCGGCAGCCCACGCCCGCGCACGCCACCACTACCGCACGGCACCCCCAGCCGACCTCCTGCCCCTAGCAGCCGGACACGCCCCGGCGGCAAAGCTCACCTACGCTTGACCCAAGCCATCAAAAACCCGTCGGCCGATCCCACACAGCAGCACCCTGCAGATGAAAGGTCGAGATCGCCGTGGCAATGCCGCATCCCTCCCGCATCACCGTGGTCATCGCCGACGACCATCCCCTGTTCCGGGAAGGCATCTCCCGCGCGCTGCAGCTCAGCGGATTCATCGACGTCATCGCCGAAACCGACAACGGCCGGGATGCCCTCGACATCATCCGTCGGGAAAAACCCGACGTCGCCGTACTCGACCTCCGCATGCCCGACCTCGATGGCATCACAGTCCTCCACGCCCTGACAAGAGACCACTCCCCCACCCGCGCCCTCTTGCTCTCCGCATTCACCGACAGCCCCACCGTCTACCGCGCCATCGAAGAAGGAGCCGCAGGCTTCCTCACCAAAGACAGCAAAAGCTCACAAGTCATCGAAGCAATCCGAGCGATCTCCCGCGGCCACACCATCGTCCCCCCAGAAATCACCGCAGGACTCGCCGAAGAAATCCGCAGCCGACGCACCCACAACGCCCCCACCCTCACCGAACGCGAACACCAAGTCCTCAAAGGCATAGCCCGCGGACTCAGCACTCCCCAAATCGCCAAAGAACTCATCCTCGGCACCAGCACCATCAAAACCCACACCCAACACCTCTACGAAAAGCTCAACGTCTCCGACCGCGCCGCAGCAGTCGCCGAAGCCATGCGCCGCGGCCTCCTCGAATAACCCACACCCACCCCGGAGACGTGTGCCTGCTGCAAGCGCATCACGGGCTGGATCGACACGGCCACCTTCTACACCGCACACGAGGACCCGGACACAGCAGCAGACCGGTCAGGGGCAGGCCCAAACCTCGGTGCTCGACGCGTACAAGCCCTACGTCGGCGACCGCTGGAGCAAGGGCCGCACCAACGCCTGGAGACTGTGCGAGGACATCTTCCCCTCAGTTACGAGGGCAGCTGTCAGCGCGCAGGGTGGCAGGTGGTAGACGGTCAGCCAGTCGCGGGTACGCCCAACTCCCGTCAGCCTGCGACTTTGTGGACGTTGAGGTTCTCCCAGATCAGCGGGATCGGGCTGCCGAGCTGCTGACGGGAGGCGGTCAACAGGCCCCGGTAATCTCACCGGGAGAAGCTCCTGCGTCCGTCGCGCCGGTCGTCGTCCCGGCGCGGCCGGTAGATCAACCGGGACCGGGGGCCACGCTGGAAACAGGTGAGCGCGACAGTGCACACCCGTCTGCAAGACCGGCGCGGGCCCGCACCACCGGGGTACGGCCGCGCAGTGATCAGGTCTTCGCCTGCGGCGGCGTCATGGAGAATCCGGCTTCGTCCCCGAAGACGAGCCAGACCCACGGGTCGTCGCGAGTCCTCCGCGCACGGCCCACGCCTTCCTGACCCGGCCGGCCACCGCCTGATCGTCCCGCTCCACGGCTCGTCGGCAGGCACCTTCTTCGACTGCCTGACGCGGGGCACGCTGTTCGAGCTGACCGAGGCGCTGCTGTGCGCGGACGCCACCTTGACACTTGGAACGCTGGGGACCGTGCCGAGTCGCACAGAGGAGTCGTCCGCGCCTTCGGCTCCGGCCGCCGGGCTCAGCTCGCCGTTCCCGGTCGCATCCCGGCTCAGAATGGCATGCGGCCCCTGGCCTGCCGCCCGGCGGCACCGCTACGGCCCATCGCTCGCGAGCTGGAGCTGAACGGCTTGCTCAGCAGGCGGCCGAGGATACCGGGCGCCTTCGATCCGGCGCGCGCACCGGCCCCGAGGCCACGCTGGGCACCGTTCTGCGGGTGCCGCGACAGTCGCGGCAGCAGGAAGGCCAGCACGGCCAGGACCACACAGGCGGCTATGACGATGCCGATGACCATCTCAATCTCCAAGCTCTGGGTGGCGTGTAGGTCCTCTACTCTTACGTTCCACCGACTGCCCCGCCTTGCTTTGACCACACCGCTCGTACTCGGTCTCACAGTGGTACGCCTCACTACGGGGCGCGTGAGAGCGGACGACCGTGTGCGGCGGCGGACGGGAGCGGTCCGGCAGCAGATCGACGGTGTGCGGCATCCGGTGATCCCCACCGGGAGGGGTAGACGGGGCGTATGCCAGAGGTCGTGCAAGCAGGTGGATGGGGATGGGTGGCAGGATGCGCCCTGCTGATCGGTGCAGCGTGCGGCTACGCGCTGCGTGTGCCGCAGAAGGTCATCGCACTCGTGATGGCCTTCGGTGCCGGTGTGTTGCTGTCGGCCGTCTCGTTCGAGCTGATCGGCGAGGCCTACGAGCAGGGCGGCCTCGGTCCGGCAGCAGTCGGAACACTGGCCGGGGCCGCCGCGTACACGCTCGGCAATCTGTGGCTGGCGCGCCGTGGCGCCCGCCATCGCAAACGGTCAGGTCACCACAAGGACCAGGCGCAACCCTCTGAGGCACAGCACGGCGGCTCAGGTCTGGCGCTGGCACTGGGTGCACTGCTCGACGGCGTACCCGAGTCGGCGGTGATCGGCGTCAGTCTGCTCCAGGGCGGCGCTGTCAGCCTGGTCACGGTGGCAGCGGTGTTCATCAGCAACGTTCCCGAGGGTCTGTCCAGTTCCGCCGGAATGAAAGAAGCGGGGCGCAGCAAGGGCTACGTCTTCGGTGTGTGGGGAGCGATCGCCGCGGCCAGTGCTCTCTCGGCGGTACTCGGCTACACCGTGGTCGGTGGCCTCTCGACAGCCGTGGTGGCCGCGGTGACGGCCGTAGCCGCCGGCGCGATCCTGGCCATGATCGCCGACACGATGATCCCGGAAGCTTTCCAGGAAGCTCACTTGGCGATAGGGCTGGTCACCGTCAGCGGCTTCCTCGTCTCCTTCGCGCTGTCCCACACCTGACGTTGCCCCACGCCTGACGGTCCGACGCCGGGCGTGCGGCCGTACTCGCCGACCGGCACCCACCGGCAGCTGTGCGAGGGGAGGGGGCCCCGCCCGCCAAGCATTGCGGGGCGGCTGGAACTTGGTCACGCCGGACGTGCCGTGTGTGGTGTGCGTGGTCGCCAGAGGCGGGCCGGCGGCGTGCCGGGAGGCTGGGTCGTTTTTACTCCTTGCGGATCTCGACGAACGGGCGCGGAGGCTGCCCCGGCGCTGTCCGCGGGGTCGAGGATTAGGCTGCTCGGGTGACTGCGCACCTTCCCACCTGCGCCTGCTGCGGCGACACGCTTTCCGACGGGCATCGGATCGACGTCGGATTCAACCTGCCCGACGCGACGCTTCGGGTCCCGGAGGAGACTCGTCATCACCTCGGTGTTCGCGCTCTGCTGCGCGTCGACGGGGTCGGCTGCTTCGTACGGTGCCTGCTGCCCATCAGCCTGACGCACGCCACGGAACTGGTGCCGGGCATGTGGCTGGAGGTGGACGACGCCACCCTGCGGCGCGCCCAAGACGTGTGGGAAGCCCCGGAGTACGCCGACTTCACGTTCCGGGGCAGGATCGCCAACAGGATCCGGCCCTGGGGCGACGAGCTGGTCGGGGCCGAGGTCACCGCTCGGGTCGCCGGCGTCGAGGAAACTGCCCTGTATCGTCACCGGGCACGATCCTGCCGTCGCCCGCCTCGTGGAGGAGACCTGGGACCGGGACCACGTCCTCAGCCGGTTCCCGAACCAGCTTCCGGTCGACGTGCGCACCTCCCTCGGAGACGGATGGTCAGTGGTGCGAACCGCCGGTCTCGGCGCGTCCTTCGCCGACGGAACCGACCATTTCACCGGCCGGGACCGCAGTGTCGCCGTGAACCTGATGGAGGACGACGTCCCCGGTCGCGCCCCTGAGGACTTCCTGACCGCCCTGATGAGCGGTGCCCCCGACGAGCTGCCCGCACAGCGCCTCACCGAGCCCTTCCCCGGCGGACTGCGGTACGCCTTCTGGCTGACCCCGGACGACCACGGGCGTCCCCGGCACGAGTTCTACGGCTTCACCGTCGTGGCCGGATCGGCCGCAGGAGTGTTCTGCACCCACGAGGACCCTGCCGATCTGGTGTGGGCCCAGTACACCTGGCGGTCGTTGGAACGTGATTCCCACCCCGCCCCGTAGCCGGCGCCGTCAAGTGTCACGCCACGCCAGCCGGGCTGCGAGGGCGACGGCTGCCTGGTAGGACTGGGCGTTCTTCTCGTATCGGGTGGTGATGGTGACGGAGGGTGTGTGGGGCGGTTGCGTAGTCCTGCCTACCCTGGTGACCGTGCCTTCCTCTCGTCTTCATCGTGTCGCCGTCCTTGTGCTGGAGGGTGCGAAGCCGCTCGATGTCGGGATTCCGGCGCAGGTGTTCACGACCCGGGCGAGCATGCCCTACGAGGTGCGTGTGTGCGGTGCGGCGCCGGGACTGGTCACCGGCGGTGACGGGCTGTCGTACCACGTCGCCGATGGTCTCGACGCGCTCGCCTGGGCCGATATCGTCTTCGTCCCGGGCTACCGGTTCCCTGATCGCGAGGATCCGCCGCAGGCCGTTGTCGACGCGCTGCGTGCCGCCCATGACCGGGGCGCCCGGCTGGCCGCCATCTCCACGGGTGCCTTCGCGCTCGCCGCGACCGGACTGCTCGACGGCAAGCGCGCCACGACGCACTGGCACTACGCGCGGGCGCTCGCGGCGAAGCATCCGCTCGTCCAGGTCGACGAGAACGTCCTGTTCGTCGACGAGGGCAGCGTGCTGACGTCCGCCGGTGCCGCCTCCGGTATCGACCTGTGCCTGCACATCCTGCGCGGCGATCTCGGGGTGGCCGCGTCGAATCACGCGGCCCGGCGTCTGGTCGCGGCCCCCTACCGCAGCGGCGGCCAGGCGCAGTACGTGCCGCGCAGTGTGCCCGAGGTGCTCGGCGAGCGGTTCGCCGCGACCCGGGAGTGGGCGCTGCACCGGCTCGCCGAGCCCCTGACCCTCGACGTGCTCGCCCGGCACGCGGCGGTGTCGGCCCGTACCTTCTCGCGGCGCTTCGTCGAGGACACCGGATACACGCCGATGCAGTGGGTGATGCGCGCCCGCATCGACATGGCCCGTGAGCTGCTCGAACGTTCACAGCGGAGCGTCGAGCAGATCGCCAACGACGTAGGGCTGGGCACCGGCGCGAATCTGCGCATGCACTTCCAGCGCATTCTCGGGACCGCGCCGAGCGAGTACCGGCGCACCTTCGCCCAGGGCGAGTAGTCGGCGGCCCGTAAGGGGTCCGGCGCGTCTGGCGGGATCCTTTCGAACAGTGGCACTCACGCCAGGGCCGCGGCCGGTCCCGGCGCGGCAGGCTGGTGGCGATCGGAAGGGACACCACTCATGACTCGTATCGCCATCACTGGATTCGGCCGCATCGGACGCAATGTGCTGCGCGCCCTGCTCGAACGGGACAGCAGCCTTGAGGTCGTCGCCGTCAACGACCTGACGGAGCCCGCCACCCTCGCGCGGCTCCTCGCGTACGACACGACGGCCGGCCGGCTCGGTCGCCCGGTGACCGTGGACGGCAACGCCCTCGTCGTCGACGGCCGTCGCGTCACGGTGCTCGCGGAGCGCGAACCCGCGCAGTTGCCCTGGGCCGAGCTCGGCGTCGACATCGTGCTGGAGGCGACCGGCCGGTTCACGTCGGCGAAGGCCGCCCGTGCCCACCTCGCCGCGGGCGCGAAGAAGGTGCTCGTCAGCGCGCCCTCGGACGGTGCCGACGTCACGCTGGCCTTCGGCGTCAACACCGACGCGTACGACCCGGAGCTGCACACGATCGTCTCCAACGCCTCGTGCACGACCAACGCGCTCGCGCCGCTGGCCTCGGTGCTCGACGAACTCGCCGGTATCGAGCACGGGTTCATGACGACGGTGCACGCCTACACGCAGGAGCAGAACCTGCAGGACGGTCCGCACCGGGATGCCCGCCGTGCCCGCGCCGCCGCGGTGAACATCGTGCCCACCACGACGGGCGCCGCCAAGGCGATCGGCCTCGTGCTGCCGAACCTCGACGGGAAGCTGTCGGGCGACTCGATCCGGGTGCCGGTCCCGGTGGGTTCGATCGTCGAGCTCAACACGACCGTGGCCCGCGATGTGACGCGCGAGGACGTGCTCGCGGCGTACCGCGCCGCGGCGGAGGGGCCGCTCGCCGGTGTCCTGGAGTACTCGGACGACCCCCTGGTGTCCGCCGACATCACGGGCAACCCGGCCTCGTCCATCTTCGACTCGGCTCTCACTCGTGTCGACGGCCGCCACATCAAGGTGGTCGCCTGGTACGACAACGAGTGGGGCTTCTCGAACCGCGTGATCGACACGCTCGAGCTCCTCGCCTAGCCAGGCCGTTTCGTTCGGATCTTGCGAGGCTTGTCATACTTCCCGAATGGAGTTGCAAGCCGTGGAGGCGGCGCGGCGTTGGCTGGCTGATCAGGGCGTCAGCCAGGTGCGCGACGGGTGGGTGAGCGACGAGGAGCCGGGCGCGTTGCTCACTGCCAGCCACGTGGCGCAGTCCTGGGCCGGCGATGTGTTCGCCGAAGACATGGACGCAGCCGACCAGGTGCGGTTGGCCTTCGGGCTGCTGGACCTCCTCGACGAATACTGGGTCACGTGCGAGATCCGGTTCGCGAACGAGAGTGCGGAGGGTCCCCTGCCGGCCGACGTGTTGTGGGACGGCTACCGTCAGCGGTTGGAGGCGGACCGGGACGTCGAGGCCGTCACCTACTCGCTGTGGGTGGACTGGTTCGAGGACCACACCACTTCCGCGATGGCCTTCGCCGAGGTCCTCGGTAACGACATCGACCGCGTGGTGGCCGAGCGTTCGGAAGCCCTGCTCCGCCGAGCCGGTCGGGTTCTGGAGTGTTCGGGCCCGGTGCGATGGACGGTGAAGGAGTCGACGTACCGCACCGCCGTGCGGCTTCCCGCCCTGCACTCGGCCCTCTTCCGTGGTCTTCGGGCGAGCTTCCACGACGTCTACGGCGACCTGGAACCACCTGCCGCGCTGGCCCTCCTCGACCAGCTGGCTCTCCCCATGAACACCCAGCACTTCGCCGAACTGCGCCACGTACTTGCCTCGGGGCACAAGAACCATTACCGCAGCCCCGGCGTCTGGGACGATGCGGTTCGCTCCTGTTCCTGAGGCGTGGGCCTGACAGACCGCAGAAAGATGCCAGCGACGTGGAGTCCGGCCAGATGACTGGTCGCCGTCTTCGCCTAGCGAGTGGCGATGCCACGCCACCGCTTCAAGCGGTCGATGCACCGCTCGACGGTGTCGCGCTGCTGGTACGCCTCGCGGTTCGAAGGCGGGTGGCCTGCCTCCAGGCTCGTTGGCCAGGGCTCCTCTCGCGTGCCCCTGCCGCGTGCTGTTCTTCCTAGCTCAGTTTGCGTCGCTGATGACCGTCCGAGCAGCACTCGTGGTCACGATATCGGTGGCAATGAGTAGAGGTGTCTCTGCCCAACCGAGCAACGCCCGGGTAATCGCGATCGACTGGATGACACTCATGTCGTGCTCGGCCAGCAGACCTTGAACGGCCTCCATCCCCTCGTTCGCGAGCACAGGCCGACATTGCTCGACAAGCGCGGTCCATCGCGCGGCTTCCTCGGGCCGCAACCCGGTGACGTGGTCGAACATGGGTGGATCCTCCCTGATGCTGCATGGTGCGCGAACGGCGTCCCGAGTAGACCTCGACGGACCTGGCTTGGGAGAGCTGGGTCGGTGGGCGCCTGGAATTACTGGTCGCGGGTCCTGTCGGCCATCGATGCGGCCGGAGATGTCGACCTGCTGGGTCCAGGAGGGGCGGGGGGCGAGAGCAGCTTCCAGACGGCGGACGTCGTCGGGTTCCCAGCCGGCGAACAGCTCACCCCGCGCTCGTTTTCGAGGTTGATGTAGAGCTTGCTGTCAGTCCAGTATCCGGCCTGGCCGTCGCACAGCCGGTCAAGCGTTGCTGTAGTCGCAGCCATCTCGCCGCCGGGGAAGATGAAGACGGTCCGCATGGACGGAGATTAACGGTCTCAGGAACCTGTGGCCAGGCAGTTTCGACCTGGTCACGACTTCTCACCGCTGGCTTTGGCAATGCGTGCGGTTGAGACGGGAACGGTCGGTCTCCTCCTACTCCGCGCGGTGCGGCTTGTGGCGGACGGACTGCAGGCGGATCTCGGTGGGCATGTCAGGGATGCCTGTGGACCGACGAGCGGTGCGCAGCGGGCCGTCGCAGAGGGCAGCGAGAGTGGCGCCGGGCGCGCCCTCGGGGGTGAGGGTGAGCCTGACGCGGGCGCGGGGATGGGCGGGCCGGCCGGTGATGCGTACGGCCGCGTGCTCGACCCCCGGCAGGGCACCGGCTTCGGCCCTGATCGCGTCGCTGAGCGCGCGGTCGCGCAGTTCGACGCCCTCCTGCGGTGGTGTGCCGCCGACGGGCAGTGAGCCGGGGCGGCGTCGGCTCAGCTGGGCGAGCAGCCACCACAGGGCGAGCAGGGCGGCGAGGACGAGGGCGGCGATGACCGCGGGCCACCACCACCAGCCCTGGCTGCTCCAGCGGGCCCGGTCGGCGGAGCCGAGCAGGACGTCGGCCGGGTTGGTCAGGGGCCAGCCGCCGGGCGGGACCAGATCGTGTCGCCGGTAGAGGTCGAGCCCGGCGAAGAGGATCAGCAGTCCGCCGCCGAGCAGGACCAGCCCGGCGAGGGCCAGCAGACTGCGGTTGAGTGTGGATCGCGGCGTCATGGCGGGCTCCCGGTGCTGCGGTTGTCGGTCAGTGGGTGCGTTGCCGCACCCGTACGACGATGCGGGGAGGACGGGCGAGGGCCAGCCGGTCGCGCTCCTCGTCGAGGACGGCGGTGAGGTCGTCCTTCACCTGCTGGGGGTCGCGGAAGCGGACCTCCGCGCGGGCTTTGATGCGGTGACGGCGCACCAGGACGTGCGTCGCGCCGACTCCGGGGACCCGCATCGCGGCGTCACGCAGCAGGCCGGCGGCACCGTCGCGGTCGAGGCAGGCCCGCAGCCGGGGGCAGTCGGCGGGGGAGCGCAGCGGCAACCAGCGGCGCTGACCGGGGGTGAGGGCCAGGGCGATCAGCCAGACGCCGACGGCGGCGGCCACGGCGGCGCCCGTGAGCATCCACACGTCGTCCGCGGAGCGGGTGGCCAGTTCGTCAGCCAGGTGCCGTCGCCAGGCCGCCGCCGGGCGTCCCGCCCGTACGGCGACGACGTCGACCAGCGCCGCGACCGCCGCCACGAGGATCACCGAGGCGACCAGCGCTGCCGAGACGCGGCGCGCGGACCACGGCCGGTGGGTTCGGTGCCCGCTGTCGCGATCACCGACCCTGCGACGGCCGGACACGTCACGTTCGGGTGGATCGGGCTCCTTTGTCAGCGGCACCGTGGCGCGGTGCGCGGACGGCGCGGAGCTGCGGCCGGGAGGACCGGCGTCGGGTGTCATGGGATTCCTCTTTCTGCACGGCGCCCGGCACTCAGGGCCGCCGCGTGGCCGTTCACCGGACCCGCCCCCGGCTGGTGTCGGCGGTCACCAGCCGCCGGACGGTGAGGGTGACCTCTCCCACCCGCAAGCCGGTCAGCTGGGCCACCCGTTCGGCAACGTCCTGCCGGATCCGCTCACAGACATGGGGGATGTCGGTGGGGTAGGGCAGGTCCAGGGCCAGATGCAGGCGCACCGATCCGGTACGGACGGCGGCGGAGGCGCTGGGTGCCGTCGGCCCGCCCCGGTCCGGCGGTACGGCGGCAAGCCGGGACTGGGCCATGCGTGCCGCCTGCGTGGCGATGCGGGCGACCACTCTGTCCGGGATGACGGTAGCGCCCCGCTCGGCCGGGGGCAGCGGGCCGGCGGCCGGCGCCGGTGGGCCGGACGCCTCGCCGGGGGAACCGGGCCGGGTCCTCACCGCCGCCCCCGAGTCCGGACGTCGAGGTCGCCCTGCACGGCGAGGCCGACGATCAGCCCCGCCGTACCCAGGACCAGAATGAGCAGAAATGCCCAGAAGCCGCCGAAATACCCGGCGAAACCAAGGGCCATGCCCGCCACGAGGCCCGTCGTTGCTGCGTTCATCATGCACTCACCCGTCTCGCGCAGGTACGTCACCGTGCGCGCGATCTCCCACGCCCGGGCAGGGCGCGGCGGTGGATCACCTCACGCGGCCCTGGTCCGGTTCGGCTTCCTCCTCCTCGTCGGGGAGATGGACGTCGTCGACCGCGATGTTCACCTCGACGACCTCCAGGCTCGTCATCCGCTCCACGGCGCTGATGACGTTGGTGCGCACGCCGCCGGCGACGTCGCCGATGGGGACGCCGTACTCGACGACGACTTCCAGGTCCACGGCGGCCTGGCGCTCGCCGACCTCGACCTTCACCCCGCGCGTGACGCCTCCGCCTCCGCCTCCGCCGGGGACGCGTTCCCGCATGGCGCCGAAGGCGCGGGCCATCCCCGCTCCCAGGTTGTAGATGCCCGGTACCTCGCGGGCGGCCATGCCGGCGATCTTGGCCACTACGCCGTCCGCGATGGTGGTCCTCCCCCGTGTCTCGGCCGGAGCTCCGGCTCCGGTCCGCCCCTTCAGCGCGCTCACGCCGGTGTCGGGCTGGCTGCCCCCGCCGACGCTGGTCATGTTGTCCGTCATGGCGGTCGCCTCGATCGGTCGGCCGGACACCGGAGTGGTGCCCGTCGCATATTGGACATACGAGGCGGCGCCCTCCTCACGCTCGTGACATGTGACGTGCATCACAGCTCCGTGTGGGGGTACCCGCTCGTCCGAGTCTGCGTGGGAGCGTCATGACCGAACGCGCTGCTTCCCCACAACTGGGAGGCGACCTGCCCGACCGCCTGCTGGCCGTACGGGCGGCCGAGGGAGACGAGGACTCCTTCGCCGTTCTCGTCCAGCGGCACAGCCGGTCCCTCCTGGCCCTGGCCCGCTGCATGCTGGGCAACCCCCAGGACGCCGAAGAGGCCGTTCAGGACGCCTTCGTCAGCGCCTGGAGGCGACTGCCGGAATACCGCCACAGCGCGGAGTTCCGCACCTGGATGTACCGGATCACCGTCAACCGCTGCCTGACCATGCGCCGCCGCCGACCGCCGCCCCTCCCCCTGGACACCGTCGCCGAACCCGCCACGGCCGATGCATGGAGCCAGCCGGCCCGGACCGCCGAGCAGGACGCGGCCACGGCCGCCCTGTCCCGCGCGCTCGCCGAGCTGGAGGCCGGACAGCGGGTCTGCTGGATCCTGCGGGAGGTGCAGGGCCTGCCCTACAAGGAGATAGCCCATGTGACGCGGAGCAGCGAGCAGACGGTACGCGGCAGACTGTTCAGGGCACGCCGATCCCTGCAGGAGGCGATGGGCCCATGGCGCTAGACGACCCGCACACGCGGCCTTCCGAACCGCCCGGAGCCGACCGGCCCCGCAACGGCTCAGCCGCCGCCGACATGCCCCCGTTCGCAGGCGATAAGGTACTGCCCTGCGGCCGCCTGCTCAGCCGGGTCTGGGAACAGGCGCAGGACGCGGCACCGGCCGTGGACCCGCACACGGTGTCCTGTCCTCACTGCCGCGAGGCCGTCGAGGGACTGGCCACGGTGAACGCGGCCACCCGGGCGCTGCGCGCCGAGGACCCTCCCGGCCTGCACGCACTCGCCGACCGCGTCATGAACGTGGTCAGGGCAGAGATCCGGCTCGGGCGGCTGCTGCCCCTGGCCGACCCGGACCTCGAACTTCGGATCGCCGAGAGCGCCGCGGCGAAGGTACTGAGGCAGGCCGCGGACACGGTCCCCGGTGCCAGGGCTGCGGCCTGCCGGCTCGTACCCGAGGGCAACGGCACCGACGTGCGGGTGACCATGACCCTGGCCGCCGCCCTCGACCGCCCGCTGCCCGACCGGGTCCATCAGGTACGCCGATCGGTCCTCCGATCGGCCGGACAGGACCTGGGGCTCGCGGTGACGGCCGTCGACATCACCGTGGTCGACGTACTGGAGCCGGGGCCAGCCCTCGGCCCCCGCCTCCCGACGGGCGGTGGCACGTGATGACCGCCACCGGCACCACCGCGCTCCTCGGTGTCGCGGCCGAGGCAGCCCTCGCGGTCCCCGGCGTGGCTGGCCTGCAACCCCGCCTTGCACACCGCCTCGCGGCAGCCGCCGCGCCCACCCGGGCGGACACAACCACGCCTCACCGCACGCCGCCCGAGGCCGGCATCCGTGCCGACCGGGCGCCGGACGGTTCGGGATGGCACATCGAGGTGCGCTGCGTCCTGGCCGAGGGCCGGCGGGCGCTGGACATCGCCCGGGACGTCCACGACCAGGTGGGTGCCGCCCTTGTCTCCCACCTCGCCGCCCTCGGTGCCGCGGAGCCGGTCACCGTCGCGGTCACGGTGACCGGCATCGCAGCCCGGCCCGACGTGGCATGAGAAGCGCGCGCACCGGCCCCGCGAACCGTCGCTCCAGGGCACGTGGTGCACGCCGGCTTCCCGGAGATGGTCTGGCACGGCGGGAAGCTAGCAGACAACAGACCTGACCTGCGAGAACTCATGAGCTGGTTCGGCCAACAGGCCACCCTTGCCGGCGCAGCGCTCACGACGCGGCCGTCCACGCTTGCCTCAGGCCGTCGGGTCCCAGACCCCGCCGGCTGTGCCACGGGCGAGGTGCTCGGCGTAGACGCCGACCTTCCAGGCGATGACGGATCGGCACTCCTCCAGCGCCTGAATCTGTGCGTCGACGCGCTGGCGATGGGCGTCGAGCAGCCGTAGCCGTTCTGCCTCGTTGCCCGGTCCGTGGCGTACCAGTTCGGCGAAGTGCTTGAGGTCGGCGAGCGGCATACCGGATTCGCGGAGTTTGACGCAGATCAGCAGCCAGTCGACATCGAAGGAGGTGTAGCGCCGCCTGCCGCCCGACGTGCGCTGGACCGGCCCGACGAGCAGGCCCTCGCGCTCGTAGAAGCGCAGTGCGTGCACGCTCAGTCCGGTCCGCTCGGCGACCTCGCCGATACTCAGCGACTGCGCGGCAGCCTCGGTGGTCGTCATGCCGTTCACTCCGGGACTTGATCTAGACCTCGCTCTAGATCATAGCGTCAGCGGCATGACCATTACCGATCAGCAGCCGCTCGGCTCGCCCTTCTGCGCCACCAGCACCGCCGAGGACATCGTGGCCGGCCGTGACCTTTCCGGCAGGACCGCTGTGGTGACCGGGGGCTACTCCGGACTCGGCCTGGAGACCACCAGGGCTCTGACGGCCGCCGGGGCCCGGGTCATCGTTCCGGCCCGCCGCCCCGGTGTCGCCCGTGTCGCTCTGGAGGAGGTGAAGGGCTGCGAGATCCTCCCCATGGACCTGACCGACCCCGCCGGCGTCCGCTCAGCCGCCGCGCGCATCGGCGACCGGCTCGACCGGCTCGACCTCCTGATGGCCGTCGCCGGAGTCATGGCCACCCCGGAGCGGCGCGTCGGACCCGGCTGGGAAGTCCAGCTCACCGCCAACCACTTCGGGCACTTCATCCTCGCCTGCGAGCTCTACCCTCTCCTGGCCGCCGCGGGCGGCGCGCGCGTCGTCGTCAACAGCTCCGCCGGACACACGCTGACCGGCATCCGCTGGCACGACCCGCACTTCCGCACCGGCTACGACAAGTGGCTGGCCTACGGCCAGGCCAAGACCGCCAACGCCCTGTTCGCCGTACACCTCGACACCCTCGGGCACAACGACGGCGTCCGAGCGTTCGCCCTCCACCCCGGCAAGATCATCACCGGTCTGCAGCGCGAGATGACGCTCCAGGCGCAGATCGACCGCGGGTGGGTGGACGAACACGGCAACGTGATCGGCGCCGACTTCAAGACCCCCTCTCAGGGTGCCGCCACCGGCCTGTGGGCCGCCACCTCCCCGCTCCTCGACAGCCGCGGCGGGCTCTACCTGGAGGACTGCGACGTCGCCCGCGTCTCCGCCCCTGACGAGCCCATGGATGACGGAGGCGTCCGCGCGTACGCCATCGACCCCGACGAGGCCGCCCGGCTCTGGGACCTGTCCCTCGCCGCGACCGGCGCCAGGCCGATCACCCCATGAAAGGGGCGAGGCGCGCATGCGTTGGCGTGTGCTCCTGTGCCGCGGTCGAGAGCCTGATGTGGGCACCGTCGCGCGCCGGATGATGTGGGAACCGTCGCACGCCGGATGATCTCCGCCTTGCTGGACGCCGACATCGGCTCCAACCGTTTCGCACTTCCGTCGCGGTGCGGCAAGGTGTGGAGGTGAGCAGTTCCTTACACCAACCACCGGCCGGAGCCGCCGGGGATCACATCGACTTCCGCGGCAGCATCTTCACCGGGCCCGTCCTGGGCAAGGGGCAACCGCCCGCGCCACCCCGCTCTCCTGCCCCGTGGCCGCATCAGGTGGGGACCATCCCGCCAACGGCGGGTTTCTTCCAGCATCGCAGCGAAGCCGCCGGGCTGCACAACGAACTGCCCCGTGACCAGGCCACCTTCTCGGCGGAGCTGGACGGTGCGCATGGGCAGGTGCTGACGGGCATGGGCGGTGTCGGCAAGACCCAGCTGGCCGCCCACCACGCCCGCACCGTCTGGCAGACCGGGCAGGTGGACGTACTGGTCTGGATCACCGCCAGCACATCCTCGGCAGTCGTCACCGGTTACACGCAGGCTGCCGTGGAGCTCCTGGGCGCCGACCCGGCCTACCCGGACAGTGCCGTACGTGCCTTTCTGGCCTGGCTGGAGCCCAAGGCCCACGGGACACCAGCCCGGTGGCTCATAGTCCTCGATGACGTCACCGATCCCAACGACATGCGCGGGCTGTGGCCGCCGGCCAGCCCGCACGGCCGAACCCTGACAACCACCCGGCGCCAGGACGCCGCCCTGACCGGCCACGGCCGCCGACTGATCCGAGTCGGCCTGTTCACCGAAGCCGAGTCCCTGAACTACCTCACCGCGGCGCTGGCCGCACACGACCGCCGCGACCCCGCAGAACAGCTCACCGGGCTCGCCAAGGACCTGGGGCACCTGCCGCTCGCCCTGTCCCAGGCCGTCGCTTACCTCATAGACACCGGCATCACCGTGGGCGACTACCGGACACTGCTGTCCGACCGCAGCCGCTCCCTGGCCGACGCCGCCCCCGAAGCCCTGCCCGACGACCAGCCCCACACCATGGACGCCGCCTGGTCCCTGTCCGTCGACCGCGCCAACTCCCTCCGCCCCGCCGGCCTGGGCCGCCCCCTGCTCCAGCTCGCCGCTTTCCTCGACCCCAACGGCATCCCGGAAAGCGTCCTGACCAGCGCCCCCGTCCTGACCCATCTCACCAGCGCTCTCCACGACGACACCGAACGGCAGCCGGCCCCCGTCACCGCTGAGCAGGCGCGGTTGACGCTGAGCGCGCTGCGTCGGCTCAGCCTTGTCGACCACTCCCCCGACCCCGGTCACCCGACGGTCCGTATCCACCAACTCGTCCAGCGGGCCGTCCGTGACACCCTCACCCCCGACCAGCACGGCCAGACCGCCCGCACCGCCGCTGACGCCCTGGTCGCGGCCTGGCCCGAGATAGACCGCGACACCGTCCTGGCTCAGGCATTACGTGCCAATGCGGCCGCTCTCATCAGTTACGCGGAGCAGTCGCTGCACCAGTCCAGCACTCATCTCGTGCTGTACCGCGCGGGAAGAAGTCTCGGCGAAGCCGGACAGGTCGACGCCGCCTGCGCGTATTTCGACCGCCTCACCAAGACCACTACCGCCTACCTGGGCCCCGACCACCCCAACGCCTTCGGCGCGCGCAGCAATCTGGCCCACTATCGAGGTGAGGCCGGGGACGCAAGGGGTGCTGTCACGGCGCTTGCCGAACTGCTGGACAGCATGCAGCACACACTGGGCGCCGATCACCACTACACCCTCACCACCCGAAGCCTTCTGGCCCGGTGGCAGGGGCGTGCCGGAGATCCGGCCGGAGCGGCCGCCACGCTGCGTGAAGTGCTCGCCGACCGGCTCCAAGTACTGGGCCCCGACCACCCCGACACCCTCGCCGCCCGGGCGAATCTCGCCCGGTGGCGAGGAGAGGCCGGAGATGCGGAGGGCGCCGCCGCCGCGTTCGCCGAGCTGCAGCACGATGTGGTGCGCGTGCTGGGCCCGGACCATCCCGACAGCCTGACCACGCGCGCCCACCTCGCCCAGTGGCGGGGTGAGGCCGGGGACACAACCGGCGCCGCCACGGCTTACGCCGGGCTGCTGGGCTCTATGGTGCGAGTCCTCGGTCCTGACCACCCCCATACCCTCGCCACCCGCAACAATCTCGTCTTCTGGCGGGGAATGGCCGGGGACGCGGCCGGCGCCGCCGCCGCCATCGCCGAGCACCTGCACGATGTGGTACGAGTTCTGGGCCCGGACCACCCCGACACGCTCACCACCCGCGACAACCTCGCCCGTTGGCGAGGAGAGGCCGGGGATGCGGCCGGCGCCGCCGCCGCCATAGCGGAGCTCCTGAACGACATGATGCGGGTCCTGGGCCCAGAACATCCCCGCACTCTCGGCAGCCGGAACAATCTCGCATACTGGCGCGGGATGGCTGGGGATGCCGCCGGCGCCGTCGCGACGCTCACCGTACTGGTGGACGACGTCAGGCGGGCCCTCGGACCGGACCACCCCCACACGCTCACCGTCCGAGGCAATCTCGCCCGATGGCGAGGAGAGGCCGGGGACGCGGCGGGCGCCGCCGCCGCGTTCGCCGAGCTGCAGCACGACGTGGCGAGAGTGCGGGGCCCCAATGACTCGGAGTACTTCAACAGCTGGTTCAGTTACGCGCATTGGACAGGCATCGCAGATGAGAGCAACCGCGCCGGCAGCTGAGTCCCGTCCCGTAGCGATCTGTTGACCGGCGGGTGGTGAGGCGTCGCCTCAGCCGCCTCAGCGGTGGGGACTTGGTACTTCCGGGTGCCGGCTATCGCGGGCGCAACCAGGCATGGAGGCGCCTCAATGTTCGTCATCATGCAGGTGAGCAGCTTCAGGCCCCGGGTTCGATCCTTTTCGTGGGGCATGAGACCGTCTGGTCGTGCCAGAGATGATGAGTGGGCTGCAGGCGGCCTTGGCTGAGGCGTCGTCTCCTTCGTGGACGCAACGTGTTCGTTCGGGGCGTGACCTTGCTTCCTTCGCCGAAGTTCCTGAGGCTGCAGAAGCGCTGGTGAAGCTACTGCTGGACGTCGAGGACACGGCGGTGACTCGACAGACGGCCCAGGCCTTGGCCCGGGTGGGGACGGTGGCCGCCATAAGGCTCATCGCTCTCGCGGTTGCCGAGGCCGACGACAGCCAGGCCAACTGGCTGCAGACCGGGGTACATGACGCGCTCGTGGGGCCGGACGGTGTGCCGGACGTCGCAGCGGCCTGCGAGAAGCTCGCCCGGGATCCGGAAGAAGCGGTCCGTCGGGGCGCCTCGGACATCTCGGCGTGGACGGACGACACAAGGCGCTGATCGGAACCGAGCTGCCTGTGGGCTCGTTCATGCGGTCGACCGCCTGGGGAGGCGGGGTTCGTCGGAAGCCCTGGATGAAAGCCCATGCGCCGCTACGGCCTTCGACGCCGCTGGCGAGCGACGCGGCACGATCGAACCACTCGGCCCACCGAACTGGGGTGCCTTTCTTGCCGAGCAGTGTGGAACAGCCGTGGCGCGGCAGCGCAAGCGTGTCCTTTCTGCCTCCCCCGTGCCGTCCGGTGCCCGCGCGCTCGCGGGGAGCACGCGGGCGCTCAGAGCGTTGGCCGGGCAGCCGCCGGGCGCATCGAGTGGTGCGCCGGTCAGGTGACAGACCGGAAAGGGCTGACCGGGAAAGCCGTCAGACCACCAGCTCGGCCAGCCGTTGCGTGAGGTCCTCTCGGCGTGCCTTGACGTACGCGAACTGGCGTACCGGCGTGCAGCCCCGGGACAGCTTCACCGCGTCCGAGCCGGTGGAGTAGTGGATGTGCGTCAGGCCCTCGGCCATGGCCAGACGCAGCAGCTCGTAATAGACGAGACCGAAGTACAGCGGCAGCCGCCCCTTCGCCGCGTAGTCGAAGCCGCCTTGACGGGCGTACATCTGCCCGCCGTGGGTGAAGGTCAGCACGAAACCCGCCAGCTCACCGTCCAGGTGGGCGGTGGTGACCCGGGCCGCCGCACCGGCGTGAGCGGCCACGCTGCGCAGTACCGCGAGGAAGGCCGCCGCGTCCGCGGGCGTCCCGTGCCTGGCGTACAGGGCTGTCTCCAACGGGGCGATCCGCTCGATGAGTTCCTCGGTGAGCGGCTGGGTCCGGTAGGTGACGCCCGCCTCCGCCAGCACCCGGACCTCCTTGCGGATCTTCACCCGGTGCCGCGACGGGAACCGGGCGAGATACGTGCCGAAGTCCCCGTCGGCCGGCACGTCCAGGGAGTATGCCGTCTGCCCGGGAAGGACGGTGTACCGCCTGGACTCCAGCACCTGGCGCAGCAGGGTGTCGTCCTCGTCGACGTACAGGAACGAGACCGCCTCCAGGCCGGCCCGCCACGCCTCGTCCTCCGCGGTCGTGACGAGCCGGCGGACCACCGCGTGCTGCTCCTCGGGCGGCAGGCCGGCGCGCACTCCGGCCTTGGTGTGCGAGGGGTTGCGGCCGCCGCAGGCCAGCGCGGGCATGAGCGCGCCGGCCCAGTCGGCGGTCTGCCCGGTCAGCCGCTCGTGGATCGAGGCGATCACGCGTCCGGGGGCGCAGAAGACGTACGGGGTGCCCGCCTCCAGCGGGTAGGCGGGCAGTGCCGCCAACGGCTCGCCGTCCTGCATGGCCGTGAAGTAGTACGGAGGGGTGGCCGCGGTCGCCTGGGCGTGCCGCAGCCACGGGGACGTCGAGTAGAAGCCCCGCGACCCGAACAGCGCGTCCCAGCGCTCCGTGTCGACTTCCGTCAGGTCCCGGTGCACGGCCACGTCCCACGCGGCGGTGCCCTCGGCCGGGGCGGCTGTCACCGCTCGTCCTCGTCGGCCGCGAAGACCGGGGTGAGCTGGCCGAGCGCGGACTCGGCGCGGCGTACCGCGTCGCCGGTGGTGTCGCCCACGGCGACGACGTACCCGAGCAGGTCCAGGTTGCTCTCGGCCGGCCGCACCCGGTCCCCAGGGTGGACCTCCAGGTCCACCTCCGCCACGCCCGGGATGAGCCGTGCCAGGTCCACGCCCTCGACGCGGGCCAGGGTGCCGGTGCGGTGCGCGGCCAGGTAGCGGGAGGCGGCGGCACGGTCGCGCGTGCGGGTGAGGTCGGCGGCCTGCCCGGCGTGCAGCCGGACGACCTCCCGCTGCAGGTAGACACCCGTCGCCTCACGTATCAGCTGGGTGATCTCGGCGCCGGGCATGCGCCCGTTGACCTCCACGATCCGCGGTCCCTCGGCGGTCACCTTCACCTCGACATGGGCGGCCCCGAAGTCGTGGCCGACCGCGTCCAGGGCACGCCGGGCCAGGTCGGCGCAGCTCCGTCGGACCGGTTCGGACAGCATCGAGGGGAAGGTGTCGCCCATCTCCACGAAGCAGGGGTGGGGGCCGAGTGCCTTGTCGGTGACGCCGAGGATGTGCCGCTCGCCGTCCACGAGGACCGACTCCACGCTGACCTCGAAGCCGACCAGGTACTCCTCGACCAGTACGCCGGGACGGCGCGGCTGGCCGCGGAAGTCGGTGGGGCTCGCGGTCAGGTCGCGGTAGGCCGCCACCACCTCGGCGGGCGTGCGGCACAGGGTGACCCCGATGCTCGCGGACTCCGTCATCGGCTTGACCACGCACGGGTAGCCGAGGCGGTCGGCCGCGGCCAGCGCGTCGGCCTCCCCGGTCGCCTGGTGGTAGTCCGGCACCGCGACACCGGCCGCCCGGCACGCGTCGCGCATCAGCAGCTTGTCCCGGCAGTTCCGGGCCCCCTCGGGAGACAGCCCGGGCAGACCGAAGCGGGCGGCGACCTCGGCGACGATCGGGATGTTGTAGTCGGTGACGGTCATCACCCCGCTCAGCCGGCCCGCGGCGTGGAACGGGGTGAGCGCGGCGACGACCGCGTCGACGGAGTTGGTGTCCGTGGTGATGACCTCGTCGAGGTGCTTGGCGTACACCTCGTCGGCCAGGCTGACCACTCGGTAGCGGTCCGGGTCGTTGCTCACCAGGACGGTGTGGAAGCCCAGTTCGTGGGCGGCCCGCAGGGGGGTCAGGCCGAAGTTCGACAACTGGCTCTCGACGACGGCGAGGACACCGGGTTCAGTGCTCATGGCTGTGCCTTTCGGATTCGGGCGTCGTGCATCGGACGCGGTCGTCTTCCCGGGCCGCGGCGACGGCCGCGGCGATCGGCCGCCGGGCGGCCAGGGTAAGGAGCAGAGCGGCG
This sequence comes from Streptomyces sp. NPDC053076, assembly GCF_044546845.1. Taxonomy (NCBI): domain Bacteria; kingdom Bacillati; phylum Actinomycetota; class Actinomycetes; order Kitasatosporales; family Streptomycetaceae; genus Streptomyces; species Streptomyces sp. NPDC053076. The sequence continues at coordinate 778,673 of NZ_JBITZL010000003.1, read as the reverse complement.
CAGGTACACGCGGCGGGCAGGCCGAGGGCCGTGACCGGGCCGGCGCTGTCGGCGACCGCACCGGTGAGCGCGGAGCCCAGCGCACCGCCCACGGCGATGAAACTGCCCACGCCGGCGAACGCCTCCGTCATCCGGTGTCGCGCCGTCATGTCGCCGATCAACTGGAACTCCTCGGCGCCGGTGGGGGCCATGGGGAGCCCGCTCAGCGCCAGCAGCGCGCCCAGCAGGACGAGCGTCCAGGCCGCGGGCAGGCCCGCGCGGTGGGCCAGGGCGGCCGACGGCAGCACGGCCAGCGCGAGGGTCAGGACCACCAGGAGCCGTACGTATCGGTGGAAGGTGCTGCCGCCGCGGGTTCGGGCGCCGTAGAGCAGACCGCCCACGACGCTGCCCGCGGACTGCAGAGCGACCAGTGATCCGGCCAGTTCGGGGGCGGATCCCTGATCGCGCAGCGTCGCCGTGACGGCCACCGCCAGTGCGCTGGACAGGGCTGCGGTGAGGGCGATCGCGGCGAGCACCGACAGCGCGGCGGCACCGCGCCGGGTGTCCCGGCCCGCCGCGCGGCGGGGCACGGGCGCGCGGCGGCGCACGATGCCCGCCTGCCCGTAGCCCACCGCTCCCGCTCCCAGCAGCACGGCGGTGGCCAGCAGCGCGGTGCGGGCCCCGAGGAGCCAGCCGAGCGCGCTGACCACCGACGGCCCCAGCACGAACAGCAGTTCACTGAGGGTCGACTCGAACGCGTAGGCCCGCTTGCGCAGGTCCTCGTCGTCGGTGAGGTCCTGCCACATCGCCCGCGCCGACGCACCCACCGGAGCCGTGGCCAGGCCCGCGCAGCAGGCCACGGCGAACAGGACGCCGGTGGGCGCGCGGGACGCCCCGAGCGCGGCGGCGACCAGCAGTGCGCCGACCAGCGGCCCGGTGATCCGCAGCACGGGCGCCGGGCCGCGCCGGTCCATCAGCCGGCCGATGAACGGTCCGCCCGCGGCGCTGCCGAGGGCGTACACCGCTCCGGCACCACCCGCCACTGCCACGGACCGGTCCGACTGGACCAGGGCCAGCAGCAGGGCGAGCGGCACCATCGTGCCGGCCAGGCGCGCGAGCGCGGCGGGCACCGCCGCCGCACTCGCGCCGGGGAGCCTCAGCAGCTCGGCGTAACTCCTGAGCATCACGACGACTCGGACGGTTGGGCACCCGGGTCGGCCAGCCGGAACACGTCGGCTCCCGTCTCCGCCCGCCAGACCAGTTCCTCCTGGTCCCCGTCGAACGCGACCACGGCGGCCCTGGTCCGGATGAAGTTGTTGCTCCGGCCGAGCGAGTAGGCGCCCGTGTCGTGCAGGCACAGCAGGTCGCCGACCCGTATGTCCTCGGGCAGGTCGACGGAGGCGGCGTGGATGTCGTTCTCGTAGCACAACGGTCCGGCCACCGACCACGCGGTGGTCGTCGGCGCGTAGGCACGGCCGAGCGGCACCAGGCGGTGCACCTCGCCGCTGCCCGTCCAGGGAGCGACGTTGTTGCCGCCGTCCAGGATCAGCCAGCGGGCGTCCGGCAGTTCCTTGCGCGACATCACCCGGGTCACCAGGGCCATCGCGTCGGAGACCAGCCAACGCCCCGGCTCGCAGGCCAGGCCGACGTCGGCCAGGCCCACCTCCCGCAGCCGCTTGTCCACGTCGGCCAGCAGCCCGGGCACGTCCAGGACCGGCTCCGGGTCCGGCAACGGGGTGCTGCCCTGCTGCCCCCACAGCGCCGTGAGCGGGCCGGTGCGGGGGCGGCGGATGCCCGGGACGCCGAAGCCGCCGCCGATGTTGACCTCGCGCAGCCCGACCGTGCGGTGCAGAGCCGCGGCCTCCCGCAGGATCGGCTCCAGCGCGGCCACCATCAGCTCCTGGTGCACGATCTGGCTGCTGAGGTGGGCGTGTACCGCTGTCAGCGACAGGTGCGGGCAGGCCGTGATCCGCTCGACGAGACCGGCGAGCTGCGCGGAGCCGGCCGGCCAGCCGAAGCGGTTGCGGCGGGCGGCCCGTTCGGCCAGTGCCCGGTACGACGGGTCCGGCGACGTCGACAACGGCAGCCCCGGGGAGATCCGGATGCCGACCTCGATCGTCCGCCCGGCGGCCGCGGCCAGCCGCTCCAGCGTCTCGATCTCCTGCTCGCCGTCGATGTTGACCCGTACTCCGTGCCGTACGGCCGCCGCCAGCTCTTCCTCGGTCTTCACCGGGCCGTTGAACACGATGGCCTCCGGCGGGAATCCGGCGGCCAGCGCGGCGTCCAGCTCGTAGCCGGAGACCACGTCGGCGCCCATGCCGTGACCGGCGAGCCGCCGGCACAGATAGGGCAGGTAGTTGGTCTTCACCGAGTAGTAGACCCGCGTGGGCCTGCTCAACGAGTCCAGTGCCGTGAGCAGTTCGCGGGCCGCGCGGTCGAGCCGCCCGGCATCCAGCACCTGCACCGGAGTGCCGTGCCGGCCCGCGATGTCGACCAGGCGGTCGTAGTCCCAGTCCGCGGCGGTCCGGGGGTCCTGTGCGAGGCGGCTCACGATTCGGCCTCCGTCCCGGCCGCGGCGTACCGCGAGGTCCCCGTCAGCAGCCGGAACCCGGCGTCGATGTGGTCGCGCTCCAGCAGGTCGGCGTAACGGCGGTGCCACGCGCCCGAGTCGAGGTCGGCGCGCAGTCGGGCCACGCCGCGCTCGACGGCCGCCGGATCGGTCAGTGCGAACGCCGAGCAGGCCCGCCGGACGGCCGGCTCCAGGTATGCCTCCGGCCGGCGCCAGAAGGCGGTCATGAAACCGTCGGTGAAGTCGTGCCAGACGGGCAGTTCGACGACCTCGCAGGGTCCGAGCAACGCGGTGAGCCGCTCCAGCGACGGGACCCGGGAACGCTCGGCGTCGGCGATCTCCGGTACGTAGTCCCGGGTGAACCAGTAGTCGGCCTGGACGTCCATGTCGTAGGTGACGACGGCGAACCGGTCGGCCACGCGGAGGAGTTCGGCGATCCCGGCCTCCAGGTCCGACCAGTGGTGGACGGTCAGCACGGCCATGGCCGCGTCGAAGGTCCGGTCGTCGAAGGGCAGGTTCTCGGCGCGGCCCGCCATGCAGGGGGCGCTGCCCGCGCCCCGCTGGGCGCGCATCTCCCGTGAGGGTTCGACAGCGATCACCTGGAGGCCCTCCGGCTCGTACGCGCCTGAACCGGCTCCCAGGTTCAGGACCGTACGCGCGTCTCCCAGGGACTCGCGGATCAGCGCGGCCCAGCGCGGGTCGGGGCGGCGGACGGTGGAGTAACCTACGCCGATGCGGTCATAGACGGCAGCCGTGCCCGAGTTGGCGGCGGACGGGCTGTCGAGAACGGTGTGGGTCACAGGGCTCACGCCTCACTGTTGCTCGCGAGGACCTCGGCCTCGTACTCCTCGCCATAGCGCCGGTGCTCCCACGGGTTCACCGCGACCAGCCACACGTCGCGGTGGCCGCCCTTCTCGCTGAGGTGCTCGATGTCGGTCACGTGATGGAACATCAACCGGTCGTCGAAGCAGATCGCCTGGCCGTCCTGGAGGGTGGTGGTGAAGAACGGCTCACCACCGCCGAGCGGCATCAACTGCGTCTGGCCGCCGTATATGTTGTGCCGCCGGGTCACGGCGACGATGCCGTAGTGGTGGCCGTCGCGGTGCGGGCCCTCGGGCGCCGCCACTCCCTCCACCTCCGGGGTGGACACGACCCGGCACTGGTGCACGTTCAGCTGCCAAGCGGTGCCCTTGTCCAGATCCAGAGCCTCGGCACCGGCCGCGATCAGCGGCGTGGGGTCCACCGTCAGCGCTTCCAGGGTGCGCAGTTGGCCGCCGACCAGGTCGTTGTACTTGCGGGGCTGGGCGAAGTGACGGTGCGGCAGGAGTTCGAGCTTCCACTCGCCGTCGTGGACCAGCCGGAACTGCGAGAAGCGGCGGTAGCGCTGTTCCGAGCCCGTGTACGGGTCGAGCGGGAGGTTCTCGAACTGGGAGAGGGTGTACTCGTCCAGTTCCGGTGTATCGATGATCGTGAAGCCCTGTGCGTTCAAAGCCATGCCTGACTTCCTCCTTCGCGCTCCGGGACCCCGTGCCGCAGGCCCCCGAGCTACACGGATCAGTGATTGCGAAGGACGCTAGTCAGGTGCGAACCAAAGGTAAATGATCTTGTAGGTCGAGCAGCCCAGTACCCTCTTCGACAAAATGGCGTGTTGACCGGGGATGGCGAGTATGGAATCGGCAAGTGACACTCAACCCTCTGGGCGGTTACGGAATTTGACGGTATGTCGGACGTGACCGACCCATCGAGGAGACACGCTCCAGCCGGAGGTGCGGCACCGGACGCCGACGGGCAGGTGACCGTTGACCTCGACGCTCCGACACCGCCGCCGAACACATCAACGGCCACCCGGCTGACCCTGACTCAGCCGCCGAAGCAGCTTCGGCGGGGACGCCGGACACCGATCCGCACCGACCGACACACCCACACACCGATCGCGGAACTGGAACCGCGCCACCGTCAGCGGGGCTGGGCCGAGGACAGCATCCGCGCCGTCGGCCTGCGCCGCCCAGGTCGTCACCACGGAGCCGGGGACCGCTGAATGATGTGGTGAGCAGAGCCCGGACAGGCGGGCATTACGCTCCGTAACGTACTGATCGGTATGTGGACACCGCGTGCGCCGTGACCTGTGTATGCCGCATCATCTTGCTGCGCCCAGGCTGGGTGCATCCGCACCAACGCAAGCGACGAGTTGGGGGCCACATGAGTAATGACGCCGCATTACAAGGGACGCTGCAGCGGGTGTACAGCCACGTGTTGAACCATGACGTGGGGCACGGCGTCTCGGCCACTGAGCTTGCCGCAGAGCTCGTGCTGCCTCAACCGGAAGCCGGTGCCTCCGTCGAAACCCTCCTGAAAATGGGGCTGTTGTGCCGCCGCACGGGCGACCGGCTCGTAGCGGTGCCACCTGATCAGGCGGCAACCGACGTCCTCGGTCCGCAGGAACGCGAAATGCGTACACAGCGTGCCCGGATCGAGAGGATGCGGAGAGAATACGCCTCCTTCATGCCCGCGTTCGAGGCGAGCATGACGAATCAGCACAGAAGTCGTGTCCAATTGCTGGAGAACCTCGCCGATGTGCGTGCGGCGATCACTGACCTGGTGACCCATTGCAAGGAGGAAATCCTCACCGCGCAGCCCGGGGGTGGACGCGAGGAGAGCGTTCTCGAGGAGGCCGCATCCCGCGACGAGGAGGCCCTCAGCCGAGGGGTCAGCATGAAGATCCTCTATCAGCACACGGCCCTCTTCAGCCGGGGCACCAACGTCTACATCGACCTGGTCACCGGCCTCGGCGCCCAGGTACGTACCCTCGACGACCACTTCATGCGCATGCTGATCTTCGACCGGAAGACCGCGCTGATCGCGATACCGGGCAATCCCCAAGGGGCCGCACTCATCGAGGAGCCGAACATGGTGGCTTTCGTGGTGCATACGCATGAGAGGCTGTGGCTGGCCGCCGAGCCACTACCTGTCGGCACCGACACCCGGGCCGGGATCACCGACAGCCTCAAGCAGATGATCATCCGCCTCCTCACCGAGGGCATGACGGACGCCTCCATTGCCACCCGTCTGGGCATGTCCGTCCGCACCTGTCGACGTCACGTCGCCGAGATCATGGCCGAACTAGAAGCGCAGAGCCGCTTTCAGGCGGGGTACCTGCTGGCCGCCCGGGAACTCATGGACACATGACGCCGTAAGGACTACCGGTCCGGGACGGGCTGACACCTGCCCGTCCCGGACCGGCACCCGCGTGAGTCACCGCTCCAGCGGCTTGTGCGCTCCTTCCGGCAGCCGCAGATACACCAGCCCGGACAGCAGGCACAGCAGCGCCACGTACCACGGGAAGGTGCTGGGAACGCCCAGTTCCCTGAAGAGCGTTCCCACGTACGGAGCAGTCCCCCCGAAGAGCGCCACAGTGAGGGAGTACGGGAATCCGATGCCTGCCGCGCGCACCCGAGCGGGGAAGACCTCGGCGTTCACGGCGGCCGCGATCGAGGAGTACCCGGTGAGCAGCAGCAGCCCGGTGCACTGCACGAACAGCAGCGACGCGAAGGAGTCGGAGAGCAGGTTCAGCAGAGGCACGCAGAGCACGGCGAAGCCGAGCGCGAAGCCGATGAGCATGGGGCGGCGGCCGATCCGGTCCGAGAGCATGCCGCCCAACGGCTGCACCAGTGCGAAGAAGACCAAGGAGATGGTGCCGACCAGGAGCGACTCGCCCTTGTCGAAGCCCTCGTCGACTTGTGCGTACGTGGGCAGATAGGCGGTCCAGGTGTAGAAGGCGATGGTGCCGCCCATGGTGATGCCGCAGATGCGCATGGACTCCCGGGGGTAGGCACGCAGGGCCTCGAAGAGACCGGCGCGGGCCGTCGGCCGCACTTCGCCGCCTGTCTCCTGGGCGCCGTACCGCACCCACAGGCCGAGAAGGCTGAGCAGTGCGCCGATGAGGAAAGGAATCCGCCAGCCCCACGCGTGCATCGATGCGTCATCGAGCGTGAGCACCATGAGCGCGGCCGTCCCGGAGGCCAGGATCTGCCCGGCGGTGGCGGAGACGTAGTGGAAGCTGGAGAACAGCCCACGTCTGCCCGGCCCCGCCGACTCCACCAGAAACGTGGTGCTCGCTGCGAACTCACCGCCCGCGGACAGCCCCTGGAGCAGCCGAGCCAGCACCAGGATCACCGGACCGAGGGCTCCGGCGGACGCGTACGTGGGAGTGAGCGCCACCACCAGGCAGCTGGCACCCATCAGCAAGAGGGTGGTGGTGAGCGCCGCACGCCGGCCTTTGCGGTCGGCGACCGCGCCCAGCAGCAGACCGCCGAGGGGCCGGGCGAAGAAGCCGACCGCGAAGACGGCGAACGTCGACAGCAGTGGCACCAGGGAGTTCTCCGCCTCCTGGGGGAAAATCTCAGCTGCGATGTAGACGGCCAGGAAGGTGTAGATGTGCCAGTCGTACCACTCCACGACGTTGCCGACGGATGCCACGAGCAGCTGGCGGCCTCTTCTCGGGGGCAGGGAAGTGACGGACATGTCGTCCATCGCCGACCAGTAAGTCATGTGGGCTTCCCCGTTCCATCTTCAGCAGTCCGATAGAGAATTCACACGCGCTCCGTGACGTCCTGGTGTACGCGCCGCATTCCGGCGCCGCGTCACGGCGGGCTCCTCCGCCCGGAGCCGCCCCGGTCACTTCTGTCCGCCTGGGGTGGGCCCGGGCCGCCCGGACGGCGTCAGCGCCGCCGCGAGCCGAGTGAGTGCCTCACGCATCAGGGGCTCGTCGTGCACCAGGGCGACTCGTACGTACCCGGCCCCCGGGTTCACCCCGTCCGCGCCGGCGGCCGCCAGGTAGCGGCCGGGCATGACGGTGAGCGCGTGGGACCGCCACAGGTGTCGGGCCGTCGCCTCGTCGTCCGCCACGGGAAGCCAGAGGAAGAAGCCGGCTGCGGCCCTTCGGTAGTGGGGGACGTCCTTCAGTGTCGCGTCCGCGAGCGCCCAGTTCCTCGCCAGCGACGCCCGGGCCGTCGCCACATGCGCGTCGTCCGACCAGAGCGCGGTGGCGACGGCGTTCACGGGCGCCGGTGCCGAGACGCCGCACACCCTGTTGTAGCCCGCGTAGGCGGCCACGGTCTCCGGGTCACCGGCGGCGAAGCCACTGCGCAGTCCCGGCGCCGCCGATCGCTTGGACAGGCTGTGCAGCACGAGGAAGGGCCCGGGTGCGCCCAGGTCCCGCTCCACCAAGGAGAGGAATCCGGGCGGTGTCCGGTCGGGTGACAGGTCCGTGTAGCACTCGTCGACGATGAGCAGGGCCCCGGCCTCGGCGGCGGTCTTCGCCACCATGCTCAGGGTGTCCGCGGAAAGGATCTCGCCCCGGGGGTTGCCGGGGTTGCAGAGGATGACGGCGGCGACGCGTTCGCCCGCGGCGGTGACGGCCGCCGCGACGGACGCGGGGTCACCGTCGTCATCCAGGGTGTAGAAGACCGGTTCGGCGCCGGCCGCCTCGGCGCCGGCGCGGTATGTCGGATAGAAAGGGTTCGGCATGACCACCGCAGGCGCTCGGCCACGGGCACGCTCGACGGCACAGGCGACGGCCATCGCCACCGCCACCGCCACCGCCTGCTTGGTACCCGGGGTGGGTTCGACGGCGATCCGCCCTTCGGCGAGGCTTCGCCGGACGCCGAAGCGACGCTCCAGCCAATGGCCGTACGCGTCGCGCAGCTCGGCGCTGCCACCGAGCTGGGGATAGCGGGTCCACTGCTCGGCGACGGCCAGGGGTGCGACGTCGATCGAGGGCGGACACAGCCGGGACTCCCCCAGCTGAAGCGGGATCGGGTCGAGCCCAGGCGGCGCGGGTATGCCATGGAGCAGATCGCGCAGGCGGGCGAATGCGCTGCGGGCAGGCTTCATCGGTCAGTCTCGCACCAGATCGTTCAGTGCCGTCTTGCCCCGTGTCCGCTCATCCGCATATTTCACGATGATCGCGGCATAGACCGAAAGGTCGGGTCGGTGGGGGTCGGTGCGTGAGCCGGGGACCACGACGGCGTTCTCGGGCACCTCGCCGTGGGACACGTGACCGGACGCGCGGTCCACGATGGGCGTGGAACGTCCCAGGAACACCCCCATGCCGATGACCGCGCCGCGGCGGACACGCACGCCTTCGGCGATCTCGCTGCGCGCGCCGATGAAGACCTCGTCCTCGATGACGACGGGGTCGTCGCCGATCGGTTCGAGGACGCCGCCGATGCCCGCGCCGCCGGAGATGTGGCAGCGTTCGCCGATCTGGGCGCAGGATCCCACCGTGGCCCAGGTGTCGACCATGGTGCCGGCCCCGACGTACGCGCCGATGTTCACGAACGACGGCATCAGCACCGCTCCGGGCGCCACATGGGCCCCGTGGCGGACGATCGCGCCGGGCACGACCCGGACCCGCGCCTTCTGGAAGTCGCTGTCCTGCCACTCCTCGAACTTGAGGGGTACCTTGTCGAAGCTCTTGGGCTGCCCGGCACCGGATGTGGACGCCGTGTTGTCATGGACCAGGAACGACAGCAAGATCAGCTTCTTGACGAAAGTGTCGGTGACCCAAGCTCCGCCCACCGGGTTCGCGGCTCGCAGTTCGCCCCGGTCAAGGGCCCCAAGGCCGTATTCGACGTGCGGCGCGAGCGTGCGCAACTCGTCCTCGGTCAGGGCGGTACGGCGCTCGAATGCCTCTTCGATCAGCGTCCTGTTCTGCACACTGTTCACCTTTGATCCTCGTGGCTCGGGTGCTCGTGGTGCCGGGACCGGCGGGCAGCCGCGCCGAGCACGGCCTCGGGCTGCCGGCGGACCGTGGCCATGTAGTCCTCGAACTGCTCCGCCCGCCGGATCTCGACGACGTCGTCGTCCTCGGTCAGGAGCAGCTCGGCGGGCCGCAGGCGCCCGTTGTAGGTGAAACCCATGGCGTGCCCGTGGGCGCCGGTGTCGTGGATGAGGACGACGTCGCCCACGCGCGGCTCGGGCAGCGAACGGTCGACCGCGAATTTGTCCATGTTCTCGCAGAGCGCCCCGACCACGTCGACCTCGGACTCGGGCCGCCCGGCCGCGAAGGGAAGAGTCAGGTGGTGGTAGGCGCCGTAGAACCCGGGCCTCATGAGGGCGGACATCGACGCGTCCAGACCGACGACGTCGCGGGCCTTGCGGGAGCGGTTGACGACGCTCGCCACGAGGACCCCGTGCGGGCCGGTCACGTAGCGCCCGCACTCCATCAGGATCCGCGGGCCGTCCTGTCCGGGAAAGCAGCGCCGTCTCGCCGCCAGGATGGCGTCCGCGTAGGCGTGGAAGTCCAGCGGCTCGTCCTGCGGCCGGTACGGGATCCCCAGACCGCCTCCCACATTGAGGTAGTCGAAGGCAATACCGGTGGTGGCGGTGATCTGGGCGGCGAGTTCGATCAGGTCGACGGCCGCCCGGCTCGCCCGGCGTACATCGAGTTCGTTGGCGCAGGTCATGCCGTGGATGCCGAAGCGGGTCGCTCCCCGGCGCCGCGCATCCCGGTAGGCGTCGGCCAACTGGTCCACGGGCACACCGAACTTGGTGTGCGCGGTGTCCCCCATGAGTGCGGAACCGGCGGCGAGGCCGTGGGGCGACACCCGGAAGGCGACGGTGTCCGGCAGGGTCTCGGCCCTGTCGAAGATGGATCTGTCGTCGAAGGTGACCAGGGCCCCCGCCTTGAGGGCCAGATCGTACTCCGCGGGTGCGGTGTTGTTCGATGTGAAGACCACGTCCCGGCCGCTCGCGCCCAGTCTTTCCGCCAGCTCCAGTTCGACCGGTGAGGCACAGTCGAGGCCGCTTCCCTCGCGCAGGAGCAGGGACAGCACGTGCGGATTGGGCAGGGCCTTCACGGCGAAGTACTCCCGGAAGGGCTCGTCGGCGAAGGCGTCGACCATGCCGCGGTAGGTGTCGATGATCCCCCGCGCGTCGTAGATGTGGAACGGGGTTCCGTAGGCGGCGACGATCTCGTCGAGTACGGGCAGCAGCCGTTGGGCGAACCCGTCCGGTATAGGCAATTCTCCGCCTCTCTGCGATGGAAGCCGGTGCCGGCCGCGGTCAGGGAACGCGCGCGATGCAGACCGTGCGGTTACGTGGTCCGCTGAGCGGGCGGTTGTAGGAGAAGTAGTAGCTCTCCACGGGCACGTAACCGACGGCGGCCAGGGCGTCCTGGAGGTAGTCCTTGGAGATGAACCAGAAGTCCGCCACTCGCTCGTGCGGACTGAAGTGCGCCTCAGGGTCCCGTGGCGCGTCATTGGAGAAGAGCAGGTGCGTCCCGGCCTTCAGTTCCAGTTGCGCCAGCTTGCCGAGGGCGGGCCCGACGTGGTCGTTCGTGTCGAAGACGTGGCCGAGGAACCCGTCCGCGTAGATGGCGTCCGTGTCACGTACGTCCTCGGGCCGGAGGGCGAAGTAGTCGGCGGTGAAGGCGTCCACGCCCTTCTGCCTGGCGAGTTCGACCGCCTCTTCGTTCACGTCGATGCCGCGGACGGTGCGGTCGCGGACGGCTAGTGCACCTTCCACGGCCGCGTTACCGCAGCCGAGCGAGAATATGCTTCCCCCCTCACAGGTCAGCGCGAGCAGTTTGTCCACCATGTGGGAGCGGTATTCGGGTATGTAGGTCGACGGGGTGATGGAGTCGTTGAACGCTCCGCCGTTCTCCCAGATGCCGTAGATGTTCGTGGTCTCCTCGCCCACGGAACGCTGCGATGTGTAGTAGTCGCGAACCAGGTTCAGGTTCTGCGTCGTCTGGGTCATCTGCCTAGCTCCTCGCCGAGGTGGTGGATGTGCCAGGTACGTAGATGTGCTCTTGCGTGTACTCGATGGATTTGGCGGGCAGCCGGCGCATGTCATCGATCAGTGGCCGCAGCGGCGCGAGGGTGGCCGGTCCGAAGGCCCGGTGCAGTGCGGCCGCGGGCTTCGCCCGGCCGTTGAGCAGCGCATCCGCCAGCACCCGGGCCAGGGACCGCAGCCCCGCGAGGACGACCTGGGAGTCACCCACCAGCCGGGGGCCGTTCTCCTCTTCCAGTGCGAGGGCACCCAGTTGGACGAAGTAGGAGAGTTGGAGGAACATGCCGTCGCTGTCCGGGAAGTGCCCGAAGCCTCGGTCCGCGTAGCGCAGGCATTCCGCGAGGTAGTAGGCGATGACGTCGGCCTGGGCGATTCCGAGCTTCGCCGCCCACACGTCGGCGAGGATCAGGATGCCGAAGACGTCCGCGGCGACTTCCTGGAGGACCACGGAGGCCCAGCGGTCGGCGGCGTTCAGCTCCTTGAAATCGGTGGCCGGGCGGTGCACGAAGTGCCCGAGTTCGTGGCTGAGGACGCCGAGCGTGGGAATGGCGTGGAACCGCTCGTCGGTCGGGTCGAACTTGGCGTCGGTGTGCAGGAACCGGGCGGCGAGCGGGGCGGAGATGTTCTCCAGGATCGCGCGGTGCGTGTTCGTGAAGTAGTACGTCTTCTTGAAGGGCGAGTACTTCACTCCCTCGTCCTCGGGCAGGAAGTAGGCGATGTGCTTGGGGTGCAGATTGCCTTCCCCCGCCATGAAGAACAGTTGTGCGGCGCCGAAGGCCGGCAGGTCGCCGACCCGCAGGTCGGCGTGGAGGCGGCGCAGATAGGCGGCGACCTCCTCGTCGGCGCCGAGGGCTGCCGTCACCAGGGACTGGTGCGCCTCGTCGCCACTGCAGGCGAAAGCCGTCGGCAGGCCCTTGACCTCCTTTCCGTACCAGGTGGATACCTGTCCGGCGACGACGGTGACGTGCTCCTGGAGACCGGCCAGTTCTTGCAGGATGTCGTCGTCGTACCCCTCCTGGACGGCCTGCGCCCGCAGGGTGATGGCTCGGCGGTCGGCCTCGCCGGGCAGGTACTCGGCGATCCGTCGCATCGCCTCGACGATGGGAAGCGGCTGGTTGAACCGCCGGCGGGCGGGGATGCCGACGTCCTTCACCCGCTTCCACTCCGCCTCGATTTCGTCCTTGAGCTCGGCGAGGCCGCGGAGGAACCCGTCGCCGAGGTCGGGTGTGGTGCCGGCCAAGTTCAGGCAGGACAGCTCGTACTTGGCGACCGGGGGCCAGAAGGCGCTGCGGTGGCTGCGGTACGAACCCGCCCGGCCCAGGTTGATCCCGTAGTCGAAGCGGTCGGCTGAGGACTCTTCGGACACGCGTATCTCCCAACTTCAAAGCGACATCAGTGAGCGTCGACGGGTGCTCCGGCGTGATGGTGCCCCTCGGACATGCTCGGGCCCGTGCGGTCGTGGCGAACCCGCAGCAGTTACGTGTCCGGACAGTTCCGATGGCCTGCACGGCTGTCTGCGGGATGTCCGGGTCGGCACCCCTGCGCCCCGCGGCGTGTGCGGGCGCCGCCGAGCGGACCGCGGGGACCGCACCTGGGCGCGGCCGTGGCGGCTGCGGTCACACGGGGGCCTGCCTCTTGTGGTCCTCCAGCACCAGGGCGGCGCCCTTCTCCCCGATCATCATGCTGGCGGCGTTGGTGTTGCCGGACACCATCGTCGGCATGACGGAGGCGTCGATCACCCGCAGCCCGTGGGTCCCGTGCACCCGGAGCCGTTCGTCGACCACCGCCATCGGGTCGTTGCCCATGCGGCACGTTCCGACCGGGTGGTAGGAGGTGTCGCCGTGGGCACGGGCGTAGGCGAGGAGTTCCTCGTCGGTGCGCACATCGCTGCCGGGCGTCAGCTCGTGGGCCCGGTAGGGGTCGAGGCCGGGCTGTTCGACGATGAGGCGTGCGATGCGCATTCCCGCGACGAGTCTGGCGCGGTCGTTGTCCGTGTCGAGGAATCGCGGACGGATCGACGGTGCCGTCAACGGGTTGCGCGAGCGGATGTGGATGGAGCCGCGGGACTCCGGGCGCAGCGCATACACACCCAGCGTCATTCCGGGTGAGGTGTCGAGCCTTCTGCTGGACCCCTCGCCGTAGCTGGCCGGAGCGAAGTGGAACTGCACGTCGGGCCGCTTCTCCTGCTGCGAGGTCCGGACGAATCCGAAGCCGAGGGCGATGGGCAGGCTGAGCAGACCGCGACGCGTGCGCGCGTACTCGACGACCTCGCGCACGAGGCCGAGTCCCCGGGAGCGTTCGTTGAAGGTGATCGGCCGACGCACCCTCCACCTCAGCCGGGCTGCGAAGTGGTCCCTGAAGTTCTCGCCGACCCCGGGCAAATGGTGCACCACCGGTACCCCGGCGCCCCCGAGGACATCGGCGGAACCTATGCCGGACAGCTCCAGGAGCTGCGGCGACTGCACGGTCCCGGCGCTGACGATGACCTCGCGGCCGCAGTCCGCCTCGTGGTCGGCGCCATGGTGCCGGTAGCGCACACCGACGCAGCGGGTTCCGTCGAAGCGGAGGCCGGAGACGTGCGCGTCGGTGACGAGTGTGAGGTTCGGCCGCCGCCGCGCCTCCTTGAGGTACGTCCGGCCGGCGGACGAGCGCCGGCCGTCCTCGTGGTTGACCTGGTAGTAGCCGAAGCCTTCCTGGTCGCCCGAGTTGTAGTCCGGGTTCTCCGGGTAGCCGGCTTTGACGGCCGAGGCAAGGAAGGCGTCGCAGAGTTCGTCCCGCTCTCGCGGCAGTGCCACGGAGATGGGGCCGTTGCGTCCCCGGCTCTCGCCCTCGATCTGCGAGACACGTTCCATGCTGCGGAAATACGGTAGGACGCCGTCCCACGACCAGCCGGGGCTGCCCAGGCGCTCCCATTCGTCGTAGTCCTGGCGCTGACCGCGGACGAAGATCATGCCGTTGATCGCGTTGGAGCCGCCGAGCAGACGGCCACGGGGGATGCTGACACTGCGGCCGTCGATGGTGGGGTCGGCATCCGTCTCGAAGCACCAGTCGTAATGGGGATTGCCCATCAGCACGGTCTCGGCCGCGGGGACGGTGAGCAGGGGGCTGCGCCGTTCGCGCCCCGCTTCCAGCAGCAGCACGCTGATGGTCGGGTTCTCGGTCAGCCGGCCGGCCAACACCGATCCCGCAGCGCCCGAGCCGACGATGATGTAGTCGTGCCTGCGTAGGCCGGGCGCGGTCACGAGACCGTCTCCGTCTGGAGCCGACTGCCGGTGATGGTGGTTCGGTGCATCAGCCTGCGATGGGCTACGTGATCGTAGTACGTGGCGCGGTGCATGGCGCTGCGGTTGTCCCACAGGATGATGTCACCCGGCTGCCACTTGTGGCGGTAGGTGAAGCGGGGCTGTACGGCGAACTCCTGGAGGAAGGTGACCAGGGGCGCGCTCTCCTCCTCGGGCATCCCCTCGATGCGCCACGGCACATTGCCGCCCGCGTAGATCGCCTTTCGTCCGCTGACCTCGTGGACGCGTACGAGGGGCTGGGACACGTCGACCCATTCGGCCCGCTCCTCGGCGGTGGGGGCCGGCCGGTCGGGGTAGTTGTAGGGCCGTGACTGCACCCGGCTGATGATGACCTTGAGGTCGTCGATGCGTTCCTTCACTCTCTCCGGCAACGCGTCGTAGGCGGCGATCATGTTGCCGAACCAGGTGTCGCCGCCCACCGGCGGAACTTCGCGTGCGTAGAGCATGGAGCCGACCGGGGGTTCGGTGAGGTAGTGCCCGTCGGTGTGCCATACGCGGCCGCTGTAGGCCGAGCCGATCGGCTTTCCGTCCCGGGTGAGGTTCGAGAGGATGAGTATCTCGGGGTGCTCTTCGTGGTTGAATTCAGAACGGGTGTAGGTGTAGGTCTCACCGAACCGTTCGGTGAACGCGATGTGCTGGGACGGTGTCATCGTCTGGCCGCGAAAGAGCAGCACTGTCGTGTCGATCCAGGCACGGTATATACGGTCGAAGTCCCGGTCCGTAAGATCACTTGCGACATCAACTCCACGGACTTCCGTTCCGATACCATCAGTGATCGGTATCAGTTCGAGCATGAACGAACTCCCTTTGCGTGGCCGGGATTGCTGGAGAGTTTTCCACTGCCGTCAGCGGACGGAGACCTTGTACGTGTCCACCCAGTTCCGCAACTCCACGAGCTGGATCAAGAGGGCCGCCGGGTTGGAGCCGCCGGGCAGTTCCGAGTGCAGCTGGTCGGCGCTGATCCGCTGGATCAGACCGTTCAACCGCTTCGTGTCGAACATCCAGCCCAGTGATGAGGCCGTGTCATTGACGATCCAAGACGCCTCACGAATGAGCGTCTGGTCGTACTCGGGATTCTGCACGTGCGGATAGGCGCTCTTCTTGCGGTTGACCGTACTCGCCGGGAGGAGGTCGGCCATAGCGGCCTTGAGTAGTCCCTTCACACCGCCCCGGGACTTCATCGACCACGGGACGTTCCACACGTAGTCGACGAGCCGGTGGTCGCAGAAAGGAACCCGTACGTCGAGTCCGACGGACATGCTCATGCGTTCCTTGCGGTCGAGGATCACCGCGAGGGGGCCGGAGAGTCCCAGAAAGAAGATCTCCCGCATACGCGCGTTCTCCGGGTCCTCGCCGGGAAGCCGTGGCACCTCGGAGATCAGCTGGGAGTACCGCGCACGCTCGTCCTCCTGGGGGTCGACAAGCGAGGTGATCTCCGGCGAGAGGTAGTCCGAGAGCTTCGGGCCGTTCCCCAGCCACGGGAAGTGGCCGCCTCGGATCTGGTCCTGCTTGAAGAAGTACGGATATCCGCCGAAGACCTCGTCCGCTGCCTCACCGGTGAGAGCCACGGCGCAGCCGCTCCGCATCCGCTGGAAGAGCAGGTACATCGATGCGTCGAACTGACCCCAGCCCGGCAGGTCCCGGGCGCGCCGGGTGGCGGGGATGACGTCGAGCAGGTCCTGGGTCGTGGCGGTCAGCGTGGTGTGACGACTGCCGATGAACTCGGCCGCGGCTGCGGCGTACGGAGCGTCGATGTCCGGCCGCAGTTCGGTCGCCACCCAGTGCGCCGGGTCGCTCTCGAACTGGACGCAGTAGGTCTCCAGCGCCCGGTCCGGCGCCTCCTCGCGCAGCGCCCGCGTGGCCAGTGCGGCGACGGAGGTCGAGTCGATGCCGCCGGAGAGCATCGCGCCCAGCGGAACGTCCGTGGTGACTTGCCGGCCGACCGTGTCCTCCAGCAGGTCCCGAACGTGGCGCGCGGTCTCGTCGAAGGAATCGTGGTGCGGTCGGCTGGTCAGGCGCCAGTACCGCCACCGGGACAGCCCCGCGTCCGCGTAGGAGACGAGTGTGGCGGGCGGTACCTCGGCCAGGCCCGCCAGCGGGGTCTCACCGGGCAGGGCGAGACGCGGCTGCAGCACGATGGGCAGTGAGGTGATGTCCAGCCGCGCCTCGAAGAGGGGGTTGGCCATGATGCCCTTGGGCTCGGAGGCGAAGAGGACACCGTCGGAGTGCTCGTAATAGTAGAGAGGCTTCACGCCCAGACGGTCACGTCCCAGCACCAGCCGCTGTGCCCGTACGTCCCAGATCGCGAAGGAGAAGGCGCCGTTCAACCGGGTGACGAACTCACTTCCCCACAGCAGGAAGGCGTGCCCCAGGAGTTCGGCGGTGGAGCCGGTCCTGAGTGACTCCCCTGAGCTCTCGATGTCCCGGGTCAGCTCCCGGGAGTTATCGATCTCGCCGATGTGGGCCACCACCACGATGCCCCGGGCCGTCTCGACTCGCAGGGGCTGGGATCCGTTCGCCGGCCCCGCGGTGGAAAGGCCACGGTGGCCGAGTGCGGCATTGCAGGAAACCCAGACGCCCTTGGTGTCGGGGCCACGCTCCCGCATCGTGTCCGTCATCATGTGGATGACTTCCTCATGCTTGACGAGATCACGCCGGAAGTCGATCCAGCCCACGAGGCCACTCATTCGATCACATCCTAGGTCAGTACTGCACATCCGGCTTGGAGCGGAATTACCCGGGAGTTGGCACCACGTTGAATCCCAGCCGTGACTCTCGGAGCACCGACGGCCGAGAAATAGGCCCTTTGGAACAAGGGGACTGCTACCGGTGAGCCGTAGCGTTTCAGCCCCAGCCGGTGTCCTCTGCGGTGCTCCGGGCCGTTCCATCGCGCAAGGCGCCTACCGCGCACCTCGCAGCAACTACCGCCATCGCCATAGGACTCACGAGAAACTTGCCGAAGTGCATACCTGCAGCAACCCTCATTCGTACCGTCGCTTGGTTTCCTCGACCGTCGCGTCGTCTGTCCTGACCCTGCGGGTCGACGGGCATCAGATTGTCAGGTCACAGGCAAGAACGGGAAGGTCACAGGTGAACAGCAAGCTGCATGGCAGCATGTTGACTCAAGAAAGTACGACACCAAATCGGTACATATGTGGCACTCCTCGGAATCTGCCTCTCAAGCTCCCGCCGTGATCATGCACAGGGCATCATGGAGATTCAGGCGTGCCGACCCATTCCTCAGGAATACGCCGTCAGTGGACGTACCGCAAGGGACGTACCGCAATGCCTGAGCGAAGCATTCGACATCCGAGGATTTAATAAAGAATTAACCAGGACGGTAAAAATTCAGCCCTTCCGTGTGGTCGCTCGGACGGGCACGCTGCGGAAGGCAGGCCGTGTCGGCGCGGCGTCCCCACAGGGCCCGCGGGCACCGCGACAGTCGGCCCCGTGCGCCCGACGCCTCCGTCCCCCGTGTCATCGGGCGAGATCACCCAGCAGGGCCCGTTCAAGGAGCCCGATGGGCGGCATACCCAGCCCGAGCAGAGCGTCGTGGAACCGCCGGTGTGTGTAGCCCCCACCCCAACGTTCCCGCGCTCTGCCGCGCACCCTCTGGATCTCCAGCTTCCCCAGCGTGTAACGCCCGTACGTCGGTTCGACGGTGCCGCGCCGCGCCTCGCCGAGCGCGGCCGTTCCCCGGAGGAAGGCGTCGGCCTCGAAGCGCGCGGCGGCCTCCTCCACCCCCATGGCGCCCGTGTGCAGGCCGATCGAACAGGCCAGCCGGGTCACCCGCAGCAGCGCCTCGACGGCCATGCCGATGACATACAGCGGATCACCGTCACGGAAGTGCTCCTCAGCGAAGAGTTCCTCGGTGTAGTGCGCCCATCCCTCGACGAACGCCGGGGACTCCAGGGACCGCCGCACGTCACCGGTGAGCCCGCGCAGCACCCGCCCGTGCGCGTAGTGGCCAGGAGTGACCTCGTGCACGGTGATCGCCGGCAGCGAGGTGCGGCTGAAGACGGCGAGCCACTCCTCGGCCTCCTCCGCGGACCAGTCCGGGCCCGGGGGGACTATGTGGTACCAACTCGGGGCATCGGCTTCGTACGGCGCCGACCACGACATCATCGCCTGGGCGAACGCCCTCGAAGCCGGTGCCGGCCCGACCTTGCAGACGCCGCCGGGCGCACCGATCAGGTCCCTGTCCAGGGCAAAGGCGGTGACCTCGTCGATCAGGGCCGCGGCCTGGGCGAAGACTCCCTCGGCTGTGGACGGATGGTCGCGCAGCAGAGCCGGCACCACCAGCGCGGGGCGCTCGCCCGGGGCGTACCTGCCGACGGCCTCCTCCAGGAGCGCCCACAGCCTCGCCCGCTCACGCTCGGCCGTCGCCGTCAGCTCCGCGACGTCGAAGCCGGTCCCCTCCCCCGCGTCGAGCAGCCGCAGGAACAGGCCGGGGCCCAGGGCTGCCGACGGGTCGCCGTCACGGGCGGCCGCTTCGACGTGCGCGGCGAGCCGGTCGACGGCGGCACGGGCCCTGGAGTCCTCGACCCCTTCCCGCAGGCCGCGTACGGCCGCCAGCGACGCGGTCGCCACCGGCGCGGGAACGCGGTCCAGGGCCGTGACGGCGTTGTCGACAGCGTCCGGCCACGCCTCAAGGTGGAGTTCCTTCGCCCGGCGCCGCTCCTCCGGCGGCGCGTACTCCCGGTCGTAACACGCGACGTCCATGACTCTGACGTGCAGGAGCGGATCGCGCCTGTGCACCTCCGCCTCCTCGAACCAGGCCCGCAGTCCGTCCTCGTGAATCTCCATCACCGCGGCGTCGAAGGGATCGCCGGGCAGCGGGCCACGGCCCAGCTCCCGGAGGGCCGCTGCCACCCCGGCGGGTGAGAGGTCCTGGACGCGGCCGTCGTACTCGTGAAGCCCGACGTTCTCACGTGCCTTCGCGTAGTCGAGTTCCAGCGCGGCTCGGACGCGGGGATCGGCGAGGTCGGCCACGGGTCACCCCTTCCAGGTCGAACGGAGTCTGCCAACGGGTGGTGCGCTCCGGATCGGGCGCCATGGAGACGGTCCGACGGCTGGGCGGAGTTCTCATCGCGACGCCGTCCCCATGGGCTCGGTGCTACGGGCGTTGACCACGGCGTTGCGGACGAACAGCAGGCTGAGCAGCCCGGGTCCGCCGGCCAGGACCACCATGACGAGGACCATCGCCGTGTACTGACCCGAGTCGAGGAGAGGACCGGCGATCACCGAGCCGACCGGCAGGGCGCTCAGCATCAGCGTCCGCATCAGGGTCATCGTCCGGCCGCGCAGGGCCTCCGGGGTGCGCTCGTACCGCACCGCCTGGGAGGAGACGACCAGCACGGACGCCGGGATGCCGCAGACCACCTGGCCTACGAGAACCAGGGCCGGATGCGCGCCGAGCAGGAACAGCAGTCCGGCGCCGGCGATCAGTTGCAGCAGGCCGATCCTCAGCATGGGGCGCACAGCGGGCGGAATAAGGCCCGCGAGGATTGATCCGGCCATCTCCGCGCAGGCCAGTACGCCGACCAGGATGCCCAGCATGGTGGCGCCGCCGGGCAGCCGTTCGTGCGCCAGCCACGGCTGCGCCACGATCAGCATGCCCATGGCGATATTGAAGGTCGTGAACGCGATGGTGATGACCAGCATGACCCGGTCGGTGCGAAGGAAGGTCACCACTGGTGCCCAGGCACCCCGGCCGGCACCGGAACCACCGCCGTCCACGGGGTGGGCGGGCTTGTCCAGCCTGGCCTTCATTCCCACCACGGCCAGCGCGAAGGCGAAGTAACTGACCGCGTCCACCGCGAGCACCCAGTTCACCCCGATCAGCGGGATCAGCGCTCCGCCGATCGCCGGTCCGAGCAGCCCCGCCGCGTTGGTGGCGATGGATTCGAGGGCGATCGCCGTACTGAGGTGACGCTTCGGTACGAGGTCCGGGATGACGGTCGGGATGATCCCGATGGGAAGGATCTTCAGCAAGCCGTAGACGGCAGCCACCGCGTAGAGGTACCACATGGCGAGCAGGCCGCCCAGGGCGAGCAGGGGGACGCTCAGCATCACCGCGCCGCGGACCACGCTGTCGGCCACCAGCAGCATCCGGCGGGAGAAGCGGTCGACGATCTTCCCAGCCAGCAGCCCGCCGACGACGATCGGGCCGGAGTAGCACAGGCCCAGGATCGTCAGACTGCCCGCGCCGCCGGTCGTGACCGCCAGCCACGACATGGCGATCCAGCTCGCGCCGTCACCGATCAGGCTGACCAGCGCGCCGGCCCACAGGGTGCGGTAGTCGGCGATGCGCAGCACCGTCAGATACGTCTTCAACAGTCTTCCTCTTCCGGTGCGCGGCGGCGGCCGACGCCGCACACTCGTGTGTGTCACCGGCGTCTTGGAGATGAACCGGCCCGGTTCAGGATTCGCGCGTGGCACCGATTCCCACGAAGCACATCAGGGCTGGTTCGTCGCCCCGGTTGTGCCAGGCGTGCCGGGTTCCCTGCTGTACGACGCAGGTACCGGGCGTCAGCAGGACTTCCCGGCCGTCGTCCAGTTCCAGATAAAGCTCGCCTTCGAGGCAGATGCCGTAGTCGAGTGTGTCGGTGGTATGCAGACCAGGGTGGTCCGGCTCGTCCCCGTCCGTCAGCCCGGGGAGCTTCTGCGCCACCTCGGCCGCGAGGCGCTCGGGGTCGCCGACGGGCTCGGCGACGGACGACTGCGGCGCATACCGGGCCAGCAGCAGGCGCGTGCCGCCCGCGCCCGGGAAGAACGGGAGGGTCCTCGGCTGACGGGGGCCGGTGCCTACGGTGGTGCCGCCGTCCTCGGTGCCCCAGAGCAGGTAGAACTCGATCCCCGGGGCCGCGGCGACGCTGATCGGTGCCGGCTGCCCGTCGCCGGCCACCACCGAGATGCCGTCGGACCGGCGTTCGGTGACGACGAGGCGGGGTTGGATGGTCATCGGTCTGTGCTCCTTCGGGTCCGGTGGTGGCTGCTGAGGGAGGGGTCCGCGCCGGGCGGCCCGAACGCCCGCGCCCGGTACGGACGTAGAGGGCGCCCGGACGGACGTCGGGGGCCCACGGCGGAAACGCGGTCGCGCCGAGGGGCCGCCGGCGAGGGGCCAGAGGGCTCGTGGGCTCGTGTCAGCCGGTCGGGCCCGCGGAGGGGAAGCTGCCGGCCGGTGGGCCGCAGGGGCTACGGCGCCGGCTCCGGGGACGCCGGAGGTGCGCTGCCGGTCCATGGATCACGGGCCGTATCCCGGCTTCACCGTTACCGAGGCGAACAGTTCGGTCAGGAAGTTCTCCAGGACAGGCGCGGGGGCGGGGCCGATCACACCGGCGAGGGGCACATCGGCGTCGGCGTAGGTGATCACCCTCTTGATCGGCTCGTGCTCGGCCCGCTGCACCCAGCGCCGGACCACCGGATCGTGGCGGAAGGTCTTCTCCCCGCTGATCCGGCAGTAGGCGGACCCGAGGGTGTGTCCCGGAACGACGAACCAGCCGTACCTCTCCCCTGGTCCCGGAGTACGTGCCTGCGGACGGTGCCCGGCGCCCTCGACGAGCAGCCGCACCTGGGCCGAGGGCATATGCACCCCGGTGGCGAGCTCAAACGTGTCGACCACGTCGGCGCCGCCGAAGCGCGCCCCGACCTCCAGAAAGACCAGTCCGCCGACGGTCTCGATCGCCTCGAGGTGGAAGGGGCCGTCGTGGATGCCGACCGCACGCAGACAGCGCAGGGTCCAGTCGACCACCTTCGGGTCGGTGCCGGTCTGCACCGAACCCACCGGTCGGCCCAGGGCGTACCCGAGACAGGTCCCCACGTACCGGCTCGCCTGTACGGCGACGGGCTCGCCCGCCGCCAGCAGCCCGTCGACGTGGATGATCGGGCCCTCGACGAACTCCTCGATCTCGAAGGCGGCGGGGGATGCGGCGATCGCACCCCCGCGCACCGCCTCCAGTGCGTCCGCGACGGTGCTGTACGTCGTGATTCCCTCACTGGAAGCGCCCGCCAGCGGCTTGAGGACGGTTCGCCCGCTCCACGGAAGGGACGCGGGACCTCCGACGAGCGCCTCCGGCAGGGCGGAGAAGTACGGCGCCCGCAGCCCCGCCGACGCGATGGCCGACTTCATCACGACCTTGTCCCTGGTCGGCAGCACCTCGCGAACTCCGGCGCCGGGAACACCGAGCGCCTCCCGCACGCGTGCCGCCGGCAGCAGGTCGTACTCGGAGAGCGCGATGACGAGGTCAGGCCTGGGCAGACCCGCGACGGCGGTCAGCACCTCGGCCGCGGTGTCGCCGTTGCCAGGGCGTTCGATGCGCCGGGCCGGTACCCCCACGGGAAGTGTGGCAAGGCGGTCGGGGGCGCTCACATACGTGACGTCGTTCACCTGGTGGTCGATGTTCTCGGCGTAACGCACGAACGAGTCGGGAACTCGGTGCAGGACGAGGATGCGCATCAGCCGGCCACCTCGTCGCCGGGGCCCGCGACGGACAGCCGCAGCGCGGCCTGCGCGTGGTCAAGTGCCGCCCGCAGGCCCTCCTCGGTGGACGCCACGGCGGTCGCGAGCGCGATGCGGCCGTCGATCAGACCCTTCCTGGGCGGTGACACCACGTCACCCTGGCCTACCAGTGCCTGCGCCAGATCGATGTCGGTGGGCAGCGCGGCCCGGTCGAAGCCGACAGACCCGATCACCGTGTCGTTCCGGGGCGGGTAGAAGAACCGCACTCCCGCGTGCAAGGCGGCCGTGGCCCTCGTGTCGGGTTCCACTCCGCACGCCACGTCCGCTGCGGCGAGGCCGGGGTCGACACCGGAGGCCCTCATGCCGAGGTAGGGGATCAGATCACCGCCCAGTCGCCCGTTGACCTCGATCAGTTTGGGGCCCTCCGGGGTGAGCTTGAGTTCCGTGTGGGTCCATCCGTCCGTGTAGCCGAGGGCCGCGTGGATGTCGGTGAGCGTACGCAGCAGTCCGGCGTCCGAGAGCAGCGGATCGGCGCCGGCGACGCGGTGGCCTGTCTCCTCGAAGTACGGGGGGAAGCCGATCTCCTTACGGCCCACGAACACCGGGACGACGCGGCCGTGGTAGACCACGGAGTCGACGCTGATCTCCGGCGCGTCGAGGTACTCCTCCACAAGAATCAGCTGGTTGAACACCGGGTTGTGCGGGACGGGGACGTCGCGGGTGGCGGCGAACTGGTCGGCGAGTTCCGCCGCGTTGTGCACCAGGACCACACCCTGGCTCCCACCGGCGGCGCGCGGTTTGATCACTACCGGATAGCCGAGCTTATCCGCTGCGGCCAGTGCCTCGTCGAGGTCGCCGGCCAGCTCGAACGCGGGTTGCGGCAGTCGCGCCGCGGCGAGCGCGGTGCGGGTCGCGAACTTGTCCCGGCAGCACCTGACGGCGGCCGCCCGGGTACCCGGCAGCCTCAACTCCTCGGCGACGAGGGCGGCCTGCACGATGTGCTCCTCGTGCCAGCTCATGACTCCCGCGACCGGTTGCTCTGCCGCGATCCGCCGGGCGGCCTCGAGCACTGACTCGGCCCCGGTGTCGGGCACAACCGTGGAGCCCGCCAGATGGGGCAGCTCCCAGTCAGCTTCGGCAGAGTCGATCAGATGGACGCGGTAGCGGGTCGCTATCGACTTCAGCAGGTACTCGCGGTAGCGGCGAAGTCCGCTGGTGATCACCAGAAGCAGTGGCTTGTCGTCAGCTCGCGTCATACGGAGGTGTCCTTCATGAGGATGCTCGGTTCATCGGTCGCCGGGATTCGGCCGCGGCCTCGGGCCCGGCCGCGGACCCCGCCGTTGCGGTCCCCGAAAGGTCCGCCCGCGCCGCTCGGAAGCCGGTCAGGGGCCGGCACACCACGGACGGCGGCACTCCACCCGCTAAGCCCACCGCCCGCGAGTACAACCGCCGTTCCGACAAGGGAGTCGACTGCCCCTCACGTTGCCAGACTTCCCGTCGTGGCGGATCGGTGCGGGGAAGCATCATGCTGCATGGCAGCATGATGCCGAGTGGAAATACTGGACCGAATATCCTGTATCCGCTCCTCTCTCCCGCGTCGCCGGGCCCCGTCACGAAACGCCCACGGTCATGCGCCGAGTGTGGACGTCGAGTCCGTGGAGTGGGGTGCGCCCCCGGGGCCGGACCGGGCCGGTGCGAGGCCGTCCAGGTCCTGCAGGCCGGCCGGGCCGCCTCGCCCCCGTCCCGTGAGCCACAGCAGGAGCGGGCCCGTCATCGCCGTCGTGATCACCGCCATGACGACGAAGAGGGAGTAGAGCCGTTCGTCCAAAAGCCCAGCCTGCAGTCCGACGCTGAGAGCGATCAGTTCGGTGAGGCCCCGCGTGTTCATGAGGCTGGCCAGGACGGCCGAGCCCCGGGCGGACAGCCCTTGCGATCTCGCCCCGGCCCATGTTCCGGCGAACTTCCCGGCGATGGCGACCGCCAGAATCAGACCGAGTTCGTACAGGCCCGTGACACCGATGCCAGAGAGGTCGACCTTCAGCCCCGCGGTGATGAAGTACACCGGCAGCAGCATCCCGGTCAGGGACTGGGTACGGTGCAGCAGATCCTCCCTGAACCGCCCGGGCTCCAAACGTGGCATGACGATGCCGAAGAGGAACGCGCCGATCACGAAGTGCAGCCCGATCAGCTGGGTCACCGCAGCTGAGAGCAGCGCGCCGGAAACGACTACGGCGAACACGCCCGGGGTCATCTGGCGGTCCCGTTCTCCACCGGTCAGCCCTCTCCTGAGCAGGGGCCTGACGCAGGTGATCAGGAAGACCGCGAAGGGCACGACCAGCATCACCTGCCAGTAGTTCCGGTGGCTCCCGCCCGCCAGTGCCTGGACACCGGCGAGCGTGGTCCAGGCGGCGAGGTCGCAGATCGCCGCCGTGGAGAGGGCGACTGCACCCAGCCAGGTCCCGCTCATGCCCCGGTCGGCAAGGATGCGCGCGAGGACCGGAAAGGCAGTGACGGACACGGCGACCCCGATGAACAGCATGAAAGCCGGCCGGTTCGCCGGCCTGTGCTCGTTCATGAGTACAACCGCGAGCAGCAGACCGAGGACGAACGGCACGAGGGTAGAGCCGACGACCGTCGCGCCCGCGATCCGCCCGGAGCCCCGCAACCGGTCGAAGTCGAACTCCATGCCCACGAAGAACATGAACAGCACGAGCCCGAGGTTGGCCAGCGCGCCGAGATAGGGCCGGACGTCCATGGGGAAAAGGGCGTCGGCGACGGCGCCGTCCAGCAGGGTCGGGCCGACCAGAACACCTCCGACGATCTCGCCGATGACCGCCGGCTGTCCCAGCATCCGGGCGATCCGGCCGACCACCTGTGCCACCACGATGATCAAGGCCAGATCGGCGAGGAGTATCGCCACCTGCGTCTCGGTCACGCGGCGTCCCGCACCACGGCCACGTCGTTCAGACGACGCAGCAGTTCCTCCTCGGTCGTCCGGAGTTCACGGCACGTGGAACCCATCCACTCCGTGTCGACCGTCCCCATCACTTTCCCCAAAAGCAACTGGTTCTGCACGTCGGCGGCTTGCTTCACGATGCGGTCGATGATGCCTTGAACCTCGGTGTCGCCGATCAGGTGGCGGGCGTATTCGAGCAGGCCGATGCGTGAACCCAGGTAGATCGAGAAAGCGTCGTGCAGGGCCGCGATGGATGCCTCGGACGCGATCCAGGGACAGTGGAGGAACTCGGAGACGCTGGTGAGCAGCGTATGGCTGTCCCGGTATTCCTCGACGAGCCGTGAGAACGCCTCCCGGGTGCCGTGTTCCGCCTCTTCCCGGTCCACCTCTTCGAGGGTGAAGTACCGGACACGGCGCAGCTCTGAGTTGTCGAAGCTGTCCACGATCACCTGCTCGGGATAGGCGTAGGTGCACAGCAGGCTCGCGGGGTTGTCGTCGATGAGCGACCATTCCCGGGCCTCGGCGTCGTATCGCGTGAGGGTGATCGTGTGAGTCAGGTGCTTGGTGCGATATTCGGGGCAGTGCGGCCAGTAGTAGACGTCCCCCACCAGTATCGCGAAGCCCTCACGTTCCACGGTCTCCCGCAGCAGTGGCCGGGCCTGGGCGTAGCTCTCGAAGGGCACGTCGTGCGGGACGATCCCGATCCTCCGCAGATCGTCCGGCTGGAAGAAGCCGCTCTGGAAGTCGTATTTGGGCTGCCGCTGCTTGATGACCTGCCGGAGGATCTCGTCCGTGCTGATCAGACACTGGTGGAACAGGTGATGCGCCAGGGGTGTCCGCTGGGTCAGCATCACCACCGACTGACGCTGGAAGCAGTTGAGGAACAGTCGGCTGAACAGCCCCTTGTCGTAGGGGTATACGGCGTCCTTCACTTGGTGCGCCCCCTCGGGTGTCGCGCTGGCTAGAGCAGCCGCGTCATGAACGCGCTGTTCGGATCTTCCTTGTAGTCGGCGAAGGGCGCGCAGTACTCGAACCCGAACTTCTCGTACAGGCCGCGGGCCGGCGCGAAGAAGTCGGTCGCACCGGTTTCCAGGCTCAGCCTGGAGTACCCCATGCGCCTGGCCTCTGCGATGATGTGGGCGAGCAGCTTCGACGCGATTCCGCTCCGTTTACGCGAGGGATCCGTGCGCATCGACTTGATCTCGGCGTGGTCGGCGTCCAGTTGTTTGATCGCACCGCAACCCACCAGAGCATCGCCGTCCTTGATCGTCCAGAAGGTGACCTCGGGCTTGCGCAGACCTTCCAGATCAAGTGCGTGCTTGCTCTCCAGGGGAGTGATCGACCTCATCTCCCTGACGTGCGCGTCGAGGAAATCGATGATCTCGGGCCCGGAGAGGTCGTCCACTGAGATGTTCATCCATGTCACCTTTTGTAAATGTTTGCTGGGCAACGTCAGGTTGCCACCAGGAGCCCACACGCGAAGAACCCAGGTGCCGACGCCTGGGCCAGATACTTCTCCCCCGTACGAATGCCCACCTGGTCGGCGTAGTCGGCGAGGTTGATCATCCAGTCGGAGTTCCCGCAGTGCCCGTAGGCCCGGAGTGTGTCGGCGAAGTGCAGCTTCTCACGGTGTACGCCGGCGATGCTCGCGTTGAACAACGTCACGGGCTGGAAGAGGTTCGTCGGAAAGACCCTGGTGACATCGTCGAGCCGCTCACCACTCTCCTGGAACACCTTCGTGAACGCCGCCTGCGCCACCTTCTGCCGCGACATGAACGAGTCACGGCCCATCAGTCCACAGTGGTCGACCTTGACCGCGGCCGAGGCGAGCCGCAGCGGACCGCCGGCGTCCCGGGTGATCAGGCAACTGGCGACAGCGTCGCTGAACAGAGCGAAGGACCTGACGCGGTCGCTGTCGTCCGGGGTGAAGTCCAGCGAGACCACTACGACGTTCCTGACGTCCTCGTCGGAGAACAGCTCCCAGCCGTGCCGCAGGGCTGCCAGAGAACTGCAGCACTGCTGGAAGGAGAGGACGACCGGGACGCACTGGGTCATCCCCAGCGCGTCGAGGACGGTCACGGCGCAGTCGGGAGCGAGCGATCCCAGGCGGGCGTCGCTGGTTGCGAGGACGAGGTGGGTGACGTCGTCGGGGCGGACGGCCTGTCCGTCCAGGGTCTGGCGCACGGATTCGATGATGTACTTCTCAACCGGCCCGGACATTGTCCGGAAGGTGCCGCACCCCATGGCGTCGAAGTCGGTGTCCGGGGCCGCCGCCTGCCACAGGGCGGCGAAGCCCGGAATGTCGTCAGGGCCGCGTTCGAGGTCGCCGAACACGCACGCGAAGGAGCCGATGGTGACCTCTTGCTGAGTTGTCATCATTTCTTCCCGAATCGGCGGGCCCGGCCCCGGTGGCCGGGGAGGGCCATGGAGACCGGGCGGGACGAACTGCCTGACATCACGCCCGGGCTTGTTCGCGGCTGCTCTCGTCGATCTCACGGAGCACGGAGACGATGCCGTCGACATCGTTCAGCCGGGACACCCATTCGGGCTTGAGGGTGACCCTGTTGTCCGCGTGCTCCTTGATGTAGTTCACCAGCACCAGAATGATGTTCAGCGAACTGATCCCGAGCTCTTCTCGGGACGTGGCACGGCTGATGTCCTCGTAGGTCAACTCACTCGTCGCGGGCTGGGTCCGGAGGAAGTCGGCCAGCTTGTGCAGGTAGTCGTCAGCGCTCATCGGCGTCGACCTTCTTGAAGGGGAAGCCGTTGAGGTTCTTCTCGTGCAGGCGATTGTGCCCGTACTTGTCCTCGCCGGACACCAGAACGCTGCCGTGGTAGTCCAGGCTGATCGTGTCGCCGAACTCGCTCAGGCTGTCGACGTTCTCGTACACCTTGACTGACGGGGCGACGTAACGCGAGGCGAACCCCAGCCGGGTCTGGTCACTGATGTTGGGCAGGGAACCGTGGATGCACTTGGCCAGGAAGATGACGAACTGGCCTGGCTTCATCTCCATTTCGAAGACTTCTTCCTCGTTCGGATCCCAGTCGTCGTCGAGCTTGAGTTCCGAGTAGTCGTAGCCGAAGAAGTCGTGGGACTTGCTCTCCACGTTCCGTGTGAGCGGCTTGCTCTCGTCGTAGTACCACCGCTTGTGGCTGCCGGGGATGTAGCGCAGGCAGCCGTTCTCCTTGCCCGCCGGGGAGAACGCCGTCCAGACGGTCAGCTCCTGCGTGAGGTTTTCGCTCTCCTCGGTGTACTTGAGGGAGGGACTGGCGGAGGTGGTGGTCTCACCGACCACGAAGGTCTCGACCTGGTGCCAGCCGGTGCCCGCCTCGCCCGGCGCCTTCTTGAAGATGTTCGTCTTCCAGCACAGGATGTCGTCGCCGATCAAACTGCGCAGCTTGTGGACGATCTCCGGCCGGCTGATGTGCGCGGACAGCGTGTTGCAGTCCAGGTGGCGGTCGTAGTTGATGACCGTGGAGTTGTGGGGCTTGTTCTCCGAGGTGACCATCTCGATCATGGCCTGGTTCCACAGCAGCGGGGCTTCGTCTTCGGAGTACAGGTCGAAGGGCCCGACGAAGCCGTTCTCCTTGAAGAACTCGATCTGCTCATCGGTCAGCCCGAGGAACGTGCTCTCGGCAGTGCTTTTAGTCACCTTCATGCCTTTCTGCTGTTCAGGCTTGCGCTTCCATTGGCCGGGTGGTGCCGCTTCATCCCTCCGGAGCCACCGAGGACTTCAGCTTGTTCTTGCCGAGCAGCCGCTCGGCGTTCGAGTGGAAGAACAGATCGCGGTCCGCGTCCGACATGTCCTCGGGGAACGCCCCCTCCTTGGTCAGCTTCTCGATCAGATTGATCTGCCGGCCCTGCAGCCGGAATACGGGCCAGTCCGTACCGAAGAGGATCTTGTGGTTTATCCCGCGCCGGAAGAGGGTGTTGAGAGCCGCTGCCCCCGACGCCTCGTATCCGCTGACGTCCACGTAGATGTTCGGCCTGTTATTGCACAGCATGGCCACTTCGTCAGGATAGTGAACACTGCCGTGTGCCAGCACGAAGTCGATCCCGGGAAAGTCCCTCGCAGCCTTGTCGACATAGATGGGCTGCGCGATCTCGAAATCGAGCACCGGCGATGTGGCCCCGATATGAGAGAGCACTGGAAGCGAATACTCCGCGCAAATCTCATAGTACGGATAGAGCCTTTCGTCCGACAGCTTGTATCCGCAGGGCGGATACAGCTTCATGCCGTCGAACCGGTAGTCGACTATCGCACTCTCGAAGAGCGAGACGCCATCCTTGCCCCACTGGGGATCCACGCCGACCAGCACCCGGAATCGTCCCGGGTGCCGGTCGACGACCATCTTGTGATGGTCGATCAGCTGCCTGATGGTGTGGGTGCTGTCCCGCAGGGCGTAGGTGAAGTCGGGGAGCAGCAGGACGGATTCCTTGATCCCGGCCTCATCCATCTGCTTGACCAGTTCGTCGCACAAGGGGTCCTGCAAGGTGCTGGAATGCATCCTCGCGACCTTCTCCCTGGTCACGGGCAGCCCACGGCTCTGCAGGCCCACAATCATGTTGTCGACGACGCCGTCCTGGAACGACTTCGGGAAACACATGTCGGACGCGATGTGGGTATGGAAGTCGATAATGGTGGGTGCGTGGCTCACGGCCGCCTCCTCAGACCTGCCGAACGATCTTGATGATGTCGGACACATACTCGGCACCGACGAACTGTTCGACCCGGCTGAAGGCGTCCACGCCGAGGTTCTCCTCCAGTGCGAAGACGATGCTCATGAGGCCGAGGGAGTCGATTCCCAGATCTCCCCGGAGGCTCATGGCCGGGGTGACGCCACCCTTGACCGATGCCTTGGAGATCACGCTTTTGATGATCCTGCAGATCTCGTCGTCGGCGACGTCGCTCTTGCTCATCGTGCCCCCCGGCTGCCTTCGGTGAATATCTTTCGCATGACCGCGCCTCTGTCGACCTTGAAATTTCTGGTGAGTAGCCCGTTCTCGACGGAGAGTTCACCCGCCGGCCTGAACAGGACGTCCACCATCCGATGCGAGGACTGCCCCTTACGGTTCAGCTCCTCGACGCAGGACTCCACTTCCGTCCTGCGTGCGGCGGACTCCGGATCGTCGAGCCACACGACGCATGTCAGCAGCCCGTCCGACCCCGGCGACACGACAATCGCCTTCGTGATCCGGCAGCTCTTCTCCACTGCCTCTTCCAACTCTTCCGGGTTGATCTTCACCCCGCTCCGCGTGATGATGACGTTCTTCTTCCGACCCACCAGCCGGAGGAATCCGGAGCGGTCGAACTCCCCGATGTCACCCGTGGCGAGCTGGTCCGGCTTGAGGTAGACCGACTGTTGGGTCTCCTCGCCTTCGAAGACGTACCCCAACGTCTGTGGATACGCCGTGCCGACCAGCACCTCGCCGTCCTCGGCGAGCGTGACGTCAACTCCGTCGACCGGGCGGCCCGCACTCCCGATCCTGTGCCGCTGCGGCAGGTTGAAGCAGATCCAGCCGCTCTCGGTACTGCCGTACACCTCGAACAGGGGCGCTCCGAGCCGTTGGAAGAGCCGCACGGTGCGCGGCGGCACCGGCGCCGATCCGGTGAGCATGAGGCGGACCCGGGAGCCGTACATACTCATCCACTTGCGGCCCAGCCATGCCCTGACACCGTGGCCGAACCGGCCGCGTGCCAGTGTGTGCAGTGCCGTCGCCACGTAGTAGGGAAGCTTGTCCCGCACGCTTCCCGCGTTGACCCGGTTGTAAGCGACCTCGAAGAAGGAGGGCGGGCCGAGAATGATCGTGGGGTTGAATTCCCTGAGCTTCTGGAACATGCGCTCCGGCGCCACCACGGTCGCGTCGAGACCGTACCGGACGGCCGTGTACATCAGATAGCGCTGCTGGAAGTTGGAGAACGGCATCACGATGAGGACGTTGTCGTCCTCCGTCACTTGCCACGCCCCGGCGGACACCCGCATCGTGTTCTCGACACCCACTTTCGACATCATCAGGCCCTTCTTGGTGCCGGATGTGCCGGACGAGAAGGCGATCGAGAATACATCCGCGGGAATCGCGGGGCGCGCGTCGTCGGGCACGGCGCGCTTGTCGAACTTCAGCGGCCGCTCCTCCAGGAGGCCCGTTGCCTCCGGAAGGTACGACCCGACGGGCAGGGCCTTGGTGACGAGGACAGCCGAGAGCCGGTACTTCTCCGCGAGTTCACGCACGGCGTCGGGCTGTGTACGCCGCTCTGCGGGCAGTGCGACGGACAGGCACTCCAATCCGAGCAGAGCGAGGTCGGCAAGCACCCACTCGTACGAGTTCGGCCCCATCAGGCCCACGAGGTCGCCGGCCCCCACACCGCAGTCGCGCAGCTCCGCCATGAGCTGGAGCACGTCCGCGTGCACTTCGGAGAAAGTCTTGGTCGTCTGGCTTCCGTCGATCGACAGGAAACGCATCCGGTGATCCGGATGTTCCAGCAATTCGCGGTACAGCGTGTTTAGAGACAATGATGACCCTTGGGCACGTGTCGGACCGAAGTACGTTGCTAGTTTTCTCTGTTCTTCAGGACGCCCGCGTCCACCTGCGGGGCAATGAGCCATTGAGCCGGTGATCGCTCCTCGGAACCGCCGGGGTCGACCTGCCATCACGTTGCCAGACCGATGTGTCGGTCAGGATCGCCTTCCGGGCACATCAAGCTGCACGGCAGCAACCTGCCTGGCGGAAGTAAGGTGATGAACCGTGCAAACCCGGAGCGGAATGGGATGCACGGAAGGGTGCGGTGGGCCGCGCGCTCGTGGTCCGTCGCCCGGGCAGCCCGTCGTGGGACGACGGCCCGTCCTCGACCGGCGCCCGCCGCAGTCGGCCGCCCGCTCCGGGACAACGTCGATCACGTCGCTGAGGACGTACTGTACGGGCGCACGTGGACACGCCGGCCAGGGAGCATGAGGGGCATGGCCGGGAGGCAGGGGACGGCAGGCTACCCGCTCGGCCTGCTCGACCGTGGCGGACGTGCCGTCATGGCCCTCACCACCGTCCGTCATCTCCTGCAATCGTGCTGCGGTGATGCCCACGCCGGGCGCAGCGATGTCCGGCTTCAAACCGCCGGAGGACGCCAGCGGGCCGATGCTGGAGAAGGACGCGAGCCGGTCCTCCTTGTCCGTGGCGGCCACGGTCAGCGCCGAGGCGGCCGCTCCCGGCGCGGAGATGCTCTCCGGGCCCGCGTTGCCGGCGGCGATGACGAACAAGGTGCCGTACTGCGCGGACAGCGCATCGACCATCTGCGACATCGGGTCGCTGCCGTCCGTCGGGTAGGAGTCGCCGAGGCTCATGTTGACGACGTCCGCACCGGACTCGGCGGCCCACTGCATGCCGGCCATGACCCACGAGTCCTGGCCGTAGCCCTCCGCTCCGCCGAGCACCTTGCCGACGTACAGGTCGGCGCCGGGGGCGACGCCCTTGTAGTCGCCACGGGAGGCGGCACCCGAACCCACGATCGTACTGGCCACATGCGTGCCGTGCCCGTTCACGTCGGCGATACCCTCACCCGGCACGAAGCTCGCCGTGCCGTCGATCAGGCCGGCGAAGTCAGGATGGTTGACATCGATGCCGGTGTCGAGCACCGCCACCTTGACGCCCTTACCGGTGTAGCCGGCCGCCCATGCCTCGGGAGCGCCGATGAGCGGCACGCTCTCCTTCAGGTTCACCTCCACCCGACCGTCGAGCCACAGCTTGGCCACACCCGCGCCCAGCGTCGCGCGGCCGTGCGGCGCGACGCTGGACCAGAAGGTGCGGGCCCGGCGCTTGTCGGTGCGCAGCACCGCGCCGTGGATGCCCTCGAGCGTGTGGGTCACCTTGCTGCCCCGGGGAGCGACCGGCTCGACGGCCGCGCGGGACCTCGGCTTCGCATACGTCGCGATCAGCGGCTCCGCGGCCGACTTCGCGTCGTCATAGTCCATCCTGATCAGGTCGGTGACGTCGAAGAGCCGCCGGTCCAGCTTGCCCGCGCCCAGCAGCGGTGCCGCCTCGTCGGGGATGACGAACAAGTCGCCCATGACCTCCTGAACTTTCACACCGCCGACGGCACTGTCCGGCCGGTCGACGTCGGCCGTCTGCTTGCCGTCGGCCATCGTGGTGACGGTGACGACGTCACCGGTGACCAAGGTGACCTTGTGGGTCGCCGTGGCCTTGGCGGGGATCGCGGGCTTGGTGGGGACGGCGAGCTTGGTGGGGACCGTGGGCTTGGATGGGGACCGTGGGCTTGGTGGGGACCGTGGGCTTGGTGGGGATCGCGGGCTTGGTGCGCATTGCGGGCTTGGTGCGCATTGCGGGCTTGAGCGGAGCGGCTTGGGCGGGCGCTTGCCAGATCGCGAGCCCCGACGCCAGCAACGGCACCACCGTGACGGCCGAGATCAACTGCCGTCTTCTGCACCGGAAGGGGGAAGACACAGAGGGGGAGGACATGTCCCTGGGTCTATCGGCCGGTTCACGCCGCCGTGAAGACCCGATCATGGCAAGTCCTTGCCGTGGCAGGGACTTGCCGACCACAAACCCCACCCATCCAGACCGGGGCGCACTTTTCACCATCTGCATGCCCCGCCTCGTCGATCGCTGTCCCCCTGAACCGAACCGCTACTGCGCCGTGCGCCCCGCAGGCGCATCATGGAGGTCATGCGAACGCGGCCTGTGCTGGTCTACGACGGTGACTGCGGCTTCTGCACGGCCTCGGTGGCCCTCGCGCAGAGGTGGATCAGGCCGCGGTGCGACAGCACCGCCCGCCAGACGGCCGACCTGGAAGCCCTGGGCGTCAGCAGGCAGCGGGCCGCGTACGAGGCGCTGTGGGTCACCCCCGACGGGACGGTGTACGGCGGCGCTCAAGCGGTCGCCAAACTGCTGGCGAGCGCGCGAGGCGGCTGGGCCGTTGCGGGGGCGGTCCTCCAGCTGGCGCCGATGCGCTGGGCCGCCCACGGCCTCTACCGCGTCATCGCCCGCAACCGCCACCGGCTCCCCGGCAGCACATCGGCATGTGCCCTGCCCTCCGGCCAAGGGGCGGCACCCGGATGAGCCACTGTCAGAAGCACTCGTCCTCAGAGGAGGTGATGACGGGCTCAGAGCCGGTGGGTAGGAGTTGCAGCACCAGAGTCACCGCCTCTTCGGCGGTATCGACTTCGCCGATCACGGCGAGGGGATCGCGTCGGCGAACCTTGAACCGTCCGTTGTCCAAGGGCTCGATCGATCCGGCCTGCACAGTCCAGGGGTAGCTGGTGGAGCTGCTGAAAAGCAGGGCGAAGTGGCTGGTGAACGGATACAGCCGCCGGAGCCGTGGTTGAGCGGCAGCGGCCTCCAGCAGGGGGACGATGCCCGGATATGGGCGCCCGGGCGCGCGGATCTGGTGCACTGCTCGGCTCCACTGCCACTTGAGCCGCAGAGACAGCCAATGGGCCTCGACGGCGTCGGCCGGTCCGCGGCTGCGCGCTGCGGCCATGTCTGGCAGAACTGGTCTTGGAGGCAGGAGCGACTGTTGATCGGAGGTCTCGTTGTTCGCGTCCACTGCCATAGTGTCGCGCTCGGAGCCTGAAACCGGTGCGATGGCGGTACTGGAGATCGGGAAGTGACGCGCAGTGCCGTGGGCGCGGTCAGCTGACGGCGCCGAGCGCGGCGCTGAGGCTCGCGATGACCGCCCCGCCGACCGCAACCTTGGCCGGCGGACTCGCCCGCGACCCGGTGCTGCTGATCGGGCACGCATCGTGCAAGGCAGCCGGGCCGCGATGGTCGCGCCCGCCGCACTGTCCCTCACCACCACGGGCTTCGCCGAAGGCCCGCGCCGCACCAGAGCGCTGGGCCTGTACGGCGCGACGGCGTCCGTCGGCTTCGTCGCCGGCCAGGTGCTCGGCGGCGTACTGGTGAACTTCCTCAGCTGGCCTTCGGTGTTCCTGGTGAATGTTCCGGTGGGGCTGACCGCTGTGCTGCTGGCTCCTCATGTCCTGCGGGAGTCGAGACTGGCGCGTGCCGGGCGGCACATGGACATCTCAGGTGCGGTCCTGATCACCCTGACCGTGGGGTCCCTGGTCTTCGACCGAACACGGCACACCTCCACGGCGGTCGGCGAGCGGGCAGCCATGCTCGCCGCGCTGCCGGCCGCCGCACTCGCCACGCTCGTGGCACTGATGGCCTGGTACCGGGCACCACGGCACGGTGTCACCTGACGCGGCGACCGCTGTGGCGCGACCGATCCCCTCCTCTGGCGCGGCACCGCCGGGTCGTGGAACGCGCATCGCCCGGCTCACTGAGTGCCGACGCCCGAAGGAAATCGGCCGCCCCCGGGGGGCGAGGCGGCTCACTTCCCGTCCTGGGCACAAGCGGGACTCGTGGCGGGTGCCGGCGGCCTGCTCCTCAACGCTCGGCGGTCCCGGGGCCGGTCGTCGGCAGGTACCTCGGCGCACGCCAGGCGTGGAGTCGCCTCTCCACGGCCGCCCCCAGGGACAGCAGCGCCGCGTCCTGGTGGGCGCCGGCTGTCAGGAGCATTCCGACGGGCAGTCCCCCTGCGGAACCGGCCGGGACGGAGAGCGACGGGTAGCCGGCGACCGCCGCCGGTGTGGACGAGGGGATCACATCGTTGTCGCCGCGTGCGCAGTCGGTCGTCCAGGCGGGCGGATTCGTCGGTGCGGCGATCGCGTCCAGGTGGTGGGCGGCCATCGTCCCGTCGATCGAACGCCGTGACAGGTCTCGCAGCTCCGCACGCTTCGCGCGGTACCCCGGATCGGTGGTGGGCGGGGCGGCGAGGGCCTGTCGGAACAGTTCCTGCCCCGCGAAGCAGGTCCGCTCCGCGGGATGGCCGCGGTTGAACGCGATGAGGGCGGCCAGGTCGCGCGGCCCCTTGCGGGTGGCGAGGTAGGCGTCGATGTCGCGGTGGAACTCCGTCAGCAGAGCCGGGAATTCGAGCGTGGCGAGCCGGTCCTGGTAGGGCGGCGTCACCTCGACGACCTCGGCGCCCGCGGCACGCAGCCGGCGTGCCGCGCGGGTCATCACGTCGTCCACCGCCTGCCCCAGGGACGGCAGGCGCCACAGACCGATCCGCTTGCCCCGCAGAGTCCCGACGCCGTACGAGCCGATCGCCCGTCCGGCAGCCCCTGTCACGAACCCGGCATCGGTGGTGTCCGGGGCCCCGGCACCCGGGGGCCGCCCGGCGATGACCGCCAGCGTGAGCGCCACGTCGACGACGTTGCGCGCCATGGGACCCGCCGTGTCCTGCTCGGCGGAAATCGGCACCACCCCCCGGGCGCTGACCAGGCCGAGGGTCGGCTTCAGGCCGACCACGCCGTTCATGCCCGCCGGGCACACGATCGAGCCGTCGGTTTCGGTGCCGATCGCCACCTGCGCCAGGGACGCGGCGAGTGCGGCACCCGAACCCGCCGACGAACCGCACGGGTTTCGGTCGAGGACGTACGGATTGTGTGTCTGCCCGCCCACCGCCGACCACCCCGATGTGGGCTTCTGGGCACGGAAGTTCGCCCACTCGGACAGGTTCGTCTTGCCCAGGATCACCGCGCCCGCCCGCCGCAGCCGCGTCACCAGGGCCGCGTCGGACTTCGGGGGGCTGCCCGCCAGGGCGAGCGAACCCGCCGTCGACGACAGGCCCCATGTCTCGACGTTGTCCTTGATCAGGACCGGGATGCCGTCGAGCGGGCCGCGGACGGAGCCGGTGCGGTGCCGTGCGTCGCTCGCAGCGGCCTGGCGCAGGGCCGAGGGATCGGTACGCAGGACGGCGTGGATCTTCGGGTCGAGAGCCCTGATCCGCTTCAGGTAGGCGCGGGTCAGCTCCGACGGGGTCAGCGCGCCGGCCGCCATGCGGGCCTGGAGCTGCGGAATGGTCACCGTATCGAGGTGCAGGCGGCCGTAGCTGCGCGCCGATGTCCCACTCGTGGTCCCGATCGCACCGACGGGTTCGGGGGTGGCGGCCAGCGCGGGCTGAGGCGGAGACACCGCCCACAGTGACCCGGCGAGCACGGCGGCGGTCAGAACCGCGGCACCTCTCCTGCCGACCGCACCTCTGCGGTGTGCCGTGACGCGTGCGGCCTGTAACCGATGTGCCGTCAACTGTCGCATGGCGACAGCCGACTACACCCGCCGCGCCCGCACAAGAGCGCCGCCGCGCACGGCCCCCACCGGCCGCGCTCCTGCTCTCCCTGTGCGTCGCGCACTGCATCCGGGTGACGCCCAGCCTTCTTCCGGTTCCCGCCCTGGCCGCCGGTGGTCCACCGTCTTCCGTACCCGATTCGGGCAAAGATCCATCCGCCACGGCCGGGGGTGGAGACTGGCCACGCTCACGTCACAGAAATGACACACCGGGGGGAATGTGATCACGTCTCCGTCGGTTGGTGAATGTCATGCCCGCAGATGCCGCACGACCCCGCATGCCCGTAGCCGTCTACATCCTCGGACTGTCCGTCTTCGCGCTAGGCACCAGCGAATTCATGCTCTCGGGGCTGCTGAGGCCCATCGCCGAGGATATGGACGTCAGCATTCCGCAGGCGGGTCTGCTCATATCCGCCTTCGCGATCGGCATGGTCGTCGGGGCGCCACTGCTGGCCGTGGGCACCCTCCGGCTGCCCCGCCGCGCCACCCTGATCGCCCTCATCAGCCTCTTTGGCCTCGGGCAGGTCGCGGGCGCGCTCGCCCCTTCCTACGAGCTCCTCTTCGCCTCTCGCGTGGTCTCGGCCCTCGCGTGCGCGGGCTTCTGGGCGGTCGGCGCGGCCGTCGCCATCGCCATGGTTGACAAGGACCAGCGGGCCCGCGCAATGGCTGTCATGATCGGCGGCCTGTCCATCGCCAACGTCCTCGGCGTCCCGGCCGGTGCGTTCCTCGGCGAGCACCTGGGCTGGCGTTCCGCTTTCTGGTCGGTCGGCGCGGCCTCCGCGGTCGCCCTCGTCGGCATCCTGATGCTGATCCCCCGGATCCCGCTGCCTGCCGAGCGGCCGAGGCTCGGCCGCGAGCTGCGGATCTACGCCGACCGTCAG
The DNA here is from genome assembly GCF_044546845.1 of Streptomyces sp. NPDC053076. Classification (NCBI taxonomy): domain Bacteria; kingdom Bacillati; phylum Actinomycetota; class Actinomycetes; order Kitasatosporales; family Streptomycetaceae; genus Streptomyces; species Streptomyces sp. NPDC053076. Next base: position 739,593 of record NZ_JBITZL010000003.1, on the reverse strand, counting down.
GTGTGGCTCGCGATCGGCATCACGGCGCTGGGTGCCGGCGGCGTCTTCTGCGCCTTCAGCTACCTGTCGCCGTTGCTCACGGACGTGGCCGGGCTGGACTCGAAGTGGGTCCCGTGGATCCTTGGCCTCTTCGGCATCGGCGCCCTCATCGGTACCACCATCGGCGGCCGGGTCGCCGACGCGCATCTGTTCGGCGTGATGATCTGGGGCATCACCGCCTCGACGGTCTTCCTGGCCGCCCTCGCCCTGCTGGGCGGGGCGGCGGCCGTGGCCATCGCCCTGTCCTTCCTGCTCGGCGCCTCGGCCTTCTTCACCGCCCCGGCCCTCAACGCCCGCATGTTCAACGTGGCCGGAGCCGCCCCGACCCTGGCCGGAGCCACCACCACGGCCGCCTTCAACCTGGGCAACACTGGCGGCCCGTGGCTGGGCGGCACCGTCATCGACGCGGGGCTGGGCTTCTCCGCCACCGCCTGGGCGGGCGCCGCCATGACCGTCACGGCGATCGCCCTCGCCGCGGTCGCGGTACGCCTGGACCGCCGCACGCCGCCCCGCCCGACCCGGGTGGTCGCCTCCGCGGCCCCGACCGCCGAGTCCACAGCGGAGCCCGCCCGCGCCTGACCGCACCGACCGGGCGCTTCCCGAGGGCCCGGTCACAGAGCCTGAGCGATGAGGGGACCGAGAGGGCGGCGGGGCACCAGCCGTCGGCGGCCCGGACGGTGCACGGCGCGTGTGGGCGAGGAGCAACAAGCGAATCGGGCGCCGCCACGCGCGTCCTTCGAGAACCGCGCTCCCTGCGTACGGTCAGTGACCGCCTGAGGGCTGCTCGCACCCGTCGTGGTCGGGATAGCCGCCGAACGCGTCCGCCTCGGTCGCGGCGGGGGACAACGTGCCCTCCACGCACACGGGGTAGTCGTCGGCCTCGATGAGGAACCCGACACCGGAGCCGTCGGCGTACGTCCGCACCTTCGAGTAGCCCAGGCCGGCGATGGTGTGCGAGACGCTCTCGGGCGTGAAGTGGCCCTTCTCCCGCAGCGGTTGGAGTGCCTTCTTCACCCGCCCGATGACGGCGAGGCCCTGGCAGCGGCGGTCGCCGTGCAGCTTGAAGGGAACCATGAAGCCGTGGTTCTCGGCGTAGTGGTCCGTCGGCGCCGTGGAACTCGTCGGGGTCGACGATGCAATGGGTGAGGGGCGCTCGCCGGGGCAGAGGCGGTCGGCAGGCGCGCTCGGCGTCGCCACGGCCTTCGGCAGCCCGCCTCCGGCGGTCACATCTCCCGCCCGCTGCGTACCGCAACCCGCCACCAGTACGGCGAGCACCGCCACCGGCAGCATCCCCAGCCGAACCCGTCTCGCCCCGTTCATCGTCATGTCCCGCATTCTCGTATCTGTAGACGGCGGGTGTCATGAGTATCCGTACTCACTGCCCGTACGGACGCCGGAGGTTGCGCCGGCAGCGGTGGGGCGGCGTGTGCTCGTTCCGAGCCGTCCGGGCGGCGAGTCCGCATGCATCAGAAGGCGGCTGTCGCTCCGCGCAGGGCAGTCCGCTTCAGCGGGGTCGGCCCTCAAGGCGGCGGGATCGGTGCACCGGCCCCGCAGAGAATAGGAGGCGCAGGGTTCCCTGCTGATTCCACAGGACCGGTGCATGGCACAAGTACCCTGCGGTACACCCGATAAGCCCGATCCCTCCCTGCCGATTCGGTGGGATGACCCCCACGCGCGCGTGGGGCCCGGCCGCAACCGGCCGGGCCCCACTTCCACTTCACGCCTGGCGTGCTCCTCGTACGGGCACGCCTCTGTCTACCAGCGATACCACCGGCCCTTGCGGCCACCGCTGTCGGCGGACCGGACCACGAAGCCCAGCAGCCACACGACCAGCACGATCACCGCGATCCACCACAGCGCCTTCAGCGCGAAACCCGCACCGAAGAGGACCAGAGCCAGCAGAAGAACCAGAAGCAGGGGAACCATCGTTATCAACCTCCTGCCCACCGCATGCCCTTACTTCAGCTCTACAAGCACACAAGATGTGAGTTATTTCCGCGGGATCCAGGGCATTCGCACGTACTGCGATCTTCCCCTTCGTCCGCGTCTCACGCACCGCGCAGCGACGACACGGGGGACGACGCACTGGGCCGCGGAGCCCGGGTCTACCGAGATGATGCTGCAGGCCAGTTCCAGGAAGCCTTAGGTGAAGGTCGGCACGGCGTGCTCGTGGTCAGCGAGGCTGGTAGGCGGTGGCCAGCACCGAGACGGTGACCCGATCGGGCAGTAGGCCGTCATCGTTCATGTCTGCACGGCTCACGTGCCGTGCGCTCGGTGTCATCGCCACCAGGTCCAGGGCATCAATCCTGGCCAGGGACGCGGGATACTCCACCTGTTCGGTGACTGCCGCCTCGAAGAAGGGGGCCAGCGCCCGGTGCAGGCGCTGTTCCTTGGCCGGGTCGATCGTGACCATCCCAGGCAACCGGCCGCGCAGCTCGGCCAGATGCCGCAAGGTGGGACGCACCACGATCAGCCGGCCGGTAGGGCGCAGTACGCGGTGGAACTCGGCCGGGTTGCGCGGGGCGAACACGTCCAGCACGACATCGGCTGTCCCGTCGGCCAGCGGGAAAGGACGGAAGACGTCCCAGGCCACCGCGGCTGCCCGGTCGTGGACACGGGCTGCCGAGCGCAGCGCGCGCACCGATGTGTCCAGACCCAGACCACGGGCGCCGGACAGCTGGTCGAGTACGCCGGCCAGGTAGTAGCCCGTGCCGCATCCCACGTCCACAACTGTGGCCTGCTCAGACACGGCGTCGGCTGCCAGACGGGCCCCGGCTTCGCGGATCGGCGCGTAGGTGCCGGTGGACAGGAAGCGGTCCCGGGCCTGCGCCATGGCCGCGTCGTCGCCGCTGGTGGCGCGGGTGCCCGTCAGCAGGCTGGCGTAGCCGTGGCGGGCGATGTCGAAGGTGTGGCCCACCGGGCAGCGCAGTGTGCTGCGGTCCGGGTGCAGGTGGCGCGTGCGGCACGTCGGGCAGCGCAGAAGGTCGAGGGACAGTTCGAGGGCAGGGGGAAGCGACACCGGCACGAGGCACTCCAGGCAAGGATGAAGGGAAGAAACCGTGCCTGCACGCGCGCTCAGAGCGTCACTGCCTCAGGAAGGAACGGGCAGCGTCGGGACCGTGGTTCACGCGGGAGGCACGCCGAGGAGGGCGACGCCGTCCGGCATCGCCCTCAATGCCTTCCGATCACAGGAAGCAGCAGTGCGGGGTGCTCATGAATGCCATGCCATGAGTCTACGAGCATCGGCGAAGGCGGCCACGGCTCAACGGAGCCGGTGGGCACGGCCACGCCCTGACCGATAGGCGCTGGCTGGCACCTACCAAGCGTGAGCGCGACAGCCAATGATCGTTGCTGGTCTCGGACACCTGCTCATGACTGGTACGCAGGGCTGTGAGGGGGCACCAGTGAGCTCCGTGGAGAAGCCGTTCCTGATGCTGTCGCAGATGTCTTCCGCCGGGGCAGGCTGGTCATGTCGACGGGCCGGATCGAGCGTGGGCGGGTCCGCAAAGGTGACGCGGTGGAGCTCGTCGGCTTCGGCGGCATGATCGCTCACGTCACTGGTATCGACGCGAGCGAACTGCCCACTGACGAGGCGTGTGCGGGCATGAACGTAGGACTGCTGCTGCGCGGCGTGGCGGCGGGAGTCGTTGAGCGGGGACAGGTGCTCGCGGCATCGGGCTCAATCGACGCGCACATCGGCTTCGCCGCGGACATCATGCTGCTGTCCGAGGAACACGGGGCTGCCGAAGTACGCACGGGTGAGCGTCTCCAGTTCCACATCCGTACCGCCGTGGTGTCGGGCGTTGTGACATTGACCCGGGGAACGGACACGCTGCAGCCGCTGCACAAAGGCGCGGTGACGGTCGCGCTCGAACGGCCCGTCGCCCTTGAGGAGGGCCAGTCCCTCGCTTTCCGTCACCACGGGCGTGCCGCAGGCTCAGCGACCGTGACCCGGCTCCCGCGTGCGGTGTCGAGTGGGCAGCCATGTTTCGATGGCGGCTGCCAGCTCGTCGCGGTCGGTGAAGACGTGTCCGTTCATGCCGGTGGCCTGTGCGGCGCGTACGTTCTCCTCGCGGTCGTCGACGAAGAGGAAGTCGGCCGGGGCCGCCCGCATGGCGGCGACGCAGTGACGGAAGGCTGCTGGGGCCGGCTTCGCCACTTTGATCTTCCCGGAGAAGGCAACGTGGTCCAGTTCGTGCAGCCAGGGCTGCGCGGTGAGGAATGCCTCCGCGTGGTCCGAGGGAATGTTGGACAGCAGCGCGACCTCGGCGACGCGGCGCAGGGACTGGACGTAGGCGACCATCTGGTCGTCGACGCGTGACCAGCTGTCGATGTCGGTGATGCGTAGTTCCTCGATCGTGTCGGCGTCGACGGACAGGGACAGCCGTCGCAGTACGGCGGTCCAATACTCGCGCGCGGACTGCTGGCCGGCGTCGTAGGGCGGGCGACAGGCCCAGTACGCCGTGGTGAAGGCGCCGGTGGGTGCCTGGCAGCGTCCGGCCATCTCCGCCAGGGCGCCCGGGCGTTGGTGGCGGGCGATGACCCCGAAGAGGTCGAACAGCACGATGTTCCGGTCGGTGGACATGGTGGTTGGTTCCTTCGGCCGAGGAGCGTTCAGTGACTGCTTGCTGCTGTCTCGCGCGTGCGGTCGGATCCGGTGCGCAGGACCCCCGCGGCCACTGCGGTGCTCGCACACAGCAGCGTCAGCAGTACGAAGGCGTGGTTCAGGGCGACGAGATGGGTCAGCCAGCCGATGACGGCGGGACCGGCGAGCATACCGACGTAGCCGAGCCCGGCGACGCGGGAGACGTTGGCCCCGGCAGCGGCAGGGTCGGCGTGCCCGGCTGCACTGAACAGCTGCGGGACACAGCCGGACAGCCCGAGACCGAACAGCGCCCAGCCTGCGAGCGCCGCCCACATCCACGGGGAGAGGACCACCGTCGTGATGCCGACGGCGGCCGTTGCCGCGCCGTGGCGCAGGATTGCCGTGGACCCGAACCGCGCGACGAGGCGGTCGGCGAGCAGCCGGCCGATGGTCATGGTCGCCGCGAAGGTGCCGTACCCGAGGGCAGCAGTGCTCGCGGATGCACCGAGGACGTCCTTCAGGTGCAGAGCGCTCCAGTCGTTGGCGGCTCCCTCGCACAGCATGACCATCAGAGCCAGGGCGGCGAGGAGCCAGATGCGCCCGCTGGTCACGCGGTGCTCGGCGGTTGGCACTTGCTCGGATCCCTCCGTCGAGACAGTGTCGGCAGCGGTGGGCGCGGCCGGCAGCAGGGCGCCTGCCGACACCAGGGCGATCACGACGCCCAGGGCCCCCATTGCGGCCATGCCCGCGGCCGGACTCAGACCGGCGCTCGCCGTGGCTGCTCCGACGAGGGAGGCGAGGACACCGCCGACCGAGAACGTGGCGTGGAAGGCTGACATGACGGGACGGCCGTACGCCTTCTCCACGTGTACGGCGTGGGCGTTCATGCTCACGTCCAGGCAGCCGTTGCAGAACCCGAAGGCCAGCAGGGCAGCCGCCAGCGTCCACGGATCCCGGGGAAGACCGGGCAGCGCCAGGGTCGCGCTGCACAGGACGCCGGTGGCGGGGACGACGATGCGCGCCCCGAGCCGATCGGTCAGACGCCCGGCCGTGTGCATGCCGATGAAGGCACCCACACCCAGCACCACCAGGAGTCCCCCCAGCGTCGCGTGGCTGACGCCGACACGTTTCTCGATGGCGGGGATGTGCACCACCCAGGTACCCATCGCAGTACCGCACAGGATGAAGTAGACAAAGGTCGCCACTCGGGCAGCTCTCAGCGAATGACTCATGGCTGCCACCGTAACGACCAGATACAGTGATTGAATACTGTCACTTCGCACACATTGAATGTTCGTTTCGGCCGGTGTTCAATCACGGTATGAGGAACGCAGACCGACACGGAATGATCGCCCAGGCCGTCAGGGAGTCGGGAAGGATCACGGTCCAGGAACTCGTCGAACTGACCGGCGCATCCGAGATGACCATCCGGCGCGACCTCGACGCGCTGGCCGCGCAGGGCGTCCTTGAGCGCGTCCGTGGAGGGGCGCGCACCCTGCTGCTCCGGGGCGAGGAGCCGCCCTTCGCGCTGCGTGCTCACGAGGCGGTCGACGCCAAGCGCCGCATCGCGACGGAGGTGTCGTCGCTCATCGCCGACGGCGAGACCGTCCTCCTCGACAGCGGCACCACCTGCCTGGAAATCGCCCGCCTGCTGCGCCGACGGCCGGTCACCGTGATGCCCCTGTCATTGCAGGCCATCCATGTACTCGGCGAGGGTCCCGGCCCGGCCACGCTGATGGTGCCCGGCGGGCAGCCTCGGGCCGCCGAGGGAGCCCTCACCGGTCCCCTCGCCCTCGCCTCCCTGGCGGCGCTGCGCTTCGACACCGCCGTCATCGGCTGCTGCGGCCTGAGCGCAGCCGAGGGCCTGACCGCCTACGACCTCGACGACGCAGCCGTGAAGAAGGCCGGCATCGCCTCCGCGCGCCGCATCCTCGTCGCAGCCGACGGCAGCAAGCTCGGCCACACCGCCTACGCGTACGTCGGCCCCGCCACACTCCTGCACACCCTCGTCACCGACACCACAGCACCCACCGACGAGGTAACCGCGCTCGAAGGCACGGGCACTGTCGTCAAGGTCGTCTGACGAGGCCCCATGGAACCGGGGCGCCGGACAGGCTCCCGGGGCGCGGACGTCCCCGACCAACAGGCTTCAGGCGCGGACGTCCCCGGCGGACAGGCTCCCGGGGCACGCACGGAGACGGCCATCGCGGCAGCGGCGCCGCGGACGTTGGAACAGCTTTCGGCGCTAGCGGGTTGGACCTGATCTTCCAGTACGACAACGGCATCCGGGCGCTCGGCCCGCACGCGGTCGTCGGGCACGATCGGACGGTGCTGGTGACCGCACCGAGCCATCCGCTGGCCCGCAAGGAGGTCGTGACGCCCGGGGAGTGTGACAGGGGGCTTCGGTTGGCCGGTGAGTGCCGGAGTCGGGCCATCTCGTGCTCGGGCATTGACGCTGGTGAGTGCCGTCCGCCCCAGGACGGCACTCACCGGAGCCACCGATCACATGGGAAGCGAGAGCACGCGGACCTCGCCAGCAGGCCAGTTCGCACCCTCGCGCAGGGGCGTCCACATGGTCCGCAGCGGCATGATCACGGGTCCTTCGGGCTGTTCGACGTGGACGTCCTGCTCAAGCGGTCGCCAGCCGAGTCGCTGGTAGAGCGGGACGAGGGCCGGCCGGCAGAAGAGAAGCCCGTGCTGCGGCCCCATCGTCCGCGCGTGGTCCACTGCCGCCGATACGACCGACCGGGCCAGACCGTGCCCGCGCAGATCCGGCGCGACAGCCACCCCGCCGACGCCCACCACCTGTGTGCAGACCTCGCCGATCGATATCGGTAGCCGCAACAGACCTGCGTGCGCGACGAGGCGGCCCTTCTGCCTGATGCCGAAATGATGTTCCTTGGGCAGCCACGTCAGCCCGGCGTCTGCGACGCCGAAGGGATCGGCACTGTCGCCGAGGATTTCGATCTGCTCGGTCGTCGTGTACTGCGCGAGTCGGACCACGGTTGCTGGTGTGAAAGTGAGCCGGTGTGTCATCTCTCCATGATCCTTTTGCTGCCGGATCCTGGGGAACTGAAGCACTCAGGGGCCGACAGAGGTGCTCGGTGACGCTGGCGGGGGCCGGTGCCGTGACGGTGCGGCCACCGTTGATCACCGGTGTGTGAGAACTGAAGATCATGCGGGCGGACGGAAGCGCTCTGCAAGGCCTGTCACCGAGTGGCCGTCACTCCAGCCACAAACCGTCGCGCATGATGACTCTCCCGCGTAGTTCCGACACGCCGCGCCAAGCGCGCACGGTCCTCGGGACCACGCGTACGTACAGAAAGGAACCCTCCTCCTCGCGTGGATCCCACCCGAACTTGTCGGCGAACGCCTCCCCTGCGTCTCCGGGCACCTCCTGGTCCGGGAAGCACTCCGCCTCACCCTCGAGGAGCACCACGTCGAAGGTGTCCGGCAGCGCCAAACGCACGCGCGGCTCTTTGCGGACGTTCCGCGCAGTCGCGGAAGTGGCGCTGGTGCACATCCACACTGCTCGCCCATCCCACAAGAACCACAGCGGCACCTGGTGCGGCCCGTGATCAGGGTGAGCCGTCGACACCCATACATCCCGCTCGGTAACGAACCGCTCCAGAGCATTGCGCCTGCGCTCCGCCGTCTCGCGACGAAGGATTCCCGTGGTCTCCATGAGGACCGACCCTAGCCAGCGGGCGCGAAGCGCGCCTGAGGCGCAGGACCTACTCCCAGCGACCGATGAACCCCCGGCATTGGGCTTGGGGTGACCAACTGCGGTGCTCAGAGTGGCCAGCGGAAGTGCTCAGTCACACTGCTGGAACGGCCTGTACCGGCTCCCCGTACAGGTCGATCTCGGAGGGCTCACGCGCAAGTAGCAGTTGGAGATGCGCCTCCATGGCGGCGAACCACTCGTCGAGGTCCGCATCGGCGTCGTGAAGGATCCAGGAGCCGAAGGTTCTCCGCGGCACCCGAGATCTGACGGCGGTCGCTTGGCTGGAGGGTGCGTTATTCGATCGCTCCGTGGACTTGTTCGCGTTAGCTTGGCGTGGTGGCTGAGCTGAGAACCGAGCGTCTTGTGCTCCGTGGGTGGCGGGAGACCGACCTCGATCCGTGGGCGGCGATGAACGCCGATCCAGAAGTCCGTGCGCACTTTCCGGGAGTCCTCACCCGCGAGCAAAGCAACGCGTCCGTGGCCCGCTTCCAAGCGGAGATCGACAAGCGAGGCTGGGGTTGGTGGGCGGTCGAGGTGATCGCCACCGGCGAGTTCATAGGGTTCACCGGTTTGGATCCGGTGGAGGACGTCATGCCGTTCACCGGTGTGGAGGCAGGCTGGCGCCTGGCCCGGTCGGCCTGGGGGCACGGCTATGCGACTGAGGCGGCACAGGCAGCGGTGGCCTTCGGCTTCGGGTCCCTGGCGTTGCCGGAGATCCTCGCGGTCACGGCGGTCACCAATCTGCGGTCCCAGGCTGTGATGCGTCGCATCGGTATGAGCCGTGATCCGGCTGAGGATTTCGATGACCCGACCGTGCCGCCTGGGCCGCTGCGTCCGAGCGTGCTGTATCGACTCCCTCGCGGCAGGCAGCGGCCCGTTTGAGCGGTAGCGTCAGCCGGCCTTGACGGGCCCTTCGGCGCGTACCCGGGTGCTGGACGCGCCGACGGTGTCGAGCAGGGCCGGCAGGCCGTCGCGGTCCAGGCCGGGCGAGGTGAAGGTGAGGTACCGGCAGCGCTCGCCGTGTTCGGGGTGCCAGTCCACCGAGGCGGCGAGGCGGCGCTCGGCCGGCACCATCTCCCAGGCGGCGCCAGGCAGGGCGGCCAGCCAGGGTCCGGCCGACTCCACGCACAGCGCGCCGCCCGCGGCGTCCCAGGACAGCAATGTGTCGGGGTGGTCCGCAAGCCAGAACCGGCCACGGCTGCGGGCGGCGGCGCAGGTCAGGTCCTCCAGTGCCGCGTAGAGGCGCTGCGGGTGGAAGGGCCGTTCGCGCCGCCAGACGAGGGTGCTCACGCCGTGCTCGTCGCACTCCTGCGGCAGCAATGCGCACGCAGGATGCACACGGGCGGCGGCCGCCGCGACATCGAAGCCGGCCAGCAGAGCGGCGCCCAGCGCGCCGCTCCCCCCGCGTACTTTGGGTGCGCCTGCGTTGCAAATGGCGGGTCCTGCCTGCGGATTGCCCGCCCTGACGCCCAGTATGGGGGTTCATGGCCGGCTGGACCTCATCTGCTCAACCAGGGCCCTGCGACTCTCGCCGCTGCCGATCAGCATCTGGCCCTCTCCTGCTGCCAGGGTGGCCGCCCCGCGCACTCACCGTCTCCAGAGCCTCGGCGCCATACGCCCGGGTGGTTTGACCGGGGCACCCTTCGATCGGCCGTAGACCTCACCTATCTTCAGAGAGTAGTCGCACGGCTACGCAGAGTGAGAGGAGACAGGGATGCGTCCGACGTCCACGGGTCGACTGGCGGCCCTCGCCTCGGCGGCCTTACTGCTGGCCGGTGTGGTGAGTGCCGGATCGGCTCAGGCGCAGTCCGCTGCACAGGCACGGTATCCCGGTGGGCCCATCACCTACTCGATCGAGTTCTCCAACCCCCAGGAGAAGGACGACAACAACCTGCCCGAGCCCTACGGCAAGGTCTTCGTGACGGATGGCGGCCTCCGGCAGACCACCCTGTGGGAGCACCCGGACCTGGACATCAACACCCCCACCGTGCCGCGCTACCCGGAGTACGGCTTCACGCACAGGTTCGCCGACCACTTCATCTACGAGGTGTGTGCCTTCGTGGGTGAGGACGACACCGGCATCAACGCCGATGACGTCCTCGCCGAGGGTTGTGAGCCCTTCCACGGCCCCGGTGCGTACACCATCCCCGGTCCGGACGGAGAGGTGACCGTCACCGTCTACCACATCGGCTGATCCCTTCTTTGCGTGGCTGCCCTGCCCTCAGAAGGGGGCAGGGCAGCCAGGCAGTGAAGGCGCGCGCCGTGTATCCACACCGACGGCACCCATCACTCAATGCACGACGGCGTACAGTGAAAATGATGGCGGTGGGGCTCGCCGGAACCGCGACCGTCTACCCGGGTCGACAGCATGCCCACCTGGTACCTGCCATGCAGGCACACCCCCAGGTAGAAGGACACCGTGCCCCCGTGTCCCGGACAGCGTCTCAGCTGAACAGGAGCACTCGGAGCTCCGCGGTCACCCCTCGCGTCCGACGCACCTCTCGATCTCGAGGGACCGCAGATTGCGGCGCGCGGACCGCCCTCGGACTGGATCAACGTAGCCCGGTGAGGAAGCAGCCGATGTCCCGCGGAGAACCCCCGGCCCGGCCCGGCGACGACGCGGCGCCGCCGGCGGAGGTTCTGCCGGTCGACCCGGACGTCGAGGTCGGCGCCGGACCGCAGACTGTCCAGCCACCGGCCGAAGCCAAGCGCTCCCGCCAGACGGACGTCCTGGCGGTGATCGCCCTGGGCGGCGGACTGGGCAGCATCGCCCGCTACGGCCTCGCCCTCGCCTGGCCCACCCCGGCCGGCGGGTTCCCCTGGGCCACCTTCATCACCAACATCTCCGGATGCTTCGCCCTGGGGGTGCTCATGGTCTGCGTCCTGGAGGTATGGCCGCCCAACCGCTACGTCCGGCCCTTCCTGGGGGTCGGGTTCCTCGGCGGCTACACCACCTTCTCCACGTACACCGTGGAGCTGCACCACCTGCTCTCCCTGGGCGACTGGTCAAAGGCCGACGCCTACGCCCTGACGAGCCTTGTCGCCGGGCTGGTCACGGCATGGCTCGGCATCGCGGCCGTCCGCCGGGCCGCCGGACTGCCGGTGCGCCGCGGCCCCAGCCGCCGCAGCCAAGTACCCCCCGTGCCGACCGCCGGAACGGCCACCCCGCTCCCCAAGCGGCCCGCCCCGTAGAGAGGCAGCGATGAAGCCGCACCTTCCCCGGCACCACCCCGAGGACAAGCCTCCCCCGCGGCCGCCGCGGCTGTCCCTGAACGGCCCGGTCCTGTGGATGGCCATCTGTCTGGGCGAGTGCGACCAGTACCCCCACAAGGCAGAGGCCCGTGAGGTCGCCCCCGAGGGACTGATCCCGCTGGAACCGGTCCAAGTCGTCGCACAGAGCGGCAAAGGACTCAGCCCCGCCCCCGAGGAGCAGCCCCATTGATGCCCGTCCTCCTGGTGTTCCTCGGTGGCATGCTCGGCGCGCCCTTGCGCTACCTCACCGACAAGGCCATCCAGGGCCGCCACGACAGTGTCTTCCCGCTCGGCACCTTCACCGTCAACATCGCCGGGTCGCTCATCCTCGGTGCCCTGGCCGGGGCCGTGACAGCCCACGGCCTGCCCGGCGGCGTCATGCTGCTGCTGGGCACCGGCGTGTGCGGCGCCTTGACCACCTTCAGCACCTTCAGTTTCGAAACCATCCGGCTCCTCGAAGACGGCTCCCTCGCCGAGGCCGGACTCAACGCCCTGGGCAGCCTCCTGGTCGGCCTCGGCGCCGCCACCGCCGGCTACACCTTTCTGACGTGGCTGTGACGGGATGCCGGTTCGGGCGTCCCCCTGTGAATCCAAGGCGATCGCAGGCCGCGACGGCGTCGTACCCGCGGTCCCAGGCCGCCCTGAGTACGCGCGACACCGCTTCTACGAAGACAGGGCCGGGGCCTCGGCCTCCGCCTCCGCCTCCGCCTCGATGCGCTCTTCGATGCGTGCCCCATGCCGCGAGTGGTCAGGAGGCCGCCGAGTCCAGCGCGGACTGAAGCGACTGCTGGTAACCCGTGCTGGTGTACGTGGCGCCCGACACCATGTCGATGTCGGCGCTCTGCGCGGCCAGTGCCTCGCGCCTCAACCGGGGAATGGCGTAGCTGTTGATCTCGCGGTCACGCGGGTTGTCCCGCGGGTAGTCGACGGCCGTCACCTCCGTGAGCCGGCCGTCGGTGATCTCCACCCGTACCTGTACCGGTCCCCAGCGGGTCTGCACGGTGTCACCGGTGATGGTCCTGGAACCGGTCTGCGTTCCCGACGAGGGACCGCCTGACGCGGCGGAGCTGCTCGACACCGTGGGTGACTTGCTGTTCGCTGTCGCCAGCGCGGGGCTGGTGTGCGGCTTCATCGACAGCAGCAGCACCAGTCCGGAGACCGTGGCCGCGCTCGCCAGCACGATACGGCGCAGGGGCCGGTTCTTCTTCAGGGGATGCATGTGTGGGACCTCAGAACTCGAACGACTCGTGGTGGATACGGCGGTCCGGCACCCCGGCCGCCCGCAGGGCTTCGTACACGTCACGGGCGAAGGTGTGCGGGCCGCAGATGTAGACGTCGTGGCCGCGCAGGCCCGGGACGGTCGCACGCAGCGATTCCGCCGTGAGCTCGGGGCGCTGACCCTCCGGCCCGTTGAGCGCGTACAGCACTCGCGCCCCGCGCCAGCGGGCGATCGCCTCCAGTTCACCGCCCAGCGCCAGATCCTCGGCGCCGCGCGCCCGGTAGAGCAGGGTCACCTCGCCGGGCAGGGTCTCGAACAGCACGCGCAGCGGGGTGACGCCGACGCCGGCCGCGATCAGCAGCGAGCGGTGGCTGGTGACCCGGTCGGCCGTCAGCGAGCCATACGGGCCCTCGGCCCACACCCGGGTGCCAGGCCGCAGCAGGGCGACGGCCGCGCTGTGGTCACCGAGTGCCTTGACCGTGATGCGCAGCAGGTCCGGGCGCGGCGGAGCCGACAGGGAGTACGGCGTCGACGTCCAGCGCATGCCGTCACCGAGAAATCGCCAGCGGAAGAACTGCCCCGGCCGAGCGCCCAGCTCGTCCAGATGTCGCCCGCGTACGACGACCGAGTACACACCGGGAGCCTCCTTGTGCACCGACTCCACGCGCAGCCGGTGGCGCCGGTTGAGCCGGATCGGGCTGAGGATCCGGAACCACAGCACGAGGGCCGTGACACCCAGGTACAGCGCGTACCAGGCGGCGGTCGCGACCGGCTTGCCGTTGAACTCGTCGCCGAGCGTCAGCTGGTGGAAGAAGGCGAGGAACACGGCCGCGTACGTGAGCAGGTGCACGTGGTACCAGAACTCGTAGCTGGTCCGCCGGCGGGCGGCGCGCGCCGAGGTGAGGCCGACCGCGAGGAGGATCACCGTGCCGGCGGTGGCCTTGAGCATGTCCGGGTAGTCGAGGACGACGGTGACCGTCTCGTGCCAGAGCGAGGCCCGGTCCTGGGCCGCGTACCCCGCGAGGACCGACATGACGTGCGCGACGAGGAGGCAGACCGTGTACCGGCCGGCCATCGCGTGCCAGCGGGCCACCCGGTCGGAGCCGATCCGTCTCTCCAGCAGCGGCACCCGTGCCATCAGACCGACCAGCACGGCGCAGGCGTAGCCACACAGCAGTCCGGCGATGCGGCCGGCGCCGGTCAGCCAGCCGCCTGTGCCGACCACCGACGTGGTGTCCGCCCACCAGAGGGCGACGGTGGCCGCCGCACCGGCCCACAGCACGGTCAGCACGGCGCCCGCGCCGCAGCGTCGGAAGCGCCGTACCGCGGCGGGCACGGGCGGTGCCGCTCGTCGAGCATCCTCCGCGGTGGTCATCGATCGCCGTCCCTTCGTCCGTCGTGCCTGGCCGGCCACTGTGCGGGCCGAAGCTCTCAGGAACCTCTGAGCGAAGCCGTCACGGGCCCTTCGAGAGGGAACTCTCAGGGATTTCTCAGGCGGCGCTCCGCGGGTCAGAGCGCACTCAGAGGAAATTCAGAGCGGCGACGGTGGGATGCGCCTGTCGGAAGGGGCGATGCTGGTAGACGCGATGAACACCACACGTTCCGGCCGCCCGGCCCTGACCCGACCCGACGGCACCCCGTTGAGGGTCCTCGTCGTCGACGACGACCCGGACCTCGCGGAGGTGCTCACCGGTGCCCTGCGGTACGAGAGCTGGGAGGTGCGCGCAGCCGGGGACGGCGCCGCCGCGCTCGCCGCCGCTCGCGAGTTGCTGCCCGACGCCGTCGTCCTGGACGTGATGCTTCCGGACACCGACGGCTTCGCTGTGCTGCGCCGGCTGCACGAGGTCAAGCCCGATGTGTGCGTGCTCTTCCTCACGGCGCGGGACGCCGTCGAGGATCGTATCGCCGGGATCACGGCCGGCGGGGACGACTACGTCACCAAGCCCTTCAGCCTGGAGGAGGTCGTGGCCCGGTTGCGGGGCCTGCTGCGCCGGGCGGGCATGGCCCGGATGCTGGAAGAGGGGCCGCGGCTGATCGTGGGAGACCTGGTGATGGACGAGGATGCCCGCGAGGTGACCCGGGCCGGCGAGCTGGTCGAGCTGTCGCCGACCGAGTTCGAACTTCTCCGCTTCCTCATGCGCAATCCACGCCGTGTGCTCAGCAAGTCGCAGATCCTGGACCGGGTGTGGTCCTACGACTTCGGCGGCCGGGCTCACGTGGTCGAGCTGTACATCTCGTATCTGCGCAAGAAGATCGACGCGGGACGCGAGTCCATGATCCACACGGTGCGCGGGGCGGGCTACGTACTGAAGCCGGTGGCCAGGTGATCCGCGGGCCGCGCTTCGGTGGCGTACGCCGTCTGCCCCGGCCGCGCACCCTGCGCGCCCGGCTCACCGTCGGCCTGGTGGTGCTGCTGGCGGTGAGCTGCGCGGCCGTCGGCCTGGCGGCGGTGGTCGAGCTGAACGGATTCCTCACCCATCGCCTGGACGAACAGCTCGCCCAGGTCGGCACCCGGTTCCCGGAGAGCCTGGAGCACAACGGCAGACTGCCGGACGACCACGACGGGGACGAACACGGAGACACCCGCCGCATGGCCACCGGCACTTTCGGGGCGCGCCTGCTGCACGGGACGGTCACCAACAAGGGTCTGATCCGCAGTGGCGACCCCGCGGCCGACCTGAACGTCAGCCTGTCCGCGGCGGACGCCGGGCGTCTGGCCCGGGTGCCGGTCGATGGCAGGGCCCACACCGTCGACCTTTCCGCCCTGGCCGACTACCGGGTCGTCGCGTCGCCGGGCCGGGACGGGGACGTGCTGGTCGTCGGCCTCCCCCTGGAGCCGGTCCAGGCCACGGTCCACCGGCTGGAACTGGTCGCCGGAGCCGTCTTCGGCCTGGCTCTGGTGGTGACCGGGGTGGCCGGGGCCTTGTGGGTGCGCTGGTCGCTTCGCCCGCTCAGCCGGGTCGCCGCCACCGCCACTCAGGTCAGCGAACTGCCGCTGTCCAAGGGCGAGGTGACGCTGCCGTCACGCGCGTCGGTGACCGATTCGCACAGCGAGGTCGGCCAGGTCGCCGTGGCCTTTGATCGCATGCTCGGCCACGTCGAGGACGCCCTGGCCAAGCGGCACGCAAGCGAGGAACGACTGCGTCGTTTCGCCGCCGACGCCAGCCACGAGCTGCGCACCCCGGTCGCCTCGGTCCGTGGTCACGCGGAACTGGCGCTCCTCCATCCCGGACCGGTGCCGCCCGAGATCACCCGCGCCCTGCGCCGCATCTCGGCCGAGTCCGCGCGCATGGGCGAAATGGTCGACGACCTGCTCCTGCTCGCCCGGCTCGACGCGGGCCGGCCACTGGAACGCCGCCCGGTGGACCTGACGCGCCTGTTGCTGGACGCGGTGACCGACGTCCGCGCGGCCGGTCCCGGCCACCGCTGGATCCTGGACCTGCCCGAGGAACCGGTCATGGTCCCGGGCGACGCCCACCGCCTTCACCAGGTGCTGGCCAACCTGCTGGGCAACGCGCGTATGCACACGCCGGTCGGCACGACGGTGACGGTGGCGCTGAGAGCCGACGGCGATCCGGCTGTCGCCTCGGTCCACGACGACGGCCCCGGCATTTCCGAAAAGGTACAGCCAGGCGTCTTCGAACGCTTCACCCGGGCCGAACACCGCCGTCACCCGGACATCTCAGGCGGCGGAGCCGGGCTGGGCCTGTCGATCGTGGCGGCGGTGGTGGAGGCGCACGGAGGGAGCGTGGGCCTGGTGAGCCAACCGGGCTCCACCACGTTCGAGGTCCACTTGCCGACGTGAGGGGTCTCTCTCCTGTGCCCAGGGCGGTTCCGTCACCCAGTGGGCACGGCGGCCACTGGTTCCGGCGCCCCTGCCGCCAGCAGCCGCGCACGGCTCACGCCTGAGCCGTGCTCCCCCGGGGCACGTCCGTGCAGCCCCCTGAGATCCCGGCGCGGCACAACCGCGTGGGCGGCCGTAGCCTCAACTTCGCCCGGCTACGACCCGGTTCGATGCCCGAACTTTTCGAGGAACCGAACCGTGCTCCTCCTTCATGGTGAGGCGCCGCTGCTGCCCCGGGACGGGGCCGCACGTCCCGCTCATGAGTCCGAGCGGCGCCGTCCGCGGCCCGCTACGGAACGACGATCCCGTGCCCCCGAGCTGCGCGGTGCGGCGGCAGGCCGGGCAAGGTGGCCCGTGCCGGGACCCGGCCGACGGGCTCGGTGTGACCGCGTGGACCCGCGACGGAAGCCACGTAGTCCCGGGCCGTGAGCAGGCCGACCAGTCGTCCGTGCTGATCCGTGACCGGCAGGGCGTCGAGGTGTTCCTCCGTCATCACGGTCGCCGCGCGCAGCGCCGACTCCTCGGGGTGGACCGTGACGGTCCGGCGGCCGTGCACGAGGTCACGCACCCTGCGGCGCGACAGCGTCGTGGCGGCGGCCGCGCAGATCACCGCGAGTTCGGCACGGTCCAGGAGTCCGGCGCAGCAGCCGTCCCCGCGGACGACGGGGAGCTGACACTGCTCGGACCTCTCCATGACCTCCCAGGCCATCAGCACGCTCTCGTCCTCGCTGATCGAGTACGGGGCGGCATCCATCAGGCTCCGCACTGCGGGTCGCTCGTTCACCGTTGCCTCCTGGTGCTGGGCACCCCACGTCCGCACGCCGTCCGGAACACTGCATGGGACGCAGCTGTCGGGGGTGCCTGGTATGGCCGTGTACTCCTTATGCTCGTCCGCCAGGAGCCTGCTGTCATGGGGCCGCATGGCGGGGCCGCATGGCTCGCGGGGGCATGCCGTCGGTCGCACGGTCGGCCGGGGCGCGGGGCCACTCGGCCCGGCGTCGTACCCGATCAGCCCCTGAGCGTCCCTGCCGTCCGGCAGGCGGCCGACTGCGGGGCCGCCGGGAGCCGCGCAGCCGGCGTCACGGGTTCCGCGCCGGCGCCCTGTCCGAGAACCACGACGTACTCAAGAGCCGGCAACCACCGCGCCGGGGTCACGTCCCCCGGCCCGCCTCCGCACTGCGGCGCACCGCATAAGCGGCTGCTCCGACGAGCAGTACCGCCGCGCCCCAGCCCACCGACGAGACCGGCAGGCAGCAGGCCAGGACCAGGCAGCCCGTAAAACCGAGCGCCGGGATCGCTCGTGGCGGTCGGTTCTCCCGCGCCGTCAGCGTCCAGGCAGAAGCGTTGGCGATGGCGTAGTAGACGAGCACTCCGAACGAGGAGAAGCCGATCGCGCCGCGTACGTCCGTCGTCGCGGCCAGCACCGTCACCACCGCGCCGACGGCCAGTTCGGCGCGGTGCGGCACGTGGAAGCGGGGGTGCACGGCGGACAGAAGGTACGGCAGGTGGCGGTCCCGGGACATCGCCAGCGTCGTACGCGACACTCCCAGGATCAGCGCGAGCAGTGAACCGAGCGCGGCGACCGCGGCCCCTGCACGCACCACGGGGGCCAATCCGGGGACGCCTGCCTGTCGCACCGCCTCGGCCAGCGGTGCCGCCTGGTCGGCCAGGCCCTTGGGCCCCAGCACCGCGAGCACGGCCACCGCGACGGCCCCGTAGACGATCAGGGTGATCCCCAGCGCGATGG
The DNA here is from genome assembly GCF_044546845.1 of Streptomyces sp. NPDC053076. Classification (NCBI taxonomy): domain Bacteria; kingdom Bacillati; phylum Actinomycetota; class Actinomycetes; order Kitasatosporales; family Streptomycetaceae; genus Streptomyces; species Streptomyces sp. NPDC053076. The sequence continues at coordinate 721,183 of NZ_JBITZL010000003.1, read as the reverse complement.
GAATGGCGCGCGGAATCGTGCGCGCCGGGTCCCGCACCTCTTCGCCGAGGGTGGCGATCCGGGCGTACCCGGCGAAGGCGAAGAACAGCAGTCCCGCGGCTTGCAGCACACCGGTCACGGACGTGTCCGCCCCGACGTCCAGTCGTCCCGCCTGCGCCGCTCCCGAGGTCAGACAGGTGGTCGCCACGGCCAGGAGGACCGTGAGCGCCGCCGCCACGATCGCCCGCGTCAGCCATGCCGCTTTCTGGATACCCAGACAGTTGATCGCCGTGAGCGCCACCACGGCCGCCACCGCGACGATGTGCGGGTGCCCCGGCGACGCGTACGACCCCACGGTCAGCGCCATCGCCGCACACGACGCGGTCTTGCCGACGACGAACGCCCACCCGGCGAGGTAGCCCCAGAACTCGCCAAGGCGCTCTCGGCCGTAGACGTAGGTCCCGCCGGACTGCGGATACCGCGCGGCGAAGCGGGCGGAGGACGTGGCATTGCAGTACGCCGCCCCGGCCGCGACCGCCAGACCGGCCGGCAGTCCCGAGCCCGCGGCGTGCGCGGCCGGCGAGAGCGCGGCGAAGATCCCCGCCCCGATCATCGATCCCAGGCCGATGACCACGGCGTCGAACACCCCGAGTCGCCGCTCAAGGGTGGCCGCTTCCTCATCCCGCGACTGCGGATCCATGCTGCGCCACCTACGTGTCGTCACCGATGTCGCCACACCGTAGCGGGCGGGCGTGAACCGCGAGGTGATCAGGTCGTGCACTGCGAGGACGGAGAGGGGCGCCGGTGGGACGGTGGTGCCGGCGGTGTGCTGGTAGGACCTACTTTGTGGACAGGGCGCCGAACAGGACTCGCGTGAGGGCAGAAGCACTGTGCGGCGACGTGTGTGGCGTCGGCCAGGTCGAGCAGGGCGCGAGCGGACTTGACGCTCTCGGTCGTCTGCCGGGTCGCGGCTGTCGCTTCGGCGACGGTCATGCCCTGGCCGAGGTGGGTGCCGAAGGTGCGGTTACGGGAGAGCGGGGAGGTGCAGGTGGCGACGAGGTCCCCGAGGCCGGCGAGGCCGGAGAAGGTGAGCGGGTCGGCCCCCAAGTCGCGGCCCAGGCGGGTGGTTTCGGCGAGGCCACGGGTGATGAGCATGGCGTTGGCGTTGTCGCCCAGGCCCATGCCGGAGGCGATGCCGACGGCGAGGGCGATGACGTTCTTCACAGCGCCGCCGAGTTCGCAGCCGGTGACGTCGGTGCTGGTACAGGGCCGGAAGTACGCGGTGTGGCAGGCCCGTTGCACGAGGCGGGCGGCGTGCTCGTCATGAGGCCCTCCCTGTCGGTGGGCCCGACGCCGGTGGAGCGGACGGGTGCGGACATCGTACCCACCGCGGCCGTCCCGGCCGGCTGATGCGCAGCCGGGCGGGAGTGGGTCAGGGCGACCAGGGCCGCGCGGCCCACCATCCCCCCCACCTCTCCCCCATCGCGGTCCCTCCCGCGCGTACCGTTCGCCGACCGGTCGCAGGAGATCACCGGCCGGGACTGGAGCGTACAGAGCCGCGTCACGGGTGGCTTCGTTCACTTCCAGGGGGATCAGGCACGCGTTCCGTGAGGACGATCAGCGGGGCTCGGTCTCGGTGACGTAGCGTCATCTGAACCGTGGTCGACGCTCAGGACAGGGTTATCGCAGTGGCCCCTGCTCGTCGACGAATACGGTGGGGGTGGACAGGAACACATCGGTCTCGACAGGGCCGTAGGCGATGTTGAACGTGTCCAGCCGGTACGACCAGTCCTGCATCCCCGCCGCGCTGCTGAAGCGGTAGTTGAGCTGCCACCGCACCCACTGGCCGAGGGCGAGTCGCACTGCCGGGGGCCGTCTCCGCCTCGGCGGTAGGGCAAACAACGGCTGCACTCCAGGCAAGACCCGCAGCCGTCCGTCGGCTTCACGGAGCTGAACATCGACGTTGCCGGGATCTGTCTGGGTGTCATACGGCGCGAAGCCGTTTCTCTCATGCATACGAATCACGTGTGCGGAAGCGGCCTCAGCCTGCGGGAGAGCGAAGCCGACCGGGGCCGCGTTCCTGCGGGAGGCCGCCTCCCCTCCCCGGGACCACTTCGTCCAGGACGTCCGTATCCACTGGACGGTGATCTCCATGACGTGCACCCGCCGATTCGTCGAGGAACTCACTCTATGCTCAGCGCCAGGTGAATACTCATTAAGCCACCAAGTTCGAAGCGCATTTCGCAACCGGCCCAACCGCCGCCGATCTCCCGATAGCGTGATCGACATGACAGCTGAGGACGGGGCGACACAGGGCGAAGCACTCGACGGCGGCATGATGAACGCGGGCGCGGTCTTCCGCCGCGGTTCCCTGGTGGAACGCCCGGCGCCGCCTACTGCGCGTGCCCTCCACGCCCACCTCCGCGCACTCAGAGAACACTGCTTCGACGCGGCTCCGACCCCGATCCAGCTCACCCCGGGCGGCCGCGAGCAGCTGACCTACATCCCCGGCGACGTTGCCCTGCCGCCGTTTCCCCGCTGGGTGATGACGCAGACCGCTCTGCGTTCGGTGGGAAGCCTGCTGCGACGCCTGCACGACGCCAGCGCGGCCATCACCGTGGACACCCACGCCGCATGGCCCCAGGCGCTGGCCGACCCGGAGGGAGGAACGATGCTGTGCCACAACGACGTGTGCCCGGAGAACGTCGTCTTCCGCGACGGCTATGCCACAGCCCTGATCGACTTCGACCTGGCAGCGCCCGGACGACCGCTGTGGGACGTCGCCATGACCGCCCGCTACTGGGTCCCCATGCTCGATCCCACGTCCGCGGCAGCCCTCTACCCCGCCGGGCTGGACGCCCCGACGCGACTGCGCATCCTCGCCGACGGCTACGGCCTCTCTCCGCAGGAACGCGCTGAACTACCCGGCATCATCGAACAGGCCACAGCCTCCTGCCGGGCCTTCGTCGCCGACCGAGTGACCGATGGCGACCCTGTCTACACACAGGTGCTGTCCGAGAGCGGAGGCTGGCAACGGTGGGACCGCATCCAGGAGTGGCTTGTGGCCCACCACGAGATGTTCACGACCACCTTGCTGGACTGACCGGGCCAGAGGTAGAAGGACAAGCCATGTCCGTGCTCAGGAACTACCGGTCCGGTTCAGCAGTCAGTGGCTGCGTCGGCGGGGGCAGCAGGAAAACGCGCTTGCGGAGAAGCGGGAATTTCGCCCGGGCGAACATCTGACACCTGGTCATGTCGCTGCGCCTGCGGAATCGGCGAGGTCAAACCGTGCGCTTGTGCATCACGTTGAGGTAGTGCCGGTCACGGTGTGGCACGCGGTTGTCTCGTCCCGGCAGGCTGAAGACCGCGCAGACCTCCGCGGGCTGGGTGACGAGGCTTGATTGCTGACCGAAGGTGAGCATGCTGTTGACCGTGTGCCGGCAGCCTGCGCTGTCGAGGGCCCCGACCAGTTCCTCGCGGACGACGGTGGCCTCGAATGACCCGGAATCAGGCAGGACGAGTGCCGGAAGCCTGGCGGTCGAGCCGGGCCAGAGGTTGATCCAGATGCCGCTGACGGCTCGCTGGGTGATGACCAGCTCCAGCCCGTCCCAGGAGTAGGGGTAGCCGTCGATATCGGACCCCTTCAAGATGTGAGCCGGGTGCGGGCGCCCCGGGCCAAGGAGGTGTTCAGCCTCAGCGAGGGACATTCCGCAGTTGAGCGGCCCGATCCGGCCAGTACGGGAGAAGTCGACGAGTACGTCCATCAAGGTCACGGCAGTGACTGTGACACCTTCCCGCGCATGTTCGCACTCCGATATCAGCGCGACGCCGAGCCTGCCCCGCCCTGCGGGACGGCGACGAGCGGAAGAAGACGTGCGGCCGTCGGCACGTCGAGTTCGTGCGGTGCCGGGACTGCGGGTGCGGGGTGTCTTATGCGCCGGCGACCCGGCCGCATCTTCGCTGACATCTTCTTCCCCACCGCCTTCATGGCCGGCTCCTTCGTCACGACTCTCGCTTGATGCGGCCGGCCGAGGCTTGCCGAGTGTCCGCGCCGGAGCTGACGTGCCGCTGGGTCCGCTGAGGGCCATGCCAGTCCAGGCACATCACGGTGGCATCGTCTTCGAGCCAGCCATCGGCAGGGTCCACGACTGCGGACGTCAGCGTCAGCGCAGTCTCTCGCGGGTGCAGGTTCTTGGTGCGCTCCAGCATGGCGAGCAGGTCGACCTTTGCCCCGCGACGTTCGAACATGCCGTCGGTCAGCATGAGCAGACGGTCGCCAGGACGCAGATCGATGTCCTGCACGCGATAGGGGTGAGGCACGCGCACGGACAGCCCGAACGGATGGTCCACCTCGCAGTTGATCACCTCCGCGACCCCCTCACGCAGGCGCAGCGGCCAGGGGTGACCGGCGTTGACCAGCCGGGCCTGTCCGGTGTGGAGGTTGATGCGCAGTAGCTGCCCTGTGGCGTGGCCGCGGCCGTGAGCGGCCAGGGCCTGGTCGGCGCGGTGGGCCTGCTCGGCGAGATCGGCCCCTGCCCGGCGGGCACCGCGCAAGGCGCCCACCAGGACCGTCGCGGCCAGGGCGGCGTCGATGTCGTGCCCCATGGGGTCGGTCACCGACACGTGCAGCGTGTCGCGGTCCAGGATGTAGTCGAAGGTGTCGCCGCTGAGGTTCTCGGAGGGCTCCAGATGCCCGCACAGCGTGAATTGTGCGGCCTCGCACGACAGCGACGGGGGCAGCAACTGGTACTGGATTTCCGCAGCCAGCGTGGGGGGCCTGGAGCGTTTGCCCCAGGTGTAGAGGTCGGTGAAGCGTCCATTGGCGATCACGACGTAGGCCAGAGCGTGGGCGGCTTCCCCGACCCCATCGAGGACGTGCGCATCGGGGGCAGCCGGCAGGAGCAGCTCCAGCAGCCCGATGGCGTCCCCCCGATTGGTCACTGGCACGATCACTCGCTGCCCCTGGACGGTCACCTCCTGGTACAGCCGCTGGGTACGGACCACCTGCTCGTAGACGCTGCCGAACAGCGGGATTCGCTCCGCTTCCCAGTCGTCCTCCGCCGTCCCGGCGGTGGACAACCTCGCCACGGCCCTTCCCGTCAGGTCAACGATGAGGAAGGAGACCTTCTCGGCCCCATATCGTCGCTGCAAGTCCTCCGCGACCACATCCACGGCGTCCACCGGCGCCGCCCTCTCCACAGCCGTCAGCAACCGGGAAAGCTCACTGCGTCCATCGCTCACGGCCGCGCTCCCTTCCACCCGCCCCTGACACCAGCCTGAGAACCACCAGCGCAGGCGTCAATCCGTGGCCAGTCGTGACAACGGAAGCGTGACAACGGAAGCACGGCCACGGCCGAGGTGGCTGGGTTCGTGGTCAAGGCGACGGGCCAGACCATCGCGGCCCACTCGGATGGCACAGGCGTGCATGGAAGGCATGGCTTCCAGCGGTCCTGCGTCCCGGCGGACACGGCAACGGCCACAAGCGCTGAGGGACCCCAGGGCCGCCGCCCCGCCTGTCTCCCCCGAACCGGTCCGGCAGACGTGCTGCGCCGGGCGATGGCGACGGACGGACCGTGTCTCGTGGAAGCGGTGACCGATCTCCCTACGAGGCGCCTTTGCCGAGACACTCAACCCGTACTCCCGCAGCCTCCTCGAAGAGCACCGCGTCGCCATGTCCCCCGCCTTGCAAGAACACTACGACGCCCTCGGCCGCCACCGGTGCGGCCCGCCCACCCGGCTCCGGGCGGAAGCCGGTCGGGCGCGTCGCAGCGGTGTCACAGCATCTCCAGCGGCCGTTTGCCCCGCGGCGGCGGGAAAGCCCGGTCAAGGGTCGCGAGGTCCTCGGCGGTCAGGTCCACCTCCAGAGCCGCCCTGTTCTCCTCGACGTGCCCGCGGGAGGACGCCTTCGGGATCGCGATGACGTCCTCGTGCCGCAGGACCCAGGCCAGGGCGATCTGCGCGGGCGTCGCACCGTGGGCGGCCGCCACCTCCCGCAGCGCCGTGTGGCCGAGCAGTCGGCCCTGCTCGACCGGCGAGTACGCCATGAGGGGGATCGACAGTTCACGGCACCTGGGCAGCAGACTGTACTCAGGCCCGCGACGGCTGAGGTTGTACAGCACCTGGTCGGTCTGCGGCCCGGCTCCGGGCGGCAGGTCCGCGAGATCCTCCACGTCCAGGTTGCTCACCCCCCAGGAGTGGATGGCACCCTCCCGCACCAGGGACTCGAACGCCTCGACCGTCTCCTCCAGCGGCACAGCTCCGCGCCAGTGCAGCAGGTACAGGTCGATCCGGTCCGTGCGCAGCCGGCGCAGGCTCCCCCGGCATGCCTCGGCCACTCCACGGGCGTCCGCGTGGGAAGGGAGCACCTTGCTGACCAGGAAAACCTCGTCCCGCCGTCCGGACACCGCCTCGGCCACCACCGCCTCCGCCGCGCCGTCCCCGTACATCTCCGCGGTGTCGATGAGGGTCATTCCCAGGTCCAGGCCGGCGCGCAGGGCCGACACCTCGGCCGCGCGGCGCCCGGGGTGCTCTCCCATCCCCCAGGTGCCCTGACCGAGCGCCGGGACCGCAACCCCGCAGGGAAGGACCACCGTCCGTGGATCCGCCATGGCTTCCTCCTGGCTGTAACGGTGGCCAAGACTGCCGACCACGCACTGCACCACGCCATACATCTGAGATCGGAAGGGAATCCTCTCAGACCGGAATGGAGTGCTCCGTAACGCCTCACCCAGAGGTGAACGGCGCTCTGCCCTGTACGCCGAACAGCTCTGAGCCGGTGCTGGAACGGATGGCCCCGGGCACAGTGGATCCGTCAGAGCCGGTCCCGTGCCCCGGTCTCGTCCCATTCCCGCCGCCGGCACCGGCAAGCCATCCCCTGAGCCGGAGCCCAGCTCTCCCGGCAGCCGCCCCCACCGGATCCCGGCTGCGGCGCGCGCAAGATCCCCGTTGGCCCATGGTTCATCCAGCGGAAGCCGTCCGCGTCGCGCGGCTGCCGCACCCATGTGATCGGGATCTTTCCGAATGGCAGCGCGATCATCGACGCGCTGACGGCAGGCATTGCGCTTGAGAGCGCCGCTACACGTGACAGGTGCTGCCCTCGCTGATCCGGGCGGCGAGTTCAAGATCGGTCCGTCAGCCTCCGGTCGTAGAGATCGCGGCCGGCCTCGGCGCGCAGCATGGCGACGGTGTCGTCGGCGACTTCGTCCGAGTGGCGGAAGAACTCGGTCGTGTGCGGGCTGAGAAAGACGAACCGGGCGTTGTTCGGCGGCCGTACCGGGTCGGCGTAGACCGGTATGGCCTTGTGGCGACGTGACCGCGCCGGAACTCCTGCTGGGCCGGGGCTTATCATCATTCGGATGCGGGCAGTCAGTACACGTCATTCGCGTTCACGGCGCACCTCCTCGAGGACCGTATCGACGCCTCGGCCGGCACCGTCGATGAGGCCGGGCGGGTCACTGCACGGGCTGGCGGCTCCTGACTGACCGGGCGATGCAGAACCTCGATGACTCGTTCGGCTGCATGGTTCGGTGCCTCGTTCTCAGCGCAGTTGCTCGGCCAGTCCGACGATGATCCCCTCCGGGCCGCGGAGGTAGCAGAGCAGATAGCTGTCCTCGAACCGGGCGATCTCGCCGACGAGTTCGGCGCCGTGAGGGCGCAGGCGGGCAACGGTGTCCTCGATGTCGTCGACGGCGAACATGACGCGGTGCGTGCCCAGAATGTTGTGCGGCCGGTTACGCGGCCCGGCGCTGATCGCCGCGGGGCTGCGGTACTTCGCCAGCTCGAGTCGGCTGTGACCGTCCGGGGTCCGGACCATCGCGACGTCACAGCGGACGCCGTCGAGTCCGGTGCACCGGTCGGCGAAGAGGCCCTCGACCTCCGCCCTGCCCTCCAGCTCCATACCGAGTTCCACGAAGAACGCGATGGCGGCATCCAAGTCCTCGACGACGATGCCGACGTTGTCCATTCGCTGAATCGCCATCCTGGTTTCTCCATCTCGCTCGCGCGGCCGGTGGTGGCCGCTGATGTCCCTGGGACGGAGCCGGTGGCACGCTCTCGACATCCTCAGACCGCCGAACCCGAACACCCTCTTCGCCCGTCCCGACCTCTCCCCCGACGACGTACCTCCTCTTCGCCCGGCCTGGACAAGGCCGTGGACGGGATGAGCGCCGGTCAGGGGGTGTCGCCGGAGTAGTAGAAGCGGCAGCTCACACCCGGGCCTGGTGTGCGCGACTCATCGGGACGCGGGTCGTAGAGAGCGCGGCCGCCGGGCCACCGGGACAGCTCGGTGGACAGGGCCACGCCACCGTCGATCTCCTCCGGCCGCCACCCGGTGATGTCCAACAGCAACCCGTCCAGCGGGCCGCCTATGAGCGTGGCGTAGGTCCGGTGCGGAAGCGCGCCCGGGTTGGGCACATCGTGGTCCTGGCCGTAGACCCGGCCGCGCAGCAGCTGCTCATCGCCGTTCATGTCGTTCAGTCTTCCAGCCACCACTGACAACGCGGGTCCGGGGCGACTCGGGCCGGCCCGCGCCGCCGACGGAAGGCCTGCCCCGGTCAGGCGCGGAAGCGGAAGAGCCGACCGCCGGCCTTCTGCGCGGCCCGCTCCGCTTCCTGATCCTGGCGGCTCCGAGCACGCGCAATACGTCGCTGCGCGTGTCGTTGGTCGATCCCGGCTCACCAGGGGCTTGCCCAGCAACCGACCTGGTGCGCGCGGCCGGGCCGGGCTGCGAGGGCGCGGCGGCCGGGGCCCTCCCGTCGCGCACGGGCGCGACGGCAGTTCAGCGGGCGGGGCGGGTGCTGGACGGCGAGGCGCCGCGCCGCCAAGCAGCGTCCTCGTCGGCGCATAGCGCGCCCTGTATGACGGTCGGCGGCCGGTTCTGTGGAGCCAAGGATCAGAGCTTGCAGGTTCGCATCCCGCCGAGCGCCCATTGGTGGCCCCGGCGAGACTCGAGCGCGCGCAGGTGGATCCGGAGAGACCCGAGGGGTTGGGATTGTCACGAAGTCACTCGGAGCAAGGACGACATCAAGATCAGGGATGTCCACACCGTTGCCTCAACCTGGCCCGATCCACAGACCTTGACAGCGCCTCGGCCCGGGCACGGGTGGCAGTCGTACGCAGATTAAGATCACTTACTCATCTGCAAGGGGGAATCATGCGCAAGATCATCACTGGGACGGCTCTGCTCCTGGCCGCTGCTCTACTGACAGGTTGCGGCAGCGACGACGGTCCGTCGACGGCTGACAAGTCCGCGAGCGCGAAGCCGCGGCAAAACAGCGGGAGCGGCGAGGTCAAGCACGAGGTCACCCTCGAAGTGCTCGGTACCGGCACGTCGCAGGTCTACTACAACCTCGACACCAACAAGATGGAGACGGTGAAGCTGCCCTGGAAGAAGACGTCGACCATCACCTTGACGACGGACGCCGAGAAGAGGATCGGCACGACGGTGTCCGTCGTCCCCGGCTCCGTGCCCAGCTCTGATGGCATGCTGCACGCAGCGGCCTGCGTCATCACGGTCGATGGGAAGAAGGTCGCCGACAATCAGGGCGGCAAGTCCGACAAGCCGTGCGAGTACAAGGTGAAGTGAGCATTCCCCAGCATCGCCACGCGGCCGCCGCACATACGGAGTGGCAGCACGACGAACGCCGGGTCTGGAACGTCCTGACGTCGATGCCGGGTGTCGGCGTCGGGACTTGGACCGTGTCCTACATGGTCAGTTGGCAGTTGTGCTGGACATGGGGAGTGGACGGTGGAGATGGATCGTTCCGGACGGCTTGTGGGAGATAGCGAAGCCGTTGCTGCCGCCGGCGCGGGTTCGGCCGCAAGGGGGCGGTGTCGCGAACATCGATGATGAGGCGGTCTTCGCCGCAATCATCTACGTTCTGGTCAGTTCAAGAGCAAGTACCGCTACCTCATGCATCGGCTGCGGCCGCTGGCGGTGCCAGAGCTGACCGCCGCCGCACGAAAGGTCCTCGACGAGTACGAGGCGCCGGAGCTGGAGCAGATCCTCGCGTCGTTGGGTATGACGGGCGTCGACGGAGAGTTCAAGAACCTGATCTTTGCCGCTAACGGTCCCAAGCCTGAGATCGTTCTGCGCGACGCGGTCAACAACCGCCTCGACATCGTCCGCAACGCCCAGTACTGCCTGACGTACACCCGGCCCCTCGGCGCCGCCGGCCTGTCCTGGTCGGAGCTCGTGAGCTGGGGGCAGGAGACCAACCCCGCCGTATCCGGTGATCAGGCTGCCGCCTCCGCGGCTCTGTGCGCACGCCTTGCAGAATCGCTTGCCTCCCCGCCGGAGAAGGTCCTGTTCCACACGTACGCGGCGCTGTACTTCCGTGAGGGAGGGTCCGCCTTGCCCGCCCTGATTCCCCAGGTGTATCTCCACTACGACCTATACACGGCGAAGGCTCGGACCGCGCCTGGTCCTTTGGCGAGGCAGCGTATGGACTTCCTCCTGCTGCTGCCCCACCGGGTGCGCGTGGTCCTGGAGGTCGACGGCCAACAGCACTACTCGGTCAACGGCAAGGCGAACCCCGAGCTGTATGGCCAGATGGTGTCGGAAGACCGGCAGTTGAAGCTCGCTGGCTACGAGGTCTATCGCTTCGGCGGCCACGAACTAGATCAGAGTGGCGGTCCTCGGGTCGTCGCCGGGTTCTTCCGAGAGCTCTTCGGCCGTTACGACATACCGTTGCCGCCCACCGTGCCGGCATCCGCCAACTAGCCGGGCGGTTCCGGCGCTGGCCGAGCCACGAAAGCCCCAGGCCAGGCCACGTGGATCCTCGACCGCGGCCAGGCGGGTGAGGCGGGAACGCTGCACGCTGATGCCGCAGCATCCGTGATGTCGCCGCTGCGGTCAGAGACATTTGATGTTCAATCACCCACCACGTGAGGCGGAGTGCGTTCATCCTGGGGCCATGACGCAGTCCGCCGCCGCCCCGGCATCACACAGCAACAGCACGCAGAGGATCACGAGACTCACGCGACGCGACATCGTCGACTACCTGACTGGTGAGGTGGCCCCTGGTGGGGGCGGCTCGACGAGATCGACTTCCTCGGATCCCTGTACGACCTCGACAGGCTGGCGTCGACGGACCCCCGGTTCACGACGGCACGACAAGACATCATCCAGCACCGGGTAAACAACCCACTCGACTGGGACGACGACTGGGTCTTCGAGTACCCCGGGTTCCAACTCCACAAGGGCCCTGACGAGGTTCTTCTCGCCTTCTTGGCGCGGTTCGTACATCCCGAGATGCAGCCCGACGTTGACCATGCATCCCAACGGGTCGCGAAGCTGAACCGCCTCCTCGGGCCGGACGGCTGGACCCTCCGCCCCTTCAAGTTCATATCGGGGCGGCCGGTCTACGCACCAGCCCCCGCGCCGGCCACCGGCCCGCTGGTCTCACTGCCGCTCGATGACGACGACACCAGCAAACTCGACCTCGTCCTCGGACAGACCTGCAGCCTCCTCGATCGCGACGGCGAGGAAATCGCCCGAGACCTGCTACGCCCGACTGTCCTGACGCTGCGCCGTGACGGCGGCTTCTACCACCCCATGCCTGGTGACGGATGGACGGACGCCACGTACGAGGCAGTCCTCACCGTGCCTTCTGCCCTCCTGCCGGCATTCACGGAGGCCGTCATCAACGCGGTCTGGCATCGACTGGAAGCCGTACTCACCATTCGATGTCACGACGCAGGACTTCTCAGATCTCGAGATTCGCGGCCAAGGGCTCCCCTACTTCTACGACAAGCGCAAAAGCCGCCTGATCACCGAATTCCTCCTCGACGACCGGCCGCGGGTGGCCACGTTGTGCAACGTCACCCTCATCAACAAGGACGGCGTCCTTTCGCCCAGGATCAAACTATGAAAGAAGGACAAGACCAAGGCTGCGAAGACAGCAGCCACGGAATCGATACCCGGCACCGAGGCCCCTCAGATCGTCAAGGCACTCGTCGACGCCGGATCGGCGGTGGCAGGCTCGCGCCGCACATCGGACCGCCCGCCCGCGTCGGCCGTACCGACTGTGCCGGCTGCATCGATTGTGCTGGCTGCGGCACCTGTGCCGACCGTGCCGGCCGCCTCCCGCAGTGCGTCCACCAGGCTGCGCAGCGCGGGGTGCTCCGGTGCGGTGCGGCGGCCCGCGGCGGAGATGACGCGCACCGGCTCGGGATTGCGGACCTCGCGCACGACCACGCCCGGGTGCGGGGTACGCAGCCCCAACCGAGGCATCAGACCGATGCCGAGGCCGGCCGCCACGAAGCCCTGCGCGGTCGCGTAGTCCTCGGTCTGGATGACGAAGTCGGGGCTGAAGCCCGCCGCCGCACAGGAGTCGAGCACCGGTTCGAGACAGGGTCCTGGCGGCTCGCTGCCCACCCACTGTTCGCCGGCGAGCTCGTTCAGGTTGATCACCTGCCGCTCGGCGAACGGGTGGTCGGCGGGCAGTACGGCGGCGTACGGGTCGTCCAGGAGATGGACGAGACGGATGGAGCCGTCGCCGGTCCTGTCCCGGGCCTGTACGACCACCGCCAGGTCGGCCCGCCCCTTGACCACCTCGTGGAACGGGTCCTCGGGGTCGGCGAGTTCGAGGTCTATCCGTACGCCGGGGTGTTCGAGCCGGAGCCGGGCCAGCGCGGGCGCGACCAGCGTGGAGCCCGCCGTGGCGAAGTAGCGGACCGAGAGGCGGCCGGTCCGCCCGGCCCGCAGATCGGCCAGGGCCGTCTCCGCCTGGGAGACGGCCGCGCTGATCAGACCCGCGTGCTCGGTGAGCAGCAGACCCGCAGCGGTGGGCCTGACCCCCCGGCCGACCCGCTCCAAGAGCGCCGTACCCGCCTGTTTCTCCAGAGCCGCCACCTGCTGGCTGACGGCGGAAGGGGTGTAACCGAGATGGGCCGCGGCAGCCGTCACCGTGCCGCTGGTGACCACCGCGCGCAGGACCTGGAGGCGCCTCACATCAAGCATGCAGTACAGCTTAACAAAAGGTGTAGAACCATTTGCTTGTCCCTCAAAGCTTGGCTGGGGCACCTTCATAACAGGGATGCCGGACCAAGCCAGCCACGGACCAGACACAGATCCAGACACAGATACGGAGACACCATCGTGAACAGTGGCAGCACGCAGAGTCTGAGGGGTGCGGCACGAGTGGCCGTGCTCGCGCTGCTGTGGGGATCGACCTTCCTGTGGATCGAACTGGCGCTACGGGGGCTGTCCCCGCTCCAGGTCACACTCGCCCGCTGTGTGCTGGGTGCAGTCGTGCTCACCGGCGCGCTGTACGCCACCGGGCGGCGCCTGCCGACCGGCCGCACGGTCTGGCGGCACATCGTCATCGCCGCCTTCTTCTGCAACGCCCTGCCGTTCGCCCTCTTCAGCATCGGCCAGCAGACCGTCGACTCGGGCCTGGCCGGCGTACTGAACGCGACGACCCCGTTCTTCTCCCTCGCCCTCGGGCTCGCCCTGGGCACCGAGCGCGGTCTGCGCCCGGTCCGGCTGGCCGGGCTGCTGCTCGGCTTCGGCGGGGTCGTGGTCATCTTCGCGCCCTGGGAGCGGTCGGGCTCGCTCGGCTGGGGCGCCCTCGCGATCCTCGGCGCCGCGGCCAGCTACGCCGTCGCCTTCGTCTACATGGGCCGCACCCTGGTCGGCCGTGGCATCCCGACCCTCTCCCTCTCCGCCGCCCAGCTGGTCGCGGCGACCGGGCTGACCGCCATGGCCGTGCCGGTCGGCGGCCTGGACGCGATCCACCTCAGCACGACGGCCCTGGTCGCGGTCCTGGTCCTCGGGGTCTTCAGCACCGGCGTCACCTTCCACCTCACCTACCGGATCATCGCGGCTGAGGGCGCCACCCAGGCCGCCGTGGTCGGCTACCTGCTGCCCGTGGTCTCCGTGGCGCTCGGCGCGGTCTTCCTGGGTGAGAGCGTCGGCCTCCGGGTCGCGGCCGGCATGGTCGTCGTCCTCGTCGGCGTCGGCCTGACCCGCCGCAAGGGCGCCCTGAAGCCGGCGCCGGCCGTTGAGGAGCCCGGATCCGCATCCGCAGTTGAGGAGCCCGGATCCGCACCCGCCGTGATGGCACCCGCACGATGACTCCTTCCGCTCCCGACCCACAACTCGGGCTCCCTGTGCCCGGGGTTGTGGGCTGCGTACCGCGAACTGGCAGCCAAGACCGTCCGTACGGACCTCTCACCCGGCCGGCGGGAGGCCATGCCCGTCTTGCCCCGCACGCGAGGGTCCGGACGGCCTCCCGCTATTGCGGTGCGATGGCTTTGAGCCAGTCCTCGACGGCGACGACATCTGCCCACTGCGGGAACAGCTTTTCGGTGAGCATCGTGTGCACCTCGGGGTCGGTGTCGAGGCAGGCATCCGCCAGGACGGTGAGGCCGAAGTCCAGGTCGATGGCGTGCCACAGAGTGGACAGCACTACAGCGCTGGTGGCGATGCCGGTGAGAACAAGACTGTCGATATCGCGAGCCCTGAGTACCAAGTCGAGGTCGCTGCCCGAGAACGCGCTCCCCCGCCTCTTGGTAACCACCACGTCGCCCTGCTGGGGCGCGACGTCGTCATGGACCTCGGCGCCAGGGGCCCCCTCGGTGAACAGGCCAGCCCGCACGGCGTTTGTCATCACCCTGTTGCGAGGGCTGACTTCCGGATCGCCCGGCCGTAACCCCATCACCACGTAGATCACGGGAATGCCGGCAGCCCGGGCACCGTCGATCGCGCTGCGCAAGCGCGGCAGATACCCGGAACCGTCGTCGGCGATGGCCACGACGTCCCGTTGGACGTCCATCACCAGAAGTGCGCTGCTCGCCATGCTTGCCGTCCCTTCTCCGTTGGGAAACAAGAGCAAGTCTGGTGGATCAACCGAGCGCGGTGGAGGTTTCGGAGATCCTCAGCAGCGTCGCACCACAGTGCGCCCATGACCGGTGTCGGTTCTCATCGACATTTTCTTGCCCTGTGATCACCAAGTGCTGTCCAAACTCGGTGCACCGGTTCGGGAAGGGCGGGCGTCGGGAGCGTCGCCCCGGCCTGGGCGGTGATGAGCCGTGCGGTGGTACGGACGTACTCCATGAGCGCCTTGGCCTCCCGGTACTGGCGGATCTCCCGGTGCAGCTCACGCCACCACTTGCCTTCCGCCGTCGTGCCGCTGGATCCGCCCCACGTGGCAGGCTCCAGCGCCAGGATGCCGGGGAGCCTGGCCGTGAAACCCTTGGGCAGCCCAGGGAGCTCCCGCTCGATGTCCGCGATGGTGAAGCGCGGCTTGGCGGCTTCCTGCGTGGAGACCGGTGCGCTGCGCTGCATGACGATCAGCGTCTGGAGAACCCGCAGGAAGGGATCGCTCATGTAGGGGCGGAGTTCGGGCAGGTGTAGGCATGCCGCGATGGTGAGGGCGGGACGGTCGTCGTCGGCGATGTGGAAGCCGATGTGCGAGGTGAGCGGATCAGCTCTTCGGCATCGAGGTCATGCCGGTCCAGGGTGGCGACAGTGAAATGCCAGACCGGCCACGTCCCCTCCATGAGTACTGCTGTGCCATGGTCGTCAAAAGCGTCGTCTGTTCCCGGGACAGCTCCGCCGCCAGATTGTTCAAGGCATCCGTCTTTCCATCAGGGCGCGATCCGCACCACTCTCAGGAACCCAAGGCAACACGGACCGGGCATCGTGCACAACGCGTTTCGCCTCAGTACATGGAGAGCTGCTCGTGCTCGGGAAGGTCGTAGTGGGTGATGCGGCCGGCCAGCGTCTCGTCGAACTCCCTCATCTCCTGGGCGTTGCGCACGAGGACGCGTTGGGACGACAGCTGCGGTGAGAGGGAGACGAGGTCGGGGCACGGGCGCACGATTCCGTACAGCGAGTGATAGCGATCGCGCGAGTACACTGGGACTCCGTAGGCGAAGTGGGCGGCCATGCTCGGCTTCTCGGGAATCTCCACCCGCAGCTGTTCCTCACGCCAGGCCCGCTCTGCCACCGCGGCGAACAGTTCGTCCCTCTGCTTCTGGGACAGCCGGATCCACCATGCTCTGGCTGTCTCCAGGGCCTTGCGCTCTTTCTCCTCCTGCTCAGCCTGTTCGCGATAACGACGGGCCTCCTCCTCAGCCCGCTGCTGGAGCAGCTTCTCCATCAGGACTCGGTGTTCTTCTTCCCGCACCTTGCGGCGGCGGGCGGCTTCTTCCGCACGGCGAAGCCGGTCCTCCTCCTCCAGCTTCTTGCGGCGGCGTTCGGCTTTGGCTTCCTCCTCTTTCTTACGCGCCTCGGCTTCCTCCTTCGCCTTCTCCTGCCGCTGGCGCATCTGCTCGTGCTTGTGCTGAGCGCGGGAGGATTGCCGGGAAGTCCACCACCCGTCCCGCCGGAGAATCCAGTGCTGCTTGTCGACGACCCGGGGCACCCTCCGGTAGCGCGGCAGGCTCCGGCAAGGGGTGAGCTGCCCGAGCAAAACCCACCGCACGAACTGCTGCAGTTCTTCCTCGCGGACAGTCCAGCCGCCGGCTGCGAAGTCGAACCCGGCGACTCCGTCGTCGACCACCCAGGGTTCCTCCGCTTCCGGGGCTCGCACCCGTACGGCGGGAACGGCGTCGATCCACTGCGGTGTCTTCTTGTGCGGAGACACCCGGCACACGGTGATGCCTTCGGCGCGGTAGCGCGCCGTCCGGGCGCGGATGTCGTCCACCGTGATGGGTGAAAGCTGGGCCTCCCACGCCATGCGTTGGGTGCCGTCCGGCGAGGACGCCATGACGTCGGAGCGCCATGAGCCGTCTTCGGCCGGCACCTCGAGTTCGGCGTACCAGCCGGCCTCGCGGATCGCACCTGCCAGCTCCAGCTTGAGCATGTGGTGTTCCCACGACTCATTCGACAGCTCGCACGAAGGCGGCCTGCCCGGATCGTGGCAGAAGAACCGCACCCCGCTCGGTGAATGCTTCGCGTGGACACCCCACCCGCACTCAGGACAGGAGAGCTCGACTCGAGGGCGGACCTTGTGGATCTGTTTCCAGTCCATACGGCATCCGAGATCAAACAAGGTGGCATCGAGGCGCCCGGCTTCGGGGTGCAGCGCGGTGAAGGGCATGAATCGCATCTCCTTGCGATCCGGCGCGTATCGCGGCGTATCTGACACGACACCAGATAGCAGGAGCCACTGACAGTGTCTTTTCCGCCCGCTCCTGGCGGAAGGTTGCAAGGCTCAGAAGTAAAGAGACGCGAACGTGAGGCATGTCCGCACCGAAGTCGAACCGCCGGGCAGTCCGCCAGCGCTACGTCGCGGCGGTCCCGATCCCGCACCGCGCCCGCCGCCCTCCGCCCATGGGTTCGGTCGTCCGGGCCTTCGACTCGTCTACGGTCCCGGCGACCTATGCACATGACGAGAACGGGGAGCGCATCGAGTGGATGCCGCCGGCAACCTACCGGCTCTGGCGGGACGTGGGACTTCGGGGCTACGGACCGGACGGGCTGCCCTCTGGCCGGCTCCGCGGCCGGTGGGCGGCCCGCAACGCGACGTTCAGCGACCTCATGGTCCGCACGGGGCTGAGGCTGACCGAGCAGGCCAGCGTCACCGTCTTCGAAATCCCCACCAGCATCGCCCTGGGTGGATACCAGCGGTTCTGGCTGCCCGGGGTGATTGCGAAGAACTTCTCCGCCCGGTGGGTCTACGTCCCGCACAGCACCGTCCCAGAGGTGATCGCCTACGTGGAGTGGGACCGGGCCGAGGTGGTCGATCAAGCCTGGACAGCGGGCCGCTACCAGCGCATCCGCCGGCCCCTGGTCATCGCAGACCCGTCCCGCCCGCACGTGGTGCACCGGCTCAGCGCCGGCGGTGTCCACCGGATGCGCCTGCAAGACCTTCGGCCGGCTGAGCGGCGACGGCTTCTGCGGGAAACCGAGGACGGCCTGGAACCTGCGATGCTCTGGCTGAACGAGAACGGGCTGCCGATGTCGGTCGCCGGCTGGCAGGCGATGTTCTCCGCGGTCAACGCCCGCTGCCACAAGGCCGACGGGCCTGGACGAACAGATCGTGCAGACGGTCGTCGACGACTACACCCGCCCGGCCAGCCGACGGATGATGACCGCCGACCTGCGCGCCCTGTATCCGCGCGACACCGAGGACCAGGCCGTGCTGCGCCCACTGACCCGGAAGCGGTCCGCGCCTCAGTACGAGCGGGCCCGCCTCGCCGCCGGCGCCCTGGCCACCCGGGTCCATACAGCGGGGCGTGCGGAGCGCTGCGGGCGATCCGGACTCCGATGCGCTGCCGCTTAACCATTTCCGCAGGTCCGGGCGGTCGTAGGCTTTGTCCGCGTGTAGGCGCTGGGGCTTGAAGTAACGGCCTTGATCGGGGTCGTGTCTCGTTTGGTGACCCTCGATCATGGGCTTCAGCCCCTCGCTGTCGTGGGTGTTGCCGGCTGAGACGCCGACGAGGAGAGGCAGTCCGTGCGCGTCCGACAGGACGTGCATCTTGGAGCCCGGCTTACCTCGGTCCACGGGGCTCGGACCTGTGTGTTCGCCCCCTTTTTAGCCCTGACGTGGGCGGTGTCGAGGACGACGCGGGTCACATCGATGAGGCCGGCGTCGTCGAGCCGGTGCAGCACTGCCTCGTGGAGGCGGCCCCAGACGCCGGCTCTCGACCAGATCAGGAACCGGCGATGGGCAGTCGCTTCGATACCCCGAAGCAGGGCGGCAGAGCCCGCCAAGCGCAACCGCTGACCAGGACATAGACGATGGCCGCGAACAGCCTCTCATCAGGTGTGTCCTGTGTACCGCCACCCTGCGGCCGCACTCTAGACGGCGGGATCAGCGGCTTCGCGATCTCCCACAGCCCGTCCGGCACGATCCAGCTCCACGTACCCCGCCCCATACCGAGTCAACGTCCGCCTCACCACGTAGGACACCGTCTTAAGTCCGCATCTGATCGTCATCGGCGACGGCAGCGTCTTCCCGCCCGTCGGCCACCTCGCCGCCCACGCCGGCCTGGCCCCCGCGACGAGAAGGTTCCGCAAGCATGTGACGCGCCGGAAGAAGGACGCCGCGTACCTGTTCAACGAACACAACGGGCCCATCGGACGCGCCGTTCCCGCCCCGGTGCCGCTCTCCCCCGACGCCTGGCACCTCTCCTGACGCAACCAGTTCGTACAGCTTTGCCCGGACCCGCGCCACCAGGCAGAGGTCAAGGGCCCACGAATCCGCGGTCGCACCGGCCTGACGTGCCGTCATCCGTGCTCGCCCTTGGGCGCCAGGACGACCCATCACGTCGCACGTCGCCGCACAGAGACTCCCGGGTAATGGCCACTCTGATTGATTCTTCATAAATTGCTGTGTCAACGACTGCCGGGAGCCCGTGCACAGCACAACGCTTATCCGGCTACTGCGACTACCCAAGTGGCAGCGGCTTGATGCCAGGTCTACCTTTGTTTCAGGACTTCCCTGTTGACGAGAAGTCGGAAGTCACGCGGCCGTAACGGTTCGGGATCCGGCCAGCTCGGTCACGGCGGGGGAGAAACCTCAGGGGCATTTTCTGGTGCATGGCGGGCTTTCGGGAGGTTACCGTGCCTATGTCAAGTGAGCCGCCACCTGATGACTTCGCACAGTCAGCGGAAGAGGCTCGGCTCAGACAGCCAGAGGGAATTACGGAACATCTCGGCTTCGACCCCGACCAGTTCCCGACGGAACTGGTGGAGGCACGAGCTGCAATAGAGCAGATTCTCAGCGCTCAGGGCGATCAGCGAACCGGACTGGAATCCACGGGCGGACTGACCGGACCCACCAACATACAAGGCGTTGGCATCGGTAGGGCAACGCCGTCCGAAGACGGTCCGCACCGCAAATTCATTGAGCCGGGACAGCCTACCTTGACCGTGTATTTGGCCAACCCACAGAGCGCCGATGAGCTCGAGACACTGATCGTCGAGGAGTTGGGGGTCCGTGCCGTCGCATCGCCGAGGGTTGCGGTGATCCCTGTTGTCACTGGCGAGATCGAGGCACAGAGTTACACCTTCCAGAAGCGACCGGCACCGGGCGGGATAACAATCAGCGGTCGCTCCAACCCCCAAAGCGCCGGCACCCTGGGATGCCTGGCCACCGGGCGATCATTCCCACGCGACCAGAGAACTCTCATTCTCAGCTGTAACCATGTCATCGCCAACAGCAACAGCGGGGAAAAGGGGGACTGTATCGCTCAACCCGGGGATGCCGATGGAGGGGTCTGTCCGAGCGATCTGATCGCCGTACTCGAACGTTGGACCGAAATACAATTCGGCGGACCTATCAACACCGTCGACTGTGCGACGGGATGGGCGGATCCCAGCAAAGTCGATGCCAACATTCTGATAACCGGAGTGCTGGGGCCGGTCGAGGTCCCCATCAGCTCCACGACGGCAGCAGTGACGGTAGACTCGCTCGTCTTCAAGAGTGGGCGTACGACAGAGCTAACGACGGGAACAGTTCGAGAAGTTGGCGCCTCTCACTGGGTCCGTTACGGCGGGAAGAAAGCCTACTTCTCCGGGTCCCTGGCCATTGAGGGAACGGTCGGCCCCTTCAGCAAGCCCGGAGACTCCGGCGCGATCGTCTGGAGTTTCAATCTGGATCGGAATCCGGTCGGCATGGTCTATTCCTCGTCCAGCACCATAAGTACGAGGTCCTTCGCCAACCCGATCGACGTCGTCACGCAAGCCCTCGACATCTTCATCATTGACTCGATATGAGTGCTGCCGGATTGCCTGGCCCTGTGTATCGCTAACCGCCGCTGCCGGGCCGGACCGCGGCTTCCAGGTCGACCGGTCCCCCATACCGACAACTCCGCTCGTGCACAGTCATGTGAGCCGACCTAGAGCCATTCCGGTCACGCCCTGCATCAGGTTCCTCATGCACGGACAGGGTGGACCGTTGGAGCCGCTCCCCGCCCAGGCGCTCGGGGCCGAGTTTGGACAGGTTGGCCGTCACCGCCGGCCCTCTGTCGTGCGGGGAACAAAGGTGGCACGACTTGGAGCGGGTGTGGTTGAGGGGGTCCTCGGTCTTCTGGGCGTGCCAGTGGGCGTCGGTCGTCCTCCGGGTGTCCGGTGTGCTGAGCTCAGTCGCCATCCCGTTCGCCCGCGAGCAGGCGTTCGAGTCGGTCGAAGCGCTCGTGCAGGGCCTGGGCGGTCTCGTCGCGCAGATGGTGCAGCCGGTCCCGCCTACGGTCCTCCCGGCCCACGAACCATGTCGCCAGCGCGGCTGTGACCATGCCGTACGTGGTGATACCGACGACCATCACGACCGCACCGACGGCCCTCCCCCAGGGTGTGACCGGGTAGAAGTCTCCGTAGCCGACAGTGGTCGCCGTCTCGATCGACCACCACAGTGCCCTCGGATACGAGGTCAGATTCGCACGGCGCGCGCCCTCCTCCGCGGCCACGACGGCCCAAGACCCGCTCACCATCACCGCCAGGAGCACGATCGTCGCGCCGCCTGCCGCTCTCAGGTGAAGCGACCGTCCTTCCCGACCGAGCAGCATGGCGACCATCCCGGTGAGCCACACGGGAAGCATGATCACTCCTTCCGTCCGCGGCCAGTGTCCATGCTGCCGACCGCTCGGGCATGCCGGACAGGCCCGTCCGTGTCGCAGCCGCGAACCGCCCTGCCGGCAGGCGCCGAGCGGTGCTGACGGCAGGCGCCGAGCAGTGCCGGCCTTCATGCCGGTTGGTGCGTGTCCCATTCGGCCTCCGAGTCGCCTCGCTCGCCTCCGGCTCCGCCGATAATGATCACCGGTCACAGCGGCCCGGTGCGGAGCAGCGTCGGCAGCCTGCCGCTACGGGCGCGAGGAGAGGGTGAAGGCGCTGAAACCGTTGGCGCTGGTCGGGCGTGACGGCTCGTAGACCGTGCCGGTGTCCGGTCGCTGCCCTCGCTGGGTGATCACCTCGTAGTTGTCCAGGGGGTCGCCGTCCACGGTGACGTAGGAGAAGGGGACGGACAGCTGCCTGGGCCAGATGGCTTGGTGGATGGCCCCGGGCTCCTCGGTGATGATTTCCGCGCTCTCGGACCTGGCGTAGGGCGTGCTCTTGGTCAGGGATGCCGTCCAGTGGCGGGTGAGGTTGCTGAGGGTCAGCACGTAGGTCGTCGGGTCGCTGGAGCGTCGTACCACCGACGCGGACACGGTGTCGCCGGCCGCCACTGGGCGGTCGCCCGGCACGGGCTGCTCTCCGGTGGGGTCCCCGCCGTTGATCACTTCCCAGAACGCCTGGTGCACGAGGACGGGCGCTCCGGTCGGGTCCCTGTGGTCGCAGCTCGCAGACGTGCCGACCTGTACGAGGCTTTCGTCGAGGCTGTGGTCCAGGCCGTCCAGGCCGACCCAGACCGAGATGTGGTCGGGGGCGGCGGTGTCAACGCAGGGGAAGGACGGCTCGATCCAGGTCGCGGTCACGGCGGTGGGGGCTGTGTTCCGTGGGCTGCTGGGGACGACGTAGCCTGCCCAGTTGCCGTAGGGAGGCGAGAGGTGGACATCGTCGATCTGCACCCACGAGTCGGTACCCGGTGCGACGTAGCCGATGAAGACAGTGATGGAGGTGTTGACTCCCGAGTTGAAGGCCACATGTACGTACTGGTAGGCGCCGGGCGTACGGACAATGCCGTAGTTCTCCTGGACCAGCGTCTTCCCGTTCTGTGTCCGTGCACCGAAGTATCCGGTGGTGTAGTTCCCCGAGGTGCGGACCCAGCCGTCCAGGACGTAGTTGGTGTTCGCGTGGACCGGCACCCGCTGGGTGATCGCGTTCCAGTTGCGGCTGGATGTGCGGATGAAGGCGTTCTTGTCGCCGGTCTTCTGGTATCCGCGCCATATGTCGATGCCCTTGAAGCCGGGTCCCTCCGCTGACCACGGTGCTGAAATCGCCTGGTGGGGCTGCGCCTCGAAGCCCGGATCGCTGATGACCCCGGTCGGCGGGTCGGCCGAGGCCCGGGACGTGCAGCCGGCCGGCAGGGCGACCGCGACCAGCAGTGCCAGGGCCAGGGCCGGCGACCACCTGTGCCGTTCCCGGAACACTCTGACCCAACGCATGCTCAAGTACACGAGGAAGCCCCCCTGACGCCGCGCCCGGGTGCGTGTCCGCACCCCGTTCGCCCGGACCCTAGAGGCGTGGGCAGCCCACAACCAGGCGCTTCCCTCGGCGTCCAGGAGCGTTCCGGGGGCGCGCTGGGCTTTTGGGCGCGCCGGCTCCACGGTGACGTACGGCAGGCTCCCGCGCCCCGGGCGAACGGGCAGCCTTCGCGATTGCCCGGCAGGACGTCGGTGCTGTCGGCTAACGTGTCGTCCGCCGTGTCCGGAATGCAAGGTCATATCGGCACACAGGGGGAGGCCGGGTTGGTGCGGAGCATTGCGCGTATGCCGCTGGGGGACGGGGCTGTGATTCTCGTCGAGGCCCATGAGAGCGCTGACGGGCCGGTGATGGCCGGCCGCGTCGTGGACACGATCCGGGACCTGCCGCGGACACTGCACGCCGCGCTGGACCCTGTGGCGGACATGGCGCGCACGGTGCTGGAGCAATTGCGCCGGGCGGGACCCGACGAGGTGGAGGTCGAGTTCGGGGTCGACCTGGCCGCAGAGGCAGGAGCGGTGATAGCCCGGTCAGAAACGAGCTGCCATCTGAAGGTGACCATGACCTGGGCCGCGGCCTCCGGCGACGCCGCGGTGTGAGCGGTGGCCGGCAAGCCATGGGCACCGGGTCCGGCAGGGGCCGTGGCGCGGATCCTCTCCCCCGACGGCGCGGTTTTCGGCACCGGATTCCTCACCGGTCCCCGCTCCGATGAGGTGCTCCTGACCTGCGCACACGTGGTGGCGCAGGCCGGCTCGGGTCCCGGCGGGCGGCTGTGGGTGGAATTCACCCAGATCGCCGGACGTCCGCGGGCCGAGGGAGTGGTCCTGCCCGGCGCATGGACGGATCCGTGGGGCCAGGACGTCGCCGTCATCCGGCTGGACGAACTGCCCCCGTCGGTAGAGCCGCTGGCCGTCGGCTCGGCCGACAACTGTGCCGGTCACTGGGTCAGCAGCATCGGCTTCCCCACGAACGGCGAGGAGGCCGGCAGCCCCGGTCGCGCGCAGGCCGGAAGGGTGATGCCGGGGTCGGCCGGCTATCCCGTGCTGCATCTGAACGAGGCCAACAGCATCACGGTCGGCTTCAGCGGGGCGCCGCTGGTGGACGACCGGACCGGCCTGGTGATCGGGATGGTCCGGTCCATCACCCCCTCCGACTCCTACGGCCGGGGCCTGGCGACCGCACAGGCGGTCCCCGCCGAGACACTGCGCACAGTGTGGCCCGCGTTGGGTTCCGGTACCGGCAGGTGCCCGTATCTCGGCCTCAGCTCGTTCACGCGGGTGGATGCGCCGTGGTTCCACGGCCGGGACACTGCGGTGACCTGGGTGCTGGAGAAGCTGAGACCGGGGCCCCATGGCCTTCTCCTGGCCGGTCCCTCCGGCTCCGGGAAGTCCTCGCTCATCCGCGCGGGAGTGCTGGAGCAGTTCGCATCGGACCCTTTGATGGGGGGCGGGCGTTGGCTGCCCTTGTATCTGGAGCATCCGGGGCAAGACCTCGCGGCAGCCCTGGACCTACCGGATCTCCTTCCCGGGGCCCGGGTCGTCGGCATCGAGTCAGCGATGGCGGAACGGCTGTCGGAGGAACCGAACTGCGACCGTCTCGTCCTGTTCATCGACCAGTTCGAGGAGCTTCTCATCCAGGCCGGCCCGATGAGTGGCCTGTCCGCAGAGGCTCGCAGAACCGTGGACCTGTTGACCGGTCTCCTCATGTCGTACGCGCCGGTCACCCTGGTCATGATCATGCGGAGCGACTTCCAGCCCCGCCTGGAGGAGGTGGCCCACGAACTGTTGGACAGGGTGGACGGTGTACGACACCTGCCCTCCAACCTGACTCGTGACGATCTGAAGGACATCATCATCAGACCGGCCGAGGACGTCGGGGTGATCTGGGAACCCGGGCTGCCGGACAGGATCGCCGACGACGTCCTGGCCGCAGCGGACGGGCGGGCGCCCGCACACCTGCTGCCCCTGCTGGAGATCACCCTCAGCCGTCTGTGGGACAGACGCGAGGACGACCGTCTGGTCGGGACCTCGTATGCGGGAATCGCCAGGAGTCTCAACGACTGGGCCCACAAGGCGATGAGCAAGATGTCCGCCGACCAGCGGGAAGCGGCCGAGCGCATCCTGGCGGCACTCGTGCGCCGCGACGAGTCCCGGCGCATCCCGGACGTCCGTGACAAGGTGCCCCTGGACGAACTGCACAAACTGGCCGGCCACTCCGCCGACACGGTCCTGTCCGTCCTCACCGCCGAACGACTTGTCGTGACCACGGGGCCCGACCCAGCGGACGAGCCGGGCAGGCCGCCCTACGCGGAACTCATCCACGACTGGCTCCTGACCGGCTGGGAGGACCTCAGGAGGTGGGTGCGACAGTACGAGGCGTTCCACTCCTGGCGGCACCGCAGCACTCGGCAACTGGCCCTGTGGAACCAGCGCGGCAAGCGGAGCGACCTCCTGCACGGCAACGACCTCGAAGAGGGCCTCACGTGGCTGCGGCAGGGACTCCTCGCCTCCGACACCGACAGGGAGAGGTTCGTACGCAGGAGTCGGCAGTGGCAGCGGCTGCTCAGATCCAGTGCCGCCGTGCTGCTGTCGGTCGCGCTCATCGCCGTGACCACGCTGGCAATCAGGCTGGGGGTTCAGCTGGAGCGGACGCAGCAGGCACTGCGGCAGGCCACGCAGGCGCAGCGCCTCGCGGTCGCCCTGCAACTCACTGAACGTGCTGAACAATTGCGTCAGAGCGACCCCTGGCTGTCCCTGCAACTCGGCATCGCCGCGAACCGGACCACCCCGGACCCAAGGGTACGAGCGGCCCTCGTCAAGACCATGACCACCACACGCCTCGCCGCGAGCCTTCCGGGCAGGCCCCTCGGTCTTACCCAGGCCGGCCGCTTGGTCCTCGACCGCCCTGTCGAGTCTCGGTCCCGGATTTCGACCTGGGACCTGACGCCCGACGGGGGCTCCGGGGGAATGCGAGTCCGATCCGCCCCCCTGCCGCGGATAGCCGCCGCGAGTGCTGACGGTCGCACACTCGTCACAGTCGAGGGCTCTGGACACATCCGGCTGTGGAGGCTCACGGAGGGGGCCCATGTGGTGCCCCTGAGCGCAGAGTTCGGCAGCGAGGCCGGCTACGCCGTGCTCAGCCAGGACGGCCGCCGTCTGGCGGTCGATCACACGGACGGCACCATGACGGTCTGGGATGTCGCCGACCCCGCCAGCCCCCGGCGAAGCGGGCCGGCCGTCCGGGTCTCGAAGGACTCCCGCATGCGTGCCGTCCGCGCGTTCTCGCCGGACGGCCGGATCATCGTCACCGCGTCCGAGCGCACCATGACCCTGTGGGACACCGACACCCATCGGCGTCGCCTCGCGACAGTGCGCCTGCCCGAGTTTCCGCAACGAACCGACGCGCTCTCCCCGTACGACATCCACGGCGTGGCCTTCAGCCCGGACGGACACACACTGGCCGCCGCCACCGTGGGGAACGTGGTGCTGTGGGACATCACCCGTGTGCACCGGCCGGCGCAGCTCGGTACACCCCTGAATGGTGACAGCCTGGCCGCCTTCAGTCCCGACAGCGGCAGCCTCGCCACGGCCGACGAACACGGCGCCGTCACCGTGTGGAACCTCAGCCACCGCGCACGCCCCCGTCGATCCGACCGCTTCCCGGCTCCCCAGAACGGCGGCGCCGAGTCGATCCGTTACTCCCCCGACGGCACACATCTGGTGGTCGGCTACAGCCCGGCGGGTTCGATCGCACCGTGCGGAGTCGCCGAGACCGAACACGACTGCCGTCAAGGGCTGTTCGACAGCGACTACACCGTCGTCTGGAGCCTGCGCCCCTCCCCCTCGCCCGCCCCGCTCGGCAAACCCCTGCCGACCACCGCCTCCCCGTACGCCCTCGCCGTCAGCCCCGACGGGCACACCGCAGTGACCGCCCGCCCTGACGGACTCCTGGTCTTCCAGGACATCACCGTGGTGAACCATTCCCTTCGCACCGGCACGCTGCGCCCCGGCTTCCACGGGCGCGTCACCGCGCTGGCGTACCGGCCGGACGGGCGAGTCCTGGCAGTCGGCGGCGGACACGGAACGGTCGAACTGTGGACAACGGACGGTGCGGCCCGGCCGGTGCGGACAGCGACCGCCACCCCTCTCAACCAGCCGGTCACCGTGCTCCGGTTCAGCCACGACGGGCGGACCCTGGACGTCGCCGACGCTCTCGATGCGGTCCGATGGACCACCACGGCACCGGTCCCGCGGTCGATCGGCTCCTGGATGAGTCCACGCACCGCGAGGGTGGCCATCGACCCGGTGACAGGGACCATGGCACGCGTGACGCCCCGCACCGGCATTTATCCCTCGGCTGGAGGCAGGGTGAGCGATCAGGTCGAGCTGTGGCCCTTCGACGGCGACGTGGGACCGCAACCGGGCAGCGGTGCGCGGGAACTCACCGGCCCCGGAAGCATCGGGTCCACCATCGACTTCTCTCCCCGCGGCCATGTCCTGGCAGTCGGAGGCGAGGACGGCACGCTGACCCTCTGGTACGTCAGCGCTGAGATCGACGGACGCTTCCGCAACCTGAGCCTCCCGGTCGGCGGACACCGGACGGCGGTCACCGCGATCGCCTTCTCCCCCGACGGCTCCACGATCGCGACGGGAGCCGCCGACGGAACCGTCCTGGTGTGGGCCGCGAGTGCCAACGGGCCGCTACGCCTTGGCGACCTCCAGTCCGCGCAGCACGGCGAGGTGACCACCCTGGCCTTCGCCCCGGGCGGCCGTACGCTGCTGGCCACCGGCGCCGACGGGAAGCTGCGGCTGTGGAACACCGGCGACCTCGCCGACCTGCGCCGCGCACCGGACGCCCACGCCTGCGCATTGACTGGTACCGGCCTCGGCAGGCGGAGCTGGGCAGCGCTCGTGCCGTCCCTGCCGTACGTCAAGACGTGCCGGTGAGGTCCCGCGGCCAGGAGAGCCAGGCGGACAGCACACACCGGTCGAGGTCGAGCTCGCCGCGCTCCCCGACGCCCGCGGTGCCGCCGACCGCCTGGCTCTCCTGGCCGCCGTACTGCCCGGTCTCTCCCGGCCCCCGCTACCGCACGGGGAGGTGGATGAGGGTGTCCACCACCGGCCGGACCCGTTCTGTCGTGCATGCTGTGGCACATGGCCACGATCCACCGCCGCCCCGACACCCTCACCGTCGGAGCACTGCTGGCCGTCGTCGGCGGATTCCTGGACGCCTACACCTTCATCCGCCACCACGTCTTCGCCAACCTGCAATCAGGCAACTTCCTGCTGTTCTGCGTGGAAGCCACAGCCCAGCACTGGCAGCGAGCCCTCTTCCTGCTGACCCCGATCGCCGCCTTCAGCGCCGGCGTCCTCCTCGTGGAAGTGCTCGGCCTGCCTCGGATGGAGCACCTGGTACGCCGGCCGCTACGCCTCGTACTCACCCTGCAGATCACAGCCCTGACCGCCATCGCGGCGCTCCCCGCCCGCATGCCGGAACAGATCACCACCGTCACGGTCTCCTTCGTCGCCGCCCTGCAGTTCTCCACCTTCACCACACTGCGCGACGCCCCGTACACCACCCTCGCCGAAAGCGGGAACCTCCACAAAGCCCTGGTCGCGGCACACGCGTGGACCACCACCAGAGAAACAGCAGCCGCCCGCCGTGCCGGACGCTACGGCACCATCGTCACCGCGTTCGTCGTCGGCGCGCTGGGCGGCGCCACCCTCACCCGCCTCCTCGGCCCCCCAGCCATCGGCACGGCCGCCGCCCTGCTCGCCGCCGTACTCCTCACCCTCATCCACCAGACACGCCGGCTCGAACACCACAGGACAACGCCCCCCGCGCCCACACCTCCGAACGCCCACTGATCACCCCGAAGGCCGGAGCACCAGGACGAACCCGAAGGCCGGAGCACAAGGAGGGGCGGTGCCGACGACCGCGCCCGAAGCCCTACGACCCCGCTCCATCGCCCCACGCGGACGACACGACCCTCATCCACCCGCTCCCCCAGATGGAGGACCCCCCGCGCCACGCGGCGACCCTAGCGTCGTGACAACAAGGTCCGAGCCGCCCAGCAGGAGAGCGAGAACATCATGCACAACGCACGAGACAGCCACCCCGGACGCGTCATCGCCGGCGTCGACGACCACAAGGAAAGCATCGTGACGCTGCGGTGCGCGGCCGAGGAAGCCCGACGGCGCCATGCCCTCCTCGTCGCCGTCACGGTATGGAGCCCCTACGGCGGTGAGGTCGCCGAACGCACCCTGCCCTGCCCCGAACTCGACGCGTCCCAGAAAGCGTCGGCACAGGCCATGCTCGATACCGCCTGCTCACGCGCCCGCCTCCCCGAGGGCCTGCCGCTCGAGCGCCGAGTGGAAAGAGGCATGCTGGGACCGGTGCTGGCACAGCTGGCCCACGGCCCGCACGATCTGCTGGTGATCGGCCCACGCTACCGGCAGGCGCTGGCCCGGCTACGCCCCTCATCCGACCGGTACTGCCTGCGCCACGCGGCAGCACCCCTGCTCATCGTCCCTCCCCACTGGGCACCGGCCACCACCTGAGGCGTTTCTGCCGGATCATCGGGTCGGCGTCGTCACTGCTCGGCTCGCCCGAGCCGATGGGGAGGAAGACCGGACATCCCGCACCTCAGACGACGTGGGATCCGTACTGTGTGCAGCAGACGACCGAGATCCTGAAAAAGTGACAGCCTTCTTCCGTACTGCTGGGCCGGACGGCGGCCGGCGTGCCCGTCGGCGGCGCTC
The DNA here is from genome assembly GCF_044546845.1 of Streptomyces sp. NPDC053076. Taxonomy (NCBI): domain Bacteria; kingdom Bacillati; phylum Actinomycetota; class Actinomycetes; order Kitasatosporales; family Streptomycetaceae; genus Streptomyces; species Streptomyces sp. NPDC053076. Next base: position 691,411 of record NZ_JBITZL010000003.1, on the reverse strand, counting down.
ACCCTTCGTCCGCGACATGCCCGTGAGGGGGTGTGCGCAGCGCGATCATGGCGACGTCGTCGTCATTGTCGCTGGGGCGGACCTGGTCCAGCACGGAGTCGCAGAGGGAGTCCAGAGGGCGGTGGGCCAGGGAGGCCGCGTGTCGGCGCAGCCGGTCAAACCCCTGGTCGATGGAGTGGTGCGGGGATTCGACCAGGCCGTCTGTGTAGAGCAGGAGCGTGGCCCGGGGCGGCAGGACGGTGACGGCGTCGGGGCGAGGTCTGCTGACTCCGGTGCCGAGCAGTATGCCGTGAGCCTCGTCGAGGTAGCGGGTCTGACCGTCATGGGTGATGAGCAGGGGCGGCGGGTGGCCGGCGTTCGTCCAGTGCAGGCGCCACATTGCGTCGTCGCCGAGTGTGAGCCTGGCGAGGATCATGGTCGCCATGGGTACCTCGGCTATGTGCATCACGGCCTCGTCGAGCTGTGTGACGACGGCACTGGGCGCGGCCTCGGGGTGGGACCACGCGAAGGCGCGGAGCATGTTGCGCACCTGTGCCATACCGGCCGCGGCGTCGAGATCGTGCCCGACGACGTCGCCGATGGCCAGTGCGTGGACGTGCGCGGCCAGAGCGAAGGCGTCGTACCAGTCACCGCCCACGGACGAGGCGTCCGGAGCGGGCACGTAGCGTGCGGTCATCTCCAGCCCGGGCAGGACGGGCAGCTGGGGCAGCAGGTGGCGCTGCATGGTCTCGGCCACTTTGCGCTGGCGCTGGTACAGGCGTGCGTTGTCCAGCGCCAGACCGGCTCGGCGGGTGAGATCCTCCAGCAGCGGCAGGTCGGCCGGGGTGAAGGCGTCATGTTGCTGGGAGCGGCCCAAGGTCAGGGCGCCGAGGACGTCGCGCAGACCGCGAATGGGTGCGATGGCAGCGGTGTGCATGCCCGTCTCGGTGAACAGGCGCTGCTGCTCGACCGCTATGCCCGAATCCGGTGGGCCCTGGTAGGTGGCGGGACCGGCGAGGGAGGAGGCGGCGCCGCGCAGAGCCCGTGACAGGGGCATCGGCGACTCTGCCGGCACGGGAGGCATCGGGCCTTGCAGGTCATCCCGCTCGACGAGGATGCCGTCCTTGTGCTCCATCACGAGGACACGTCGTACTTCGTCACGTTCGGTGAGAAGGTCGAACACCGCCCAGTCCGCCAGCCGGGGTACGGTCAGGGCCGCCAGCCGGTGCATCGCCTCGTCCACGTCCAGGGTGGACGTGAGCTGCGTGGTCGTCTCCGCCAGCAGGGCCAGGCGGTCCAGTTCCGTCAGCGGTGCGGAGTGCCCGTCATCGCTGTGGTGCCTGTCCCCCTGTTTCGGCTCGTACAGCATGGCCAGCGCACCTGCCACGCCCGGACCGGGTGTGTAGGGGGTGACCAGCCAGGAAAACTGGACGAGAGTGCCGTCCCCGCGGGCGAACCACTCGGCGTCGCCATGCCTGGTGTCCCCGGTGAGCAGGGCCTTCCTTATCTGGCAGCGAGTGCGTGGCACCGAGTGCCCGTATCTGTCCCGGTGCAGCAGGTCGTGGAAGTCCCGACCGACGAGTTCCGACGCATCCCGGCGCAGCAAGCTTTGGGCTGCACTGTTGGCCGTGACGATGAGGCCGTCGTCATCGACCGCGATGGCGGACGCCTGCAGGTTTTCCAGCGTTTCGTCGGGCAGGGCGCCAGGCCGCGCCCGATGCCCGGACGCGGGAAAACCTTCCCGGCCGGAAGCGGCGGCGTCGTCCATGTCCCTCCTCAGTTCAGGCACGAATTCATTCGGGTACCCCAACCGGACCACTCCATGCAAAGAAGGCACGCAGTCTCGGTATGGCTCGCCGGGGGGGACGGGGAGCGAAGGGGTTCGTGGAGCGAGCTGGTCCAACCTGGTGGCGATCGCACGGAGCCGGGGTGGCGATCCGTGCCGCGATCCGCGGCCTGAACATCTTCCTGGTGGTCCAGCCCCTGAACGGATCACGCCCGGAGGGCCGCGGCTCCGGGCGGGGCGCCCCTTGTGTGTGTCAGCGGACCGTGGGCGGGCTGCCAGGGGGCGCCACGCTCGCATGCTGCCCGCGGCCGCAGTGGACCAGCCGTTCCCGCAGCCCCAGGCGGGCCGCTTCGGACAGGAAGTCCTCGAGCGGGGAGCGGAAGACGTCGTAGTCGTCGTAATGGACCGGCAGAGCGCGGGGGGTGCCGAGGCGGCGGACGAGTTCGGCGCCCTGAGCACCGTCCATGGTGACGACGAAACCGCCAGGCAGTCGCGTACCTCCCAGGTGGAGCACGGCCAGGTCGGCTCGGGGGAAGCGACGTACTATCTCGTCGAGTCCGTCGTACAGAAGCGTGTCGCCCGAAATGTACAGGCGAAGGCTCACCGGGCCGTCACGACGTCCGAATTCCAGCATGCTGCCCATCACCGGCGGCAGCAGTCTGCGCAGCGCCGGCCGCAGGGAGTGCACTCCGGGCAGCGCGGTGACACGGACCTGCGAGCGGCCCGCGTGGATCGTGCAGCTTTCCCACGTTCGCAGGCCGCCGGCGCGGTCGAAACCCTGCCAGGTCCGCAGACGGCGGGCTGCGTGCGGGGTGGTGACGACCGGCACCGACCGGTCCAGGTGCCGTCTGGCCGTGCGGTCCCAGTGATCACCGTGCAGGTGGGAGAGGACCACGGCGTCCAGGGCCGGAAGTTCCGCCGGCTGAAGCGCCGGCTCGGTCAGACGCTTGCTGGTCAGTCCGTATCCCAGGTGCGCGCGCTCCCCGCGGTGCAGGAAGTTGGGGTCGGTGAGCAGGACCAGGTCGCCGTATCGCAGGAGCACGGTCGCCGTACCGATGAAGTGCAGGTTCAGAGCGTGGTCGTCGGAAGCAGCCATGGTGGTCCTTGCCCAAGTCATCATCGTCTTGACGGGGATCGGCCCGTTCGACCGACCGGGACGGATCCGTCGGGTTCACCGGACCCCTCCGGAGTACCCCGCGCGGCCTCGGCCACTCGGCGACCGACGACGGACACCCTGATGTGCGTTTCGGCTGTACTCCCAGGCAACCCGGCGGGGACGGTCATCACCAGACCGAGATCACCACACCGAGACCGCGCGCTCTTGATCGCTGGGAACACGCGGCGGCTGAACCAGGCCGAGGTCAGGACCGGCGCCGGAGCGAAGACGAGGCTGGGGCCCCCTGCCGAGACCATAGCCAGGCAGGGACCGAGACCGGTGGACGGATGCGTCGTACCTATGCGGGAGAGAGCATGGAGAAGCGCCTGACATCCAGCCTCACTCCTGTCTCGGATCTCGAAGTGGGGGCACGGCCATGAGCAACGATACGGACCCGTACACCGCCCTGCACCGCGACCGCGCACTCGCCGACATCCTGCGGGACGTCATCGGACACCTCGGCGCGAACACGGGCCTGGTCTACCTCCTCGCCGACGACAACCACACCCTGCGCAGCGAGATCATCGGGGGAGCCCAGCCGGCGATCTACGTCATGCCCGAACACATAGACATCGCCGATCCCTTCGCCACCTCCGCCGCCTACCGCACCGGGAACGTGATCACGGCAGGCTTCCGCACCACCGCCTCCTCCCCGGGCCTCATATTCGCCAGCCGGGTCCCCTTCCCCTACTCGGTCATCGCCCTGCCCATCGACAGCGACAACGGCCGTCTCGGTGTCCTCACCTTCGTCTGGGTCCCGCCGCGCACCCACCACCTGCACACCCGCGACATCGCCTGGCTCAAAAACAAGATCGCCGCCCTGGCCCGCACCCTCGACACCATGGCCGGCCACGGGGTCGACATGCGTCCCGGAACGAAACCCGCCCTGCTCCCCCTCTACCAGCGCACACCCACTCCTCGACCGGGCGACAACACCGGCTGGGGACTGCCGGACTACCCCGGCTCCACCGAGGTCAGCTTCATGTACCAGCTTCACCAACTGGCCGCCGAACTCAACGAAGCCACCAGCGTCGGCGACGTCATGGCCGTCACCCGCCACCGCATCATGGCCCCCTTCGCCGCCACCGCATTCCTCGTCCACACATGCAAAGACGGCCGGCTATGGGTCGCGGGGCACAGCGGGTACCCCACCGTCGCCCTCCGGCTCCTGCACGGCGCCGCCGCCACCTTCCACCGCCCCGACGCCCGCGCCCTGCACACTCGCACCCCGTTGTTCTTCGAAGACCGTCACACCCTCCTGAGCAGCTACCCTCACGCCGTCGACGACGACCTCGAAGCAACCGTCTACCTTCCCATCACCCTCCACAACCACCCCCTGGGCGTGTGCACCCTGGGCTTTCCCCACCCCCGCGCCTTCAGCCCCGAAGAACAAGCCGTCGCCATGCTCATGATGGACCTCCTCGGCCCCGCCCTGGAACGCGCCACCCTCACCGAGAACGCCCGTCAACTCGCCGAGAACCTGCAGAAGAAGCTCCTGCCCCGCCACCTCGTCGAAGTCCCCGGCATGATCACCACGGCCCGCTACATCCCAGCGTCCTCCACCGAAGGACTCGGCGGTGACTGGTACGACGTGATCCCCCTGCCCGGCAACCGGATCGCCCTCGTCGTCGGGGACGTCGAAGGCCACAGCATCGAGAGCAGCATCGTCATGGGCCAGCTCAGAAGCGCCGTTCGCGCCTACACCACCGAAGGGCACACCCCCGGGACCACCCTCACCCGCGCCAACCGCCTCCTCGACGAACTCGACACCGACCTCATGGCCACCTGCTGCCTGGTCATCCTCGACACCACCACCGGCGCCGCCGAGATCGCCACCGCCGGCCACCCTCCACCCCTCATCCGTACCTCCGACGGCACACTCGTCACCCCCAGCCTTCCTCCCGGCCTTCCCCTGGGCATCAACCCCGACACGCCCTACATCACCACCGACCTCCTCCTCAACCCCCACACCCTCGTCCTGCTCTACACCGACGGTCTCACCGAAAACCGCCCCCTCGACGCCGCCCCCTACACCCGCCTGCTCACACCCCGGCCCGACACCCTCGACCACCTCGCCGACCATCTCATCGAATACGCCGCCACCCACCACACCCACCACGACGACATCGCCCTCCTCATCGCCGACTACGAAGGTTCCCAACCGGGCCCCAACCGCCGCATCACCAACATCCACTTCCACCGCCACGACCTCAACGCCGTCAAGACCGCGCGCCAGTTCATCACCGACAGCCTTCACACCTGGGGCCTGGACAACCTCATCGACAACACGCGACTCCTCACCTCGGAGATCGTCACCAACGCCCTCATCCACGCCGACAGCGACGTGGATCTCCGCCTCCGCGAGTACCCCGACCATCTCCGCCTCGAAGTACATGACACCGACTCCACCCCGCCCATCCCCATCCCGATCACCCTCACCCCCGACGCCAACCAGCACGCCGAACACGGACGCGGACTCCTCATCGTCGACGCCCTCGCCACGCAATGGGGCAACACACCCACCGGCCGCGGCAAAACCATCTGGGTCAACATCTACAACCACCCCTGACCACCCACCCAGCCGACCGACCACGCCGCCGCCAGCCACCCCGCCACTTCGTGCGGTGGAAAGCCGCTCCGGGTCGACGCACCAGGACATCGTGTGCTCGACCGCTCAGCCGTGCCGGCCCAGTCGTCCGGTGGCTTCGATATCGCGGCGCGCAGTACACGGCACGATGTGCCTGCGGCGCAGTCGGCTTACAGGGGGCCGATTCGTCGTCCTAGCCGCACGGCCCTCCTCTGTGCCTGTTCCATGCCGGGTGCCGCCCCTCCCCGCTCCCGCACCAGAGGCGCCACCCGGGGGGCGCGGGGGCTTGTCGCGCGCCCCCCGGGTCTGGTTGGGTACCAGCGCGCCGCAGGCACGTCGGGAGTGCCGGGCGAGTGGGAAGTGGAGCGATCAACGTGCACACGACGGTACGGCAGGACGGCTCGTGGCCCTTGCCCGACGGGCTGGGACAGGCGATCCGGGGCACCGCCGAGGAGATCGCCACGCTGGTGCGGAGCGCGAACGACACGGCGCTTGCCGTGCCGGGGTCGGAGTGGACCGTCGGTGAGGCCGCCGCCCACCTGGCCATGGCCAACGAACTGATGGCCGACCTGGCCGCTGGGCGGGAACGCCGCTACGGCGACGGAACTCCCCAGAGCCTCGCCGAGGCCAACGCGGCGTCCCTCGCCGTCTTCGGGGAGCGCCGGGCTGGGCCTCTCGCGACGATGATCACTGAACAGGCCGAGGCGTTCCTGGATGCTCTGTCGCGCTCTGCGACCGACAGTCCGGCGTCCACACCCCTGGGCCTGATGAACCGGTCCGTTCTTGCGTCGTACCTGCTCACACACATGCTCGGCCATGGTTACGACCTGGCTCGCGCCCTTGAGCGTCCGCACATGGTCGACCGGGAACGGGTGGGCTTGTGCATGCCGTTCATGCTCTCGGTCATGCCACGTGTCGCGAACCCCGCAGCCACCGAAGGGCTCACCGCCCGTTACCGGGTCCGGCTGCGTGGGGGCGAGGCGTTCGGTGTGTCCCTGGCCGACGGCGCCGTGCAGGTGACACCCGGGACACCACCACAGCGCGCGGACTGCACCATCCTGCTCGATCCCGTCGCCTTCCTGCTGATCGCGCTGGGCCGGCTGAATCCCTGGCGTGCCATCGCCCAGGGGCAGGTCCTCGCCTGGGGCCCCCGCCCGTGGCTGGCCACCCGTTTCCCCACCCTGTTCACCGCACCCTGAACCGGTTCCCGAACGCCCTGTGCAGGCGCATCGGGCCGTAAGAGATACGCCCACCCTGTGCCTTCCGCGCCGAACGTGGCGAGGAAGGCACGGGGCTGTTTGCCTGCAGACGATGCTCGGCAGCCTCAAGCGAAGCCGCCCAGGGCCGTGTCAGCGCGATGCGCGCACGACGGAGTGATGTCGCAGCCGCTCGCCTCGCGGCACTGACCGCATGGTCCTTCGCTCCACGCGGCTCCGGGAAGGCCCGGCTCGCAGAAGCACGGGCCCACTGTGGGCGTGCTGACGGGAGCCTGCTCAGCCTGGCAGGTCACCGGTGTAGCGGTAGATGTTCCCGTTCGCGTTCACCCCCCATACCGTGCCGTCCACGCCCGCACCGATGTCCGTCAGCGCGCCCGGGATCTGCACCCACGGGCTGGCGTCGTTGTTCGTGAAGCGGTAGATGTTCCCGCCCGCGTTGACACCCCACACCACACTCCGCGAGCCCGCAGAGATCCCCGTCAGCGCGCCGGAGATCTGCTTCCAGTGGCCGCTGTCCTGGTCGCCGGTGTAGCGGTAGATGTTC